>JAXMEA010000008.1:0-151026 GCA_046348525.1 Alphaproteobacteria bacterium | reverse complement strand
GTTGTCGGCATGCAGCGCCAGAACCGTGGCGTTTTCCTTGGAGGTGATGGCCACCACATTGCCGCCGACATAGGCGTCATCGGTGGACTCGAAATAGCGGGCATAGACCAGCCAGTAGATGGCGTAGAGCACCGCGGCGAACAGCACCACCGCGCCCAGGATGATGAACCAGAAACGGCGCTGGCGATTGGGAGAATTCTGGACGGCATCAGTCATGGCGAACATCCTGCGTGGCAATCTTGGTGTCGGATGGCGAAGGCTCGAAGCCGCCGCCCACGGTGAGAAGCAAAGTGATGCGCTGCTGCGCGCCCTGGGCGGCGACGCCGGCCAGGCTGGAGCGGGCCTGCAGCAAGGTGGCTTCCGCCGTCAGCATGGGAAGCTGGGTGGAAAGACCGCTGCGATAGCGTTCCTCCGCGATCTCGAACGCCCGCTGGGCGCTGGTCACTGCTTCCTGCTGGCGCGCCCGCTGCACCGCCAGGCTGCGGACCTGGGTCATGGCATCAGCCGTCTGCTTGATGGCGTTCACCACCGTGCCGTTGTAATCGGCCACCGACGCATCCAGGTCAGCGGTGGACTTGGCATATTGCGCCCGCAGTTTGCCGGCATCGAAGATCGGCAGGTGAACGGCCGGCCCGATTCCCATGGTGAAAGAGTCGCCGGTGATCAGGTTGGACAGGCCGATGGCCTGGAAACCCACCAGCGCCGCCAGGTTGATGTCGGGATAAAAGTCGGCATGGGCGGCTTCACGCCCCTGCACCGCCGCTTCCACCCGCGCCTTGGCCGCCAGGATGTCGGGACGCCGCGCCAGCAAATCCGCCGGCAGCTTTTCCGGAAGCGGCAGCGCCACATCCAGGTTGGGCTTGGGCCGGGTGATGCTGGTATAGGCGCCTGCGCCCTGCCCCATCAGCGCCGCGATGGCATGTACGTCCATCTCGCGCGCGGCGGCATAGCGTTCCTTGTCGGCCTGCGCGATGGCCAGCAGCGACTTGGCCTGTTCCACCGCACTGCCATTTTCCAGGCCGGCATCGAAGCGGCCCTGGCTGATCTTCAGGATGCCCTCGCGCTCGGCCACGGTGGCGTCGGCGATGTCGCCATACTGATAGTCCAGCAGCAGGTTGATATAGGCCTGGGCCACCGCGCCCGACAGCGCCAGATGCGCCGCTTCGGTATCCAGCGCCGCCGCTTCGGTGGCGTTGCGCGCCCGGGCGATCAGCGCCGCCTGCTTGCCCCAGAAATCCAGGTTCCAGTTCAGGTTCGCGGTCAGGGAGCCGAACCAGCGGTAACTGCCGCCATAGGGCGGCGGAATGATGTAGTTCTTGCTGAACAGGGTGCGCTGTTCACTGCCGTCCAGCGTCACCTGGGGCAGGTCTTCGGCCTGGTTCACCGCCAGCTCGGCCTGGGCCGCGCGCATGCGCGCCATGGCGCCCGCCAGGGTGGGATTGTTCGCGATCACCTGCTCTGCCAGCCGGTCGATCTGGGGATCGTTGAACGCCTTCCACCAGGCGCGCGGAAAATGCGGCGCATCCGCGCCCGTCAGTCCCAGATCGGCCTGCTTCACTTGCGCGACCTGCGGCGTGGTGGGCGGGGTGGCGACGCAGGCGCTGAGCATCAGCGCCGTCAGCAATGCGATGGGCTTTTTCATTTCTTGGCCTTTTGGGCTTTGACCGGTTTGGCAATGGGCGTGTCGGAGATGATCAGCTTGTTCTTGCTGGGCTTGCCTTCGGCCACGATCACCAGCCGGGTCAGCAAGCCGATCAGGGTGTCGACCTCCGCATGGGTGAAGCCCGACAGCAGCCCGTTCCAGAAATTCATCATGCGGGGGGCCAGCGCCTCGACCACCTCGCGGCCCCGCGCCGTCAGCGCCAGCTTCACCACCCGGCGGTCATTCTCGCAGCGGCCGCGCGTCACCAGCCCGCGTTCCACCATCTGGTCGATCAGGCGGGTCAGCGAGCCGGCGTCGTGGCAGATATTGTGCGCCAGGTCCCCGGCGGTGTTGATGCGCCCGTCATGCAGCGCCACCAGCGTCGTCCATTGCGAGAAGGTCAGCTCCTGGTCGCGGAACAGCTCTTCCATCTGCGGCAGCAGGCGGTTGGTGCAGATCCGCATCAGATACCCGACGGAGTTCTTCATCGCGTAGTTGGCGGGCTTGTAATAGGGCTTCATCGGCCCAATCCCCTCTCAAGACCCTCCTGACGGCAGGGCTATTATCTGTCACGGCAATATTTGCTTGAGCAAGCATATAGACCCGCCGCCGGACGGCCGCAAGCGCCTTTGGGAACGCATGGGCGGGAATTTCGCCTTGCCAGCCCTGCACAAATCGCAGGAGAAAGCGGCATGCCTTCGTTCGTCTATGTGCTGGCGACCACGAATCCGGACGGCCGGACAGTGACTTATGTCGGCTGGACCCTGGACCTGGACCGCCGTCTGGCCGAGCACAATGGCAAACGCGCCGGCGCCAAAACGACGCGGGGGCGTGAATGGGCGCTGGTCTATGCGGAAAAGCACCGCACCCGCAAAGGCGCCATGCGGCGGGAATTTGTCCTGAAGAACGACCGCAAATTTCGCGCCCTGTTGCGAGACAGCTGACGCGGCCTGCGCCATACTTTCCATGACTGGGGGATGACATGCACAAGGCCTTCTGGATGGCGGGCGCCGCCCTGCTGGCGCTGACCATGACGGGCAACGCCGCGCCCAAGCGCAACGACGCGGTTTACAAGGCGGCCGAAGCGGCCCGCCCGGCGGTCATCGACCTGTTGAAGGAGATCGTGAACATCGATTCCGGCACCGGCGATGTCGCGGGTGGCAACAAGATCGCCGCCCTGCTGTCGGCCCGGCTGACCGCGCTGGGCGCGTCGGTGCGCAGCGAAAAGGCCGAAGCGCCGAACCTGCCCGACAACCTGGTGGCGACCTTCAAAGGCACCGGCAAGGGCCGCGTGCTACTGATCGCCCATCTGGACACCGTGTTCGGCCCGGGCACCGTGGCGGCCCGCCCCTTCAGCATCGAGGGCACGCGCGCCCATGGGCCCGGCGTGGTGGACGAAAAGGCCGGCCTGGCGCTGGCCGTCAGCGCCCTCACCCTGCTGCATGACCTGAAATACAAGAACTTCGCCACCGTCACGCTTCTGGTCGACACCAGCGAAGAACAGGGCTCGACCGGCTCCATGCGCCTGATCAAGTCCCTCGCCGCCCAGCATGACGTGGAATTCAACATGGAGCCCGGCGGCGACAATGATGAGCTGACCGTGTGGCGCAAGGGCTCCTCGCGCATCCGTATCCAGGTGAAGGGCCGCGCCGCCCATGCGGGCGTGGAGCCACAGGCCGGGCGCAACGCCGCCATCGAGCTGATCCACCAGATCGACTCCATCGCCGGCGCGTTCCCGCTCAGCGGCGACGGCACCACCCTCAACCTGACGGTGCTGAAATCGGGCGAGCGGCCCAACATTATTCCCGATGCCGCCGAAGCCACGTTCAGCGCCCGCTTCCGGGGCCCAAACGACCTGCCGCAGATTGTCGCCAAGCTGGAAGCCGCGGCCAAGACCACCGCGATACCGGACACCAGCGTGAGCGTGTCCGCCAGCCCCGGCTTTCCGCCCCTGATCCAGAATGCCGACACCGATGCCCTGGCCAAACATGCGCAAGGGGTTTACGCCGAACTGGGCCTGAAGATAGGCACCGGCGGCAATGGCGGGGCCTCGGAGTCGGCGGTCGCGCAGTCCGCCGGCACACCGGCGCTGGACGGCCTGGGCCTCCCGGGCGGTGATGCCCATACCGACCATGAATGGGCCGACCTGAACCTGGTGGTGCCGCGGCTCTACCTGATCACGCGCCTGATCATGGACATGGGCGCCAAGCCACCCAAGCGAGCGAACTGATTACTCAGCCGCGATCTGGTTGCGCTTGTCGAACATGGACCACACGCCATTTTCGCCGTCCCACGACCCGCGCGAGGCGCCCTTGGAGTATTCGGTCGCGCGCTGCTCGAAGAAGTTGGCGTGTTCGACGCCGTTCAGGATCTCGACCAGCCATGGCAGCGGGTGCGCCTTGACCTGCTTGTAGCCGCTCTCGGTCACTTCGAAATTGCCGAACACCGGCTCCAGCTTCAGCTGGGTCAGACGCCAATCGGCGATGTAGCGGACATAGGACTTGATCTCCTTGGCCGTCATGCCCTGGACTTCGCCCAGGTTGAAGGCCAGATCGACAAAGCCTTCTTCCAGCTTGACCATGTTGTGGGCGACATCGCGGATATCGTCCCGCACCTGCTTGGTGACGCAGCCGGTTTCCTCGGCCCAGGCATGATACAGCTTGGTGATTCCTTCGCAGTGCAGGCTTTCGTCACGCACCGACCAGCTGACGATCTGGCCCATGCCGTTCATCTTGTTGAAGCGCGGGAAGTTCATCAGCATGGCGAAGCTTGCGAACAGCGACATGCCTTCGGTAAAGGCGCCGAACATGGCCAGGGTCCGCGCCACGTCGGCGCAGGTGCCCACGCCGAAGGTGTGCATGTAGTCGGCCTTGTCCTTCATCTCGCGATAATCGCGGAAGGCCTCGAATTCGGTCTGGGGCATGCCCAGGGTCTTGAGCAGCAGCGCATAGGCGTCGATATGCACCGTCTCCATGTTGGTGAAGGCGGCCATCATCATCTGCACTTCCAGCGGCTGGAAGATGGGGATGTAGCGCTTGAGGTAATTGTCGCCCACTTCCACGTCGGACTGGGTGAAGAAGCGGAAGATCTGGGTCAGAAGACCCTTTTCGGCGGCGGTCAAGTGCCCCGACTGCCAGTCGCGGATGTCCGAACCCAGCGGCACTTCCTCGCCCATCCAGTGGGTCTGCTGCTGGCGCTTCCAGCAGTCATAGGCCCAGGGATAACGGGTGACGTCATAGGTGCCGGTGGCGTTCAAAAGGCCGACAGTGCCCTTGCCGATCAGCGTGCGCGGATCGACGGCACCAAGATTCTTCACTGACATGCCAGGCATTCCTCGTAATCGGTGCGGGGGGCGGTCGCCACGCCCTTCTCTTTCTTTTCCAGCTGGCCGGCAAAGCCGGCGCGGCTGATCGACTTGGAGCGGCAGTAATACAGGCTCTTGATGCCGCGCTCCCACGCCGTCCAGTGCAGCATGTGCAGGTCCCACTTGTCGATGTCGGCCGGCAGGAACAGGTTCAGCGACTGGCTCTGGCAGATATAGGGCGTGCGGTCGGCGGCCAGCTCGATGATCCAGCGCTGGTCGATCTCGAAGGCGGTGCGGTACACGGCCTTTTCCTCGTCGCTCAGGCAGTCCAGGTGCTGGACCGATCCTTCCTGTTCGACAATGGACTGCCACACCGGCTCTGTGTTCTGGCCCTTGGATTCCAGCAGGTCCTGCAAATAGGGATTGCGGACTGAGAAGGCGCCCGAAAGCGTCTTGTGGGTGTAAACATTGGCCGGGATCGGCTCGACACAGGCGGACGCGCCACCGCAGATGATCGAGATCGAAGCGGTGGGGGCGATCGCCAGCTTGTGGCTGAAGCGCGCCTTCATGCCCTTCTCCTGAGCGTCCGGGCAGGCGCCGCGTTCTTCAGCCAGGATATAAGACGCCGCATCAGCTTCCCGGCGTATCTTCTTGAAGATGCGCAGATTCCACGACTTGGCCATCGCGCTTTCCAAGGGAATGTTCTTGGACTGCAGGAAGGAATGGAAGCCCATCACGCCCAGGCCGACCGAGCGTTCACGCAGCGCCGAATACTTGGCGCGTTCCATGCCGGCGGGGGCGGTTTCGATGAAGCTGGTCAGGACATTGTCCAGCATGCGCAGCACGTCTTCGACAAAACCCTCGGCGTCCGCCCACTGGTCCCAGGTTTCGATGTTCAGGCTCGACAGGCAGCAGACCGCGGTGCGGTCCTTGCCGTCATGGTCCCGGCCCGTCGGCAGGGTGATCTCGCTGCACAGGTTGGAGGTGTTGACCTTAAGGCCCAACTCGCGCTGGTGCTTGGGCAGGGCCCGGTTCACAGCGTCGATATTCAGGATATAGGGCTCGCCGGTCTGCAGGCGGGTTTCCAGGATGCGCTGCCACAGCTCGCGGGCATTGATCTCGCGCAGCACCTTCTGGTCCTTGGGGCTGCGCAGGCCGAACGGGCGATCGTTCTTCACGCAGTCCATGAACTCGTCGGTGATGTTGATGCCATGATGCAGGTTCAGGCCCTTGCGGTTGAAGTCGCCCGAGGCCTTGCGGATCTCCAGGAACTCCTCGATCTCCGGATGGGTGATGTCCAGGTACACCGCCGCCGAGCCGCGGCGCAGCGAACCCTGCGAAATGGCCAGGGTCAGCCCGTCCATCACATGGATGAAGGGTATGATGCCGCTGGTCTTGCCGGTCTTCACCTTTTCGCCAATCGAGCGGACCTTGCCCCAATAGGTGCCGATGCCGCCGCCATTGCTGGCCAGCCAGACATTCTCGTTCCAGGTGCCGACAATGCCGTCCAGCGAGTCCGAAACATCGTTCAGGAAGCAGGAAATCGGCAGACCGCGATTGGTGCCGCCATTGGACAGGATCGGAGTGGCCGGCATGAACCACAAGCGGCTCATGTAATCGTACAGCCGCTGGGCGTGGCTCACATCATCGGCATAGGCGCAGGACACGCGCGCGAACATGTCCTGGAAGGATTCGCCCGGCATCAGATAACGGTCGGTCAGTGTGGCCTTGCCGAACGGGGTCAGCAGCGCATCGCGGCCATGGTCCAGGGTCAGGTCGCTGGGCTTGGGACGCGGCGCCAGGGGATAGGGCAGCGGCGGCTGCGGCGCGGGCCCAAACAGGTCCTGTGACGGATTGGAAGCCTCAACCTTCTTGACTTCCGGCTTGGGCGCTTCCGGCACCGGCTTGGTCTCGACGGTGCGGGTAACGACAACCGAGCGCTCCAGCACCCGTTCCTGCGGCGTCTGCACGACCACCTGGCCGTCCGTGTCGAAATCGCCTTCCAGAACGTGCTTACCGAGTGCGGACATCTGCAATTCCCCTAACCCGGCGGGGAATCGGATGGCGTGAGCGCGGAAGCATCCGCTCTCTACAGCCCCCTGGGACGCCCCGCCCCAATAGCTCAAACCACGTTCCCGACAGGTCTCCTGGCTCACGGCTATCGTTTGGGGCCTCCTTCCCAACCCCTTTCGGGATCAGTGGTTTTGGCCAAAAACAGCCGTTCACAGTTGCGGGGGCAGCCTCGGCTTGAGCCTCCCACCGGGGCCTACCGAGTTCCCTTTGAACCCCTAGATGTTGAGCATCCAAAGAACCGAGAACGCCTCATCTAGTGGCCTATTCGCGGAATCCGTCAAGCCGGAAAACTATCATCAGGATGTCATTTTTCGCTTGGGGACAGTTGTGTGAATCCTCGCGAATCCCCCTGCCCGCTCAGGCGACCAGGCGCGCCAGGCGGCCTGTGGACAAGTGGCCCTGTGCATAAATCCGCACCTCTCCATCCACAACTACAACGACGCACAAAAAGCACGGCGCCCGCTCCGCATCCGAAGCAGGCGCCGCGATCATGTCCGTTTCGTTATCTTACAAATTCACCTTGATGCCGCCGAACGCGCCGATGCCAGGACGCAAGAAACCGTCCGGACTCTGATAGCTGGTGTCGGTGGCGTTTTCGATGCGGCCGAACACGCTCCACATGTCGGTCAGCCTGTAGCTGGCCGCCAGGTCCAGCGTGACATAATCCGGCTCCTTGCGGCGTGGAATGGAGAAGTCGCGATTGCCGTCGATCTGCTGGCCCACATAAAGCAGCGTGGCATCCAGCGACAGGTCATCCGTCGCCTGCCATTCACCATTCAGGCTGAACTTGTTGCGCAGCCGGCGCAGCAGCGCCAGGCGGGTGCTGGCATCGATGGCGTCGGTATAGGTGTAGTCGGCGCGGAAGCTCAGCGTGTCCAGCGCCTTCCAGGCCAGATACGCCTCCACACCTTGCGTGCGCGCCCGCCCGATATTGATGTTCTGGAAAGTGGGCGCCGGACCCGAGGTGATCAGGTTACGGATGTCGCTGTGGAACCAGGTCACCCCACCGGTCAGCGTATCGCCCAGGATTTTCTGGTCCGCGCCGACTTCGTAACCGGTGCTGCTTTCCGGCTTCAGGTTCACATTGCCGCCAAAGGTGCCATAGAGCTGCTGCAAGGCCGGGGCCTTGAAACCGCTGCTGGCGCTGGCGCGCAAGGTTGTGCCGCTGCTTGCGATGACCCAGGACGGCGCCATGCGCCAGGTCACGCGATTGCCGAACCGGCTGTTGTCGTCATCGCGCACGCTGAAGCTGTTGTGGAAACCGATGGGCAGGTCGGTCAGCACTTCGGCATAGCCGGAATTGGTGGTGACGCCCTGCGCCAGGGTGGTGGGGAAACCGAACGAAAAGCCGCGATGCAGCGCATCGCGCGCATTTTCGGCGCCCAGCACCAACGTCTCGCCTTCCGCCAGCTTCACATTGCCCTGCCAGTCCAGCTTGACCCGGTCGCCATAGGTGCGGCCATTGCCATTGTTGGGATCCTGGGTGGCCAGGATATTGCTGCCATAGGCAAAACCCAGCGTCTGGTCGAAACGCCCGTCCCACAGCACCAGGTGCGCGGTGCCACGCGTCTCATAGTTCAGGTTGCTGATGCGGGTTTGCCTGGCCGACGGGCTGGACGCAAAAGTGACGGGATTGAAACTGTCGCCGGTGATCCGCCCGATGCTGTTGTAATAACGCCCGGTCAGGCCGATGTCGAAATTGCCGTTGATGTCATAGCCCAGCTTGGTGCTGGCGGTGACATTGTCATACTGGTCATCATTGCGCTGGACTCCGGCAGGCAGCAGGTTGAGCGGCGTCACCGGGGTGCCGCCGGAATGAAAATACTGCACCGTGGCGCGGTAGTGGAATGACCCTTCCGAACCCGACAGGGTCGCGACCTGGTTGGCGGTCTCGAACGAGCCGCCTTCCACGCTGGCGCGCAGCGACAGCGGACCGTCGCCCGACTGGGTCGTGATGTTGATCACCCCGCCAATGGCGTCCGAACCATACAGCGAGCCTTGCGGCCCACGCAGCACTTCGACGCGGGCGACGTCGCCGGCCAGGAACTTGGAAATATCGATCGCGCCGGTGGGCGTGGAGGGATCAGCGATGTCGATGCCGTCCACAAGCACCTTGGTGTGATTGGAATTGCTGCCCCGCATGAAGATGGAGCTCTGGCCGCCCGCACCGCCCGATTGCACGATGTTCAGGCCCGGCACCTGACGCAGCACGTCGGTCAGCGACCGGTCCTGGCGCCGCTCGATGTCGGCGGCGGTGATCACCGTGACGCTGCTGGCGACATACGAGACCGGCGTCGGCAGGCGGTTGGCGCTGACCACCACATTCTCATCGTCCAGATGGGGATAGGTCAGCTGGGATTGCGCGAAGGCAGGCGCGGCCAGCGCGATCAGGGCTGCGGAAGAAAACAGAAAGGACTTCATAAAACGTCTCCTGGCTCAGGAGGCGCATGCCTGCGGTATTGAAAAGGGACTTCGCCCCCGCAGCTTGCGACTCCAACTTTGTCGCCGCTGCGGTTCACCCCGCTGCACCCCGCACACCCCGGCAGGCTACAAGACGACGGTGCGAGGCAGGTTTCCTGGCTAGCCGGATCAGCACCTTGGCCCGTCTTCCCAAGGTTTCCCTCAGTGACACATGGACCAAAGCTCACCGGCGACAGTTGCGGGGGCAGCTACGGTAGAACCGTATTCCCTACACCTTGCACCTGGGCGGCTTATGGGCCGCCATGCGTGGCCCGTCAAGATCGCGACTAAGTCGCGGGTGCTGTTGGAGAAACTTTAATATTGCAATGTTTGCACCGAAAGGCGCTGTTCAGTAAGACGGGTCCGCAACACGGGGCTCAAACGACATGAACGCTTTTCGCGCGGCCACCATTATGGCCATGCTGGCCATCGCGACACCGGCGTTCGCCTTCACGCCCAATACCGCCCCGCTCAGCAAGTCTGAAAAGAACATCGAAACCATCGGCACCGGCGTGGCCATCGCCCTGCCGCTGGTGGCCGGCGGCATCACCCTGCTCAAGCATGACCGGGTGGGCGCGGCCCAGTTGGTGGTGGAAAGCGCGCTGACCGTGGGTACTGCCTTTGCTCTCAAGCAGATCGTCAAGGAGCGCCGCCCCAACGGCAGCGACTACAAGTCATTCCCGTCCGACACCACGGCGATCGCCGCGGCCGGTTCCTCTTTCCTGTGGGCCCGCTATGGCTGGCAATATGGCCTGCCCGCCGCCGGCCTGACCGAGTTTGTCGCCTATAGCCGCATCCAGGCGCACCAGCATCGCTGGTATGACACCCTGGCCAGTTCGGCCATCGCCGCGGGCTACAGCGCCGTGCTGGTGACGCCCTTCAAGAAGAAATACAACATCGACACATCTCTGGACGCATCGCCCGACGGCGGCATGGTCCGCATGTCCTACCAGTGGTGATTTAACCCGGCTGGTTCTTGGCGCGCTTCTTCCACTTGTAGAAGGCCAGCGAGTTCTTCCAGAAATATTTCTCCGCTTCTTCGCGCGTACGCGTGGCGAAATAGGCGCGCGCGATGTCCACGATCTGGGCCGGCGTGGCAGTGCCCCAGCTGTTGGGCCAGTCGGTGCCGAACACCACCCGGTCCGCGCCGAACGTGGCCATCAGCTGGTCCAGCCTGGCCTTGTGCGCCGCCAGCCCGCGCGCGGGACTGGTGCGGTGATCGATCTCCGACAGCTTGGCGTAGATCTTGGGCCGGCCGTGAATTTCCTTCAGCACCGCGTCATAGCCTGCCTGCTCCGCCGGCGTGGGATCGAAGGATGGCAAATGGTCCAGCATGATGCGCAGATTGGGGATCTTGTCGTTGATGCGGACCATCGCCTGCATCAGCGAGACATCAGGGTTGGCGGTGTCCATCACCAGGTCGGCATCGGCGACGCGCTTCAGCCCATCCATGAATTTGGGATCGTTGACCTGCTTGGTGACGTCGCGGTTCCAGATCTTGCCGCAGCGGATCCCCAGGAACATCGGGTCCTTGCGGAAGCGGTTGAACAGCTCCACGAAATCCGGCTTTTCCGGCTCCAGGTCGCCCACCGTGCCCACGAACATGGTGTCGGTGCGCATCTGATCCAGCACCCACAGATTGTCTTCCACCCAGGGGCTGGCTTCCAGCTCGATGGCGCCGACGATGTTCAAGGGCTGGGCGTAGCGGCGATAGGTAGAGGGCAGCGCCACACCCTTCATGTCCTTGGCCCATTCGGGAGATCCGGCATAGGGCACACCCTGCGGCCGGCGGGAGTCGAACAGATGAACATGTGTGTCGATGATGGGAATGTCCGCCAGCGGCGCGGCCGCCTGTGCGATGCCAGCCCAGAAAGCCGACGCCGCGGCGCCGGCCATGAAATCACGACGTTTCATCATCGCTCCCCTTGTTGTTTTATTCGCTTGCCGTTGCGGCGCGCCCCATGTCGGCGTCCTTGGCCTCCGGACCCAGGAACATCATGGTGGCGATTAAGAGCGCCGCGAAGGCCGCGACCACCGCCAATGCCAGCGCGTAATGCTCCAGCCCCAGGAACGTCTTGCCGCTTTCGGCAAGCTCGGCCTGGAACACCGCATTGACCGAGGCGATTAGATTGCCCAGCTGGTAGACGGTGCCCGCAAACGTGCCGCGCACATTGGCCGGCGACAATTCGTTCAGGTGCACCGGCACCACGCCCCAGGCACCCTGGACGCAGACCTGCATCAGGAAGGCGCTGGCCGCCAGCATCGCCACGGTGGCGGCAGAGGCCCAGAAATAGATCACCGGCAGCGCCAGCAGCGCCACCAGGATCACGGTTTTGCGCCGCCCGAAGGACTGGCTGAAACTTGCGAAGGTCAGCCCGCCCACGATGGCGCCCAGGTTCAACACAACGGTGATGAAAGTCACGGTGGCGTCGTCGAAGTGATGCTGCAGGCGCAGGAAGGTGGGATAGAGATCCTGGGTGCCGTGGCTGAAGAAGTTGAAGCCCGTCATCAGCAGGATGGCATAGATGGCGAGCTTCCAGTGCTGGCGCACAAAGGGCGTGACGAACCCGGCCACGATTACCAGCGGCACGACCGCCGCCACGATATACAGCAGGCCCTCTTCGCGGCCCCAATGAATCAAGGCCGCCAGCATGGCACTGAGGATCACGGCCACGCCGACCAAGTGCAGCAGATGCTTGCCCGCGCTGACCACCGCGGGGCGGCGCCACACCGGCGACTCCGGCACCATCATGGCGATGTAACCGGCCAGCAGCACGCCGGGGATCAGCCCCACCATGAACATGCCGCGCCAGCCAAAATCGGCATGCACCGCGCCGAATGCCAGCGCCGCCACCAGGTAACCCGAGGGATAACCCGACTGCAGCAGGCCCGACACGAAACCGCGCGCCTTGGAGGGAATGCTTTCGAACGCCAGCGAAGCGCCGATGCCCCAGATGCCCCCCATCGCCACACCGAACAATCCGCGCGCGATCAGGAACATGGAGAGCGTCGGCGCGAAAGCGGTGGCGAATCCGAACAGGGAATACAGAAGAATGTTCAGGATCAGGATCGGCTTGCGTCCATAATCATCGGCCAGCCGCCCGAACAGGAACGCGCCCAGCGGCCGCACCGCCAGGGTCAATGTCACCGCCACCAGGATGTCGGCCGCGCTCTTGGCGCCGAACTGGGCGATCAGGTCCTTGACGACGAATGTCAGGACAAAGAAGTCGAAGGCATCCAGGGTCCAGCCCAGATAGGCGGCCGCGACCACATGCTTCTGCGATTTCGTCCAGCCCTTGAGTGCGTCCAACGCCATACTCACCCCCGATTACTCAACCGGAGGCGAGTATGCCGGGGTTGCCGGATTCAGCAACCCCTTAAGCATCTGATGCGCCGCAGCAATCTGGCTAAATGATGTCGATCTTGAAGACGTAGCCGCCGCTGGGGCTGTTCAGTTCGGGAAAACCGGGCTGCGCGAACTTCTCGTTGATGGGCCAACCCGGATGCTCGCCGGCATCAACGCCGTAAAGCTGGCCGTCCAGCACACAGACATCGTGCATGTCGCAGGAGCCCGGCACGAAATCGACAAACTCCAGCACCTTGCCCGACTTGATGTCGTACTTGATCAGGCCCGGCGTATAGCCCTCATAGCCAGGCACCTTGGGATCCTGGGTGCCATAGACCTGCCAGATCACATTGCCGTCGACTTCGATGCCGTGCAGCCGGTCGACATGGGCGGCCGGAAACATCCAGTCGCATTCCCAGGTCACCGGGTTCATCCGCACCAGCGCTTCCAGGCGGTTGGACTGAATCCACAAGCGCCCGCCATCAACATTCTCCCACGCCAGGCCATGGCAGGAACCGCCATTGTCCTTGGGACCGAACGGAATCTGGCGCTGGCTGATGGTTTTGCCGTTCATGTCCGTTTGAAAGACGCCTTCCACCGGCGGGTTGGGCGGATTGTGCACCGACGCGCCATTGGCGCCCGACCAGATAAAGCCGTTGCCCACCGCCATGCCGCTGCAGTCTTCGCACTTGGTGACAACGCTGTGCAGCACCTTGCCGTTGCGGTCCAGCAGCCAGGCGGTTTCGCCGCGGTCATGACGTTGTTGCTGCACCCAGAAGCCCTTCTCGCCCGGATCGGCGGTGATGGCATTGGGCCAGCTGGGCGGGGTCAGCCACATCTTGGTCGTCCTGGCCTTGCGGCGCGGGATAGGCTTGGCCTTCATGCTGGACAGGGTGCGGCCCAGATCATCTGTGCCGGACTTTTTTATCTGCGCCCCACCTTGCGTCTGTCCAAGCGCCGGGGTCGCGGCCAGCACGGCGGCCGCGGTCCAAAACTGTCTCTTGTCCATCTGCGTTTCCTTATTTCGGCAGGAAGACCATCGCGGCGGGAGAACCCAGCGCCATGACCTTGCCCGTTGGTTGCGGTACGCCCCTGGGTCCGATGCTGAACGTCACGACATTGTTGCCGGTCTGGTTCAGGGAATAGAGAAACTTGCCGTTGGGATTGAGCGCCAAGGTGCGCGGATTGTCCGCGCCGGTATGGGTGTTGGCGATGCGCGTGACGGCGCCCTTGGTCACCGCGATGGTGGCGATGGAATCCTGGGTGCGGTTGGCGGCATAGAGGCGCGTGCCTGCCTTGTTGATCAGCAGCTCCGAGGTGGTGTTGCTGCCCTGATAGCCATCCGGCAAGGTGAAGATGCTGGCGCCCCGCGCCGTCAGCACGCCATCCTTGAAATCATAAGCCTGCAGCCGGGAGTCCTGCTCCTGCAACTGGTACAGTGTCTTGCCGTCGGGGCTGAACACGAAGTGGCGCGGCGCCGAACCCGGCAGCGACTTGGTCACCGACACCTGATGCAGCTTGCCATTGCCATCCAGCGTCCAGACAAAGATCTGGTCGCGCCCCGCGTCATCCCCGATCACATATTCGCCCGACGGATCCATGCCGATCATATGGCCATGGCTGCCGCTGTGATCGCTGCCGGCGAACTGGCCAGGCTGGGTGTCCGAAGCGGTGGCGGGATTGAGCGGACCGTCCGGCTTCACCTGGTCGGCCAGCGCGCCCAGGCTGCCATCGGCCTTGATGTGGATGACGGCAAAGCTGCCGCCGGAATAATTGGCCACCAGCGCGAACTTGCCGGTCTTGTCGATCTCCAGATAGGCGGGTCCGGCCGCGCCGGAGCTGACCGTGTTCAGCGGCTTGAGGCTGCCATCGGTTTCCACCGCAAAGGCGCTGACCGAACCGGTCTTGCCTTCATAATTGCCGGTTTCGCCAATCGCGTAGAAAAAACGGTTGTCGGGGGACAGCGCGACCCAGGACGGCGAGGTCATCTTCGCCACCAGGCGGGGGTTGGACACCGCGCCGTCTTTGTCATCGACATCCACCAGATAGACGCCCTCGCCATGATTGCTGCTGCGCGGGCCATCTGAGGTATAGGTGCCGATATAGGCGCGTCCCGCCTGCGCGGCGCCCGCCGAACCCAGCAGGGCCGATGCAGCCACGGCCATCAGGAACTTGTTCTTGCGCATGCTTGCTCTTTCTGGGTGTTACGGCACAAAGACCATCGCCGCCGGGGCGCCGACGGCCAGGAACTTGCCGGTGAAGCGCGGCACGCCATTCGCGTCCAGGCGGAAGGTGGCGATGTTGTCGCCATGCTGGTTCATCGAATAGAGGAACTTGCCGGTGGGATCGATGGTCAGGGTGCGCGGAATGGTACCTTCGGTGTGGGTATCGCCGATGCGCTTCAGGCTGCCGTCCGGCGCAATCGCGAATGTGGCGATGGTGTCATGCACACGGTTGGCGACATACAGATGCCGGCCCGCCTGGTCGATGATCAAACCTGACGTTGTGTTGCTGCCCTGGAAACCGTCCGGCAGTGTCGAAACCGAGGCGCCCTTTTGCGCCAGCTTGCCTCCTGCGAAACCGTAGACCACCACGCGCGAATTCTGCTCATGCCCGACGAACAGCAACTTGCCATCGGGCGAAAAGGCAAAATGGCGCGTGCCCGAACCCGGCACCGACTTGGTCACCGACACCTGGTTCAGTTTGCCGTTGGCATCCAGGGTCCAGACGAAAATCTGGTCGCGTCCCGCATCGGCGCCGACGATATATTTGCCGCTGGGATCCGCCATGATCATGTGGCCACGCGAACCGTGCGGCGTTTTGTTGCCGAACATGCCGACGGGCCGGTCGGCCGCCTGATAGACACTCATCGGCCCCTGCGGCTTCACATTGTCGGTCATCTCGCCAAGGCTGCCGTCGGGCTTGATGCGGGTCACCGAAAAGCTGCCGCCGCCATAGACCGCCACCAGCAAAAACTTGCCCGACGGATCGACACTGACATAGCTGGGAATAGGCCCGCCGGCATCCACCGAGTTGAGCTTCTTCAGCGCCCCCGAGGCCGCGTCCACCGCATAAGCGGTGATGGAGCCGGATTTGCCGGCACCGAACGTGTCGATCTCGTTGATGGCGTAGAGAAACTTGCCATTGGCGGACAGGGTGAATGCGGATGGCGACTTGTCCCTTGCCACAAGCTTCAGCCCCGACGGCGCGCCCGTCGCCTCGTCCACATTGGCCAGGTAAATCCCCTCGCCATTGCCGTTGGCATAGGCGGTGGGATCGGCCAGGTTCGGCGTATAAGTGCCGATATAGGCGCGTGCGGCGTTGGGGCCGGAACGCCAACCATCAGCCAGCAGTGTGGCGGTCAGAGCGATTTTCTTGACCACCAAACTCTCCCTTAAGGCAGGAACACCATCACCGCCGGCGAACCGATCGCGGTGAACTTGCCGGTGAATTTCGGCACGCCATTCGCGTCCAGCCGGAACGTCGTCAGGTTGTCGCCCGCCTGGTTCAGCGAATAGAGATACTTGCCCGTGGGATCGATGGTCAGGCTGCGCGGGATGCTGCCTTCGGTATGGGTGTTGGCGGTCAGCTTCACCACGCCATCGGCGCCCACCGTCATGGTGGCGATGGAGTCATGGCTGCGGTTGGCGCCGTACAGGTGCTTGCCCGCCTTGTCGATCAACAGCTCGGACGTGGTGTTGCCGCCCTGGAAACCGGCCGGCAGGGTCGAGATGGACGGCCCCTTCTGGGTCAAAGCTTTCCATCCGCAAACGAATAGGTGATCAGGCGCGAATTCTGCTCGCCCTGCTGGTACAGCGTCTTGCCGTCCGGCGAGAAGACAAAGTGGCGCGGGCCCACGCCCGGCGCCGTCTTCATCACCGACACCTGCTTCAGCTTCCCGGTGGCCGTGTCCAGCTTCCAGACGATCTGGTCGCGGCCGGCATCGGCGCCCAGCACATACTGGCCCGACGGATCGGGCAGAATCATGTGACCGCGCGAACCGTGCGGCTCCTTGCTGCCGAACATGCCGGTGGGGCGGTCGGCCGCCTGATAGACGCTCATGGGGCCGTCGGGCTTCACGATGTCGGTGGTCTCGCCCAGGCTGCCATCGGGCTTGAGGCGCGTCACCGAATAGGAGCCGCCGGTGTAATTGGCCACCAGCAGGAACTTGCCCGTGGATCGACGACGACATAGCAGGGAAATGGTTTTGCCGGAGTCCACCACGTTCAGCAGCTTCAGCGCGCCGGTGGCGTCGTCCACCGCATAGGCGGTGATCGAACCGGACTTGTGCTGGGGCCATAGCTGGCGACCTCGTTCACCGCATAGAGAAACTTGTGATCCTTGGACAAGGTCAGCCAGGACGGCGACACCGTCTTGGCCACCAGCTTCAGGCTGGTCGGCGCGCCGGTCGCGTCATCGGTGGTGGCCAGGTAGATGCCCTCGCCCTTGCCGCTGGG
The DNA here is from genome assembly GCA_046348525.1 of Alphaproteobacteria bacterium. GTDB lineage: Bacteria > Pseudomonadota > Alphaproteobacteria > Micropepsales > Micropepsaceae > Rhizomicrobium. The sequence continues at coordinate 133,744 of JAXMEA010000008.1, read as the reverse complement.
CTGGGGCGCCTTGGGGTCGACGGTATAGGTACCGATATAGGCGCGCGCGGCCTGGGCGGCGGGCGCCGAACCCAACATGGCGGCCAGCGCCGCGACGGCGACAGAAGTGGTCAGGGCCTTCATATAAGTCTCCTTGAGATACGGCGGCGAGGACGCACAGAAGCGTTCGATCTGCCCTTCCCCACCTTGTTCTTATTGTTTATGGCCGAATCCTAGCATGGGCGGCACGATCCTCCCACCCACGGACATTGTGCAGGCGCAGCAAAAAAGGCGGCGACTGCGCCGGCCGTTGCGAGCTGACCAAACCTGAACGAGAGCCCCGGCGACGCCGGAACAGGCGAAGGGAACGCCTGCCCGGCCTGCAGCCCCAGTTTGCGGAAAACGATGGCGGCCGACAGAAGCCTGCAAAGGCGGCCTGGATCATGTTCAGGCCGGCGAACGCGCACAGCAAAAGCCACCAGGGGCTGACATACCGGGCCAGCAAGAGACCCAGCAGAACCACGAAGCCGGCGAATGCCAGCACGGCCTTGTCGATGTTCATGTTCAGCTCCCTCTCAACGCGGCCTGGTCAGGCGCCGGATGCCCAGACCTTCCATCATCCACCGCTCATAGAAGGGCTCGCTTTCGCCCTTGCGTATCTTGCGGATGAAATATTTCTCAAACGCGACCTTGGCGTAGTGAACCCACTTCCCCCGCGCGGACCAATTGAGATTGCGTGGGGGAATCTGCGGCTCCGCCACGAAGGCCACGCCGCCATCCCCAAAGTCCGCCAGGCAGACCGCATTCCAACTGCCCTGCGCTTCCGGTGTCCGGCCATGCAGCAGCGCGCCGATATTCCGGGCGGTGGCAGTCACCATGGATTCGATCATGAAACCGGTCTTGGGCACCCCCACCGGAACCGGGGTCGGCCCGATGGGCGGTATCGCCACACCCACGCCGATCCCGAAAATGTTGGGGAATTTGGGATTACGCTGGTGCTTGTCCACCAGGACAAAACCGCGTGGATTGGTCAGTCCTTCCAGTCCCCGCACGGCTGCCACGCCGCGGAATGCCGGCAGCAGCATTGCGTATGCAAAAGCCAGTTCGCTTGTCTTTTTTACCGCGCCACCTTCATTCACTTCCTCCACGGTCATCTTGCCCTGCTCGATCTTCTGGACACGGGCATTGGTGATGAACTTGATGTGCCGCTTGCGCATTTCGCTTTCCATCAATCCCTTGGTATCGCCCACCCCATCCAGGCCCAGATGGCCGATATAGGGCTCGGACGTTACAAAGGTCATCGGAACCTTGTCGCGAATCCGGCGGCGGCGCAGTTCCGTATCCAGGATGAAAGCGAACTCGTAGGCCGGTCCGAAACAGGATGCGCCCTGCACCGCGCCTACAACGATGGGGCCGGGATTGGCGATAAAATCCTCCAGTGCCGCAAAGGCCTTTTCGGCGTGATCGACATGACAGATGGATTGGGTGAAACCCTGCGGCCCAAGGCCCGGAATTTCATCGAAAGCCAGATCGGGGCCCGTCGCCAGGACAAGATAATCATAAGTGACATTGCTGCCGTCACTCAGCTCCACCCGGTTTTCTTCCGGATGCACCCGCACCGCGCCCTCGGGGCGATAGGCGATGCCCTTGCGCGCCATGGTGGCGGAGATATCGATCTCCACCTCGTCGCGATCCCGCCAACCGGCGGCCACCCACGGATTTGACGGCACGAAATGGTAATGGGAACCCTGACCGATCACGGTCAGCGTATCGCCTGCGCCCAGTTCGGCCTTGAGCTCATAAGCCATCAGCGTTCCGCCGAGACCGGCCCCCAGCACTACGATGTTCGCCATGGTCATTCCTTTCCACGCTTGGTGAAAAATTACGGCACCTTGCGCCATGACACTTTGATCGGGCGCAAAGCGCTGCAGCCTGTCAGCGATAAGTTACAGTCCACGGATTGACTATATATACGTTATATCGTATATACAATAATATGAAAATACAACTTGAAACAATGCGCGATCAGGCCTCCGCGGCCGAGGTGATGCTGAAGGCGCTGGGCAACCGCAACCGGCTGATGATCCTGTGCCGCCTGATCGACGGCGAACAGCCGGTCGGCGAACTGGCATCCTTCCTGGGTGCTCGAGACTCCACCGTTTCTCAACACCTGGCTCTGCTGCGCAAGGACGGTGTCGTATCGACCCGCAGGGATGGCCAGACCATCTGGTACGCCCTGTCCAGCAAACCGGTACGCCGCCTGATCGAGACCCTCTACGAAATATATTGCAAACCCCAACCGGCCTGCCCCCCACCTCCTGCCAAGATAAGGTCCTCCCATGGCAAAAATGGAAAATCTCGCTCCCGCTGATGTGGCCCGCTGGCTCGCAGAACGTGCGATCCTTCTGATCGATGTCCGCGAGCCCGATGAATATGCCGTCGAGCGCATCCATGGCGCGCTGCTGTTCCCTCTTTCCAGCTTCGATCCACGTTCCCTTCCCGATCCGGGCGGGCGCAAGATCGTGTTTCAGTGCGGCTCGGGCATGCGTTCGGCAAAAGCCATGGCGGCGTGCGCGGATGCCGGTGTTGAGTTCGCCGGCCACCTGGCCGGAGGATTGCAGGCCTGGAAGAAGGCCGGCCTGCCTGTAATCGGCATCGATCCGGTTACCGGCAAGCTCCGGGAGGGTCAGTGATCCGACAATGAACCTGTTCGCGGGCCTTCTGAGTTTTTTCGGCTTTCATGCCACCCCGGCTCCGCCGCCGGCGCCGCCGCCTGTCACCTATCTGGTGCGCCCCGCCGCGGTGGCGGACGAGAAATCAGTCTTCGCCACCATACAGTCCACCTACACGGTGCCGGCGCGCGTGCGAACGGGCGGCACCATCGTCTCCCTCAACGTGCGCCAGGGCGATTACGTCAGTCGTGGGCAGGTCATCGCCACCGTCGGCGATCCCAAACTGGCATTGCAAAGCAATTCCTATGCGGCCCAGGTCGCCGCCGCGCGGGCCCAGGTTGCCCAAACCCAGGCCGATTATGATCGTGCCCAGCGCCTGATCGGGGCCGGCGCCATCGCACGCAACATGTATGACCAGGCCTGACCGCCTATAACGTGGCCCAGAGCAACCAGGTCCATCGCCGCGCAAGGCGCGGTGGTGCGCGAACAGGCCAATGAAGGCCAGGTCGCCGCTTCCCACCTCCGGCCGCGTCATCTCCGTGCCGGTGACGGCCGGTACCGTTGTGATGGCCGGCGATACCGTTGCCACCGTCGCGGAGCGTGATTTCGTCCTGCGGCTGGAAGTGCCCGAAAGTCATGCCCGCTATCTCAAGGCTGGCCAGGCGGTACGCCTGGACGGGGCGGATCTGGGATTTCCCGGCTCCCGTTTCGGGAAGATTTCGCTGATCTATCCGCAGGTGGACAAAGGCCATGTCGTGGCGGACGCCACGGTTGCCGGCATGGGAGATTATTTCGTGGGCCAGCGCGTGCGCGTCTGGGTTGCCGCAGGCACCAGACCGGCGACCCTGGTGCCGCAGGACCTCATCATCACACGCTCCGGCATAGATTATGCCAAGGTGTGGACCGGCAGGGACGGCGCCATCGAAGTGCCGGTTCAGCGTGGCATCGAACATGCGGCGCCTGGCCAGGCGCCACAGATCGAGATCCTGTCGGGCCTTTCGGCAGGCGATCGCCTGCTCAAACCGTGACCGCGCCATGGATCTAGGTCTGTCGGGGCGGCTGACGCGCGCCACCATCCGCTCACCTCTCACCCCGCTGATCCTGCTCGCGGCACTGGCCTTCGGCCTCATCGCCCTGATGCTTATCCCGCGCGAGGAAGAGCCTCAGATCAGCGTGCCCATGGTCGACATCCTGGTCCAGGCCGACGGCCTGAAGGGTCCGGATGCGGCGGAGCTGGTGACCAAGCCGCTCGAGCAGATCGTCAAAGGCATCAACGGCGTCGAGCATGTCTACAGCCAAACGCAGGACGATCGCGTGATGGTGACGGCACGGTTCCTCACCGGCACCAACGAGGACGATGCGATATTGCGGATTCAGGCCAAGGTCCGGGCCAATTATGACCGCATCCCGCTGGGGATTCCCGAACCGCTGATTGTGGGGCGCGGCGTCAATGACGTGGCCATCGTCACCCTGACACTGTCGCCCCGGCCGGAGGCCGCGGCGCGCTGGAATGAAAAGGATGTCCTTCAGCTTGCCGAAAAAGTCCAGGCCGAACTCGACAAGGCGGACAATGTCGGCCTGACTTATCTGGCTGGCGGCGGCGCCCAGGAAATCAGCGTCGAACCCGATCCGGAAAAACTCTCGCTGTATGGCGTGACGCTGCAGCAGCTGGAGGCCAAGATAAAAGGCGCCAACCGCTCATTCCTTGCCGGACAGCTCCGGCAGAATGGAAAAATGGTGCAGACCGTGGCAGGCCGCACGCTCAGGGGCGTCCCCGATATCGGCCTGCTGCTGGTCACCACACGCGACGGCCGGCCGGTCTATGTCCGCGACCTGGCCCGAACCGTGATCGGAACAAGCCCCGCCGAGCAACATGTCTGGTCCATCAACCGCGACAAGGGTGCATGGAACACCGCTCCGGCCGTCACCATCGCCTTTGCCAAGCGCGCGGGCGCCAACGCGGTTGTTGTGTCAAAGGACCTGGTGGCCCGCGCCGACGCGCTGAAGGGGACGCTGATCCCGCCGGACATGCGGATCGAGATCACCCGCGATTATGGCGAGACCGCCAATGCGAAGGCCAATGAGCTTCTGTTCCACCTGGCGCTGGCCACCGTTTCCATCGTTATCCTGATCGCTTTCGCGATCGGCTGGCGCGAAGCCGGCGTCACCCTGATCGTCATCCCCACCACCATCCTGCTGACCCTGTTCGCGGCCTATGTGATGGGCTACACGATCAACCGGGTCAGCCTGTTTGCGCTTATCTTTTCCATCGGCATCCTGGTCGACGACGCCATTGTGGTGATCGAAAACATCGCCCGCCATTGGGGGATGCAGGATGGGCGCGACCGCATGAGCGCGGCCATCGCGGCGGTCGCGGAAGTGGGCAATCCCACCATCGTCGCGACCCTTACCGTCGTGGCGGCGCTCCTGCCCATGCTGTTCGTTTCGGGCATGATGGGCCCCTACATGGCGCCGATCCCCGCCAATGCCTCGGCGGCCATGCTTCTGTCCTTCTTCGTCGCCATGGTGATCGCACCCTGGGCGATGCTGAAGATTTCCGGCAAGCCCCGCAAAAGGCATCAACCGACAGCGCACGCAGAAGGCTGGCTGGGGTCGCTCTATCGCCGCATGGCGGCGCCCGTGGTCGCCTCACGGCGCAGCGCCAGCCGCTTCCTGCTCTATGTGGCCGGTGCCACCGTCCTGGTGTGCCTGCTGTTCGTGACCAAGACTGTCACCGTCAAGCTGCTGCCGTTCGACAACAAGTCCGAACTGTCGGTGATGGTGGACCTGCCCGAAGGCGCGGCACTGGAAGATACCGGAAGAGCGCTGATGCGCGCCGCCGCCGTCGCCAAGACGCTGCCGGAAGTGACCTCGATCCAGGCCTATGCGGGCACGCCCGCGCCCTTCAATTTCAACGGGCTAGTTCGTCACTACTACATGCGCAGCCAGCCGGAGTTGGGCGAACTGGCTGTCAATCTGACAGACAAGAAAGACCGCAGCCGCGAGAGCCATGCCATTGCCCTGGATCTTCGCCGCAGGCTTTCGGCCCTGCCCTTCCCCCCGGGGACATCGGTCAAGGTTGTGGAAGTGCCCCCTGGCCCTCCGGTACTCTCGACCTTGCTGGCGGAGATATATGGCCCCGACAGCAAGACACGCCGCGCCGTGGCGCGGGAAACCGAAAAGCTGTTCCGCTCCGTGCCATATATCGTGGACGTGGATAACAGCTGGGGCGTGCCACGCCCGCGGCTTCGCATCGCCATCGACCAGGACCGGCTGGAATATTTTGGGGTCGAGCAAAGCGACGTCTATGACACACTGGCGGCGCTGCTGGGCGGCAAGGCGGTGGGCTATTCCCATCGCGGACCCGATCGCGATCCGCTGGAGATCGTGGTGCGCGAACCCAAGAACGACCTGACCTGGTCGCAGAAGCTGGCCTCGACCCCGGTGCCGGCCAACGCGCAGCCGGGTAACAGGGCGGTGGTCGAACTCGGCGATGTCGTCAGCGTGACACGCGAGGAGGGCACGCCCGCGATTTTCCGCCGCGACGGCCATTACGCCGACATGGTGACTGCCGAACTGGCCGGTGACTTCGAGGCGCCGCTGTATGGCATGATGGCGGTGGACAAGCTGGTGCGGACGCATGACTGGGGCAAGCTGCCCGCGCCCAAGCTGCTGATGCATGGACAGCCCGTCAGCGAGACGCAGCCGTCGCTGTTGTGGGATGGAGAATGGGAAGTCACCTGGGTGACGTTCCGTGACATGGGCGCCGCCTTCATGATCGCCATATTGGGCATCTATGTGCTGGTGGTGGCGCAGTTCAAAAGCTTCAAGCTGCCGCTGGTGATCCTCACACCGATTCCCCTGACCCTTATCGGGATCGTGCTGGGACACTGGCTGTTCAGCGCGCCTTTCACGGCAACCTCGATGATTGGCTTCATCGCCCTGGCCGGGATCATCGTGCGCAACTCGATCCTGCTGGTGGATTTCATTCGTCATGGCGCTCAAGCCGGCGTCCCCCTGCGGCAGGTGCTCCTGGAGGCGGGCGCGACCCGCTTTCGCCCCATCGTGCTGACGGCGCTGGCGGCCATGATCGGCGCCGCCACGATCCTCACCGATCCGATCTTTCAGGGGTTGGCCATCTCGCTGCTGTTCGGCCTTGCCTCTTCAACCCTTCTCACGGTGCTGGTGATACCGGCCATCTATGTCTGGCTGAGAAACGCGGACCTGCCTGTCCGCTGAATTCGTACGCAACTCCCAACGCGAAGTTTCATGGGCAGGCAGGGCGGCCCGGATTCTTCTTGTCGCTTTTTTCTAGCATGTAGCCGGCAACCGCCCAAGCATGTGTAGTTGCAGCATTGGGCTTGAAGAATCGCTAGTCCAGGGTCCGGCGGAAGCGCAGAAGGGCGACACTGCCCACCACGAAGGTGAAAAGAAACAGCGGCCAGAGATCGGGCCAGATCTCCGGAAAGCCGTTTTCCTTCAGCAGAATGCCGCGCACGATACGCAGGAAATGGGTGGCCGGCAGCATCTCGCCCAACCAGCGCGCCCAGACTGGCATGCCCATGAAGGGAAAGGCGAACCCCGACAGCAGGATGGCGGGCAACAGGAAGAAGGTGGTCATCTGCATGGCCTGCAGCTGGTTTTCGGCAACGGTGGAAAAGGTATAGCCCACCGCAAGATTGGCGATGACGAACACGCTCAGCGCCCCCGCCAGCAACAGGAATGATCCGATCATCGGCACATGAAAGATGAAATGCGCCATCAGCAGGATGATGGCGTTCGCGTCGCCCCCACCAGAACATTCGGCGCGATTTTTCCGATCATGATCTCCAGAGGCGTCACCGCATGGCAAGGAGATTCCTTCATAGGTGCCGCGTCTCGCGTTCGCGCGTCAGGGCCAGACAGGTCATGAGCACCAGGGTCATGGTCAGGATGATGGCAAGAAGACCCGGCACGATATTGTACTGAGTGTTGGATTCCGGATTGTAGAGCAGATGCGTCACAGCATTGAAGGGCGGCGCCCCCTGCGCGCGGGCCGCCAGTGGCCCCACAAGATCGTCGCGCAGGGCGGTGGTCGCCAGCTGGTTGAAGGCCGACAGCGCGAAGGACCCGGCGGCGGGATCGGTGGCGTCCGCCTCGATCAGAAGATCGGGCCGCGCCCCGCGCACGATATCGCGCGAAAAGTTGGGCGGGATTTCGACCACAAACAGCACCCTGCCTTCCTGCATCAGGCGGCGGGCACGGCGCGGATCGTTGGTCTGCTCGACGATCTTGAAATAGCTGGAATTGGCCAGGCCTGCGACGATGGAGCGGGCAAACGGCCCCGGATCGTTGATCGCAACCGCCGCCGGCAGCGCCTTTGGGTTCAGGTTGATGGCGAAACCGAACAGGCACAGCTGCATCAAGGGTACGCCCAGCACCATGCCCAGGGTCAGCTTGTCGCGCCGCATTTGCAGCACTTCCTTGACCAGCAGGGCCCAGATGCGGCGCAGCGAAAAATTCATGTCGCCTGCTCCTGCAGCTGGATGAAGACATCTTCCAGGCTGGGCTTGGTTTCGCTGACGGTGATGCCGGCGCGGCCCTGATACGCCGCCACTGTCTTTTCCAACGCGACACGGTCGCGGCCGCTGACATGCAGCGCGGCGCCGAAGAAGCCGGCATAATCGACGCCGGGCTTGCCTTCCAGTTCATGCTGCAACCGGCGCACGTCACGCCCTTCCATGACGAAGGTCGAAAGGCCGGAGTCGGCGATCACCTCGTCGACGCTGCCCCGCGCCACGATCTTGCCGTTGAGGATATAGACAATGCGGTCGCAGCGCTCGGCCTCGTCCATATAGTGGGTGGAAACCAGCACCGTCAGCCCTTCGGCGCTCAGCGCATGGATCTCCTCCCAGAAATCGCGCCTCGCCTTGGGATCGACGCCGGCGGTGGGTTCGTCCAGCAGCAGCAGCCTGGGGTCGTGCAGCATGCAGGCGGCCAGCGCCATGCGTTGCTTCCAGCCGCCGGACAGTTGCCCCGCCAGCTGGTCCTGGCGTTTGGTCAGGCCCAGCCGCTCCAACGTCTTGTCCACCTTGTGTTTCGGATCGTCGATGGCATAGACCCGCGCCACGAATTCCAGATTCTCGCGGATCGACAGATCCTCCCAGAAGCTGAACTTCTGGGTCATGTAGCCGACCTGGCGCTTGATCGCTTCGGACTGGGTGCGGAAATCCAGCCCCAGGCATGTGCCCTGCCCGTCATCTGCGTTCAGCAGACCGCACAGCATGCGGATGGTGGTGGTCTTGCCCGATCCGTTGGGGCCAAGGAAGCCCCACACCTCGCCCTCCGGCACGGCGATGTCGATGTGATCCACCACCGTCTTTTTGCCGAAGCGTTTGGTCAGACCTTTGACATCGATTGCATTCGTCACAGCGGCTGGACCGTCAGCGGCTGGCCCGGATGCAGCTTCAGCCCTCCGGGGCTGCGCGCTTCCAGCTTGAACACCAGCTTTTCACGGTTGCCGACACTGAAGATCACCGGCGGGGTGAATTCGGCCTGGGCGGCAATGAAGGTGATGGTGGCGGTCATGGGCTGGCAGCCGTCGCAGGCGATGCGCACCTTCTGGCCCAGCCTCACATTCGGCAGCTGCGTTTCCGGCACGAAGAACCGGGCATAGATGTTGGCCGGCGGCAGCACCGACAGGACGGGCGTGGACGCGGGCACATATTCGCCGGGGCGGAAATAGATGTCCTGCACCGGACCTTGGGTCTGCGAGGTGATGCGCCGCTGCGACAAGCCATAGGCCGCGCCTTTCAGATTGGCTTCCATCTGGCCGATCTGGGCCTTGAGCTGGGCGATACGCGCCGCCGACTGGCGGGCATTGTTGCGGGCCAGGTCGCGCTGCGCCGGCACGCCCGCCTGGAAGCGCGCCAGATTGTCCTGTCGCGCCAGCTCGGTGCGCTGATAGGTCAGGTTGGCGTCTTCCTGTTTCAGTTGCGCCCGCGCCTCTTCCAAGGTGGCGGTGGCCTGTTCGCGGCTGGCCTCCTGCTGGGTGGAATCCAGCACGAACAGCACATCGCCCTGTTTGACCTGCGCGCCGCGTTCGACATTCAGCGCCGTGACCCAGCCGGCCTGGGGCGCCGACACCATGGCGCTGTCACCCTCGCCATAGCCAAGCCAGCCCTCGTCTTTTTTCTCCTCGCACCCGGCCAGCAGCAGGGCGGCGCAGATTACCAGCATACGTTTCATGGTTTCAGGCCTTGCAGCAGGACGCCGACATGGGTGTCGACCAGTCCCTGATAGTCATAAGGTTCGGTATCGAAGCGCGCGAAAAGCGTGCGCCACAGGATGATGACCAGCAGCGGCGCCACGCACAGGCGCGCGACATGTTCAGGCGGCACGGCGCGGAATTCGCCGCGCGCCACGCCGCGCTGGATGATGCCGGAAAACAGGCCCAGCCCCCGGGCGATGATCTCGCGGCGCCAGAACTCCGCCAGCTCGGGGAAATTATTGGCTTCCGCCAGCAGCACCTGCGCCAGCACCACCTCGTCCTTGGTGGAGGCGAAATAGCCGAGCGTGGTCAGAACAAAGCGCAACTGTTCGGGCGCCGGGCCGTCAGCGCCTGACAGCTGCGCGGTGATGGCGGCGATGCGCTCGCCGATGCTCTGGCGCGCTAGCGCCTTGAACACCGCTTCCTTGCTGTCGAAGTACAGATAGATCGTACCCTTGGTAATGCCGGCGCGGGCGGCGATATCGTCCATCCGCGTGCCGGCAAAACCCTTGTCTGCAAAACAGGCCAGCGCCGCCTGCAGGATTTCGGGCGCACGTTCATCCTTTCGGCGGGTCCAGCGCTGGCTTTTCATGGATAAATAAATAACTGACCGGTCAGTTATTTACAATACCAAAGAATCCGGGTTTTCCAATGGTTTGGCAATGCCGTGGCGCGGCCGTCGCGCGGGAGATAAAGAGATGAGATACATTCTTACCCATTCCACAAACGCGCCCGGCCATGCTCCTCCTGATCGATAACTACGACTCCTTCACCTACAACCTCTTCCATTACCTGGGCGAGCTGGGGGCGGATGTGCGGGTGGTGCGCAATGACGAGATTTCGGCGGCCGAAGCGCTGGGCATGAAGCCCGAAGGCATCGTGCTGTCGCCCGGGCCCTGCACCCCCAACGAGGCGGGCATCTGCCTGGACGTCATCAAACAGGCGGCCGGCAACATGCCGATCCTGGGCGTGTGCTTGGGCCACCAGGCCATCGGGCAGGTCTATGGCGGCAAGGTGGTGCGCGCGCCCGAACCCATGCATGGCAAGCTGTCCCGCGTGCATCACAACGGCAAGTCGGTGTTCCGCGGCCTGAACAATGATTTCCTGGCGACGCGCTATCACTCCCTCACCATCGACCCGCCCTCGGTGCCGGCGGTTCTGGAAGTCACCGCCACATCCGACGACGGCGTGATCCAGGGGGTGATGCACAAGACCCATCCCGTCCATGGCGTGCAGTTCCATCCCGAAAGCATCGCGTCGGAAAATGGCCATGCGCTCTTGGGCAATTTCCTGACCATCGCGCGCGACTTCGCCAAGGCCCCCGCCTGATGAAGGTCACCAGTGCCTCGATCGACTTTCCCGCCATCCTGCGGATGGCCAAGGGCGGCGACCCGCTGGGCACGGCCGACACCAAGAAACTGTTCGACGCCATCTTCACCGGCCAGCTCAGCCAGGACGAGCTGATCGCCTATCTGTCGGCCACCGCCGATCGCAAGCCCACGGTGGACGAGCTGGTGGGCGCAGTCACCTCCATGCGTCAGCACATGCTTTCCATCACCGCGCCGGCCGGCGCCATCGACCTGTGCGGCACCGGCGGCGATGGGCTGGGCACGCTCAACATCTCCACCGCCGTCTCGTTTGTCGTCGCGGCCTGCGGCGTGCCGGTGGCCAAGCATGGCAACCGTTCCGCCTCCTCGCGCAGCGGCGCGGCCGATGTGCTGGAAACATTGGGCGTCAACATCGCGCTGGCGCCGGCGGCGGCCGAAAAGGTTCTGGCGCAAACCGGTCTGGTCTTCCTGTTCGCCCAGACATACCACCCGGCGATGAAGCATGTCGGCGCGGCGCGCAAACAGATCGGCCGCCGTACCATCTTCAATTTGCTGGGCCCCCTCGCCTCGCCCGCCAGGGTCACCCGCCAGCTGGTGGGCGTGTTCTCGGCCGACTGGCTTGTGCCTTACGCCCAGGCGCTGAAGGCGTTGGGCAGCACCAAGGCCTTTATCGTGCATGGCAAGGACGGGTTGGACGAAGTCTCCATCAGCGCGGCCACCCAGGTTGCCGTGCTGGACGGTGGAATTGTGACAACGCGCGAAATCACGCCGGAGGATGCCGGCCTGTCCCGTGCGCCCCTGGCCGGGATCACCGGGGGCGATGCCGCCCACAATGCCGCCGCGCTGAGGCGCCTGTTCGACGGTGAACGGGGCGCTTACCGCGACATCGTGCTGCTGAATGCGGCAAACGCCCTTATGGTCGCGGACCGGGCAAAGGATGTAAAAGAGGGCGTGGCGTTGGCGGCGCAAGCGCTGGATGCGGGCGCGGCCAAGGCCAAACTAGATGCCCTGATCAAAGCCTCGAATAGCGCATGAGCATTCTCGACAAGATCTTCAACTACAAGAAAGAGGAAGTGGCGGCCGCCAAGTCCAAGGCCGCCCATGCCGAGCTGGAAGCGCGCGCCAAGGATGCCCCGCCCACCCGCGGCTTCGCAGCGGCGCTGGAAGACAAGAAGGCGGTGGGCGAATACGGCCTGATCGCGGAAATCAAAAAGGCGTCGCCCTCCAAGGGCCTGATCCGCGCCGATTTCGATCCGCCGGAACTGGCCATGGCCTATGAAGAAGGCGGCGCCGCCTGCCTGTCCGTCCTGACGGATGAACCCAGCTTCCAGGGCAAGCCGGAATACCTGGCCCAGGCGCGCGAAGTCGTGCGCCTGCCCGTCCTGCGCAAGGATTTCATGATTGAGCCTTACCAGGTGGTGGAGGCGCGCAGCTGGGGCGCCGACTGCATCCTGGTCATCATGGCCATGCTGGACGACGCCCATGCCCGCGCGTTGCTGGACGAAGCCGCGCGCTGGGAGATGGATGCGCTGGTCGAAGTGCATGACGAAGCCGAGCTGGAACGGGCGCTGGACCTGGATGCCACCATGATCGGTATCAACAACCGCAACCTGAAAACCTTTGTCACCGACATGGGCACCACCCTGCGGCTTGCGCCCAAGGTGCCCAGGGATGTGCTGCTGGTGTCGGAAAGCGGCATCTCCGCGCCCGCCGACCTCAAGCGCCTGGCCGGTGCGCATGTCACCACCGTGCTGGTGGGCGAAAGCCTGATGCGCCAGAAGGACGTCGCCGCCGCCACCCGCCTGCTCTTGGGCAACGGCTTCCGGTGACTGATAACAGGGAAGTGGGCCGGCCTCGCCGCTCCGCCGGCATGCGCGGCAACCCGATGAACGCCGCGCCCGAGCATCGCGACATTTCCACCGCCGTCCCCGACAAGCCGCGCGCCGAACCGGCGCAGCCGGTGCGCACCACCAGTTCGCGCTTCGCCAAACCCAAAGTGCTGATGGGCGAAGTCACCATGCCGCGCGCCGAACATTATGGCCAGCAACGCTACCTGCTGCGAAACTTCATGCAAACGCACGGATTGCGTCCCAGCGATTGGGCGCGGTCCGCCGGCATTGCCCCTGGCGAACTCCTGGGATTTCTCACAGGCCGCGCGCGCACCATCGCGCCCGCCAGCTTGCAGAAATTGGCCGATGCCGCCGGTTGCACCGTACAGGACATATTCACCTGATAAGAAAAGGCGGCCCTGCCGGACCGCCCTTTCCTTCACATCAACCGCGTTTGTTAGAACGTGATCCAGACGCCGTTGCGGCCCCAATAGCCGCGGCCGGCATGCTCGCGCCAGCGATAGCGCTCATGGTGGCGCCAGCGCCAATTGTCGTCATGCACGCGCAGGCCGAAGGCCGGGCGGTAATCATAACGCTCGGTGGTGTGCCAGCAATCGCCGAAGCGATTGCAGACAACAGCAGCGGACGCAGGCGTCGCAGCCATCGCGGCAAACACGCCGGCGCCGGCAACGGCTCCAAGGACAAGGGTTCTGAACTTCATGGAAATCTCCATTTACGGGGGTTAAACCGCCTCCCGCAAAAAGGAACGGCGGAACCCTGTGGGGGTTCCGCCGCACCTTTCAAAGAATCAAGCTGCAACCTGGAACAATTAGAACGTGATCCACACGCCGTTGCGCCAATAGCCGCGCGCTGAGTCATCGCGCCAGGCGCGATAGCGATAGCGATCCCAGCGATCGCCTTCCCAGCGGCGATGGAAGTACCAGTCATCGGGATGATATTCGAAGGTGATGCCGGGGCGGTCGTAACGCGTTTCGGTGTGCCAGCAATCGCCTTCACGGTTGCAGGCGATATAGGCAGAGGCAGGAGAAGCCAGCGCCATCAGCGCACCAGCGCCCGAAATGGCGCCCAATAAAATGGTTCTAATTTTCATGCGATATCTCCCTTAAAGCCCCGACGGGAGGCCAACGGGAACTGCCCAGATTACGTTCCATGAAATGTTGCCAACCTTCGCAAAGCGTTGACGGGCCAGCAGAACTAAAGTAGAACGATTCGCGTATGTACCGGCTTTGTTCGCCGCCTCGTCCGAGGGCTGGCGCGGGTTAGGGAGGGATAGGCGCATGCTGACGCGCAAGCAGTACGAACTGTTGATGTTCATCCACGAACGGGTGCGCGAAAGCGGCGTCCCGCCGTCTTTTGACGAAATGAAAGAAGCCCTGGACCTCAAGTCCAAGTCCGGCATTCACCGCCTGATCACCGCCCTGGAAGAACGCGGCTTCCTGCGCCGCATGGAAAAGCGCGCCCGCGCGTTGGAAGTGCTCAAGCTGCCCGACAACATGGCCGAGACCTTGCGGCCCGCCACCACCAGGAGCCAGGCCCAGCGCGCCGGCGCCCGCCATGGCCGCGGCGCCGATATCCGCATGGCCGACAGCCGCTCGCCCGCCCCGCGCCGGGGCTATGGCGATGGCGGCGAAAGCGCCGTCAATGTCCCGCTGGTCGGCCGCATCGCCGCCGGCACGCCCATCGAAGCGCTGCAGAACAAGGTCAGCGACGTGCCCGTGCCCGGCGGCATGATCGGCCGCGGCAGCCATTACGCCCTGGAAGTCACCGGCGACTCCATGATCAATGCCGGCATCCTGGACGGCGACACCGTCATCATCCAGGAATCCGATACGGCGAATACGGGTGAGATCATCGTCGCGCTGGTGGACAATGAAGAAGCCACCCTGAAGCGCCTGCGCCGCCGCGGCGACTCCATCGCGCTGGAAGCCGCCAACCCGGCTTACGAGACGCGCCTTTATGGCTCGGACCGGGTGAAGGTCCAGGGCAAGCTGGTCGGGCTCATTCGGCGGTATTGATTACCCACGGCCGCACCCCGCGATAGCTCCGTACACTGACGGCTGACGGGCCAGACAGGCTAATGCGCCAACCCTGTCCGCTGGCAGCTACCGCGCCATCGATCACCAACGTCGGACCTTTGCAGGACATGACCGCCGTGCTGACGATCACCTGCGCGCGGGCACAGTCTTCCAGGAAAGCCTCAGGGCGCAGGGACGCTGCTATCACCGTCTTGCCATTCACCACGCAGCCCAGCCCGTCGCACTTCAAGCCGGGCAGGCCGATGGCATCTTCGATCTCGCGCGTGTCGCCGTCACGCCGCAGCCAGTCGCGCGCGGCATATTTGTCGGCTGGCTTGCGCACGAAATGCAGCAAGCCATCCGCACCGCGGATGGCCACGGTCGCGCCGTCAGGCGCCACCAGCATGTCCGGCAAGGGCGCCAGCCAGGCCAGCGCCACACCCGCCGCAACCGGCGCAAGGCCCCACCAGCGCCAGCGCGTGCGCCACAACAGCAGCCACAACCCGCCCAGCGACATCAATATCAACGCGGAGAGCGGCATGGCCGGCGCCAGCGACACCGCGCCGGGCAAGCCCGATACCCAGCGGCCCATCCCCACCATTACTCCGATGCCCTGCCCCAACAAATGCAGCGGCCAGCTTTCCAAACCCAGCGGCATCGCCGCCACCGACAGCGCCGCGGCCGGCATCACCCAGAATCCCATCACCGGCATGGCGATCAGGTTGCCCAGCACCGCGTAATGCGTGGCGCGCTCGAAGTGAAACAGGGTGTAAGGCAGGGTGGCGATGCTGCCCACCAGGCTGGTCATCACAATGCCATGGGAATAGCGGTACAGCGCGCCGCGCGGCGCCGACCGTTCGCGCCGGCTTTCCCATTCCACCACGGCCACCAGCGCCGCCACCGCCGCAAAGGACATCTGAAAGCCCGGCTCGGTGATGGCTTCGGGCCGCAACACCAGCAAGATCGCCGCCGCCAGCGCGAGGCTGCGCATGGAAAAAGCCGGCCGGTCCAGCAGCACCGCCGTCATCACACAGGCCAGCATGACAAAGGCCCGCGCCGAGGACGGCGCCGCCCCGCTGATGACCAGATAAAACAGGCTGGCCGCCAATGCGGCCGCCGCCGCCCATTTCTTGATGGGATAATGCAGCGCCACTGCCGGAACCGCCGCCAGCACCGCCCGCACCAGCCAGAAGATGCCCCCGCCGACCAGCGCCATGTGCAAGCCCGCGATGGCCAGCACATGCGCCAGGCCCGCATCGCGCAGCGCCGCTTCGTCTTCGTCGCTGATGCCGCCCCGTTCGCCGGTGATCAGTGCACTGGCGACACCGCCCATGCTGCCGGGCTGCGCCGCCTGGATTCGCTGCGTCATAGCAAGACGCAGCGCTTCGATGGCCGCACCGAGCTGCCGGCGGATGCCGACAGGGCCGGCCGGCACGATTTCATGCGCCTTGCCATAGGCGAACCCCACCGCCCCGATGGACTGGAAGAATAGGCTGCGGCCCAGGTCATTGGCGCCCGGCTCGCTGGGCGGTGGTGGTGCGTCCAGTTTCGCGGTCAGGCTCAGCCACTGACCAGGACGAAAGCCGCCATCATTGCGCAAGGCGACACGGATACGGCGCGGCACCGGATCCAGTGCGCCCGAGCGCACCTGGTCCAGCACCACACGCACGCCCTTTTCGCGGGGCTCCAGGCTTACGATGCGCCCCGTAAGGTGCGCGATCACCGGATGGTCCAGCACCGGCGTCGCCACGGCCTCTTCCCGAAGCTTGGCTAACCCGAACCCCAGCAGCAGCGCCGCCACCAATCCCAGCGGCCACTGCCAGCGGATACGCATGGCGGCCGCGGCCAGCCCCGTTGCCACGGCCAGCCAACCCAGCGCCAGGGGCGGCTCTACGGACAAGGCAAAATAGCCCGCAGCGCCCGTTCCCAAGGCCACGGCCAGCCATAACGGCCAGCGATCCCGTTCCTTCAGAAAGGTATTTGCCAAGGCCCCCGCCCTGTCTTAAAGCCCTCACACCATGTCACAAAAACCCGTCCTGCGCTTCGCGCCCTCGCCCACCGGCATGCTGCATATCGGCGGCGCCCGCACCGCCCTGTTCAACTGGCTGTATGCCCGCCACACCGGCGGCACCTTCCTGCTGCGGATCGAGGATACCGACCGCGAACGTTCCACCCCCGAAGCGGTGGATGCCATCCTGAACGGCATGACCTGGATGGGACTGAACTGGGACGGCGATGTCATTTATCAGTTCGCCCGCGCCGCCCGCCATCGCGAGGTCGCCGAAAAATTGCTCGCCGAAGGCAAGGCCTATCGCTGCTACGCCACCGCCGAGGAGCTGACCGCCATGCGCGAGGAGCAGAAAGCCGCCGGCAAGCCCATGCGCTATGACGGCCGCTGGCGCGACCGCACGCCCACCGCCGATGAAGCCGCCAAGCCGTCGGTGGTGCGCCTGAAAGCGCGCCAGACCGGCGAGACCATCGTCCATGACGTGGTGCTGGGTGATGTGCGTTTCGAAAACAACCAGCTGGACGACATGGTGCTTCTCCGCTCCGACGGCACGCCGACCTATATGCTGGCGGTGGTGGTGGATGATGCCGACATGGGCATCACCCATGTCATCCGCGGCGCCGATCATCTGAACAACGCCGCCCGCCAGTTACAGATCATCGAGGCGATGGGCTGGCCGGTGCCCACCTATGGCCACCTGCCCCTGATTAACGGCCCCGATGGCGCCAAACTGTCCAAGCGCCATGGCGCGCTGGCGGTGGAAGCCTATCGCGACATGGGCTATCTGCCCGAGACCATGCGCAACTATCTCCTGCGCCTGGGCTGGAGCCATGGCGATGACGAGATCATTCCCACGGCGCAGGCCATCGAATGGTTCAATCTTGAATCCATCGGCAAGAGCGCGGCGCGGATGGATTACAAGAAGCTGGACAACCTGAACGGCCATTACATCCGCGAGACCCCGGACGCGACCTTGGTGGCCGAAGTCACCGCCTTCCTGGCCCGGGACAAGCGCACTCTTTCCATGACCGCGCGCCAGCGGCTGGAAAGCGCCATGCCGTCCCTGAAGGAACGGGCCAAGACCCTGGTCGAGCTGATCGCAGGGGCCGAGTTCCTGTTCACCGATGGCCCGCGTACCCTGGACGCCGCCGCCGACAAGCTGCTGACGCCCGAGGGCCGCGCGGCCCTGTCCGCCGTGCTGCCGGCGCTGGAGGCCACCGACTGGACCGGGGCTGCGCTGGAAGCGGCCGCCCGCGCCCATGCCGAGAGCGCCGGCGTCAAACTGGGCCAGGTCGCCCAGCCCCTGCGCGCCGCCCTGACCGGCAAGGCATCGTCTCCGCCGCTTTTCGAAATGTTGGCGCTGTTAGGCCGGGAAGAATCCCTCGTCCGATTAAGGGCTTACGCGGGCTGACAAAATCGCCCCGGGTTCCCTCTGCCCCCTAGTGACGGACCGTCAAAACCCCGTCATATTGCAGCGCAAGATTGGACTGGGGATAAGGGATTCACTATGCGCGAGAGCAAGATCAAGCCGGAAGACAAAGCCAAGCTTTCCTACGGCGGCAAGGATTACGAGTTCCAGGTCTATAGCGGGACCCAGGGCCCTCGCGCCATCGACATCCGTAAGCTCTACGACCAGGTCGATGTCTTCACCTATGACCCGGGCTTTACCTCCACCGCCTCGACCGAATCCAACATCACCTTCATCGATGGCGACAAGGGCGTGCTGCAGTATCGCGGCTACTCCATTGGCGACCTGGCGGACCATTCCACCTTCCTGGAAAGCTGCTACCTGCTTTTGTACGGTGAACTGCCCAATGCCAGCCAGATGGAGAAGTTCACTTACTCCATCACTCGCCACACCATGGTGCATGAACAGCTGGCGACCTTCTTCCGCGGCTTCCGCCGCGACGCCCATCCCATGGCGATCATGTGCGGCGTGGTCGGCGCCCTTTCGGCCTTCTATCATGACAGCACAGATATCAACGATCCGGCCCAGCGCGAGATCGCCAGCCACCGCCTGATCGCCAAGCTGCCCACCATCGCGGCCATGGCGTACAAGTACCATGTCGGCCAGCCCTTCGTGTATCCGCGCAACGAGCTGGGCTATACCGAAAACTTCTTGCGCATGTGCTTCTCGGTTCCGGCCGAGGAATACAAGGTCAATCCGGTCCTGGCCAAGGCGCTGGACACCATCTTCATCCTGCACGCCGACCACGAACAGAACGCTTCCACGTCGACCGTCCGCCTGGCCGGCTCGTCGGGCGCCAACCCCTTCGCCTGCATCGCCGCCGGCATCGCCTGCCTGTGGGGCCCTGCCCATGGCGGCGCCAACGAAGCGGCGCTGAAGATGCTGGAGGAAATCGGCACCGTCGACCGCATTCCCGAATTCGTCGCCAAGACCAAGGACAAGACCAGCGGCATCCGCCTGATGGGCTTTGGCCACCGCGTCTACAAGAACTACGACCCGCGCGCCAAGGCGATGCAGGTCCAGTGCCATGCGGTGCTGGACGAACTGGGCCTGCATGACGATCCGCTTCTGAAGGTCGCCATCGAGCTGGAAAAGGTCGCGTTGAGCGATCCCTATTTCATCGAGAAGAAGCTTTATCCCAACATCGACTTCTATTCGGGCATCACCCTGAAGGCGCTTGGCTTCCCCACCTCCATGTTCACCGTGCTGTTTGCGCTGGCCCGCACCGTGGGCTGGATCGCCCAGTGGAAGGAAATGCTGGAAGACCCGCACCAGAAGATCGGCCGTCCGCGTCAGGTCTATACCGGCCCGACCGAACGCGCTTACGTGCCGATGGCAAAGCGGAAGTGAGCGACCGGCGCGCGTAAGCGCGCGAGCATGTCCGGTGGATATGCGAGAGGAAGTGAACGCCGCGAGTTAAGGCGAGCGGCTACTTCGTTTCGATGAAATCGAGCAGGACACGGGCGGCGCGCCGGGACGGGGTTTCATCTCCCTCACCCAGCAGCCGCCCGAAGTCTTTCATGGCTTCGGTCTGCGCATCGCGCGCACCGGTATCGCTAAACAGCTTGCCCACTGCCAAGGCCAGGTTTTCCGGCGTGGCGCGTTCCTGGAGAAATTCGGGCACCGCCTCGCGGTCCAGCAGAATATTGATCAGGGTGATGAATTTCACCGTCATCAGGAACTTGGACAGGAAATAGGTCAGCCCGCCCACCTTGTAGCCGACCACCATCGGCGTGTGGGCCAGCGCCAGTTCTGCCGTCACCGTACCCGACGCCGCCAGTGCCACATCCGCGGCATCGAAAGCGGCATACTTGTCCGCCTCGCCTTCCAGGACATGCAGCGGCGTGGGCCAATTTTCCGTCGCAGCCCGTACCTTCGCAGCGACATGCGGCACAGTGGGCAGCACCGTCACCAGGCCCGGCACGATACCGGCCAACAGGCTTACCGCGCCGTAAAACACCGGCAGGATGAAACGGATTTCGCTGGTGCGGCTGCCCGGCAGCAGCACCAGCAACGGCGCCTCGGGCGCGATACCCAGCCGCGCCCGCAGCGCCTCGCCGCCGCCGACATGGGCCGCGCGCTCCACCACCGGGTGGCCGACGAAAACAGCCTTCAAACCGAACTTCTCGAAGAACGGCACTTCAAACGGAAACAGCGCCAGCACCAGGTCGAAATAGCTGGCCATCGCCTTGGCGCGATAGGCACGCGACGCCCAAACCTGCGGCGCGACATAATCCACGGTACGGATGGACGGATCGCGCTTCTTGATGCCGCGCGCCACCCGATGGGTGAAATCGGGGCTGTCGATCACCACCACGGCATCGGGTTTTGTGCTGACGGCAAACTCCACCGCCTGCTTTACCCGCCGCAGGATGGCGGGAATGGCCGGCACGACTTCGCGCAAGCCCATCACCGCGGTGGTATCCAGCGGATAAAGGCTTTCCAGCCCCTCGCGCGCCATGGCCAGTCCGCCCACGCCGGTAAATTTGATGCGGCCCGGCGCCAGTTCCTTGAGGCCCGCCATCAGTTGCGCGCCCAGCGCGTCGCCCGACGGCTCGCCACAGACGAGCATCAAGTTCAACTTTTTTGTTTGCGCGTCCGCGGACGCATCCGCCGCGTTCACGGCTTCAGGCCGATCACGAACAGGCCCAGTCTGTCGGCCTCCGCCGCCACCGCGGCCTTGTCCAGGATCAGGGCCGCGCCCGCCTCCAGCGCGATACCGGCAAGGTACGCCGCAGCGGCATTGCGGACCGTTTGAACCCCGACGACCGGCAAATCGGTCTTGCGGTCCTGGGTGGGCTTGAGCGCCTTGACCAATACGCCGCGCTTTTTCTC
This sequence comes from Alphaproteobacteria bacterium, assembly GCA_046348525.1. GTDB lineage: Bacteria > Pseudomonadota > Alphaproteobacteria > Micropepsales > Micropepsaceae > Rhizomicrobium. The sequence continues at coordinate 112,340 of JAXMEA010000008.1, read as the reverse complement.
CGCCGTGCCGCGCAGGCTTTCGCGCAAGCCGGCAATGCGCGATAGCATCGCGTCGGTGCCTTCGGCAGCTTCCACCGCCAGCGCCAGGCCTTCGCAGACCACCGCCGCCTGTCCCACATCCAGCGCGCCCAGGGCATGGACGATCCGGAAGGCCTGCAGGATATCGCTGCGATGCTCGCTTTCCGGCGCGATCCTGCCCAGCAATCCGTCCTGCGCCACCAGCGCGGGCGCCGCTTCCGGCACGCTGATCGCGGCCAGCCCCTCATCTTCACAAATGCCGACGATGAACCGCAGCAAGGCGTCATCGCCCTTTTTGGCGGCAGCGATCGCCTTGGGCAGCAGCAGCATGCCCTTGGCATCCAGCTTCATCTCGGAGAATTTGGGCCGGTCCACCCGGCCGGCCAACAGTACCTGGGAGACACCGGCGGTCTTCATCGCCTTGACGATGCGGCCCGGCTCGCCTGGTGACAGGAATTCGTGCGGAAAGTCCTTGACCCAGTCTTCGGTCACAGACCCGACCAGCGGTACCACGAATACGTCGCGCCCGCCGCGCGCGCGGCTTGCGCCACCGCGCGTGGCAGCTCGCCGCCGCCGGCGATCAGGCCCAACGCGCTCACTCCGCCGCTCCACGGCGGCGGGCCAGGCACAAGTCCTGTTTGGAGTCCGCCAGGACGAAGTCCGTCATCTCGGCCACTTCGGCGATGCCGGCATATTTGGCTTTCGCCGCGCGGGCACGGTCCGGGATCGGGCTGCCGCTGCCATAGAATATCTCGCGGAAGGTGGCGCGCATGGCGTTGATCGTTTCGCGCGAAAGCCCGCGCCGCTTCAGCCCGATAAGGTTCAATCCGGCCAGCTCGACATGGTCGCCAAACGCCATGGCATAGGGAATGATATCGCGGTTGACGCCCGTCAGGCCGCCCACCATGGCGCCCTTGCCCACCCGGCAGAACTGCTGCACCGCCGCCAGGCCGCCGAAGATCACGCCGTCGCCGATTTCCACATGGCCGCCCAGCGCCACCGAGTTGGCGAAGGTCACGCCATCGCCCACCATGCAGTCATGTCCGACATGGGAATTGGCCATGAAGTAGCCGTTGGCGCCGACTTTGGTCAGGCCGCCGCCTTTCAGGCTGCCGACATTCATCGACACCATCTCGCGCAGCACGCAGCCGGCACCGATCTCAAGCCGGCCTTCGGTGAATGTGTTGTTGCGGATCTGGCCATCACCGCCCAGCACCGCGCCGGGATAGATGTCGCAATCCTTGCCGATACGGGTGATGCCGGTGACCGAGACATGGCTGCGCAGGCGTACGCCGTCTTCCAGAACCACGCGCGGGCCGACATGGCAGAATGGCCCGATGGTGACACCGGCGCCCAGCATGGCGCCGTCTTCCACCACCGCGGTGGGATGCACCGTCATCCGTTACCGTCATGAATCATGGCGCTGAACTCCGCCTCGGCGCAGAGATCATCGCCGACAAAGGCCTGGCCGGAAAATTTCCACACTGGGCCGCGCTGGCGCATCTTTTTTACCGGCATGCGCAAGAGATCGCCCGGCACCACGGGTTTGCGGAACCGCGCATTGTCGATGGTCAGGAAATAAACCGAAGCCGACGCCTTGCCCGACAGGCTGTGCACCACCAGGGCGCCGGCCGTCTGGGCCATCGCCTCCACGATCAGAACGCCCGGCATCAGCGCGCGGTCGGGGAAATGGCCCATGAAGAAAGGTTCGTTGATGCTGACCGCCTTGTAGCCGGTGGCGCTTTCGGCGGGGACGATGTCGGCCAGCTTTTCCACCAGCAGCATGGGGGCGCGGTGCGGCAGCAGCTTCTTGATCTGCTCAACATCCAGAATGGCGGAATCAGTCATCTTTGCCCTGTTTACGCGGGCCCCGCGCCAGGCGCGTGACAGCGTGAATCTCCCTGGCCCATTCTCTTACAGGTTTCGCGGGCGCCCCGCCATAATCGACGCCGCCTTCCAGGAAGATCGCCGAACCGGTCCCGGAACGCGCGCCCATCCGCGCCTTCGCGCCGACCCGGCTGTGGTCGCCAAGCCCCACCTGCCCCGCCAGCACCACGCCGTCTTCCAGCACCACGCTGCCCGCCAGCCCGGTCTGGCCGGCGATCACGCAATGGCGGCCGATCTGGCAATTGTGGGCGATCATGATCAAGTTATCGAGCTTGAGCCTTCCCCGATCACCGTGTCGCCCAGCGCGCCACGGTCGATGGTGGTGGATGCGCCGATCTCGACATCGTCCTGCACGATGACGCGGCCAAGCTGCGGCACTTTCAGATAGTCATGGCCGTTGGTGGTGAAGCCGAAACCTGGCTGGCCGATATGGGCCCCCGGCAGCATAATGACACGGTCGCCGACATAGGCGTGGCTGATAGTGACAGCTGCGCCGATTTCGCAATTGCGCCCGATGGTGACACCCGGGCCGATCACGGCGCCGGGACCAAGCCGCGTGCCGTCGCCGATTTCCGCGTTCGGCCCGATCACCACGCCGGGCGCGATCTGAACTTCCTTGCCGATGCGGGCCTGGGATGAAATCGCGTCACGCTGGTCCCAGCGCGGCTGGGAATGGTCGGGATAGAACATCCCGGCAATGATGGCGAAAGCTTTGGAGACGGCGGCGCTTTCCAGCACCACCATGCCCTTTGGCGCATCAGGCCGCTTGCCGCCCTTGATGGACGAGAGCGGCGGCACCAGACAGGCGCCGGCCTGTGACGCGGCAAAGGCTTCGCGCAGGTTCGCCGCGCCGGAAAAGAAGGCAATATGCTGCGGCCCTGCCCCGCTCAGATCCGCCAGGTCGCTGATTTCGCGCGATCCGTCGGCGCCGGCGGGAACGGCGATCCCGGCTTTTTCGCAAATCTGCGCCAGCGTGAACGGCCCAAGATTTTTGAAGAAGCGGGGATCGGCCATCTTATTTCTTGGGCGTCCCGGCGTTCAGGTTGATCTTGTAGGCCGGCAGCTTCTGGTTCAGCTGGTTGATGACGTCGGCGGTGATGTCGAAGCCGTTCTGGGTGGCGAACACCACGGCCTGCTTGTCCAGAACCATGTTGGCGCCACGCTGCTTGACGATGTTCTGCAGGATCGGACCCAGCGCATCTTCCATGGCCTTCTGCGCCTGGGCGAAGGCGGCCTTCAATTGGTCGTCCTTGCGCTGGGCAGCGCCCTGCAGCGAGGCAGCGCGCGCCTGGAACGCCGCCAGCTTCTTGGCCTTCACGTCGGGCGCCAGGATCGCGACCTGCTGTTGCAGGGTGCGTTCCTCATTCTGGATTGACTTGGCCTGGCCCGACAGGTCGGCCTTGGCCTGGGCGGCGGCGGCCTGCATCTGCTTGGCGACGTCCTGGCCCACCTTGGAGAAGCGCATGATGCCGGCGCGGTCGATCACCACGATCTTGGGCTGGGGCGGATCGGCCAGCACGGGGGTTGCCCAAATAACCGGAGTTAAGGCGCAGGCCGCAAGACCTGCCAGTGCGAGTGTGCGGAGCGTTGTGGTCATTTTAGTATCCTGTGGCAGTCGAGAAGTGGATGATCTGGGCTCTATCATAAGACGTTTTCATGTAAGGCAGGCCAAGGTCGATCTGGACCGGGCCAAAAGGCGATTTCCAGCTGACGCTGATGCCGGCCGAACCGCGGAAAGCCAGATTGTCCTTCACGCAGGTGCCAATGCCGGAATATTGCGCGCCGGTGCAGACGCGGCCGCCGGCCAGATTGTCGAGCCGGCCCATGGTGCCGAAATCGGTGAACAGCGACAGGCCGATGCCATAGCTTTCCGGCAAGAGACCGGGGAACTTCAGTTCGGCGCTGCCGATGGCGCGCACCGTGCCGCCCAGGGCGCCGGTGTTGGACGGCGCCACGATGTCGCGCGGGCCGATGCCGGCCAAGGCAAAACCGCGGAAGGTATCGCCGCCGTCGAAGAACCGGTCGTTGAACGGCACCAGCGAGCCGTCATAGCCGGTAATATAGCCGAAGCGGCCGGTCAGGCTGGACACCACCGAACCTTCGAAGAAAGGCGCATAGGTGGCGGCGGTGGCGCCGGTCTGGATGTATTTCAGGTTGCCGCCAAAGCCCGAAAAGGACTGGCTGATCGAGAAAGCCGACCCGGTGGTCGGCTTCCGGATATCGTCCAGGTCGTTATAGGCATAGGTGAAACCGAAGGACGAACCGTTCAGCGAGCCGGCGGCCAGCTGCACGTCCAGCGGCGCGCCGGCATAGGGGCGCACGTCCTGGATCTGGTACGTGTAGTTTAGAGAAACCGAGCTGTATTCAGAGATCGGGAAGCCCATGCGCAGCACGGCCGCGGTGGTGTCGCTCTGGTAAGTGGCCTGGTCGAAGTTGGTCTGGGTTTGATAAATGTCGAAACCCGCCGCCAGTTCGCGGTCCAGGAAGTAAGGCTCGGTGAAGCTGAACAGCGCCTGCTTGGTGATGTAGGACGCCTGCAGGCTGACGCGCAGGCTCTGGGCGCGGCCGAACCAGTTGCTGTCGGTATAGCTGACTTCGCCCAGCAGCGAAGTGGTGGACGAATAACCCAGGCCAACCGACAAGGCCGCGGTTGACTGTTCGGTAACGTTGACGGTCAGGTTGGTGCGGTCCGGCTGGCTGCCGGGCACGTTCTTGACGTCGACATCCTTGAAGAAGCCCAGGCCGCGGATACGGGTGCGCGAGCGGTCGATCAGCACGCGGTTGAAGGCGTCGCCTTCCTGCAGGCGGAACTGGCGGCGGATCACCTTGTCCAGTGTGCGGGTGTTGCCCGCGATGTTGATCTTCTCGATATAGACGCGCGGGCCCTGTTCGATCTCGAAACCCATATCGACGATGCGGGTCTTGGGATCGCCCTTGAAGCGCGGATGCACCTGGGCGAAGGCATAGCCCTTGGTGCCGGCCGAATTTGTCAGGGCGTCCATCGCCTTCTGGACCGCTTCCTGGGAATAGATGTCTCCGGTCTGGGCGTCGATCAGCGGGCGCAGCGTTTCGGCCGGCAGTTCGCGGATCTTGGATTCGACATAGATTTTGCCGAAGCGGTAGCGCGGCCCCTCGTCCACCGTGAAGTTGATGTAGAAGCTCTTGCGGTCCGGCGTCAGGTTCGCCACCGCGCTCAGCACCTTGAAATCCTTGTAGCCGCGATTGACGTAATAGCGACGCAGGGATTCGCGGTCGAACTGCAACCGGTCGGGATCGTAATTGTCGTTGCTGGCCAGGAATTTCCACCAGCGGCTTTCCTCGGTGGCGATCTGTCCGCGCAGCGTGTCGCTGGTAAAGATCTTGTTGCCGGTGAAATTGATCTGGCTGACGCCGGTGGTGGGACCATCGGTGATGGAGAAAATCAGGTCGACGCGGTTCTGCGGACGCTGGATGATCTGGGGATCGACGCGGGCGGCGAACTTGCCGTTGCGGCGGTACAATTCGATGATGCGCTGGACGTCGGCCTGGACTTTGGCGCGGGTAAAGACCGCGCGCGGCTTGATCTGCACTTCCTTGGTCAGGTCCTTGTCCGAAACCTTGGAATTGCCCTCGAACACCACCTGGTTGACGATGGGATTTTCGGTGACACGGATGGTCAGGGTGCCGGTGGCGCCGTCGAAGCTGGTCTTGGCGTCGCTGAACAGGCCCGTGGTCATCAGCGCCTTCAGCGCCTGGTCGGTATCGGCTGGCGTGTAGGTATCGCCTTCGCGCACACCGACATAGGTCAGGACCGTGCCGGCTTCCACGCGCTGGGTGCCGCGCACCACGATATGCTGGATGAGGCGCGGGGCACTTGCGGCGGGCGCGGCGGCCGCACCGGGCGCCGCGGGCACGGCGCTGCCTTGCTGGGCATTCAGCCCTTGGGCCCGCTCGGCGGCGCCGGGGCGAATCTGCGCTTGCGACGAACCGGCCGCCAGCGCCAGACAGAGTCCGGCCGAGGTCGCGCGCAACAACCTGCTCTTAAGGCGCAAACTCCGCATACCGGTTACGGCCAACTCGTCTATGGGGCGTTTCGGCCCGGTTTTCAGAAAAGATTCAGCCGGACCAGGTCATTCCAGGTGGTCAGGAGCATCAACCCCAACACCAAAACCAGCCCAAGCCGAAACCCGACGTCCTGGGCCCGCTCACCCAGCGGGCGCCCCAAAACAGCTTCGCATCCATAGTACAGAAGATGCCCCCCGTCGAGGAGCGGAATCGGAAAAAGATTGACCAGTCCGATGCTTACAGAAAGGAAAGCCACCAGCCGCAGGAGGGGCAGGAAGCCATATTCCGCCACTTTCCGGGTGATGTCGGCGATCCCCACCGGACCGTGCAGCTGTTTGACGCTGGCCTTGCCGGTGACGATCTGGCTGATCCCCACCAGGGTCCCCCGGATGATCATCCCGGTCTCCTGGCAGGCCGCCCAGGCAGCCGTCAGCGGATTGTACTTGTGGTGCACCAGCTCGGCCTTGGGGGACGGCAGCACCCCGATGACAAAGCGGTCTTCGGTCCCGCCCAGGCCGTCGGCGGAGCGGGTCATTTTGGGCGTCACCCACACTTGCAGCGGCTTGCCGTCGCGCAGCAGATCCATCCGCAGGGTTTCGCCGCCGCCGGTGGAAATGATCTCGGGAAGCTGTTGGAAGTCGGTGATGGCAACGTCGCCGATTTTGGTCACCCGGTCGCCGGTCTTGATGCCGGCGGCTTCGGCGGCGCTGCCCTTGGAAATCTGGCCGATCACCGGACCGATCGAAGTATGGCCGCTGTATAGGAACAGGCCGGTCAGCAGCACGATGGCCAAAAGGAAATTGGCGAAGGGACCGGCGGCGGCCACCGCGGCGCGCTGGCCCACCGGCTTGAAGGCCAGCATGTGCTTGCGCTCGGCGGCGCTGTATTGGGACGTGTCACGATCAGGGGTGGAGGCGGCATCGGCATCGCCGGCGAACTTCACATAGCCGCCGATGGGCAGCAGGCACACTTTCCAGCGCGTGCCATTGCGGTCGTTGAATCCGATCAGTTCGGGGCCAAAGCCGATTGAGAATACATCGACCTTGGTGCCGAAGCGGCGGGCCACCAGGAAGTGGCCCATCTCATGCACGAACACCACCACGGTGATGTAGAACAGAAAGGCCAGCGCGCCACTGGGCGTGGAGATCCAGCCGATGATGCCGCGCGTCATGTCCAGCATTTACGTCCCTACTCTCTGGCAAATTTCTTCGGCCACACGGCGCGCCCGCGCATCGGTGCCCAGCACGCTTTCCAGGTCGCCCGCCAGGCCATTGCTGCCCATGTCATGATCCATCGCCTGGGCGACCACGCGCGGAATGTCTAGGAAGCCAATGCGGCGGTCCAGGAAGGCCTGGACTGCGATCTCGTTGGCAGCGTTCAAAACCGTGGGCGCCATGCCACCGGAGCGCATGGAATCGATCGCCAGATTCAGCGCCGGGAAACGATCATGCGCCGGCGGCTGGAACACCAGCGTGCCCAGCGCCGCCAGGTCGAGGCGGCGCGACGGCGACGGAATGCGGCGCGGCCAGCCCAGCGCATGGGCGATGGGCGTGCGCATGTCGGGCGCCGACAGGTGCGCCATGGTGGTGCCGTCTTCGTACGACACCAGGCAATGCACGATGGACTGGGGATGCACCACCACGCCCAGCTTTTCCGGCGGCAGGGCAAACAGGAAGTGTGCTTCGATCAGCTCCAGTCCCTTGTTCATCAAGGTGGCGCTGTCGAGCGATATCTTGCGGCCCATCGCCCAGTTGGGATGGGCAACCGCCTCTTCCACCGTGGCGGCGCGCATGCGCTCCAGGGTCCATTCGCGGAACGGCCCGCCCGAGGCGGTGATGGTGACCAGGTCGGCTTCGGAGGCATCGCCCGAGCCCAGCACCTGGAATATGGCATTGTGTTCGCTGTCCACCGGCAAGACTTGCGCGCCGGACTTTTCCATGGCGTCGCGGAACACCGCGCCCGCCGCCACCACGCATTCCTTGTTGGCCAGCGCCACCACCACGCCGCGGCGGATGGCGGCCAGCGCCGGCTCGATCGCGGCGGCGCCCATGATGGCGACCATGACGAAATCGGATGGCCGGCCGGCGGCTTCGATCACGGCCTGACGGCCTGCGGCAACTTCCACGCCGGTGCCGGAAAGCCCGGCCTTCAATTCGGCCAAACAGGCTTCATCGCCGATCACCGCCAGCTTGGGCTTCATCGCCCTCGCCTGCTCGATCAGCAGCTTTACGTTGCCCCCCGCGGTCAGCGCCGTGATGGGCAGCGCGTCAGCGCCATGCAGCTTGCGCACATGGGCGATCACATCCAGCGTGTTGACGCCGATGGAGCCGGTCGAGCCCAGCACCGTGACCTTGCGCGCCAGGACATCGTCCATGGGCGGCAATTCGTCGAAAATCCTGGTGGCCGCAATCGCCTTCACGCATGGCCCCCAAAGAGCGGATTGAAATGCAGTCCGAATACCAGCAGCGCAAGCACGCAGCTGCAGGCGAACATGGAATCCATGCGGTCCAGCACACCGCCATGACCGGGGATCAGCCCGCCGGTATCCTTGGTGCCGAAGCGGCGCTTGACCAGGCTTTCGAACAGATCGCCGCCATGGGCGACAAAGCTGAAGACAAAGGCATAGGCCATGCCCAGCAGGGCATTAAAACCGAAAAAGGCGATATAGGCGGCGAACACGACGGCGGCGGTGATGGAGCCGCCGATGGTGCCGGCCCAGGTCTTCCCGGGAGAAATGCGGGGCGCGATTTTCGCACCGCCGATCAGCTTGCCGAACACCAGCGCGCCGGTATCGGTTGCCCACACGAGCAGGAACAGGCCCAGCACCACCAAAGCGCCTTGCGCGGGAAACACGCGCAGCCCCACCAGCGCCAGCGACGGCAGGCCGATATAGAGCACCCCACCGGCATGCCACAGGGGATTGTCCCGGCGCATCTGCGCCACCGAGAAGGCCGCGATCGTGCCGATGGCCAGGAAGGCGAACGCGGCCGGCACTACCCGCAGCACCAGCGAGGCGACGGCGCAGGCAATGGCGGCAACGGTGATGACGGTCTGGATATGGACAGGCTGCCGGTCGGCCACCGCGCGCTGCTGCGGGCTGCGCACCAGCCGGTGCCATTCGCGTGACGCGAACAGCGCCATCACAACCGTGACGGCGGCGAACCACTGGGCGCTGTACAGCACCAGGGCGATGGCGATTACCGCCAGGAAGACGCCGAACAGCACCCGCAGGAAAGTCTCGCTTCCGCTGCGCAGGATATTGCCGGGATGGGACTGGGTCATCGTCACGCCACGGCTTCCGAATCCAGCGCCCCGAAGCGGCGCTCGCGGGCGGCGAACTGTTCCAGCGCCGCGGTCAGCGCGGCGCGGTCGAAATCGGGCCACAGCGTGTCCAGGAACAACAGCTCGGCATAGGCCGATTGCCAGAGCAGGAAGTTGGACAAGCGATGCTCGCCCGAGGTGCGGATCACCAGGTCGGGTTCCGGCAGCGCGTTGGTGAACAGGCGGCTGGCGAACAGTTCGGGCGTGATGGTTTCCGGATCAAGCCGCCCGTCCTTGGCGGCGCGCGCCAGTTCCTGCACGGCGGCGACAATCTCTTCCTTGCCGCCATAGTCGAAGGCGAAGGTCAGGTTCATTCCGGTATTCTTCGCGGTGCGGCTTTCCGAATCCTGGATCATCTGCTGGATGTCGTTGGCGACGCGGCCACGATGACCGATGATCCGCATGCGGACGTTACGCTCGACCAGCTCGTCCATGTCGCTGCGGAAATAGGCACGGAACAGGCCCATCAGGGCGCCGACCTCGGTCTTGGGCCGCTTCCAGTTCTCGGATGAGAAGGCGAACAGGGTCAGGTTCTCCAGCCCCATGTCGCAGGCCGCCCGCACCGTCTCGCGCACCGCGCTCATGCCGGCATAATGCCCGGCCTCGCGCGGCAGGTAGCGCTTCTTCGCCCACGTCCATTGCCGTCCATGATGATGGCGACATGCTTGGGCAAATGGCTGGGCGGTTTTTCCGGCACGCGCGTCAGACCTGCATGATTTCCTGCTCCTTGGCATGGAGCGCGGCATCGATGTCCTTGATGTGGGCGTCGGTGAGCTTCTGCAGCTCCTCGGCCTTGGTGTGCTGTTCGTCCTGGCCGATCTTGCCGTCCTTCTCGAGCTTCTTGAGAAGGTCGTTGCCGTCACGGCGCACATTGCGCACGGCCACGCGCGCGGCTTCGGCATATTTGGCGGCGAGCTTGGACAGCTCCTTGCGGCGTTCCTGGTTCAGTTCGGGCAGCGGAATGCGCAGCAGCTGGCCGTCCATCTGCGGGTTCAGGCCCAGACCGGCATCCCGGATCGCCTTGTCCACCGCCTTGGCTAGGCCCTTGTCCCACACCTGCACGGTGATCATGCGGGCTTCGGGGGTGGCGATGGAGCCGACCTGGTTGATCGGCACGGCATTGCCATAGGCTTCGACCTTCACCGGGTCGAGCAAGGCGGCGCTGGCGCGGCCCGTCCGCAGGCCCGCCAGTTCGGTCTTGAGGGTGCCGATGGCGCCGTTCATGCGGCGGTCGAATTCGTCCTTGTTGTAAGCCATGTCCGTCGCTCCGTCCCCTGATTCAGATTACCCTAAGACCCCGGCAACGCTTCATTTTTCTTCGATAATGGTTGCCCGCCCCTCGCCCCGCAGCACCTTGGCCAGGGCGCCGGGCTCGGACAGGGCGAAAACCAGGATAGGGATGCGGTTTTCGCGGGAAAGCGAGATGGCCGCCGCATCCATTACCTGAAGATTCTGGGCTAACACCTCGTGATAACTCAGAGAATCATACCGCTTGGCCCCGGGAACCTTCTTGGGATCGGCGTCGTACACCCCGTCCACCTGGGTGGCCTTGAGCATGGCGTCACAGGACATTTCGGCCGCCCGAAGGGCTGCCGCCGTGTCCGTGGTGAAGAAGGGGTTGCCGGTCCCGGCCCCGAAAATCACCACCCGGCCCTTTTCCATGTGCCGGATGGCCCGGCGCCGGACATAGGGTTCGCACACATTGTTCATGGCGATGGCCGACTGGACCCGGGAAATCAGGCCGACCCGCTCCATGCCCGCCTGCAGCGCCAGGGCGTTCATCACCGTGGCCAGCATGCCCATGTAATCGGCGGTAGAGCGGTCGATGCCCTTGGCCGACCCGGCCAGCCCGCGGAAGATGTTGCCGCCGCCGACCACCATGCAGATCTGGGTGCCGGCCTCGTGCGCTTCCTTCACATCGCGGGCGATGCGGTCCACGACATCGATGTTGATGCCGAAGGCGTCATTGCCCATCAACGCCTCGCCGGAGACCTTGAGCAGGACCCGGCGGTATTTTGGCGCGGTGGGCATTGGGGACGTCCTTCTTAGCGGGTGCCTGCCATCTGGGCGACTTCGTCGGCGAAGTCGGCTTCGACCTTCTCGATGCCCTCGCCCACCTTGAAGCGGACAAAGCCTTCGATCTCGACCGGCGCGCCAAGGTCCTTGGACGCCTTTTCGACCAGCTTGGCGATCGGAGTTTCGCCGTCCAGCATATAGACCTGCTGCATCAGCACCACTTCCTCGTAGTACTTGCGCATACGGCCTTCCATCATCTTCTCGACGACGGCTTCGGGCTTGCCCGACTGCATGGCGATGTCCTTCTGGACATTGTATTCGCGCTCGACCAGCGCCTTGTCCAGATGCTCCTTGGTCAGGGCCAGCGGCGCGGCGGCGGCGACATGCATCGCCAGCTGCTTGGCCAGGGTGCCCAGCTTTTCCTTGTCGGCGGTGGACTTCAGGCCCACCAGCACGCCGATATTGCCCAACTCGGGCGAAGCGGCGTTATGGACGTAAGCGGCGACCACGCCGGGATTGACCGAAAGGGCGGCAGCGCGGCGCACCGACATGTTCTCGCCGATCTTGGCGACCAGCTCGGTCAGGGTCTGCTGCACGGTGGACGAACCCATGTTCGCGGCCAGCAGCTTTTCCAGGTTGCCGCCTTCCTTCAGCGCCAGCTTGGAAGCGTCCTTCACGAAGGTCTTGAACTCTTCATTCTTGGCGACGAAATCGGTCTCGGCATTCACTTCCAGCAGGACACCAGTGTTGGCGTCGACGGCGACACCGACCAGGCCTTCGGCGGCGGCGCGGCCGGCCTTCTTGGCGGCCTTGGAAATGCCCTTCTTGCGCAGCCAGTCGATGGCCGCTTCCATGTCGCCGCCCGTCTCGGTCAGCGCGGCCTTGCAATCCATCATGCCCGCGCCGGTCTTGTCGCGCAGGTCCTTCACCAGGGAAGCGGTGATGTTCGACATCTTGGTCTCCATTCAGGCCCGCACGCCTGTTGGGGCGCGCGGGCATAGATCGTGTGAAAGTTAGGCGGTGGCCGGTTCGGCTTCGACCGGCTGCGGGCCGGTGTCGACGATGTCTTCGGCCGCACCCAGGTCCACGCCGGCATCGGTCGCGCCCTGGCCCAGGCCGTCGATCACGGCGCGGGCCGCCAGGTCGCAATACAGCGCGATGGCGCGGGCGGCGTCGTCATTGCCCGGGATCGGGAAGGCGATGCCGTCCGGATCGGAGTTGGAGTCCAGCACGGCCATGACCGGGATGCCCAGCTTGCGGGCTTCGGCGATGGCGATGGATTCCTTGTTGGTGTCGATGACGAACAGCAGGTTGGGCACGCCGCCCATTTCCTTGATGCCGCCCAGCGAACGTTCCAGCTTGTCCTGCTCACGCAGCAGGCCCAGCAGTTCCTTCTTGGTCAGGCCGGAATTCTCGGCGCCCGACAGCGTCTCTTCGATCGAACGCAGGCGGCGGATCGAGTGCGAGATGGTCTGCCAGTTGGTGAGCGTGCCGCCCAGCCAGCGATGGTTGACGTAATACTGGGCGCAGCGCTTGGCGGCGGCGGCGACCGGCTCGGACGCCTGGCGCTTGGTGCCCACGAACAGGATGCGGCCGCCCGAAGCGGCGGTCTCGCGCAGCGCGACCAGGGCGCGGTGCAGCAGCGGCACCGTCTGGGTCAGGTCGAGAATGTGGATGTCGTTGCGCTGGCCATAGATGAACGGCGCCATCTTCGGATTCCAGCGCTGCTGGCGGTGGCCGAAATGGGCGCCGGACTCGAGCAGTTGGCGCATGGAAAATTCTGGCAAAGCCATAGTCAGTCTCCTTTACCGGTTGGCCAGATGCGCGGGTTAGCCCCATCAAGGAGCCACCGGACGGCGACAGCGGAATACCCGCCGAAAGCCACCCGCGCATGCGAGATGGCGGGGCTTATACGGGCCTAACCCCTTAGCTGCAAGGGGTTTTGGGCCGGTTTTTCGGCCAAAAACACCCAGATCAGCCCCAAAAGCACCAAAGGCGTGACCAGGCCCAGCGGCAGGGCCCGGGGCGGGTTGTAGAGGGGGGCCAGCCAGCCGGCCAGGGGCAGCATCAGGGCCAAGGGCCGGGAACTTTCCGGCAGGGCCCGGACCATCAGCAGGGCCGCGATCGCGAGCAGGATCAGATCGTAATTGGAGACATGCGGGCTGGCCAGAAGCGCGGCCACCAGCAGCACCGCCAGCCGGGCGGGATGGCTGGCGGCGAAGGCGCGCCAGACGGCAAAGGCGGCAATCAGTGCCGCGATGCCCTCCCCCGCCGTCGCCAGCGTCTTGGGCACCCCCAGCAGCATCAAGCAGGTCGAGACGCTTTCATCCCAGGCATGGCCCCAGTCAGTGCCGTTCACCCCGGCGACCGCCTGGGGATGCAGATAGACATTGATCCAGTCCAGCCAGAGCGAGGGCCCGAACAGCGCGGCGCTGATTACCGTCAGTGACGCCGCGCAGGCGATCATGCCGATCAGCGCCCTCGTCTGTCGCGCTGCCAGCAACGCCAGCGGCAGCAGCACGAAAAATTGCGGCTTGAAGATCACCACGCCCAGCAGCGCGCCCGCCAGGAGTGGCCGGGCTTGCAGCAACGCGATGCCGCCCACGATCAGCGCCGCCACCAGCACCGCATTGGACCCGGCCAGCACATTGTTGGCGGCGGCGGGCGACAGCAGCGCGCCGACCAGGAAGAACAGATACGACTTGTCCGGCGCCAGCTTGCGGATGGCAAAGGCCAAGGCGGCGAACTGCACCAGCTGGCTGAACAATACGGACATGCCCGCAGAGAGCTTGGCGAAGGGCAGCACCAGCAACAAAAAGACCGGCGGATAGGGAAACAGCGGAAAGGGCAATGGTTCAGACAGCCAAAGTGGCGAACTGGCTGTTGGTGCTCTGGGTGATCCAGGCCTGGTTGTAGATATGGGCCAGGTCGCCGGTGAAGACGGCGCGCGCCGCCGCCTGGAAGATCACCCAGTCCGCACCCAGGGCGTTGAAGCGCGGGCCTATCGCGCCGTCATGGCCCGTGCCGGTGGCCACCACCAGCGCCCAGCCATACAGCCCGGCCAGCAATGCGAATACCGCAAGGGGCCAATGCCGTTTCAGGGCGGGGGGCAGCGAATCCATGCCGCATTATGGGCCCGGAAAGCTTTCGGTGATATTGACCGCAGCCATGACTTCCAAAGTGACTCGCAAAAGCCCCATCCGCCCCGCCATCCGTGAGCTCGAGCCCAGCGGCATCACCAAGGTGACCGCGCTGGGGCTGGGCAATCCCGACATCCTGCCGCTTTGGTTCGGCGAGACCGACCTGGTTACCCCGGCCTTCATCCGCCAGGCCGCCGCGCGGGCGCTGGAGGACGGCCGCACTTTCTACACCAACGCGCGCGGCATCCAGCCCTTGCGCGAAGCCATCCGCGACTTCCACAAGCGCACCATCAGCGCCGACATCCCCGTTGAACGCATCACCATTCCGGGCGCCGCCATGCTGGCGGTGGTGACGGCGCTGCAGATGGTGTGCGAGGGCGGCGACAATGTAGTGATCGTGTCGCCCATCTGGCCCAACATCTTCCAGGCCGCCAAAGTCGTGGGCGCCGAGCCGCGGCTGGTGCGTCTGGACGAGGACTGGACCGCGGGCCGCTGGCATCTGGACCTGGACAAGCTGTTCGATGCCTGTGACGGGCGCACCAAGGCGATGTTCATCGCCTCGCCCGGCAATCCCACCGGCTGGATGCTGACGGCGGACGAGCAAAAGAAGATTCTGGATTTTACCCGCGAACGCGGCATCGCCATCCTGGCCGATGAAGTCTATGGCACGTTGATCTATGACGGCGCAGCGCATGCGCCGTCGTTCCTGTCCATCGCCGACGACGAAGACGCGGTGTTCGCCATCAACAGCTTCTCCAAGCCCTGGGCGATGACCGGCTGGCGCATCGGCTGGCTGGTGCACCCCAGGAGCGTGGAACCGGCCGCCGCCGCCATGGCCCAGTGCAACAACACCGGCAGCACGCACTTTGTTCAGTACGGCGCGCTGGCTGCGCTGTCACCCGAAGGCGACGCGTTCCGTCAGACCTTGCTCGACCGCTGCCGCGCCGGCCGCGACGTGGTGGAGAACTGGATCAACGGCCAGAACCGCGTGCGCTGGTTCAAGCCCGACGGCGCCTTTTACGGCTTCCTGCATGTCGATGGCCTGAAGGACAGTTTGAAGTTCTGCCAGGACATGGTGCGCAACGACAAGGTCGGCGTCTCGCCCGGCTGGGCCTTCAGCTTGGGCGATGCGCGGGACGATTCCTATGTCCGCATCTGCTTTGCGCAGGACGCCTCAAAGCTGTCCGATGCTCTGACCCGCCTCGAAGGCGCGATCCGGAAATTGTGACTTCACCCTCCCCTTGAGGGAGGGTCGAAATTTGCGAGCGAAGCGAACAAATTTCGGGGAGGGGTATTGCACCGTTTCCAAATCCTGACGGATTTTTCGACCCTCCCTCAAGGGGAGGGTCGGATGGCTAAACCGCTTCCACCATCGCCACACCGGGCAAGGCCGCAATACGGCTGCGCAAGGTAGCGGTCACGGCGATGCGCTTCTTGAGCTCGATTTCCACTTCCTCGCCATTGCCGCCGGGGACCACGATGTTCACCAGGCCCTTGCCGGGCTGGCTCAACTCCGCCGCCAGCGCGCCCAGCGAGGACGCATCCGACAGCCGAACCACCATGCCCTCGCCCGCCTGAGCAGCGGCCTGGTCCAGGTCCAGGATCGAGGCGGCACGCAGTTTCAGTTCATCGCCATCCCATTCCGCCGACGCGGTGATCAGCATCGACTTGCCCGCTTCCAGAAGCGGGCGGCTTGCGGCCAGCACTTCGGGGAACAGCATGATCTCGAACATGCCGGTGGGATCGGAGAAGGACACGAAGGCGTAGCTCTGGTCGTTGCGGCCACGCCGTTCGCTCTTCTTGATCATGGTGCCGGCGATCTTGGCCTTGAAGCCGGCGCGGCGGCGGTCTTCCAGGAGCGCCGCATAGGTCGAGGCGCCCAGACGTTTCAGCGCAGGCCCATAGGCATCCAGCGGATGACCCGAAAGATAAAAGCCCATGGCAGAGAATTCTTCGGCCAGCCGTTCATGCACCGGCCAGTCCGGCATCGCCTGCAGGCGCAATTCCTCGGCCGCACCATCGCCGCCGAACATCGAGACCTGCCCGCTTTCGCGTTCGCGCTGCGCGGCTTGAGCCCCGCCCAAGACACGGTCGGAATTCTCCACCACCTGGCGGCGGTTGGGATTGAGGCAATCGAAGGCGCCTGCCCGCGCCAGGTTTTCAAAGGCGCGCTTGTTGACCAGGCGCGGATCGACCCGGCGGGCGAAATCCGACAGCGACTTGAACTTGCCGCCCTGGCTGCGGACTTCCACCACATGGTCCATGGCCTGCTTGCCCACGCCCTTCACGGCGGCCAGCGCATAGAACACCGTGTTGGCCGCCGCATCGCAGGTGAACACCGCTTCGCTGACATTGATGTTGGGCGGCGCGATGGTGACACCCAGCCGCTGCGCTTCCTGGCGGAAAATGTTCAGCCGGTCGGTGTTGCCGATATCCAGCGTCATGGACGCGGCCAGGAATTCGACCGGATAATTCGCCTTCAGATAGGCGGTCTGGTACGCGACCTGCGCATAAGCGGCCGCATGGCCCTTGTTGAAGCCATAGCCGGCGAATTTTTCCGCCTGTTCGAAGATCGTTTCGGCGACATTCTTGGCGATGCCACGTTCGGCGGCGCCCTTCATGAATTTTTCCCGCTGCGGGATCATTTCCGCCGGGATCTTCTTGCCCATGGCGCGGCGCAGGATATCGGCTTCGCCCATGGTGTAGCCGGCCAGCTCGCGGGCGATGCGCATGACATCGTCCTGGTAGGTCATGACACCATAAGTTTCGTTCAGGATCGGCTCCATGGCGGGATGCAGATATTCCACCACCTCCTTGCCGTTCTTGCGCGCGATATAGGTCGGGATGGAATCCATCGGGCCGGGGCGATACAGCGCCACCAGCGCCACCAGGTCGTTGATGTGGTTCGGCTTCATCTTGCGCAGCAGGTCGCGCATGCCGGCGCCTTCCATCTGGAACACCCCAACGCTGTCGCCGTGAGACAGCATCTCGAACGTGCCGACATCGTCGAAGTCGATGGTCTGGGTGTGCAGCTCCACACCGCGCTTTTTCAGAAGCTCCTCGGCCTTGGCGATGACGGTCAGGGTCTTCAGGCCCAGAAAGTCGAACTTCACCAGCCCGGCTTTTTCCGCATCCTCATAGTCGAACTGGGTTACCGGCATGTCGGAGCGCGGATCGCGGTACAGCGGCAGGATCTCGTCCAGCGGCCGGTCGCCGATCACCACGCCGGCCGGATGAGTGGAGGCGTGGCGGTACAGGCCCTCGATTTTCTCGGTGATCTCGAACAGGCGCTGCGCGATCGGCTCGGCCTCTGCGATCTGCTGCAGGCGCGGCTCGCTGTCCACCGCGTCCTTCAGCGAGATCGATTTGCCGGGCGGATTGGGGATCAGCTTGGCGATGCGGTCCACCAACCCAAGCGGCATCTGCAGCACGCGGCCGGCGTCGCGCACCGCGGCGCGGGCTTGCAAGCTTCCCAACGCCATGATCTGCGCCACCCGGTCGGCGCCATACTTGTCGCGCACATAGCGCACGACTTCGTCGCGTCGCTCCTGGCAGAAGTCGATATCGAAGTCCGGCATGGACAGGCGTTCGGGGTTCAGGAAACGCTCGAAGAACAGGCCGAAGCGCAACGGATCCAGGTTGGTGATGTCCAGCGCCCAGGCCACCAACGACGAGGCGCCCGAACCACGCACGCCGACGGGGATGCCCTGCCCGCGCGTCCACTTCATGAAATCCGACACGATCAGGAAGTAGCCGGGAAAGCCCATACGGTTGATGATGCCCAGCTCGTATTCCAGCCGTTCGTCATAAACCTTGCGCTCGGCGAACAGCTTGGAAGCAGCCAGGCGGCGGTCCAGCCCGGCTTCCGCCTGGGCCTTCAGTTCATCCACGGCGGTCTTGCCGGACTCTGGCACGAACACAGGCAGGATGGGCTTGCGCTTGGCCGGCTTGAAGGCGCAGCGGCGCGCAATCTCCACGGTGTTCTCGATGGCCTCAGGCAGATCGGCGAACTGGGCCTGCATTTCGCTGGCGCTCTTGAAGCGATGCTCCCGCGTCAGGCGTCGGCGGTCGTCCTGGCTGACAAAGGTCCCATCGGCGATGCACAGCAGCGCGTCATGGGCCTCGTACATCTTGGCCTTGCCGAAATGCACATCGTTGGTGGCGACGATCGGCAGCCCCCGCATATAGGCCATGTCCAGCAGCACATCCTCGGCGGCGCGCTCTTCGGCCAGGCCGTGGCGCTGCAGTTCAACATAAAGCCGACCCGCAAAAGCGCCGGCGAATTTTTCCAGGATGGCATCAGCCGCGTCGCGCTGGCCTTCGACGATAGGCTGGTTCAGCACCCCGCCCGGCCCGCCAGTCAGGCAGATCAGGCCCTCGGCATGGGCGAACAACTTTTCCGCCTTCACATGCGGCCAGTCGCCGGCTTCCACGTCGAGATAGGCGGCGGACAAAAGCTTGGTGAGGTTCTGATAGCCCGCCTCATTCTGCACCAGGAGGGCGACATGCGGCGGCTTCTTGCGCGATCCGGTCTGCAGCGGACCACGGGCCGCCACTTCCACCGAGAGCATCGCGCCCACGATGGGCTGGATGCCGCCCTTGGCCAGGGTGTCGGAAATTTCGAACACCCCAAACAGGTTGTTGTTGTCGGTAATGGCTACTGCCGGGGTCCCGGCATCGCGGGCCAGTTCGACCAGTTCACCGGGGCGCACAGCGCCCTCCAGCAGCGAATAGGCGCTCTTGACGCGCAGATGGACGAAGGAAGCCATGGCGAAGTTCCGGTCGTGAGGCTTAGAGGACTCTGGGCGCCAGTATCGCCTGCCCGCACCCCGGATGGGGCACAGCTGCGCCCCTATCCACAGCGATCAGATGGCCAGATGGCTCATTACGGACTGGGCGCCGCTGGCCAGCACAAAGGCCGTCACCATGAAAAGGATAAGTCCCGCACCCGCCGCCGCATCCTTGGCCCACATGATCACGATCTCCCGCTTGGTTGGTTTTTGTTCTACTTTGGTTCCATCCAGAATGCAAGAACAAATCGTGATCGAATTGCCGTGGACTTCCACGGCCTGGCTCCAATAGCGGGGATCGCGCTGATAGCTCATGGTCAGACAAGCGTCCGCACACGGATCAGTTGCCCCATCTCTTAAAGATCATAGATGTTAACGGCAGCGTCGGCCAAAGGTTAACGAGGCAGTTGCGTGCCTTCGATCAGCTTGCCCTGGTGCAACAGCAAGGCGCGATCCATGCGCGAGGCCAGTTCAAAGTTATGCGTAGCGATCAGCGCCGCCAACCCTTCGGCCCGGGTGATGGCGATCAGCGCCTCGAACACCCCGCCCGACGTCTTGGGATCCAGGTTGCCGGTGGGCTCGTCCGCCAGCAGCAGCCGGGGCTTGTTGGCCAGGGCACGGGCGATGGCGACACGTTGCTGCTCGCCGCCCGACAATTGCGAGGGCCGGTGGGTGAGCCGCTTGCCCAGGCCCAGCACGCCCAGCAGCCGCGCGGCTTCGGCTGCCGCATCGGCGCGGCTCTTGCCGGCAATCATTTGCGGCAGCACCACATTCTCCAGCGCGTCGAACTCCGGCAGCAGGTGATGGGCCTGGTAAACAAAGCCGATGGTCTCGCGGCGGATGCGGGTCTTTTCGCCATCGCTCAGTTTCGACGTCGCGGCGCCTTCGACCGTGATCTCGCCGCTGGTGGGCGCTTCCAGAAGGCCGGCAATATGCAGCAGCGAGGACTTGCCCGCGCCCGAGGGACCTACCAGCGCCACGATCTCGCCCGGCCGCAAGGTCATGTTCAGGTTGTTGAACACTTCCAGCTGTCCCTCACCCTCGCGGTAGCGGCGGGTGATGTTTTCAAGCTTGAGAACTTCACCAGTTCCTTTGTCACTCATAGCGAAGCGCCTCGACCGGATCGAGCCTGGCGGCGCGCCATGATGGATACAGGGTCGCCAGGAAAGTCAGCACCAGCGCCATCACCACCACCGACACCACCTGCATCGGCGCCATTTCGGCCGGCATGCGCGACAGGAAATAGACGGTGGGGTCGAACAGGGTCGTGCCGGTCAGCTTGGAAAGGCCCTGGCGGATATTCTCGATATTGGCGCAGAACAGCACGCCGATGGCGAAGCCGATCACCGTGCCGGTGACACCGATGCTGGCGCCGGATATGAAGAAGATGCGCATGATGGCGCCGCGCGTCGCCCCCATGGTGCGCAGGATGGCGATGTCGGCCGACTTGTCCTTCACCAGCATAATCAGGCCCGACACGATGTTCAGCGCCGCCACCAGGATGATCAGTGACAGGATCAGGAACATCACATTGCTCTCGACCTGGATGGCCTCGAAGAAGGCGCTGTTCAAATTCTGCCACGGCACCGCCTGGGCCGTGGGACCGGCCGCCTTGGCCAGCGCATCCAGCATCGGCTTGTCGTCATGCTCGGCATCATCCAGCATCACCTCGACTCCGCTGACCTTGTCGCCGAAATCGAAATAATTCTGCGCCTCTTCCAGCGGCATGAAGATGTAGTTGTTGTCGTACAGCGTGTTGCCGATGCGGAAGACGCTGATGACGTGGTAGGTCTTAACCCTGGGCGTGGTGCCGAACGGCGTCACATTGCCCTTGGGCGCGATCAGGGTGATTTCGCCGTTCACCTGCACGCCGAGCTTGGCGGCCAACCCGGCGCCCACGATCACCGCGTCATCGCCGGCAAAGTATGGCAGCGAGCCGGCGCGCAGCTTGTCGGCCACCACTTTCAGGCTTGCCAGATCCTTCTGGCGGATGCCGCGCACAATCACGCCCAGGTTGGCATTGTTCTGGCTGGCCATCACCTGCCCATCCACCACCGGGGTGGCGCGCGTGACGCCTGGCACCTTCAGGATGCGCGCCGTTACCGCGTCATAATTGGCCATGTTGCCCAGCTCGGACTGGATGGTGACATGGCCCGACAGGCCCAGGATGGATTTCAGCAGCTCCACCTTAAAGCCGTTCATCACCGACATGACGATTATCAGGGTCGCCACGCCCAGCGCGATGCCGATCAGCGAGAACAGCGAGATCACCGAGATGAAGCTTTCCTGCCGCTTGGCGCGCAGGTAGCGGGCGGCAATCATCCATTCGAAGGGGGCGAAAATCCCTGTCTTGCGGGGCGCTGATTCTGGCATGGGG
Organism: Alphaproteobacteria bacterium; assembly: GCA_046348525.1. Classification (GTDB taxonomy): domain Bacteria; phylum Pseudomonadota; class Alphaproteobacteria; order Micropepsales; family Micropepsaceae; genus Rhizomicrobium. Next base: position 90,747 of record JAXMEA010000008.1, on the reverse strand, counting down.
CCGAAGGTACGGTGCCTGCGCGAATCCGTCCATTACAAACGGGCCCATAAAGCCTTGCGCGGCGCTTTGGCCCGCCCCATACCGGTTCCATGGCCGAGTCCCAAATCCGCGCAGAAATCACCGGCCTGCGGCGGATCGAGCTGATCGCCCTGTTCGGGCTCCTGACCGTCTTCACCCCCATCGGCATCGACCTGTACCTGCCGGCGCTGCCCACGATCGCGCGCGAGTTCGGAACCCCCATCGCGGCCATCGAACATTCCATGGCCAGCTTCTTCCTGGGGCTGTGCGTGGGCCAAGTTGTCATCGGTCCGTTATCGGACCGCTTCGGACGCCGCTGGCCCATCCTGATCGGGCTGCTGCTTTACATCATCGGCGCGGCCGGCTGCGCCCTGGCGCCCGGACCGCTCACCTTGGACACGGCGCGTTTTGTCGAAGCGGTGGGCGGCAGCGTCGGCACCGTGCTGGCGCGCGCCTGTGTCCGCGACCTGTTCCCGCCGCACCAGGCGGCGCGGATCTTCGCCCAGATGCTGCTGATCCTGTCGGTGTCGCCGCTGTTCGCACCCTTTGTCGGTGGCTACCTCTTGCCGCTGACCGGCTGGCGCAGCCTGTTCTGGCTGCAAGGCGGCGCGGCGCTGTTGACCTGGGGCTTTGTCTGGTGGCTTTTGCCCGAAAGCCATCCCGGCTCCGACCGCCGCCTGCATCCGCTGCATGTGGTGCGGGATTATTGGGCCATCGCGCGCGATCGCCGCTTCTTCCGCTTCGTCATTCCCGCCACCCTGACCGGCGCGGGGCTCTATGTCTTCCTCACCGGATGGCCGCATGTGGTGATCGACATCTTCCATGTCCGCCCGGAATATTTCGGCTTCACCTTCGTCTTGAACGGCATCGGCCTGATCGTCTTCAGCCAAAGCGCCGCCAAATGGCTCAAGACCCATCCGGGCGAGCCGCTGTTCTTTGCCGTGCTGGCCGCCAACGCCGCCGCCGGCTGCGCGACGCTGGTGGCGGGGTATCTGGGCTGGGGCGGGCTGCTGGGCCTGCTTCCGTTCACCTTCGTCTATTGCGCCATGATCGGGACCATCAACGCCACCGGTTCGGGGCTGGCCATGCACCATTTTGGGCACGCCGCGGGCATGGCGTCGGCCCTGATCGGCATCTTCCTGTATGGCGGCGGCACCCTGGCCTCGGCCCTGATGGGCGCGTTTCCCACTCCCGGCACCCCGGTGCCCCTGACCGGCCTGATGGCCCTGTTCGGCGTGGCCGGCGTGGCCACTTACCTGCTGTTCAGGCCCCGCCGGGCGGGCTAAACACAGCCCTCTTTTCCCTTCGGAGCTTCCCATGCAGCGCGCCCTGGACATCAACCGCAGCCGGTTTGCCGACTGGTATCAGGCGGTGGTGCGCGATGCCGACATGGCCGAAACCAGCCCGGTGCGCGGCGCCATGGTCATCAAGCCCTGGGGCTATGGCGTGTGGGAGCAGATCCAGCAGGAGCTGGACCGCCGCATCAAGGCGACCGGCCACGAGAATTGCTACTTCCCCATGTTCATCCCGCTGTCCTTCATCGCCAAGGAAGCCGAGCATGTCGAAGGCTTCGCCAAGGAAATGGCGATCGTCACCCATCACCGCCTCAAGAGCATCGATGGCAAGCTGCAGCCCGATCCGGAAGCCAGGCTGGAAGAGCCGCTGGTGGTGCGTCCCACCAGCGAAACCATCATCGGCGACGCCTTTGCGCGCTGGGTGCGTTCGCACCGCGACCTGCCGCTGTTGATCAACCAGTGGGCCAACGTGGTGCGCTGGGAAATGCGCCCGCGCCTGTTCCTGCGCACCACCGAATTCCTCTGGCAGGAAGGCCATACCGCCCACGCCTCGGAAGCCGAAGCGGTGGAAGAAACCAGGAAGATGCTGGAAGTCTATCGCGCCTTTGCCGAAGACTATCTGGCGATGCCGGTGATCGCCGGCGAAAAGCCGGAGAATGAACGTTTCCCCGGCGCGGTGAACACCTATTCCATCGAAGCGATGATGCAGGATGGCAAGGCGCTGCAGGCCGGCACCAGCCACTTCCTGGGCACGCACTTTGCCGAAGCCCAGAACATCAAGTTTCAGGACGATGCCGGCACACTCACCTTTTGCAACACCACCAGCTGGGGTGTCTCGACGCGCCTGATCGGCGGCGTGATCATGACCCACGGCGACGATGACGGCTTGCGCCTGCCGCCCGCCATCGCACCCAAGCAGATCGTGGTGGTGCCCATGCTGCGCGACAAGCCCGAAGACGGTGACGTCTTGAAGTATTGCGAAGAGCTGGTGGCGATGCTGAACAAGCTGCGCGCCTTCGGCCAGCCGGTGCGCGCGCACCTTGAAATCAAGAAGATCAAGTCGGCGGAGAAGCGCTGGAACTGGGTGCGCCGCGGCGCACCCATCATCATCGAGATCGGCCCGCGCGATGCCGCCGCGGCGATGGTCACCTACATGCGCCGCGATACCCTGCGCGATGGCGACAAGGTCAAGTCCATCGCCCTGCCCCGCCAGGAATACCTGGAAGAAAAGGCCGTGCAGCTGCTGGCCGAAATCCAGCACGGCCTGTACGCCGAAGCCAAGGCGCGGCTGGACGGCAACATCAAGACCGGCGTTACCGACTGGAAGGGCGTGGAAGACTATTTCGCCGGCAGCGATGACGAGTTCAAAGGCTGGCTGAAAGTGTCATGGGCCAAGCCCAGCGGCGCCGACCTGGATGCGGTCGACACCAAGCTCAAGGGTTTGAAGCTCACCATCCGCAACGCCCCGCTGCAGCAGCCGGAGACGTTTGCTACATGCCTGTTCACCGGCAAGCCTGGCGTGGAAGAAATCCTGATCGGCCGCGCCTATTAGGTCAGCGCCGCCACCAGTGCACCATCTTCTTTTTGGAATCCCAATAGAAGTGGAAGCTATCGCATTGATCGTCAACGACTGAGAATTGCTGGCAGCCCTTCACGGGTTTGCAGCCGGGGAATTTTCCGATCTCTGGATCGCTGCAGGAAATCGGTTCAAGTTCGATATGGGTTGGCACGGCGCAGAAATTGTCCTGCCGCGCGGCGCCGATACCGAACTTCATGATCTGCGGCTTGCCCCCTTTACCTGGCAGCACCGCGACCGAGATGGCGTCCTTGCCCGTGCCGAACGCCACGGTATCGGGCTTGCCGTCACAAGTGACGTCGGCGGTCTTGGCCTTGCTGGCGTGCCAAGTGACGCCAGGCTTTTCCAGGCCCGACAAGTCGAGCGCCTGGGCCGGAAAAACAATCAGGGACAAAGCAATCAGCCACCGCATGGCGGCAGCATAACTGATTCCTCTAAAACCGGCTGACCGCCTCAAACACCACGGCCAGGGCGGCGGCGATGGTCAGCATGGGGCCGATGACGCTGCGTTTGCGCGGATGGAAAATCCGCTTGCGCGGCATGCGTTCTTCGTAAAAGCACCAGCTGTCCTGCAGCATCCACGCCCCTCAGCGTTTGATCGCGAGCCACAGGCTAGGGTCGGGCAGGTTACCGGCGCTTTAAGACCCGTCCTAAAATGCGCCAGAACAAACGGATCAGGGCAGATAGGTCTGCCGCTCGCCCGGCATGCGTTGCACGAACGGAATCCGGCTGGGCATGGATGCGATCAGTCCGCGAATATCGGTATCCGCCGGCCCCGCCATGGCGCCGGTATCGGGGTCGATCACCCGCCGTGCCTGGGCTTCCAGCGCATAATAGCGGCGCTTGCCCGCCTGGTCCGGGCAGCCCATTCCGTCCCCACCCCAGCGCAGCTCCACGCAGTTGTAGGGATCGAACGACATGTCGAACAGCCGGTGGGAGATATCATCGAATGTCAGGCGCACCGGCCGCTTGTCGCTGGACAGGATGGTGATGGCGCAGGCCTGGCTTTGCCGGTCATAGGCCGCCAGCAAATCGCGCTTCAAATCCAGCCCGTCATACACCACGCGCGGGTCGCGGTTCAGCCACTGGCTGATCATCTTGCCAAGCTCCTGCCGGAACGCCACGAACGCCGCGCGCAGCCGCGCATCGCGCGCCGGGGTGGCATAGGCTTCCCACTCCCCGTCATCGCTGGAATAGATGTTGGCCGGGATCGATGAGGGATGCAGCTTGGCGGTGATGCCGTTGGCCACCGCCTGGTTCACCGCCTGCGCCCGGTCGTTCAGATCGTTGCACAGGGTGCTCATGGTGGCCTGCAGTTCATAGACCGGGTTGAAGTCGGTCTTGCCGCCTGACACTGCCACGCGGGCATATTCGTAATAGCCCAGCCGCGCGCCCTTGTAGCGCCAGCTGCCGTCGCGTTCGGTGCCAAAATACTGGACCAGCGAGAAATCGGCGATCTGGCTGTTGCGGGCGAAAACGTAATGGCCGCCTACCAGCGCGCCATTCTCAACTCGCGCACCCTGCAACTGCAGCGGCCGCCAGTTCTTCAAGCCCCCGCCCAGCGCCGGCGGGCTTTGGCCGAATTGCGGGCCATAGACGCTGCGCGAAATGGTGAAGTCGGGATGGGCATCCATGTAGTAGATGCGGCCCGACCCATCGACACGGTAGACGATGCCGACATGGGCATTGGTGTCATAGATCACCGTGCCCGGCCGGATGCTGCCAGGCTGCAGGGCGGGAGAATAGAAATCGGCGGGGATACCGCTGTCATTGGCCGCATCGGTGCGAAAGGTGCCCGAATAGACGTTGTCGATCAGGGTGCGGATGGCGGCGGCGCCATCGATGCCATCGCCCCGGTCGATGATGCCGGCGCGGCTGACGATGCGGTTGGAGGTACGGCCAAAGCGCGAACCGGCCACGCCATCGACATAGGAAAAAGGCAGCCCGTTCTTCCAGGCATAATAGGCGCGCAGCAGGTAAGGCAGCTTGGCGCAGTCGACATCGATGTCCAGGAAGCGCCCGTCACTGCCACGGTACGGGTTGGCCGCATCGCGCAGGCAGCTTTGCGAGGACGAACAGCCCGAATCCCCCAGCGCGGTGATGAAGGCGCCATAACCCGCCTCGTCCCTGGCGTCCCAATGGTCCTTGGTTATGCGCCACGGCGCCGCCTGCGCGCTGGCGCAACCGGCGATCAGGATCAGGGCGGCAAGCAGGGCGCGCATATCCCTGTTTACCCTTCAGGGCGCCGGAAGATGCGCCAGAACCGGTAGTTCGGTTAACGGCAGGGCGGCGGATTGACCAAGGGAGCGATACGGCGGCCGTCCAGGGTGACATAGGCGCTGTCGCCCATGCCCGGGCGCACCCGGCCCCTGTGACCATTCTGTGCCAGCGGGATGGCGATGGAGTCGGGGACCGGCACCGGGGCGGCCCCCACATCAGCCGGGGCGACCCCACGGCCATGGCTGTCGGTTCCGGCGGCATAATCGGCCCCCGCGGCGCAAGGCGCTGTTGGGCCGCCATCCAGCAGGGGATCAGGCTTGTGGGGCTTGGCGATAGTGCCCGCGCTGGCCGGCAGGACCAGCAGAAGCGCCGCCAGAACCACGAAATTATATTGCGCATGTTGCATTGCAATACACCATTAAATGTCGTGACTCTCGCCGCGAAGCACTATATCAAACCACCCAATAAAAGAACGTGACCGCGCTAGAACGGCCAAGTTCGGGGAGAATTACCGCGAAAAGCGGCATAGGCCGGAAGCCACAGCTTCCGGCCTTTTCGTTTTGGGCTTGGTCGTTTCTCTGGGGGCTTTCTCGATGCTGGAAAAACTGTTCGGCCTGCGCAGCCAGGGCGTCACTGCCAAAAGCGAAATCCTGGCCGGGGTCACGGTGTTCTTCACCATGGCCTATATCCTGTTCGTCAATCCGCAGATCCTGTCCGCCGCGGGCATGGACCGCGGCGCGGTGGTCATGGCCACCGCCATCGCAGCCGCGCTGACCACCGCGCTGATGGGGCTGTACGCCAACCTGCCCGTCGCGCTGGCGCCGGGCATGGGCCAGAACGCGTACTTTGCGTTCACGGTGGTGCCGCTGCTGGCGGGTGACTGGCGGCTGGCGCTGGGCTGCGTCTTCATCTCCGGCATCCTGTTTGTGGCGATCAGCGCTTCGCCCCTGCGCGAAGGGTTGATAAACACCATTCCCCAAAGCCAGAAGCGCGCCATCGGCGCCGGCATCGGCTTCTTCCTCGCCCTGATCGGGTTCGAGAATGCCGGCTGGGTGAAAGCCAGCAGCGCCACCCTGCTCCAGCCCGGTAACCTGGCCGATCCCAAGGCGCTGGTTGCCGCCGCAGCCTTGTTGGTCATCGCGACGCTGTGGGCGCGCAAGGTGACCGGCGCGGTGCTGATCGGCATCGCCGGCGCCACGCTCGCCAGCCTGGCGCTGGGCCTGACCACCTTGCCGGTGGTGACCACCGTGCTGCCGTCCATCGCCCCCACATTCCTGCAGCTGCATTTCACCGGCAGCGCCTCCGCCGGCGCGCTGGTGTCGGTGATCCTGGTCTTTCTGCTGCTCGATCTTCTGGACACGTCGGGCACCCTGACGGCGGTGGGCAACCAGGCCGGGCTGATGCACAAGGGGCGGCTGAAAAATGGCCGCCGCGCCCTGGTCAGCGACGCCACCGGCACCATGATCGGCGCGGCGCTGGGCACTTCGCCCGTCACCGCCTCTATCGAAAGCGCCGCCGGGATCGGCGGCAAGACCGGCCTGGTCGCCGTCACCGTGGCGGCGCTGTTCGCCGCGTCCCTTCTGCTGTCGCCGCTGGCCGGCATGGTTCCCGCCTATGCCACCGCCCCAGCGCTGATCTTCGTTGCCGCCCTGTTCGCGAAAGAATTGAAAGACATCGCCTGGGATGACGTTACCGAGGCCCTGCCCGCCCTGATCACCGCCTTGGCCATCCCCTTCACCTTCTCCATAGCCACCGGCATCGGCATTGGCTTTGCCGCCTATGCCCTACTTAAGCTTTTGGCGGGGCAGATAAAGCAAGTTGGCGTTGGTGTCATCGTAATAGCCGCGGCATTCGCAGCAAAAGAAGCGCTTAGGTCTTAAATCCAAATGCTCCAAAAACATTCTGGACTTCAACATGTCTGAATACAGAACCAGACTATTTGAAATGGACGATTGCATTGATTTGCCAGTGGCCGACGTTTCAGCCAGAGGTTGGTCCGCAAGCTTGCGAGGCTTGACGCCGAACGGCATCATCTCAGGCAGCGAAGAGTTCGTAACCAGCAGTTCTCGCAAACACCATTACAAATACCTGTTAGAAACTCTTGAATTCTCAAAGAACAAGCTGACAAACCGATATGCACCAGAAATCGTCATTAACGCGCGTAATCGAGTTTCCGCGCAAAAAGCCCTTAACCTAATTGGCGCAGCTTCTGCGCTTTTGTTCGCCTCACCAACATTCGATGACGCGGTCGCCGTGCCATCTGACTACCAAAATCCAGAAGGACTCTTAAAACACGAAATTGAGCACACCCTACAAAGCTCAAACGGCACAAGCGGTTTCTGGAAGGCCACTAAGATTGCGGCCCGGGCCACTATGAAATCGACCTGGAAGTTCGCGGTTGCCAAATATCTTGCCAGCCTTAAGTCAAGCTCAGTCCATCCAATGGATCACCACCCGCATGTTGGTTCAAGATTCGACATTGAGAAAGACCCAGTCGAAATAGTAAAGATGGCGCAGTCCATTTCGCTCGCCTATTCAGTCATTGAAGAACTCGGCTTTGAAGTTCGCGCTAGCCAAACTAGGCCGAGCAAAATAGGTGGAAAGTGGAACCCCATAGTTTTGGACGACCTGAAAAGCCGATTAAGCAGATCAGGTCTAAGCTGGGATGAGAAATTTGATTGGATGATACGTGGCGCCCCGAAACTTATCGAAAAGCGTCAAACACCTCCATCTGGGACTAAGACAGCTTGGACAAGGAATCGAGTCAGAGACAGAACAGTGAATATCGCTGACGCGATCGGTTACGCTAGCTTTTTGCGTAGCAAAGCGAGCGCGCACGCATCTGGTACTCTTACCAAACATCTAACAATGGTGGATGTGTCCAATGTTCAAGATCTGGCTCGACAGCTTACCCTTAGGGTGCTTGGTCAGAGCAAGCAGGACGCCCCATTGATCGTCATTTGAAGCCTATGACTGTACATCTTCTATAGCTCCAGCCACCCAAAGCCGATGGCGAAATAGAACGCGATCCACAGCACCGCAGCAATCACCGTGGCGATCTTCGCCTTCTTCCACAGCATCGGATTAAGCGGCGCCCCGCTTTCGGGGTCGCGTTCGCTGCCCAGGCCGACGGGCAGCAGGCAGAACAGGCACAGGAACCACAACACCGCATAGGCGCTGAACAGCACGACATAGTGCAGCATGATCGCCATGGTCATAGCTCAGACACCAATACCCGGGTGATGGGCTTCTTCCCCCACGCATCATGCGCGGCGCGGCGGGCGGCGCGGCGGACATTTTCGCTTAAGTCGTCGATGTCGCTCTTGCGGTTGCCGTCCAGCGTGTCTTCCACCGCCTTCAGCACGGCTTCCTCCACCGGCTCGGGCATGCCTTCGCCCAAGATCAGCGGCGGGGCGGCGATGCGGCCTTTGTGATCCACCACCAAACTCACCACCAGCAATCCGGCAAACGCCATGGCGCGGCGGTCCTTGGACGAGGCCCTCGCCTTCGGCCACCAGCACGCGGCCGTCCATGTGGACGCGGCCCGAGGGCACTTCGTCGATCAGTTCAGGCCGGCCGGGCGCCAGGCGGAACATCTGGCCGTTTTCCGGCACGATCGCCTGGGGCACCTGAAGTTCGCGCGCCAATTTGGCGTGGCTGACCTGGTGGCGTATCTCGCCATGCACCGGCGGCGCCAGGCGGGGACGGATCCAGCGATACATCTGGGCCAGCTCGTCCCGGCAGGGGTGGCCCGACACATGCACGAAATGGTCATCGGCGGTCAAAAGCGCGATGCCCCGCGCCGCAAGCTGGTTCTGGATTTCGGCGATGGACAGTTCATTGCCGAGATGACGCGGCTGGAAAAGATCACCGCATCGCCTTCTTCCAGCGAGACGTTGGGATGGCTGCCACTGGCGATGCGCGCCAGCGCGGCGCGCGGTTCGCTGGCTGCCGGTGCACAGATACAGCACCTTGTGCGCCGGCATGTCGGCGACCTCGGTCTCGTCCAAAACTTGCGGAAAGTCTTTCAAGTATCCGGTCTCCGCGCCGCCGACACCATCTTCTGCATCGAGCGGCCGACCAGCGCCACGCGCCTTCCATGCGCCTTGGCCGCGCGCGCCACCGTATCCAGCCGCGCCACGTTGGAGGCAAAGCCCGTCACCGCCACCCGGCCCTTCAATGTGCCAATCAGTTCGGTCAGGCTTTCGCGCACTTTTGCTTCCGATCCCGAACTGCCCGGCACCAGCGCATTGCGGAATCGCACCAGCGCCAGCACGCCTTCATCGCCCAGTTTTTCCAGCGCGGCGGCATCCGTCACCTCGCCCAGCATGGGATTGGGATCGATCTTCCAGTCGCCGGTATGGGCCACCACGCCAAGCGGCGTGCGGATGGCCAGAAGATTCGGCTCCAGGATGGAATGGGTGATGGAGATGAAATCCAGGGTGAACGGCCCCAGCTTGAGGTTGCCGCCCACCGGCACTTCGTGGACATAGACCTTGGAGGTCAGCCCCGCCTCGTCCAGCTTGCCGGTGATCAGCCGGGCGGTGAAGGGCGTGGCATAGATCGGGCAGCGCAACGACGGCCACAAAGGCGCGATGGCGCCGATATGATCCTCATGCGCATGGGTGGCGATGATCGCCAGAACGTTTTCCCTTTGCTCGGCCAGGAAACGGACGTCGGGCATGATCAGGTCCACGCCCGGCGTGTGGCCTTCGCGCCCGAACAGCACGCCGCAATCCACGATGATCCACTTGCGGTCATCGGGCGGGCCGAAGCCATAGGCATTGAAGTTCATGCCGATCTCGCCCGACCCGCCAAGCGGCAGGAAGACAAGCTCGTCTTGCTGGAGGATGCGGCTCATACCGCCTTTTTCGCGTTGCGGGCGTGGATCAGCATCAGCCCACGCATGGTCAGGTCGGGGTCGATATGGTCGATGGCCGGGATGTCGGGGCGGAACAGGTGCGCCAGCCCGCCGGTCGCCACCACCGTCATGGGCTTGCCGTATTCGGCCTTGATGCCATTGATCAGCCCGGTGATCAGGCCGACATAGCCCCAATAGACGCCGGACTGCATGCTGCCGGCGGTGTCGCGGCCGATGACTTTCTGGGCGCGGCTGATGGCGACGCGCGGCAGCAGCGCCGCGGCCTGGTGCAGCGCTTCGATCGACAGGTTGGCGCCCGGCGCGATCACGCTGCCGTCAAAGGCACCCTCTTCCGACACGATGTCGAAATTGGTGGCGGTGCCGAAATCAACCACGATCACCGCGCCCTTGTAGCTGGCATGGGCAGCGACCGTGTTGCACAGCCGGTCGGCGCCCACGGTCTCGGGACGGTCGACATTCGGCCTGGGTCCCAGATCCAGCGCCGGATCGCCCACCCGCAGCGGCTCGGTCTTCACATATTTGCGGCACATGTCGCGCAAATCGAACAGCACCGCCGGCACCACCGTGGCGATGATGGCCGCGTCGAGATCGGCAAAGGACAGGCCTTCCAGCTCCAGCAGGCTGCCCAGCCACACGCCATATTCATCGGCGGTGCGCGAAACCTGCGTCACCGCCCGCCACTGGGCGCGCATCTTCTCGCCCTCATAGAGCGCGAAGACGATGTTGGTGTTGCCGGCGTCGATGGCGAGCAGCATCAGAAGAACACCTCGCCCGCCGCGATGGCGCGCACCCCGCCCTGTTCGTTCAGAAGCAGCGCGCCAGTGGCATCGATGCCATCGAATACGCCATGACGGGTTTCGTGCGGCAGCCGCGCGCGGATCGGCCCGCCCAGCCCCTGTGCCCGCGCCAGCCATGCGGCGCGTATGGTTTCAAACCCAGCCCTCATCCACACATCATACCAATGGGCAAAGCGGGCGGCGAGGACGGTGAGCGCCTCTTCAGATGACGGTGCTGCAATGCCCAGTTGCGCCAGCGACGTGGCCGGAAACTCGGTGCCTTCGGGCGCGCTGGCCAGGTTGATGCCGATGCCTACCGCTAGCCACCCCGCACCGGCCTCCAGCAGCAGCCCCGCCAGCTTGCGGCCCTCGGCCAGCACGTCGTTGGGCCATTTCACGGTGATGCTGGCCTTGGGCGCGAAATGGGACGCCATCTCGGCGGCCGCCAGCGCGGCGGCGAAGGACAGTTGCCCGATGATGGCGGGCGAAGCATCCGGGCGGAGCAGAAGGGTGGTGGCCAGGTTGCCGGTGTCGGTGCTCCAGGCCCGGCCCCGGCGGCCACGGCCGGCGGTCTGGCGGTCGGCGGTGATCCACACCGGACCAGTTTCACCCGCCTGTGCCAGGCGCTGGGCCTCGCTGTTGGTGGAATCCAGTTCGGCGTAATGAATCTTGCGGTAGCCCGGGGGCCAGGAGATCAAGGAAGCAGCGCCTTGGCGGCGGCATCGGCCGCCGTGATCACCGGAGACGCCGTGAAGATGAACAGCAACGCCACCACGCCCGACAGCACCATGATTGCCTTGGAGCCCATGCCGCTGACCGGATCGAAGCCCGGCGCCGGTTCGTCGAAGAACATCACCTTCACCAGCCGCAGGTAATAGACCAGGCCCACGGTGCTGGCGAGCACGCCCAGCACCGCCGGGATCACCAGGCCCGCCTGGATGGCGGCGAGGAAGACGTAGAACTTGGCGAAGAAGCCGGCCAGCGGCGGCAGGCCCGCCAGCGACAGGAACAGCATGGAGAAGATCACCGCCAGCTTCATGTCCGTGCGCGCCAGCCCGGCCAGGTCGGAAATGCTCTCGAGCGCCTTGCCGCCGCGCTTCATCGCCTGGATGCAGGCAAAGGTGCCCAGGTTGGTGAAGACATAGATGGCCAGATAGATCAGCACGCCACGCGCGCCCAGCGCATTGCCGGCCGCCAGGCCCAGCAGCGCATAACCCATGTGGCCGATGGAGCTGTAGGCCATCAGGCGCTTGATGTTGGTCTGGCCGATGGCGGCGAAGGCGCCCAGCGCCATCGACAGCACCGAGATGAAGACGATGATCTGGCGCCACTGGTGGATCAGGTCGGGGAACGGCGTCAGGATGGCGCGCAGGAACAGGCACAGCGCCGCCACCTTGGCGGCGGTGGCGAAATAGGCGGTGACCGGGGTCGGCGCGCCTTCATACACGTCCGGCGTCCACATGTGGAACGGCACGGCGCTGACCTTGAAGGCCAGGCCGGCGATCAGGAACACGATGCCGAAGATCACGCCCAGGCCCGGCGCACCGGCATGGGTGACGGCGGCGATGGCCGAGAACTCGGTCGAGCCAGTGAAGCCATAGATCAGCGAGATGCCGTACAGCAGCATGCCCGACGACAGCGCGCCCAGCACGAAATACTTCAGGCCCGCTTCGGTGGAACGCAGATGGTCGCGATTGAAGGCCGCCAGCACGTAGAGCGCCAGGGATTGCAACTCCAGTCCCATGTAAAGGGACAGGAAGCTGGACGCCGACACCATCAGCATCATGCCCAGGGTTGCCAGCAGCATGATCACCGGCAGTTCGAAGCGCGACAGCTGGATGTCGGAGAAGAACTCGTCCGCCAGCAGGATGGACAGCGCCGCGCCGGACAGGATCAGCACCTTGGCAAAGCGCGAGAAGCCGTCGGCAATGAAGGCATTGTGAAACGCCGATGCCTGTGCCGGCCCCATCACGGTGGCAACACCGGCAGCCACCAGCAGCGCGATGGCGCCCATGCTGACCAGCGAGGTGCTCTTTTCACCATTGATGGCGCCCAGCAGCAGCAGCGCCATGGCGCCGATCGCCAGGATCAGCTCGGGCAACAGAACCAGAAGATCGGCCTGAAGGTTCACCGGCCTTCTCCTTTATGCAGCACAGCCACCTGCCTGGCATGATCCAGCGCCAGCGCGGTCTTGTTGTCGGCGATCAGCTTGGCCACGGCGGGCGTGGTCACGTCGGTCACCGGCTTGGGATAGAAGCCCAGCGCGATGGTGATCACCACCAGCGGCGCCAAGAGCGCAATTTCGCGCGCGGTCAGGTCCTGGATGGTCTGCAGGCTCGGCTTGACCAACGCCCCGAAGATGATGCGCCGGTACAGGTAAAGCGCATAGGCCGCCGACAGGATCACGCCGGTGGCCGAGAAGATCGCCAGCCAGCTGTTGTGCAGGTAGGCGCCCAGCATGGTCAGGAACTCGCCGATAAAGCCCGAGGTGCCCGGCAGGCCGACATTGGCCAGCGTAAAGACCAGGAAGCAGGCAGCATAAAGCGGCATGCGGTTGACCAGCCCGCCATAGTCGGCAATCAGGCGGGTGTGCATGCGGTCATAGACGACGCCCACGCACAGGAACAGCGCGCCCGACACCACGCCATGGCTGAGCATCTGGAAGATGCCGCCCTCCACGCCCTGATGCGTCAGGGTGAAGATGCCCAGGGTCACAAAGCCCATATGCGCGACGGACGAATAGGCGATCAGCTTCTTCATGTCCTCCTGCGCCAGCGCCACCAGCGAGGTGTAGATGATGGCCACGATGCTCATGGTGAACACCAGGGGCGCGAACATCTCGGTCGCCGACGGGAACATCGGCAGCGAGAAGCGCAGGAAACCGTAACCGCCCATCTTCAGCAGGATGCCGGCCAGGATGACCGAACCGGCGGTGGGGGCTTCGACATGCGCATCGGGCAGCCAGGTATGGACCGGCCACATCGGCATCTTGACCGCGAAGCTGGCGAAGAAGGCCAGCCACAGCCAGGTCTGCATCTCCTTGGGGAAGTGCACGCCGTTCAGCAGCACGGCGATGTCGGTGGTGCCGGCGTACCAGTACATGCTCATGATCGCGAGCAGCATCAGCACCGAGCCGACGAAAGTGTAGAGGAAGAACTTGAAGCTGGCATAGACGCGCCGCTTGCCGCCCCAGATGCCAATGATCAGGAACATCGGGATCAGGCCCGCTTCGAACAGCACATAGAACAGCACCAGGTCGAGGGCGCAGAACACGCCGATCATCATGGTTTCCAGCACCAGGAAGGCGACCATGTATTCGGCCACGCGGTTCTCGACGCTTTCCCAGCTGGCGGCGATACAGAACGGCATCAGGCCCGCGGTCAGCACCACGAACAGCATGGAAATGCCGTCCACCCCCATGTGATAGGAGATGCCGCCGCCCAGCCAGTCCATCTTCTCGACCATCTGGAAGCCGGGATTGGCATTGTCGAAACCGGCCCACATCACCAGCGACAGGATGAACACCACAATGGTGGTGCCCAGCGCGATCCAGCGGGCATTGTTGGGGTTGGGCATCAACAGGATGGCCAGCGCGCCCAGCAGCGGCACGAAGGTGCAGAGGGACAGAATGGGAAGGCTCACAGCGCACCTCCCGCGATCTTGAACCAGGTGACCAGGGCCACCACGCCAAGCAGCATCGCCAACGCATAATGATAGATGTAACCGGTCTGCAGGCGCACCGCGCCGCGGGCCGCGTCCAGCACCCGCGCGGCAACGCCGTCCGGACCCAGCCCGTCGATCACCGTGCCGTCACCGCGCTTCCACAGGAAGCGGCCGATGCGCAGCGCCGGGCGCACGAACAGGAAGTCGTACAGCTCGTCGAAGTACCATTTGTTGAAGAAGAACAGGTACAGCATGCCCTTCTGGTCGGCGAGCTTTTTGGGCAGCGATGGGTGCAGGATGTAATAGTAGAAGGCGATCAGGAAGCCGATGATCGTCACGGTCAGCGGCGCCAGCTCGACCCACACCGGCAGATGCTCTTCTTCGCCATGGCCGACGAACAGCGAGGCGCGCCAGAACTCATGGGCGCCCTCACCGATGAAATAGTGGAAGAAGGCCACGCCCGCGAACAGCGCGCCCAGCGCCAGGATACCCAGCGGCACAAGCATCACCAGCGGCGATTCATGGACCTCTTCCAACTTGGGAGCATGGTGGCCATGATCTTCATGACCATGCGCGTCATCGGCGATCGGCTCGTCATGGGCATGACCATCGGAATGCGTCAGGTGCGCATGGTCCAGCCCGCGATAGCGGCCATGGAAGGTCATCAGGAACTGGCGCCAGGAATAGAAGCTGGTCATGCCCGCCGCGATGACCAGCAGGGTGAAGGCATAGGTCGCCATGCCGGCATGGCTGGCAAAGGTCGAATTGATGATGGCGTCCTTGGAATAGAAACCGGCCAGGCCGATGCCCAGGTACGGGATGCCGACGCCGGTCAGCGCCAGGTTGCCGATCAGCATCATGGCCCAGGTAAAGGGAATGGCCTTGGCCAGGCCGCCCATCTTCCGCATGTCCTGCTCGTGATGCATCGAATGGATCACCGCGCCGGCGCTGAGGAACAGCAGCGCCTTGAAGAAGGCGTGGGTGAACAGGTGGAACATGGCGGCGTTGTAGGCCGACACGCCGGCGGCCGCGAACATGTAGCCCAGCTGCGAACAGGTCGAATAGGCGATGACCCGCTTGATATCGTTCTGGAACAGGCCGACGGTCGCGGCGAAGAAGGCGGTGCTGGCGCCGATGAAGGTCACAAATTCCAGCGCCACGGGCGACAGCTGGAACATGGGCGAACAGCGGCACACCAGGAACACGCCGGCCGTCACCATGGTGGCGGCATGGATCAGCGCCGACACGGGCGTGGGGCCTTCCATGGCGTCCGGCAGCCAGGTGTGCAGGCCCAGCTGGGCCGACTTGCCCATCGCGCCCACAAACAGCAGCAGGCAAAGGGTGGTCAGGATGTCGAGGTGATGGCCCGCAAACTCGAAGCTCTTGCCCACCATGTGCGGGGCGGCGGCGAACACCGCATCAAAATCCAGCGTGCCGAACACAGCCCAGACACCGAAGATGCCCAAGGCGAAACCGAAGTCACCGACGCGATTGACGACGAACGCCTTCATCGCCGCGGCATTGGCCGACGGGCGGGTGAACCAGAAACCGATCAGCAGATAGGACGCCAGGCCCACCCCTTCCCAGCCGAAGAACAGCTGCAGGAAGTTGTTGGCCGTCACCAGCATCAGCATGGCGAAGGTGAACAGCGACAGGTACGAGAAGAAGCGCGGACGGTGCGGGTCTTCGTGCATGTAGCCGATGGAATACAGGTGCACGAGGCTGGACACGCCCGTCACCACTACCAGCATCACGGCGGTGATGGTGTCGATGCGCACGGTCCAGTCGACGGCGAAAGCGCCGGAGTGGATCCAGGGCAGCACGGGGATGATGTAGCTGTGGCCCTGGATGGCGACGTCGTTGAAGGCCACAACCGACAGGGCGGCAGAGGCGAACAACAGGCCCGTGGTCACCAGCTCGCTGGCCCGTGCGCCGATGACGCGGCCCAGCAGCCCCGCGATGGCGGAACCGATAATGGGCAGGAAGACGATCAGGGAATACATCTCAGCCCTTCATCAGATTGACGTCCTCAACCGCGATGGTGCCGCGGTTGCGGAAATAGACGACCAGGATGGCCAGGCCGATGGCAGCCTCTGCTGCCGCCACGGTCAGGATGAACAGCGCGAACACCTGCCCCACCAGGTCACCCAGGTAGGTCGAGAAGGCGACGAAGTTGATGTTCACCGCCAGCAGGATCAGTTCGACCGACATCAGGATGATGATGATGTTCTTGCGGTTCAGGAAAATGCCCAGCACCCCGATGGTGAACAGAATGGCGGCAACCGTCAGATACTGGGTCAGACCGATTTCCATCAGGCGCCCTCCCCCGGCTTGAGGTCATGCATGTCGACCGCCATGGCGGCGGTGCGTGCGTTCTGGACGGCGATCACCTGGCGGCGCACGCCGGGACGCGAACGCAGGGTCAGCACGATGGCGCCGATCATGGCCACCAGCAGCACAAGGCCCGCGATCTGGAAGTAGTAGACGTAATCGGTATAGAGGATGCGGCCCAGCGCCTGGGTGTTGCTGATATTGGCCGGCGTGGCATGGGCCTTGGCGGCAACGATGGCGGGCTTCATCACCCACACGCTGCCGGCCATCACCAGCTCGGCGACCAGGATCAACCCGATGAGCGCGCCGAACGGCAGGTATTGCAGGCTGCCGCGCTTCAGTTCGGCGAAGTCGATGTCCAGCATCATCACCACGAACAGGAACAGCACCGCGACAGCGCCGACATAGACCACGATCAGGATCATGGCCAGGAACTCGGCCCCCATCAGCACGAACAGGCCGGCGGCGTTGAAGAAGCTGAGAATCAGGAACAGCACCGAATGCACGGGATTGCGCGCGGCAATCACCATCACGGCGCTGGCAATCAGCACCGCGGCATAGAAGTAGAAGGCTATCGCTTCAAACATGCGTTTCCCTGCCCCTAGCGATAGGGCGCGTCCAGTTCCAGGTTGCGGGCGATTTCCCGTTCCCAGCGGTCGCCATTCGCGAGCAGCCGGGCCTTGTCGTAGTAAAGTTCTTCGCGCGTCTCGGTGGAGAATTCGAAATTCGGACCCTCCACGATCGCGTCCACCGGGCAGGCTTCCTGGCAGAAGCCGCAATAGATGCATTTCACCATGTCGATGTCGTAACGGGTGGTGCGGCGCGAACCGTCATCGCGCGGTTCCGCCTCAATCGTAATCGCTTGGGCCGGGCAGATCGCCTCGCACAGCTTGCAGGCGATGCAGCGTTCCTCGCCATTGGCATAGCGGCGCAGCGCATGCTCGCCGCGGAAACGGGGGCTCAGCGGCCCCTTCTCGAACGGATAGTTCAAGGTCGCCTTGGGGGCGAAGAAATAGCGCATCGAGAGGAAGAAACTCTTGATGAACTCCACGAAGAATATCTGGCGCGCGGTGCGGTCGAAGCTCATGGCATCCCCGGAAGGTGCGGGCGGACAAACATCACCCAGGCGGCGGTCAGGACGACCCACAAAAGCGAGGTGGGCAGGAAGACCTTCCAGCCCAGCCGCATCAGCTGGTCATAGCGGTAGCGCGGCACCATGGCCTTCACCATCGCGAACATGAAAAAGAAGAAGCAGATCTTGGCCAGGAACCAGAAGATGCCCAATGCCGGAATATTGAATGGATAGATGTTGATCGGCGACAGCCAGCCACCCAGGAACAGGATGGAGCACATCGCGCACATGAGGACGATGGACAGATACTCGCCCAGGAAGAACAGCAGGAAGGGCGTCGAGGAATATTCCACGAAGAAACCCGCCACCAGCTCGCTTTCCGCTTCCACAAGATCGAAGGGCGGGCGGTTGGTTTCCGCCAGCGCCGAAACAAAGAAGATCGGCAGCATGGGGAACAGGATGGAGAAGACGTTCCAGCTCAGCAACGAGCTGCCGGATTGCGCCCGCACGATGTCCGACAGGTTCAGGGAACCGGCGAACAGCAGCACGGTGATGATGACAAAGCCGATGGAGACTTCGTACGACACCATCTGGGCGGCGGCGCGCAGGGCCGACAGGAAGGGATACTTCGAGTTGGACGCCCAGCCCGCCATGATGATGCCGTAGACACCCAGCGACGACATGGCGAACAGGTACAGGATGCCGACATTGATGTCGGCCACCACCCAGTGATCGGCCAGAGGCACCACCGCCCAGCCCGCGAAGGCAAGCGTCACGGTGATCAACGGGGCGATCATGAAGATCACCTTGTTGGCGCCGGCCGGGATGATGACTTCCTTGAACAGGAACTTGAACAGGTCGGCAAAGGTCTGCAGCAGGCCGAAGGGACCCACCACGTTGGGGCCGCGGCGCATCTGCACCGCCGCCCAGATCTTGCGGTCGGCCAGCAACAGGTAGGCGATCATCACCAGCAGCACCACGTCGAAGATCAGGATCGACAGGAACTGGCTGACGAACCACGCGAAGCTGTGGTTCAGACCCAGGCCGGTGAAGAGGTTGGTGAACAGCATTATTCCGCCGCCATCTTCGTTGCGCCATGCACCAGTTCCTGGCTGCACTTGGCCATGGTTTCACTGGCGCGCGCGACCGGGTTGGTGAGGTAGTAATCTTCAATGGCGCCCGTCACCGGCGCGCTGTCCAGCGCGCCGCTCTCGCCGATGCCGCCCCAGGTCGCCGCCGCCGTATCGGCATGCACCGGCGCGGTGTTGAGGGTGGCGAAATGCGCCACATCCTTTTCGAGGGCCGCAACCAGCGCAGCGCGGGTGTCATACGGCAGCCGCACGCCCAGCACGTCCGACAGCGCACGCAGGATGGCCCAATCTTCCTTGGCCTCGCCGGGCGGGAAGGCGGCGCGGCGGCCACGCTGCACCCTGCCCTCGAAGTTCACATACAGGCCGTCCTTTTCGGTATAGGCGGCGCCCGGCAGGATCACGTCGGCATGATGGGCGCCCGCATCGCCGTGGCTGCCCTGATAGACGACAAATGCCCGGCCCAGATGCGCCAGGTCGATCTCATCGGCGCCGAGCAGATAGATAAAGTCGATCTCGCCCTTCTGGGCGCCGTCCACGATGCCGGCGACATCGCGGCCCTTCGCGCCCGGCAGGAAGCCAAGATCGAGCGCGGCCACGCGCGACGCGGCAGTGTGCAGGATGTTGAAACCGTTCCAGCCGCCTTCGGCATGGGTGCCGGCCGGGCCGATCATGCCGGTGTCGCCGGCGATTCTTGCCGCCAGCTTCAGGATGGCCGCGCCGTCCTTGCGGGTGAGCACGCCGGAGCCCAGCACGATCATCGGCCGCTTGGCGTCGGTCAGCACCTTGGCGAAGTCGTGCGAACCCGAAGCGATCTGTTCCAGCACCGCGATGTCGGCGCCCAGCTGCTGCGCCGGGTAGGTCAGCTCCACCGCCGGGCCGATGTTCGCTACCTTCACACCGCTCGCCAGCCAGGCCTTGCGGATGCGGGCGTTGAGCACCGGCGCGTCCCAGCGCGGATTGGCGCCCACCAGCAGGATGGCATCCGCGGCTTCAACACCGGCGATGGTGGAATTGAACAGATAGGTCTGGCGCGGGCCGCCGGAAATCTTGGCGCCATCCTGGCGGCAATCCAGGTTGGTGACGCGCAGCGCCGTCATCAGATCCTTCAGCGCCTTGATCTCTTCCGCCGCGGCCAGGTCGCCGACGATGGCGGCCATCTTCTCCGGGCTGGTGTCCTTAACCTTGGCGGCGATGGCGGCAAAGGCTTCTGCCCAGGTCGCGGGCTTCAGCTTGCCGTTGACGCGGATATAGGGGCGATCCAGGCGCTGGCGCGAAAGCCCGTCACAGGCATGGCGCGCCTTGTCCGAAATCCATTCCTCATTCACTTCCTCGTTCAGGCGCGGCAGCACGCGCATCACCTGGGGCCCGCGGGTATCGACCCGGATGTTGCAGCCCTGTGCATCCATCACGTCCACGCTTTCGGTCTTGCGCAGCTCCCAGGGACGGGCGTTGAAGGCATAGGGCTTGGACGTCAGCGCGCCCACCGGGCACAGGTCCACCACATTGCCCGACAGTTCCGAGGCAAACGCCTTTTCCAGATAGGTCGTGATCTCCATGTCCTCGCCGCGGCCGGTAGCGCCCAGGTCCGGCACGCCCGCCACTTCGGTGGCGAAGCGCACGCAGCGGGTGCACTGGATGCAGCGGGTCATGATGGTCTTGACCAGCGGGCCCATATACTTGTCTTCGACGGCGCGCTTGTTTTCGTTGAAGCGGTGGAAGGCGGCGCGGCCATAGCCCATCGCCTGGTCCTGCAAGTCGCACTCACCACCCTGGTCGCAGATCGGGCAATCCAGCGGATGGTTGATCAGCAGGAATTCCATCACCCCTTCACGCGCCTTGCGGGCATAGGGCGAGGTTGTGTTGATCTTGGCGGGCGTGCCGTCCTTGTTGGGGAAGATGTCCTTGACCTGCAGCGCACAACTGGCCTGCGGCTTGGGCGCGCCCACCCATTCCACCAGGCACATGCGGCAGTTGCCCGCCACCGACAGGCGCTCATGATAGCAGAAGCGCGGGATTTCGGCGCCGGCCTGCTCGCAGGCAGACAACAAGGTCAGCGTCTCTTCCGCTTCGATTTCCTTGCCATCGATGATGAGTTTGCGGGTGGCCATGTCTTACTCCGCCGCCAGCTTGGAGAATTCGGCGATGCGCTTTTCGATCTCGGGACGGAAATGACGGATCAGGCCCTGGATCGGCCAGGCGGCCGCATCGCCAAGGGCGCAGATGGTGTGGCCTTCGATTTCCTTGCTGACTTCCTGCAGCAGGTCGATTTCCGACACGCGGGCATCGCCCTTCACCATGCGGGTCATCACGCGCCACATCCACCCCGTTCCTTCGCGGCACGGCGTGCACTGGCCGCAGCTTTCATGCTTGTAGAAATAGGCCAACCGCTGGATCGCCTTGATCACGTCGGTGGACTTGTCCATCACGATCACGGCGGCGGTGCCAAGGCCAGTCTGCTGCGCCTTCAGGCTGTCGAAGTCCATCAGCACGTCATCGCAGATATGCTTGGGCAGAAGCGGCACCGAGGCGCCGCCAGGAATGACGGCCAGCAGATTGTCCCAGCCGCCGCGCACGCCGCCGCAATGCCGGTCGATCAGCTCGCGTAGCGGGATGCCCATCTCTTCTTCTACATTGCAGGGCTTGTTCACATGGCCCGAGATGCAGAACACCTTGGTGCCGGTATTGTTGGGGCGGCCGATGCCGGCGAACCAGTCGGCGCCGCGGCGGATGATGGTCGGCGCCACCGCGATGGATTCCACGTTGTTGACGGTGGTGGGGCAGCCATACAGGCCCACATTGGCCGGGAACGGCGGCTTCAGCCGCGGCTGCCCCTTTTTGCCTTCGAGGCTTTCCAGCAGCGCGGTTTCCTCGCCGCAGATATAGGCCCCTGCCCCGTGATGGACATAAAGGTCGAAATCCCAGCCATGGATATTGTTCTTGCCGATCAGCTTGGCGGCATAGGCTTCATCGACGGCACGCTGCAGCGCCTCGCGCTCGCGGATGAATTCGCCGCGCACATAGATGTAACAGGCATGGGCGCGCATCGCGAAAGATGCGACCAAACACCCTTCGACCAGCGTATGCGGGTCGTTGCGCATGATGTCCCGGTCCTTGCAGGTGCCCGGTTCGGATTCGTCGGCATTGACTACCAGGTAATGCGGACGCTCCTTCACTTCCTTGGGCATGAAGGACCACTTCAGGCCCGTCGGGAAACCGGCGCCGCCGCGGCCACGCAGGCCGGACTTCTTCATGATGTCGACAATGCCCTCGGGACCCAGTTCCAGGATCGCCTTGGTATTGTCCCACTGGCCACGCTTCTTCGCAGCTTCAAGCCCGGGGCTCTGGAAGCCGTAAAGATTGGTGAAGATACGGTCCTTGTCGGCGAGCATCAGGTGGCCGCTCCCGGCGGTTTCTGCTTGGGGCTTTCGCGGTCGGATGCGGCCTGCGTCGGCTTCTTGGCTTCGGCGTCGGTCAGGGCGGGCTGCGGCGCCTGCACCTTGTACTTGCCGATGACCGAGCCGTCATAAAGCGACGCATCGGTCAGGGTGGTGGCGCCACCTTCCGGTTCCGACGACGTGCGGCTGTTCTGCGGGCCCGGCTTGAGCGCCTTGCCGGCGCGCAGGTCCGCGATCATCTGTTCGGTGATCGGCCCGTCGATATCTTCATAGAAATCGCTGCCGATCTGCAGCATGGGCGCGTTCACGCAGGCGCCCAGGCATTCCACTTCCATCCAGGAAAACTTGCCGTCGTCCGACAGGGTCTTCTCATGCGGATGGATATGCTTCTTGCAGGCGGCAACAACGGCATCCGAGCCGCGCAACCAGCAGGGCGTGGTGGTGCAGACCTGGATCAGCGTGCCCACCGGCTCCAGGTTGAACATGGTATAGAAGGTCGCCACTTCCAGCACCCGGATGAAGGGCATCGACAGCATGGTGGCAATGCTTTCGATCATCGGGTGCGTGACCCAGCCTTCCTGCTCCTGGCCGCGCCAGAGCAACGAAATCACCGCGGACGCCTGGCGGCCCTGCGGATACTTGGCAATGGTCATCTTCGCCCATTCCGCATTCTCCGCGTTGAAGGCGAAGCTGGCGGGCTGCATGTCCGGCGGGGCGAGACGGCGAAGCGACATGATCCTACTTTGCGAAATCCACGCGGGCGATCAGCCCGTCGCGGAAGGTGTAAATGGCGATAATCTCGAACTGCTCTCCGCCGGGGGCGCGGATCACCAGTTCGTGATCCACCACGGTGTTGCCCACCGCGATGCGGCTTTTCAGTTCGGCCTTGTTTTGCGGAAATTGCGCGAACGCCTTGGCATAGCGCGCCTTGACGGCGGCGTTGCTGGTTTCGGTCGGCGTACCATTCAGGCCTGAAACCACCACGTCATCGGTGAAGTACGTCATGTACTTTTCCAGGTCCTGGGCGTTGTAGGCATCAAGCTGCGCCTGGGCGACCGCAATGTTGCTCACCGGTCCACCTCGCCAAACACGATGTCGAGGCTGCCCAGCACCGCCGAAACGTCGGCCAGCATATGGCCCTTGCACATGTAATCCATCGCCTGCAGGTGGACATAGCTGGGCGCACGGATCTTGCAGCGATACGGCTTGTTGGAGCCGTCAGCCACCAGATAGACGCCGAACTCGCCCTTGGGCGCTTCGACGGCAGCATAGGCTTCGCCCGCCGGCACATGGAAGCCTTCGGTGTAGAGCTTGAAGTGATGGATCAGGGCTTCCATCGAGGTTTTCATCTCGCCCCGGCGCGGCGGCACAACCTTGTGGTCGGTGGAGACGACGGGACCGGCCGGCATCTTCTCGATGCACTGGCGCATGATCTTGGTGGCTTCGCGCATTTCTTCCATACGCATCACATAGCGGTCGTAATTGTCGCCGTTCTTGCCGACCGGAATCTTGAATTCCAGCTCGTTGTAGCACTCATAGGGCTGCGAACGGCGCAGGTCCCATTTCACGCCGGTCGAACGCAGCATCACGCCCGACATGCCCCACATCTCGGCCTCGGCGCGATTGACGATGCCAATATCGACGTTGCGCTGCTTGAAGATGCGGTTCTCGGTCAACAGGCCTTCGATATCGTCCAGCACGGTGACGAAGTGATCGCAGAATTTCAGGATGTCCTCGGCCAGGCCCGGCGGCATGTCCTGGTGAACGCCGCCGGCGCGGAAGAAGGCGGCGTGCATGCGCGAGCCGGAAATGCGCTCATAGAACACCATCAGCTTTTCGCGCTCTTCAAAACCCCACAAGGGCGGGGTCAGCGCGCCAACGTCCATCGCCTGGGTGGTCACGTTGAGCAGGTGATTGAGCAGGCGCCCAATCTCGGAATAGAGGACGCGGATATACTGGCCGCGCTTGGGCACTTCCAAACCCAGCAGCTTCTCGATCGCCAGGCAGAAAGCATGCTCCTGGTTCATCGGCGCGACGTAATCCAGGCGGTCGAAATAGGGGATCGCCTGCAGATAGGTCTTGTGCTCGATCAGCTTCTCGGTGCCCCGGTGCAAAAGGCCGATATGGGGATCGACGCGGGTGACGATTTCCCCGTCCAGGTCCAGGATCAGCCGCAGCACGCCATGCGCCGCCGGATGCTGAGGACCGAAATTGATGGTCAGCTGCGGCTCTTCTGCGGGACCGTTGCTGGTTTCAGCAGGAATGGACTGAAGTGTTACCTGGCTCATGGCTTCTTCCCCGGATCACCGGAGGTGGCGTTCGGCGCCATCGCGGCTTTTTCGTCACCGGGCAGGATGTGCGGCGCACCTTCCCACGGGCTCATGAAATCGAAATCGCGGAATTCCTGCACCAGCTGTACCGGCTGATAGACCACGCGCTTGAGTTCGTCGTCATAACGCAGCTCGACATAGCCGGTGAGCGGGAAGTCCTTGCGCAGCGGATAACCGGAGAAACCATAGTCCGTCAGGATGCGGCGCATGTCGGGATGCTCGCTGAAGGGCACGCCGTACATGTCGAAGGTCTCGCGCTCGAACCAGCCGGCGGCGGGATAGACGGAAATGATGGAGGCGATACTTTCGCCCTCGCCCACCTGCGCCTTGACGCGAATGCGCAAATTCTTCGTAAGCGACAGAAGGTGATAGACCACGTCGAAGCGCTTGGCGCGCTGCGGCCAGTCCACGCCGCACACATCGACCAGGATCTTGAAATCGGCGCCGTTCAGATGCGCCATGACTTTCACGATTTCGGCGGCCGCCACGTCCAGGGTCAGTTCGCCCCGCGCCACGGTCACGCCGGTGACCGCGCCGCCCAGCGTGGACTTGATGCTTTCGCCGAGGCCTGTCAGGTCGCTCATGATCAGCGCTCGATGGTGCCGGTGCGGCGGATTTTCCGCTGCAGCAGAAGAATGCCGTAAACCAGCGCCTCGGCGGTGGGCGGGCAGCCCGAACATAGATGTCGACCGGCACGATGCGGTCGCAGCCGCGCACCACGGCATAGCTGTAATGGTAATAGCCGCCGCCATTGGCGCACGAACCCATGGAGATGACATAGCGCGGCTCGGGCATCTGGTCGTAGACCTTGCGCAAGGCTGGCGCCATCTTGTTGGTCGGGGTGCTGGCGACGATCATAACGTCGCTCTGGCGCGGCGAGGCGCGCGGGGCGATGCCGAAACGCTCCAGGTCAACGCGGCATCGACGCCTGCATCATTTCCATGCACGGCGCAGCAGGCCAGACCAAAGGTCATCCACATCAGCGAGCCGGTATTGCCCAGTTCACCAGCGCTTCCGAGTTGGTGACCAGAAAGCCCTTGTCGGCCATCTCGGCCTTGCAGCGCCTTGAAATAGGGATCATTGTCGGTGATCGACGTCGGGCGCCACCTTCAACACCGGCGCGGGCGGCCGTTCCATTCGGGGTCAGGATCACTCCCATTCGAGCGCCCCTTTCTTCCATTCATGAAATGAAGCCAACCGTCAGCACGCCCAGGAACACCATCATGGAGCAGAAGCCGAACACGCCGGTGACGCCCAGGGTGATCGCCCAGGGAAACAGGAAGGCCACTTCCAGGTCGAAGATGATGAACAGGATGGCCACGAGGTAGAAGCGCACGTCGAACTTCATGCGCGCATCGCCAAAGGCGGGGAAGCCGCACCATAGGCTGACAATTTTTCAGATCGGGCTTGACGGCGCGATGACCAGCGGCACCACGATCAGGGCGCCGCCCAGAACAGCCGCCAGCCCGATGAAAAAATCAGGATCGGCAGATATTCCAGCAGCAAAGCATCCATACGCTTACCCCATGGTCTGTGCCCCCGGCGTCCAAGACGCCCCCAATGACCGGACCAGTATTATTTCGCGGTTGCAGTAATGAGGAAATACCGCGCGCGCGCAACGCGGGTTTAAAGGAAGATCTGCCGCAGAAAACAGGAAAATTCCGCGCAGTTGGCGGTCTCCAGAGATCGTCTCAAAAGATGTGGAAAGTCGTTCGCCAGATGCGAACCATTCTTAAAAACTTGCCATTTCAAGGAAAATGGCGGGAGCGACGGGCTCGAACCCGCGACCTTCGGCGTGACAGGCCGACACTCTAACCAACTGAGCTACGCCCCCGCAGCGTTCCCGCAAAACGGGGCGACGCGAAGGGGGCCGATGTACGGGGGTGCTCTGCCCTGTCAAGCAAAAGCCGGTTCCTGCCGCCCTTACAGATGCAGCCGCACCCCACCGGTCACCGCGTGCGAGGTGGCGCTGCTGCGGAACTCGCCCGAATAGCCGGCAAACACGCTGACCGTGTCGTTCCACCAGGCCGACAATCCAGCCTGGACACTCGCCGCATCACGGCCCCGTCCCGCCGCCTCGATCGCGAAAGGCGTGTCCAGCAGCAGCGCTTCGACCGAGCGCGACTGGTCTTCCAGGTCGCGGCGCCAGCTGGCCCGCAATGCGGGGGCAAGATTGATGTCGCCAAGGTTGAATTGCGTCGACGCGGACAGGCCCAGCTCGCTGGTCACGCGGTTGAAGGACTGCCGCGGAAACGCCAGGCCCAGCAGCGTGTCTTCCTGGTAGGAGTCGGCCTCCAGACGCTGCGCGGTCAGGCCTGCGAAAGGCTGCAGGACCGCGGTGTCATCCAGATGGAAACGGTAGCCTGTTTCGGCTGCGAGCAGCGCGGCCCAGCCATCGCCCTGCCCGCTGACCGTGCCGGTGTTGATGAACGTCATCTGCCGCGTGCCGACATGGCTGCTGGGACCGGCTGCCAGCCGCCCATCCAGCACCCAGTCGCCCGGCATCCAGCTGGCATAAGCGGCAACCGCATAGCTTTGCGTGCTGGTGCGCGTCGTCAGGCTGCTGACATGGCTGCGCGCAAGTCCTAGCGCCCCGCCCACCAGCAGTTCGGGGGTGACCCAGCGATCCGCCCCCACCACGCCGCCGGTGCTGGTTGCGGAATCGGCGGCCAAGCCGTCACCGGCCTGGTTGTCCGACCAGCGCCCAAAGCCACTGGCCCATGCGGTCCAGTTGCCGGACGCCTGCGCCGGCAAAATCCCCGTCAGGCCATCGCGCCACTGGGATTGCCGCGCGCCCAAGGCATCGCTGATACCGCGATAATCATCCAGCACCGCCAGGGGAGACGCCGCCAAACCATCGCCGGACAAGGCTTCCATGGCGCCATCGTCTTCGGCGACGGTATCGTCATAAAGATCGTCATACAGCGTATCGACCTTGCCGCTTGACCGGACCGTGGGCGCCGGACGCGCCATGTCCAGCGCCACGGCGACTGCGCGCTGGTTGGGATTGAGGTTTTCCGCCGCCGCCTGCTGGGCAAAACTCAGCGGCGTGACATTCAGGGCCACCGTGCCGGTGTTGTAGACCACATCGAGGCGCGTGTTGGGCGCCAGCCCTTGCGGGTTCTGGACGATGGAGGCGAACTGGCCGGTGATGACGGCGCCATCCTGGGCCGTGATGAAGGTAAAGCTGCTGCCGATCGGCGGCGTGAAATTGTTGCGACCGCCCGGTATGTCGCGCAATACGGGTTGCAGGGCGCCGCCCAGGGTGAAGCTGGAGCCGGCGCCGGTGACGATGATCTTGTCCCAGGTGCCGGGTCCGCCTGGCACGATCAGCTGGCCGTCGATGTTGGCGCGGGTGTTGGCCGTGGCGGCCAAGGTCGTGGCGCCCTGGAATGTCAGAGTGCCAGGCGAAGTACCGGTGGCAGGGATGCCGGCCGGCAGGGTGCCGCCATTGTTGGCCGCAAGGTCGGCATAGTTGGGCAGCTGGCCCGGACTTAAGGTACCGGCGATGGTGACTGCGCCGTTGATCCGGCCGAAGCCGGCCAGCACAGCACCCTGTGCAACGGTCAGGCGGCTGGCCAGGTTGAGCGTGCCGTCCACACCCAGCGCACCGCCCGTCACCGTTACATCGCCCGAGGCGGTTGTGCGCCCCGCGATGATAAGCGCGCCTGGCCCGGCCTTGGTGAAACTCGCTGCCGCGAGCGGCTGGCTCCAATAGGTGACCTGCTGGGCGGCGACATTCACAGTGGCGCCTGCCGCCAGCGTGGTCGGTCCTGTGACCGCCCGGTCCAGCCGGATCAGGCCATAGCCATAAGTGGCGTTGACGCCCGCCTGGCCGCCGACATTCTCGGCGGTGGCGAACAGCACATTGGCGATGTCACGCGAATTGTAGGTGGGATAAGCGCCTTGCAGCACGGCCAACGCGCCAGACACCATCGGCGCCGCCATGGAGGTGCCTTGAAGGAAGCCATATGTGTTGGGCGGAAGGGTGGAATAGATGCCATCGTCCTGCGCCTGGTTGCCGCCGGGCGCTGACACGCACCAGCTGGCGGTGACGCCGCAGGTCTGGGAATAAGGCGCGGTAATCTTGTTCTGGCCCACCGAATTGACGGCGATCACCAGTCCGGTCTGGCGCAACAGCGCGGAAAAATCCAGGTTCTGGCCACCATCTTCATAGACCCCGGCCTTCAGGTTGCCGGGCTGCATGAAGGGATAGAGCGCGATGCCATTGGGGTGCAGGCCCGCCACCGGATTTTCCTCGCGGTCATTGCCGTTGGCGGCCACCACGATCTTGCCGGCGGTGACGGCGCGCTCGACCGCCGCTTCTTCGGTCGTATCGATCAGCGAGGCCGGCCAGATGGTGCGCCCCTTGCCCGAAGTCGGGCCATAGCTGGCATTGTAGATGTTCACCCCTTGCAGGGTTGCGAAATACTCCATGGCCGCGGTGGCAGCGCCGTTGACCAGGCTGTCGGGAACACAATTGGTGTCCTTGGGACAGACCGGGGTCATGCGCATGACGACCAGCCTGGCATTGTAGGCGACGCCGGGCGCGGTGCTGGTACCCGATGCGGCCACGATACCGGCGACATGCGTGCCATGGCCGCCCGTATCCACGTCCAGTATCTGGGCCGGATCATATGCGGCGTTTGGCGCAGGCAATACGAAGTTGCGGCTGCGTGGATCGATCTTGCCGGTAAAGGCCGTATGGGCCGTGGCGATGCCGGTATCGCCCACCGCAACGGTGACACCGTTGCCGGTATAGCCCTGCGCCCAGGCAGTCGGCGCGCCGATCAGGTTCAGGCCATACTGGTTGGCATTGGGCACCGCCACTTGCGCGGCCGCCGCGGAAACGTGCAACGACAAAACCGCCGCGCCGCACATCAGCGCGGCCCGGCGCAATCCGGAATTCATGAAAGCCCCCTCGATATCGCGGGGAATATGAAATGCGCGCCGTGAGGGAACAAGTCCCTACCGGCGCGGCCTATGTTCGCCCGGTTCGCCGCCAGGCGGCGGCCCATCGCGCGGCCCCCGTTCTTCACCGTCCGGTGGCGCCGCCGCATCCCCAACATTCGGGTCCTTGGGCTTGGCGCCGGCGCGCTGCAGCTCCTTGGGAGTCAGCTTGCCGTCGTGGTTCGCATCCAGCTGGTCGAACAGCGAGTAAGGCGCGGCGGAAAATTCGGTGTAGTCGATGCAGCC
This sequence comes from Alphaproteobacteria bacterium, assembly GCA_046348525.1. Taxonomy (GTDB): domain Bacteria; phylum Pseudomonadota; class Alphaproteobacteria; order Micropepsales; family Micropepsaceae; genus Rhizomicrobium. Next base: position 60,902 of record JAXMEA010000008.1, on the reverse strand, counting down.
GTCCTGGTTCCAGTCCATCACCGGCGTGGCAGTGGACTGATCGGCATCCACCCGCGCCTGATTGATGGCCCCGGCCTGGTCGGGATCCAGGCAGCCCTTGTGGCCGGTATCGTAAGCGGCGAAATCCGCCTTCAGCCCGTTGATCAGCTCGTCACGGGTCACGGTGCCATCATGGTTGGCGTCGTATTTCAGCAGCATCGCCGCATTGCCGCCGTGATAATTTTCGTCCCGCGGCTTTTCGGCCGGGCGCATCCAAGGCGGCGGCGGCTCGCGGCCGGCGCAGGCGGCCAGGCCCAGGGCACAGAGCAAGATCAGCGGCAGATGGCGCAACAGCGTTTCCTTGTGTTGGCGGCAGACTAATCCCGCAAATCTGCTTTGGCGAATGAAGCGAAAGACAGGCTGCGCTTCGGCCCGCCTCAATTCGCGGCGCATGACGTGGTGGGCGGTGACGGGCTCGAACCGCCGACCCTATCGGTGTAAACGATATGCTCTACCAACTGAGCTAACCGCCCCAGAAGACTGTCAGGCCGGCCTCATAGCATGCCGGGCGGTGGCGGCAAGGCGATCCGCCTCTTGCGGCCCAGCAAAAACCACGCAGCCGCGCCCATCATCGCCAGCAGCAGCACCGTCTTGGCGGTGAGAAACTTCAGGCTGAGGATCGCGGCCAGCAACAGGGCATGCACCGCCAGCCACACCAGGGCCAGCGGCAGCAGCGTCGATTTCAGGCGTGAGGTCAGTTCAGGGAGTCCTTGAGCTGCTTGCCTGCGCGGAAGCGCGGCTGCTTGGACGGCTTGATGGTGATTTCCTCGCCGGTCTGGGGATTGCGGCCCTTGCCGCCGGCGCGGGTGGCGACCACGAAAACGCCAAAACCGGTCAGGCGGACTTCATCACCGGCCTTGAGGGCGGCGGCGATCAGGTCGAACACGCCGTCCACGGCCTTGGCCGAGACGTTCTTGTCCAGACCGGCATGGTCGGCGAGCTTCTGGATGAGATCGTTCTTGTTCATGGCGTGGGCTCCTTTTGTCTGGTCGCTACCGGCCTTGTGGCCGGGCCGTGACGCGATTCTTCTCCCGCTGTCCGGACTCTAGGGGCCGCCCTGCCGCCCCGTAAAGGCGAAAAACCCCGGATTCGGGCGATTTTTGGCTTGCTCCGGGGGGCAAACCGTCCCAGCCCCACAAAAGTTAAGGGCCCGGACTTGCATCCGGGCCCCCAATTTCATGTCCTGGCTGTCAGTGGGTGACGACCGGGTCCTCGCCGTCGGTGATCGGCAAGGGCGCCGTCACGTCCGGTTCCACCCAGTCAATCGCCTCCGGCTTGCGCGTGAGCGCAACGTCCAGAACCTCGCCCATGGTGGAGACGGGCACGATCTTCAGCCCCGTCTTCACATTGTCGGGCACGTCCGCCAGGTCCTTTTCATTGTCCTTGGGAATGACAACGGTGGTGATCCCGGCGCGCAGCGCCGCCAGCAGCTTTTCCTTCAGGCCACCGATCGGCAGGGCGCGGCCGCGCAAAGTCACTTCGCCGGTCATCGCCACATCGCGGCGGATCGGAATCCCGGTGATCACCGAGATGATCGAAGTGGCCATGGCCAGGCCGGCCGAAGGACCATCCTTGGGCGTGGCGCCTTCGGGGACGTGGACATGGATGTCGATCTTGTCGAACAGCGGCGGCTTGATGCCGAAGCTGGTCGCCTTGGAGCGGACATAGGACCGCGCCGCGTCGATCGATTCCTTCATCACGTCACCCAGCTTGCCGGTGGCCTGGAAGCGGCCCTTGCCGGGCAGCATCACGGACTCGATGGTCAGCGTCTCGCCGCCCACTTCCGTCCAGGCCAGGCCCGTGACGACACCCACCTGGTCCTCCAGTTCGGCCTCGCCGAACCGGTGACGGCGCACGCCGGCATAGGTGCCCAGGTTTTCCGGAGTGACCTCGACCGACTTGGTCTTCTTGGACAGGATCTCCTTCACGGCCTTGCGGGCCAGGTTCGCGATCTCGCGTTCCAGGTTACGCACGCCCGCTTCGCGGCTGTAGTAGCGGATCAGGTCGCGCACGCCTTCGTCGGTGATCTTCCACTCGTCTTCCTTCAGCCCATGCGCCTTGCGCTGCTTGGGGATCAGGTGACGCTTGGAAATCTCGATCTTCTCATCCTCAGTGTAGCCGGGGATGCGGATGATCTCCATGCGGTCCATCAGCGGCTGCGGCATGTGCAGGCTGTTGGCGGTGGTGACGAACATCACGTCCGACAGGTCGAAATCGACCTCAAGATAGTGGTCGTTGAAGGTGGCGTTCTGCTCCGGGTCCAGCACTTCCAGCAGGGCCGAAGACGGATCGCCGCGATAGTCCGCGCCCAGCTTGTCGATCTCGTCCAAGAGGAAGAGCGGATTGTTGCTCTTGGCCTTCTTCATGGACTGGATGATCTTGCCGGGCATGGAGCCGATATAGGTCCTGCGGTGACCGCGGATTTCCGCTTCGTCCCGCATGCCGCCCAGGCTCATGCGCACATATTCGCGGCCCGTAGCCTTGGCGATGGACTTGGCGAGCGAGGTCTTGCCGACACCCGGAGGGCCGACCAGGCACAGGATCGGACCCTTGAGCTTGCCGACGCGCTGCTGCACGGCGAGATACTCCAGGATGCGTTCCTTGACCTTTTCCAGGCCGAAATGATCGTCGTTCAGCACCAGCTCGGCGGCGACGATGTCGCGCTTGACCTTGCTCTTCTTGCCCCACGGCAAGCTGAGCAGCCAGTCCAGATAGTTGCGCACAACCGTGGCTTCCGCCGACATGGGTGACATCGAACGCAGCTTCTTGACTTCGGCCTGCGCCTTTTCGCGCGCTTCCTTCGACAGCTTGGTCTTGCGGATGCGCTCTTCCAGCTCGTTCATCTCGTCGCGGCCTTCTTCGCCTTCGCCGAGTTCCTTCTGGATCGCCTTCAACTGCTCGTTCAGGTAATATTCGCGCTGGGTCTTTTCCATCTGGCGCTTGACCCGCGAACGGATCTTGCGCTCGACCTGCAGCACGCCGATCTCCGCCTCGATCAGAGACAGGATCTTTTCCAGCCGCTCGGTGGTGCCGAACGTCTCCAGCAGGGACTGGCGCTCGCCGATCTTGACCGACAGGTGCGAGGCGACGGTATCAGCGAGTTTCGCCGGATCGTCGATCTGGGCCACCGCGGCCAGGGTCTCGGACGGGATCTTCTTGTTCAGCTTGATGTACTGCTCGAAGTTGGCCTTCACCGTGCGCATCAGGGCTTCGGATTCCTGGGCCGACGCCGCTTCCTCGCTCACCTTCTCGACGGTGGCCTGGAAGAAATCGCTGCGCGAATTGAAACCGGTGACGCGGGCGCGCGCCTTGCCTTCGACCAGCACGCGGACGGTCTGGTCGGGCAGCTTCAGAAGCTGCAGCACGGTCGCCAGAGTGCCGATGGTGTGCAGGCCCTCAGCCGTGGGATCATCCTCGGCGGCGTTCTTCTGGGTCAGAAGCAGGATCTGCTTCTCGTCATTCATCACTTCTTCCAGCGCGCGGACCGATTTTTCACGGCCCACGAACAGGGGCACGATCATGTGCGGGAAAACCACGATATCGCGCAGCGGCAAGACCGGCGCGGACAGCTCGGTGGTGGTAGGCTCGTCGTTCTTCTTGGCGTCATCCGCCATGGTGGTGCTCCTGCCGGACAAGTCCCGGCGTATGTCTCGGCGCCCCCAACTGGGCGGCGCATTGGAACAGGAGCCGCCCCTCACTTCCAACCAGAAGTATCCGGGCCGACTCCGGATACCGTAAAGTGGCCCCCCTAACAGGGTGTTTCAAGGCGGCGCAGGGGGTTAACATCCCCAAGTTCCCGGCTGCACACAAAAACAAGCGCAAAAACCGCAAGGAACTTGTGTTTTTCCCGGTGGCGTGACCGATTTGCCCGGCTGCCATGCCCGTTTTATCGTCGCCGAAACCATAATTCGGAGGGCGTCAGTGCTGGATCGGCGGACATTTGCGGGACTGCTTGGCGCGGCGGCCTTGCCGGGCACGGCGCAGGCCCAAAGAACCAACAGGACCACCCTGCCCTTCTATGCTTCCACCGGGCCCAGGCTGACGCTGTACGACCTCGACCCGGATGCCGCCACCCTGGCGCCGCGGGCGGACTATGCCCTTCCCGCCAATGTCCAATATGCCTGGCCCCATCCGAACAAGCGCTTCCTGTATGTCATCGCCAGCAACGGCCAGCCACCCAGCGGGCCGGCTGGCGCCGCCGGCAATGACAAGAACCATTACGCCTTCTGTTTCCGCGTCGCGCCCGACGGCAGCCTGACACAGAATGGCGAGCCGGCACTGCTGCCGGTGCGCCCGGTCCATTGCAGCACCGACACCAGGGGCCAATACCTTCTGATCGCCTACAACAATCCCAGTTCGCTCACCGTCCACCCGCTGGGCAATGATGGCACCATTGGCGCGGCGGCGCCGCAATACACGAAGCTGGATTTCGGCATCTATGCCCACCAGGTGCGCGCCTCGCCGATCGACAACACCATCATCCTGTGCAGCCGGGGCAACGATCCGGTGCCGCGCAAGCCCGGGGTGGCGGGCAGCGGCAAGGAAGAGGACCCTGGCCAGATCGAAGTGTTCGACCTGGTTCCGGGCGGACAGCTGCGCCAGGCGCAGCGCGTCACGCTGAATGGCGGCATCGGCTTTGGCCCGCGCCATCTGGATTTCCATCCCACCAGGCCTTTCGTCTATGTCTCGATGGAGCGGGAGAACTCCATCTACACCTATTGGCTGCTGCAGGACGGCCTGCTGAGCAACCGCCCCCGTTTCATGCACAGCGCACTGATGGACAAGGATGGCAAGGAAAAGCATCCAGGCCAGACGGTCGGGCCCATCCATGTCCATCCCAATGGCAAGTTCGTCTACCAGACCAACCGGGGCTCGGGCACCATCGAGAAGAACGGCCAGAAGGTTTCCAACGGTGGCGAAAACAGCATCGTGGTTTGGGCCATCGACCAGGCCACCGGCGAGCCGAGCATCGCCCAGCGCATCGAGGCGCGCGGTTTCGAAATGCGCACCTTCACCATCGATCCGGCTGGCAAGGTGCTGGTGGCCGCCGCCACCACGCCCCTGCTGGTTCAGGAAGGCGGTGGCGTGCGCCGCGTGGAGGCCGGATTCTCGATTTTCAGGATCGGGCCCGATGGCACCCTGACCTTTGTGCGCAAGATGGATGTCGACACCACGAACGGCATTCTGTTCTGGTGCGGCCTGCTCACAATGGCATAAGCCCAAAATGCAAACGCCCGGCACAAAGGCCGGGCGTTTGGCATTCCGGAAAGCGGCGTATTACGAGGCCGACTTTTGCGCCTCAGCCTTGTCGCTGTAGGTGTAAAGCGGACGCGCCTTGCCATCCACGACATCGGCGGTGATGACCACTTCCTGCACGCCCGACAGGGTCGGCAGTTCGAACATCGTCTCCAGCAGGATGCCTTCCAGGATGGACCGCAGGCCACGGGCGCCGGTCTTGCGCTGGATGGCCTTCTTGGCGATGGCGTGCAGCGCTTCTTCCTGGAAGCGCAGCTTCACGCCTTCCATCTCGAACATGCGCATATACTGCTTGGCCAGCGCATTCTTCGGACGGGTCAGGATCTCGATCAGCGCGGTTTCCTGCAGGTCGCCCAAAGTGGCGAGCACAGGCAGGCGGCCGATGAATTCGGGGATCAGGCCGAACTTCAGCATATCCTCGGGTTCGACTTCGCGCAGCAATTCGCCGGTGCCGCGTTCGTCGGGCCCCTTGGGATTGGAACCAAAGCCCATGGACGAACCCTGGGTGCGCATGGCGATGATCTTGTCCAGGCCGGCAAAGGCGCCGCCGCAGATGAACAGGATGTTGGTGGTGTCCACCTGCAGGAATTCCTGCTGGGGATGCTTGCGGCCACCCTGCGGCGGCACGGAGGCGACAGTGCCTTCCATGATCTTCAGCAGGGCCTGCTGCACGCCTTCGCCCGACACGTCGCGGGTGATGGAGGGATTGTCCGACTTGCGGCTGATCTTGTCGACTTCGTCGATATAGACGATGCCGCGCTGGGCGCGTTCGACATTGTAGTCGGCAGCCTGCAGCAGCTTGAGGATGATGTTCTCGACGTCTTCACCGACATAACCGGCTTCGGTCAGGGTGGTGGCGTCCGCCATGGTGAAGGGCACGTCCAGGATGCGCGCCAGGGTCTGGGCCAGCAAGGTCTTGCCGCAGCCGGTGGGGCCGATCAGCATGATGTTGGACTTGGCCAGCTCGACATCGCCGTTCTTGCCGGACGAGTTGATGCGCTTGTAGTGGTTGTGGACGGCGACCGACAGCACCTTCTTGGCGTGCGCCTGGCCGACCACATAGTCGTCCAGCACCTTGAAGATTTCCTGCGGGGTGGGAACGCCCTCCTTGGACTTCATGAAGGAGGTCTTGTTCTCCTCCCGGATGATTTCCATGCACAGTTCGACGCATTCGTCGCAGATGAACACGGTCGGGCCCGCAATAAGCTTGCGCACCTCATGCTGGCTCTTGCCGCAGAAAGAGCAGTAGAGCGTGTTCTTGGACTCGCCGCCGCTGGCCTTGCTCATGTCTTCCACCGGGCCCTTTCGACCCACTACAGCTTCAGCCTACCCGGCCCATGCTGCTTTGCACAATGCGCCGGAGACGCCGAAGCACCCCCGCCTCCCAACATTCGACCATGGTACGGCCGCCGGGATCAAGATTTGTTTAATCGGGTCAGATACCGAATCTGCCAGATATTCCGGAACTTTAGCCCAAAAACACCCTCAAAAAGGCGTTAAGGGGCCGCTTGTTCCTCCGGACGGCGTTCCATGACCTGGTCGATCAGGCCGAAAGCCTTGGCTTCCTCGCCGGTCATGTAGGTATCGCGGTCGAGCATCTTTTCAATGGCTTCCACGGTCTGGCCGGTGTGCTTGGCATAGATCTCGTTCAGCCGTTTCTTCAGCTTGACGATCTCCTGGGCATGGCGGGCGATGTCGGCCGCCTGGCCATAAAAGGACGCCGAGGGCTGATGGACCATGACGCGGGCGTTCGGCAAGGCGTAACGCTCGCCCTTCTTGCCGGCGCACAGCAAAAGCGAGCCCATCGAGGCGGCCTGGCCGATGCAGTAAGTGTTAATCTGGGGCCGCACATATTGCATGGTGTCGTAGATCGCCATGCCGGCCGTCACCAACCCGCCGGGCGAGTTGATGTACATGTGGATTTCCTTCTTGGGGTTTTCGGCCTCCAGGAACAGAAGCTGGGCGGTCAGCAGGCTGGCGCCATAATCCTCGATCGGACCGGTGATGAAGATCAGCCGCTCCTTGAGCAGGCGGGAATAGATATCGAAGGCGCGCTCGCCGCGGGCGGTCTGTTCGACCACCATCGGGACCAGGGTATTGTTGTAGAACTCGGTCGGGTTGGGCATCAGGGCGCCTCTTGATTCGTCAGCAGACAGTAGCCGGAAAATCATCCGGCCACGCTTAATATAGCGTTGCTTGAGCCGATTACGAGGCCGGTCCCGACCTTACTTGGCGGGTTCGTCTTCCGGGTCCGCGAACAGGGTCTCTTTGTCGACCTTCTTGTCGTTGACCGTGGCCAGTTCGGCGATGAAGTCCACCACCTTGTCCTCGAACAGGGGGGCGCGGATTTCGGCCTGGGCCTGCTGGTTCTGGGCGTAGAACTGGAACACCTGCTGTTCCTGGCCCGGGAACTGGCGGGCGCGGGCCATGATGGCGCGCTGCACTTCATCATTGGCGATGGTGATGCCGTTCTGCTCGCCCAGCTTGCCCAAGACCAGGCCCAGGCGCACGCGGCGCTCGGCGATCTTGCGGTATTCGGCCTTCAGCTCGTCCTCGGTCTTGCCTTCGTCGGCGGCGGTCTTGCCTTCGCGCTTCAGCTCGTCCTCGACCTGGGCCCAGATATTGGCGAACTCGTGCTCGACCATGGCCGGGGGCAGCGGGAAGTCATGGGCATTGTCCAGCGCGTCCAGCACGCGGCGCTTCAGGTGCAGACGGCTGGCGGCCTTGTAGTCATCGGCCAGCTGCTCGCGCACGCGGGTCTTCAGGGTCGCCAGATCGTCCAGGCCCAGCTTCTTGGCCAGTTCGTCGTCGATCTTGGTTTCTTCCGGTTGCTTCACTTCCTTGACGGTGACGGCAAACACGGCGGCTTTGCCGGCCATTTCCGGGGCGTGATACTCGTCCGGGAACTTCACATCGACATTGCGGCTGTCACCGGCCTTGGCGCCGATCAGCCCGTCTTCAAAGCCGGGAATGAACGTGCCCGAACCCAGAGTCAGATTGAAATCCTCGCCCTTGCCGCCGGCGAACGGCGTGCCGTCGATCGAGCCTTCATAGTCGATCACCACCACATCATCCTTGGCGGCGGCGCCGTCCTTGGTGGTGTAGTTGCGGACATTCTTGGCCAAGCGGTCCAGCGCTTCATCGACGTCGGCATCGGCGATGTCGGCGGTCAGGCGCTCCACCGTCAGCTTGGAGACGTCGGTGGTCTGGAAATCGGGCATCAGGTCCACGATCACCTTGAAGGTGAGATCGGACTTGCCGTCCACCACATCTTCCACATTGCCGACCGGCTCGACGCGCGGCTGCAGGGCGGGCTTGAGCTTGTTGTCGGCGATGGCCTTCTGGCTGCCTTCATTGACGGCAGCTTCCACCACTTCGCCCATGATGGATTTGCCGAACTGTTTCTTGAGGAACGAGACCGGCGCCTTGCCGGGACGGAAGCCCTTCAGGTTCACGCGCGGCTTCATCTCTTCCAGGCGGGCGTTGACGCGGTTGTCCAGCTCGCTGGCCGGCACGGTCACCGTGAACTGCTTGTGCAGGTCCTGGGAAAGGGTCTCGCTGATCTGCATTTCCGTGCGTCCTATTCTGTCGTCCTGGGAACCCCACCGGGGGCTCGCGGCCGGTTTTGCCGGGGTTTCCTTGCGGATTTGGCCCGCCGCTTTACCTGTTTCCCTGCAGGGTCGCAACAGCGGGAATAATGCTGCCAAAACAGCGGGCTTTGCCTATACAGGCGCCCCCTGCCTATACAGGCACCTGGGCGGCCGTGGCGAAACTGGTAGACGCAGCAGATTTAGGTTCTGCCGGGCAACCGTGGGGGTTCAAGTCCCTCCGGCCGCACCATCAAAAGTCCTTCAGATAGCTCGCCACATCCCAGAAACGGCCGAATTTCCGGCCGACTTCCGGGTAGGTCCCGATGTGGCGGAAACCGAAGCTTTCATGCAGCCCCACCGAAGCGGGATTGGGCATGGTGATACCGCCATAGGCCCTGTGGATGTCCTCCGCGCCCAAAGCCTCGAACAGGGCGGCATAGAGCCGGCGGCCCAGCCCCTGCGCCGTGGCCTCGGGCGACAGATAAATGCTGGTCGCGACCGTAGTCTGGTAGGCAGCGCGCTCACGGAATGGATGCGATGAGGCCCAGCCCACCGGCTCGCCATCCTTCACCGCCACGAAGCATTGATAGCGCCCGGCGTCAGCAAAGCCGGCGAACCAGGCACGGCGCTGTTCCAGCGTGTGCGGTTCAATGTCGAAGGTGATCGGCGTCTCACGCACATAATAGTTGTAGATCGCCAGCAAGGCCGGCAGGTCGCCCTCTTCCACCCGGCGGATCTCAGCCATGCAGCAGCCCCTCCAGCACATCGGGCAGCATCTCCGGCAAATCTTCCGCGATCAAACCGGGGCCGAAGCGCAAAGCGGCATCGCCATGCAGCCAGGCGCCACACGCCGCGGCGTCGAACGCGCTCATGCGCTGGGCCAGCAGACCCGCGATCAATCCGGCCAGCACATCCCCTGCCCCCGCTGTCGCCAGGGTTGGCGGCGCATTGGCGTTGATGGCGCATTTGCCCGACGGATCGGCGATCACCGTGTCGCCGCCTTTCAGCAGCACCACGCAACCGGCGCGCACCGCCGCCTGGCGCGCGGCATCAACTTTCGATGCGCTGGCATCCAGCAGCGCCGGAAACAGCCGCTCGAATTCCCCGGCATGGGGCGTCAGCACGCACTTGTCATGCAGGCGGTTGAACAGCGCTTCAGGATCGTCCTTGAACGAGGTCAGCGCATCGGCATCCAGCACCACTCCTCTTTTGGTCGCTCCGGCTCCCGCCGACGCTCCTGCGCCCGACTTCAGCGCCGCATCCACCAACGCACGGGTTTCCCCGCCCACGCCCAGGCCAGGGCCGATCACCAGCGCATTCAGCCGCTGGTCGGACAGAATGTCCGTCAGGCCCTGCGCGCCCTCGAAGGGCTTGATCATGATGGCGGTCAGGTGCGCGGCGTTCACCGCCACCGCCTCCGGGGGCGAGGCGACACTCACCAGGCCTGCTCCCGCGCGCAACGCCGCCCGCGCCGCCAGCCTTGCCGCGCCGGTGGCATGGGCAGGTCCACTGACCACCACGCAATGTCCGCGCTCATATTTGTGGCCTTCGATCCGGGGCCAGGGAAAATGCCACAGCGAGGGCGTGTTCTCATGCAGTCGGGTGCTGGCGGCCTCAGCAGGAATGCCGATATCGGCCACCACGATCTCGCCGCCCAGAGCCCGTCCCGGCAGCAGCAAATGCCCCGGCTTCTTGCGGAAGAAGGTGACCGTCAGCACCGCGGTGACATACACGGCGCCCAAAGGCTGGCCGGTGTCACCCGACACGCCGCTGGGCACATCGATGGCCACCACGGGCAGATCGTTCAAGGCTTCCACCACCTGCGCCGCCGCGCCTTCCAGTGGACGCGACAGGCCGGCGCCAAACAAGCCGTCCACCACCAACCGGGCGCCATCCAGCGCCGCCGGCGTCAACGCGACGCGCGCGCCCTTCCAGCGCGCAGACATCTCGCCCGCATCGGCTTTGTGTTCGGCATCGTGGGCGACACGCACGGTGAAGCCCTGCTCGTCCAGGTGGCGGGCCACCACAAAGCCGTCGCCGCCATTGTTGCCAGGCCCGCACAGGATGGTGACCGGACAGGGCTTAAAGCGCGCGCCGATGGCATCGGCCACGGCGCGGCCGGCATTCTCCATCAGGATCAGCGACGGCACCCCGTGCGCCACCGCGAAAGCATCGGCCTTGGCCATTTCCGCGGTGGTGAGGATCTCGTTCATGCCTTGGCGAAATAGGTGTTGAGCCGGTCCAGAGATTGTTCGATCAGCGATTGCTGCTTGCAGAAGGCGAACCGCACAAACGTATCGGGTGTGCCGCTCTTGAAGAAGGCCGACAGCGGGATCAGCGCCACCCCGGCCTCGCGGATCAGCCGCTCGCAGAATGCGAAATCCTTTTCATTGGTCAGCTTGGTGATCCCGGCGGTCAGGAAGTAAGTGCCTTCGCAGGGTTGCACTTCAAAGCCCAGCTGCGAAAGACCCGCCGCCAGCACGTCGCGGTTCTTCTGCAGCCGCGCGGTCAGCGCCAGCGGGAAGTCCATCTCGTGGGTCAAGCCATGCGCCACACCCAGCTGCAAGGCCGGCGAGGTGGTGAAGGTGAGGAATTGGTGCGCCTTGGTCACCACGCTGACCAGCTCGCGCGGCCCGGTAACCCAGCCCACTTTCCAGCCGGTCAGCGAGAAAATCTTGCCGGCCGACCCGATGCGCAACACTCGCTCACGCATGCCTGGCAGCGACGCCAGCGGAATGTGCGCCCGGCCATCGAACACCAGATGCTCATAGACCTCGTCGCAGATCACCACGATGCTGGTGCCGGTCACCACCTTGGCCAGCACATCCAGTTCTTCGCGGCCCAGCACCCGCCCCGCCGGATTGTGCGGCGAGTTGATCAGGATCGCCTTGGTCTTTGGGGTGATGACAGCGCGCAGCGCTGCTTCGGTCAGCCGCCAGTGCGGCGGTCCCAGCTGGATCGCCCGCACCACCGCGCCGGCCGCTTCGGCCATGGGACGGTAGGAGTCATAAGTGGGCTCGATCATCACCACTTCATCGCCCACACCGGCCATCGCCATCAGCGAACCGGTGACCGCCTCGGTGCCGCCGGAGGTAATGACCACTTCGTCTTCAGGGTCGTAGTTCAGGCCATAGAATTTGGCGCCATGCGCCGCCACAGACTGGCGCAGCGCGAGCAGCCCCTTGGACGGCGGGTACTGGTTGGGGCCCTCGATCAGTTGCCTGGCCGCCACCTCGCGCAGGGAGATGGGCCCATCCTGGTCGGGAAATCCCTGCCCCAGGTTGATGGCCTCATGTTTGAGGGCCAGCACGGTCATGTGCTGGAAGATGCTGGTGGGCAGGCTGGAAAAGACAGGATTGGGCATTGGAACTGTTTAGGGGAGCTTGGCCCGTAGGGCGAGGCCCCAACACTGGCGCATTAATGTGCACTATGCCTGTTTATTGTGCTTTATTTTTGCCCTCTTCCGGGCACGTATTGCAAGCCATTGATTATACGAAATATTTTTCGCGCGAAAACCGGCACAACTCCTGCTAAAGCGTTAACGGAGCCGTGCCCACCCGGGCGCGCGGAGGAGCACATGAAGAAGATTGAAGCCATCATCAAGCCGTTCAAGCTCGACGAAGTGAAAGAAGCGCTGCAGGAAGTCGGGGTCCAGGGCATCACGGTCACCGAGGCCAAGGGCTTCGGCCGCCAGAAGGGCCATACCGAACTTTACCGGGGCGCCGAATATGTGGTCGATTTCCTGCCCAAGGTAAAAATCGAGATTGTCATCAACGAAGACCGCCAGGACGCAGCGGTGGAAGCCATCCAGAAGGCTGCGCGCACGGGCCGCATCGGCGACGGCAAGATTTTCGTCCTCAATGTCGAGGAAGCCATCCGCATCCGTACCGGCGAGACCGGCGCGGACGCCATCTAAGAACATCGTCCCCCGCTGGGGTGGGGGCGGGAGCGTCGGCGAGAGCCGGAGCGACCATCAAACAAGTCGAATCAACGAAGGGAAGACTGACCAATGGCCGACAAGAAAATGACTGCAGCCGACATCCACAAGCTGATCAAGGAAAAGGAAGTCAAATACGTCGACATCCGTTTCACCGATCCGCGCGGCAAGTGGCAGCATGTGACCTTCGACCTGATGATGGTCGATGACGACTTCCTGAACGAAGGCACCATGTTCGACGGTTCGTCCATCGCCGGCTGGAAGGCGATCAACGAGTCCGACATGCTGCTGAAGCCGGACCTGGACACCGCGGTGATCGATCCGTTCTTCGCCCAGACCACGCTGATCCTGATCTGCGACGTGCTGGAACCGCTGACCGGCCAGATGTATTCGCGCTGCCCGCGCTCCATCGCCAAGGCGGCGGAAGCGTTCGTCAACTCCTCGGGCGTCGGCGACACCACCTATTTCGGCCCGGAAGCCGAATTCTTCATCTTTGACGACGTGCGCTTCGACGTCGGGATGGGCAAGGCGTTCTACTATGTCGACTCCAAGGAAAGCGCCACCAACACCGGCACGGAATATCCGGAAGGCAATTTGGGCCATCGTCCCAAGGTGAAGGGCGGCTACTTCCCCGTGCCCCCGATCGACTCCGAGCAGGACATGCGCGGCGAAATGCTGGCGGTCATGAAGGACATGGGCATCCAGCCGGAAAAACACCACCACGAGGTCGCCTCGGCCCAGCATGAACTTGGCTTCAAGTTCAACACGCTGACCAAGTGCGGCGACTACATGCAGATCTACAAGTATGTGATCCACCAGGTCGCCCAGGCTTACGGCAAGACCGCGACCTTCATGCCCAAGCCCATCTATGGCGACAATGGTTCGGGCATGCACGTGCACCAGTCGATCTGGAAGGGCGGCAAACCCTTGTTCGCCGGTTCGGGCTATGCAGACCTGTCGGACACCTGCCTGTATTACATCGGCGGCATCATCAAGCATGCCAAGGCGCTGAATGCCTTCACCAACCCGCTGACCAACAGCTACAAGCGCCTGATCCCCGGCTTCGAAGCCCCGGTGCTGCTGGCATATTCGGCCCGCAACCGTTCGGCTTCCTGCCGCATCCCCTTCTCGGCCTCGCCCAACGGCAAGCGCGTCGAGGTTCGCTTCCCCGATCCGGGCGCGAACCCCTACCTCGCCTATGCCGCGATGCTGATGGCGGGCCTGGACGGGATCGAGAACAAGATCCATCCGGGTGGCCCGATGGACAAGGACCTGTACGCCCTGCCGCCGGACGAGCTGGCGAAGGTGCCGCAGGTTTGCGGTTCGCTCCGCGAAGCGCTGGACAGCCTCAAGGCCGACCATGCGTTCCTGACCAAGGGCAACGTGTTCAGCGCCGACTTCATCGAGAGCTACATCGAGCTCAAGTATGAAGAAGTCTACGCCTTCGAACACACCCCGCACCCGGTCGAGTTCAAGATGTACTATTCGGTCTGATCAAAAAGATCGGGTCTTAAGATCAAGGCGCGGCGAGAGCCGCGCCTTTTTCTTTGCAGGCCGTCTCCGGCGCGCTTTGCGCCCCTGATCAAACAAGGGCGCATCCGCGCCCGGCCGGAAGAGCTTTAAAAGAGACTAGGCGACAGCGCTGGTAAAGCCCGCCGCCGCCCCGGGACGCGAAACCGGGAACGTCACGAATACCGAACAGCCACGGCCAAATTCGCTCTCCACCCAGGCGCGGCCGCCATGCAGTTCGGCCAGGCCGCGCACCAGCGCCAGGCCCAGGCCCGTGCCGCCGGCCTGGCGGTCGAAGCGGTTGTCGACCTGGTTGAAGGGCGTGAAGATGGAATCGATCTTGTCGCGCGGAATGCCCGGGCCGTTGTCGCGCACCATGACCTGGAAGTCGCCATTGGCGGCGCGGCCGCCGATCACCTCGATCTTGCCGCCCAGCGGCGCGAACTTCACGGCGTTGGAGACAAGGTTGATCAGGATCTGCTTGAGCGCCCGCTCGTCGGCGTAAAGCTCGGGCGCGCTGTCGTCGACCGCGATGACCAGGGTCTGGTCCTTTTCGCGCGCCTTGGTGCCGATCAGCTTCAGGGCGATATCGAAGGTGCGCGCCGCATCCAGCGGATGGGGCGCGATGTCCATGCGTCCAGCCTCGATCTTGGCCACATCCAGGAGGTCATTGATCAGCGACAGAAGATGGGCGCCCGAGGAATGGATGTCGCCGGCATAGTCGCGGTAGCGTTCCGAGCCGACGGGACCGAAACATTCCTGGGCGATGATTTCGGAAAAACCCAGGATGGCGTTCAGCGGCGTGCGCAACTCGTGGCTCATATTGGCCAGGAAGGCGGTCTTGGAGGCGTTGGCGGTTTCCGCCTCGAAGCGCTTGCGCAGCGCCTCGTCGCGCGTCTCTTCCAGCTCGCGCGCCAGGTCTTCCACCTTGAAGCGCAACCGGGCGTCCTCGCCCATGCGCAGCACCAGTGAGCGGCCGGTGTACCACATCTGGAACGCCACGAACGGCCCGGCGGCGCCCATGACAAGATCGGACAACGAGTCGCCCGTCAGGAACCGCACGCTCACCATCAGCGTCAACGGAAGCAGGTTGCAGACATACATGCGCATGTTGCTGCCGCGCGCCACCACCAGGCCCGCGATCACCGCCATGACACAGGCTGCCAGGAACATGTGGTTCAGGCTGTTGCCCGGTTCCCAGCACAGCCAGGGCAGCAGGCCCCAGGCGACGCTGCCAAAGGCCTGGACCATCATGAAGCATTGCAGCCAGGAATCGGTATCGCCTTCATCGTCATTGTAATGTTCGTAGGCGGTCGCCATCAGCGCGGCGGCGCCCATCGCGGCGGTCACAATCAGCGGCAGGAACAGCGTCTTGGCGAAGCTGACATGCCCGAACACGCCGGTGGAGCAAAGCACGGCAACCGCGACCGCCCAGATCGGCGAGGTGATGCGGTTGCTGCGCGCGGTCGAAGCGGCAAGCGCCAGCTGCGCCTTGACGACGCGCGGCTCACTTTCCTGGCCTCCGGTGATGAAACGCAGCAGCGACACGCAATAAGCCCTTGTGTTTTGCGGCGATTATTGCGCGGGGGCTCTTAATAATACCTTTGGTCTGACATTTTTTCGCCGGCCCAGCTTTTGGCTCGCTTTTCACGCTTAAGGAAAAGTAAAACAGGGTGATGGGCGCCCCGAATCGCGCCCCATTGCACCGCAGCGTTCACCTAGATTGTCCCCGACCGAGTATCATGGCCAAGAAATCCCTCGACCTCTTCGACTCTTCGTCCAGCGCCTCCAAGGCCTATACCGCCAAAGACATCGAGGTTCTGGAAGGGCTGGAGCCTGTGCGCCGCCGCCCCGGCATGTATATCGGCGGCACCGACGCAACCGCCCTGCACCACCTGGCGGCCGAAATCATCGACAACTCCATGGACGAAGCGGTCGCCGGCCACGCCACCAACATCCAGCTGGAGTTGAAGCCCGGCAACGTCCTGGTGGTGCGCGACAATGGCCGCGGCATCCCCATCGATCCGCATCCCAAGTTCAAGAACAAGTCGGCGCTGGAGGTCATCATGACCACGCTCCATGCCGGCGGAAAATTCGACGGCAAGGCCTATGACACCTCCGGCGGCCTGCACGGCGTGGGCGCGTCGGTGGTCAACGCCTTGTCGGAATGGATGGAAGTCGAAGTGGCCCGCGAGAAGCACGCCTGGAAGCTGCGCTTCGAACGCGGCCATGTGGTGGGCAAGCTCAAGGACCTGGGCACGGTCAACCGCCGCGGCACCATCACCAGCTTCAAGCCGGACAACAAGATTTTCGGCGACATCCAGTTCTCCCCCGCTCGCCTGCACCGCATGGCCAAGTCCAAGGCTTATCTTTTCCGGGGCGTGGAAATCCGCTGGTCCTGCGATCCCTCGCTGATCACCGATGAAACGCCGGCCGAGGATGTGCTGAAGTTTCCAGGCGGGCTGCTGGACTTCCTGAAAAGCGAAGTGGGCAAGGCCGTCACTGTCACGCCGCGCGATTTTTCCGGCAAGACCGAGAACAAGGATGGCCGCGGCGCCGTGGAATGGGCCGTGACCTGGGCGCCGTCGCGCGATCCCTTCACCCGCTCCTACTGCAATACGATTCCCACCCACCAGGGCGGCACCCATGAACAGGGCCTGCGCAATGCATTGACCAAGGCGCTGCGCGCGCACGGCGAGCGCACCAACAACCGCAAGACCAGCCTGATCACCGCCGATGACGTGATGGATTCGGCCTGCGCCGTGCTGTCGGTCTTTATTCGCGAACCGGAATTCCAGGGCCAGACCAAAGACAAGCTGTCATCGCCCGACGCCCAGCGCCTGGTGGAAACCGTTGTGCGCGATCATTTCGATCACTGGCTGGCCGAAAGCCCCAACGACGCCAGCAAGCTGCTGGATTTCGTCATCGACTGCGCCGAGGACCGGCTGAAAAAGCGCCAGGAGAAAGAAACCAAGCGCCAGTCGGCCACGCGCAAGCTGCGCCTGCCGGGCAAGCTGGCCGACTGCTCCAAGGGCGCCGCCGACGGCACCGAGATTTTCCTGGTCGAAGGCGACTCGGCGGGTGGAAGCGCCAAGCAGGCGCGCGACCGCGCCACCCAGGCCATCCTGCCGTTGCGCGGCAAGATCCTGAACGTGGCCAGCGCCACTGCCGGCAAGCTGCAGCAGAACCAGGAATTGTCGGATCTGGTCCAGGCGCTGGGCTGCGGCACGGGCGCCAAGTACAGCGAAAATGACCTGCGCTATGACCGCATCATCATCATGACCGACGCCGACGTGGACGGCGCCCATATCGCCTCGCTGCTGC
The DNA here is from genome assembly GCA_046348525.1 of Alphaproteobacteria bacterium. Taxonomy (GTDB): domain Bacteria; phylum Pseudomonadota; class Alphaproteobacteria; order Micropepsales; family Micropepsaceae; genus Rhizomicrobium. The sequence goes on along the minus strand of JAXMEA010000008.1, from coordinate 43,247 downwards.
TGACCTTCTTCTATCGCGAGATGCCGGGCCTGATCGCGGACGGCAAGCTGTTCTTGGCGATGCCGCCGCTTTATCGCCTGACCCAGGGCGGCAAGACCGTCTATGCGCGTGATGATGCCGACCGCGAACGCATCCTGAAAAAGGAGTTCCGCGCCGGCGCCAAGGTGGAAGTGTCACGCTTCAAGGGCTTGGGCGAAATGATGCCGGCGCAGCTGAAAGAAACCACCATGCGTCCGGGCCATCGCACCCTGTTGCAGGTTCACATTCCCCAGGAAGACACCAAGCAGACCGAAAGCCTGTTCGAGCGGCTGATGGGCAAGAAACCCGAACTGCGCTTCCAGTTCATTCAGGAGAATGCGGAGTTTGCGGCCGAGGCGATTGACGTCTGATCACCGCGCTCGAGGCTGTTATTTAATCGCTCCGGCTCACGCCCACGCTCGTGCGGAATTTGCGGCCGAAGCGATCGATATCTAGACGCGCGCTGCCCACGCATCGCTGATCAGCCGCGGGGCCGGATTGCCATACGGATTGGGCGAAACCTGCGGGCTGTGTTCGATCACGATGATGCTGATACCGTCTTCCGCCTTAGGCTGAACCGCGGCGGCGGCATCGGTCAAGGCCTCGGCTTTCTGGGCCTCAGGCTTGGGCAGGTCCGCGGCGCGGAGCGGGGTCGCCAGCATCAGAAGGCTGGCCGCCATCAGAACGGGAAGAGTTTTGCGCATGGGAACCTCCATCTGGGCTGACTAACGCCCAGAATGACGGTTGGAATCCGCGTTCCCGCGCCAACGCATTATATTTTCGCGAACGGATCGTTCGTGCAACTTTGGCGTTCTAGCGCGCTGGTACTGACAGCGTGCTCGCCACCACGGTCTGGTCGCCGGATTGGGACGTCAGCGCATCGGCGAGACGGGCCGCTTGCAGCCTGGCGCCGCCCGGCGGCAAGCCCCGGTTATGCGCCGCCAGTTTCAAGTGCACGGCTTGCGGCGATCCCAAACGCAGTGTGATGCGCGCATGGCCGCAATCCGGCGTGATGCAAGCGATCGCGGTGTATTGGCCAAGGCCCCAGATCTCGACGCCATTGATGTTCAGCGACTGCAACTTCGCGCTGGCGGGAACTTCCAGGCTGATGCCATCGCCCGGCGCATTCAGGTCCAGGCTCACTTCATCGCCGCGCCGCGCCACCGTGGCGGAAGGCGGCGCAAAGCGGGCGGCGCCGGCCGGCGCGGCATAGCCATAAGCGGCGCCCGATTGCGGCGCGGCGGAGAAATTCGCCGCTCTGCGCATTGCCTCCGGCAGATGCGCCACCGGGCTGGCGACCCAGGACGCCTTCCCGTCCTTTTCCGCATAGACAAGATTGAGGCGCATCGGAGACGCCTGGCTGAAAGCCGGCTGCAAGCCCGCGGTAACCGCAAAGCCCAGCGCCAAGCCCAGCGCCGCTGCGAAGGACCAGCCCCAGGCCTTGGCCTTGCCCAGCAGGGGCAGCAGCGCCAGCAATCCGAACGCCGCGCTCAGCGTGAACAGGGCGTGCATCTTCAGGCCCAGGCTCACTTCGCCATTGGCGCCCAGGCCGATCCAGACAATCAACGCCGCGACCCCTGCAACCAGCAAAGCGGCCTCTCGCCCGCCGCGCACCGTCACCAGCAGCAGCGGCGCCGCCACCAGCGCCGGGAACAGGAAGTATGGTGTCAGCCCCGGCACCAGCAGAGCGCAGACGATCGCCAGTGCGGCAAGCCACAGCCAGCAGGCGATGGCGGTGGCGCCGCGCGCTGCCAGGATCGCCACGGCGAAGACGCCAAAGCCCAGTGAAAGGCGCAACCAGACCGGATGGGCGAAAGACGGATCTGCATGGCCCGATATCCAGGCCGCCAGGCCGTGCAGCAGATAGCCCATGCCCAGGCATCCGGCGACCAGCAGCACCGGTGACAACAGCGCCGGCCAGAAAGGCGGTGCAAATTCGCATCGTCCGCGCCGAGTCAGGAACCCGGCCAGTGCAATCACGGCAAAGGCGGCGATGGACAGCGGCAAGCCCCAGCCCACGGGCAGACGGGGCAGCCAGCGCCCCAGCACGTCCAAAAAGATGGCATCGGGGCTTTTCAAGCTTTCCGGGTCCGTCCGCGCCAGCACGTCGGCCAGTTCCACCACCGCGTCGCCCTGCTGCTGCAAGCTGCGCGGATCGATATTCTCCCGGCGGTCCAGCGGGGTGTGATAGTGCGCCACATTGCCGATGAACGCGAAGTTGTAGGCCGGCGCGCCCGTCGCCAGCATGGGCGTCAGGTCGGTGTCGTTGGGCATGACCTTGTAGATTTCGCTGTATAGCGAAGAGGTGGCGTATTGCTTCACATGCGTGCCGTACAGATCGATGAGCTTGCCGTTGCCGGCGCTGGTCTGGAACAGGTAACTGGGGCCCTGGTTGCCGCGGGCCTCGACGTTGATGATCGCACCGACCTTGGCGCGCCGCAGTGGATCGCGCAGGTATAGCGAGGCGCCCACCATCCCCGCTTCCTCGCCATCGGTGAATACCGCGATCACCGGATGCTCGGCGCCGCCTTCGATGCCGCGCGCCTTCAGGGCGCGGATCGCCTCCAGCAGGATGGCGACACCCGATCCGTCATCGCCCGCACCCGGCCCCGCCGCCACGGAGTCGCTGTGCGCCATTAGCAATACCTGCTTGCCCGCGCCCGGCGCCACGCCCGCAATGATATTGGTGACCGTGCCGCAGGGAATATTGTCCCAGCGCTTTTGGGCATAGCAGCTCATGCCGGTCTGGGTGCGCGCCGCCACGCCCATGGCCGCAAGTTCTTTGAGGATGCGCGCGCGCACCGCTTCGGCTGCCGCGCTGCCCGACGGATGCGGCGCCTGGTCACCCAAGACCCGGCCCAGCACGGCATCGGCCCGTGCGGCGGAGAATTGGGCGGCCGGCGCATCCAACGCCAGGGCATCGGGGCGCGACTGGCCGAAAACCGACAACAGCCAGATCACGGTGGCCAGCGCGCCAAGTCCCCAAATCCGCACGACAATCCCACCCCGGTTCCTGCTGAAACCTGAAAATACAGGGATATCTTGCATTTTCGAGGAATATCCCTATTTTGCGGTGCAGTAAGAGTCGCAGCGCCATCCGGGCGTGCGAGCTCGGGCGCCACACGTCGCGCCCCTTTTCAGGAGCGTACTTGACCAGTGTGACGACTCCGGCGCGGAAACCGGATTAAACGAAGTTATTGAAAATTCTGAGATTTCCTCGACCGTGATCCCAGCCGATGCCCCCGTGACCACGGGGTTCGACGGCCTTGGGCTCTCCGCCGAAATCCTCAAGGCGGTGGCCGACAGCGGCTACACCGCCCCCACCCGATCCAGGCCCAGACCATCCCGCTGGCGCTTCAGCGCCGCGGCGTGATCGGCATCGCCCAGACCGGCACCGGCAAGACCGCCAGCTTCACCCTGCCGATGATCGAGATGCTGTCTCGCGAGCGCGCCAAGGCGCGCATGCCCGCGCCCTGGTGCTGGAGCCGACGCGCGAATTGGCCGACCAAGTGTCGGAGAATTTCGACAAGTACAGCAAGTATTCCAAGCTCAGTCATGCCCTGCTGATCGGCGGCACGGCGATGGACGAACAAGATCAAGAAGCTGGACCGCGGCGTCGATGTTCTGATCGCCACCCCCGGTAAACTGATGGATCATTTCAACCGCGGCCGCCTGCTGCTGTCCCAGGTCAACATCCTGGTGATCGACGAAGCCGACCGCATGCTGGACATGGGCTTCATCCCCGACGTCGAGGAAATCTGCAAGAAGCTGCCCTTCACCCGCCAGACGCTGTTCTACTCGGCGACCATGCCGCCGGAAATCCAGCGCCTGACCGACCAGTTCCTGCACAATCCGGCGCGCGTCGAAGTCTCGCGCCCAGCGACCACCAACACCAACATCACCCAGCAGCTGGTGATGATCCCGGCCAATGACTGGGCCAAGCGCGAGGCGCTGCGCCGCCTGATCCGCGAGGCCGAAGCCACGCTGCAGAACGCCATCGTGTTCTGCAACCGCAAGCGCGATGTCGATGTGGTGGCCAAAAGCCTGGTCAAGCACGGCTTTGATGCTGCGCCGATCCATGGCGACCTGGACCAGTCGCTGCGCATGAAGACCCTGGAGAAATTCCGCGGCGGCGAGCTGAAGATCCTGGTCGCTTCCGACGTCGCCGCGCGCGGCCTGGACGTGCCCAGCGTCAGCCATGTGTTCAATTTCGACGTGCCGATCCATGCCGACGATTATGTCCACCGCATCGAGTTGCACCGGTAGGTACGGGGCGCAGCGGCGCCGCCTTCATGCTGGCCAGCCACCGCGACGACAAGTACATCGACGCCATCGAGAAGATTACCGGCGGACTGGACCGCCGCGAGATGATGGATATCGAGGTGCGCGAAGAGACCCGCCATCATCGCGACAAGGATCGTGGTGGACAGGGCGGTAGGACCGCGGCCGTGGTGGCCGTGACGGCAAGCACCGCGAACGCCGTCCGCCGGATGGCAAGTATCACGACCAGGTCGCCAGCATGGAACCGGCCGAGCCGGGCGCGACGCCCGCCACGCCGGTACCGGCACCGGAACAGCCGCGCCAGCAGCAACCGCGCCAGGAACGTCCGCATCAGGAGCAAAAGCCCCGGCACGAAAACCGCCCGCCGCGTCATGAAAAGCGCGAGCGCGGCAGCCAGCGCCAGCACAACGAACAGGCCGCCCGCCCCGAGGCGGTGGACAAGAGCGAGCTGCCCGCATTCCTGTTCCGCCCGGTGCCCGTCCGCAAGCCCGAGCCTCAGCCGGAATAAGCATCTTAGGGGCGGAATCCCGCCTTTTTGCTGAAATTTCAGGCTTGAAACCCCACGCCATTTAACGCTTTTTACACAGCGGGTGGGCAAACTTGCGCTCGTTAGGGCCCAAAAGCCCTCTGGGGATGTTACCGGTGTTCAATCAGGATCGAGAGCAGGCTTTTGCCAAGACCGCGCTTGCCCTTATGGGTGGAGCCGGAGTCGTGGCCACGCCCGACAATTTCGAACTCTTTTACGCCTATGCCTCAGGCGAAAATCCCGCCGTCACCCAGGTGATGGGCGCGATCATCAACGCCAAGCAGCCCTTCACGCCCGAACTGCTGGCGGACCTTCGCCTGCGCTGCCTGTCGGGCGCACGCGCCGCCTCCGTCATGGAGTCGCTGGGCGGCAACATGAGTGTCCTGATCAACGACGTGCTGGGCAAGCTGGAAAACACCGCCCGCGACGCCGCCGATTACAAACAGGCGCTTTCCACCGCCACCGGCGAATTGGGTGGCGAGCGGACCCCCGCCGATGTGCGCAAGCTGGTGGAGGGCCTGATCGCCGCCACCCGTGCCATGGAAGAACGCACCAAAAGCCTGGAAGGCGAACTGCAGGCCTCCTCGGCCCAGGTCACTGAATTGCGCGGCAAGCTGGACGATGTGCGCAAGGAGAGCATGACCGACCCCCTCACCAACATATCCAACCGCAAGGCTTTCGACGAAGCGGTGGAAGCTGGCCGCAAAGCCGCCAATGAAGGCGAAGATGTCTGCCTGCTGATGTGCGACATCGACCATTTCAAGAAATTCAACGACAGCTGGGGCCACCAGACCGGTGACCAGGTGTTGCGCCTGGTGGCGTCGTGCCTGTCGGAAAACGTCAAGGGCCGCGACACCGCCGCCCGTTATGGCGGCGAGGAATTCGCAGTGCTGATGCGCGGCACCAACCTGGAAGCGGCCACCCATGTGGCCAACCAGATCCGCAACACGGTGGAAACCAAGAAGCTGGTGAAGAAGTCCACCGGCGACGTTCTGGGCACCATTACCATCTCCATCGGCATCGCCAAGTTCACTCATGGTGAAACCGTCGAGGCTGTCATCCGCCGCGCCGACGCCTGCCTGTACGGCGCCAAGCGGAATGGCCGCAATCTCGCGATCAATCAAGATGATCCGCGCATGGCCGCGCTCGAAACGAGCGCGGCTTAGCCAATTTCGATTTAGCCAGCGGCCATTCCCTATTTAAGAGCGCTCCGGCTCGCGCCTACGCGCCTGGCCGCAATCTCACGATCAATCAAGATGATCCGCGCATGGCTGCGCTCGAAACCAGCGCCGTTTAACCGGGGATATCCGGTTCCACCAACAGCGCCAACTGCGCCAGCGACTGCTGCCAGCCCAGGTAACAGGCTTCCACCGGGATCGCGGCGGGAATATTGGCCTGTTCGATGCGGATGTCCGTGCCCACCGAAACCGCTTTCAGCTGCACCGTCACTTCCATCACGCCCGGCAGGTTCGGATCGTCGAAGCGGTCGGTGTAACGGATGCGTTCATTGGGCACCAGTTCGAGATATTCCCCGCCGAAGGAATGGCTGTTGCCGCTGGTGAAGTTGGTAAAGGCCATGCGGAACGTGCCGCCCACTTTGGCATCCAGGTGATCGACCTTGCAGGTGAAGCCATGGGGCGGCAGCCATTTGGCCAGGGCCTGCGCGTCCAGGAAGGCGCGATAGACTTTCTCGGGCCTGGTGGCCAGCACGCGGTGAAATGTGACGCTGTTGGGGGCGGGCATGTCCGGTTTCCTTTGCTTGTTCGACATCTGAAAGACGCGCGCCGGGGCGCGGGTCCGACAGGCCGGCCCGAATATTTTGACCACAGGTCGCAGGCCGCGAACATGGCGCTTTCATGAATGCGGTGCAGCACGGCCCGCCCCTGAATACTCGAATCTCCGGCTCGGCTACCATCGGCGCCGCCGCGTCACGATTCGCGCCGGGGCAGGAATTTCAGGGCGGGACCGCATGGACATTTTGCTGCGCCCCTTTGGGCCGCGTTTCATCACGCTCACGCTGTCGGTGCTGGCCAGCATCCTCTTCTCTTTCTGGGCCGCCGCCATGCCCGATTCCTGGCTGCTGATCGCGGCCTGGGTCATCAGCATCTTCTTTGTCATCGTCGGCATCCGGGACCTGGCCCAGACCAGGCGGTCGATCCTGCGCAACTATCCCATCGCCGCGCATCTGCGTTTCATTTTTGAAGCCATACGCCCCGAAATCCGCCAGTATTTCTTCGAGGACGACAAGACCGGCATGCCGTTCCCGCGCGACAAGCGCTCGCTGGTCTATCAGCGCGCCAAGCTGCAGCTGGACAAGCGGCCTTTCGGCACGGTCTATGATGTCTATGCCGACGGCTATGACTGGATGAACCATTCCATGGCCCCGGCCAAAGTTCATCAGGAACCGTTCCGCATCACCATCGGCGGACCGGAGTGCGCCAGGCCCTACTCCGCCTCTGTCTTCAACATCTCGGCCATGAGCTTCGGTTCGCTCAGCGCCAACGCCATCCGCGCCCTGAACAAAGGCGCCAAGCAGGGCGGCTTCGCCCATGACACGGGTGAAGGCGGCTTCAGCCGCTATCACGAACAATTCGGCGGCGACATCATCTGGGAACTGGGCTCGGGCTATTTCGGCGCTCGCAACCCGGACGGCACGTTCAGCCGCGAACGCTTCGCCCAGGCCGCCGCGCACGACCAGATCAAGATGATCGAGATCAAGCTGAGCCAGGGCGCCAAGCCCGGCCATGGCGGCGTGCTGCCGGCCGCCAAGGTGACGCCGGAAATCTCGGCCACCCGCGGTGTGCCGATGGGGGTGGACTGCGTATCGCCGGCCAGCCACAGCGCCTTCAGCACCCCGGTCGGGCTGATGACCTTTATCGCTGACCTGCGCCAGCTTTCGGGGGGAAAGCCCGTCGGATTCAAGCTGTGCGTCGGCCATGAATGGGAATTCCTAGCCATCTGCAAGGCGATGCTGAAGACCGGCATCTATCCCGACTTCATCGTGGTGGATGGCAAGGAGGGCGGCACCGGCGCCGCGCCGCTGGAATTCGCCGACCATATCGGCAAGCCGCTGCGCGAGGGGCTGAACTTCGTGCACAATGCCCTGGTGGGCATCCGCGCCCGCGATCGCATCAAGCTGGGCGCCAGCGGCAAGATCATCAGCGCCTTCGACATGGTGCGGGCCATGGCGCTGGGCGCAGACTGGTGCAATTCGGCCCGCGGTTTCATGTTCGCGCTGGGCTGCATCCAGTCCCAGCATTGCCATACAGACCGCTGCCCCACCGGCGTCGCCACCCAGGACCCTTCGCGCCAGCGCGGGCTGGTGGTGGGTGACAAGGCGGCCCGGGTCGCCCATTTCCACAAGTCCACGGTCCAGTCGCTGGCCGAACTGACCGCGGCCGCCGGGCTGGAGCATCCCACCGACTTCGGGCTGGTGCATATCTCGCGCCGCATTTCGCCCAGCGAAGTGCGCACCTTCGCGGAACTCTATCCGGCGCTGTCGCCCGGCCAGCTGCTCAGCGACGCGCCGGACGCGCGATACGCCCATGCCTGGAAACTGGCCGATCCGGACAGCTTCCGCCCCCTCATCGAGCCGGCCTGACCCCACGACTTGCGCAAGACCGCGCAGGCCTTAAGCTGAGCCAAACGCGGCCTTCAGAGCCGCAAACAGGGGCAAACACCATGGCAGTCCGCAACCGCGTCATCGTTTTCACCATGGCGCTGGCCGCGATCACCTATCTGGACCGTGTCTGCATCTCCGTACTGGCGCCCCAGATCAGCACCGAACTGGCGCTGTCGCGCAAGGAAATGGCCACCATCTTCAGCGCGTTCGCCCTGGCCTATGCCGCGTTCGGCGTGCCCCTGGCGCGCTGGGCCGACCGCGACGGCGCACGAAAGGTTCTGACCTGGGTGGTGCTGGTCTGGTCCGCCTTCACCATGGCGACGGCGGCGGCATGGAATTTCCTGTCCATGACCGTGATCCGCTTTCTGTTCGGCATCGGCGAGGCCGGCGCCTGGCCCAGCGTGGCGAGGGTCTATTCGCGCTGGATTCCGCTGGCCCAGCGCGGCCGGGTGCAGGGAATCTTCTTCGCCGGTGCGCATCTGTCTGGCGGGCTGACGCCGCTGGTGGTCATCGCCCTGGCCGGATGGCTGCAATGGCGCTTCATCTTCATCGCTTTCGGCATCGTCGGCGCGCTGTGGGCGATTTGCTGGTACGCCTGGTTCCGCGATGAGCCGCGCGATCATCCCGCGGTATCGGCCGAGGAACGCGACCATATCGAAGCCACGCGCGGCATCACCAAGGCGGCAGAGGCCGGCGGCAGCTGGCTGAAGGTGTTCCAGACCCCGACCGTGGCGCCCCTGTGCATCCAGGCTTTCGCGAACAGCTACGGCTTTTATTTCTTCATCACCTGGCTGCCGACCTATCTGCTGCAGGCCCATGGCATGAAAGGCATGGGCTGGGCGTTCCTGTCCGGCCTGCCGCTGATGCTGAGCTGCATCGCCGACCTGACAGGCGGCGAAGGCTCGGACCGGCTGGCGCGCAAGATCGGCCTGCGCGCCGCACGGCGCGCCTTCGGCACCTGCGGCTATGTGCTGGCGGCCACCGTCATATTCCTGGCGACCCGGATGACCGACGGCTATGCCGCAGGCATTTTGATCGCCATCGGCGGCGCCTGTTCCATGCTGACCCTGGCTCCTGCCTGGGCGACGGCGGTGGATGTGGGCGGCCAACATGCCGGTGTCACCGCGGGCACCATGAACACCATCGGCCAGGTGGGCGGCATCCTCAGCCCCATGGTGCTGGCCTATATCGTGGATGCGACGGGCGACTGGAACATGCCGCTGCTGGTGCTTGCAGGCATTTACGCCGTCGCGGCGTTGGCCTGGCTGACCATCAATCCGGATCAGAGAGTCGAAGCTTAAGCGTCCGCCGCCGGCGTGATCTGCACGCTTTCGCCGCAGCCGCAGGCAGACGTCTGGTTCGGGTTGTTGAAGACGAAGCGCGAACCAAGTTTTTCCTGCACGAAATCCAGCTCGGTGCCGATCAGGAACAGGATGGCCTTGGGATCGATGAAAATCTTCACGCCCTTGTCTTCCATCACCTCTTCAAACGGCTTGGTGTCTTCGGCATAGGCCATGGTATAGCTCATGCCGGCGCAGCCACCATTGGTGACGCCCACGCGCAGGCCCAGATACTTGCCGTCGGCGCCCGCCATGATTTCCTGCAGGCGCGCGGCGGCGGCTTCGGTCAGCTTGACCGGCTTGGGGCGCTCACGGCGGGGACGGGGTGTGGGGGCCAGTGTTTCCATCAGAACATGTTCAGTTCGAGTTTGGCTTCTTCGCTCATCCGCTCCGGCGTCCAGGGCGGATCGAAGGTCATGTTGACCGTCACTTCGCCGATGCCGTCCACCAGCTGCAGCGCCGCCTTGACGTTTTGCGGCATTTCGCCGGCCACCGGGCAGTTGGGCGCCGTCAATGTCATGTCCACCGCGACATCCTTGTTGTCCGCGACATCGACCTTGTAGATAAGCCCAAGTTCATAGATATCAACCGGGATTTCCGGGTCATAGACGGTCTTGAGCGCCGTCACCAGTTTGCTGGTGAAGTCGTCCAGTTCCTGTTGGCTCAGCGCGGACTGGGACGCGGATTGGGGCGCCGTTGGGGCAGCAGGTTCGCTCATGTGGCGCCCTCCTCCACTGCGTTCTTGTAGGTGTGCCAGGCCAGGGTCGCGCATTTCACCCGCATGGGGAATTCGGAAATGCCCCCCATCACTTCCAGCCGCTCGCGGTCGTCTTCCGACAGGCCGCTGGCATCTTCGCCCTTCACCAGGTGCAAAAAGCCCTGCATCAGCTTTTCGGCGTCTTCGGCCGTGCGGCCCTTCAACATGTCGGCCATCATCGAGGCAGACGCCTGGCTAATGGCGCAGCCCTTGCCTTCAAAGGCGATGTCGCCCACCCGGCCGTCCGCATCCAGCTTCAGGTAAACCGTCACCCGGTCACCGCACAGGGGATTGTATCCCTCCGCCTTGTGGCTTGCGTGATCCATCGCGCCGTAATGGCGCGGATGACGCGAGTGATCGAGGATCACTTCCTGGTACAGTTCGCGCAGCGCGTTATCCATCAGGCCAAAATCTCCCGCGCCCTGGACAGGCCCGCCACCAGGGCGTCCACGTCGCTGCGCGTATTGTACAGGGCAAAGCTGGCCCGGCTGGTGGAGGTGACGTTGAAACGCTCCATCAAGACCTGGGCGCAGTGATGCCCGGCGCGGACCGCCACGCCTTCCCGGTCCAATATGGTGGCCAGGTCGTGCGCGTGCATCCCCTCGGCTTCGAATGACAGGATTGCGCCCTTGCCGGGGGCATCGCCGATCACCCGCAGCCAGTTGAACTGGCGCACCTGTTCGCGGGCATAGCTGATCAGGTCATGTTCATGGGCCGCCACTGCGGCGCGGTCGAAGCCCGACAGGTAATCCAGCGCCGTAGCCAGGCCTACCGTCTCGATGATCGGCGGAGTTCCCGCCTCGAACCGGGCCGGCGCGTCGGCATAGGAAATGCGATCCTTCAGGACTTCGCGGATCATCTCGCCGCCGCCATTGAACGGGCGCATGCCTTTCAGGTGCTGGCGCTTGGCATACAGGGCGCCAATGCCGGTGGGGCCATAGAGCTTGTGGCCGGTGATGGCATAAAAATCGATGTCCAGCGCCTGGACATCCACGATCTCATGCACCGCGCCCTGGCAGCCATCGGCCAGCACCGGCACGCCCTTGGCATGGGCACGGGCGACAATCTCCTTCAGCGGCGTGACGGTGCCCAGCACATTGGACATATGGGTAATCGCAACCAGTTTGGTCTTGCTGGTGATGGCGGCGTCCAGCGCTTCGATGTCCAGACTGCCGTCATCGCCGACATCCAGCCACTTCAGCACCGCGCCGGCGCGTTCGCGCAGGAAGTGCCAGGGCACGATGTTGGAATGATGCTCCATCACCGACAGCACGATCTCGTCACCCGGCTGGATCAGCGGCGCCAGGTATGAATAGGACACCAGGTTGATGGCTTCGGTGCCGCCCTTGGTAAAGATGATCTCGTCTTCGCGGGCGGCGTTCAGGAATTTCTGCACCGTGCGGCGGGCCGCTTCATAGCGGTCGGTGGCCGCCGCCGACAGGAAATGCACGCCGCGATGGACATTGGCATATTCGCTTTGTGCGAAGTCGCGCATGGCGTCCAGCACCACGCGCGGCTTTTGGGCGCTGGCGCCCGAGTCCAGGTACACCAGCGGCTTGCCATAGACGGTGCGCGACAGGATCTCGAAGTCCCCGCGCGCCTTCTCGGCGTCGAAACCGGGCGCGATTTTTCCCAGCGCTGTCATGCGATGCCTTTCAGCGCGGTCAACAGCTCGGTACGCACCAGCTCGCGCTGGTCGGCATGGCCGATTTCGGCCACCGCATCTTCCAGGAAAGCCTGCAACAGCAGACCCCGGGCTTCAGCTTCCGGAATGCCGCGGGCCCGCAGGTAAAACAGGGACTCCGCGTCCAAATCACCGACGGCCGCGCCATGGGCGCATTTCACGTCGTCGGCGAAGATTTCCAGTTCTGGCTTCAGATCGGCTTCGGCATTTTCGCCCAAGAGCAACGCCTTGGCGCTCTGGTGGCTGTCGCTGCCGTTGGCGCCCTTGGCCACCGTAACCTTGCCCTGGTAGACGGCACGCGCGGTGCCGCCGGCGACATGCTTGAACAGCTGGGTGCTGGTCGTGTTGCCATGGCGGTGAATGACATGGGTTGTGACGTCGCTGTGACGCTTGCCATCCAGCACCGCCACACCGGACAGATGCGCCTCGGCGCCCTCGCCTTCCAGCGCGATTTCCAATTCCATGCGCGACAGCTTGCTGCCGAAGCCCGCAAAATGCGCGCGATAGCGCGCCCCGGCGGCGATGCGCAAAGACGCTTCTTCCACCAGCACGGCGTCGGCGCTTTCCGGCGAAACGCGCACATGCTCCAGCACCGCGCCCTCGCCCAGCACGATTTCAAAACCCACATTGCGAAACTCGGCGATGCCGACGCTTTCAACCAGGGTTGCGGAAGCGCCCGCTTCCAGCACCAGCAGGCCGCGCACATGACCCGTGCCGTGAAAGGTCACCTTCAAGGGCGCGGTAATCGCATCCGTCACCCGCAGCGCCACGCCGCCGTCCGACAGGGTCAGAGACGCTGCCCCCATGATGTTGCGGTCGGCGACCGCGAAATGTTTGACCACCCAGTCGGGCGGATTGGGTTTGGACAAATCGAACTGTTCCACGCCGGCTGGCACATCGACCTGCCACAGCGCCTGCTCGGTACCGATGCCGGCCTCGCCCAGCGCCACTTTCAGGTCGGAATATTTCCATTCCTCGACCCGGCGCGACGGGACCCCATGCGACCCGAAGATCGTGGCGGCTTCGGCTTTGCGTGTCGCCAATGCCAGCGTCATGCCGGTTCCTTCAGGATATGCTCATAGCCCCTGGCTTCCAGCTCCAGCGCCAGTTCCTTGCCGCCTTCGGCCACGATCTTGCCGCGCGCCAACACATGAATGCGGTCGGGCACGATGTAGTCCAGCAGGCGCTGGTAATGGGTGATCACCAGCATGGCGCGCGACGGATCGCGCAGGGTGTTCACCCCTTCGGCCACCAGCTTCAGGGCATCGATGTCCAGGCCGGAGTCGGTTTCGTCCAGCACCGCCAGCTTGGGTTCGAACAGCGCCATCTGCAGGATTTCCAGCCGCTTCTTCTCGCCGCCCGAAAAACCCACATTCAATGCGCGCTTCAGCATTTCCTCGGTGACGTTCAACGTCTTGGCCTTGGCGCGCACCAGTTTCAGCACGCCCACCGCGTCCAGATCGGATTCGCCGCGCGCGCGGCGCTGGCTGTTCAACGCCGTCTTCAGGAACATCATGGTGGTGACACCGGGGATCTCGACCGGATACTGCATGGCCAGGAACACGCCCTTGGCGGCGCGGATTTCCGGCGCCAGCGTGGCCAGGTCCTCGCCATTGTAGGTGATCGAGCCTTCGGTGATGTCGTAGCCGGCGCGGCCGGCCAGCACATAGGACAGGGTCGACTTGCCCGAGCCGTTCGGGCCCATGATGGCATGCACTTCGCCAGCCTTGATCGACAGGTTCAGGCCCTTGAGAATCGGCTTGTCGCCGACGCTGACATGCAGATTCTTGATCTCGAGCATGGCTAACCTACCGAACCTTCCAAACTTATACCCACCAGCTTCTGCGCCTCGACGGCAAATTCCATGGGCAGCTGCTGCAGCACTTCCTTGCAGAAACCATTGACGATCAGCGACACCGCTTCATCCTGCGGGATGCCGCGCGCCAGGCAGTAGAACAGCTGGTCTTCGGCGATCTTGGACGTGGTCGCTTCATGCTCGATGCGCGCGCTTGGATTACGGCTTTCGATGTACGGCACGGTATGGGCCCCGCAGTCGCCGCCGATCAGCAGGGAGTCGCACTGGGTATAGTTGCGCGCGTTCTTGGCCTTGCCGTAAACCGACACCAGGCCGCGATAGGTGTTCTGCGCCTTGCCGGCCGAAATGCCCTTGGAGATGATGCGCGACTTCGTATTCGCGCCCAGGTGGATCATCTTGGTGCCGGTATCGGCCTGCTGGTAATTGTTGGCGATGGCGATGGAATAGAATTCGCCCACGCTGTCGTCGCCGCGCAGGATGCAGCTGGGATACTTCCAGGTGATGGCCGAACCGGTTTCCACCTGGGTCCAGCTGATCTTGGACTTCTTGCCCCGGCAATCGCCGCGCTTGGTCACAAAGTTAAAGATGCCGCCCAGGCCGTTCTCGTCGCCCGGATACCAGTTCTGCACCGTGGAATATTTGATCTCGGCATTGTCCAGCGCCACCAGCTCGACCACTGCGGCATGCAGCTGGTTCTCGTCGCGCTTGGGGGCCGTGCAGCCTTCCAGGTACGAAACGTAAGAGCCTTCATCGGCCACGATCAGGGTGCGTTCAAACTGGCCCGTCTCCGACGCATTGATGCGGAAATAGGTGCTCAGCTCCATCGGGCAGCGCACGCCCTTGGGCACATAGACGAACGTGCCGTCCGAAAACACGGCTGAATTCAGGGTGGCAAAGAAATTGTCGGTCACCGGCACCACCGTGCCCAGATACTTCTTCACCAGCTCCGGATAATCGCGGATCGCCTCGCTGATCGGGCAGAAGATCACCCCCGCCTCGTTCAGCTTTTCCTTGAAAGTGGTGGCGACAGACACGCTGTCGAACACCGCGTCGACCGCGACACCGGCCAGCGCCATCTGTTCTTGCAGCGGGATGCCCAGCTTGTTGTAGGTTTCCAGCAGCTTGGGATCGACTTCATCCAGCGACTGCTTCTTGGGCGTGTTCTTGGGTGCCGCGTAATAATAGGCGTTCTGGTAATCGATCCTGGGGTAATGCACCCGCGCCCAGTTGGGCTCCTTCATCGCACCCCAGCGCTTGAACGCCGCCAGGCGCCATTCCAGCATCCACTCCGGCTCGTTCTTCTTGGCCGAGACATAGCGCACCGTGTCTTCCGACAGGCCCTTGGGCGCGCGCTCCATCTCGATGTCGGTGACAAAGCCGTACTTGTACTTGTCGCCGATATCGGCGACCTGGGCTTTGGTTTCCGCCGCGATGCTCATGCTGCCACCTTGGCGCGGATGCGTTCGCGCAATTTCACCAGCGATGCGACCGCCGCGTTGACATCTTCCATGGTGGACGACCAGCCAAAGCTGGCGCGCAGACCGCACTCGCCCAGCTTTTCATCCACGCCCATCGCTGTCAGCACCGGGCTGACCAGGATCTTGCCGCTGGAACAGGTGGAGCCACCGCTCATCATCACCCCGTCCAGGTCCATCGCCATCAGCGCGGTGGGCGCGGTGATGCCCGGAATGGCAAAGCCCGTGGTGCTGACCAGCCGTGGCGCCCTTTCACCGAAGATCACCACTTCGGGAATGGCTGCCTTCAGCGCGGCTTCGAAATGATCGCGCAGATGGGCGATGCGGGCGCGCTCACCTTCTCCGTCCATCACCGCATGGGCGCGGCGCCAAAGCCGGCGTCACCGGGCAGATTTCCAGACCCAGCGCGCATGCCGCGCTGGTGGGCGCCGCCCAGGATCTGCGCCACCAGCGGCGCGCCATCCGCCACGATCAGTGCGCCGGCGCCCAGAGGACCGCCCAGCTTGTGCGCCGACAGCACCATGTAATCGCACAGCGCAAAATCCAGCTTCATCTTGCCGGCCGCGGGCACCGCATCCACCAGCAGCAAGCCGCCCGCCTCGCGCACCAGCGCGGACACTTCGGCAATGGGCTGGATGGTGCCAATTTCGTTGTTGGCCAGCATCACCGCCACCAGGGCGCGGCCCTTGCCTTCGCGTAGCGCCACGCACAACGCTTCGATATCCAGCACGCCATCCGCCGTCACAGGCAGGATTTCCAGCCGCACCCAGGGAAACCGTTCCGCCAGGCGGCGGGCGCTGGCCATCACGCATTTATGCTCGATGGCGGACACGAACAGGCGGGTAATGCGGGTTTTCTTGAGGTCTTCGCCTTCCAGCGAACCTTCGACGGCGCCGAAGATGGCCAGGTTGTTGGATCTGGTGGCGCCGCTGGTGAAGATCACCTGGTCGGCACGGGCGCCGGCCAGGCGCGGCGACCTTCTCGCGCGCCTCTTCCACGATGGCGCGCGCGGCGCGGCCCGCCGCATGCGGCGAAGACGGATTGCCGCCGATGCTGAGCGCATGGGTGATGGCCGAAAGGCATTCGGGGCGCAGCGGCGAGGTGGCGTTGTGATCCAGATAATGCATGTGCTGTTACTCGGCGGCGGCGACTTCACCGGCCATGTCATTGCCCATCATGTCGTTGCAAGGCTTTGCACGGCCCAGGACGCGGCGTTCCACGACATCGGCCAGCGACACGGACGACAGGAAGACGTGAATCTGCTGGCCCAGTTCTTCCCACAGGTCATGGGTGACGCAGCGCGCACCGGTTTTGGTGCAGCCCTTGGTGCTGCCGGTCTTGCAGCGGGTGGCAGCGATGGGTTCGTCCACCGCCAGGATGATGTCGGCAATCCGCAACTCGCCCGACGGCCGCGACAGGCGATAGCCGCCGCCCGGACCGCGCACGCTGGTCACAAGGCCGCCGCGCCGAAGCTTGGCGAACAGCTGTTCCAGGTAAGACAGGGAAATGTCCTGGCGGGCGGCAATGTCGGCCAGCGCAACGGGGCGCAGATTCCCCGGCGCCTGGGCATCGGTGGCGTTTCCGGCCAGATCGGCCATCGCCATGACCGCGTAACGTCCCTTGGTGCTCAGCCGCATGTCCGCATCCTTCGGTAAAGAGGGCCTTCGGTAAAAAGGCGTTTTTCCTTGCTTTTTGCCCCCCCTCCCGGTGTAGAGAGGGGCCAAGCCGCCAGGCGGTGGCCCGGGATATAGAGTTCCCGACTAGATTGGTCAAGTATTCACAAGTCTTTGGTTGGTCATCCTGTAAGCGACTGAAAAATAAAAGGTTTTAAGGGCGCCGACTGCCCCGAAAAACCCAGTTTTTCGCTTGGCGGATGGCGGTGGGGAAAAGGTCTTCATGCCCGATATCATTCTGCCAGGCTCGGCGGGGCGCATCGAAGCGCGCTATCAGCGGCAAAAGAACCCGGGCGCGCCTATGGCGCTGGTTCTGCACCCCCATCCCCAGTTCGGCGGAACCATGAACAATCCGCTGGTCTATGACCTCTTCCACATGTTCCACGGCCTCGGCTGCACCACAGTGCGCTTCAATTTCCGCGGCGTGGGCAGGAGCCAGGGCAGCTTCGACAATGGCGCGGGCGAACTTTCCGACGCCGCCGCCGTACTGGACTGGATGAACACGCTGTACCCCAACCCATCCAATGTGTGGGTGTGCGGCATCAGCTTCGGCGCCTGGATCGGCATGCAGCTTCTGATGCGCCGGCCCGAGATCACCGGCTTTGTCTCCATCGCTCCGCCGGCCAGCATGTATGACTTCGCCTTCCTGGCGCCCTGCCCCGCCTCGGGCCTGATCGTGCATGGCACCAAGGACAATGTGGTGCCCGAGCCGGATGTGCAGAAGCTGGTGGACCGCCTGACCGCCCAGAAGGGCATCAAGATCACCTACAACAAGATCGACGGCGCCAATCACTTCTTCGACAAGCACGAAGCGGACGTGGTGGAGACGGTGAAGGAATATGTCTCCAACATGATGAGCAAGCCCCGCGAGGGCCGGTAGCATCCGGCGGCGCGGCGATGAAAATCCGGTCGCTGCTTCCCTTACTCCTGCTGATCGCCTTCACCGCCCATGCACGGGCCGATGACGATCAAGTGTGTTTGTCTGGCTCGACGAAAAACCTCGAAGCGTCAATCAAGGCCTGCACGAACATCCTGCAGCGTCCGTTGATGATACCGGACCTGAAGCAGCGCGCTTTTCTGGCGCGCGGCTATTACCGCGAGCATCAGCATCGGTTTGAAGACGCCCTGTCCGATTACAATGCCGCGATTGCTGTCGATCCATCCAATGGGCGGGCCCATAACGCGCGGATCGGCTTGTACATGACCCTGGGAAAATTCCAGCTGGCGCAGAAGGAGAATGACACCTTGATGCGCATGTTTCCCGACCAGTCGATCATCCTGAACAACAGCTGCTGGATCCATGCGGCGTTGTGGGAATTGAATGCCGCCCTGGCGGATTGCAACCGCAGCCTGGCGCTGGCGCCGCGCGTGGTGGAAACCTTGGACAGCCGCGGCTTTGTCCATTTGCGGATGAAAAACTACAAGCAGGCCCTGGCCGATTACAACGCGGCGCTGGCGCTGGATCCCAAGCATGCGACGTCGCTTTATGTGCGCGGCATTATCAAGCGCAAGCTGGGCGATACGGCGGGCGGCAATGCCGACATTCAGGCGGCCGGCAAGATCAATCCCGAAGTGGCCGAATCCTACGCACCCTATGGCTTGACGCAGGGCAATTAGGCTTTCCAGTAACGTCCGCCCGTCATCGGCGCTTTCACGCCGGTGGTGGTCGGCAAGGACAGCGGCAAGCCTTTGCGCGAGCGCGCCGCCAGATAGGCAAAGCCCTCAGCCTCCATGGCGTCACCATCCCAGGCGACATCCTCGGTTTTCAGCACGGGCGCACCGACGCGCGCCTTCAGCTGATCCATCAGGAAGGCGTTGTGCCGCCCGCCGCCGGTGACGATCCAGCTCGCGGGGGCTTTGGGAAAGTGATCACCGGCTTTGGCAATGGACGCAGCGGTGAAAGCCGCCAGCGTCGCGGCGCCATCGGCAGGCGAAAGGCTTTCCACCGCCGCCATGCCGAAATCCATGCGATCCAGCGATTTGGGCGGCAGGCGCGCGAAGAAAGGGTTATCCAGCATACTGGCCAGCACCGTCTCGTTGACCGTGCCGCTGCGCGCCAAGGCGCCATCCGTATCCACCAGCTGGCCCGTATGGCGCTGCATCCAGTCGTCGATGGGTGCGTTGCCCGGCCCGGTGTCAAATGCGATTACCGTCTCGCCATCCATGTAAGTGACTTGGGCCACACCGCCGATATTGGTCAGCACCAAGGGCATCCCATGTGCCGCCTTGCGCGCCAACGCCGCGTGATAGAGCGGCATCAAGGGCGCGCCCTGCCCGCCCGCCGCGACATCGGCGCTGCGAAAATCATTCACCACATCGATGCCGGTCAGCTTCGCCAGCAGTGCGCCATCGCCGATTTGCCAGGTCCAACCTTGCTGGGGACGGTGCAGGATGGTCTGGCCATGAAAGCCGATCAGGTCCACATCACCGGCGGCCAGCTCCGCCTTGGCCAGCAGCGCCTTCACCGCCCTGGCGTGAACCTCGGTCAGCACCTGTTCCGCGTCCTGGATCGATTGCGGCACGGGGGCGCCCTTGGCCATCGCCAACGCTGTTTCCAGCGCGCCGCGCAACCGGGCGCGGGTGGTCGCGTCATAGGGCAAAGTCAGGCTGGGTCCGGGCCGCACCACGTCCAAGCCATCGGTCTCCAAAATGGCCGCATCCACGCCGTCCAGCGAGGTGCCACTCATAAGACCTATGACTTTCTGTGTGCCGGTCATTCGTGCTAAGCCGCCCCTGCCTGAACAGAGTCTATAGCATGCCCGCCGCGCCCCAATTCCAGTCCGAATTCCTCAAGACCTTCGCGGCGCGCGGGGCCTATTACGATTGCTCGGGCCCGGCTGAGCTGGACGCGCTGTTCGCCAGGGAGCGGGTCACCGCCTATATCGGGTTCGACTGCACCGCCGACAGCCTGCATGTCGGCAGCCTGGTGCAGCTGATGACCCTGCGCCGCCTGCAACAGGCCGGCCATCGCCCCATCCTCTTGATGGGCGGCGGCACCACCAAGGCCGGCGATCCGTCCGGCAAGGATGAAACGCGCCAGATCCTCACCGCAGAACAAATCGAAGCCAACAAGCAGAGCATCCTGTCCGGCATCCGCCATCTATTGAAATTCGGCGACGGGCCGTCCGACGCCATCCTGGTGGACAATGCCGAGTGGCTGGACAAGCTGGATTACATCCCCTTCCTGCGCGATGTCGGCAAGCATTTCTCGGTCAACCGCATGCTGACCATGGAAAGCGTCAAGCTGCGGCTGGACCGCGACCAGCCGCTGTCCTTCCTGGAATTCAACTATTCCATCATGCAGGCTTATGACTTTGTCGAACTTTACAAGCGCTATGGCTGCAAGCTGCAGTCTTCCGGCTCCGACCAATGGGGCAATGTCGTGTCGGGCATCGAGCTGGGCCGCCGCATGGAAAGCGCCCAGCTGTTCGGCCTGACCACGCCGCTGATCACCACCGCCTCGGGCGCCAAGATGGGCAAGACCGCGGCCGGCGCGGTGTGGCTGAATGCCAATCGCGTGTCGCCGTATGACTACTGGCAATTTTGGCGCAATACCGAGGACGGCGATGTCGGCCGCTTCCTGCGCCTGTTCACCGAATTGCCGGAAGCAGAGATCGCGCGGCTGGAAAAGCTCCAGGGCGCCGAACTGAACGACGCCAAGAAGGTGCTGGCGACCGAAGCCACGGCCATCCTGCATGGCCGCGACGCCGCGGAAAAATCCGCCGACACCGCCTATCGCGCTTTCGTGGAAGGCGCCTCCGCCGAGGGCCTGCCCACCATCACCGCCAAATTGCCGGATGGCATTCTGAATCTCGCGGTGGCGGCGGGGCTGGCGGCATCAAATTCCGAGGCCCGCAAACTGATCGCCAACAACGGCCTGAAGCTGAACGATACGCCGGTTAGCGATCCCAAACTGACGGTGGATGCCGGGGCCCTGAATGGCGATGGCGTGCTCAAGCTTTCCAGCGGCAAGAAGAAGCACGTCCTGGTCAAGCCGGCCTGATCGCAGGCGAGACCCGGAGCGACCAAATCAGTTCTGAACAGGCCTCGAAGACGGCGCCGCAGGCGCTGACGCCTGCGGTGGTGCGGCATTGCCGGGCGGATTGTTCGAGGGCGCATCCTTCTGGGTCGGGATATGGCCCTCGAAGATGCGGCGGAAGATTCCCGGGGCCAGCATGGACAGTGCATTGGTGCTGATCTGCGGCTGCTCCATGTTGCCGGTCGCCGAATAGGTGGCGCTCAGCACGCCTTCGCCCTTCTTGGATGCCAGGATGTCGCCCAGAATCGGAATGTTGCTGATCAGCGAATTGACGCCGCAAGCAGGCACCAGCGAGCCCTTCAGCGCCAAGGTGCCGTGCGGCCGGTCGATATAACCGTCCGAGGTGGCGCAGATGGCGCGGCCCGAGGCGCGCGCGCCATTCACACCAAGGACATTGTTCTTGGAGGTGAAGGGAAAATTCCATTCATCAATGGTGATGCCATCCCCGCCCATCAGATCGCCGAGGCCGGTCAGCGAGCCGGCCGCGAACAGCCGGCTGATCAGGGGCTGGTTGATCAACTGGAAATTCTTGATGTTCAGCACGCCGGTGAAATCGGGCGCGGTGCTGGCGGGGTTGCCCGCATCGCTGGCCTGGCCCGGCAAACTGACGGTGGCGCTGAGATCGCCGCCGCGCATGCTTTCAAAGCCGAACACACCGCGCGCCAGGATGGACGCATCGCCGGTGGTCAGCAGCACTTTGCGGCCCTGTGCGGTGTTTTCCAGGTTCGCGGCGATGGGCGCGTTCTTGCTGCCATACGTCACGGTCCCGTCCAGCTTGATGGCCGAAGGCCGGTTGCCGATGCCCGCCAGGTCCAGGTTGAAGGGTGTGATCACCACGCCGCTGCGCATGGCCATGCGGTCCAGCCGGGCATTGATGTGGAATTTGCCCGCGGGCGTGTCGTCGGCCGGCGGTCCATTGGGCCCGCCCGGTTGCTCATTGGAGCCGGTGCGAGTAGATCTTGGAGCCATCCAGCGAGCGGTCGCGCACCAGATAATCATCGCCATTGGTGGCGCTGCGCGAGAGCTGGAAAGACAGGTCGTTGAGCGGCCCCATCTTCACCGACGGGAAATTCAGCACCGTCAGGTCGCCATTGCGGTTGAAGTCGGCGGTGCCGTTCAGGTTCAGCACCGGCCCGGTGATGCGGATAGTCTGGTCCTGGATCACATTGCCTGGCGCGAAATTCACGCCAATCCGCCCCGTTGCCGCCTGCCCAGGGCTCTTTTCCAGATTGACGATGGGCACGGTCAGCAGCGCCGGCGTGAAATCCACCGCCACATCGGCATGCATCAGGCTGCCATTGTGGCCGGTGATGTCGGCGGTGATGGGCACGGTGCCGCGGAAGAAGCGCAGCAGGTTGATGTTCAGCGCCGCGCGCGCCCCTTCGGTCATTGGACCCTTCACCATCAGGCGGGTGGTGACCGGTCCCGGGGCGCGGAAGTCTTCGGTCCAGTCCACCGCCAGCCGCGCATCGGCCAGGTTGACCATGCCGGTCTGGTGCAGGCGGGTGTTGTCGACGTCGAAATTCACGGTGCCGTCGGTGATCCGTGTCTTGCCACCGAGGGTGACAGCGAAATCGCTCACCGCGGCCTTCACCGAAATACCCACATCATCCACCGGCAGGTTCGCCAGCATCGGCACCTTGAACGCCAGGTCGGCGCTGGCCTGGCCACCCGTGGTTTTGGGATCGATGCCGAACTTGGTGGGATAGTTCAGCGGCTTCATGTCGATCAGGGTCATGACATCGGTCATGGCGCCGTCGACATGCACGCCGAACAGCCCCACCGTGCCCGTCTGGTGGAGGTTGGGGATCAGCACGGTGCCATTCTTCGCCGTCAATGGCCCAATCCGGCCGCCATACAGCGTGGCCTTGAATGTGTCGCCGGTCAGGACCGCATTGCCGCTGACACCGGTGGCATGCGTCAGGCCCTTGATGTAGCTGCCCTCCATATCCTTCATGGCAAAGGTCAGCTTGAGCGAATCTTCCGGCAGGATGGCCTGGTCCAACAACCCGGGCGGGAAATTGGTCATCGCCTCCAAAGGCCCCATCGTGCCGGAGAAGATGTTTTCATCGATCCAGCTGCGCGCACCCGGCGCCACCGGCAACGGCCAGTATTTCAGTAGGGTGCGCACCGGTGTGGCGGGAATGCGTGCCCTGGCCACAAGACCCGGCGCACCATTGTCGTTCATGGTCACGGTGCCGGAGCCTTCCAGTGCAAAGCCCGCGGCGGCGACCGCCAGTTTGGTGAAATTGAACTCGCGCGGCCCGGCCAGATAGTCGGCCGCCACCGCCACCGACTGATAACCGACAGCGCCCGGGAACACACCGGGCATGTCCACCGCCACGTCACGGGCGGACAGTTCGGCATGCACCCGCTCCAGCTTGCCGCTTGCGTCATAGAAGAAATCGCCGGCGCCCTTGAACAGGGCGCGCGCCTCCCTGGCGTTCAAATCCGCGGTGGTCAGCGCCAGGTGCCCCGTCACGCCGTCATAGCGGCCGACCAGCCGCAGCGAGTTGAGGTGCAGCGCCTTGTCCTTCATGGCGGCGAACGGCACTTCGCCAATGGCGGCCACATCGAACATCGCCATTTCCAGCTTGCCGCCGGCACCGATGCGGAACGCGCTGGAGGCGCTGACCGTCACCGGCAGATTCTTCACCGCGCCGAAGAATTTGGTGTTGCGTCCCAGCGCGCGCAGGTTCAGCCCCGTTACCGACACGTTGCCCGCGATCGGGCGGTTGCCCGGCGGCATGGTGATCTCGGCGGTCATGTGACTGGCGCTGCCCGAGATCTGCACATTGGCATCGAAGCTGATGCCGATGGTGTCACCCTTGGACCGCAGGGTCAGGTTGGCGCGCGGCGCCGTCAGGTTGAAGCCGGTGATCTCGTCATACAGGCCCAGCCTGGCGTTCTGCACCGCGAAGCTCTGCAGCGTCGAAGGTCCGCTGCTCTTGTTGATTATGTCGCTGATGCGACCGACAATGTCGTCGTCGCCGGCATCCTTTTCGGTGCCCAGGCGGATGCGCCCGTTCTTCATGCGCACCAGCGTGAAGTTCACCCCCACCAGGGTGATGCGCTGGACCACGAACTGGCCTTGCAGGAAGGGCGCGGCCTTCAGGCCGATCGCCGCCTTGGGCGCGGCCAGCACAACCTTGCCGTGTGAATCATTGATGCGTGCACCCAGCACCACCAGGTTCACCCGGCCGGTGTCGCGGCTCCATTCGATGGCGGCCTGGTCGTAATCCAGGTTGATGCCAGGCAGCGCCGTCTGGATCGCCCCGGCCAGGGTGCCCCGCAGGGCCCCAAGCGAAACGGGCCCCCACAACAGGCGCAGCCCCGCCCCCACCACGAAAAACACGATGGCGGCCACCAGGACCCCCGCCGTCAGCGCCGCGCGGCTGATATGGTGAGCCTTTATGAATTGGGAAAAAGGCAGCTTCACTCTGGGATTCTTTCGGGCGTCGGGCAGGGGCGGCCGGGGCCCGGCTGCTCTATTACGACTGTTAGGCCTAAAAAGGGCAAATGTTCCAGCCTCTTGCGTGGATGCTGCGATTGCACTGACCCCGCCCAATAGGCTTAAATCCGATTTGCTAGAAGGGCTTGGGAACTTTGATGGCGTTGGAAGCGGGCGACAAGGCCCCCTCTTTCAAGATCGCGACCGACGAAGGTGAGACGCTGTCTGCCTCCGCCCTCAAGGGCGCGCCCTATGTCGTTTACTTTTATCCCAAGGACGACACATCCGGCTGCACCAAGGAGGCCATCGGCTTTACCGAGGCCCTGAAGAAATTCGAAAAGGCCGGCGTGCGGGTGATCGGCGTGTCCAAGGACAGCATCGAGTCCCACGCCAAGTTCCGCAAGAAACACAAGTTGAAGATCGCGCTGGGCGCCGATACCGACATCAAGATGGCCAAAGACTGGGGCGTGTGGGGCGAGAAGACCCTGTATGGCCGCAAATATATGGGCATGGAGCGCGCCACCTTTCTGGTGAACGCCAAGGGCGTCATCGCCCAGGCCTGGCGCAAGGTTAAGGTCCCCGGCCATGTCGAAGCCGTGCTGGAGGCCGCGAAGGCGCTATGAAAAGCCCTTTTAAGAGTCATCTCAAGCGCGCGTTAACCCCCAGGTTAACCTCACGCTCGTTTTTCTGGCACCGCAGCTTGATCGGCAAGCGCGGCGAAGGTGAAATGCCCGCTGGTGGCGGCATGGACGCGAACGATCCTAATTCAGCGCAGAAGAAGGCGGCGTTCCTGGAACGCGCCTGGCAGTGGATTCACGCCACCTTCCCCGAGCGCCAGATCTATATCCGCAGCGACGGGCGGGTGCAGTTCTTCACCTTTGGGCCGTCGTTGCAGGCCACGCTGGCCGGCCTGACCCTGATCTTCCTGGGCTGGGTGGCGTTCGCCACCGTGAATGTGATCTTCAAGGACCGCATCATCGCCGCCAAGGACCATCGCTACCAGCAGATGCAGGCGGCCTATGAGAACCGCGTCGCCGATTTGCAGATTTCCTATGACGAGCTGAACGGCGCGCTGGTGTCCGCCGAAGACCGCTTCAAGGCCACCGCGGATTCGCTGCAGGCCAAGCAGAACGCCATCGCGGGCTTCCTGACCCGTGCGAGCCAGGTTCAGGCCGCGGTCGGCGTGCGCGGTGGCATGCCCGCTCCTGCCCAATCATCTTCGATGGCGATGCCGTCCCTGGCGCCATTGGCGGCCCGGGCCGATGCCGGCAAGAATTACGGCGCCTATGCGCCGGATGTGGAAGCGCCCTCCGACATCAATGCCGATGATGCCGGTTCCTCGCAGCTGATGGTGATGCCCGGCCCCGCCGCACCCCAGCCGCGCACCGCCCGCCCGGTCAAGTCCAGCATGCTGGACCATGCGATGCACCGCTTTGCGGCCCTGTTCAAATCCGTCACCGCCTCGGTCCATATCGCCGCCCATCCGGTGCGCGATATGCCCGCCGCCTATGCCCAGCATCCCGCCCTGCGCGCGCTTGCCGAACAGACCGCGCGCGTCAGCCATATCGGCGACAGCGAAACCATGCTGATGGCCAAGACCGAGGGCGCGCTGGGCCAGGGCGTGGGCTCGCTGCGCAATGTCATGCGCCGCACCGGCATCAACCCGGACGCATTCGCCCGCAAGATCGCCAGCAACGAAGGCGTGGGCGGGCCGGAAGTCTCCTTGGACCAGGTGAAGATCGAAGGCATTTCCGATCCGGGTTTCACCAACGCCTATCTCCATGCATCCGCGGTGCTGAACCAGTTGAACGGCCTGTCCGCCGCCATGGACCATGTGCCGCTGGCCATGCCGGTCTCCACCGCCGCCTTCGACAAGTCGTCCGGCTTTGGCGCCCGCGTCGATCCCTTCACCGGCCGCTATGCCTTCCACCCGGGCATCGATTTCGCCGGCCCCTGGGGCAGCGTGGTCCATGCCACCGCGCCGGGCACGGTTGTGTTCGCCGGCAACAAAGGCGGCTATGGCAACATGGTGGAAATCGACCACGGCTATGGCATCCACACCCGTTATGGCCATCTTTCCACGATCAGCGTCCGGGTGGGAACCCGGTTGGGCAAGGGCGGCGGGCTGGGCCGGGTGGGTTCCACCGGCCGCAGCACCGGGCCTCACGTCCATTACGAAGTCTGGTATGATGACGTCGTGAAGAACCCCAACAACTTCATCGAGGCGGGCCGCCATGTTCTCTAGCAAAAGCAAAGACAGCAGCCCTGCCCCGCAGCCGGCCGCGCCGCAGGTCCCTCCCGCCGCCGCCAAGCGCACACGCGCTTTATCCGCGCCTTCCATCATCAGCGCCGACATGACGATCAACGGCACCATCCAGTCCACCGGCGACATCCAGATCGATGGCCGGGTGGAAGGCGACGTCCGCAGCGTTGGGCTGGTGATCGGTGACAAGGCGGAGATTCATGGCGAGATCTTCGCCGAAGACGTGACGGTGCGGGGCAAGGTCGTGGGCCGTATCCGCGCCCGAAAGGTTCTGCTGGCCGCCACCAGCCATGTCGAAGGCGACATCCTGCACGAAGCCTTTGCCGTGGAGTCGGGCGCCTTCTTCGAAGGCAACTGCCGCCACAGCGACAATCCGCTTGGCGACGGCGTCAGCGAGACCGCAAAGCCCGCCGCGCGCCCCGCTGCCGCCGCATCGCCGGCGGCGCTGTTTGCGCCGCTCAGCCCTGTCACCAACTAAGCCCTAGCGGTTGTCGCGCCGGTCCCAGCGATCATCGCGCCGATCATTCCATTCCCTGTCAGCCGCCTGGTCATAGCGGCCGTTGAAACGGCCGTCGGCGCGATCCAGCGCCGTGGCGGTGCGCAGATGCTCACGCAGCGTCGGCAACTGGCGAGCCGCCAGGTCGCTGACCGGACCATGATGCTCACGCGCCTCATCGCGGAACTCATCCACATCATGCCGGTGATCGTCCACCATGTGGCGGATAAAGGCGCGATCAAATTCGCGCCCCCGCAGGCCCATCAGGTGATCACGGGTGTCTCGCGCTTCATCCGAAACATCGCGGCTGGGGCGGATTCCGAAGCGGCGACCGACATCCAGCACTTCGCTGCGGGCCTTGGTATGGTCGCTGACCAGCGTGCGGCCGTAGTCCCGCACCGCCGGGCTGCGGGCGCGGTCGGCCGCCAGGTTGCCCAGCATGATCTCGGAGTTGTTGCCCTTGAGGGCCTTGTAGAGGAACTCGCGCGGGCTGTCGGCCCGGGCCGCCATCGGGGCCAGGGCGGCGGCCAGGATAAAGGAACCGGTGAGAAGGAAAGACCTGTTCATGTGAATCTCCATTGGTGCTCCCCAACGGGGAACGGCAATGGCGGCCCGAAGTTCCGGTTCCCCGGCTATTCGATGTCTTCGATCTTCTCGCGCGGTTTTCCACCGACTTCCTGCGCCAGCGCTGCAGCCATGAAGGGATCAAGGTCGCCGTCGAGCACATCTGACGGGGTGCGGCTTTCCACACCGGTGCGCAGGTCCTTCACCAGCTGATAGGGCTGAAGGACGTAGGAGCGGATCTGGTGGCCCCAGCCGATTTCCTTCTTCTCGCCCACGAAGGCGCCGGTCTCGGCTTTCTTCTTTTCCAGCTCGATTTCATACAGCTTGGACTTCAACATGTCCCAGCAAATGGCGCGGTTCTGGTGCTGGCTGCGCTCGGACTGGCTGGCCACCGCGATGTTGGTGGGCAGATGGGTGATGCGCACCGCGCTTTCGGTCTTGTTGACGTGCTGGCCGCCGGCGCCCGAGGCGCGATAGACATCGATGCGCACATCTTTTTCCGGAATGTCGATCTCGATCGATTGGTCGATCACCGGATAGACCGTCACGGATGAAAAAGACGTGTGCCGCCGCGCATTGGAATCGAAGGGCGAGATACGCACCAGCCGATGCACGCCGGCTTCGGTCTTCAGCCAGCCATAGGCGTTGGGGCCCTTCACCAGCAAAGTGGTCGACTTGATGCCCGCCGCCTCGCCTTCGCTTTCCTCGATCAGCTGCAGCTTGTAATCGTGGCGCTCGGCCCAGCGGGTGTACATGCGCAGCAGCATGGAAGCCCAGTCCTGGCTTTCGGTGCCACCGGCGCCGGCATGGATTTCGATATAGGTGTCGTTGCCGTCCGCCTCGCCCGACAGCATGGATTCCAGCCGCATTTGCTCGGCGCGCTTGTTCAGCGCCAGAAGGCTGCTCTCCGCGTCCGTCACCATGGCCGCATCATTTTCGGCTTCCGCCATTTCGATCAGGGCGGTGGCGTCGGCCAGTTCGGCCTCCAGCTTCTTCACCCCGCCCAGCGCGCTTTCCAGCTTCTGACGCTCGCGCATCAGCTTCTGCGCGGCGGCGGGGTCATTCCAGATGCTGGCGTCTTCGGCTTTGGCGTTCAGTTCGTCCAGGCGGCGATTGGCGGCATCCCAGTCAAAGATGCCTCCTCAGCAGGGCGATGGCCTGCTGGATTTCGTCGGCGGCGCGGGAGATTTCAGGACGCATGCGGGGTGATTACTGGACCGAACTAATAAAGTCCACCGGTGCCCTCACCCACGGTGCGGGCCGGGGCATTGGTCTGGCCGCCGCTGGCGGCAACCGGCGCGCCGCTGTCGCTGTCGCCGGGCACCGGCGCATTGCTTTCGCCCGGCGCGGTGCCGGCCTTGAAGGCCTCGGTGATGGCGCCGGGCGTGCCGGCGGGAACCGGATTGCCGCTCTTCCAGTCGATGGGAATTTCCTCGATGCCCGGCGCGACGCGGAACGGCGTGGGCGGGGCATCCGCCAGCGCTTCCTTCATGAAGTCGCGGAAGATGGGCGCCGCCACCGTGGCGCCCTGTTCATGGGGACCCAGGGTGCGCGGATTGTCGAAGCCGACATAGACGCCGGCGGCCAGGTCGGGCGAGAAGCCGATGAACCACACCGACTGGGCATCCTGCGAGGTGCCGGTCTTGCCGGCAAGCGGCTTGGGAATCTGCGCGCCCACCGAATAGGCGGCGGTGCCGCGCTGGACCACGCCCTGCAGCATGGAAACGATCTGATAGGCGGTGCGTGGATCGATCACCTGCTCGCGCGTGTCGGCCAGCAGCGGCTCTTCCTGGTTGTGCCAGTTGGGATCGTTGCAGCCCTCGCATTTGCGCTCGTCATGGCGCCAGATGGTCTTGCCATTGCGGTCCTGGATGCGATCGACCAGCGAGGCGGTGATCTTCTTGCCGCCATTGGCGAATTCGGAATAGCCGGTGACCATCCGCATCAGGGTGGTTTCATACGATCCCAGCGAGTTGGCCAGCAGCGGCGGCAGCTTGTCATACACGCCCATGCGAATGGGCATCTTGACGACCTGATTCATGCCCAGCTCGTGCGCCAGCCGCACGGTCATCACGTTGCGCGACAGTTCCAGGCCACGGCGCAAGGTGGTGTCGCCCAGGAACTCGCCCTTTTCGAAATTGTCGGGGCGCCAGATGCCAAGGCCGGGGCCCTGGTCCATCTCGAACGGCGCATCCAGCACCTTGCTGGCCGGCGTATAGCCATTGTCCAGGGCGGTGGCATAGACGAACGGCTTGAAGGACGAACCGGGTTGGCGCTGCGCCTGCATGGCGCGGTCGAATTGCGACGATGCATACGAGAAGCCGCCTGACATGGCCAGCACGCGGCCGGTATGGGGATCCATCACCACGATGGCGCCGTTGACTTCGGGCACCTGGCGCAGGCCGAACTCGCCCGGCTTGGCGGGCGCCGGCAGCGGCTCGACAAAGAAGGCATCGCCCGGCTTGACCACTTCCTGCGGCGTGGTGGGACGCGGTCCCCACACCGCGCCCGGCAATTGCCGGTTGGCCCATTTGTACCCTTCATAGGTCACAAGGCCGGTGGTTCCGTCGGGGAAACCGATGTGAATGTCCTTGCCGCGATAATCCAGCGCCACCGCGATCCGCCAGGTGTCGATACCCGACTGGTGATTGGGATCGGAAGCCAGCTTGGCCAGCGCCTGTTTCCAGTTGTCCAGCGGCACCTGCATCTTGGCGCCGCGCCAGCCATGACGGCGGTCATAGCGCACCAGCCCGGTGCGCAGCGCGCTGACGGCATAGTTCTGCAGCCGCGTATCCAGCGAGGCGCGCACCTGCAAGCCACTGTCATACAGGCCATCGGCGTGATAGCGGCCGATCAGCAGGCGGCGCACTTCCTCGACATAATAGTCGACGTCCGCCGCCTGGCTGCCCAGCGCGCGGGTCTGGGTCACCAGCGGCTCGGCCTTGGCGGCAGCAGCCTGCTCGTCGGTGATGTAATTGTTGTCGGCCATCTGGCCGATCACCCAGTTGCGCCGGTCCACCGCGGCCTGGTGGTTGTAGCGCGGATCGTAATTGGCCGGCCCCTTGGGCAGCGCCGCCAGGAAGGCGACTTCGGCGATATCGAGCTCGTCCAGCGACTTGCCGAAATAGTTCAGCGACGCAGCGCCGATGCCATAGCAATTCTCGCCCAGATAGATTTCGTTGAGATACAGCTCCAGCACCTTTTCCTTCGGATAGGTGGCGTCGATGCGCACCGCCAGGATGGCTTCGCGGATCTTGCGGCTGAACTTGACGTCGGAATTGAGCAGGAAGTTGCGCGCCACCTGTTGCGTGATGGTGGAAGCGCCTTGCGGGCGGCGGCCCTGCAGCACCAGGCCCACATCCTTGATCGCGGCACGCAGGATGCCCGACGGATCGATGCCCGGATGGGAATAGAAGTTGCGGTCCTCGGCGCTGGTGAAAGCCTGCTTCACCAGCTTGGGAATGAAAGTGGCCGGCACGAAAATGCGCCGTTCGCGGGCATACTCGCCCAGCACGGTGCCATTACCGGCATAGACGCGGGTGGTGATGGGCGGGGTGTAATCCTGCAGCGCCTCCACGCTGGGCAGCCCCCGCGTGATGGTCACCAGATAGACGGCAACCGCGCCGATGGCGATCACGACCAGGGCTGCGGCCGCCAGGCCGAGCCACTTCAAAAGACGGGGGAGGAAATTCTGCATGGAAGGGCTGATTTATAGGGCCGAAAGGGTCAAGGTTGAAGGGGTTTAGCGGGCCATTTGGGTGGGCGCAGGCGGCGCAAAATGGGCATCCACGGCGTCGGCAATGGCCCCGGCCACCTTGGTCCTCCATGAATCGGTGTTCATCTGGCGGGCATCGCCTGTGTTGGACAGATAGCCCAGTTCGATCAGTACGGCGGGAACATCGGGCGCCACCAGCACCGCGAGGCTGGCCGAGCGATGCGGGCTGCGCGCCAGAAGGTCGGTCACCTGCCCCAGATTCTTCAGGGCGATGGTGGCGAATTCAGAGGATTTGTTGCGGGTGTCGCGCTGCGCCAGGTTGATCAGGATCGGCGCCACCGGATTGTTGTCGCCAGACAAATCGACACCGGCAATGACGTCGGACTGGTTTTCGCGCCGCGCCAGCGCCGACGCCTCGCGGTCGGAGCGGCCGTCATTCAGCGTGTAGATCGAGGTGCCGGTGGTATTGGGATCAGGATTGGAATCCGCGTGCAGGGCGATGAACAGGTCCGCCTTGTCGGCGCGGGCGATGGCGACACGCTGGCGCAAGGGAATGAACGTGTCGTTCTCGCGGGTCATGAACACGGTGTAACCGCGGCTGCGCAATTCGCGCGCCAGCTTCAGGCCTTCGGCCAGGGCCAGGTCCTTTTCCATCAACCCGTTCACGCCCACGGTGCCGGAATCCAGGCCGCCATGGCCGGGATCCAGCACGATGACCTTTTTGCCCTTGCCCCGCACCGGCGGCGCCTGCTGCGCGGCAATCAGCGCCGCCAGCTTTTCCGCATCGCTTTCACGCTTCTTCAGGTCGGCAGGCCAGCCGGCTTGCGCATCGAACTTGGGACGGGTTGTGGGGAACAGGTCGATCACCACCCGGTAGCCGAAGCCCGCCGAGGGCGGCAGCACCAGCGTGTCCGACACCGACACCGGTGAATTCAGGTCAATCACCATGCGCGAATTGCCGGCGCGAAACTGGCCGTAACGATACGACTTCACCGGTCCCATACCGCTGGGCCGCGGTGGCGCGCCCAGGCGCCACGACACTTCGGGCATGTCGATCACCACCCGGTCCGGATTGGCCAGGGCGAAGGCGCGCAGGTTTACCGGATCGGACAATTCGATCACCAGCCGGGTGCGGTCTTCATGCTCGCCGATGCGTGCGCTCATCACGATGGGCAACGGGCCCTGTGGCTTGGCCCCGACGCTGGGACCCGCCAGCTGCGGCACAGGCTTGGGCGGCGCCACCGGCAGGTTTTTCGCATCCTGGCCCTGCATCAACCTGCTGATGGCGTCGTCGGCGCCAGCACGCAAAGCCACCAGCGACAGGGCGGCAGCGGCAATGCAGCAGGCGGCCAGAAGGCGCTTCACCAAAGGGCTCCGAATCGGGTGCCGCAACATTAGCATGCGGTTTGTTTCGCCGATTTGCTTTTGCTACTGTTCCCGCACAAGGGGAACCGCCGATGTTTCTGGAACTGAAGGACTTTCTGACACCGCAGGAAGTGGCGAGGCTGCACGAGATTGCCGCCAAGGTCCAGTTCGTGGACGGGCGCATTTCCAATCCCCACAACATCGCCAAGAACAACCTGCAGGCCAGCGAGAGCGATCCCGGTTATGTGGAATCCTCGCGCATCGTGGCGGCCGCCTTCGCCCGCTGCGCGCCCTTCGTGGAATTCGCCTTTCCCCGCCAGGTCGCGCCGCCGCTCATGGCCCGCTACGAGGTCGGCATGACATATGGCGTCCATGCCGACACCGCCCATATGCGCTTCGGAAACGAGATGCGCCGCTCCGACCTGTCCGCCACCGTGTGGCTGAACCCGCCCGCCAGCTATGACGGCGGCGAGCTGGTGGTCCACATGGGAACCCGCGCCATGGTCTTCAAAGGCGAGCCTGGCAGCGTGGTGATCTATCCTTCCACCTACCTGCACGAGGTCGCCCCCGTCCGCCGGGGACAGCGGCTGGTCTCCATCACCTTCATCGAGAGCCTGATCCCCAATGAGTACCAGCGCACCCAGCTGTACGAGCTGGGCGAGGTGGCGGCCCTGGAGGGGCTGAAAATGGCCTGGGAAAACCGCGTCAGGCTGGAAGCGGTGCGGAACAACCTCTTGCGGTTGTGGTCCCAAAGTTAACTAAATAACTGATATGGCTATATAAATCTGAAAAACCGGCCATCTGCCGTCACAAATGTGCCTATTAATCGCTTGTTGAACGGCGTGGGGCACCCTACAAAAACCATGTCCGGCACTGCTTTCGCGATTCTCGCGTGGCCCGGACGCCCCTGACCAGGTCCGGCATGCCCCGCGAGCAACGCGGGCCAGAGGATCCCACAGGGACCATCCACAGGCCGCCGCCGGCGGCCGCCCGAAGTAACAATGACTGACAAATTTGCGCTCCCCTCCGACGCTGTCCCGGTCCTGAAGACCGTTTCGACGGATGGGTTTGCGCGCCTTCTTTCAACCATCACATCGCGCCGCCCTGACCTGCCCGCCGCACACCGTGCCGCCGGCCGCATTCGCGCGCGCATCGGAGACTTTCATGACCAAGCGCATGCTGATCGACGCCAACCACCCGGAAGAAACACGGGTGGTCATTCTGGACGGTTCCAGGGTCGAGGAATTTGATTTCGAGGCCGCCTCCAAGCGGCCGCTCAAGGGAAACATCTATCTTGCGAAAGTGACGCGCGTTGAGCCGTCGCTGCAGGCCGCCTTTGTCGAATATGGCGGCAACCGCCAGGGCTTCCTGGCCTTCGCGGAAATCCATCCCGACTACTACCAGATCCCAGTCGCCGACCGGCAGGCCCTGATCGCCGAACAGGAGGCGGAGGCTCGCCGCCGCTCCGAGGACGATATCGAAAGCTTCGAGATCACCGGTTCCAGGAGCCAGGACGCCGAGGGCGAAGAAGAAGCCGAGGAAGACACCGAAGACGGGGCCGATACCGGCGAGGAAAGCGTGGAGATGGCCCCGCTGGTGCCGCTGGACGCCGCCCCCGAGGCCGAAGAGACCGACAGCACCCCTGCCGACCAGGAAGACGACCACGAGGATGTTTTCGTCAATCATGCCGGTGCCGTGGTCGAACACGACCATGACGAGGATCATGCCGAAACCAAGCCGGAAGCAGCCGCCGAAGCCCTGAGCGATTATCCGGACGAAGGCGAAATCGCCGCCGCCGAAGCCGCCGAGGAGAATGAAGGCGAGATTCAGCCGGTCTCCGGCGAACAGTTCGACGAAACCGCCGCCGTCGCCGGCGAGATGGGCGAAGGCGCCATCGAACCGGTGTCCGGTGAAGGTGAAGTGGCCGAAGGCGGCGAAGCCCAGGCGTTGCAGGCCAGCAAGCCGTCGCAGCGCTGGGTGCGCCGCAAGCATTACAAGATCCAGGAAGTCATCAAGCGCCGCCAGATCATCCTGGTGCAGGTCGTGAAAGAAGAACGCGGCAACAAGGGCGCCGCGCTGACGACTTATCTTTCGCTCGCCGGCCGTTATTGCGTGCTGATGCCCAACACCCCGCGCGGCGGCGGCATTTCCCGCAAGATCACCAACGCCGCCGACCGCAAGCGCCTCAAGAGCGCGGCCCAGGGCCTGGAACTGCCCGAGGGCATGGGCCTGATCATCCGCACCGCCGGCGAGAACCGCACCAAGCTGGAGATCCGCCGCGACTATGACTACCTGCTGCGGCTGTGGGACACGATCCGCGAAAAGACCCTGTCCTCCAACGCGCCGGCCTGCGTCTATGAGGAAGGCGACCTGATCAAGCGCGTCATCCGCGACCTGTTCAACAAGGACGTGCAGGACGTGGTGGTGGAAGGCGAACAGGGCTTCCGCAACGCCAAGGACTTCATGCGCATGCTGATGCCCAGCCATGCCAAGTTCGTCCATCACTACAAGGACACGGTGCCGCTGTTCCAGCGCATGCACATCGAATCCCAGCTGGACTCGATGTTCTCGCCCACCGTCACCCTGAAGTCGGGCGGCTATATCGTCATCAACCAGACCGAAGCCCTGGTCTCGATCGACGTGAACTCGGGCCGCGCCACCCGCGAGCATTCGATCGAGGAAACCGCGCGCAAGACCAACCTGGAAGCGGCCAGCGAAATCGGCCGCCAGCTGCGCCTGCGCGACCTGGCGGGCCTGATCGTCATCGACTTCATCGACATGGAAGAAGGCCGCAACGACCGCGAGGTCGAGAAGCGCCTGCGCGATGCGGTCAAGAACGACCGCGCCCGGGTGCAGATCGGCAAGATCTCCCAGTTCGGCCTCCTGGAAATGTCGCGCCAGCGCCTGCGCGCCGGCGTGATCGCCGGTTCCACCGTCACCTGCCCGCATTGCGACGGCGTCGGCTTGGTGCGCTCCACCGAATCCACCGCCCTGCGCGTGCTGCGCGGCATCGAAGAAGAAGCCGAGAAGAACCGCGCCGCCGCGGTGACCGTGAAGATCGCCAACGACGTGGCGATCTACATTCTCAACCAGAAGCGCCACGAACTCTCGCGCATCGAAACCGAGCACGGCATGGACATTTCGTTCGTGCCCAAGGATGGCCTGTCGGCCGGCTCCTTCGAGCTGGAACGCACCAAGAGCCGCGATCCGGGCGAGCGGCCGCGCAATTCGGCGGTGAGCATCGAGGCGGGCTTTGTCCCCTCCACCGAGCCGGAACCCGATTATGTCGAGGAGATCGACGAGGAAGAAGAAGAGCTGATCGAAGCGGGCAGCGCTTCCGACGACAGCGAAGAGAATGACGGCGAAGAACGCGCCGCCTCCGGCGAGCGGGGCGAACGCGGGGACCGCGAAGGTGGGCGCAGACGCCGCCGCCGCGGCGGCCGTGGCCGGGGCCGTGACCGCGATCGTGGCGACCGCCCTGAGCGCGGCGAGCGTCCCGAACGCAGCGAAGCATCCCCCGAGGCCGGCATCAGCGAGGCTTCCGAAGCCGCCCAGATGTCCGAAGGCGGTGAAGGCGAAGCGCAGGCGCAGTCCTTCGGCGAGAATGGCGAGGCGCGCCGCAAGCGCCGCCGCCGCCGTGGCCGCCGTGGCGGCCGCGACCGCGGCGACCGTCCCCAGGACGGCAACCATCAGGGCGAAGGCCAGCAGCCCCAGTCCGGCTTTGTCAGCGAAGCCGACCGCTTCGGCGCCCTGCCCGATGAAATCGACACCACGCCCACCGACACACCGCACGCGCCCGGCGCACCGTCCGCGCCGGTCTGGTCGCTGAAGGACGACATTCCCGACACCACGCCGCAGGAAGACGACAAGCCCAAGAAAAAGGGATGGTGGCAGCGAACCTTCTCTGGCGAATAGCTGAAAAGAAAAAGGCCGCGAAATTCGCGGCCTTTTTTTTATTGCTTCTCGACTTTCGGCACAGCCAGCAAATCTTCTGTCCAGGGCAGTGCGGACTCGCACCAGATCTGCCGTTGCGGCGGCAGTGACGCGCGTTCGGCCATGGCGCCGATGCGCAGGTTGACGGTTTTGGCGCCTACCGCGTCCGTCGCATAGAACGGGGACCCGCAATCACCGCAGAAGGCCTGGACGCGGCGATTGCCGCTTTCGGCGGTCTTCACATAGGTGCGCGGTACGCCTTTCAGCAGGCGGAAATCCTCGATCCGCGCCGGCACGGACGCACGGAATGGCGCGCCCGAAAGCATCTGGCAATCGATGCAATGACAGACAACGACTTTCGCCGGATCGACCTCGGCCTCATAGGCCACCGCACCGCACTGGCAGGCGCCATGAACTTTCATCAAAACTCCTCCCATCAATCCACCGTCCGGGCCGCTCGCTCAAGCTCGCGGCGTTGGCACGCTCTCGCACGTCCACTGGACGTGCTCGCGCGCTAACGCGCGTCGCTCGCCAACACTTCCGCTGCCGCGCCCGCGCCATGCGCGCCAGGATCGGCCAGCGGCACGCAACTGTTTTCGTCGCAGGAAATCATGTTCACCGTGTCATAGGGCGCGCTGCCGGTGCCGCGCAGATCGCTGCGCCGGCCTGGGGTGCGTCCGCCGGTCGCCGACATCAGCGCATTGATCGCCGCCGCCGTGCCGGCCGGACCGCCGGCGCCCGCGCCGGCCATCGCCACCTGCCCGCCCGACACGGCCATCACAGGCGCCAGGAAAGCCGATGCCAGACCCGCCTGGGTGGACGGCGTCAGCGCCAGCACCACACCGGTGCCCGACGCGGTGCGCGCCGAACCGAACGGTCCGTTCATGGTGATGGCGCAGGACGCGGCGCCGCCATTGAGGTCCACCGCGGCAAATCCGGTGGAACCCAGGTCACGCGGCAAGGACGCGACGCCGAACGCCGCCAAAGCCTGGCTGGCGGCCGCCTGCGGATTGCGGGTGCGCGAAAGACTGTCGGTGATAGACGCCGAGAAGGCGCCCGCACCGGTGCGCGAGCCGGGCATATAGGCGATCATGCCGCCCAGCGGACGCTGGCGCGGCGCGCTCTGCAGCACCGCGGTGTTCGCCATTTCCGCTTCGCTGATGCCCCCGCCCTGCGCCGTCGAATAGGCGACCAGCTTCTGCGCCACTTCGCCCTTGTAGAATCCGTCCGCGCCATTCTGGCGGATCTGGCCGATGGTGATGCCCAGGTGCGGATTCTTGGTTTCGGAGCCCGCCGGCAATGGCGCGCCCGATTCATTCAGAAACTCCGCCGACAAGCCCGCATCCAGCCGGATCACGTTCTGCGCCGCGGCCAGCCTCACAGCCAGCGCCTGCGAGACCGGAAAGCCGGTGGAGGCATAGGCTTCGGCCGGCGCCATCAACCGCCGCCACGGCAGCGCGCCATACAGGCGATGCATCTCGGCAAAACCCTTCACCGCGCCGGGCAAGGCATAGGCGCCCGCGCCGCGCGGCGCCTTGGTCAGGAAATCGAACTCGGTCACCTGGCCCGACGCATCGCGCACCAGGCAGATGCCGCCCGAGCCCAACCCCGCCGCCACCGGATAGGTGACGCTCATGGTGAAGAACATGGTGGCCACCGCATCCACCGCGCTGCCTCCGGCGGTCAGCACATTGGCGCCGGTGCGCGCCGCAAGCGGTTCGTCCGCCACCGCCACGCCGCCGCGCTGGCTCTGGCTGACTTCGCTGGCGGTGTAAGTCTGGGGCGCATCATCCGCCAGGCCCAGGGTCGAAGCGGTGTGGTCGCCCAGGGATTCGATGGTCTGGCAGCCCGACAGCATCACAGCCTGGGCGGCAACGAGGGCGAGAAGGCGCCTGGAAAGGGAAAGGGACAGCATGAAAGGGGCGTAATCCTTGAAGGCACTTGGGGTTACCCCTTATGCCCCAGCCCGGCCCGGTGCGCCACCGTTTGACCTAACAGGCCCCTCCCCCTAGTTTCCTGCCGGGGTTTGGGCGGGGCATAGGAGTACAGGCTTGTCGCTGAAATCGCCCGAATCCGCCTCCCATTCCGGTTGGCGCAAAGCCGCCTTTGCCGCCGGTTTCACCGCCGCCCTGCTGGCCTATGGCCTCCCCGCCCAGGCCCAGGGCATCAGCCTGCTACGCGATACCGAGACCGAAGAAGCGCTGCGCAGCTATGAGGCGCCGCTGGCGCGCGCCGCCGGCCTGAACCCCGTTCCCAAGGTGTGGCTGGTGGGCGGCAACGAGATCAACGCCTTCGCCACCTATGGCGATGGCGGCGAGAACATCTTCATCTTCGCCGGCATTCTTTTGTGGCTGCGAAAGCCCAACGAGCTTATCGGCGTGATGGCGCACGAGACCGGCCATATCTCGGCCGGGCATCTGTCGCGCGGCCAGTACGGCATGAAGAAGGCCATGATCCCCATGCTGCTTTCCATGGTGGCAGGGCTGGGCGCCATGATCGCGGGCGCTGGCGAAGTGGGCATGGCCATCATGGGCATCGGCCAGTCCTATGCCATGTCGCAGTTCGCTGCCTTTACCCGGGTGCAGGAATCCACCGCCGACCAGATCGCCGCCAAGCTGCTGCTGGCCACCCACCAGTCGCCCATGGGCATGTACCAGACCTTCCAGCGCTTCGCAGCCGATGAAGCGATGAGCGCGTACAAGCTGGACAAGTTCGCCGTCGATCATCCCTCAGGCCAGGACCGCGTGTTCGACCTGAACGACATGGTGGAATCCTCGCCCTACCGAGAAGTGCAGGATTCCCCCGAAGTGATGCACACCTGGCAGATGATCCAGGCCAAGCTGGCCGGTTTTGTGCTGCCGGTGAAGGATGCGCTGAACCGCTATCCGGAAAGCGACCAGAGCGAACCGGCGCGCTATGCCCACGCCATGGTCTATATGCGCCAGCCCAATTTCACCAAGGCGATGGCCGCCGCCAACAGCCTGATCGCCGAGGAACCCAACAATCCCTATTTCTACGAAGTGCGCGGCCAAATCTATATGAGCCTGACCAAGCCGGCGCTGGCGATTGCCGATTACCAGAAGGCGGTACAGCTGCGCCCGCGCGCGCCGCAGCTGCTGCTGGCGCTGGCCACGGCCCAGCTCGCCACCCAGAATGCGGCGCTGGCCGCGCCTGCGCTGCAGAACCTGAAGGCCGCGACTCTGGTGGAGGATGACGATGCCTTCACATGGTACCAGACCGCCCAGGCTTACAGCATGCTCAACAACGAACCGATGGCGAACCTGTCGACCGCCGAGCTGTGGTACAATGTCGGCGACATGCGCAAGGCGCTGATCTTCGCCACACGCGCGCGCGGCAAGCTGACCCAGGGCGGCGTGGACTGGCAACGCGCCAATGACATTATCGGCGCCGCCGGCCCCCTGGCGGCGCAGCAGCGGGGCTGAAGATGCGGATATTTGTGATGACCTTGGCCGGCGCGGTCGGCGGCGCGGTGCTGGCGGTGGCCATTGTCTGGACCATGGCGTCCAGCGGCATGATGCCGATCAACGACCGGCAGATGCAGACCTACCTGATGATGCATCCCGAACTGGCGCCCGCCATGATGGGCCGCGCCCAGATGCTGGATGAGCAGAAACAGAAACAGGCCCAGCTCGACGCCATGAAGAAGGTCGGCCATGCCGCCTTCTTCGATCCGGCCATCGCCTTTGTCACCGGCCCGGCGGATGCCAAG
Source organism: Alphaproteobacteria bacterium (assembly GCA_046348525.1). Classification (GTDB taxonomy): domain Bacteria; phylum Pseudomonadota; class Alphaproteobacteria; order Micropepsales; family Micropepsaceae; genus Rhizomicrobium. The sequence goes on along the minus strand of JAXMEA010000008.1, from coordinate 2,499 downwards.
AAGACCATGGTCGAGTTTTATGACTATGACTGCCCTTATTGCCGCGCCTCGCTGCCGGCGGTGAAGAAATATTACGAGGCGCACAAGAACGACACGCGCTTCTCCTTCATCGAATTCCCCATCAAGCAGCTGCACGGCGAAAGCGCCATGCTGGCGGCGCGCGCCAGCCTGGCGGCGCGGCGCCAGCCCGCCCATTACATGGACTTCCACTTCGCGCTCCTGGGCCAGGAAGACGCCATCACCGAGCCCGTGATCTTTGTCGAAGCCCAGAAGGCCGGCATGGACCTGGGTAAGCTGAAAGCCGACATGGGCGACCCGGGAATCGAAAAATCGCTGCAGGCTTCCATCGCGCTGGCCCACAAGGTCGGGGTCGACGGCACCCCCACCTTCGTGCTGAACGGCAAGTTCCGTCCCGGCGCGCTGGATGAAGAGACATTGGCATCGGAGATGAAGAGCTAGCGGAATGGACCGGCGGCGCTTCCTGACGCAGGCCCGCGCGACGCCCAAGCTGGGAACGCAGGAACCCAGTTCGGAAGAAAATTTCCGCCGCTTCCAGCGCTATGGCGTCACCCATATCTGCGGCTGGTACAGGATCGCCGACAAGGCGCGGCTGTATCCCACCCTCGACGAACTGAACGTCCTCACGGACATGGCGGCGCGCCACCAGCTGGTGGTGGAAATGACCGACACCGCTGTCGGCCGCGGCGCCCATAGCGCGCTCATGCTGGGCGGCGACGGCCGGATGCGGGAGATCGAGGCCTTCCAGGAAACCATCCGCGCCTGCGCCCGCGCCGGCATCCCCTCCTTGAAATATTATCTCTCCGTGCTGCCCATCCTGCGGCTGGACAAGGTTGCGGGCCGCGCCGGCACGCAATACTGGCGCTGGAATTACGCCATGGCCGCAACACCGGACGGCGAAGCGCGGATGACGGCGGGTGAGCGCGAAGACCTGGACTTCATTCGCAGGAACTATGCGGAGTTCAACGCCGAGCTGTACTGGGAACGGGTGAACTATGTGCTGGAGCGCATCGTGCCGGTGGCCAACGAATACAAGGTCCGCATCGCCCAGCATCCGCATGACCCAGGGATGCCGCCACCCGGCCTGGCAGGTATTCCCACGATCCTGGGCACGGTGGAGGGATTGAAGCGCTTCGTGGCGATGCATGAAAGCCCGTATCACGGGTTGAATTTCTGCCAGGGCACGATCTGCGAAAATCTCGATGATCCAAAAACACAGCTGTTCGACGTCATCCGCTGGTTTGGGTCACGCCGCAAAATCTTCAACGTTCACTTCCGCAACATCCGGGGCCATCGCGGCGACTTCGTGGCTGAAACATTTCCCGATGATGGCGAAATCGACATGACGGCGGCGATGCGAACCTACCGTGAGGTGGGTTATGACGGCATGTTGATGCCCGACCATATTCCCGATCTTCCTGGCGGCACGGCGCAGGAAAAGTCCGAGATGTTCAGTTTCGGCTATGGCCATATCCGCGCCCTGATCCAGGCGACGGCATAAAAATACCGCCCGCGCCGTAAAGCGCGGGCGGTATCTCAAGCGAGATCTTTAATTGCCGGTACTGGGCGCGGAAGTCTTGGGCGCCTTGCCGTCTTCGACGCGGCCTTCATTGCGCAGCGCGCGGCCTTCGGCCGCCTTCTGCTGACCTTCGGCGCTCTTGCTGTGCTCGTACGCCTCTTCCTTCACGTAACCGGCGGCTTCCTTGATCTGACCCTTGACGCTCATTTGGGAACTCCATCTGCAAGTTAGAACTATTGTGAAAACAGTTGTGCAGGAAGATGGTTCCGAAACCCGTTATTGCTCCGGCAGGCGCAGCACTGGCAGGACGATATTCCAGCGGATGGACACAAGGCGCATCAGCGCAATGGCGGCCATGCCGGCAATACTGGCGACATCGCTGCCCAGCCCCAGCATCTTCAGGCAGAAATACAGCGCCACGCCCGCCACGCAGCAAGTGACATAGAGTTCGGAGCGGCGCAGTACCAAAGGCACTTCGGCCACCAGCATGTCGCGGACAAGGCCGCCGGCGCAGCCGGTGATGGCCGCCATGATGGTGGCGGCAAAGGGCGCAAGGCCGCCGGCTTCGGCGATCTGTGCGCCGGCAATGGAAAAGAAAGCCAGGCCCAGCGCATCGGCATAAGCCAGAGACTTGTCGGGCGGCGGGTATTTGCGCACCCAAAGCCAGGTGACCAGCGCCGCGCCGGCCGACACGCCGATGTACCAGGGATTGGAAATCCAGAAGATGGGATGGCGGTCCATCAGCACGTCGCGCAAAGTGCCGCCGCCGGTGGCGGTAACGATCGCCAGCACCAGCACACCAACAGGATCAAGCGCACGGCGCACCGCCGCCAGCGCGCCCGACGCCGCGAACACCGCGACGCCGATATAGGTAAAGAGCTGAACCAGGCTCAAATCAGGCCAGAAAGCGGACTGGACGGATCCGCATAGGCCTTCCTGGGCATGCGGCCCGCCAGCCAGGC
>JAXMEA010000007.1:0-151466 GCA_046348525.1 Alphaproteobacteria bacterium | reverse complement strand
GTCGCCATGCCGCTGGCCGAAATGATGACCTTTGGTACAAGGCTGGCGGTCAGCGCCTTGGAGTCGGTATTGGTGCGGACATACTGGATGTCGCCATTCAGCAGTTCGATTTCTTCCGCCTTCAACCGGTGATCGCGCGCATGCCGCCGGAAAATGTCCGTCGCATCTATGGCCATCGGGCTGTCGAGGAAAACCGGTGTCAGCCGCGGCAGTGTCCTGGCAGCCTTCAGCCGCGCAATGTGATACAGAAGGCTTTGTGCCCGTCCTACCGCGAAGGCCGGAATGACAACGGTACCACCGCGGTGCACCGTGTCATTGATGATTCCGGCAAGCGCCGTTTCGGGGTCGGCAGCGTCATGGCGCCGGTCACCATAGGTGGATTCCATCAGCAGGTAATCCGCATGGACCGGGGAGACCGGATCCAGCATCAGCGGATCGCCATAGCGTCCAATATCGCCGGAAAAAATCACATTAGTGCCGTGCCAGGTGATATGCACCGTTGCGGCCCCCAGAATGTGGCCGGCGCGCAGAAACCGCAGCTGCGCCCCGCAGGGCAGTGTCACCACCTTGTCAAATGGAAAGGGTTTGAGTCTGTCCAGCGACCGCCGCGCATCTTCTTCTGTATAAAGCGGCAAGGCCGGATGATGCCTGGAAAAGCGGTGCTTGTTCGCCGTCCGTGCGTCCTGTTCCTGCAGATGGCCGGAATCGGGCAACAGAATGCCGCAAAGATCCGCGGTCGCTTCCGTGCATGCAACGGCGCCCGCAAACCCGTTTTTTACAAGCAATGGAAGATATCCGGAATGGTCCAGATGAGCGTGTGTCAGCACAACCGAACTGATGCTGGAGGGCGCTATTGGAAAGGCCGCCCAGTTTCGCAGGCGCAGAGACTTGAAGCCCTGGAACAGGCCGCAGTCGATCAGAATGCGGTGGGCGCCATCATCCAGCAGGTATTTGGATCCCGTCACGGTGCCGGCTCCGCCCAGGAATGTCAGGTTTAACGCCATTTACCTGTCTGTTATTCGACAGCAGCAAATTGCAGCAGGCGGCAGGCCGAACCATTGATCCGGCGCAATAATTTCCCAATTGGCGGCTGGTATGGGAAGTCCTGCGCGCGTCAGGCTTCCGCGGCGAGCGGGAGTTGTCCCGACACGGAAACCTGCGGGGCAAGCCGGTCGATGTCCTGCGGCAAGGCAAGGCTGGTGCCTTCGGCAAGAAGCGCGGCACTGCCGCCTGCAACGGCGGCGCGCAGCGCATCCATTGCGGGGTGGCCTTGCGCCAGATGCCAGACCAGGATCGCGAGGAAGCAGTCGCCAGCCCCGACAGTGCTCAAGGCGCGAACCGGCGGCGCGCTGGCTTCCCATGCGCCCTCCGGCGTCACCAAAAGCGCGCCTCGGGGTCCGCGCGTGACCGCCACCATCCGCACGCCAGTCGCCAGCAGCTGGCCCGCGGCGGCGATGGCGCGGCTTCGGTCGAGTACCGGTGCTCCCGCGATATCAGCCAGTTCGCGCTCATTGAGCTTCGCAAGTTCGACATGGCGTCCCAATGCCGAGACCAGCGCTTTTCCCGCACAGTCAAGGGCCAGCTTGACGCTTTGCGCTGCGGCTTTCTTCGCAAGCAGCATGTAGAATCCACGGAAGCACCGGGCGGAAGGCTGCCGCTGGCAATCAGCCAGCCACCAGGTCCGGCCAGGTCCACCGCAGAGCTGCAAGCTTTTCGATTTCATCCGGACTTAACGATGCGCCGGGAAAGACAAACCTGTATTGATTTCCCTTGGCTGTATCCCAGACCGAAAAATTTTCTCTTGTGTTGCCCGCCACATTGAGCATCTGGAAAGCCAGAGCCTCGCTGTTGAGCATTTGGGACAGGAGCTGACCCGACGGACCACCCGCTGCGAATACCGCGACGACGTCGGCAACCGCTTCAGCATGCGCGCCACACATTGATTCCGCCGCCGCCGGGATCCAGCCGCTCCACCAGTGCATCGAAGCCTCGATGGAATGAGGCCGGATACCTTGGCGAGCGATCCACCGCGGGATTAAGCGTCAGAGTGACGAACCTGGGCACCATTTGCGCATGATCAGTGCATGTCGCCTTCAGTCTTTGATACCGGTCAAAGCTGGCCCTCGGTTTTTTGGGCAGTCAAAGGCTGTGCCTTCCGGGGCGGCACTACCGCCTGATTCAGCGCCGCCTGACCCAGGCCCGATGCCGGCCGCGCCAGCCGAGATCTTGCTGCGGGGGATCACCCACATGCCCTTGGCATCAGGGCAGGCGATGGCGGGATAGCGCTTGTTGCCCGATCGCATTTCAAAGCGATGACAGGCCGATGCGTTCGCGCCGGCCAGTGCCGCTCGCGCGGCGTCAGGGCTGCATAGGTGCGGATTTCAAAACGCGCATTGACGCCGGTGCTGGACCAGTCGACGGCGGGGCCGGGCATGTCCAATGCGTGCGTGACGGCCCAATCCAAGCCGGCGCGGGCTTCGGCCGGCCAGCCGGCCGTCGCAGGGCGCGCCGCCACCAGGGCGCGCGAACCCTTGCGCGGTTCCCACGGCACGCTTTTGGCGGACGGGGCGACCTCCATCGAGCCATCGCTGTAGAACAGCGCGTCGCCCACCGCCACCGTCGCCATGCCGGGACGCGACAGTTCTGCGGTCATGATTTTCAGGCGATCGACCAGGCTGATGGTCAGACGGCCATCCTCGGCCATGGCATGGTCTTTCTGGAACGAGATGATCGCCTTGCGGGTCGCCGGTCCCATCACGCCATCGGCCTTCAGGTCATAGCCCAGCAGGATCAGCATGCGCTGCGCCGCCGCGATGCCGCGCGCATCCGTCACCAGGTTCTGGTCGGGCGCGGGCGCCAATGCCTCGGCCAGCGGCGGCGGCTCGGGCACCTGCACGGGCGGCGCGACCGACGCCGGCAGGAGTTTGCGAACACGCCGCCAGCAAAGTGCGGCGGCCATCACGGCCAGGGACGGATACTCATGCGACCTCCAGGATCGCCGCGGACCAGACCGGGAAGGTCAATGCGACCACCGTGCCCTGTCCCAGGCGGCTTGAAATGTGAAGCTTGCCGCCATGCTGGCTGGCGACACGATTGACGAATGTCAGGCCAAGGCCTGCGCCTTCGTGCTTGCGCGCCAGCGAGGCGTCATATTGCGCGAACAGGTCGACGATCTTGTCCCTGGCGCCCGGCGGCATGCCCACGCCATTGTTGCTTTGACTTCAGCACCAGTCCGTTGGCATCTGTACGGGCCGAGACCAGTACCCAGCCGCCATTCTCGGTGAACTTGATGGCGTTGGACAAAAGCTTCTGCACTGCCTTTGCAGCCGGCGGCCGTCGCCGGGCATGGGCAGTAGCGTCTCGGTGATGGCGGTTTTCAAGGCCAGACCCTTGGCGCGGGCCAAGGTTCCATCTTCTCGACCGCTGCGTCTATCACATCGCGCACACAGACCGGATCGCTGTGGTCTTCATCGGTGTCCATCTGGGTGATGTCCAGAATGTCGTTGATCAATTCCAGAAGGCGCACGCCGCTGTTGTTGATCTCGTGCAGGTAATCGGCCGAGCGGGCTTCGGGCTGGCGGGGCCCTTCGATCAGCATGCTGGAAAATCCGATAATGGCATTTAGCGGGGTGCGCAGTTCATGGCTCATGGTCGACAGGAAGGCCGATTTGGCGCGGTTGGCGCTTTCCGCCTTGTCCTTGGCGATACGCAGGGCCGCTTCCACGGTGCGCCGGTGCTCGATTTCCCCGCGCAGCACCTCGTTCAGGTCGCGCAGTTCGGCGGTCCGCGCGATCACGGCGCGTTCCACCGAGCGCTTGCGCAGGATGGTGGCCACCGGCATGCTTTGCGCCAGAAGGGCGGTCAGCGCCAGCACCAGCAGCGCGGCGCCCAGGGGCGCATAGATGCGGGTGAGGGCGTCATCATGGGGCTGGGAGTGCAGCACCAGCGAGAAATGGCGGCCCGCCACGGTGAAAGGAACGCTCTGGTGAAAGGCGGCATCGCCGAACCATTGCCGCAGGTCCGTGGTCTGTTCGCGCGCGCCGGGCAGGTAGACGCGCGGCGCGCCCGCGCCATAGGCGATCGCCGCCTGCAAAGGCGCGGCCGGCCCGATCACATCCTCGATCACCCGGTCCAGCTGCAGGATGCCCAGGGCGTAGCCTTCGGGACCGGCGGCATCTGCCTTGGTGGCGGGATTGGCCCGGCGGTTGAGCGGGAAGGCCACCAGCACGATGGGCTGACGGGCGCCTTCGACCAGCGCCTGGGCCAGGGGCGGGGAGACCGCCGCCTTGCCGCTGGCGCGCGCCGCCTCGAACAGGGGCGCATAGATGGGATTGTTCAGCAGATCGACGCCGATCAGGCTGCCATTACCTTCAAACGGCAGGACATAGGAGACCGGCAGATAGGCGGGGCGGGCCTGCGCGGTTACCAGCGCGCCTTCGGGCGCCAACTCGCGCAAGGGAAGGCCATAGAGCCCGTCCTTCTGCATCCGCGCTTCAAAGGCCTTGCGCGCGGCCAAGGGCGTGAGGGGCAGCCAGATCACCGCCTTGAACCCGGAATTCTGCGGCAGGATCTGATGCGCGAAGGCGGAGAATTCCCAACGTGTCACATCATGCGAAGCCGAGACGAAGGCGTGGATCGCCGCCAGCGATGCGACGTGTCGCTCCACCGAATTCTTGAAAGCGGTGCTGGCCGAACTGGCGTTGCGCTGGAATTGCTGGCGGCCAAGGTCGAGATAATAGCCGCGCACGGTGAACGCCACGCAGATGGAAAGAATGATGCCCGCCGCCACGACCGCGATCACGGGCAGGACATCCGCTCTTCCGCTTTTGGTGGTTTCGGGTGATGACATGGAAGGTCCCAGGATCGAGCGCGAAAGTTAACGGCGGCAGCGCTAAGGCAGGGTTAAGGAGCCGGGCCTGTTACGACCTAATCGTCCGTCCACGTTGGATTTTTCGCGGCCAAAGTTCCATGACTTGGTACGGGCGGCTACGGTTCTGAAAGTTACCGGCCTGTTTGCCACATCAATTGTTGTAAGGAACTTTTTCGCGGGCGCTGGCGTTCGGCTTGGATGAACCGGAGCCCCGTGATGCGCAAGATGCTGATGATCGGCCTGGGCCTGTGCGCGCTCGGCGCCTTGTGGAAGGTCGAGGAAGAAGAAGATGGGGCGGCGATCGCTCTTTCTCCGTTCCTTGCCGCGCTGGCGATTGAAGCAGGCATTTTTTTGTTACGCCGCCACCAGGGTGGCTTGCTGGGCCAGGTGCGCCCTTACCAGAATTGAAATCGTCCAGGACTGACTCATGAGCAGCATCAAGAATCCCGAACACGAAGCAGAAAATCCCCCGCCCATGCCGGCGCACCAGCACACCAGGATGGCGCCCCGCAGGATGCGCCCCCGGGCTGGAGCAGGACGGGCGCGGGAATACGATTCCGGTGTCGCAGCGCACCCGGGAAGACCAGGAAAAGTCGCGCGGGGGCCGAAAGTAGCGGGCTGGTTCCCTCCCGTCCCTTCGGCTAAAAAGGGGAAAAAGGGGGAGGGGACATGCTTAAAAAGATCCTGGCGCTGGCGGCTGCCTGCCTGGCCGCGACCGCGGCAGATGCGCGCCCGCTCTTGTATGTCGCCAACAGCCAGGGCGATGACATCACCATCATCGACCTGCCCACCCAGAAGATCATCAAGACCCTGATCGTGGGTCCCATCGTGCACGGCGTATGCGCGCAAGAAGATGGCCGCCGCGCCTTCGCCACCATCGAGTCCGAACATTCCCTGAAGGTGATCGACACCAAAACCAACACGGTCACCGATACCATCGCCCTGGGCGGCCAGCCCAACGAATGCGCCGCTACCAGTGATGGCCATTATGTGGTGGTGCCGTTGCTGGCGCCGGCCAACAGCGCGGTGATCGTGGACGTGGCGCAGAAGAAGATCGTCAAGACCCTGCCGATCCGCCATCCCCACAACTGCTTCACCCCCGAAGGCGGCAGCAACACGGTGGTCTATTGCGAGGAGCGCGACGCCTATCGCATCAACCGCATCGACATGAAGACCATGGAATATACCAACATGGTGCGGGTGGCCGGCGATCCGCGCCCCTTCATCGTCACCGCGGATGAAAAGACCCTTTACACCGCGCTCAGTGGTCTGCATGGCATGGCGATCATCGACATTCCCGGCAAGACCATGTCGCAGGTGGTGTTGCCGCCGATGCCCTGGATGAATTGCCGCGTCGAGCCGCCCAATACCCCGGTGCACGGCATCACCATGACCCCGGACGGCAGGAAGATCTGGATCACCTCGGTGTCGGACGCGGGCGTCTATGTGTATGACATTGCCAGCGGCAAGCTCGGCAAGAAGCTGACGGTAGGCGAATGCCCCAACTGGATCAGCATGTCGAAAGACGGCAAATATGCCGGCGTCAGCAATGCCGATACCGATGATACCTCCATCATGGATGTGAAAGCGGAGAAGGAAATCGCCCGCATCAAGGTGGGCAAGGCGCCCAAGCGGGTGCTGGTGATCGACGTTCCAGAGAATTAATCGAACAGGGCAGGGACTGAAGAATGCGCAAATTTGTAATGGCGCTGGCTGTGATGCTGGCCACGGGCGGCGCGCTGGCCGCCGATGCCGCGAAAAAGGATCAGTCCATCCTGGACCGGCTCTATGCCAACACCGGTGTCTACAACAAGTCGGCCAGCGGTTCCGCCCCGGGCTTTGTCTCTGACGCGGGTTGGCCGGCGCCCCTGCCGCACAGCTGGATGCTGGGCCAGGTCGGCGGGCTTTATGTCGATCATCATGATCACATCTGGGTCTATAACCGCCCGCGCACCATGACCACCGACGAAGCGGCGCTGGACACCAGCGGCGGCAGCGGCGGCAAGAATGGTCTTGGTTTTGTACGTCCCAATGGCGCGATAGCCGACTGCTGCAATGCCGCGCCATCGGTGCTGGAGTTCGACACCTCCGGCAAGCTGCTGCGCAGCTGGGGCGGCCCGGCCGATCCGGGCTGGCTGGAAAGCCACTGCAAGGCTGCCGATGGTTGCATCTGGCCCAACAGCGAGCATGGCATTTATGTCGACCAGAATGACAATGTCTGGATCGCGGGTAACGGCGCCAAGCCGGTTGATCCGGCGTCCGCCTGGACCACCCACAAGGATGGCGGTGACGGCTTTGTCCTGAAGTTCGACATGAACGGCAATTTCAAGATGCGCATTGGCGGCACGCCCAGCGCGCCCGCCAGCAATGATACCGCGGGCGGCATCAACGGCACGCCGCTGCTGTACCTGCCGGCCGACATGGTGGTGGACCCCAAGACCAACCGCCTCTACATCGCGGACGGTTACGGCAACCGTCGCATCCTGATCGTGGATGCCAACACTGGAAAATATATCGGTCACTTCGGCGCCTATGGCGGCAATCCGGTCGACGATGCGGGCGCCGCCGCGGCGGGGCGCTGGATCCCGGATTCGCAGAAGGGCAACAGGAAGCCCACCTTCTTCCGCAATCCGGTTCACTGCGTAAAGCTGGCCGATGACGGCAAGCTCTATGTCTGCGACCGCGGCAATGACCGCATCCAGGTGTTCAACGCCAACGATCCGGCGCTGGGCAAGCCCTGCAGCAATCCGGATGGTGTGGCGGGCAAGTGCGGTTTTGTCGCCGAGCGCTGGATCAGCGGCAATACCGAGACCATACCGGCCATGCCGGGTACCTCGGTGTCGCTGAATTTCTCCAAGGACAAGGGGCAGAGCTGCCTCTATGTCGGCGACAATTCCAACATGACCATCTACCTGCTCAACCGTGCCAACTTGCAGGAGCTGGGCCGGCTGGGCCGTTCGGGCCGCAATGCCGGCCAGTTCCACTGGCTGCACCAGGTTAGCCTGGACTCCAAGGGCAACATCTATACGGCCGAAGTGGATACCGGTAAGCGCATCCAGAAATTCATCCGCTATGGCGCGGTGGGCTGCAGCGGTACGGGATCGGAAACGGTCGGCGGCGTGGTGGTCAAATAGGGCGCCGCGCCTGCCAACCCTGCCATTGCAGCCAGGCGGTGATCGCCAGGCACAGGCAGGTGGTGATGATGGCGGCAGCCTCCAGGCTTTCTATGCCGACCAGGTAGCCGAAGGTGTGGCACACGGTCAGGCCGAAGCAGGCATAGTTCCAGCGCTGCAGGCTTTTCCATTGCGGCGGCCCCATCTTGCGCAGCGAAAGGTCATTGGAGGTGACCAGTAGCGCCAGCAGGATCAGGGCCGCGATCAGGCCGGTGAAGTTGGCAAAGCCGAACACGTCATGGCGCAGCGGCTGCCAATGCGCGCGCTGCCAGTTTTCATAGATGTAATACAGCCACGGGCGCCCGCGCAGGTGGACGCATTGGCCCACGCCGGCATGCACCACACCCACAATGCCGGCCCAGATGCCGATATCGCGCCGCAGGTCCACCGACAGCGCCTGTTTCTTGCGGGTCAGGACGCGCCAGGGACCGATTGCCAAGGTCACGCTCAGGAGTATCAGCGCCGGCCAGGCGGTGGAAAAGCTCAGGCGTGTCAGGATGTCGGAATAGGGGCGGGTGGCATAGAAGAACCAAATGACGCCGCCCGATGCCAGGCCAAGCGGCAGATGATGCCGCCAAAGCCGCAGTCTCAAGCGTGCTGTCATGTCAAAGCGCAGTGGTGAACGCCGCTTCGGTCTTGGCCTTGACCTCGTCCAGGGTGACGCCCGGCGCCAGCTCGATCAGCTTCAGGCCGGTCTTGCCGCGTTCCAGGGTGAAGACGCACAGATCGCTGATGATCATGTCGACGCACTCGGTGCCGGTGAGCGGCAGGTCGCACTTCTTCAGGATCTTGCTTTCGCCGGCCTTGTTGGTGTGTTCCATTACCACCACGATCTTCTTGACGCCGGCCACCAGGTCCATGGCGCCGCCCATGCCCTTGACCATCTTGCCGGGGATCATCCAGTTGGCGATGTCGCCTTTCTCGTCCACTTCCATGGCGCCCAGCACGGACAGGTCGATGTGTCCGCCGCGGATCATGGCGAAGCTGTCGGCCGAGGAGAAATAGCTGGTGGTCGGCAATTCGGTGATGGTCTGCTTGCCGGCATTGATCAGGTCGGGATCTTCCTCGCCCGGATAGGGGAAGGGACCCATGCCCAGCATGCCATTCTCGCTCTGCAGGGTGACCTTCAATCCGTCCGGAATATAGTTGGCCACCAGGGTCGGAATGCCGATGCCCAGGTTCACATAGAAACCATCTTTCAGTTCGCGCGCGGCGCGGGCGGCGATGTCTTCGCGGGACCAGGCCATTATGCGCCTCCAGTCGGGCGGGGGCGCGTGGTGACGCGCTCGATCGGTTTCTTGTAGTCGTGGCCTTTCAGGATGCGCTGCACGTAAATGCCCGGCGTGTGGATATTGTCCGGATCCAGCTGGCCCGGTTCGACCAGCTCTTCCACTTCGGCGATGGTGACTTTGCCGGCCGTGGCCATGACGGGATTAAAATTCCGTGCCGTCTTGCGATAGACCAGGTTGCCTTCTGTATCGCCCTTCCATGCCTTAACGAGTGACAGGTCGGCGCGCAGCCAGCGCTCGCGCACATAGGTCAGCCCATCGAATTCCTCGGTGGGCTTGCCCTCCGCCACCACGGTGCCGACGCCGGTGCGGGTGTAAAAGGCGGGGATGCCGGCGCCGCCGGCGCGGATACGCTCGGCCAGGGTGCCCTGCGGGTTCAGTTCCAGCTCCAGCTTGCCGGTCAGGTACAATTCCTCGAACAGCTTGTTCTCACCGACATAGGACGAGATCATCTTCTTGATCTGCCCGTTGTTCAGCAGCACCCACAGGCCCAGCCCATCGGCGCCGCAATTGTTGGCGATGACGGTCATGTTCTTGACCCCATCTTCCTTGAGGGCGGTGATCAGGTTTTCCGGGTTGCCTGACAGGCCGAAACCGCCCGACATCACGGTCATGCCGTCGAAGGTCAGGCCTTTGAGGGCCGAGGCGGCATCGGGATAGACTTTGCTTTCGGCCACACCCGGCCTCCCTGTTTATTGGGGTTAGTTCGCATTGCAGCATGGCCGCGCGCAAGGGACAAAGCGGCGCGCTTTCAACCCATTGATCTGTAATAATTTCCCCCTGTTCCTTGCCGCCATGGCGGGGGGCCGGTACAACCCCCGCCAACGTCCAGTTTCAGCAGATTCCCCAAAGACCCGATGTCGCCGCCCAAACAAGTCAAACCCCAGGCTAAGCCAAAGGCCCGGCTGCCGCGCGGCTTCCGCGACCGCGGCGCTGCCGAAATCATGGCCGAGCAGAAGATGCTGGCGACCATTCGCGGCGTCTATGAAAGCTATGGCTTCGATCCCCTGGAGACCCCGGCCTTCGAATATACCGATGCGCTGGGCAAGTTCCTGCCGGACGTGGACCGTCCCAACGAGGGCGTTTTCTCACTGAAGGATGACGACGATCAGTGGATGAGCCTGCGCTATGACCTGACCGCGCCGCTCGCGCGTCATGTCGCGGCCAACTTCCAGCACCTGGCCAAGCCGTTCCGCCGCTATCAGGTGGGCAGCGTGTGGCGCAACGAGAAGCCAGGGCCCGGCCGCTATCGTGAGTTCACCCAGTTCGACGCCGACACGGTGGGCAGCGCGAGCGCCTCCGCCGATGCCGAGCTTCTGATGATGGTATCGGACACGTTCGAGGCGCTGGGGCTGGCGCGGGGCGATTACATCATCAAGCTGAACAACAGGAAGCTGCTGGATGGTGTCCTGGAAGCCAGCGGCGTGGCGCTGGAAGACCGCGTCAAGCGCGGCATCGTGCTGCGCGCCATCGACAAGATCGACCGGCTGGGCGTGGACGGTGTGTCGGCGCTGCTGGGCGAGGGCCGCAAGGATGAGTCCGGCGATTTCACCAAGGGCGCGGGGCTCAGCGCCGAACAGGCCCATCGCATCCTGGCCTTTGTCGCGCCCGATGCGGGCGATGAGGACGAACATTTGCGCCAGATCGGCACGTTGGTCGGCAGCAGCGCCATCGGCGCCGCTGGCCTGAACGAACTGGAACAGATCGTGCGCCTGTTGCAGTCCTGCGGCTATGGCCCCGACAGGGTAATGTTCGACACCGGCGTGGTGCGCGGCCTGGATTATTACACCGGCGCGGTGTTCGAAGGTCAGCTGACTTTCCCGATCAAGAACGAAGACGGCGAGGAAGTCGTATTCGGTTCGGTGGCGGGCGGCGGGCGTTATGACGACCTGGTGGCGCGCTTCACCGGCCAGCAGGTGCCGGCCACCGGCGTTTCCATCGGCGTGTCGCGCCTGATGAGCGCGCTGACCTCGCGCGGGCTTGTCGCGTCTTCCGCGTCGCCGCTGGTGGTGGTGACCGTGTTCGACAAGGCCGAAGCGGCCGCTGCCTTTGCGATCATGCAGGAGCTGCGCGCCCAATGCATTCGCGCCGAAGTCTATGTCGGCAACGGCAAGATGGGCGACCAGTTCAAATATGCGGACAAGCGCGGCGCCGCCATCGCGGTGATCGAGGGCGGCGATGAGCGCGCCCGCGGCGAAGTCACGCTCAAGGACCTGGCCCTGGGCGCTGAACTGGCCAAGTCGGTGGAAAGCCGCGCCGAATGGGTCGGCAACCGCGAAGCGCAGAAAAGCGTCAAGCGCGCCGACCTGGTGGCCGAAGTGAAGGCGATGCTGAAGGGCAGGGTGTAGTGCCTGCTTTTCCGTACTATGACACCAAGGCCATCGATGCCCTGAACGCGCAGGCCGTGTCGCTGCTGGGGCTGTTCGCCAGCCGCGGCTATGGCCGCGAAGAGCCGGCGGTGTTGCAGCCGGCCGAGATTTTCCTGGACCGCTCGGGCGAAGAAATCCGCCGCCGTACCTTCACTTTGATGGACCCGTCGGGGCGCGAGCTGTGCCTGCGTCCTGATCTGACCATCCCGATCTGCCGCGAAGCGGTCCTGGCCAGGCGCAGTTTCCCGGCGCGCATCGGCTATAATGGGCTGGTCTTCCGTCATCAGCCGGGCGAGCCGCACCGGCCCACCCAGTTCTTCCAGGCCGGTGTCGAGCTGCTGGGCCTGGACGACCGCGCTGCCGGCGAAACCGAGATCCTGTCCCTGGTCGTCGATGCGCTGAAGGTTTGCGGCCTGTCGGACTACACCATCCGCATGGGCGACCTGGCGCTGTTCAACGCGCTGGTGGATGCGCTGGCGCTGCCGGCGGGCTGGCGCTCGCGCCTCAAGCGGCACTTCTGGCGCGCCGGCTATGTCGAAAGCCTGCTCTATTGGCTGGGTCATGGCGACGGCAAAGCCAGGCTGCCCGGCACCCGCGAGGAAATCGAAGCCCTGATCGACGCCAAGGGCGATGCGCCGCCCGCGGGCCGCACGCGCGAGGAGATCATCACCCGTGCGCTGGACCGTGCGGCGGATGCGGCCAACCTGCGCCTGGATGCCAGGGTGGCCGACGCCGTCGCCCAGCTGCTGGATATTTCCGGCCCGGCCGAAGAGGCGCTGGCCAAGGTGCGCGCGTTGCTGGCCACCGCCGGCATCAACCTGGATCCGCAGCTGGCGGCGATGGATGCGCGGCTGGCGACCCTGAAGTCGCTGAACATCGATCCGGCGCGGGTGCAGTTCACCGCCCATTTCGGCCGCAACATGGAATATTACACCGGCTTCGTGTTCGAGCTGTGGGCGCGCGACAAGGAAGGCCCGGTGCAGATCGCCGGCGGCGGCCGCTATGACACCATGATGGAGATGCTGGGCGCCAAAAAGCCGGTCAGCGCCATCGGCGTCGCCATCCGCACCGAACGCGTGCTGGCCGCCAAGCGGGGAGGCAAGTGATGCTGACGCCCCCTTCATTGACTTTGGCCATTCCGTCCAAGGGCCGCCTGAAAGACAATTGCAACGCCTGGTTCGCCGAGCGCGGCGTGGTGATGGAGATGGCCGCCGGCGCGCGCGGCTATCGCGCCAGTTTTGCCGGCATGCCCGATGTCGAAGTCATGCTGCTGTCGGCGGGCGAAATCGCCTCTTCTCTGCTGGCGGGCGACATTCACCTGGGGATCACCGGCGAGGATTTGCTGCGCGAGGAAGCGCCGGAATTGACCGGTCGCATGCACCTGATCAAGCCACTGGGCTTTGGCTTCGCGGACGTGGTGGTGGCGGTGTCGGCTTACTGGATCGATGTGGCGACCATGGCGGACCTGGACGATGTCTGCGCCGCCTATGCCGGCAAGCACAAGCGCCGCCTGCGGGTGGCGACCAAATATGCCCAGCTGACGCGGCAGTTCTTCGCCCTGAATCGCATCTCGGACTATCGCATCGTGCCCAGCGCCGGCGCCACCGAAGGCGCGCCGGCCGCCGGAACCGCCGAAGTGATCGTCGACATCACCACCACGGGCGCGACCCTGCGCGACAATGGGCTGAAAATCCTGGATGACGGCGTGATCCTGAAAAGCCAGGCGCAGCTGGCCGCGTCCCTGACCGCCGACTGGAGCGCCGAGGCGCGCAAGGCGTGCGAAGGCTTGCTGGGCAAGCTGGAGCCGAATGGCCCGTTGTATGCCGCGCTGGTGGCGCAGCTTCCGCGTTAAGGGATTTCCGCCGAATTCCGCAGGTCGGGATCGGCGATGTGTTCCTTCTTCCAGCGCATCGCCGCTTCGATGCGGGTGCGCCCGGACGGATGGTCATAGAAGATTATCTCTTCCCACTTGCCCGGCTCCAGCTTGCGATAGGTGGACAACTTCAGCATCACGGTGGCGAAGGCGTCCGGCTTGCGCACCGCATCCAGCCCGAAGATGTCGGCCTGGTATTCGGTGGTGCGGGAAATGCTGTTGGTCACCGGCGTCGCCAGGAACATGTAGATGCTGGCCAATGCGATCAGCAGCGGCAGACCGGCAATGTCGCTGAGCTTGCGAACCTGCCATTGGCCGCCAAACACGCTGCAGGCCGCCTGGAAAGCGCCGTTGACGAACGCAAAGCCGACCAGGATCACCAGGGCCCCCAGCAGCAATTCGCGGGTGACATGGTCCATCACATAATGGCCCATCTCATGGCCCAGCACCGCCAGCACTTCATCCGGCGTGCCCTGTTTCAGCAGGTTGTCGTTCAGCGAAATGCGCGCGGTTCCAAACAGGCCGGACACATTGGCGGATACGCGATTGGACTGGCGCGAGGCATCCACCAGCCAGACATTGTCCACCGGCACGTCATTGGCGCGCGCCAGCGACAGGATCTGCGCCTTTAGCTGACTGTCCGGCAACGGCGAATAATGATTGTAGAGCGGAGATATGAAGATCGGCCAGATCACCACGGTCAGGATCTCGAACGCGATCAGCAGGCCCGCGCCCCACACCCACCAGCTTTCGCGCGCCCGGCGGATGGCTGCGTACAGCACCGGCAACAGCAGCACCATGGCGGCGAAGTTGAGCGCGAAGCCGATGCCGAAATCGCCCAGCCATTGCCAGAAATTCTGGTTGGACAGGCCGTATGCGTGTTCGCGGAAGAATCCTTCATACAAGGTGATGGGAAACGTCAGCAGCGTGGTCAGCGGCACATAAATCGCGACATACAGCATGACTTGCCCGGTGCGGCTGTGCGTGCGTTCATGGAGCCAGTCACTGAGGCGGCTGGAAATTTGCAGCCATAACAGCAGGCTCGCCACCGCCAGGCCGTAGATCAGATCCACCAGCTGCAGCCAATAGCCGCCTTCGAAGTAAGCATCGGATTTGGCGCGGGCCGCGCCGCTCACGCGCGACAGGTATTTGTCCGTCGCCTTGGCGGCGTCGAAGGCGGGTGTGCCCATGTAATCCAGCGTGCCGACCTGGACCTTTGTGGTGGGTGCGGCGCGCGGGCCCATCTCCACCGGCGCGGCCGAAACCGCCGGCTGCGCCATGGCGGGCGCGGCCAGTGCGAAAAGGAACAGAAGTACAGCGGTGATCCGGATCATGAGCGTTCTTCCCGCAGCGACCCTAACAGGATTTGGGACGCGCCGAAGCGTTTATTCCTGCTAGGATGAAGCCATGTTGCGCCCCATTTTCGCCGCCCTTTGTCTTGTGTTCGTGCCGCTGGCCGCCAGTGCCGCGATCGGCGGCGAGGCCGCGGACCGGGCGCATTATCGCCGCTGCCTGGCCGACAGCAGCGCCAATCCCGCCATCGCGCTGGCGGATGCCGAAGTCTGGGTCAAGGCCGGCGGCGGCGTGCCGGCGGAACATTGCGCGGCCCTGTCGCTGGTCAGCCTCAAGCGTTACGCCGAAGCGGGCGCGCGGCTGGACCGCATCGCCGGCGGCAAAGCCACGCTGGACGTGGAGTTCCGCATCGCGCTGTATGACCAGGCCGGCAATGCCTGGCTGCTGGCGGGCGAGGGCGCCAGGGCGGTGCAAAGCCTGACCGGCGCGCTGACTCTGTCGGCCGGGGACCCGGACCTTTTCGCCGACATGGCGCGCGCCCAGGCCATGGTGCGCAACTGGCATGAAGTGGTGCTGGATCTGAATGCGGCGCTGCAACTGAACCCGCGTCGCGCCGATCTGTTGGTGTTGCGCGCCAGCGCCCGGCGGGCCCTCAAGCAATATGCCGAGGCGCGCGGCGATATCGCGGCGGCGCTGAAGCTGAAACCTAATGATGGCGATGCGCTGGTGGAAAGCGGTCTGCTGCGCAAGCAGCTGGGCGACCTGAATGGCGCGCGGCGCGATTTCGAAGCAGCGATTAAAAGCGGGTCCGGCGCCGCGGTGGCCGCGGCGCGCGAAAACCTGGATACGCTGAAACCCTAGAACTCCAGGTCGGCGTAGTGCGACACCGGCGGCTGGCCGGGCACGCGGTCGGACAGGATGGACCGGAAGGACGGGCGCGATTTCATGCGCACATACCATTCGGCGGCGGCGGGAAAATCGGTCCAGGGCACTTCGCCGAAATAATCCAGCGCCGACAGATGCGCCGCAACCGCCAGGTCGCCCAGCGTGGGTTCGCGGCAAGCCAGGTTGCCGTTGCTTTCCGCGGCGTCACCGATCGCCTTCAGCGCCAGCTTCAGTTCCTCGCGTCCGGCGCGGATGACATTCATGTCGGGGGCGCGGCTGAAGCCGGCGCCGGTGTAACGCGGCGCGGCTTTTTCATACACGATGCGCTGGGTCACCAGTTCATGGAACGGTCCCATCGCCCAGTCCACCCAGCGCAGACAGGCCAGCCGCGCAGCATCGTCGGCCGGGGCCAGCGGATGGTCGGGATAGTGATGTTCCAGATGGTCCAGGATCGCCCACACCCCTTCGCAGCGCGTGCCGTCCATGTCGGTGAAGACGGGCATGGACTGCCTGGGGTCATCGGATATTGCCGGATCGCAGGCCACCCGCTTTTCCCCCACCATCAGGCGGGCCAGGCGGCAACTGGGAGACAGCATCAGGTGAATCAGGCGGCGCATCAGTCCTCAAGTAGCGAAGCGATAGGACGAAAAACAAGTCCTCAAGTAGCGAAGCGATAGGACATAATAAAGGCACGGACTTGTAAGCGAGCCGCCTACTTAACGCAAAAGTTCAGCCCGTCGCGCATCACCATCGCCTGGCGGCCCTGCAGCATTCCGGCGCGGCGGCGGACATAGCGGCCCGGATGGGCCGCCTTCCACTTGTGGGGATTGGGCAGGATGGCGGCCAGCCTGGCGGCCTGGTCCCCGGTCAGCGAACCGGCATCGGTTCCAAAGTACGCGCTGGCCGCCGCCTCGGCGCCGAAAATGCCATCGCCCCAGTCCACCGTATTGAGATAGGCGTGCAGGATGCGCTTCTTGGGCCACAGTGCCTCGATCATCACGGTCAGGTAAGCCTCCAGCCCCTTGCGGATCCAGCTGCGCATGGGAACCAGGAACAGGGTGCGGGCGGTTTGCTGCGAGATGGTGCTGGCGCCGCGCATCGGCTTGTTGGGGTGCTTCTTGTGGTCCTCCATCGCCTTGTTGATGGCGTCGAAGTCGAAGCCGTTGTGGGTGCAGAAATTCTGGTCCTCGGCCCCGATCACCGAGCGTTCCAGCCGGGGCGAGATGTCATCGCTCCAGGAATAGGAGGCGCCCTTTCCCATGGCCAAGCTGACCAGCATTTCCGGGGTTCCGGGAATGGGCAGGAAGCGGAAGACCAGCAGCAGCAGGATGGGGGCAGGGACCAATAGGATGAATACGGACAGCGCCAGCTTCCACAGCCAGCCGCGCCCGCGCCACAGCCTGATTCCCCTCACGCCCATGCCCCAAGCATAACAACTTTTATAGAGTGCGCGAGGCGGGCGCATGCTACCTGTTCGCCGCCGCTCACCAAAGATACCCCGGGGATTTGCCCATGCACGATATGCTGTTGTCCGTGATTTTGGGCATTGTCGAGGGCATCACCGAATTCCTGCCCATCTCCTCGACCGCGCATCTGCTGGTGACCGAGCGGCTGCTGGGCCTGGGCGAGGATTGGGAAGCCTTCACCGTGGTGATCCAGCTGGGTGCGATCCTGGCGGTGGTGGCGATCTATTTCCAGGTGTTCTGGAAAGCGCTGATCGGGCTGCCATCGTCGGCCGATGCGCGGCGCTTCGCGCTGGGGCTGATACTGGCGCTGCTGCCGTCGGTGGTGGCGGGTCTGGTGCTGAAAAAGTTTCTGGACCGGGTGCTGCTGGATCCGGCCCATGCCATGCCCTTCATTGCAGGTTGCTGGATCGTGGGCGGCATCGTCATCCTGATGTTCGAGCGCATTGCGCCGAAATCGCGCTTCTTCGAAGGCGACAAGCTCCCCTTGTCCAAGGCGTTCCAGATCGGCTGCTGCCAGGTCCTGTCGATCATTCCGGGTGTGTCACGCTCCGGCGCCACCATCCTGGGCGGCGAGATGCTGGGCGTGGACCGCCGCGCCGCGACGCTTTTCACTTTCTACTTGGCGGTGCCCACCATGATGGGCGCCACCATCCTGGAACTGCATCAAAAGGCCGGCGCGCTCAGCCATGGCCAGGGCCTCAACATCGCCATCGGTTTCGTGGTGTCGTTTGTGGTGGCCTTCTTCGTGATCAAGAGCTTTTTGAAAATCGTCACGAAATATGGCCTGAGGCCCTTTGGTTGGTACCGGATCGCAGCCGGCATCGCCCTGATCGGCTATCTGGCGCTGCACTGAATTAAAAAACCCGCCAGCTTTCGCTGGCGGGTTTTTTAATGGTGCCCAGAAGAGGACTCGAACCTCCACGCCTTGCAGCGCTAGTACCTGAAACTAGTGCGTCTACCAATTCCGCCATCTGGGCACACCGGACAGCCGAAACCGGCCGGGCAAGGGCGCGATGTTTAGGGGGGGCGGGACCCCAAGTCAACATTGGGTTTTTCCCCGGATTTGCGGCCAAAAAGCCCCTGTCCCGGCCCCGCCCGGGGGCCTATTATCCGCCCCAGATTCCAGCCCCTTTGCTTTGGAAATGCGCGTCATGAACACCAAACTGGTCACGGTTTTCGGCGGCTCCGGCTTTTTGGGCCGCCATACGGTGCGGGCTCTGGCCCGGGCCGGCTGGCGCATCAAGGTGGCGACACGCCATCCCGGCCGCGGCTTCTTCCTGCGTCCGCTGGGGACCGTGGGCCAGATCGACTTCGTCAAATGCGATGTCTCGGACGCCGAATCCGTCGCCCATGCGGTGATGGGCGCCGATGCGGTGATCAACCTGACCGGTATCCTGTTCCAGAAGGGCCAGACCTTCGAAGACGTCCAGTCCGAAGGCGCCGCCCATATCGCCCAGGCCGCCGCCGCCGCCGGCGTGGCTGCGCTGGTGCATGTCTCGGCCATCGGCGCCGACGCCAATGCCGATGCCGAATATGCCGTGACCAAGGCCGAGGGCGAACAGGCCGTGCGCGAAGCCTTCCCCAATGCCGTGATCCTGCGTCCCTCTATTATCTTCGGGCCCGAAGACGGCTTCTTCAACAAGTTCGCCGCCATGGCGCGCTTCTCGCCGGTCCTGCCGCTGGTGGGCGGCGGCCATACCCGCTTCCAGCCGGTGTTCGTGGGCGACGTGGCGCAGGCCATCGTGACGGCGCTGTCGCGGCAGGACGGCCGCACCTATGAGCTGGGCGGCCCCGCCATCTATTCCTTCAAGGAATTGCTGCAAATCATCCTGCGCGAAACCGGGCGCAAACGCGCGCTGGTGCCGTTGCCTTTCGGCCTGGCCTCGCTCAAGGCGGCGTTCCTGCAGGTCTTGCCCAACCCGATCCTGACCATGGACCAGGTCAAGCTGCTGAAGCACGATAATGTCGTGTCGCCCACGGCGGCGGGACTTGCCGACCTGGGCATTACGCCGACCTCGGTGGAAGCGGTGATCCCGTCCTACCTGTGGCGCTACCGCGCCAAGGGCGAATACGCCCAGGCTTCGGCTCAGTAAAAATCGCACGGCTCACGCCGCAGTCTGGCTGCGCAGCGCTTCCACGGCAGCCGCCACCAGCAGCCAAGCGCCCAAGCGGCGGGCTTCCTAGCTTCGTCCCAGATGCCTGCGTTAACAAAAAGGCCGCGGCTTGCGCCGCGGCCTTTTCGTCAGGGCTGTGAAGCCCCTTACATCTTGCCCTCTTACATCTTGTAAGAGATACGGCCGTAGACATAGCGGCCGTCGAAGCCGAAGGGCGAGTATTCCGGCCACTGGCCCACGCCATTGGTCGAGATGTTCTGGCCATTCAGGACGTAGGACGGTTCGGTCGGATAGGTGTCGAACAGGTTCTGCGCGCCCACCGCGAGCTGCAGGCCGTAGCCGACATCGGCGCGCGCTTCCAGATCGAACAGCGCCTTGCCGGCCAGGCGGTAGTCGCCCAGCACATTGTTGCCGTTGAATGGCTGGGTAAGCGGACCATAGTAATTCATGGTCGCGGTCAGGCCGGCCCATTCATACGCCCAGTCCGCGCTCAGGTTGGCCTTCCACTTGGGCTGGCCGTCCGTCAGCGACTTGATGCGGTAGTTGGCCAGATAGGCCGGGGCAGGCGTCAGCGCCGACAGCTGCGGGGTCGAACGGATGGCACGAATGCTCGTCTCGTTGTGGCTCGCGGCCGCGGTGAAGTTGAAGCTGCCCCAATTGGCTTCCGGCACCCACTTGTAGGTGGCCACGAACTCGCCGCCATTGGTGAGCGTGTCCTCGGCATTGGTGAAGAAGCGCGCACCGCCGATCTGGGCGGAAGCGGGGAACAGCGCCAGCACATTGGCCTGGGTGATGGTGTCGGACAGCGCGATGCGGTTGCCCACGCTGATCGAGTACAGGTCCAGGGTGGCGGAGAAGTTTTCCAGGCGGAAGACGCCGCCGACGGAGTAGTTCACCGAGTTTTCCGGCTTCAGCGGCACCGCGCCGATGGTGGCGGCCACGGGGTTGGACGCCCGCAGGATGGTGCTGTTGATCTGGTTGCCCGCCACGAAGATGGTGGAGGTGTAGGCGACATATTCCTGCTGCAGCGACGGGGCGCGGAAACCCGACGACACCGCGCCGCGAAGCGCGAACATGTCGTTGAAGTCATAGCGCGCGGCGATCTTGCCGTTCACCGTGGTGCCGAAGTCGGAATAATTCTCGAAGCGGCCGGCCACGTCGATGTCCAGCGCTTCAACCGGATGGGTGTCCACGTCGATATAGGCGCTCTGCGAATTGCGGCTGGCCCGCACCGAATCCGCCGGCGAGAATCCGGGGAAGCCCTGCGCGCCGGCGCCGCCGACATTGCCAGTCGGGGTGACATAGCCGCCATTGGCATAGGAGTTCGCGTCACCCGCATTGATGCGGTAATCCTCGAAGCGGACTTCGCCGCCCAGCGCCAGGGTGGTTTCGTTGTTGCCGAAGATGGAGAGCGGACGGTTCACGTCCAGGTTCCACACGCCCTGGCCGTAACGCGGACCACCCGAATAGAAGCGGGTGGGGCTGTTCGGGCCAAGCGACACGTTGATCGAATCGATCGTGTTGAAGTGCAGGCTGTTGTAGCCATAGTTGAAGCTGGTATCCCAGTTCCAGGCATCCAGCGTGCCGCGCACGCCCACCGCCATGTTGGCGTCTTCGATCTCGCTGTTGATCTTGGGCAGGAAGCCGTTGGGATAGACCGCCAGCAGGTTGGAGGCCGGATTGGCCAGGGTCTGCTGGCCCGGACGGCGCACATTCGCCGCCGAGGTGGCGTCGCGGAACTGGTAGCCGCCAAAGGCATAGAGGTGAACATTCTCGTTCAGGTCATAGCCGGAGTTCACGAACACCGTGTACTGCTCCATCTTCGGCTCGCCATACCAGTTGTTGAACCGGTTGATGGTCTGCTCGCGCGGGTCGAAAACGCCCGGTGCGATCAACGCATATTGCTGGCGCGGGTCGGGGCCGGCGCGGGTGGTGTGCTGCTGGTCCTTGTATTCGGCCGTGATGGTGACAAAGCCGTTGCCCAGGTCGATGCCCTTCCAGCCCGACAGGACGAAGGTGGCGCCGTCATCCAGGTGACGCTCGGACGGCAAGGCCGCGCCGGTGGGCTGCGGTGCGCCGCCCAGATTGTACGGCACATCGGTGCTGTAGATGCCGCCGGTCAAGGACAGGCCGCCGCCTTCGCGGGCTTCCTTCAGGCGCAGGTTGACCACGCCGGCGATGGCGTCGGAACCATACTGGGCGGCGGCGCCGTCGCGCAGCACTTCGACATTGCCCAGCGCCATGGCCGGGATGGTGTTGAGGTCGAACGCCGCCGAGCCATAGCCCAGCGAACCGTTCAGGTTCACCAGCGACGAGGCGTGCGCGCGCTTGGAATTGATCAGGACCAGGGTCTGGTCGGGCGACATGCCGCGCAAGGTGGCGGGGCGCAGGGAATCGGTGCCATCGGTGACGGCGGGGTGGGTGAAGTTCAACGACGGCAGGTTCTGCGACAAGGCCTGCGCCAGGTCGGTGGTGCCGGTGCGTTCGATCTGCGCGGCGGAAATCACGTCGACAGGCACGACGGTGTCGAGCTGGGCGCGCGGGGCGGCGCGGCTGCCGGTGACGACGACGGTTTCGACATTGTCATTGTCCGCAACCTGCTGCGCGAAAGCGTTGGTGGCGGATACGATGGCAAGAACGCTCGCGGTGGCGGCGAACGTGGACAAGCCTTTAAACTGCATGGGGACTCCTCGGGGACAACAGTGTCACGGAGGCGTCACCTAGCACTCACAACAAGCAACAGTGGTTGTAAAAAAGCAGCACGATGGCGCGTAATTAGACATTTCAGAATGGAACTTTTGCGCGCGAGAATTACAAAAATTTTACGCCGCAATCTTGCCTGATTGCGTGCGCGGAAGTTCCACCGTCACCGTGGTGCCGACCTTCTCGATGCTTTCAATGCGCAGGATGCCGCCATGCTGTGCGACAAGCGCCTTCACCAGTGCCAGGCCAAGTCCGGTACCTTCGCGCGCCAGCATGGGATCATTGTTGGCCTGTTCGAACGCTTCGCCGATGCGCGACAGGACATTGGCGGGGATACCGATGCCGGTGTCGCGCACTTTCAGCACGATGTTGCCGCTTTGCACCACAGCGCTGATTTCCACCGTGCCGCCCTTGCGCGTGAATTTGACCGCGTTGGACAGAAGGTTCAGCAGGATCTGCTTGCAGGCCCGCTCATCGGCCATCAGCGTCATGGGTCCGTCGGGCAGGGTGGTGACCAGGGTGACGCCGCCGGCTTCGGCGCGGCGGCGCGTCAGGCGCAGGCAGTAATCCACCGTATCGGCCAGGTTCACTTCGCGCAGGTCGATTGAGAACTTTCCGGCTTCGATCTTGGCCAGGTCCAGGATGTCTGACACCAGGTTGAGCAGGTGGTTGCCCGATTCATTGATCAGCGCGGCATATTCCTCATAGCCCTGGTGCATGGGCCCGAAGATCTTGTGCTGCATCATGTCGGAAAAGCCGATGATGGCGTTCAGCGGCGTGCGCAGCTCGTGACTCATGTTTGCCAGGAATTCCGACTTGACGCGGTTGGACGTTTCAGCGGTTTCCTGGGCGACGCGGCTGTCCAGCAATTCCTTTTCCAGCTTGGCGCGTTCCACCGAACTGTCGCGGAACATCTTCAGGGCGGCGGCGAACTGGCCGATCTCGTCCCGGCGGTCCTCAAAGGGAATATCCGTCTTGAGCTTGCCGGCGGCGATGGACTGCATGCTCCTGGTGATTGTGCGCAGGGGGTGGATCACGCCCCACATCAGGTAAATGGCGGCAGAGCTGGCCAGTGCGATGGAGGCCAGCATCAGGGCAATGGCAATGGCGAAGTTGCGCCGGGCGATGGCCACCTGGGAGGCGGCATAGCGTTCGGTCAGGTCCAGCGCGGTATTGGGCACCGCCATCAGCGCGCTGACACTGGTATTGGACAGGCGTACCCAGTCTTCCGCGCTCATCGGCGCGGGCAGCCCATGTGACAGCGCCTGGACCACCTCGTTGCGGCGCGCTCCGAACACGGTGAAATACTCCCAGTTGGCGCGCGCCACCGCAGCCTTCATGGCTGGCGGGAATTCGGGCAGGCGGGCATCGTCGTTCACGATCGACCAGGATGCTTTCACCCGGCCCTTGTATTCGGCCATGTCCTGCAGCGCCTGCTGGTTGGACCTGCCGCCATCCAGGATGGCGTCCATGATGATATGACGATCGCCGCCGGCATCGCTGCGCGCCTGCCAGCCGGTATCGGCGACCCGCAGCATTTCGTTGATCAAGGGATCGGCCGAGATCAGGCTGCGCGACAGCGAGGTGGACTTGCGATTCAGGACGCCCAGGATGGCGTTAATCAGGCGCAGCCGTTCGTCGACCACCCGGGACGGGCGTTCATAAACCGGCCGGCTGATGGCACCCATGATGTCGGGCATCAGCCGGTCATAGGCCGCATAATCCGCCAGCATCTCGTCATAGCCGCCGGAGTAATGGTTGGAATTGTGCTGGTGCAAGCGCGCAATGCTTTTGCCGGAAATGGCATGCAGCGCCGCAATCTCCCGCCGCAGGGCCGGGCTTGCGGGGGCGGTCTGGTCCATCGCCAGGTCCAGGCTGCCGCCTTCCAGGCGCAACGCCTGCAGCGAGGAGATCATGTCGCGCTTGACGGTGACGATGGACAGGATGCGTTCAGCGTCGCGCTGGCGGTCGAAAGCGGACTTGGCGATAACCGCGAAAACGGAAACCAGCACCACTACCAGCAGGCCGGTGATGACCGTCAAGGTTCTGGACAAGGAGTGCTGCACGCTTCGCCCCGCAACGAGCGTGCAGTTTATTCCCGCAAAGGTGAGAGGAGCCTTAAGACGGGGCAGCGGTAACATTACGCGAAAGCGCGAAAAACAAGGTTAGGAAGGGGTAAATTCGCTCACGGCGGCAACAGCCGCGCTTCCAGGCCGGTGGAGGCGTTCAAAACCGGGTTGGCCGCCGAACTGTTGACGGTCACATCATAGCGCCCGGCGGGCACGGCCCAGCGCTGCTTTTGCGTGTTCCAGTCGGCCAGCAAACGCGGGTCGGCATCGATGTTCACGCGTATCGAAGCGCCCGGCGCCAGGTCGACATTGCCCCAGCCGATCAGGCGCTGGCCCTTGGTCTTGTTGCGTTGGGTGACGTAAAGCTGCGGCGTGTCGCGGCCCGGGCGGTTGCCGGTGTTGGTGACCAGGAAGCTGGCATGGATGGTGTTGCCTTCGCTGCGCAGCTTCAGATCGTCATAGCGGAAGCCGGTATAGGAAAGCCCGAAGCCGAAGGGGAACAGCGGCGTCAGCCCCTTGCGGTCGTACCAGCGGTAACCCACATCCGAGCCTTCGATGTCGTAATTCACATGCTGCTTGCCGTCGAAGCCGAACAGGCCGTCCAGCACCGGGCGCGGGGTCTGGTCGATGGAGGCAGGGAAGGTGAGGGGCAGCTTGCCCGACGGATTGATGTCGCCGAACAAAATATCGGCGATGGCGTCGGCGCCCTTGATGCCCGGATACCAGGCCTCCAGCACGGCGGCGGTCTTGTCCAGCCAGGGCATCAGCACCGGCCCGCCGGTTTCCAGCACCACGATGGTCCTGGGATTGGCTGCTGCCACTGCCGCGATCATCTCATTCTGGCCGCCGGGCAGGTTCAGGTCGGGGACATCGATGCCTTCGGTGGTCCATTGGGTGGCGAAGACGATGACGATATCGGCTTCCTTGGCGCGCGCCGCGGCGAAAGCCGGATAGGCGCCGGTATCGAAGGTGACGCGGGCGCCGGGCGCACGCGCCTGGATCGCCTTTACCGGCGCGCCGGGATGCAGCGCCATGGCCTGCCAGTCATCGCCGGCCACGGTGGTGGGAATGGAAAGCGCCGGTCCCGATCCGGGCGCGACCTGCGAAGAGCCGCCCCCTGACATCACCCCGACATTGGCATAGCCGCCGATCACCGCAATGCGCCGGGCGGTCTTGAGCAGCGGCAGGATGCCATTGTTTTTCAAAAGCACCGTGCCCGCCGCGGCCTGTGCGCGCGCCGCCGCTTCGCCCCGCGCGATGTCGGGATTGGCGATTTTCGGCGGATCATCGAACAAATGATTGGCGATCATGGAGCGCAGGATGCGCTGGTTCATGTCGGTGATGCGCCCGGTATAGGCAGGATCCTTGCCGTCCAGTGCCGCCAGCGGGGCGCCGAAAAAGACCTGGCTGTCGAACTCCTGGCCAGATTCACGATCCAGGCCCGCCAGCGCATCGGCGGTGGCATGGTTGGCGCCCCAGTCGGACATGACAAAGCCGGGATATCGCCAATCCCGCTTCAGCACCTTGTTGAGCAGGAAATCGCTGCCGCAGGAAAACGGCCCGTTGAAATGGTTATAGGCGCACATCACCGCGCCGGGATTGCCGCGCTCGATGGCCAGTTCGAAGGCCAGCAGGTCGCTTTCCCGCGCCGCGTCTTCGGCGATGTCCACGCCGATGGCGTTCTGCTGGGTTTCCTGCGCGTTCAGGGCGAAGTGCTTGACCGTGGACATGACATGCTGGTCCTGGATAGCGCGGATGGTCTCGCCCGCCAGGGTGCCGGCCAGCAGCGGATCTTCGCCCAGATATTCGAAGTTGCGGCCGTTGCGCGGCTCGCGCGTCAGGTTGACCCCGCCGGCCAAAAGAACGTTCAGCCCGCTGGCGCGCGCATCCTGGGCGATGGCCGCGCTGCCGGCATAGGCCAGCTTGACGTCCCAGGTTGCGGCCAGCGCCAGGCCGGAGGGCAGGGCCGTGGCGTTGCGGGCCCGCTTGCCATTGATCCAGGCCACGCCCAGGCTGGCATCGGTTTCCGCCAGTTGCGGAATGCCCAGCCGTGCGATGCCTGGCGTGTACCCGGCGGCATAGGGCGCGCCGATTTGGGGCAGCTTGTTGACCGGGTTGGGGCGCGAGAAGAAACCGTGCAGCAGGATGTTGCGCTCGTCCGGCGTCATCTGCCGGACCAGGGCGGCGGCCTGCTTGTCGGGATCCACCACCTGCGCCTGTGCGCCCGGCGCCAGTGCGCCCGGCACCAGCGCGATCGCTGCGAAGAGTATTTTCCGGATCATGCCCGCCCCGACTCCATGGGCGGCGAGGTAGCATGAAGCCAGGATTAGCGGGGCTTGTCCCGGTCGGACCGGCTTTCCAGCCACATGGCGTTCAAGACCGACAAGGTGACGGCAAATCCAAGACCCAGAACCCAGGAAAAATACCACATGATCTTGTCCTAATAGGCCGAATGGTTGCTGCTGACATCCCCGGCCCGCACCGGTCCGCGCATCACGCGATAGGCCCAGCCGGTATAGGCGATGATCAGCGGCAGGAACAGGGCGACAGCGCCCAGCATCACCATCAGTGTGAGCTTGCTGGAAGACGCATCCCACACCGTCAGGCTGGCATTGGGATCGCTGGACGAAGGCAGCAAGAACGGAAACAGCGCCAACCCCGCCGTGGCGATGGTGCCGGCCGGCACCAGCATCGAGCACAGGAAGCAAAGCAGCGGCCGCCTGCGCGCAGCAGCACGGCGCCCGCCGTACCCGCCAATGCAAGCGCGGCGGCCGGCCATGCCGCGCCGCCCGCCATCCAGCCGCCGGGAACGCGCGTCACGCTTTTGAGCAGGGGGTTGGAAGGACCGTCATGCGCCATCGTTCCGGCGATGGCATAGCCATCCAGGCCGACCAGCCAAGGCCGGCCGCCGCGAACAGCACCACAAAGCCAGTGCGGCAAATGGCAGGACCGCCCGGGCTCGCTTCTGCACTACTCCTTCCGGTCTTGTAATTCACCCAGGCCGCGCCATGCATCACGATCATGGAAAGGCTCACCAGCCCCACCAGCAGGCCGAAGGGGTTGAGCAGCGACAACAACGTGATCTGGGAATGAAAGCGCAGGTCACCGTCGAAGCCGAACGGCACGCCCAGGAACAGATTGCCGAAGGCGACTCCAAATACGGTCGCTGGCACGACACCGCCGGCGAACAGCGCCCAGTCCAAATGCCGCCAGCGCGGCGCCTCGACCTTGCGGAACTTGATCCCACCGGGCGCGGGATCAGCGTCGCCAGCACCAGGAACATGGCCAGATAAAATCTGAAAAGCTGGCGCCATACAGCGCCGGCCAGGCGGCGAAGATCGATCCGCCGCCCAGGAATGAACCAGACCTGGTTGCCTTCCCATACCGGTCCGACGGTGTTGATCATGATCCGCCGCTCGATATCGGTCTTGCCCAGGAAGGGCAGCAACGCCGCGATTGCCCAAATCGAATCCGTCCATCACGGCAAAGCCGATCAACAGGATCCCCGGCAGCGCCCACCAGATCAGCCGAAGCGTTTCATAATCCATGGCCACAATCCATCATCGGGCAGCCAGTTCCGGGCTGGGCGCATCGGGACCGAGGCGCACATATTTCAGCAGCAGATAGAAGTCGACGATCAGCAGCGCCGAATAGAACAGCGCAAAACCCAGCAGTGAGAACAGCACGTTGCCCGCGGCGGTCGACGACGCGCCAGCGCGCGGTGGGCAATACGCCGACGATCACCCAGGGCTGGCGGCCATATTCGGCCACGATCCAACCCAGTTCGGCGGCGATCCAGGGAAGGGGCAGCGTGAGCAGTGCCGCCCACAGATAAACACGGTAGCGGTCGAACTGCCGCTTGGCCGACAACCAGAAGCTGGCGGCGAACAGGGCGATGAACCACATGCCCAGCCCGACCATGACCCGGAACGACCAGAACAGCACCGGCACGTTGGGAATCGTGCTCTTGGCGGCGCGGTCGATGTCGTCCGCGGTTGCGTTCTCGATGTCGGCGCGAAAATTCTTGAGCAGCAGCGCCGAGCCCAGGTGATCCACATGATCGTCAAGCTGCTTGCGCAGGCCCGCGTCATCCGGGTTCTGCTTCATCGCCAACAGGGCGCGATAGGCGATCAATCCGTCAGCGATGTCCTTGCGCGCGGATTCCACCAGCTCGGAAATACCGGCCACTTCCTTGTCGGCGCTGCGGGTGGCGATCAGGCCCATCACCCATGGGATTTTCACCGCATACTGGGTGGTCTTGCTGGCCATGTCGGGCAATCCGACCAGGGTGAAGGAAGCAGGCGCCGGTTCTGTTTCCCACATCGCCTCGATGGCGGCGATCTTCATCTTCTGGTTCTGGCCGGCGGTGTAACCGCTTTCATCCCCCAGCACGACCACCGACAGGGCCGAGGCCAGGCCGAAGCTGGCTGCCACCGTCATGGAACGGCGGGCGAATTGCACGTGGCGGCCGCGCAGCAGGTACCAGGCGCTGACCGAAAGGATGAACACCGACCCGGTGACATAACCGGCGCTGACCGTGTGCACGAATTTGGCCTGGGCGACCGGATTGAACAGCACCGCCATGAAGTCTGTGACTTCCATGCGCATGGTCTGGGCGTTGAAATGCGCGCCAACGGGATATTGCATCCAGCCATTGGCGATCAGGATCCACAGGGCCGACAAGTTTGTCCCGATCGCCAGCGCCCAGGTGGCGATCAGGTGCTGGATCCTGGTCAGCCGGTCCCAGGCAAAGAAGAACAGGCCCACGAAGGTGGCTTCCAGGAAAAAGGCCATCAGGCCTTCGATCGCCAGCGGCGCGCCGAACACATCGCCGACATAATGGGCGTAATAGGCCCAGTTGGTGCCGAACTGGAATTCCATGGTGATGCCGGTGGCGACACCCATGGCGAAATTGATGCCGAACAGGGTGCCCCAGAACTTGACCATGTCGCGCCAGGCCTCGCGCCCGGTCATGACATAGACCGTCTCCATGATGCCCAGCAGGACCGACAGGCCGATGGTCAGCGGCACGAAGATAAAGTGATAGAGCGCGGTGACCGCGAATTGCAGGCGTGAGAGTTCGACAATATCCATCAGCGCGTTTCCAGCAGGTGGCCGCGCATGTCCGCCGTGGGCGCGCGATGGGACGGCGAGAAAAACAGAATATACAGGATGCCCAGCAGCGCCGCCTTGGCGGCCAGGGCAATGATGATCTCGCGGCGCAGAATGACGGGAAACATCCGCCTTCTCCTTGTTGGGACAGACCCTAAGCTTCGTTGCGGCTACGCTCAAGGAGGCGGCCCGCCGCGCGTCAAACCGTAGCTGATTTTTTGCGCGGTTGTGTTGATGCATTGCGGCATGTACGAACGGGGCTCACCTTCTGTCTTCACCGGATATTGCCGTGTCCCGCGATTCCCACCCCGACCTGGTTCATTTCGCCCTGGCGGTGGGCGGCTTTGCGATCGGCACCACCGAATTCGCCACCATGAGCCTGTTGCCCTATTTCGCGCGCGACCTGGGAATCAGTGCGCCGGTGGCCGGACATGTCATCAGTGCCTATGCCCTGGGCGTGGTGCTGGGGGCGCCGCTGATCGCCGTGCTGGCCGCAAAGATAGCGCGGCGCACCTTGTTGATCGGGCTGATGCTGGTCTTCGCGCTGGGCAACGGCCTGACCGGCCTGTCGCAAAATTACGAAACCATGATGCTGTTCCGGTTTCTCAGCGGCTTGCCGCATGGCGCCTATTTCGGCGTGGCCATGCTGGTGGCGGCATCGCTGGTGCCGCATGAGCGCCGCGCCCAGGCGTCGGCCCGGGTCCTGATGGGACTGACAGTTGCCACCATCATCGGCGTACCCTGCGCCAACTGGCTGGGCCAGGCGATCGGCTGGCGCTGGGGCTTCGCCATCGTAGCGGTGCTGGCGCTGGCGACCGCGACATTGGTAGCGCTGTTCGCGCCGCGCCAGCCGCCGGAGGAGGGCGCCAGCGCCCGGGCCGAGCTTGCCGCGCTGGGCAACCGCGACGTGCTGCTGACCCTGGCCATCGGCGCCATCGGCTTTGGCGGCTTCTTCGCCATTTACACCTATCTGGCCGACACGCTGCTGACGGTCACGCGCATGCCCGAAAGCCTGACGCCGCTGGTGTTCGTCATTTTCGGCGCCGGCATGATGACCGGGCTGGTGGTGGTGCCGCGTTACGCCAATGGCCGGATCATGGCGGTGGCAGGCGGTTGCCTGTTATGGTTCGCCGCCACCATGGCGCTGTATTCTTTTCTTACTGGCAACGCCGTCACCATCATCCTTGCCGTGTTCCTGGTCGGGCTGGGCGGCGCGCTGGGCCCTGTTTTACAGACGCGGCTTATGGACGTGGCGGGCAAGGCGCAAACCCTCGCGGCCGCGCTCAACCATTCCGCCTTCAATACCGCCAATGCGCTGGGGCCGCTGCTGGGTGGTCTTGCCATCGCGGATGGCTTTGGCCTTTCGTCCACCGGGCTGGTGGGCAGTGTCCTGGCGCTGGCGGGATTTGCGATCTGGGCTGTTGCCTGGAAGACAGGCCCTAAAGATAGGGCATCATGAGCCGCGCCGCGGCATTGCGCAGGCGCTTCCACACCGGTTCGGCCGCCAGCATGTCCGGCGTGAGCACGGTGCCCCGCGACAGGCGCTCATCGATCAGGGCATCTATCCGCGACGTCAAATCGCGGTCGATGATTTCCAGGTCGAACTCGAAATTCAGCCGGAAGCTGCGTGCGTCCCAGTTGGAGCTGCCGATCAGCGACCATTCCCCGTCCACCGTGCACAATTTGGAGTGATCGAACGGCCCTGTTGTGGCGCTGAAGCGGGCGCGCACATGGCGGAAGAAGCGCAGATGCCCGCGCATCGCCCAATCCATGATGCGCTGGTCGCTGCGGCAAGGCAGCAGGATTTCCACCTCCACGCCGCGCAGGGCCGCTTCATGAATGGCGAATTGCAGCCGCGCGTCGGGCAGGAAATAGGGCGTGACGATCCGCACCCGCTTCTGCGCCAGGCTCAGCGCGGCGCCCAGCAGCGCTTCCAGCCGGTAAAGATCGGCATCCGGTCCCGAGCGCAGGCCGCGGGCAAAGATGTTGCCTTGCGGTTGCAACTCCGGCCACCAGCCATCGTCGTCCAACTCTTCGTCGGTGGTAAAGGTCCAGTCGCGGGCAAAGGCATCCATCACGATCCGCACCGCGGGGCCGCGCACGCGAAAATGCACGTCCTGGATGCGGCGCGGCCCCGACAGCCTGGCCGAATTCTCCCTGCCGACATTGATGCCGCCCATGAAGGCGAGCGCGCCATCCACCACCAGCAGCTTGCGGTGGTTGCGCATGTTCAGGAAGGGCATTCGCCAGGGCAGCCAGGTGTGGAGAAAGCGGGCCACGGTCACGCCGCCGCGCTGCATCCGGTAAAATATGGCCGGATAGAAATAGCCGATGCCGACACTGTCCAGCAGCACCCGCACCTTGACTCCGCGCTGCACCGCTTCGATCAGGGCGTCGGCGAATTCATTGCCGGCCTCGTCATTGCGGAAGATGTAGGAGCTCATGGCGATGCTTTTCTTCGCCCCGCGGATCGCCTCCAGCATGGCAGGATAGGCCGCATCGCCGCCTTCCAGTATGTCCAGCGCATTGCCGCCGGTCAGCGGACACTGGGTAATGGTCTCGCTGACATCGGACAATTTGGCGATATGGGGTGCGGCTTGCGGCTTGACCGTTGCGCCGGTCATGGACTGTTCTTTGTCCATCCTCAGCTTCAGGGCGCGGCGCGTCACCCGGTTGATGCCGAACACATAGTAAAGGATGGAGCCGAAAATCGGCGCCAGCCACACCAGCCCGATCCAGCCCAGCGCGCCGCGCACGTCGCTTTTCTTGAGCAGCACATCGACAGTGACGATGACCGACAGCAGCACATAAAGGATGGCCCACAGGGTCTGGACCTGGGGTGACGACCAAAGATCGGCTAAGGCAAACATGGACCCCGGACCGGTTTTTTCCTATGCTGTCAGGACTATAGACGATTTGGCCTGAAACCAGTTCCCGATTTGCCGGTTTAAACAGTATGGCGCCCAATTTCCCGAATCAAACCAGTCCCGGCCGGCTGCGCGTGGTGAGCTGGAATCTGTTGCGCCGGGTGGGCGCGGGCGTGGAAGACGTCGCCAGGCTGGTCAAGGGCCATCATCCCGACCTGCTGCTGCTGCAGGAATGCACCGAGGATATCGTTTCGCTGCCCAACCTGGTGGGCGGGCATTTCTTCCGCCATCCCATGCAGTCGCGCATCTATGGCCTGGCGGCCTGGAGCCCGCATCCGTTCCCCCAGTCCACTGCCATCCGTCTTCCCTATTCGATCCTGCCGGGGCGGGTGCCGCCGCGGCTGGCGCAGATCATTTCCTTCCACGGCATCACCATCGCCAATGTCCATCTCAGCCATGGCCAGTTCCTCAACCGCTTCCAGCTGCGCCACATCATGGAGCAAATGACGGGCCCGTCCGCCATCATCGGCGATTTCAATGCGGTGGGGCCGGTGGGCTTCCAGGGTTATTCCGATATCGGACCGCGCCAGCGCACCCATCGGGCCGGCAACATCGTCGCGCTGCGGTTGGACCGCTGCATCGCGCGCGGACTGGTATGTTCGGCGTCCGAAGTGCTGGACAAGGGTCCCAGCGATCATCACCCCATGGTCTTGGACATGGCGGTGGATCCCGCCTTCCTGGCGCCGTCGATGGAAGAGCTGGGCCTGATCGGCGTGACCGTTTAAAGCTGAAGCTCTGCCGCGGTCTTTTCCAGGTTGATCGCCGTGTTCGCCAGCATCTCCGCCAACGGGCGCTCTTCCTTGTTAATAGAATAGGCCGCTTTCAGTCCGATGGCCTTCACCTGCTCGGGTGAAGCCGACAGCTTGCCGCAAAATGCAATGACGGGTTTGCCCTGCGCGCGGCCGCACAGGCCCTGAATCAATTTGCCCTGCGCGCTCTGGCCGTCAAGATTGCCTTCGCCAGTGATGATCAGGTCCGCCTTGGCTGCCGCAGCTTCAAAGCCGGTCATGTCCAGCACCACTTCGATGCCGCGCCGGAGCTGGGCGCCCAAAAAAGCCACCGCGCCATAGCCCAGTCCGCCGGCGGCGCCGGCGCCCGGCATTGCCGCCACGTCGCGCCCGGTCTGCGCTTTGACCAGATCCGCGACATGCTTCAACCCCGCGTCCAGCTGTGTCAGTACCTCGTCGCTGCCGCCTTTCTGGCGGCCATAGACCCAGGCCGCGCCGGTTGGCCCGAACAGGGGGTTGGTGACGTCGCACAGCACATCCATCTTCTCGAAGGGCGCCTCGGCGCGAACCAGCCATGCAATGTCCTGCATGTGGCCACCATCCGGCGGCACCGGCTGACCGTGCGCGTCCAGAAATTTCCAGCCCAGCGCCGCCGCTGCGCCGATGCCGGCGTCATTGGTGGCGCTCCCGCCGATGGCCAGAAGGGCGCGGGTGGCGCCGCGCCTGCGGGCATCGGCCAGGAGCTGGCCGGTGCCATACGTCGATGTCTTGCGCGGATCGCGTTCGTCCATGGTCAGCAATTGCAGGCCCGAGGCCCGCGCCATTTCCACCACCGCCGTCGTCCCATCGGCCGACAGGCCATACCGCGCCATAACGGTGCGCCCCAGCGGATCGGCGGCCTCCATGTCGATCCAGTTCAGCTTCAGCGCCGCGCCCAGCACGTCCAGCAGGCCTTCGCCACCATCGGACAACGGCATTTCGGTAACGGTCACGCCCGGGCGGTTTTTGCGTAACCCCGCGGCGATGGCGCGGCACACCGCATCGGCGGGCAGGGCGTCCTTGAAGCTGTCGCAGGCGACCAGGATGTTCATGGCTCCCTGATACGGCAAAGCCCGAAGGCCTGCTAGTGGCGCTTGAAATACTGGACGTCGCGCTCATGCTTTTGCGCCGCAGCGCGGCTGTTGAACGTGCCCAGGTTGCGGCGCTTGCCGGTTTTGGGGTTTTTCTTGCGGGAATAGAGCCGGTATTTGCCG
Organism: Alphaproteobacteria bacterium; assembly: GCA_046348525.1. Lineage (GTDB taxonomy): Bacteria > Pseudomonadota > Alphaproteobacteria > Micropepsales > Micropepsaceae > Rhizomicrobium. The sequence goes on along the minus strand of JAXMEA010000007.1, from coordinate 117,342 downwards.
GACGCCAGTTTGCGGATCATGACCTGTTCTCCATCATGCCAAAACGGCTTGCGCGTGCCAGCGTTCCTGCTTTGATGCGGACCATGACGCTTCGCATTGCCGTTGCATTCGCCGCCGTCCTTTTCCTGGGCGGGCAAAAACCGATGGACCGCACCTTCAAGGAATGTCCCGAATGCCCCCAGATGGTGGCCGTCCCGGCGGGCAAATTCCTGATGGGCAGTCCAGCGCATGAACCGGGGCGCTTCGATTCCGAAGGCCCGCAGCATGTGGTGACGCTCAAGGCCTTTGCCCTGGCCAAGTACCCGGTCACCAGCGAAGAGTTCATGGCGTTCCTCAACGCCACCGGTTACCGGCCACAGCCCTGCAATCCCATGCTGGGCCTGGGATGGAAGCAGCTGCATCGCGGCCAGGCCGCGACACCGACGGACGTGGAGCCGCCGCGCTGGCCGGCCGTGTGCCTGGATTGGAAGGATGCCGAGGCCTTTATCGCCTGGCTGAACGGCAAGGCGCGGGCCGCCCATCCCGAAATCGGATCGCGCAATCCCTATCGCTTGCCGTCCGAGGCGGAATGGGAATATGCCGCGCGCGCCGGCACCACCACCTCACGCTGGTGGGGCGATGACATTGGCGGCGGCCATGCCAACTGCAACGGCTGCGGCAGCGAATGGGACAACAAGCTGCTGGGCAAGGTGGATGCATTCGAGAGCAACGCCTTTGGCCTGTCGGGCATGCTGGGCAATGCCTGGGAATGGACCGCCGATTGCTGGCACCCCAGCTATGTGGGCGCGCCGACCGATGGCAGGGCCTGGGTGGACAGTGTCTGCACTCGCCACGCTATTCGCGGCGGCGCCTGGAACAACATTCCCATCTTCGTGCGCAGTGCGGCCCGGGTGGCCGCGGCCCAGGACGGCGCCGACCGGGATTATGACTATTCCACCCTGACCGGCTTTCGTGTGGCGCGCGATTTGCCCTAGCCGCCGCCAGAGGAGTCTGGCTATCTTGCTGCCAAATTGGCGAACCGGTCTCCAGAACCGGCTGTTGGAGGATTTGCGCGTGTCATCGAAAAAGAAGTCGATTGCCCTGGGCGTTGGCGGGTTGCTGGTCTGCCTGGGCGGTGTCGCCGCCCAGCCTTTGCCGGACGCCAAGGCCTATGCCGCCAATCCGGCGATGATGATTGACGCCTACCGGCATGTGGAAGTGTCTTCGGTCTCCGACGCACTGGAACAGCTTTACAACAAGCGGTCCTTCATGTCGCACAAGGTGCACGCCATTTCCGACGGCAAGTTCGCCGGATTCGCCGTGACGGTGCAGATGGATCATGTCGAAGGCAGCCCCGCCGCCGCGGTGGTGCCGATGCAAGTGACGCTCGATACCGCGGCCCCAGGCTCGGTTTATGTCATGGCCGTACAGGACGGCGATGACATTGCCGGCATTGGCGGGTTGATGGCCACGGCGATGAATGCGCGCGGCTTTGCCGGTGCGGTGATCGATGGCGGCGTGCGCGATGTGTCCTATCTGAAGAAGATCGGCTTTCCGGTCTATGCCACCGGCATCGTGCCTTCCACCTCGGTTGGGCATTACAAGGCAACCGGCAATGTGCCGGTGACGGCCGGTGGCGTGCGGGTCAATCCCGGCGATGTGATCATCGCCGATGCCGATGGCGTGGTGGTGATCCCCAGGGACATCGCCGCCGATACGCTGGTCAAGGCGCAGGCGCTCGATCAGACCGAGCATTCCATGTACGGCTATATCGAAAAGCTTCGCTCGCTGCAGGAAGCGGTCAAGCGCTTCGGCCGGCTCTGAGTGATCAGGTCTTGATCCCAAGGATGCTGTAGGCGGGGCACACGCGCACCAGCGCGGTCAGGATCGGCACGACGCCGATCCACCCCGCCCAGTTCCAGCCGGTGTCCGGGAAACCGATCTTCATCGCGTAGCCCAGCAGCACCACGCCGATGATGATGCGCAGCGTCCTGTCCAAGGTTCCGACATTACGGGTCATTGCAATCCTCCGCGCTTTGGTTGTTCCGTTCGCTGTTTCCCGGCCCCATGCCAGTCCTGTCGCTTGCGGCATGCCGGACACGGCCACGCCGTATTGAAATTATGACAGACGCGGCAGCGAGCGGATTGAGGCAAATCAACCTGTTCGATCCGCAGTGATATACTCTTGGAACCGAAGTATGAGGTTACGGAGCGATGCCATGAAGGATTATCCGGAAATCGTGAAATCCATCTCCGCCAATCTCAAGGTTTTGCGGGCCGATATCAGCGACACCATGCAGGGCTTTTCCGCGCTGGCCCAGGCGGCGATCAGGCCCGGGGCGCTGGACAAGAAGACCAAGGAGCTCATTGCGTTGTCCATCGGCGTCGCCACCCGCTGCGATGGCTGCATTGGCTTTCACAGCGAAGCGCTGGTGAAGCTGGGGGCATCCCGCCAGGAAGTGGAAGAGGCGCTGGGCATGGCGGTTTATATGGGCGGCGGGCCGGCGCTAATGTACGCGGCCGATGCCATCGCGGCGTTTGACCAGTTCTCGTCCCGGGCCAATGCCTGACGGATCCGCTACCAGCGCAATATCCAGCGGCCCAGAAGCGCCCCCAGTGCCGTGGTCAGCAGGATGCCCAGCGTGTACCAGATCAGGATGAAGGGCGCCGCCGTTTCCGGGCAGTGAAAGCAATACAGCGCGGCGCTGGTGGCGCCGGACAGGAGGCCGGCGCTGGCGCCCGCCAGGGTCAGCCGGGTGGGCGCCAACTGGCGCACCGCCCAGAAGATGCCCGCGAAGATCGGCAGCGACAGGATCAGAATGAAGGTGGAGCAGACCTTGGCGGTTTGCCCCATCATGAGGTAGCGGGTGTCCGCGCCCGGGCCAGACAGTTGCCACGCCGCCAGCCCGGCCAGCGCCACCAGCGGCGCGCCCAGAAGCCAGAAGGGCTTGCTGGCATCGGCGGCGGCGCGCGACTGGCGCTCCACGATCCAAAGTCCCAGCGCGGCCAGCGCGACGGTGTAGGACAACTTCATCCAGAAGCCCGGCACCATCAGCACGGCGGCCAGGTTATGGCGAAAATGCAAGGTCGCTTGCAGCAGGATCGCTGCCGCCACCAGTCCCAGCAACAGCCCCGCGCCCAGCTGGCGCATGACGGCGTGCGGCCGGGCAGGGGCCAAGTTCTCCGAAAGCTGCGCGATCAGATCGTCAGTTTCCACGATCGGCTTCTCCCAAATCCTCGCCAAGCGATTTGATCGCCCGGTGGACGCTGACCTTTACCGCTGTTTCCGACATGCCGGTGCGGGCCGCGACGTCGGCCACCGATACGCCATCCAGCTTGATGTCCTGCACCAGCCGCCGCTTTTCCGCAGGCAGCTTGTCCAGCAGCTTGCGCACGTCCCGCCGCGCCGCCGAGGCCTCGGCTTCGTCATGGGCGAACAGTTCGGGGGCTTCATCCAGCGGCACGCTGGCGCGGCGCTTCTCGCGGCGGAATTCGTCGATCAGCTTATAGCGCGCGATGCCATAGACCCAGGCGGTGAAGGGCTGGGCCGGATCGTATGTCGCCCTGCGGCTATGAATGCCTATCAATGTCTCCTGCACCAGATCCTCCGCCGTTGCCGGCCCCACGCGCCGCACATAATAGGCGCGCAGATGTTTCGTCAGCGCCGCCAGCAGCCGTCGATAGGCATCGGCATCGCCGGCCAGGCCGGCGATCATCCAGTCGCGATATTGCGCTTCAGCCGCGATCAAGAAGGCACTCCAGGCCAGTTCGTGGGGAGTTGGAGAGGGTTACATAGCGCTGCGCAAAAATAAAAGCGACATCCCCGCGCGCGCTTTTCGGGCCTACCACGGCGCTGCTGCCGCCGCAATAAGCCGATGTTCCGGCAAGGCTTTTCATCGGACCGGGAATTTGCGCCACCGCCGCGCCAAAAGCGCCGCCCGACAAAAGCAGCATCGTCGCGTAACCGCCATGCGCGACCCGCGAAGACGCTGGCATCGGGGCGATGGTCGCCTCGGATCAATCGAGGACAGACCCAATGAACACCAAATCCATTATCTCCGCGTCCACCTTGCTCGCCACCCCGGCGCTGGCCGCCACGCAGGCCTCCGCTCAGCCTGTCATGAAGCCGGCTGGTTCGGAAAAGCGCTATGGCGCCGCCGCCGCGGGCAAGAATGACTGCGCCGCCGGTGCGCATTCCTGCGCCGGCCAGGGCACCAAGGCCATGGACAAGGCCGCGTTCGTCTACCTGCCGGCCGGCGCCTGCGCGGGCTGGCCGGTGGCAGCACCATGGCCGGCAAGGGCGGCGGGCGTCATGGACCGTTTCCCTTCCTCGACGCTCCCGGCGGCGCGCCGATCCCGCCCGTGCGGGGATCGGCCTGCGCATGCCGCATCACCGCGCGGTGATGGAAAATTCCAGCGTCGACTGGCTGGAAGTGCATCCCGAGAATTACATGACCGCCGCCGCGGCCCGCGAGCTGGACGAGATCCGCGGCGACCATGCCCTGTCCTTCCACGCCGTGGGCCTGTCGCTGGGTTCGGCCGATGGCGTTTGCGGCACGCATCTGCGCCGCCTGGCCGAACTGATCAAACGCTATGCACCGGGACTTGTCTCCGACCATTTGTCCTGGAGCAGTATCGAAGGCGTGCATCTGCCCGACCTGTTGCCGTTGCCCTACACCGAAGAGGCGCTGGCGGTGGTGACGCGCAACCTGTATCGCGCCCAGAGCGCGCTGCAGCGGACCCTGCTGGTGGAAAATCCCTCCACCTATTTCCAGCTTCGAATTCGGCCATGAGCGAGGCCGAATTCCCGGCTTGCGCTGGCGCGGCGCACTGGCTGCGGCGTCCTGCTGGACATCAACAATATCTATGTCAGCGCCTGCAATCACGGCGCCGATCCCTTGTCGCGCCTGAACGCCTATCTGCGCGCCATCCCCTCAGCCACCATCCAGGAGATCCACCTGGCCGGTCACACAGCGTGCAGCGGCTGGACGAAGGCGGGGAAATCCGCATCGACGATCATGGCTCCCAGGTCTGCGCTGGCGTGTGGCGCCTGTACGAGAGCGCCATCGCGGCGCTTGGTCCGCGCCCGACCCTGATCGAATGGGATACCGATCTGCCCGCGCTGGAGGTGCTGCATGCCGAAGCCGCCAAGGCGCAGTCCATCATGGACCGGGTGATACAGGTGGGGAGGCGCGCTATGCCCTCGTTGGCTGAGTTCCAGTTCACCATGGCCGCCGACCTGCTGGACGGCGGCCAGCGCACCGCGCGGCTGTTGCCCGGCGACAGCGCCGCGGTCATCACGGCGCTGCGTATCCACCGCAATACGGTGTTGGCGGGATTGGCGAATGCCTTGCGCCTGACCTATCCCACCGTCGCCTGGCTGACCGGCGAGGATTTCTTCGACCAGGCCGCGGTGGCGTTCGCCGCGCGCAATCCGCCGCGTGGCGCCTGTCTGTCCGATTATGGCGACGGCTTTGCGGATTTCCTGGATTCCTATCCGCCGGCATCGGCTTTTCCTATCTGGGGGATGTGGCGCGCTTCGATCTTGTCATCGAGCGCTGCGCGCAGTCGCCGGTGACACAAGGCCACCGCATCATGCTGGACGGCGGCGTTACGCTGATGCTCTGCGGCAGCCTGGTCACCTGGCCGTGGAATATCCCGCGGACGCCTTGCGCGATGCGCGCGACCAGGACGATGCCGAACGTTTGGCCACCCTGGACATGACGCCTGCGCCTGCAATTACGCGATCTGGCGGGGCGCGCAGGGCGTCCGTGCGCAGCCTGGCGCGCCCGCCGCAGCCTTCCTGGGCGCGGTGTTGCGCGGGGAAAGCGGCGAGGCCGCGCTGGGCCTGGAGCCTTCTGCACAGCGAGGCGCAGGACGCATTGGCCGCGATCCAGGCCGAGATTTTCACAGCGCCATTCACAACCATTCAAACCCCAGACATTCAAACCCAAGGAACAAACCCATGATGACCATGACCACGATTGATCGTCCCGCTTTCCATCCCGTCGCGTTGGCGGGGCGCGCCATCGGCCTGCTCAACGCCATTCCCTACAGCGCCATCGCGCTGGTGGCGCGCGCTGCCACCTTCAGCGTGTTCTTCCGCTCTGGCTTGGTGAAGCTGGATGACTGGAATGCCGCCTTGCTGCTGTTCGAAAACGAATATCATGTCCTGGTCCTGCCGCCCCATGTGGCTGCTTACATGGCGGCGAGCCTGGAATTGGGCGGATCGGTGCTGGTGCTGCTGGGACTTGCGACCCGCGCCGGCGTCCTGGCGTTGCTGGGGATGATCCTGGTGATCCAGACCTTCATCTATCCGCAGGCCTGGCCCGATCACATCCAGTGGGTCGGCTTCATGTTCATCCTGCTGGCGCGTGGTCCGGGCGCCATTTCGCTGGATGCGCTGATCGCCCGCAGGCTGCGGCGTTAGCGCAGCACGGCCTTGGGATCCAGGCTGATGGTCACGGTCTGGGTCTTTTCATAACGCACACCCGGGATCTGGATGGGCGAGGCGAGCAGGGCGGCATCGCGCGCCGACAGCGCCATGTTGTGAAACGCCTTGTCATTGATGAAGCGGTCCTGGTCGACGATGGTCACATCGTCGATGACTCCGCTTTTCAGCAGGCGTATCCGCACCAGCACTGGCATGTTGCGCGCGCCCGGAATGGAAAGGTCGGGCAGCCAGCGCCGCAGGATCTGCGCCCGGATGAAATCCTTCAGGGCGTAATTGCCTTCGCCGCTGCCGTCGCCGCTGCCACCGGGCGCGGCGCTGTTGTCGGCGTTGGGCAGGGCGGTGTCATTGCTTTTCAGCTGTGCCAGGGCGCGCAGCCTGGCGGACAATTCATCCACCGGTTCTTTTGTTCCTGTGGGACTCACACCCTCCGGCACCGGCGCGCTTTCGGGATGGGGCCGCGCCACTTGCAGCCTGGCGGCCGGCGCGGTGCTGGCGCCTTGGCTCATGGTGCCGCCGATCACCAGTTCGACGGGCAGGGCGCGCAGCTGGTCGCTGGTCAGGACCGGGCGATGGCTGACGTACCAAAGCGCCATCAGCAGCAGCAGGCCGTGCAAAAGCACGGACAGGAGAACGCCCGGTCCCCCGTCTTTGCGCAGCTTTTCGGCCCAGGCCTGCATCAGCCCACTCTATTAATTAACGGTGCTCTGCGCTATTGGAGCGCCATGAAGATCAAGCTGTACCAGGGCGACTTGCCCGACGGGCTGGATTTGGGCCCCATCGTCGCCATCGATACCGAAACCCTGGGCCTGAACCCCCAGCGCGATCGGCTGTGCCTGGCGCAGCTGTCATCGGGCGACGGCACCTGCCATGCGGTGCAGTTCGCCGCCGGCCAGTATGCGGCGCCCAACCTGAAGAAGATGCTGGCGGACCCCAAGGTCACCAAGCTGTTCCACTTCGCCCGCTTCGACATCGCCATGTTCCGGAAATATCTGGAGGTGGACTGCAAGCCGACCTACTGCACCAAGATCGCCTCCAAGCTGGTGCGGACATACACGGACCGGCATGGGCTAAAGGATCTGGTGCGGGAGCTGCTGGGCGTCGAACTGTCCAAGGAACAGCAATCCTCCGACTGGGGCGCCCAGGAGCTGACCGAAAAGCAGCTGGCCTATGCCGCCAATGACGTTGCCCATCTGCACCAGCTGAAGACGGTGTTGGACGGCATGCTGGCGCGCGAGGGTCGCACCGCGATGGCGCAGGCCTGTTTCGATTTCCTGCCCTCTCGCGCGGCGCTCGATCTCGCCGGTTGGGAAGAAGTCGATATCTTCGCGCACTAGGGCCACAAACCTCTAAGCCTTGCCCTCCGTCCGGTTTCGGGCGAAAATTGGCACGAAATTCGCTTAACCCTTCCGTAACCTGCCTTTGATTTGTGCAGTTTCCGGAAATAGCGAAACGGTATCAAAGGCTTACATGACAGTCTCCAAGGCCCCCCTGCATGCGGTGTCCGGCGCGGATGTCGACCTCAGCGCCGCGCGCCGGGTTCTTGTCACCGCTAGCCAGGCGCTGACCCTGCTGGCCGACCAGCTGGATGGCGACTTCAGCCGCGCCGTGGATGTGATGCTGGCAGCCAAGGGACGCATCATCGTCAGCGGCATGGGCAAGTCCGGCCATGTGGCGCGCAAGATCGCCGCCACGCTTTCCTCCACCGGCACGCCCGCCTATTTCGTGCATCCCGCAGAAGCGTCCCACGGCGACATGGGCGCCATCACCCGCCAAGACGTACTGTTGCTGCTGTCCTGGGGCGGCGAGACCGCGGAACTGTCCGATCTTCTCACTTACGCCAAGCGCCATCGCATTCCCATCGTCGCAATCGGCGCCAATCCCGACTCCACCTTGATCAAGGCGGCCGATGTGCCGCTGGTGCTGCCGCGCGCACCCGAAGCCTGTCCCATGGGGCTGGCGCCCACCACCTCCACCACCATGATGCTCAGCCTGGGCGATGCCCTGGCCGTCGCGTTGATGGAGCGCAAGGGCTTTTCCTCCGACCAGTATCGCGACCTGCATCCGGGCGGCAGCCTGGGCCGTGCCTTGATCCGCGTTTCCGACCTGATGCATTCGGGCGCGGATTTGCCGCTGGCAGCGCCCACCACGCCCGTGCCCGAATTGTTGCTGACCATGGCGTCCGGCCGGCTGGGTTGTGTCGGAATTGTCGAGAATGGCGCGCTGGTGGGCATCGTCACCGACGGCGACATTCGCCGCCATGCCGGCGCCGGCATCGAAAAGCGCAAGGCATCCGAAGTGATGACCGCCGGCCCCAAGGTGGCGCGCCCGGACCAACTGGCCGCCGAAGCCCTGGCGCTGATGACCGAAAAGAAGATCACCCAGCTGTTCGTGCTGGAAGCCGGTTCGTCCGCGCCGCTGGGCGTGATCCATATCCATGACTGCCTGCGCGCGGGCCTCGCATGAAGCAGGTGCCATGAGCATGGTGGAGCGCGATCCTTCCGTCCCCGGTTACGACTGGTCGGCGCGGGCGCGCACCACCGCCCTGGAAGCATTGCGCTATTCCCGCTTCGTCCACCTGATGAAGCGCATCCTGTCGCTGGGCGCTTTCCTGATCATCGCCGCGGTGCTGGCCTTCTTCTTTGTCCAGCGCCTGCCGCGCCAGTTGCAGATGACCTATGAAACGCTGGGCCATGTCGAAAACGACCTGGCGATGATGAAGCCGCGCCTGACCGGCGCCGACGCCAAGGGCAACCCTTACGTCATCACCGCCGACATGGCGGTGCAGGACGCCCACAATGCCAAGAAGGCCAGCCTGAAGAACCTGGAAGCCGACCTGGCGCTGGACAGCAAGAACTGGCTCAACGCCCGGGCGAAGTCCGGCATGGTGGACATGAACACCGGCCAGCTGGAACTGACCGGCGGCATCGATGTCTTCACCGCCACCGGCTATGAGCTGCATTCGGCCAGCGCCTCGGCCAACCTCAAGCAGAATGTGATCCACGGCCATGAGCCGGTGACCGGGCAGGGGCCGGATGGCACCCTGCGCGCCGATGAATTTCACGCCGACCGCGATACCAATATTTTGACCCTGTCTGGCCATGTCCAGATGACGCTTTTTGGAAGCAAGAAGAAATGAAGACGCTTTTCACCGCCCTGGCTTTGTCCCTGCTCGCGGGCGCCGCTTTCGCGGCCAATGCGCCCATCACCGGCAAGCATGACAACAATGCCCCCATCTCCATCGCCTCGGACAGTTTCCAGGCCGACCTCAATGCCAAGACCGGCACCTATTCCGGCAATGTGATGGTGACCCAGGGCGACATGAAGTTGCGCGCCAACCAGGTACGCATCACCACCGTCAGCGGCAAGGCCGACAAGGTCATGGCCAGCGGCAATGTGGTGGTGGATTCACCCGCCAGTGGCACCGCCACAGGCGACAATGGCGTTTATTCGGTCGGGCCGCGCACCGTGCTGATGACCGGCAATGTTGTGCTCAAGAAGGGCAAGGACGTGATGCGCGGCGCGCAGCTCACCGTCAATCTGAACACCGGACAGGCAGTGTTGGGCGGCGGCGCCAAAACGCCGGGCTCCAACACCGGACGGGTGCAGGGTGTCTTCATTCCCAACTCGAACTGACTTTCATCCTTCCTTAAACACAAACAGGCATGGTTCTTGCCAATGACCGAAGAAAGCACAGAAAACCAGCAGAATAGCGGCGAAATTGCCGCCGATTCCCTGCGCGTCGTCGAAGGCAGCAAGGGGCTGGTGGTTTCGCGCATCGGAAAAAGCTTCAACAAGCGGCCCGTGGTGCGTTCGGTTAGTCTTTCGTTAAAGCGTGGTGAAGCGGTCGGTTTGCTGGGACCCAACGGCGCCGGCAAGACCACCTGCTTCTACATGATCACCGGCCTGATCCCGGCCGACACCGGATCGATCGAAGTCGATGGTCATGACGTCACCAGGCTGCCCATGTACCGCCGCGCCCGCCTGGGCATCGGCTACCTGCCGCAGGAAGCCTCGATCTTCCGCGGCCTGACCGCCGAACAGAATATCCGCGCCACCGCCGAATTGCTGGAGCCCGATGGCGCCCGCCTGGAAGCCATGGTCGAAGCGCTGCTGGCTGAATTCGGCATCACCCATATCCGCAACACGCCTTCGGTGGCGCTGTCGGGCGGCGAACGCCGCCGTGTCGAGATCGCCCGCTGCCTGGCGACCCATCCCTCCTATATCCTGCTGGACGAACCTTTCGCCGGCATCGATCCTATCGCGGTGGGCGAAATCCGCGACCTGGTCAAGCATCTCAAGGACCGCGGCATCGGCGTTCTGATCACCGATCACAATGTCCGCGACGCCCTTGACGTGATCGACCGCGCCTACATCCTTCATGACGGCCGGGTGCTGAAGGAAGGCACCCCGACCGAGATCGTCAGCGACCGCGATGTGCGGCGCGTCTATCTCGGGGAAAAATTCTCGCTGTAGCGCGCCATGGCTGGGGTCGGTCAAAGATTGGAAATGCGTCAAGGCCAGTCGCTGGTCATGACGCCCCAGTTGCAGCAGGCCATCAAGCTGCTGCAGCTGTCCAACATTGAATTGGCCGAATATTGCGAAGCCGAGCTGGAAAAGAATCCGCTGCTGGAACGCGACGACCGCGAAGCCGCGCCGGTTTCTGAATCCACCGCCGGCGATGCCGGCGAGGCCCCGGGCGAGCGCGCCGACGAAGCCCTGAGCCGCGAAGACTTTTCCAAGGCCTCCGACATGGACGAGGCCGCGCATGACAATATGTATGACGGCGACCAGCCGTCGAAGATGGCCGAGGGTCTCCAGTCCGGCTCGCTGACCGACTGGACCACGGTGAAGTCCGGCAATGCCTATGAAGGCGAAGACGGGCTGGAATCCACGGTTGCCGCCGAAGCCTCGCTCAAGGATCACCTGGAAGCCCAGCTCTCTATCGCCGCGCTGCTGCCCGAAGATCGCATGATCCTGATGGCGCTGATCGATGCGGTGGACGAAACCGGTTACCTGCGCGCCGACTTGATGGATGTCGCCAACCGCCTGGGCTGCGAGATCGAGGATGTGCAGGCCGTGCTGGGCGTGCTGCAGGGTTTCGATCCTGTCGGTGTGGGCGCCCGCGACCTGGCCGAGTGCCTGTCACTGCAGCTGAAAGCCAAGGACCGTTTCGACCCGGCCATGGAAGCCTTGATGACCCGCCTGGATCTGGTCGCCCGCCGCGACATGAGCCAGCTGACGGCGCTGTGCGGCGTGGACGCCGAAGACATTGCCGACATGATTTCGGAAATCCGCCAGCTGAATCCCAAGCCTGGCCCGGCCTTCGGCAGCGAACCGGTCACGCCGGTGGTACCGGACGTGTTCGTCAAAGTCGGCCCCGATGGCGGCTGGCTGATCGAGCTGAACACCGACACCCTGCCGCGCCTTCTGGTCAACAACCGCTATTACGGCACCGTGTCCAAGAATGCGCGCGACAAGGACAGCAAGAATTACCTGGCCGACTGCCTGAACAACGCCAACTGGCTGGTGAAAAGCCTGGACCAGCGCGCCCGCACCATCCTGAAGGTGGCCAGCGAGATCGTGCGCCACCAGGACGCCTTCCTGACCCATGGCGTGCGCCACCTGCGCCCGCTCAACCTGCGCATCATCGCCGACGCCATCTCGATGCATGAATCGACCGTCAGCCGCGTCACCTCGAACAAGTACATCGCCACCCCGCGCGGGTTGTTCGAGCTGAAATACTTCTTCACCGCCTCCATCCAGTCGGTGAACGGCGCCGAATCCCATTCCGCCGAAGCGGTGCGCGACCGCATCCGCGAGATGATCGAGAATGAAGAGCCGCGCGAGATCCTGTCCGACGACCGCATCGTGGCGCTGCTGACCGCGGACGGCGTGAACATCGCCCGCCGCACCGTCGCCAAGTATCGCGAAGCCCTGCGAATCCCTTCCTCTGTGGAGCGGCGCAGGTTGAAGGCCGGGGATGTCCCGGCATATGCAAGCCGCTAACCGGCTGTTTTTTCGTCAAGATTGACATTACATGGGCCCCGGCCTATGTACCCGCCGCTTTTGAGCGGGGCCCCTGGGACCGGGGCAGGAAAGCAGCGGTTCGTGTACGCCGTACGCGGACAAATCTCATCGGGAACCTGGATGAACATCGCCGATCTGCTCGCGCCTGATGCCGTCATCGCCGGCCTGAAAGCGCAATCCAAGAAGCAGTTGCTGCAGGAACTTGCGGCCAAGGCCCATGGCCTGACCCGGCTGTCCGAGCGCCGCATCTTCGAGACTCTGGTGGAACGCGAGCGGCTGGGCACCACGGGCGTGGGAACCGGCATTGCCATCCCGCATGGCCGCATGAGCGAAGCCAAGACCATCACCGGCATCTTTGCGCGCCTGGAAAACCCCATCGATTACGAAGCCGTGGACAGCCAGCCGGTCGACCTGGTGTTCATGCTGCTGGCTCCCGAAAATGCCGGCGCCGATCATTTGAAGGCGCTGGCGCGCGTGTCGCGCCTGCTGCGCGACAAGGCGGTGTGCGAGAAGCTGCGCGCCGCGAAGTCGGCGGAAGTGCTTTATGCCATCCTGACTGGCGAAAAGAACGGCGCCGCGTCTTCGGCGGCTTAACCGCTATTTCAGCAAAGAAACTTTCTTGATGATGATGGGCGTGACCGGCGCCTGTCCGGGCATCGGGCCATTGTCGCCGGTCGGCACCGCGCCGATGGCATCCACCACATCCATGCCCGATGTCACCATGCCGAACACGGCATAGCCGGTGTTGTTGCCCGGATCGTCCGCCTTGTGGTCCAAGGGCGTGTTGTCGGCCAGGTTGATATAGAACTCCGCCTTGGCGGTGTCGGGTGCTTCCTCGCGGCCCAGCGCCACGGTGCCGCGCAGGTTGGACAGGCCGTTATTGGCCTCCAGCGGCACCGGCGCGGGGTCGACACCGCGGCCCTTGCCGCTGGCTTCCCAGCTGCCCATCTGGATCACAAAGCCGTGCGCCACCCGGTAGAAGCAGGTGCCGTCATAATGCTTCTTCTTCACATACTTCAGGATGTTGGCGACGCTCTTGGGCGCGCGCACATCGTCCAGCTGCAGGGTGATGTCGCCCATTGAGGTGGAGATCAAAAGCCTGGGCCCGGTCATGGGCGGATTGGCGGGCGCCTGGGTCACCGCCACCGGGGCGGGCGGCGGTTGCACCGCATCGGCGGGTGCCTGCGCGAAGGCAGGACTGGCGAGGAAGGCGAGGGCGACCAAGGTCTTGTTCAGCGTCTTTTTCATGCCGGCACCTTAAACAAAAAAGCCGCGGGACCAAAATCCCGCGGCTTTCTGTTTTTCCATGTGTCCGGCTTAGTGGACGCACTTATCCGTTGGTTCGCGTCCTAATGGACGCTCACGGGTGTCAGTTCGTTCTGGACGGCCGCGCCATAGGCGGATGCATAGCCATCGGTGAAGCCCAGCACGCTGCCGTCCTCGGCGTGCAGGACATACAGCTTCATGCCGGCGGGCAGGTCGATGTTGGCCGGAATCAGGCCAAGGCGATGGGCCTCGTCGCTGCCGGTGGGCTTGATATAGGCGATGCGGCCGGCCAGGAAATTGCCGTCTTCCATCTCTTCGCTCTCAACAAATCTGTCCGTCATGGCATGTCTCCAATCTTGATTTCTACGACCCTCACGCTTGGCTGGACCTGCTTGCGGGCCAAATGGATCTTCAGCAATCCATTTTCCAACGCGGCAGCACTGACTTCGATGCCGTCCGCCAGGACGAAGCTGCGCAAAAATTGTCGCGCCGCGATGCCCCGGTGAAGGAACGTTTTGCCGTCTGCCTCCGCCTGCTTGCCGCGAACCACCAGCTGGCGGTCTTCCTCGGTGACGCTCAGCTCGTCTTTCGAGAAGCCCGCGACCGCCAAAGTGATGCGCAGCGAACCATCGTCAAAAGCCTCGATATTGTAGGGCGGATAGGAGTCGCCCGCATTGCGCGCGGTGCGTTCCAGCAGCCTTTCCAGATGATCGAAGCCCAGCAGATAGGGGCTTGCGAAGGTCGTGTGCCTGTTCATGTCCAGCCCTCCTTTGAGCGGCTGTCCGGCCCCCATCATGGGCGACCGGTAGAACAAAGATGGGGTGCTGCGGCGGGCATTCAAGGTGGCTGTTCCCGGTTTGGACCAACCGGGAGTTGCAGCGGTTGAACCCCGGGCTCGGGGCGGGCAAAAGGCGGCCATGCTGGTCATCCTGGACGACGGCCCCCGCCGGGTCTTTTCCGCGCCCCTGGCGGTCATCCGGGCCGACCGGGCTGATCAGGTGCCCGCCGCCCTGGCGGGGGTGACGGCCGCGCTGGCCCAGGGACGACACGTGGCCGGGTGGCTGGGTTACGAATTGGGGCATGCGCTGGAGCCCAGGCTGGGCGACGCGGCCGGTGAAGGCCCGCTGCTGCGGCTGGGCGTGTTCGAGGCTCCCACAAGCCAGGCGCCTGCCGCATTGGGCCGCGCCTATGCCGGCCCGCTGCGCCCCGAATGGGATGCGGCGGATTACGCTGCCCGCTTCGCGGCAGTGAAGGATTACATCGCGGCCGGCGACATCTATCAGGCCAACCTCAGTTTCCGTGCCCGCTTTGCGTTCGCGGGGGATCCGCTGGCGCTGTATCGGGAATTGCAGGCTGCCAGCGGCGCGGCGCATTGCGGCTTCGTCGATGATGGTGAGCGCCAGATCCTCAGCCTGTCGCCGGAATTGTTCTTTGAGCTGGATGCGGCCGGCACGCTGACGGCGCGGCCCATGAAGGGCACGGCGCCACGCGGCGGCGATGACGAAGCCGAACGCGCGGCGCTGGCGGTATCGCCCAAGAACCGCGCCGAGAATTTGATGATCGTGGATTTGCTGCGCAACGACCTGTCACGCATAGGCCGCGGCGTCAAAGTCAGCGACCTTTTCCGGGTCGAAACTTATCCCACGTTGCATGCGATGGTTTCCACCGTGACGGCGCAGAAGCGCGAAGGCGTGGGCATCGCGGAGATATTGCGGGCGCTGTTTCCCTGCGGCTCGGTCACCGGCGCGCCGAAGATCCGCGCCATGCAAATCCTGCGCGAACTGGAAGCATCATCGCGCGGCGCCTATTGCGGCGCCGTCGGCCACGTCGCCCCTGACGGCAGTGCGCGCTTCAATGTCGCCATCCGCACCTTGACCGTCACGGGCGGGCAGGGCGCGCTGGGTATCGGCGGCGGCGTGGTCCAGGATTCGGCCGCGGAAGATGAATATGCCGAATGCCTGCTCAAGGCGCGTTTCTTTGATGCCGCGCGCAAGCCCCTGGAGCTGATCGAAACCGTGAAATGGGACAACGGCTTTGTTCGGCTGCAAAGCCATCTGGAACGCATGGCCAGTTCTGCACCGGTGTTCGGACTGCATTTTGATTCTGCATCTGCGCGCGCGGCATTGGACAACGCGGTGGTGGGCCGGGCAGGGGCGCTGCGGGTGCGCCTGACCTTGAACGAGGCGGGTGAACATCATGCCGCCGCGTTCGATCTGCCACCGAACCCGGCGCATTGGAGCTATGCCGTTTCGCCGGAACACACCAACAGCAAGGACCTGCTGCTGCGCCACAAGACCAGTTGGCGCGAACTGTATGAGGACGAGGCCAAGCGCCTTGGCACCGATGAAGTGATCTTCTGCAATGAACGGGGCGAACTGACCGAGGGCGCGCGCAGCAACATCTTCGTGCACCGCGATGGCGTCTTGCTGACCCCGCCGCTGGACGCCGGTGTGCTGGATGGCCGCTTGCGCGCCGAACTGATTGCGCAGGGCAAGGCGCGGGAAGCCGTGCTGACACAGGACGACCTGGACGGCGAAGTTTATTTCGGCAATTCGCTGCGCGGCCTGATCCGGGCGCTCAGACCCTAGAGGCCAGCGCCGACAGCAACGCCAGGGTCCGGGGCACCACCCAGCCATCGACCTCGGTGGTGCGGCCAGCGGCGACATCGGCCTGCACGGTCGCGCCCAGGCTGTCCGGCTTCAGGCTGGCGCGCAGCTGCGCCGCCAGATGCGCGGCGTCCGGTGCGCCGGCGACATGCGCGCCGAACCGCGCCGCTTCCTGCCGGTCCACCAGCTGCACCAGAAGATCGTCATACGGCGTCGGCGGAAAATGCTTCACGAAAATGTCGGTGCAACGGTACAGGCCTGCCGCCACCGCTGCGCCCGCCGCCGCCACGCCGCCGATCAGGATCCTGCGCTTCATGCCATCACCTTTTTGAGGTGATCGCCCAGCCGCAAGGTCAGCGCGACCAGGTTCAGCGTGGGATTGGAGGCGCTGTAGCTGGGGAAGGTGCCACTGCCGGCGATGTAGAGATTGGCCATGCCATGCACCAATCCGTCGCCGTCCACCACGCCGGTTTTGGGATCAGCGCTCATACGCGTGGTGCCCAGGTGATGATGGCCCCAGTCCATGCGGCTCATCCAGTCCTCGCGCGTGTGGCAGTTGATGCGCAACATGCCGGCCTTGCTGGCCAGCAACTGGCGGCCCAGCTCGGTCATGGTGCGGTTGAAGCGGATGAAATCCTCGTCGGCGATGCGCATGTCCAGCTTCAGCCGCGGCAGGCCCAGCGCGTCCTTTTCCCCCGTCAGGGTCAGGCGGCGGTCGGGATCGGGGATCAGCACCATGCCGCAGCCCAGCGAATAGGACTTGGCGTTCGATGCATCCACCCCCAGCGCGATCGCGGTGGTGATGACGGCGGCCTTGCCGGTCTCGTCCAGGTCCACCGGCTGCTCGACCGTGCTGAGCGATCCGCTCACCTTGCTCTTGCGGCGAAATTCCGCGGTGGGCGCAAAGGTGGCGCGCATGATGGCGCCGTCGGGCAAATTCTGGTTGGCGCCATAAAAAGGCGCCAGCGGCCCGGCAAAGCTTACCAATGTCGCGACATCGCGCGGAATGGGATTGTCGGCAAAGAAGCGGCCCACCAGGTCATTCTGGTTGCCGATGCCGGTTTTCATCACATCGTTGGAAGCCAGCAACAGGCGGGCATTCTCGATGCCGCCACAAGCCAGCACCACGAAACGCGGCTTCACGGTGAAATGCTTTCCGCTCAAGGTGGCAACATCCAGCCGTTCGACCTGTTTGCCGTTGGCGCCGAGCCGGATGGTGGTGACGTTGGCGTGCAGCAAAGGCTTGATGTTGGGCGCGCGCTGCAGATCGTCCTTGTAGCGGTTGCCGAACTGGGTCGGCAGGATGTCGCCGCGCATCTTGGAGAACTGGAACCAGCTGGTGTACAGCCCGCCATCTTTCAGCGGCAGCACCGAACCTTCGGGCGCATTGTCGGCATCACCCTTCTGGTCATAGATCCAGGGCCCGGCTTCCACCAGCTGTTGCGCCCGGGGATAATAGGGTTCCAACGCCTTGCGCGGAAACGGCCAGCCCGAATGGGCGACCCAGTCGCGTTTCTCGAAATCGATTTCGTCCATCGGACGGCACCAGCCGCCCCAGTGATTGGTCCCGCCGCCGAGCTGGCGCAGCCGTCCCGCATCCAGCGGTGCATAGCGTGTGCCGGTTTCGGTGCCCGAATACATTTTCTGGATGGCGGGATCGAAATTCATGCCGCCCGATTCCAGCAGCAGCACGCGCATCTTGCTGTGCGCCAGCGACAGCGCCAGCGAAATGCCGGCCGGCCCGCCGCCGATGATGGCAAGGTCGGTCTCCAGCATCGTGCCGGTGGGAAGGGTGCGGGCGTCGATCAGGGCGGTCAAGAACGGGGATTCCGGCAAAAGATCAGTGTAGCGCCCCGTCTAGAAGACAGTCTTGTCCTAAGTATGTCGGAGCCCAAGGTGCTAGATGTCCTCGGTATGACCGATGTTATAGCCGCCATCCACGGCGATGGCCTGGCCGGTGATCCATTGTGCCTGGTCCGACATCAGGAACAGGGCCATGTGTGCGATCTCTTCGGGTTCACCCATGCGGCCCAGGGGATGCAGCGCCGCCAGCCTTGCCTTTTTTTCAGGCGGCAGCGTGGCCAGCAGCGGAGTGTTGACGAAGCCGGGACAGATGCAGTTCACCCGCACTTTGTCGGCGGCATAGTCCAGCGCCATATTCAGAGTCAGCGATACAATGGCGCCCTTGCTGGCGGTATAGGCGGCGCGGTTGCGGGTGCCGGTGGTGGCCACGCCGGAGGACAGGTGCACGATGGCGCCGCCCTGTTTGCGCAACAAGGGCAGGGCGTATTTGGATACCAGGAAAGAGCCGCGCACATTCACCGCCATCACGGCGTCGAAGTCCGCCATATCGGTCTCATCCACCTTTGCGCGCCGGGCGATGCCGGCGCTGTTGGCCAGGCCGTCGATGCGGGACAAATGAGCCAGCGCCTTCCTGACCTGCGCTTCATCGGCAATGTCGCAGACCTGACTGTCCGCAAAAGGCGATGGCTGGCGGTCGATGGCGGTGATGGTGGCGCCTTCGGCCTCGGCGGCCCTGGCGATGGCAAGGCCCAGCCCGGAGGCGGCGCCCGTGACGACGATGTGTTTTCCGGAAAATCGCATGGCCGGCACACTAACGGCCCCCCGGCGCGGTGTCATCAGCCATTGCGGCATGCTAGGTTTGCGCAGCGCATGAACGCCGCGCCTTGGGGAGGCAAAATATAGCGATGCTGGAGTTTGATGACGTCATCGCGCCCATGACGCGGGAGCAATTTCTCTCGCAATACTGGACCAGATCCTTCCTAGTTTCCAAAGGCACACCGGGCCGCTTTGCCGGCCTGATGGGCTGGGACGAACTGAACGCCATCCTGGAACAGCACCGCTTGCATCCGCCGCGTTTCCGCCTGTTGCAGGATGGACGCAACGTCGAGGCCTTCTGCTATTCCACCCCCAGCGGCGGCGGCGTGCCGCGCATCAATTCTGGCAAGCTGGCCGCCTGCCTGGCGGCCGGTGCGACACTGGTGCTGGACGGGGTGGAGGAATTGACGGCCAATGTGCGTCACCTGACGGCCTCGTTCCGCGATGCGCTTCACGCCAGCAACCATGTGAACCTGTATGCCGGATGGCATGGTCAGAAAGGCCTGGACCTGCATTTCGACACCCAGGAAGTGATGGTCATGCAGGTGTCGGGGCGCAAGCGCTGGCAGGTGTTCAAGCCCACGCGCGTCAATCCGCTGCCGGACGATGAAGAAGCCGCGCCTCGGCCCACCGCGCCGCCGGTGTTTGATGGCGTGCTGGAGGACGGCGATATGCTCTACATCCCGCGCGGCTGGTGGCATGTGGCCTTTCCGCTGAACGAGCCCAGCCTGCATCTGACCGTGGCGACCGAGCCGCCGCTGGGCACGCACCTGCTGGCCTGGCTGGTGAGCAAGCTGCGCGACCACGAAGCGGTGCGCGCCCAGGTGCCGTGGCTGGAGGACGCCAAGGGGCAGGCGGCCTATCTGGAGGCCTTGCAACCCTTGCTGGCCCAGCTTCTGACGCCGCAAACGCTCGCGGAATTTCGCCATGAATGGGAAGGGGCGTTGCAACCCTTTCCGAGTATCCGTCTGCCCGCCATGCCCTATGTCCAGGCCGAACCGGTGGGCGATGGCCATCGCATACGGCTGGCGGCGGCCCATCACCTGCATTTCACACAAAGCGGCGGCGCTTGGGAATTCCGGGTGCATGGCATGGCGTTCGGCGGCATCTCGCCGAACCTGTTGCCGGCGCTTCAGATGCTGGGCGATACCAAAGCGGTGCCATTTGCCGAGCTGTGCGCAGGGGTGGAAAATGATGCGGCCCGGGCCAGCTTGCGCCAATTGCTGGCGGCGATGGCCCGGGCCGGCATCATCCTGCTTGAGAAATAATAGCGGCTTCTAGCGGTGACCGCCGGACGCGGAGATTCTTTCTCCCGTCAGCCAGCCGGCATCATCACTGGCCAGGAAGACCGCGACCTTTGCGATATCTTCCGGCTGCCCGATGCGGCCCAGCGGAGCCTGGGCTTCGATGGTCTTCTGGAAATCGCCGCCGATGAAGCCGCCGGCGCGGGTGCCTTCGCTTTCCGTCATTCCCGGATTGATGGAATTGACGCGGATCTTGCGCGGCCCCAGTTCAGAGGCCAGCACCTGGGTGATGGTATCGACCGCGCCCTTGGTGCCGGCATAGATGGACGAGCCCGGAATGCCCATGCGGCTGGCCACGGACGAAATGTTGATGATGCTGCCGCCTTCGGGCCCGAACAGGGGCAGCGCTTCGCGCGTTGCCTGGATGGTGCCCCAGACATTGATGTCGAAGTGGCGGCGATAATCGCTCTCCCTGGTCTCTGAAATCGGCGAGAAGGCGAACACGCCGGCATTGTTCACCAGCACGTCCAGCTTGCCGAAAGTCTTTTTGGTTTCCGCGAACAGGCGCTCGACATCATCGCCCTTCGATACGTCGCCCTGCACGGCAATGGCCTTGCCGCCCTTGGCCTTGATGTCGGCCACGGCTTTCTCCGCGCCCGTCTTGTCGCTGGCGTAATTGACCACCACCGACGCGCCCGCGGCGCCCAGCGCCCTGGCGATACCGGCGCCGATTCCCTTGGAGGCGCCGGTCACCACCGCCACCTTGCCTTGCAATTTGCTCATGTCGCTCTCCTTTGATGTTTCGACAGTTAGACAAACATCATAATGACAAATGCCGCTTTCAAGGGGCGGCACGGCTTTTTCGCGTCGTCGCAATTCTGTCAAATTGACAAGCTGGATTAAGCGCTTAAGAGAGCGCCATGAAATCGGGGACCAGATTATTTGCGGCCATCCTGGCCGGCTGCGCGATGGCAAGCCCGGCGGCGCAAGGTGACGGCGGGCCGCTGCCGCCCGCGCCCGGCGCGCACAAGGCAAAGACCGCGCCCAAGCCCGCACCCAGTCAGGCCCCCCTCAATCCGGGTCAGTCCGCCGGCGTGCGCGCCGCGCAGCAGGGGCGGACGGGCCTTGCGTTGATCGGGGCGGGCGGCGCCATCATTGCGGTGATCGCCGTGACTGCAAGTTCGGGCGGCGGCAATGGATCTGCGCAGCCGCAATCCCAGGCCGCACCCGCAACGACGGGCTAGATCTTGGAAAGCTGCGCCAAATAGGCGTTCAGCACAGGCCGGTTCAGCTTCAGGTGCGCGAACTTGCCCTCGCGGCTGACCGTGACCAGGCCGGCATTCTCCAATTCCTTCATGTGATGGGAAAGGGTGGCCGGCGTGATGTCATCGCGGGCGGCCAGCGCGCTGCATGGCGTTGTGCCGTCGCAGGAACCGATCTGCCGCAGAATCTCCACCCGGCGCGGCTCGGCCAGGGCCTTGGCGATCAGTTCGGTCTGGCGCGGGGTCAGCGTGGGCATGACCGGAAAATGACCCTGCGGACAGGCGGATACAAGACCCGGCGGGGTCTACCCCGCGCGGGACCGCCATGCCTAACCAAATATGAACGGCATTGGCTGGTTTCGGCCCTATCTCTGAACAGGGAGTTAAAGGGTTTCTTCTATTTGAAGGCGTTGAGACGTGGGGACAGGGATGCACGCGACTATGAGTGACCGGCGCAGGCACCGGCGCTACCGGGCCAGCCTGGAGGCGGATTTGCGCACCCAGGACAATGAAAGCATCCGGTGCTGGATCATCGATCTGTCACGGACCGGAATTGCGGTCGCTTGTGAGCAGATCCCGGACGAAATCTCCCTCACGCTGCGCCTGGAAGGCTTTGGGCCGGTGAATGTGTCCCGCTTGCGGGCCCCGCCTGGCACCGAAAGACTGATCGTGCGGGAAAGTGAAGCCAGGGCCCATCAGTTCATGTCTTTCGTGTCGGCCCTGGTGGAAACGGGCAGGGCGATGCCTATTCTGATGCGGCGGCGCCCCGAGGATGCGGAGGGAAGCGGAGAGGCGTCTTCTTACGTCTTTGCCGTGCGCCAGACGCTGAACCTGATTGCGCAGGTGGCGAACCATGACGGCACCCTGCCGGGCAATGTCACGCTGTTTCCGTGCCGCGACCGCGCCTCCACGGACGCGCCGCCCAACCTGATCGCCTGAAGAGGCTTGGTGCGCCGCGCGATAAGGGTAAGCTTCGGTGCGAATCGCGTGAGGGCTGCAAAAGCGTGCCATTTGTAACGGGCGAACAGGCGAGACAGGCAAGCGAGCGGCGGGCGGCGGAACGCCGGCGTGTTTCGCTGGCCAGCTGGGTTGTCAGCCTGGACGGATCGCTGGTGATTGCCTGCCAGACCTGGGATGCCTCGCCGCGCGGCGTGCAGGTGCGTCCCAAGGAGCCCCAGACGTTGCCGCGCGAAGTCTATTACCTGGATGCCAAGGATCGCATGGCCTATGAGGCGCAGGTGCGCTGGCAGGACAAGGCCGCGGCCGGACTGGAATTCACCAAGGCGTGGCGCTTCGCGGATTTGAAATCGCCGGCGATGCAGAAGGTGATTGCGGATATCGCACGGTATTGAGCGGTTCGCGTCTGAGATTTTCTTGAGAGAGCAGGGCAGCTGTAGTGCGGCGAGCCCAGCAGGCCGCCTGCGCCCCTTCGCATGCCACAAGTCGCTGTCGCGCGGCATGCTACGGGCGCTTGGCTCCACCAATTCCCGCAAGCCTGTAATGGTGAAATTTGAGATCCGCCGTTTGGGGCGGGAATTGGTGGAGCCAAGCGGGATCGAACCGCTGACCTCCTGCATGCCATGCAGGCGCTCTCCCAGCTGAGCTATGGCCCCGTACCAATCAAGGGAGCGGTCTGGTATCCGATCCCGAACGCAAAGGAAAGAGAGACTTAGCTCTCGTCCTTGGAAATACCCGGGTCGATGATGCCGCTGACATCGTCTTCCTCGTCTTCCACTTCGCCGAGGAGGTCGTCGTCTTCCTCGTCCTCGTCGTCCTCGACTTCGATGTCCTCGATGCCTTCGGCTTCGTCGGCATCGACAACCGACATGCCCGATTCCGCTTCGGCTTCTTCTTCCTCGGCTTCCTCGTCCTCGTCCTCGCCGGTCGCCGCGATCTTCAGCGGCGCTTCAACGACGGTCTCGGCTTCTTCTTCCTCGTCATCGGACTCGTTTTCCGAATCCTCGTCCTCGTCTTCTTCCTCGTCATCCTCGGCTTCGGAGGCAGGCTGGACGCCGGCGGCGGCCGTTTCGGCTACGCGGCTGCGGCGCTGCTTGAACAGCGCTTCGGGCTCATAGCTGAAACCGCACTTGGGGCATTCGATCGGCCGCTTGGTGAGGTCGTAAAACCGCGCCGCGCAGCTCGGGCAAGCCCGTTTGGTTCCAAGATCTGCCTTGACCAAGATGATCTTCCCGTGAAGAAGGGGTTGTTGGAGGGGCGCGTTTGCCACGGTTGGCCCCGGCTGTAAAGGTCATTTGAAGCCCCTGATGCATAACGCCAATTCCGCCCCATTAACGGCCCGCCGGGCTGGCCCCCTCAAGGGCATCGCCCAGGTGCCGGGGGACAAATCCATTTCCCAGCGCGCCCTGATCCTGGGCGCCCTGGCCGAGGGGGAAACCCGCATTTCCGGGCTTTTGGAGTCCGGTGACGTCCATTCCACCGCTGGGGCCCTGCGCGGCTTCGGGGCAGAGCTGACCGCCGAGGGGCCGGGCCGCTGGCGGGTCGTGGGCACCGGGGTGGGGAACTGGAAAAGCCCCGGCGCCGACTTGGACTTTGGCAATTCGGGCACCGGCTCGCGCCTGGTCATGGGCGCCATGGCCACCACACCCATCACTGCCACCTTTACCGGCGATGCCAGTCTGCGCTCGCGTCCCATGGCGCGGGTGGTGGCGCCGCTGGAAGCCTTTGGCGTCACCTATGAGGGGCAGGGCCCCAAGGCGCTGATGCCCTTGAAGCTGCATGGCGCCAGGGACGCCCAGGCCATTACCGCGCATGTGAAGACGGCCAGCGCCCAGGTGAAATCGGCGCTGCTGCTGGCGGCGCTGAACGCGCATGGCACCAGTCGCATCAGCCAGGACGTGCTGACCCGCGATCACAGCGAGAAGATGCTGCGCGCCTTCGGCGCCCATATCCAGGTCACGCCCTGCCAGGACGGCGGCGAGATCATTGCCGTCGAAGGGCCTGCCAAACTAAAAGGCTGCGCGGTGGAAGTGCCGCGCGATCCTTCCAGCGCCGCCTTCCTGATGGTGGCGGCGCTGATCGTGCCGGGCTCGCAGGTGGAATTACCCGCCATCCTGCTCAATCCCCGCCGCACGGGGCTGATCGACACCCTGCGCGAGATGGGCGCCCATATCGAGGTGAAGAACATCCGCACCAGCGGCGGCGAAGAGATCGGCGACCTGGTGGTGTATCATTCCACCCTGCAGGGCGTGACGGTGCCGGGCCATCGCGCCCCTTCGATGATCGACGAATATCCCATCCTGTCGGTGGCCGCGTCCTTCGCCCATGGCAGGACCGTGATGCACGGGCTGGAGGAATTGCGCGTCAAGGAAAGCGACCGGCTGGCGGCCATCGTGGCGGGTCTGACCGCCAATGGCGTGGCCACCGAAGTGGCGGGCGACGACCTGACCGTGATCGGCATGGACGAAGTGCCGGGCGGCGGCACGGTCACGACCCACATGGATCATCGCATCGCCATGAGCTTTTTAACGATGGGGTTAGCGTCGTTGAAACCGGTGACGGTGGATGACGTCACCATGATCGCCACCAGCTTCCCTGAGTACCAGGATTTGATGTCCGGCCTTGGCGCGGTTATGGAAACGCCCTAAGGAATCGAACAATGAGCATCGTGATTGCTGTCGACGGCACCGCCGCGAGCGGGAAAGGCACCCTGGCCAAGAAGCTGGCGGCGCATTTCGGTTTCGCCCATCTGGATTCCGGCGCGCTCTACCGGCTGACCGCGCTCAGCGTGCTGGAAAAGAGCGGCGATCCTGCCAACGAAGCGGACGCCTTGAAGGGCGCGCAGACCATCGACTTCAATCGTGCCGGCGATCCGGCCATCCGCACCGATATCGTCGGCAAGGCGGCCAGCCAGGTCGCCGCCATCCCGGCCGTGCGCAACGCGCTGCTGGAGTTCCAGCAGAACTTCCTGGCCCACCCTCCGGGCGGCAGTCCCGGCGCGGTGATGGACGGGCGTGACATCGGCACCGTCATTTGCCCCACCGCCACGGCCAAGCTGTATGTCGATGCCAAGCTGGAAATCCGGGCCCGCCGCCGCTGGGCGGAACTCAAGGCCATGGGCATCCGCCGGGCCGAACAGGATGTGGTGAACGAGCTGGGGGCCCGGGACGCGGCCGACAAGGCCCGCCCCATTGCCCCCCTGAAACAGGCCGAAGACGCCGACTTGCTGGATACCTCCGATTTGGGTATAGACGCCGCGTTCGCGGCAGCCCTCGCCCTGGTTTCTCCCAAGGTGGAAGGCGCGCTCAAGGACCGCCACAGGGGCTAAGGAGGCCCGGCGGCTTTCGGGCATCCCCGCTTACTTTCCAAAACCCAACCCGCCCGGGGCCTTTTTCCATTGGAAGAGGGCCCGGGAAGTCCGTTCGTATCCCCGCGGGGCATCGGATCGGCATGAACGATTGTTAGGACTATCTGAATGGCTCGCGCCGCAACCAAAGACCGTACCGCTGAATCCATGTCCACGCCGTCGCGCGAAGATTTCGCCGCGATGCTGGAGCAGAGCTTCGAAACCCAGTCCCCCCAGGAAGGCCAGGTCATCAAGGGCACCATCGTCGCCATTGAAAACGACTTCGCCATGGTGGACGTCGGCCTGAAGACCGAAGGCCGCATTTCCCTGAAAGAATTCGCCATGCCCGGCGTGCCGGCCGACATCAAGGTCGGCGACACGGTGGAAGTGTACCTGGAGCGCGTCGAGAACGCGCTGGGCGAAGCTGTCCTGAGCCGCGACAAGGCTCGCCGCGAGGAAAGCTGGGTCAAGCTGGAAAAGGCGTTCAATGATGTCACCCGCGTCACCGGCGTGATCTTCGGCCGCGTCAAGGGCGGGTTCACCGTCGACCTGGACGGCGCCGTGGCCTTCCTGCCCGGTTCGCAGGTTGACGTGCGTCCGATGCGCGATGTCGGCCCGCTGATGAACCAGCCGCAGCTGTTCCAGATCCTGAAGATGGACCGCCGCCGCGGCAACATCGTGGTGTCGCGCCGCGCTGTTCTGGAAGAACGCCGCGCCGAGGAACGCACCTCGCTGGTCGCGTCCTTGCAGGAAAAGCAGATCGTCGAAGGCGTGGTCAAGAACATCACCGACTATGGCGCCTTCGTGGACCTGGGCGGCGTGGACGGCCTGTTGCACGTCACCGACATCGCCTGGCGCCGCGTCAGCCACCCGACCGAAGTCCTGTCGGTGGGCCAGACCGTCACCGTGCAGATCATCAAGATCAACCACGAAACCCAGCGCATTTCGCTGGGCATGAAGCAGCTGCAGACCGATCCGTGGGAAGGCGTCGCCGCCAAGTATCCGGTGGGCGTGCAGTTCAAGGGCAAGGTTACCAACGTCACCGATTACGGCGCCTTCGTGGAGCTGGAGCCGGGCGTGGAAGGCCTGGTCCATGTTTCGGAAATGTCCTGGGTCAAGAAGAACATGGCCCCCTCCAAGCTGGTCACCCCCGGCTCGGAAGTGGATGTCGCCGTGCTGGAAGTCGATTCCAACAAGCGCCGCATCTCCCTTGGCCTGAAGCAGACCCAGGAAAATCCCTGGAACGCCTTCACCGCCAACCATCCGGCCGGCAGCACCATCGAGGGCGAGATCAAGTCGATCACCGAGTTCGGCCTGTTCATCGGCCTGGATTCGGACATTGACGGCATGGTCCACCTGTCGGACCTGTCCTGGTCGACCCCGGGCGAGGAAGCCATCAAGACCTATGAAAAGGGCCAGGTCGTGCAGGCCAAGGTCCTGGACATCGACATCGAAAAGGAACGCGTGTCGCTGGGCATCAAGCAGCTCGAGAACGACCCGATCGAGAAGGCCGGCCCGTCGGGCGGCGCCCTCCGCAAGGGTTCGGTGGTCACCGGTTCGGTCACGGAAGTGAACGATGGCGGCATCGAAGTGGAAATCGAGGGCGGCGTGCGCGCCTTCATCCGCCGCGCCGACCTGGCCCGCGACCGCAACGACCAGCGCCCTGAACGTTTCGGCAAGGGCGACAAGGTGGACGCGCTGGTTACCAGCGTCGACAAGGCAACCCGCAAGGTCAGCCTGTCCATCAAGGCCCGCGAAGTGGCCGAGGAGAAGGAAGCCGTGGCGCAGTTCGGGTCCTCGGACTCCGGCGCGTCGCTGGGCGACATCCTGGGCGCGGCCCTGAAGAAGAAGACCCCCAAGAAGAAGGGTGGCGCTGAGGAAGAGTGATCCTCAACGCATCGTGACAATGAGGGCACGGAGCGATCCGCGCCCTTTTTGTTTTGGCCGTGCTTGAACCCAATTCGTCCTCAAGCGTACAAGACAGAAGTTGGGGGTTTTTCAGAATCACTCTAGCTATTCCAACCATCACTGATTGAGGAGTTGAGTCATGGCAAAAAAGAAGAAGAGCACCCTGGCCAAGCGCGCCGCTGAACTGGAAGCCGCAGTCGCGGGCCTGTTCACCGGCACCCCGGCGCCGGCCAAGAAGAAAAAGAAGAAGTCCAAGAAGGCCAAGGTCGTGAAGGCGGCCAAGAAAGCCGTCAAAAAGGCCAAGAAGTCGGTCAAGAAGGCCAAGAAAAAGGCGAAGAAGAAGTAGTAGTTCGCTTTTGCACACGTTGAGAGGCGCCGTCCCTTCGGGGGCGGCGCCTTCTTCTTTGGGGGGCCTTTCCTTTGGGCTGGCCGCCGCTAAAGTTCCTCCAAAACAGAACAAGGGGGACACGCATGGCCTATCGCCGCTTCCTGATCATCGCCGCCCTGGCGGCATTCCCGCTGGGTGCCTGGGCCCAGACCCCGGCGCCCGCGCCCCATGCCACCCCGTTCGACGCCTTTGTCTATCAGCCGGCGGCGGAGATGGACGCCATGATCAAGAGCACCGACGGCAAGCAGCATTCCAAGGTGGTGGTCGATCACGAGGACTATTTCATCGAATATGTCACAAGGGTCATCAACACCAACGCCGAGGCCCATAACCACTGGTACGACTATATCCATGTGCTGGAAGGCGAAGGCTCCATCACCTATGGCGGTACCCAGGACGGTGGCAAGGATACCGGCATGGGCGAAATCCGCGGCGGCAAGCTGGTGGGCGGCAAGTTCCAGATTCTCAAGCCGGGCGACCGCCTGGTGATTCCGCCGGGCATGCCGCACATCTTCACGGCCACCCCAGGCCACACTTTTACTTACCTGATCTTCAAGCACCGGGCCTGAGGGCCCCAACAAGGAGTTCGACCATGCGTATCCTGATCGCCGCAGCCGTGCTGGCTGCCATTCCGGCCCTGGCTTTGGCCCAAGCCGCCAAGGCGCCGTTCACGGCCGTGGAGAACCTGTCGTCCGAAAAGGCGGTGCGCCACATTCCGGGCACGGAGCTGGAAGCCACCATGAAGAAGGGCATGACCCCGGGCGCTTTCTATTCCCAGATACTGCTGTCCAAGCATGACGGCTACCAGATCATCAACACCATCCGCGACAAGGACGGCCAGGCCGAAGTCCATGCCGACTGGAACGACAATATCTTCGTGCAGGAAGGCGAGGCGAACTTCGTCACCGGCGGCAGCCCGGTGGACGCCAAGGACACCGCGCCGGGCGAAAAGCGCGGCACCTCCATCAAGGGCGGATCGACGGCAACCATGCGGGCGGGGGATTATTTCTTCGTCCCGGCCGGCACGCCGCACCAGATGCTGGTCCCGGCGGGCAAGCGCATCCGCTTCATCGCCTTCAAGACGCACAAGTAGAAGCTAGGACGCTTCACCCAGAAGCTCGACCTTCCGGGTCCGCCACAACAGGTTCACCGCCAGCCCTGCCATGATCAGCAGGCAGGCGGTGATCTTCCATGCCGGCAGGGCCTCGCCCAGGAACACGGCCGAAGCGCCCATGCCGAACACCGGCACCAGCAGCGACAGCGGCGCCACGGTGCCCGCGGGATAGCGTGACAGCAGCCACGCCCACATGGTGTAGCCGAACAGGGTGTTGGCCGCGCTTTGCCACACCAAGGTCGGCCAGATGATCCAGTGGGCATTGGTGACGTCGTGGAGGATGCGGGTGGGGCCTTCCAGCAGCAGGGATGCCGCCAATAGGCCGGGCATGGCGAACAGGCTGGCCCACACCACATAGGCGACCGGGTTCATCGGCGTACCCTTGGCGGCGGCGGCGCGGGCGGCTTCCCGCGTGGTCTGGTTGCTGATCGCCCAGCACATCGCACCGCCCAGGGTCAGCGCCAGTCCGGTCGGGGTGATGCCCTGGCCATTGTGCATCAGGATCACGCCGATCCCGGCCACCGCCAGCAGCAGTCCCAGGATGTGATGCATTTTCGGCTTTTCGCCCGTGCGCCCGGCGGCGACCGCGATGGTGAAGAACACCTGGGTCTGCATCACCAGCGAAGCGACGCCCGGCGAGATGAACCCGTCCATGGCTATGTAAAGCAGCCCGAACTGGCCGGTGCCGACACTGGCGCCATACAGGAACAGGCTGCCCCAGGAGACGTTGGGCTTCTTCAGGAAAAGAATGGCGGGAAAAAGCGTCAGGGCAAAGCGAAAGCCAGCCATCAGCAGCGGCGGCAGAAGCCCAAGTCCCCAGCGCACCACCACGAAGTTGGTGCCCCACACGAACATGATGAAGACGCCCAGCATCAGGTCGCGGCCGGACAGGTGCGAGGGCGTCATGACGGTTCGCCGCGGATGGCGCTCTTGCGCGGGCGCCAGAGCAAATTCACCGCCAGCCCTGCCATGATGAGAAGCGTGGCGCCGATTTTCCTGAGGCAGGGGCTCACCCAGTATCACCACTTCGGCGCCGAAAGCCGAACACCAGCAGCGACATGGGCGCCACTGTGGCGGCGGGATAGCGCGACAGCAGCCAGGCCCAGCAGGCATAGCCGAACATGGTGTTGCCGACCGATTGCCAGATTACCGCCGCCCAGGTGACGGGTGTGGCAGCGCCGATGCCGGCCAGGATGGCCGCCGGCCCTTCCAGCAGCAGCGACAGCGCCAGCAGCAGCGGCTGCACCGAACAACGCCGCCCACACCACGCAGAGCGAGCATGTTCACCGCTGCCGCCTCGCGGCTGGCCTGGTTGCCGAAGGCCCAGCCCCATCGCCGCCACCAGCACCAGCGCCACGCCCAGCAAGGTCGCCCCTTCGCCATTGTGCGCGGCAATCACGCCCGTAACGGTCAACGCCAGGGCGAAGGCCGCAAGCTGGTGTGGCTTGATGCGTTCGCCGGTGCGCAGCATCGAAAAGTGCGATCATGAAGAACACCTGCATCTGCACCACAAAGGGACGCGAGACCAGGTGAAATGCGGCCATGGATGGCGATGAACAGGATGCCGAACTGGAACAGGCCGATGGCGACGCCATGAATCGCCAAATTCGCCCAACCAATTTTCGGCCGCGGCAGAAACAGCGCCGCGGGCACGAACACGAACAGGAAGCGCAGGGTGGCGAAGAACAGCGGCGGCAGCGCGTTCAGCCCCAGCCGGATCACCACGAAATTGGTGCCCCAGACGAACACGATGGCCAGCGCCAGCAGGCGTCGCTGACGGCAGAAGACGGAGGAAAGATGCGGCGGCATGAGGGTCCCCGAAGTCGCCAGGACTATAAAGGTTCCGTGCCTTTCCGGACCTGCAAATGCGGAATGGCGGACCCGATAGGCTGCTTTTGCCGGAAATTTTCGCGGCATTTCCGGGGCAGCCGAAACCCGAAGGCAGGAACAGCATTGGATAGTCAGGTCCCATCCAAGCGTCGGTTCTGTCATGAAATTTCTTCACATGCTTGCCGCCCTGTTCCGGTCCCCCGTCAACAAGACGCCCAAGGTGCGTCATGTCTGGTGGCCCAACTCGCCGGGGCTTCTGTGAGCGGCGCGGACAAGTCGGCGCCCATTCCGGTGGGAATTGCCTGGCACCCAGACCGACGGCAAGGTCCCTACGAAAGTCGTGCCCGTTCCGGCCGATGATCCGGCTGTTGCCGACCTCGCTGACGATGTCCTGCCAACGCCTGACCTGTAACCCAATGGCTTGGCCAGCGAATTGCCTGCAGGTGTGCTAGAAGCCCTGCGGGAGTTACGCTTTCATGATCCTGTTCCTGCTGTCCTATCTGGGCGGTGTCCTGACCATCCTGAGCCCCTGCATCTTGCCGGTGCTGCCCTTTGTGTTCGCACGCTCGGATCAGCCCTTTGTGCGTTCCGGGCTGCCGCTGCTGCTGGGCATGGCCGTCACGTTCGCCGCCATCGCCACCTTGGCGACCCTGGGCGGAAGCTGGGCGGTGCATGCCAATCAGGTTGGCCGCTATGCGGCGATGGCTTTGCTGGCCGTGTTCGGGCTCACCTTGCTGCTGCCGTCGCTGGCCGACCGGCTGACCCGCCCACTGGTGGCGCTGGGCTCGCAGCTTTCCAATCTGGCCAATGAAGCCGGGCAGGGCAGCATCGGCGCGTCTCTTCTGCTCGGCGTGGCGACGAGGCACCACTATGGGCGCCATGTGCCGGGCCGATCCTGGGGCTGATCCTGACCGGCGCGGCGATCCAGGGCGCCAGCGGCTACAAACGCCTTGGCCTATACCGCCGGCGCGGCCACGTCGCTGGCCGCCGCGCTGTTGATCGGCGGGCGCTGTTCGCCGCCATGAAGCAGTCGCTGGGCGCCGGTGAATGGATTCGCCGCGTGCTGGGTGTTCTGGTTCTGGCGGGCGTGGTGGCAATCGCGCTGGGATTGAATACCGGGCTTCTCACCCGTTTGTCGCTGACCCGCACCACGGGCCTGGAACAATCGCTGCTGGAAAAAGTCGGGCTGGGCCGCAAGACCGAAAACATCGCCGTGGCCGGCAGCAATCTGCCCATCGAAGGCACCATGCCCGAACTGAGCGGGGCGGTGGAGTGGCCGAACTCGCCGCCATGACCCGCGCCCAGCTCAAGGGCAAGGTTGTGCTGGTGGATTTCTGGACTTACTCCTGCATCAACTGCCTGCGCGCGCTGCCCTACACCAACGCCTGGGCCGCCAAGTACAAGGATCATGGGCTGGTGGTGATTGGCGTGCATGCGCCCGAATTCGCCTTCGAGAAGATTCCGACCCAATGTGAAGCAGGCGGTGAGGATCTGGGCGTCACCCTATCCAGTGGCTCTGGATAACAACCTCGCCATCTGGCAAGCCTTCAACAACCAATATTGGCCGGCGCATTACTTCATCGATGCGCAGGGTCGCATTCGCCATCATCATTTCGGCGAAGGCGAATATGACGCCTCCGAGCGCGTCATCCAGCAGCTTCTGAAGGAAGCCGGACAGACCGATATCCCCGGCGGCATCGCGGACCCCGAGGACGGGCGTGCAAGCCGCGGCGGCGCCGGCGGACCCGTCCAGCTCACCCGAAACTTATGTCGGTTATGGCCGGGGCGCCAACTTCGCCTCCGGTGCGCCGCATCCCGACAAGGCGGCGGTGTATGACACGCCCTATCCATTGCAGTCCGATCAATGGGGCCTGAGCGGGAACTGGATCATCGGCGAGGAACATTCCGCGCTGGTCCAGGCGGGCGGCAAGATCACTTTCCGCTTCCGTGCGCGTGACCTGCATCTGGTTTGGGACGGAGTTCGACAACAAGCCGGTGCGGTTCAAGGTGACGCTGGATGGCCAGCCGCCCCGGCGACGCGCATGGCATGGATGCCGACGCGGACGGCAACGGCACGCGCGCAGTCACCGGCCAGCGGCTTTACCAGCTGGTGCGCGAGAAGACGCCAAGCGTCCTGCAACGCCATCAGTTCGCTGACCCCGGCGTGCAGGCCTTCGCCTTCACCTTCGGCTGATGTTGGCGTACGAACTGCGGCGCGTTATCACCCAAGTCGCGTTCACCATTTTCCGCCGGAACGATCGGCTGTGCCACGGCTTCTGTCTGCAAGAGTGGGGAGATCGCAGACATGCCAGGATGCCGCCGTGCGGAGGAAGAACCATTGCGCCGCAAGGCGGAAAAGGACGACTGGCCCGAGCCGCCCGGCTATCTGGGTGAAGCGGTGCGCCGCGCCAAGCTGATCGGCCAGGCCATGCGTGCGATGCAACAGGCCCCTGTCCTGGACTGACTTTGGGCGCACAGGGTTGCCCGCCGCCCAGCCCTGTGCCACAGCGGGACCATGACAACGGCCCTTATCATTCTTTTCGCGGTCTCGATCTGGGCCGGTATCCAGAACGCGCTGGCAGGCGGCGGCACCTTCCTGATGCTGCCCGCGCTGATGTTCACCGGCATGACGGCACTGGCCGCCAATATCACCTCCACCGTGGCGCTGTTTCCCGGCCAGATCACATCCTGCTGGGGCGGGCGCGACCATGTCTCGGGCGCCGGCGGGCTGTCCTTCAAGGGGCTGGTGATCATCTCGCTGGCGGGCGGCATCCTGGGCGCCATCCTGCTGCTGGTGACGCCGTCCAGCATCTTCAAGGCGCTGGTGCCCTGGCTGGTGCTGTTCGCGACCAGCCTGTTCGCCTATGGCAGCTTTGTCCCGCGCAAGGCGGATCGCCCGCCCGTACTGGGGGCGGTGGGCGCGGGCATCGCGCAGTTCTGCATCGCCGTCTATGGCGGCTACTTCGGCGGCGGCATCGGTTTCCTGATGCTGGCGGCGCTGACCGCCGCGGGCCTGGCGGTGCGCAATGCCAACGCCACCAAGAATGTGCTGGCCGGCGTGATGAACGCCAGCGCCGTGGCGCTGTTCGTGTTCAGCCCCGAAGTCCATTGGCTGCAGGCGTTCGTCGCCTGTGTCGGCGCCGCCATTGGCGGCATGATCGGCGGCCACATGGCCAGCAGGGTCAACCAGAAGGCTTTGCGCGCGGCGGCCGTACTGATCGGCATCGCCCTGACGATCGGGCTTTTCCTCCGCGCGCCTTAAGCCTTATCCCTGGCCTTCGGTGAACAGCCCGCTTTTGCCTGTGGCGGGAGGCAGGTTCACGCCCAGCTTGGTGCGCATGTAGTTCACACTGGCGGCGATATTGTCGTCGACGCTGCCGGTGCCGTCGCCAGGGCGCGGCGCATCGATGTCGAACACTGCCCAACCCTTGAAGTGCTTCTTGCGCATGATGGCGAAGATCCCGGGGAAATCGACGCCGCCGCCCTGGCCGACCGAGGCATAGACGCTCTTCTTCTTGTGGTCCGCGGGCGTGGGGCCCGCCTTGTTGCCGCGATACTGCGGGAACGTGTCTTTCAAGTGGAATTCGGTGATGCGGGGGAAGAACTCGTCCACGATCTTCACCGTGTCCATGCCGCCCAGCACGTTATGGCCGGTGTCCATGATCAGGTAGACGTAATTGGGATCGGTGTGCTCCATCACATAGCGGAAGTCAGGCTCGCGCTCCATCGGGCCCCACATGTGCGCATGCAGCGACAGGCGCACGCCGTATTTCTTTGTGCGCATCCCGATCTCGTTGGCGGTTTCGGCCAGGCCCTTGAGCTGGTCCTTGCTGGGGCCGCCCGGCGGGCGCGGACCCATGTTGTTCTTCCAGTGATCAATGCCAAGCGGCTGCAGGAAGTCGCGGGCGCAAGCTTCCATGTCGGCGATCAGCTGTTTCTGGCCCTTGCCGCCCAGCCACGCATAGTCTGGCGCGGCGCCCGGCGCGGGCTTGGGGGCAGGCGGGGTGCCGGGCTTGATGGGCAGGTCGCCCACGCTGCAGATCTGCACGCCGGTCTCGGCCGCCAGCTTCTTCAGTTCGGCCGGCTTATTGTACCAGGGCGCCGCCTGGTCGGAGTAGGGCTCGAAGCCTTCCAGCCCGTAATGCTTTATGTCCCGCAGCATCATGCGCATGTTCTTGGACTTGATCATGTTGCCGTCCTTGTCCCAGACGCCAAAGATCGATCCGGTGGTGCCGAACTTGATGTCAGCATTCTTGGCATCCAGCCCGGCCAGCGCCGGTGTGGTGGCAGCTGCGGTGCTGGTGACGATGAAATGACGGCGTGTGAACATGGCGGTCCCCTGTCTGGTTTGCGCGATCCTGCTACGGATTTTGCGATCCCGCCACGCCAGAATTTGTTGCAGCTGCGAACGCGGCTGCAAACTGGTCGAGGGAAAAGTCTATTGGCATGCACCCCCAATGTCCGCTTTGCGCCAGTAGCGAACATTCGGTTTCAGCTGACACTCGCCTTATTGTGTGGCTTTCTTGACAGCGATTATCTCGATTTCGACCAAGGCGCCCGGCGTCGCCAAGCCGACCTGCACCGTGGAACGGGCAGGCTCGTTGGGCTGGTTGGCCGTACCGAAACGCTTAGCCCATTCCACGTTCATAGCGTGGAAATCCATATCGCCGCCAAAGGCCGGGTCGCCCGCTAGAAACACGGTCGCCTTAACAACATCGCCGAAGGTCAGGCCCAGCCTGGCGAGGGTCGCCTGAATCGCGTTAAGGGCGTCGCTAGTCTGTTGTGCGGTATTGCCCCAACGTGTCGGGCTAGCGTCCGGAGCATTGGGATCGCGTGGGCGGGCTGGGGTACCGCTGATGTAATAAGTGGTGTAGCCGGGCGGCACGGTCACGGCCTGGGCGATGGCAATCGAGGGAATGTCCAGCTTCAGGCGGGTGACGGGCTGGGCGCCCGCCGGCGCTGCCAGCACGCCAAGCGCAATGCAGAAAAATGCGATGTTCCTAACAGCCGTCATGTCTTTCTCCTTTTATCGAAGGCTCATGCTTTGCGCGCTTTTTCAAGAACCTGGCGCAGGCGGTTGCCGATGATCAAGTCTTCGCCCGGCTGCAGCGTGACCGAAACGATCTGCAGGCGATCCAGCTTGATGGGATTGAGGTAGGCGATCGCTGGGACCAGGCTGGCATTGTGATTGGTCAATACCTCGATGCGCGGGGTACCCGCCGCCAGATCGGTGGCGCATTGCTTCACTGTCAGGCCGAAGGCTGCCGCGTCCCAGTTCACTGTCAGGGTGGGGAAGCTATTGCTGCCGGGCGGAATGTCGATGGTGGTGGTGACGCCGGGCACCGTCTCCACCAGCCGGGCGATCCGCTCCACCCGGTTACGCCATTCGCGATTGATGGCGCCGAAATCCGCCTTGGACCAGTATTCCACGGCGGCCAGCACGCCCATGATTTCTTCTTTGCCCACCTTCATGGGTCGGCACACCGCGCCTTCCCAAGGTGCGCTGTTAGCCATCGCCGCGGTGATCAAATCCTTGCGGCCCAGCAGCAGGCCCGAACATTGAGGTCCACCCAGGCCTTTGCCGCCACTGATGCAGTAAAGGTCCACGCCCCATCTGGCATAGCGCGCGAAGGTGTCATAGGGCGGCACGGCCGAGGCTGCGTCCGCCAGGAGCGGCACCCCGGCAGGCCGGGTGATTTGCAAGGCGTCACGTACGCGTTCATCGCGCCAGTTGGTATAGACCAGCGCAGTGCGGTCGCTGATTGCGCTTTTCAAATCGGCCATCTCCGGGGCCATCACCAGCTTGGCACCGGTCAGACGCAGTGCGCTGTCGAAAGCGTTACGGGGGCCCAGGATGACGATCTGATCCTTCATTCCGGTGGTATCGGGCAACTGCCAAATCTTCTGCGGATCGGTGCCAGCCATGGCACCCGCCGCGGCGGCGGACATCGCTGCGGCCGCCCCAGAAGTTACGATGCCGGATTCGGCGCCCGTTAGTTCCGCCAGACGCTTTCCCGCTGCAGCCTGCAGTTCATACAGATCCACAAATTGGTGCGAAGCCGCTTCCACCGCCCGGCGCACTTCAGGCAATTCCAGAGAACCGCTGAGATAAGTGAAGTTGCCACGCGCATTGATCAGCGGACGAACACCGAGCTTGGTATAGGGGTTGCCGGCCGGCTTGCCGACGCCGATCGTGGCAGCGAAGCTGCGGCCGGCAATGGTGGCGAACAGCGGCGCCGCAGCCAGAAACTTCAGGACCGATCGGCGGCTGTTCCGGCCGTTGTTATGTATTACCATGATGATGTTTCCCCTGTTTTTTCGACAAGCGGCCGAAGCTTACAGCAACCGAGTTGCTGTGAAAGAGTGCGCCCCTGTCAATGCGCTGTTTTCGCCGCGGAAAATACATGTTACTTTCAGACAGGCTGGGATGCATCGGCCGCTGAACATACAGGGCCAGCCGTGAAACAGAAATCGCGCAGGACATTTTTGGTGGGAGACACCAAAGCCGCTGGAGCTAAAAAGCGCTCCCCCTATCCGCCCCGTGATCCATTGCTGGACAAGCCAATGTTCTCGCGGACAGTCGCCTTCGGCGATCTGCTTTTCCTATCCGGCGTCGGAAATCATAAGCTGCGCTCAGTTGAGATCGCCACGCGAAACGTCATCGAGGAAATCGAAAAGAGCCTTGTGGATGCCGGCTCGTCTCTGCAGAAGTGCATTAAGGTCGGTGTCTTTCTCCGCGATCTCAAGGACTATGATTCCATGAATCGCGCTTACCAAATCTACGACTGGGGCGATGTGCCGCCGGTTCGTACGACTGTCGCGTCCGCCGGCATCCCGGGCACGTCGCTTATCGAGATTGACGTGATTGCCTATATCTAACACGCCCCTTTTTGCCGAGTGCATTAATATGCCGGGTGGAAATTGGGATGCAACTGGCTGGGCGACGCGATGGACCCGGTAATATTTGGATGAGATTGCCTCGCAAAAGTCGGGGGCTTGGGTGCCCAGGGCTAAACTCATCACGAATTGTCCTCTCTGGGCCAAAAAGCGGACATTCCAGTTCACCAAAATAAAATGGGCCGGTGTCGCCACCGGCCCCTGATTTGTCAGGCAAAAAACTTCAGCGTTCCTCGGCCCGCACTCCGGCAAGCGCCGTTCCCGGCAGGCGATAGGCCACCAGATCGGCGCCGAACGAGCCGCCTTGCGCGCAAACCAGATACTGCTTGCCCTGGTGCATGTAGGTCATGGTGGCGCCGGTCTGCACCTTGTCCATGAACACCGCGCCCTTCTGCTCGCCGGTCAGCTTGTCATAGGCGCGCAGGCGCGCGCCCTTGCGTCCGGTCTCGTCGGTGAAGAGGCCGCAGTCGCCGCAGATGATCAGCGTCTTGGTGGTAAGCGTTCCCAGGATGCCGGTCTGGCCGGTGCGCGGAATGGTGACGCCCTTGAGCAGGCGGTGGTTCTTGATGTGGTCGGGGGTTTCGCCATGCACGATCTGCCAGGCCATTGTGCCCTTGGACAGGTCGATGGCGGTGATGGTGCCGTAAGGCGGCTTCATCAGGGGAATGCCCTCGATGGAGATCATGCCCGGCACGATGGGATCGTTGAGCCCGTCCTTGCCGACCGAGCCGCGGCCCGGTCCCACCACGCCTGTCACGCTGGCCGAGCCGCCAAAGGCGCCGCCATTGGCGTCGGCGCTGCCCGCGGCCGGCTGGCCGCCGCGCTGGACGACTTTACCGTCCGGCGTCTTCATCACGCCGGTCACCTCGAACTGGTTCTTGGCGAACAGGTAAAGCATGTGGGTTTCGGGATCGTAGGACGCGCCCGGCCAGTTGATCCCGCCCTGCAGGCCCGGAAGGTTGAGCATGCCGAAGATCTTGTCATCGACCATGGGCGGGGGATCGTAAAGCGGCCCCAGATGGTAATGGCTGGCGATTTCCAGCGCGCGGGCCTTGATGGTCGGTGTCCAGTCGACGAGGTCGTTGACCGACGTACCCTGCTTGGCAAAGGGCGGCGGCGCCGAGGGGAAGGGCTGGGTGGGCGAATACCATTCGCCCGGGACATTGCCCTTGGCCACCGGCTTTTCCGGGATCGGCCATACCGGTTTGCCCGTGGCGCGGTCCAGCACATAGACGAAACCCTGCTTGGTGGGCTGGGCGATCGCCTTGATGATCTTGCCATTGTGCGGGATGTCGCAAATCACGCCGGCGCACGACACGTCGCGGTCCCAGATGCCGTGATGGATCATCTGGTAGTGCCACTTGCGCACGCCTGTTTCGATATCCAGCGCCACCAGGCTTTCGGAGAACAGGTGATTGCCGGTGCGGCTGACGCCCAGAAGATCGGTGGGCGGGGATTCCACGCCGGCATAGACCAGGCCCAGCTCGGGATCGGCCGACATCGGCGCCCACACACCCATGTTGCCCGCCGCTTCCGCCTGGCCCGGCGTGGTCCAGGTTTCGTAACCGAACTCGCCCTTCATCGGGATGGTGTGGAAGATCCACTTGCGCTTGCCGGTCTTCACATCGAAGCCGCGCAGATAGCCCTTGGAGAAAGCGGTGGGGGCGCAGCCCACCACCACCGTGTCGCGCACCACCAGCGGCGGGGCATGGATGCCGATGACGCCCCTGTTGGGGTCCATCATCTGGTCGTCATTCAGCCGCAGGTCGATGGAGCCGCCGGGACCAAAGTTCGGATCGGGGATGCCGGTCTTGGCGTCCAGCGAGAACATGGTGTAGCCGCGCGTCACATAGATGATGCGTTCGACGGTGCCGTCGGTCCAATAGCCGACGCCAAGACCGGGACCGCCGCGCGAACCGATGCGCTGGCCTTCGTCATGGGTGTGCATCCAGAGCAGTTCACCGGTGCCGGCATCCAGGCAGAAGACATCGCGGCGGAAACCGCCGGTGCAATAGATGCGGCCCTTCACCACCAGCGGCGTGGACTGGTAATCGGCATCGGGCCGCGGGCCCAGCGCATTGGTGCTGAACTTCCAGGCCAGCTCCAGCTGGTTGAAGTTCGACGCATTGATCTGGTCCAGCGGGGAATAGCGCGAGCTGTTCAGATCATTGGCGTAATGCAGCCAGTCGGTGTTGGCCGGCGCTGCCGTTTGCGCCTGCGCCAGCGATGGGCCCAAGAGGGCGAGCGCCGACGCGGTGGCCAGCATATGTCTGCGATTTATCATACTTGTTCCCCGGGGCATTTCGTGATGCCGTGACCGTAAGTGGCGGGGTGCCGGACGGCAAGTTTTGTATACATTATGTCGCGCATGACGCCGTTTTTATGGTGCGGCGCGGCAATCTGCGGGAGCGTTGTTTCATCCCCGCTTTCTCCTACTATGGGAATAGGAGAACAGACATGCGCCGGATTTTTGCCGTCCTGATGATCGTCACCCTGGCGGGATCCGCTTCGGCCCAAACGCTGTCCAGCGGCGGCACCAACATGGCGCCGGATTTCTATCCCAAGCCCAAATGCGAACCGGCCGGCACCCCGCCCGTGGCCCCGGGCAACAATCCCGACGCCCTGCAGGTCTATAACCTGAAGGTGCGCGCCTATAACCAGCGCGTCACGGCCATGAATGTCTGCATGAAGAACTATGTCGACAACGCCCAGAACGACATCAATACCATCCAGCGGACGGTGAAGGATGCCGTGGCCGCAGCCAACGCGCGGTGAGTCTTTCGCCGCTTTGTCGCCACATTTGACCCACTCTGACATGCCAGAGCGCATGTCACTGTCATGCGTCACCGTGGCGGCTGCCATTCATTGACCTGGCCTGGTTGCGGCGGTAACCACGCCCCGATTTCATCGCGGCTGCGATGGCGATTCGCACGCAGGCCGCCTTTTCATCTTCACCGATTTTCGAACCGGCGGGCATACATCCGCCAAGAGGCGACGCTTTAATGACTCCGGAACAGTTCAACCGCGACCTGATGCTGTCGGTGCTCGGCGCGTTCAAAAGCGGCGACCTGCAACCCTTGTTCGACGCGGTGTCGCCGGACATCGTGTGGAAGGCCACCGCGCCGCGCGAATACTTGATTCGGCGGCACCTTTCGTGGCCTGCCGGGGGATGAAGGAATATACCGCGCTGCTGTTTTCGCGTTACAGCTTCGTGCGGTTTTGAACCCAAAAGCATCACAGCCAAGGGCGACCAGGTCTGGGGCCTGTTCGCGGCCGAAGCATTGCATCGTCCCAGCGGCAAGTATGTCAGCTCCGACATCGCCATCCGCTGGACCATCAAGGACGGCAAGATCACCGAGCATCAGGGCATCTTCGACACCGCCAGCGTGCTGATGCAGCAGGGCGATATCGCGGTGGTTGCGGCTTAAGAGGCGTAGGCGACAGCGAACAGCGCCGCACCGACCGCGCCCAGGCCCATCGCCGAAAACCAGAAGGTCCGCCGGCTGGTGATGATCGCCACGGTGGAGAGGGCGATGCCGATCTCGATCATGGTGGCGGCGCCGGTCAGCCAGTGATGGCGGCTTTCGTGGCGTGCGCTTTCGCGCAGCCGCGCATCGCGGTCCTTTTCCGCCTCTTCGGCTTTCTCGCGCGCCTTGGCCTGGCCCTCGCGGTCCTTGCCGATCTCTTCGCGGTATTTTTCCGCGTTGCCGCCGCCAGCCCCTGCGCTGCTTTTGGCAATCTCGTACATGTGCCGTTTCAGGCTGTCGGCCTGGTATTCGTTCCAGCTGTCGGTGGCCTTGTCCTGGGCCAGCACCGCCTCGCTGGATTCGGTGATGGCGCGCCCGCCTTCCACCGTTTCCAGCGAACCGGCCGCGGCCGCCATCACCGCCAGAACGGCGACGGTGATGGAGACCTTGGACACAAAAGGATCGCGGGCATGGGCCGCATGTTCGGCATGCTCGGCATGCTCATGCGCATCCAGAGCCGGATCGTGGCTCATTTGAACAGGTTCAGGTCGATCGCCTTGCCCATCGCCTCATAGCCGGCATCGTTGGGATGCAGCTTGTCGCGCAGGTTGTAATCGCTGCGGAAGGTGAGGGGATTGGCCGGATCGGCGGTGGCGGTGGCGAAGTCGATCACGCCATCGAACGCTCCGCTGGTCCTGATCCAGTTGTTCAGGCCGGTACGCACTTCTTCGCCCTTGGGCGCGGCATAGCCGGCGCCCTGGTACGGGGTCAGCAGCGCGCCATAGACCTTGATGCCATGGGCGTGGCAACGGGCGATGAACTGCTTGTCGGCGGCGATCAGGGCTTCCAGGGTCACCGGATCCTGCGGACCGCTGGGGGTGAACCCCCGGCCGATATCGTTGATGCCTTCCAGCAGGATCACCGCTTTCACGCCGGCGACGCCGAACACATCGCGGTCCAGCCGGGCCAGCGCACCGGGGCCGGTGCCATACCGCAGCAGGCGGTTGCCGCCGATGCCGGCATTGACCACCGACCATTTGCTCTTGGCGGCGGCCAAACGTTCAGCCAGGCGATCGGGCCAGCCGCGGAAGGCATTGTTGGTGGAAGCGGCGCCCTCGGTGATGGAATC
This sequence comes from Alphaproteobacteria bacterium, assembly GCA_046348525.1. Classification (GTDB taxonomy): domain Bacteria; phylum Pseudomonadota; class Alphaproteobacteria; order Micropepsales; family Micropepsaceae; genus Rhizomicrobium. The sequence continues at coordinate 74,849 of JAXMEA010000007.1, read as the reverse complement.
GCCGAACGCCACCACCACGCTGTCGGCGCTGACCGGATCGGATTCCACCTGGGTCACCAGCGCGGGCAGGCGCATGATGCGCACCCCGGGCAGGGCCGCGATGGCGGTGTGGTCGCCCGGCTGGCCGGCGACATACTGATAGAGCGCATGGCCCATGCGCGACAGGGTGCCGGGCACGTGGATGGAGATCACCAGCTTCTGCAGCGCTTCGGTCTTCAGGTCGATGGCGTCGGACAGGATGGGGGCGCCGGCGGGCACCACCACGCTGTTCTTGCCGTCGAACATCACGGCGCGGTCGCTGCCGGCAATCACGGTGCCGTCGGGACCGGCGGCGCCGACATGCACGGCGCCCAGCGCCAGCGTGTCGCTGCCGCCTTCATTGCTGATGCGGATGCGCAGCCGTTTGCCTGCCACCGAAACGCGGACCAATTGACGGATGGTGATATTGGACGGATCGGCCTCGGGATTGACCACGGGAATGTTGCCGGGATTGTCCAGCAGCGGCGCCGATGGCGGCGTCGTGTTGGGCTGCGACGGCTGATTGGCCGACAGCGGAATCGCAGGCGGCGGCACTGGCGCGGGCGGTGTGACGCCAGGCGGCAGGGGAATGGGAACAAAGCCCCAGCTGCCGATCCAGCTATCCTTGGCGGGGGCGGCTTGAGCGCCGCTCATAACGGCCAGAATCAGGCCCGCGGCCAGCGCAAAATGACGAATTCTCATGTCCCACTCCCCATACTTTATTGGTTGGAAGGACTTTCCCTTGGCCCCCAAATCCGCGCAAGCCGCTTAAAGGGCGGGCAGGAAGCGGCCAAAATGCATCGCCTACGGACCAAAACCGGGGTTTGGGAGCAAAAAAGTCTGGTTTTTCAGATGCTTCCCGTTGACGGGCGGGGAACTGCCATGACAGGTTATCCCCAGCCCTCGGGGTCAACCCGGCGGCGTGTCCCTCAAAGGGGCTGGGGATGATCAAGTCAGAATTGGTTGCGCGGCTCACCGCTCGGTATCCGCATCTTTATCACCGCGATGTCGAACGCATCGTGACGACCGTGCTGGATTCCATCAGCAAAGCGCTGGCGGACGGCCATCGTGTGGAACTGCGCGGCTTCGGTGCCTTCAGCGTGAAGGTTCGTCCCAGCCGCATGGGCCGCAATCCGCGCACGGGCGAACCGGTTTCAGTGGGCCAGAAGCGCGCGCCCTTTTTCCGCACGGGCAAGGAATTGCGTGAGCGGCTGAATGGCGGTACGCCGGAAGCGTGAACGCGAATCCGGTCTTTGTTGCCTTAGACACCACCGATCCCGACTATGCCCGCCAGTTGGCGGAGCGTGTGCGCGGCTCTGTCGGCGGCCTGAAGCTTGGGCTGGAATTCTTCAATGCTCACGGCCCGGACGGGGTGCGCCCGTTCCTGGAGATGGGCATGCCGGTCTTCCTGGACCTGAAATACCACGACATTCCCAACACCGTGGCCGGCGCGGCCCGCGCCGCTGCCGCGCTGGGCGTTTCGATCCTGAATGTGCATGCCCAGGGCGGGGCGGCCATGATGCGCGCGGCGCTGGATGCGGTGAAATCAGTATCACCCTCCACCCAGCTGATCGCCGTCACCATGCTGACCAGCCTGTCGGACGAAGACCTGCCCAGTGTGGGCCTGACGCCGCCGGTCGGTGACCAGGTGCTGCGGCTGGCCGCGCTGACCCAGCAATGCGGGCTGGATGGTGTCGTGTGCTCGGCGCACGAGATCGCGCGGCTGCGCAGGGCTTGGGCCCGACTTCCTGCTGGTGGTGCCGGGCATCCGTCCGGCCGGCGCCGACGTCGGCGACCAGAAGCGCGTCATGGGCCCAGCCGAGGCGGTGGCGGCGGCAGCCAGCAAGCTGGTGATCGGCCGGCCCATTACCGGGGCTACGGACCCGGCCAAGGCGGCCCGGGACATTGCCGAAAGCTTGGGCATTTCAGTCGCTTAACCGCGTTTGCTTGATTTGCGGGGCGCGGGGCATAACCGGAACCATGCCGATCTCCGTCAAAATCTGCGGCCTGACCAGCCCCGACGCCATCGAGGCGGCCGTGCGGGCAGGCGCCGCTTATGGCGGGCTGGTGTTTCATCCCAAGTCGCCCCGCTATGTCCCGCTGGAGAAGGCGCGGGTGCTGGCCGATGCCATGCGCGGCAAGCTGAAGATCGTGGCGCTGATCGTCGACATGGACGATGCCGGCATCGAAGCGGTGGTCGCGGCGGTGAAACCCGAACTCCTGCAACTGCATGGCAGCGAAAGCGCCCGCCGCGTCGCCTATATCCGCGGCAAGTTCGGCGTGCCGGTGATCAAGGCGCTGCCGGTTGCCGATGTCTCAGACCTGGCCGCGGCGGCCGAATATGAATCCACCGCCGACATGCTGATGTTCGATGCCAGGCCGCCCAAGGGCGCCGCCTATCCCGGCGGCCATGGCGCTGCCTTCGACTGGAAGATCTTGTCGGGCCCACGTACCAGGCCATGGTTCCTGGCCGGTGGCCTGGATCCGGACATTTCGCGCGCTATTGAATTGTCCGGCGCGCTGGCAGTGGATGTGTCTTCCGGCGTGGAAAGCGCGCCGGGTGTGAAGGATGCCGTCCGCATCGCCGATTTCGTCAACGCTACAAAAAAACTGGTGCGCGCGTGATCATATCCCCAACTCCCCGCGTGCCGGTCCCGACGCCAATGGTCATTTCGGCGCCTATGGCGGCCGTTTCGTGGCCGAAACCCTGATGCCCCTGGTGCTGTCGCTGGAGCAGGCCTATGAGTCCGCGAAGAAAGACCCGTCCTTTCACGCCGAGCTGCAGGGCCTGTTGACCCATTATGTGGGCCGTGAAAGTCCGCTCTATCTGGCCGAGCGGCTGACCGCGCATCTGGGCGGCCCGAAGATCTATCTCAAGCGCGAAGAAGACCTCAACCACACCGGCGCACACAAGATCAACAATTGCCTGGGGGCAAATTCTGCTGGCCCGCCGCATGGGCAAGACCCGCATCATCGCCGAGACCGGCGCCGGCCAGCATGGCGTGGCCACCGCCACGGTGGCAGCGCGCCGGGCTTCTCGGCACCATCTACATGGGCGAGGTGGACATGGAGCGGCAGAAGCCCAGCGTGTTCCCGCATGCGCCTTTGGCGAAGCGCGGCGTCTCGTCCGGCTCGCGCACCCTGGAAGGATGCACCAACGAGGCGCTGCGCGATTGGTCGCCAATGTCCATGACACATTTTACATCATCGGATCGGTGGTGGGACCGCATCCCTATCCGGCGATGGTGCGCGACTTCCAGACCGTCATCGGCAATGAAACCCGTGCCCAGATGATGGACCGCGAAAAGCGCCTGCCGGATCTGGTGGTGGTGGCATGCGTCGGCGGCGGCTCCAACGCCGCGGGCATGTTCCATCCCTTCCTGGATGACACGGGCGTGGAAATCCATGGCGTGGAAGCGGCGGGCGATGGCGTCGACACGCCCCGTCATGCCGCGACCCTGTCCAAGGGCTCGCCCGGCGTGCTGCATGGCGCGCGCTCGTATCTCTTGCAGGACAGTGATGGCCAGATATTGGAAGCCCATTCCATTTCGGCCGGGCTGGATTATCCGGGCATCGGCCCCGAACACAGCTGGCTGAAGGACATGGGCCGGGTGAAGTATTATTCGGTCACCGACCAGGAGGCGCTGGACGCCTTCATGCTGCTGTCCAAGCTGGAAGGCATCATCCCGGCGCTGGAATCCGCCCATGCCATCGCCCATGTCAGCAAAATCGCAGGACAGATGAAAAAGGATCAGCTGGTCGCGGTCTGCCTTTCGGGCCGCGGCGACAAGGACATCTTCTCGGTCGCCGAAAAGCTGGGAGAAAAACTGTGAGCCGGCTTTCGGAGACCTTTGCGCGCCTGAAGAAAGAGGGTCGCACCGCTTTCGTGCCCTTCATCACCGCCGGCGATCCGGACATGGAAACCAGCCTGGCCATTCTGGAGAAGCTGCCGGCCGCGGGCGCCGACATCATCGAGCTGGGCATGCCCTTCACCGATCCCATGGCCGATGGCCCGGCGGTGCAGGCATCATCCGTGCGGGCGCTGAAAGCCGGCGCCACCCTGGCCAAGGTGCTCAAGATGGTCGAGAAGTTCCGCAAGGCCGACAAGACCACGCCGATCGTGCTGATGGGCTATTACAATTCCGTCCATGCCCATGGCACGGCGCGTTTCGCCAAGGATGTGGCGGCAGCCGGCGTCGACGGGTTGATCGTGGTGGACCTTCCCATCGAGGAAGATGAAGTCCTGCGCGTGCCGGCCAGGGCGCAGGGCGTGGACCTGATCCGTTTCGTGACGCCCACCACCGACGATGCCCGCCTGAAGCGCATCACCGCCGACGCATCCGGTTATCTCTATTATGTCTCGGTAGCCGGCGTGACCGGCACCAAATCGGTGCCTGAAGACGAAGTGCGCGCCGCCATGGCGCGGGTGCGCGCGGTTACCGATTTGCCCTGCACCGTGGGCTTTGGCATCCGCACCCCCGAGCAGGCCGGGGCCATAGCGGCCGTGGCCGATGGCGTGGTGGTGGGGTCGGCCATTGTAAGCCTGGTGGCATCAAATCTTGCTGCCGGAAAGGACAAGGTGATCGCCGAAGTCCTGGAACTGACCCGCACTTTAGCCGGTTCCACCCACGCGGCCCGCCGTGATAAGGTGCCGGCATGAACTGGATCACCAACATCGTGCGGCCCCGCATCAAGGGGCTGATGGGCGGCAAGGATCGCGGCGACACGCCGGAGAATCTGTGGAAGAAATGCCCGTCCTGCGGTGAGATGATCTTTCACCGCGACTTGGTGACCAACCTGAATGTTTGCCCCAATTGCGGGCATCACATGCGCATCGGTCCGGCCGAGCGCTTCGCCTATACTTTCGACGCCGGCAGCTTCACCGAGCTGGTGCCGCCCACCGTCGCCGCCGACCCGCTGCGTTTCAAGGGCGAGAAGAAATACGCCGACGAGATCAAGGGCGCCCGCGCCAAGACCGGCCGCCCCGAGGCTTTCACCGCCGCGCGTGGCACCATCGACGGCCTGAACGTGATGATCGGCGTGCAGCCCTTCGACTTCCTGGGCGGCAGCCTGGGGATGGGCGTGGGCGAAGCGCTGGTGGAATCGATGCAGGCGGCGATCAAGGAAAAGCGCCCCTATATCCTTTTCGTCGCCTCGGGCGGCGCGCGCATGCAGGAAGGCATTCTGTCGCTGATGCAGATGCCGCGCGCCACGATCTGCCGCGACATGCTGGCCGAAGCCGGCTTGCCCTATATCGTGGTCCTGACCGATCCGACTTTTGGCGGCGTCAGTGCCTCTTACGCGATGCTGGGTGACGTTCAGATCGCCGAGCCCGGCGCGCAAATCGGATTTACGGGCGCCCGCGTCATCGCCCAGACCATCCGCGAGAAGCTGCCCGAAGGCTTCCAGCGCGCCGAGTACCTGCTGGATCACGGCATGCTGGACATGGTCACCCACCGCAAGGAATTGCGCGCCACCCTGTCCAGGCTGCTGCACCTGTTGCTGAAGCAGGAAAAGCCGCGCAGCAAGGTGCTGAACATGCCCAGGCGCAACGGCAACGGTAACGGCAGCGCCGCCGTAGCGCCTTAATGCTCTCTGAAACCACCCGCAGCGACACGGTGCTCAAGCGCCTGTTGTCGCTGCACCCCAAGAAGATCGACCTGGCGCTGGACCGCATCCTGCGGCTGCTGGCCAACCTGGGCAATCCGCACCTGCGCCTGCCGCCGGTGATCCATGTCGCGGGCACCAATGGCAAGGGATCGGCCTGCGCCTTCATGCGCGCCATGCTGGAAGCGCAGGGATTGAAGGTCCACACTCATACCTCGCCCCACTTGGTGCGTTTTCAAGAACGCATCCGCATCGCCGGCAAGCTGATCTCCGAAGAGGCGCTGGTGTCGCTGCTGGAAGAAGTTGAGCAGGTCAATGCCGGCCGCGAGATCACGTTTTTTGAGATCACCGCCGCCGCCATGTTCCTGGCTTTTGCCCGCCATGCCGCCGACGTCACCATCCTGGAAGTGGGGCTGGGCGGTACCTATGACGCCACCAACGTGGTGCTGCATCCGGCCATGACGGTGATTCAGCCGGTCGGCATGGATCACAAGGAATTCCTGGGTGACGATCTGGGCGGGATCGCCGGCGAAAAGGCCGGCATCATCAAGAAAGGCGCCCCGCTGGTGATGGGACCGCAGGTCGAGATCGCGCGCGATGTGATCCTGGCCCGCGCCGACCGGCTGGGCGTGGCGGTCTATGAATTCGGCCAGGACTTTGTCAGCCGTCCCGAGCATGGCCGCATGGTCTATGAAGACCAGCAGGGCCTGCTGGACCTGCCGCTGCCCAAGCTGGTGGGCCGTCACCAGATCGAGAATGCCGGTGTTGCCATCGCCGCCCTGCGCCATGCCGGCCCACTTCCAAACAATATGCGGTGGGGCACGGATACGGGCATAGAGCGCGGGCTTTCCATGGTGGAATGGCCGGCGCGGCTGCAGCGCCTTCACAAGGGGCCGCTGGTGGAAACTGCGCCGCGCGGCGCCGAAGTCTGGCTGGACGGGGGCCACAATCCGCACGGCGCCGAAGCGGTGTCGCGTGCCATGGCCGACATGGAAGAGCAGGGGGAGCGGCCGCTCTATTTGATCTGCGGCATGCTGGCGAACAAGGACGCGCTGGGGTACCTGCGCAGCTTCACCGGCCTGGCGCGGCATGTGGTGACGGTGGGAATTCCAGGCGAAGAGGCCAGCATGGGCGCCGGCGCCCTGTATGACGTGGCGCGCAAGGCGGGGCTGGACAGCGCTCCCGCCGAAGATCTGGACGACGCCATGCTGCAAATACATGCCTGGACGCGGCTGGACGATGAAGGTACCCCGCCGCCGCGCATTCTCATTTGCGGATCGCTTTATTTGGCCGGCAAAGTGCTGGCCGAGAACAGCTGAAAAGCAAAAGGCCGCCCGGAGGCGGCCTGATGCGTCAATTCGGTTGGTTCAGATCGAGCTTTCGATCCATTCCTTGATCTTCGATTTCGGCAGCGCGCCGACCTTGGTGGCGGCGACCTGGCCGCCCTGGAAGATCATCATGGTGGGAATGCCGCGCACGCCATACTTGGTGGGCACATGCGGATTCTCATCGATGTTCAGCTTGGCGATGGTGACCTTGTCCCCCAGCTCGGCCGACAGTTCGTCCAGCGCAGGCGCAATCATGCGGCAGGGTCCGCACCATTCAGCCCAGAAATCCACCAGCACGGGCTTCTTGGCATCCAGGACATCGGCCTGGAACGAGGCGTCGGAAACTTTGAGGGGCATGATCTGATTCCTGAACTTTTCTGCCAACATATCTAGGAACGGGATACCCCCGGGTCAAGGCGGGCCGAAATCCCTGCCATTTGGGCGTCCAGAACCACATCCGAAAGCTGTAAAAGCCGGGGCCCGTCGGTGAAAACCAGCCCGCAGACGATGCGACGTCCAGGGAAGATTTTCGCCGCGCCGGCGCGGTACAGCGCCATCTGGGCCAGATAGACGGGCGGAACCTCCGCCTCGCTGGCGGGCGAAGGGCGATTGGTCTTGTAGTCCAGAATCAGCACCTGCTCGTCCGTGACTGCAAGGCGATCGATGCGGCCATTGACCCGCGCGCCTTTGCCGAACTCCGGCAGCTCGGCCAGCAGGCCCGCTTCGGCCTGGCTGCCCGGCGCGAAAGCGGCGGCAAACTGCGGATCACCCAGCACCGCTATCACTTCATCCGCCAGCGCATCGGCATCCTTCAATCCGCTGGCCTGGATGAATTTCAACGCCACGGCGCGGCGCTTGCCCGGCGCGATATCCGGCAGCCGCGCCAGCAGCGCATGCACGGCATTGCCGCGCTTGAACCGCGCCGCGCCCGCGCCCATGGGTGAAAAGGCGGGCGGTGATGCGCCCACCGCTTCCGATGGCCGGATCAGGCGGGGCAACGCCGGTTCGATGGGGGCGGGCGCCGCAATCCAGTCTGGCAAGGCGCTCTGGCTGGTGGCTTCCTTGGCGGTCTCGCCCTTTTCGTCATCCAGCGTGCCGTAGGCGGTGATCTCGCCTTCGCCGCGCGTGACTGTGGTGCCCAGCGCCTGCGCCGCCGCCTGCGCAAGCTGGTACCAGGAGCCTTCCTTGACGCCCTTCTTGCTTTCAAAGCCGCAAACATACAGCCGGTCGCGCGCCCGGGTCAGCGCCACATACAGCAGGCGGCGATGCTCGCGCAAGGTTTCGGCCTCGGCGCGCTGCTTGGCCCGCTTAACCATGTTCGGCGCGTCTTCGTTGGACAGGGGAAACAGCACGCCATCTTCGCCGTACAGAAGATGGCCCTTGCGGCTGGGCGGCTCGGGCAAGGAGGTTGTGTCGGGCAGGATGACGATGTCCGCCTCCAGCCCCTTGGCGCCATGCACCGTCATCACCCGCACTTCGTTGCGGCCGCGCTCCATGTCGCGCTTGATTTCGGTGCCGCCGCGCTCGACCCAATCCAGAAAGCCTTCCAGCGACGGCGAATGGCTCTTCTCATGCGCCAGGGTCAAGGACAGGAATTCATCGATGGCATCGGCGGATTCCGCGCCCAGCCGCGCCAGCAGCTTCTGCTTACCACCGAGCGCGGTCAGAGCATGGGAATAGAATTCAAAAGGTGGGGCGAAGTCGGCGCGTTCCAGCATGGCCGACAGAAAGCCATGCGCCGCCGGGAAGTCGCGGGCCCGCGCCACCAGCGCGCTCCACAAATCGCCCTTGCGCGCATGCGCCAGCGCGAACAACGCTTCTTCCGACAGGCCGCACAGCGGTGAGCGCAAAAGCGCCGCAAGAGTAAGATCGTCTTCCCGCTGCAGCACAAAACGCCCCAGCGCGATCAGGTCCATGGCGGCGATCTGTTCGGTCAGCCGGACACGGTCCGCTCCGGCCACCGGCACACGGCGCAGTTTCAGCTGGCGGATCACTTCGCCGCCAAACGGTTCACGGCGCGGCAGCAGGATCATGATATCGCGCGGTGCAATGGCATGGTCATGATCCGGGAGCCGCGCACCGCTGGACAGCCAGCCGGCGATCTTGTCCGCCACCTGTGCGGCCAGCCGTGCTGCCGGGCTTTCCTTCTGCACCGTGTCAACGGGGGCATAGTAATCGACGTCTTCTTCGTCTTCGGGCACCAGTGCTGGCCAGAATTCGATGCCGCCCCTGGCTGTTTCACGATGGGCGCGGTGGATGATCCCGCCGCCGCTGACCGTCAATCCGGCGCGCGCCCCCTCGCTTTCGAATACCTTGTCGACAAAGGACAGGATTTGAGGGGCCGAGCGGCGCGAAGTGATCAGCGGCACTTCATGCAGCTTCTGCTGCGCGCCCGCGATCACCTCGGAAAAATGCCGCCGGTTTATGTCGAACTGGCCGGGATCGGCGCCCTGGAAACTGAAGATGGACTGCTTTTCGTCACCCACCGCGAAGATGGTGCGCAGCTGGGACCGCTCGCGGCCCTGGCCGACAAAGAATTCGCCCGTGAGGGCTTTGACGATGTCCCATTGTTCGGGGCTGGTATCCTGCGCCTCGTCGATCAGCACATGGTCGATGCCGCCATCCAGCTTGTAAAGGACCCATTGCGCGGCATTGCCTCTGGTCAGCAATTTTCTGGTCTGAACGATCAGGTCGTCATAATCCAGGACGCCGCGCGACTGCTTGGCGGCTTCATAGCGTTCGCGCATGGCGCCGATCACGGTCAGGGCGGCATACGCAAGTTGGGCAGCGCGGGCGGCGCGGCGGCGCTCAGCCACATCGCAGAATTGCGCCTGCAGCTGCTGCAGGGCGGCCAGAAGGCCGGGCTGGGCATCGGCCAGCGCCTTGGTGGCAAGCCGCGCGCGCGGTTCGCCCTTGCCGGTGAGGAAGAAGCTTTCCAGCGCCGCAAAGCCGGCCGCCATGTCGCCCTCGAATACCGCGGCCAGCCGGGTGGCGGCTTCGATATCACTCTTGCTGCCGCCCGCCAGCCAGGCCTGGATGGTTTTCAGCTGTGCGATGTCACGCGCCAGGGCGGCGCAGAAATCCTCGCCGATGCTTTGCGCGGTCTGGCCCGACGTCACGCCATGGGCGGCATACACCGTCTGCGCCAGGTCGTCCGTCCCGGCGAAGAAGCGGTCCAGCTTGCGCCGGTCGCCGCCCAGCGCCGCATCCAGGATGCGGGTGAGGGTGAATTCGCTGGTTTCGGTCACCAGCAGCGCCACCGCGTCACGCAACTGCGCATCGTCCGAACCGGCACGATCCAGCACGTGCTGGCGCGCCTCGCCGATCAGCTCACGGGCGGACTGGTCGTCCAGCACTTCGAAAGCGGGGGGAATGCCGGCCTCCAGCGGAAAGCGCGACAGCACCACCTGGCAGAAGGCGTGCAGGGTGAGCACCTTCAATCCGCCCGGGGTTTCCAGCGCGCCCGCGAACAATATGCGCGCCTTGCGAAGGTCGGCATGGGCATCGCCGCCGATCTTGACGATCTCCTCGCGCAGCTTGTCGTCCGGCAGCATCGCCCAGGCACCCAGCTGCTTGAACAGCCGGTCCTGCATTTCCGCCGCCGCCGCCTTGGTGAAAGTCAGGCAGAGGATTTTCTGCGGGCTGGCATCGGCCAGCAGCAGGCGCGCGACGCGATTGGCAAGCGTATAGGTCTTGCCGGCGCCGGCATTGGCGGCGACCCAGGCGGAAATCTCCGGGTCCGAGGCGACCATGGAGGGATCGCGGCTCATTCCTCCTCCGTCCAGCCGGAGGGAGACCATTCGCGCACCCGCGCCAGATGGTCGTAATCGCCCGCGATGTCGGCACGGTAGGGGCGCACGCGCGAGCGGTAAGGCGTATCCTGCTCATTAAACCAGGCGATGCGGCGCTGCAGGGCATCCACCGCTTCGCGGGCAAGGTCCGGCGCACCATCGATGACACGCCCTTTGCGCGCGGACTTCTCGCTGGAAAGGCTGAGATAGATCAGGTCCTGTGTGGTGCGCTTGCCGATGTCGGTGAAACCGCCGGCCGCCAGGATGGCGGCTTCCAGCGGCAGTTGCGGCGACAGCAGATTCTCAACCTGCTTTGTGCTGGGCGCGGCGCCGGTCTTGTAGTCCAGGATGGCCGCTTGGCCGTCGGCCAGCACGTCGATGCGGTCGGCAACGCCCGACAGGGTGAAGCTGCCGATCGGCAGGGTGCCCCTGATTTCCAGGTGCGATCTGGTGATGGCAGCGCGGCGTTCGCGCTCGAATTCGATGAAGCCGCGCGCTGCCGCGAGAAAGCGCGGCCGCCACAGCGCCAGCGCCGCCTTGGGAATGCCGGCCTGGGCAAAAACGTCATTGGCGATGGCGATCAGGCGGTCCAGCGCATTGTCCGGCAATGGGCCTTCCATTTCCCGGATGAACAGTTCCAGCGCCTTGTGCAGCGCCGTGCCCCGCTCCAGGGGACCGATGGCTTCGTCCAGCGCATCCAGTGGCCGCAGCTTGAGAACATGCTTGGCATAGATGGCATATGGATCGCGCAGCCAGGTTTCGATTTCGGTGACCGACAGGCGCCTGGGGCGCAATTCCACCGGCGGGGTGGGGGCAGGCCGCTTCAACCGCTCATCGGTCTTTACATCCATGACCTGTGCCGCCAGCGCGGCGTAATCCAGCGCCGGTGACAGCGCGTCTTTCAGGCCAAGGCCTCCTGTCAGTTGCAGCAGCCGCTGCAGCCAGCGCGAAGCGATGGTGGGTGCGCCCTCTGCTTTCAGGCTGCGGGTCAGCAGCACCTGCGGTCCCGCCGCCTGCATCGCAAAGTCATGCGCCGACAGGCCGATGCTGCGTTCGGGCTGTTCCAGGCCCAGTGTGGCGCGCATCGGACGCGAAAACCACGGATCGGCGCCGGCCCCTTGCGGCCAGGCGCCCTCATTGAGCCCGCCCAGAATTGTCAGGTCATGGTGCTGCAAGCGTGCTTCCAGCGGACCTAGTATCGCCAGGCGCGGATGCCGCCCGAAGGCGGCGCGTACCGGCGTCTTCATGGCCAGGCTGCGGAACAAAGGCGGCCAGGACGAAGGCGCGATGGGATCAAGACCTGCCGCCGCGTCGTGCAAGGCGGCGACAAGATTTGCCGCAGCGTCGCCATCGTCATTGGCCCATAGGATGCAGTTGGTGTTTTCGTCACAGGCCAGGGCTTCCGCCGCGGCGATGTGGGTATCCAGCAGCGCGAGAAGGGGTGCCTCCTTTTGCGCGAACAAATCTTCCAGCGGCGCCAGGATCGCGGCGATCTCGCCCCACCACTCCGAAAGCTGCTTCAGATCTTCAGCGGGCGGCGGCACGCGGGCGCAGGCGGCTTGTGCGATGGCGGTGGCGATGCCGGCCAGGCCTGGATCGGGGCGCGGCCCGCGCAGGCACCAGCGATCCAGTTCGCGCGCGCGGGCACGGAAGGTCGCGCCATCCTGGCCGCGCCGCGCAAAGGGATGTTTCAACAGTGCCAACAGCGGCACGGGCGCGAACTGCGCCTCAGCGGCTTCGGCCAGCAGGCACAGGAACGTGCCGGCGGCGGCATGCGCCAGCGGGCGGCCGGCGGAATCATCGATGGTCACGCCCCAGCGCGCCATCTCCGAGGCCACGCGGCGGGCCAGGTTGCGGTCCGGAGTCACCAGCGCGGCGGTGCGCCCCGGCGTTTCCAGTGCTTCGCGCAGCGCCAGCGCAATGGCGAGTGCTTCCTGCGCCGGGTCGGCGGCTTCAACCAGCGCCAGGCCGTTCAAGCCCTCTGCGATTTCCGCGCCGCCTTGTTCGGCCAGTTCGCGCCAGGCGTCGGTGGTGGGGGCTGGGCGCAAGGTTTCGCGCAGCAAATTCTCGCGCGCGGCGCTGGGGTGCGCATCGCTCCAGACCTTCACGTCCTGGCGGTCGGCGCCCATGGTGCCCAAGAGCTGGCGCAGGCCAAATTGCGGATGTCCCGGGTCCAGGTTGGCCCAGCTTTCGCCGTCCAGGTCCCGGTCCAGTCCCGGCAGCACCACGGCGCCCTTTGGCAGCCGCGCTATGACTGCGAGCAATTCGGCTGTTGCGGGCAGTGAACCAGTCGAGCCGGCGGCAATCACCCAGCCTTGTGGGGGTTTGGCTTCCATGCGTTGGGCCAGATCGCGCATCGCCTGGGCGCGGCGGGCGGCGGGGTTAAGCGCCTTTTCGGCTTCCAGGATTCCGGGCCACTGGGTGCGGATCACATCCAGGAAACGGGTGACGCCTTCCCAATGTTCGGCCAGATGATCCGGAGCTAGCTCCTTCAGCTTGCCCAGGTCACAGCCCTGGTTCTCAACCTCGTCCATCACCTTGGCCAGGCTATCTGCCAATGCCGCGCACTGTGCAAAAGACAAGGTGCCGCCGCGGGCGCGGTCCCAATGACCCACCAGCCGCGCCAGCAAAAGCTGGCGCCGCAGGGGTTGAATCGCTGGCGCCAGTTCCAGTCCCTCGCTGGCGGCGTCGAACAGCAATTCCTCTTCGTCGCTGTCGCCCAGCGGGCGGAACTGTGGCAGCAGCGCTGCCCCGCCCATCACCGCGGCGAACGCGTCGCCAAAGCTGCGCGCCGCGCGCCGGGTTGGGAGATAGATCACCGCCGATGACAGCGCCAGCGGATCACCACCGGCCCGTGCAATCAGCCCCCGCGCCAGCTCGCGCGCGAAATGCGCACTGGGAGGGATGCTGAAGACGGAGGGCTGTTTCAAGTGACCGCCTTTAAATAGGCTTCGGCCTCGTCGCGCGCCTGGGGCGTGCCGACATGGATCCACACCCCATCCAGCAGGGTGCCGTGCAGCCTATCGGCGGCGATGGCGCGGTCCCACATCAGATTGGTGGAAAAGGCCCCGGCGGGGGCCCCATCGAACATGCGCGGATGCACGATCTGCACGCCCGGATAGGCAAACAGCGGCGGGGCGGCATCGCGGGCGCGGACAATATGCTGGTCCACGGTCAGGGCGAAATCGCCCGTGCCCTCATAGCCCAGCGCGGTTTCCATGTCGGCCAGCAGCAACAACCCGTCCATGCGACCGCCATCCCAGGCGGCGATCATGGCGGGCAGGGCCGGTGTCAAACCTTCCACCCAGATGGAATCGGAGTTGATGACAAAGAAAGGCGCATCGCCGAAGTGCGGCATCGCCTTGACGACGCCGCCGCCGGTGTCCAGAAGCTTGTCGGTCTCATCCGAGAAGATGATTTGCGCGTCCTTGCGCCCTGAAAGATGGGCGCGCAGCATGTCCGCCTTGTAGTGCAAATTCACCACGATCCGCGTGACACCGGCCGCCACAAGCCGGTCGATGGAATGGTCGATCAGGGTCTTGCCGCCCACAATCACCAGCGGCTTGGGCCGATCGTCGGTCAGGGGGCGCATGCGGGTGCCAAGCCCCGCGCCCATGATCATGGCGGCGCCGATCTTGCTCACGCGATCTCCAATGCGCGGGTGTTCGGGGGGATCACGCGGTCATACCAGGCGCGCAGCTGCGCCAGCGCCGGATGTGACAGGTCATGTTCCAGATACCCCCACACCCGCGGCAGAAAGGCCAGGTAACGTGGCTTGCCGTCGCGTTTGTAGAGGCGGGCAAAGACGCCCACGATCTTGGCGTTGCGCTGGGCCGCCATCACCGCCATTTCGTGACGGAAGGCTTTTTCATCCAGCGGCGTGCCTTGCGCCGCCATCGCGGCCAGATAGTGCCGGGTGGTGATTTCCGCCAGCTGTGGCGGCACATCGCGGCGCGCATCTTCGGTCAGGGAGATCAGGTCATAGGCGGGACTGCCCGCCACAGCATCCTGGAAATCGATCAGGCCGACACGGGCAATGCCGCCGCGCTGCGGCAGCCACAGCAGGTTTTCGGCATGATAGTCGCGGTGGACGAACACGCGCCGGCTTTCAAGGTCCGCCAACGCGGCGCGCCACAGCGTGCGATGGGTTTGCACTTCTTCGTCCGTCGCGGCGCGGCCCAGCGCCAGGGGCAGGAACCATTCGGTGACAAGATCGGTCTCGGCCACCAGCGCCGCCTGGTCATAATTGTACAAGGGAAAGCGCAGGTCTGCCTCCCCCTCGCGCGAAGCGCTGGAGGGGGAGGTGACCGCTAGCGGGCTTGCCCGCGTGGCGGGCGGAGGGGGTAAATATAAAGGCGCGTCCTGGGCATGGATTTTCGCCAGCACTTCGGCCGCGGCCTTGTACATTGCCGCGCCATCGCCGCCACCGGCCAGCACCTGGGCGAAAAGATCATCGCCCAGGTCTTCCAAGATGACCAAGCCTTGCGCGTGGTCTGCGGCATGGATGGCGGGCGCGGCCAGGCCCAGCCCGCGCAACCAGTCCGAGGCGGCGGCAAAACGCGCGCAATCGGCACCGGCCAGCCGCGCCAGGGCGTTGTATCCCAGCGCACGGCGTTCTTCTTCACTGGCGTCCGGCGGCGCCGTGGGCGTTTCGGCGCCTTGCGGCTGATCCATCAGCATCGCCTTGCGGCCGTTCAAGGCGAGGCGCGCATAACGGCGGGTGGAGGCATCGCCGGGCAATGGCGTGACGATGGCGTCGCCCCAGCCGGACGCGTTCAGGAATTCGGCAATCGCGATATTGCGGTCAGACATGCAGCAACTTTTCCCAGCGCGAAGGTCCGGTCACCCGCGCGGTGCGCGCGCCGTCCGTCATGCCGAGGCGTACATGCAAAGCCTGCGGCGGCAGCGCTTCGGGCGCGCGCTCGGGCCATTCCACCAATACCGCGCCTTGATCGAGGGCGTCTTCGAAACCCAGTTCCTGGATCTCGCGTGCGCTCTTCAGCCGATAGAGGTCGTAATGCGCCACTGGCGGCGCGGTCTCGTAATTCTGCACCAGGGTGAAGGTGGGGCTGGGCACATCCTCGGCCACACCCATCGCCTGCAGGATGGCGCGGGCCAGGGTGGTCTTGCCCGCGCCCAGATCGCCCCACAACGCCACGGCATCGCCCACGCCCAGCCCGGCGGCAATAGCCTTGCCCAGCCGCGCGGTGGCGGACAGGTCGGGCAGGGGGAATTCCTCCCGGAAGGTTTCGCTGGTTTGGGACATATGCATCGCTTTTAGCCCGGCCTTTGGCCCATCGGAAGGCCTTGTTGTGCCCCATCCACCGCCGTGCTAACCCCGCGCCCGGATTAGGGAATATCGTTCGAAAAATGGCCGGAAACATCGTGATCATCGGCGCCGGGCAGGCGGGCATCCAGGCGGTGGAATCGCTGCGCAAGGAAGGCTTCACCGGTGCCATCACCATGGTGGGCGACGAGGCCTATGCGCCCTATCAGCGTCCGCCGCTGTCCAAGGCTTACCTGCTGGGCCAGTTCGAACGTGCGCGCTTGTTCCTGAAGGCGGACAACTACTATGCCGAAACTGGCTGCGAGCTGATCCTGAACACCAGCGCCAAGGCGATCCACCGCACTGAGCGTGTTGTCGAGCTGAATGATGGCCGCAAGCTGCCCTATGACAAGCTCCTGCTTTCGACCGGTGCGCGGGTGAGGAAGCTGCGCTGTCCCGGCGCCGATCTGCCGGGCGTGCATTATCTCAAGACCATCGCCGATGTGGACGGGCTTCAGGCCGCGTTCCAGGCCGGCAAGCGCATCGCCATTGTGGGCGGCGGCTATATCGGACTGGAAGTCGCCGCGGTCGGCGCCAAGCGTGGTCTGGACGTGACGGTGTTTGAGGCGATGGACCGCCTGATGGCGCGCGCCGTCTCGCCGGTGCTGTCCAACTTTTATGCCAGAGAGCATGAAAAGGCCGGCGTGAAGCTGATGCTGAAGACCGGCGTGGAGGCCATCGAAGGCACCGATCATGTCACCGGCATCGTTGCGGGCGGCAAGAGCTATCCGTGTGATCTGGTACTGGTGGGCATCGGTGTCATTCCCTGCCAGGAACTGGCGGAGGCGGCGGGGCTGGCCTGCACCGATGGCATCGTGGTGGACCGACACGCGCGCACCGGTGATCCGCATATCTGGTCGGCCGGCGATTGCACCCGCCATGTCGGGCGCGAAGGCCATGAGTTGCGGCTGGAGTGCGTGCAGAACGCCATCGACCAGGCCAAGCATGCCGCGCTCAGCATGATGGACAAGCCCAAGACCTACAGCGAAGTGCCATGGTTCTGGTCCGACCAATATGATTTGAAGCTGCAGATCGCGGGCCTGGCGCGTCCCACAGATACGCTGGTGTTGCGCGGTGATCCCGTGGCCCGCAAGTTCGCCGTGTTCCACCTGCGCGATGGCGCGGTGGCGGCGGTGGAGGCGGTGAACGCCGCGCCCGAATATATGATCGGCAAGAAGCTGGTGGCCGAGAACAAGAAGATCGCCGCCGAGACTTTGGCCGACACGTCCATCCCCATGAAGCAGATGGCGTGAAGTACAAGGTCACTTACATCGAAGACGGCGGCAAGGCGCACACGGTCGAAGTGGCCGAGGGCTGGTCGCTGATGGAAGGCGCGGTCAAGCATCTGATCCCCGGCATTGATGCCGATTGCGGCGGGGCTTGTGCCTGCGCCACCTGCCAGGTGTATGTCGCGCCCGAATGGCTGGCGAAATTGCCGCCCAAAAGCGACATGGAAGAAACCATGCTGGACTTTGCGCCGGACGTGAAACCCGGCAGCCGCCTGTCCTGCCAGTTGCGCATGGGCGCCGAACTGGACGGCATTGTGCTGCACTTGCCCAAGAGCCAACATGCCTAGCAAGCCGTGGCCGAGATGGGCCGGTGCGCTGACCGGCTGTATCTTCCTGGTGCTGTTCGTGTGCCTGCCGCCCCTGCGCAAGGCGGGTTACCAGCCCGAAATGTTGCACTACCTGCTGGTGCCCGGCGCCATCGCCGGCGGGCTTGGCGCGCTGGCCGGATGGGGCCTGGTGGTGGTGCGCAACCGGCTGATGATCCACTGACTGCTTGCCGCTGTTGCAATTGGCATGTGATAGTTGGTGCAAAGAACATACAGGGGAAAGCATGCGTATCCTTTGCGTTGCCGCCATTGCCGCCGGTTTGTTGAATTCGCCCATGGCCGCGGCGCAGCCGCTGGCGCCGGGAAAGCCGGCCGGCGTGAAGGAAGCGCGCCATGGCGCCAGCACCGGCCTTTTGATCATGGGCGGCGTCGCGGTCGCCGCGCTGGTGGCGGTCCTGACCGTCGGCAAGAGCAGCAACAACAATACCGGCGTGGTGACGTCGGGTAACAGCACCACCGCCTGATTTAAAGATAGGCGGTCTTGCGGTCCGTGCTCTGTTCGGGGTGCGGTTCGCCGTCGATGATGCGGCGGGGCAGGTGGCAGCGCACCAATGTGCCGCCCCCTGACATGCCGCCGGATTCGATCTCCACCCAGCCGTCATGCAGTTCCAGGAAGCGGTTGACCAGCGCCAGGCCGAGGCCGGCGCCGGCGCGCGCCCGACTGGCTCTTGGCCGAGAAGCGCTCGAACACATTGGCCTTCACGTCGGGTGACAGGCCCGGGCCATTGTCGGCCACCGCGATCTGCACATCTTCGCCAACGATCTTCGCCGACAGCGTGATGGTGCCGCCGCGCGGGGTGAACTTGAAGGAGTTGGACAGGAGGTTGAACACGATCTGGCGCAGCCGGCGCGGATCGGCCAGGAACTTGCCGGCCTGCGGCGGCACGTCGAGCGTCAGCGACAGCCCCATCTTGGTAGCCCATTCGCGGGCGTGGCTGGCGATGTCGGCAATCAGCTCGTTCAGGTCGATGCGTTCAAGCTCCAGCCGCAGGGCGCCCGATTCCACCAGCGCCAGGTCCAGGATGTCGTTGACCAGGCTCTTGAGGGTGTTGCCGCCCTGCACGATGGCCTGGACATATTCTTCCTGCTGGGCGTTCAGCGCGCCCGGCACGCCCGAGGCGAGGTGCTCGGAGAAACCCAGGATGGTGTTCAGGGGCGTGCGCAGTTCGTAGGACACATGCTTGATGAAGTCGGACTTGAGGCGGTCGGCGGCTTCCAGTCCTTCGTTGCGGTCGCGCAGGGCATTCTCGATGCGGAAGCGATCAGTGACGTCGTTGAAGGTGACAAGGGTCGCCCCATCGGGCAGTGGCGAGGTGGACAGCGACAGGATGGAGCGGTCGGAGCGTTCCACATCGCCCAGGTCGCGCGCGCTGGCGCCCTGCACGATGGCCTGGATCAATTGGTCCCAGATGGCGCTGTCGCCGAACTTGTCACGGCTCAGGGCCGCGATGGTGCGCACATGCGGTTCGCCCTCCAGATCTTCGGGATCGAACTCCCAGATGCGCGAGAAGGCGGCATTGTGCAGCTTCAGCTTGCCGTCGGGACCGAACACCGCCACGCCTTCGCTCAGCGTGTCGAGCGTGGCGGACTGTACCTTCATCAGGGTGTTGTAGTCGCTTTCCAGCGCGATGCGGGCGGTGACGTCTTCATACAGGAAGGTCAGGCCGCCAAAGGGATGGGGCTGGTTGACCACGCGGATGGTCTGGCCACCGGGCAGGTGCCAGCTTTCCTCGCCGCCGGCCTCGCGCTGGCCATCGGCATACAGCGCCTGGCGCGAACGCTTCCATGCCGGGTAGTCGCGCTGTTCGGGCAGCTTGCGGCTATCGCGCAACCGGTCGAGGATTTCGCCGTCGGAAGGATGCTTGTCCAGGAAGGTTTCGGGCAGACCCCACAGCTTCACGAAGGCCTTGTTGTAGAAGGCCAGCTTCTGGTCCTTGCCAAAGATCGCCACCGCGGTCTGCAGCTTGTCCAGCGTGTCGGCATGGGCGTCGGCATGCTGCTGCAACTTGGCTTCAGCGGCCGCGACTTCGGTCACGTCCACTGCCGCGCCAATGACGCCGGCATCGCCCAGCGGAATTTCGGTGAAAGACAGCGCGCGGCGCTGGCCGCCGATCACCGAGAAGCGGCGCGATTCCTGTGCCGAATTCCGGGCGCGCGCTTCGGCCGCCAGTTCGCGTTCGGACTTGTCCAGCGCCACCTGGTCGCGGCGCGCGCTTTCCAGGTCGACTGCGCCTGCACCCTTGAGAAATGCATGATTGGCCCAGGCCAGCGCCAGGCCCTTGTCGCGCAGCCAGATCGGGATCGGCAGCGCATCCAGGATGGCGCGATAATCGGCGCCTTGCTCGACCGTGCCGACGGCCGGTTCGGCGATCCACACCGCCGCCATGCCGCCCACGGCGCGGCCGCGCGCCGTCAATAGCTGCCCATGGCTGTCATGCACCGCCAGCTGGAATGCGGCGCCGCGGTCCGACAGGCCGTCGATGGCGCCCGACAGCGCCAGCGCATCGGCGCCCTTCAGGCAGGACTGCAGCAACTCATCGCCGCCGCCATAGGAGAAGGGCCCCGACCCATCGCGGCCCCACACCACCAGCGCTTCACGGCTGGCGCTGAGCAACGCATCGCGTTCGCCCAGGGCGGCCTTTGTCTTGGAACCCACGCTACGCAGCGAGCGGCGCAGCCGGCGGGCGTCGCGCTGTTCCGCGAGCGCCCACAGGCCGGCCGCGATGGCCAGCGCCACCCCGCCACAGGCCAGCGCCGATAGGACCACGATATTGCCGTTCTGGAGCGACAGGGCGGCGGTCTGGGCGTCTGCGGCCAGGACAGGGCCCGACCCAAGCAAAGGCAGGAGGGCACATGGGGCGGAACCCAGCAGGAAACCCCGCCAGACCCGTCCAAATGCCCCCGGCCTTCTGCCCTGTCCCGTTTTGGGACGCATGCCGCCAGCCCCCGTTAACACTCCGCTTTTCAGCGAATCACTTTGGAATCAACAAGATAGCCGGGGACTCGGAGTCGAACTAGGGATTGTGGTTAATAAATTCCTAAAAACGAGATGCGGCTCGCAGGCCCACATTTTGGGTCCTGTGGATATTTTGTGAGTCAAATCAAAAAGTTAACGACTCCTTACCAGCAGTTCCGGTGCCCGGAGCCAAGGCTTTGCTTGGGCACGAAAAAAGGCGCGCTGCGGTGCAGCGCGCCTTCTGTCAGCCTCTGGAGGCGCGATTAGTAGCGATAGGTGTCCGGCTTGAACGGGCCCTGTTGGGGCACCGTGATGTAGTCGGACTGCTTCTTGGTCAGTTCGGTCAGCTGGGCGCCGACCTTGCCCAGGTGCAGGCGGGCGACCTTCTCGTCCAGCACCTTGGGCAGGACGTACACCTTCTTCTCGTACTTGCCGGTGTTCTGCCACAGCTCGATCTGGGCCAGGGTCTGGTTGGTGAAGCTGGCGCTCATCACGAAGGACGGGTGGCCCATGGCGTTGCCCAAATTCACCAGGCGGCCTTCCGACAGCATGATGATGCGCTTGCCGTCGGGGAATTCGATCTCGTCCACCTGCGGCTTGATGTTGTGCCACTTCAGGTTCTTGGTAGCCGCGATCTGGATCTCGCTGTCAAAGTGGCCGATGTTGCACACGATGGCGCGGTCCTTCATGGCGCGCATATGCTCCAGTGTGATGACATCGACATTGCCGGTGGCGGTGACGAAGATGTCGGCCTTGGGCGCGGCGGTTTCCATGGTGACGACTTCATAGCCTTCCATGGCGGCCTGCAGGGCGCAGATCGGGTCGATTTCCGAGATCATGACGCGGCAGCCGGCCTGGCGCAGCGACGCGGCCGAGCCTTTGCCCACATCGCCGAAGCCGGCGACCATGGCGACCTTGCCCGACATCATCACGTCGGTGCCGCGGCGGATGCCGTCGACCAGGGACTCACGGCAGCCATACAGGTTGTCGAACTTGGACTTGGTGACGCTGTCATTGACGTTGATGGCGGGGAACAGCAGCTTGCCTTCCTTTTCCATCAGGTACAGGCGGTGAACGCCGGTGGTGGTTTCTTCCGACACGCCCTTGATCGACGCGGCGATCTCGGCGAACCAGCCCTTGGGCTTTTCCTTCAAGAGGCGCTTGATGAGGGCATAGAAGACTTCTTCTTCCTCATTCTCCGGCTTTTCTAGGAACGCGGTGTCGCCCTTTTCGGCGCGCAGGCCGTGATGGACCAGCATGGTGGCGTCGCCGCCATCGTCCAGGATCATGTTGGGATAGCCGCCGCCATGCCATTCGAACAGCTTGGCGGTGTAGTCCCAGTAATCCTTCAGGCTCTCGCCCTTCACGGCGAAAACCGGGATGCCGGCCGCTGCGATCGCGGCGGCGGCATGGTCCTGGGTCGAATAGATGTTGCACGACACCCAGCGGATGTCGGCGCCCAGCGCCTTGAGCGTTTCGATCAGCACGGCGGTCTGGATGGTCATGTGCAGCGAGCCGGCGATGCGGGCGCCCTTGAGCGGCTGCGACGGGCCGTATTCGGCGCGCGTGGCCATCAGGCCCGGCATCTCGATTTCGGCGATGTTCAGTTCCTTGCGGCCCCAGTCGGCCAGCCCGATGTCCTTGACGATGTAGTCGCTGAAAGCGGCCATGAAACGATTCCCAGTGGATTTCGGGCGTGCCTATACCAGCCGGGCCCGGCAGGGGCAAGGAACATATAAAGAAATATGCATATGATTATGCCAGGCTGGGAAAGGCTGGGTTTTACGGGCCTTCCACGGTGTATCCGGCCTTGCGCAGCAGGGCCGGGACGCCCTTGGGACCCGTGAGGTGCCCGGCGCCCACGGTGATGAAGAAGATATGCTTTTCCTTCAGCATGGCTTCGATCTTGGGTACCCAGCGCTGGTTGCGGTCATCCAGCAGCATCTTGCGGGCCTTGGGAAACTTGTCGAGGTCGCCGTTGATGAGTTCGTCCAATTTGGCCTGGTCGCCATTGGCCCAGGCCGTGACCATGGGCTGGATGCCTGCCGCGACATCGCGCAGATCGTCCAGCCCGGATTCAAATTCCTCCAGCTCAAGGTCGCGGTCATCGGGCGCCAGAAGTGCGAACTGGTCTGCGATGGTCTCGAAATAGCGGATGGACTTGTTGTTCCGCGCAGCTTCTTCCATCAGCACGCTGTCCACGCCGTTGCTGGCGGCGTATTTTAGCTTGCTGATCTGGGCGAACATCAACTGGATGCCCGCCAGCCAGGGCCGCTCGCGGTCTACCCCGGCCGCATCCAGGCCGGAGGATTTCACCGCCGCGTCATAGTCGGCGCGGAATTTCGGATGCAGCATCTGGCGCAGGCTCTGGTCCGGGGGCAGGAAGCCGTTCTTCTGGATCAGGTCCTGCAGTTCATTGACCGCACTGGCGTCCTCGGGCACCTCAAAGACAAAGACATCGGCGCGCGACAGTCCTTTGCGAATGGCCTGGGTTCGCCATTACAGCCCCGGCGGCAGCACATGCACCGCACCCAGCAGATAGACTTCGCCGCTCTCGCCACGGACATGCCACAGCGCGGGATGGGCGAAGGTGCTCGCCGGAATGGATGGCTGCACCGACTGCGCGCCCGCCAGCGACAAGGTCGCCAGCAGCGCGAGGATGACCAGTACAATTCTTTTCATCATTCCAGACACAGCGCTCCGGCCGCGATCACCAGCACCGACACCATCCTTCGCGTAGTGAGCGCTTCGCCGAAGAATATGCGCCCCAGCAGCAGCGCGAACAACACGCTGGTTTCGCGCAGGGCCGATACCGAGCCCATGGGCGCCCGCGTCATGGCGAAGATGACAATGCCGTAAGCCAGCACCGACACCACCCCGCCCAAGGCCGCCAGGCCGGTGGCGCGCACGCCCCGCCACAGCCTCATGTCACGTCGCCGCAGCACATAGATTGGCAGGGCGGTGGCGCCCCAGATCACGCACATCCAAAGGGTGTATGAGACGGCGCTTCCGGACAGGCGCCCGCCGATGCCATCCGTCACGCTATAGGCTGCGATGAAGAAGCCGGTGCCCAGGGCATACAGAATGCCCATCTCCGGCAGCCGCCCTCCGCGAAACGCCAGCGAGATAATGCCGATGCTGACCAGCAGGATGCCGGTGATGCCGATGAGAGTGGGAAATTCGGTTGCCACCAGCGCCGCGCCCAGCGTGACCAGCAAGGGCGAGGAGCCGCGGGCGATGGGATAGGCGCTGCCGAAATCGCCGCTGCGATAGGCGCGCACCAGAAAGGCGTTGTAGCCGACATGCAGCAGGGCCGAGCCGGCGATATAGGGCCAGCTGGCGCGGGCAGGGACAGGCAGGAAAGGCAGCGCGGCGGCGCAGGCGATGGATGTGGCGATACCCATCACCGTCATGCCCCAGAAGCCGTCGCCGCCGCCCTTGAGCATCGCGTTCCATGACGCATGCAGCAGCGCCGCGAACAGGACGAGGGAGGCGATGGAAAGAGTCATATCATCCTGCCTGCCGCGCCCGCCCTCAAGTCGCTGTCGCGCGGGCGGGCTTGCCATGATTTGCCGCGATGATATCGCGGCAAATCATTCCTCGCCGAACTTCGCCTCTATCAGGGCCAGGATGGCTTTTAGCGCTTCTTCGGCGTCCGGACCTTCGGCAGTGACCATGACAGTAGAGCCGATGGACGCCGCCAGCATCATCAGTCCCATGATGGAGCGGCCATTGACGGCCTGGCCGTCCTTGATGATGTGAATCTCGGACTGGAACCGCGCCGAGGCTTCCACGATCTTGGCGCTGGCGCGGGCATGCAGTCCGCGCTTGTTCAGGATCCGGGCGCTGGCGTGAAGCGTGGTCATCCCAGGTCGGCGCTTCCCGCCCGCATGTATTTGCGCCCCGCCTCGATGGCGTCTTTCACGGCCTGTTCCAGCGGCACCTTGGTGCGGATGTCGATCAGCTTGATCAGGCTGGGCAGGTTGACGCCGGCCAGCACCTCGATCTTGCCGCGCTCCAGCAAGGTCAGCGCCAGGTTGCAGGGGGTGCCGCCGAACATGTCGGTGGCCACGATCACGCCATTGCCCACATCCACCGACTTGGCGGCGGCCGCGATCTCGCGCTGGCGGCGTTCGATGTCATCCTCGGGCCCGATGCAGACCGCGCGCAGGTGGGTTTGCGGCCCCACCATATGTTCCATCGCGGAAATGAACTCCTGGGCCAGGCGGCCATGGGTAACAAGAACAATGCCAATCATGCGGGATCCTTCAGGCGGCGGGACAGTAGCAAAAACCCCCGCCGGGGAAAGGCTTATTTGGGGTTGCCCACTTCCACCTTCAAGTTATGAGTGTGCCTGAACAAGCCCTTGGAAAAAGCCTTGAGGGCGGCGCGGATTTTGGCCGGTGTGGAGGCAAAACGGGCATCCAGCGCGATCTGCGGCACATTGGCCGCGCCCGCCAGCGGCGCTTTCCAGGATTGGTGAACAGGCAGGCGTTCATCTTCCTTGCCCAGCTTGACCACCAGCGCAATCCCGGCACGCGCGCGCACGGGCATCTTGACGATGCCCACACCGCGAACCTCGATCAGGCCGCGAATGCTGGCGGGCGCCTTGGCATGCAGTGCGCCCCTGGCGATGAACAAGATGGTGCGGTCGTCTGCCACCAGCTGTGCGCCGCCATCGATCAGGCGCAGCGCCAGATCCGATTTGCCCGCGCCGCTGGGACCAACCAGCAGCACGCCCTTGCCGCCAATCGCCACGCAGGTGGCATGAATGTTCTTCTCAGACATGCTGTTGTGCCAGCGGCAATTCCACGACCAGTCGCGCACCGGCGCCCTGCGCGCCATCGGGCGAGCGGTTCTCCGCATAGATGCGCCCGCCGGCGCCGTCGATGATCTGGCGGGCGATGGACAGGCCAAGGCCCGAATTCCGGCCGAAATTCTCGCCCGGACGTTCGGTGTAAAAGCGCTCGAAGATGGATTCCAGGTTTTCGGGTGGAATGCCGGGGCCTTCATCCTCCACGGTGATGCGGGCCACGATGTCGTTGCGCACCGCGGTCACGATGACCTTGCCGCCCGGCGGGCTGAACGAGGCGGCGTTGTCGATCAGGTTGCGGAACACTTGGCCCAGCCGTTCATCCTTGCCCAGCACGATGGCATTGGCGGGCAGCTGGTCGTTCAGCTCGAACTGCACACCGCTGCCGGCTGCGTGGTCCGTCATGCGGTATATCTCGATAATCGTGGCCAGCAGCCGGGACAGGAATACCGGCTCCTTGACCTCGCGCGACAGTTCGGCATCCAGCCGCGAGGCATCGGAAATATCGGTGATCAGCCGGTCGATGCGCTTGATGTCGCCGCGCACGATGCCCAGAAGACGGGCACGGCTTTCCTCATCCTTGGCGCGGGAGAACATCTCCACCGCGCTGGCCAGCGAGGTGAGGGGGTTCTTCAATTCATGCGCCACGTCGGCGGCAAAGCTTTCGATGGCGTCGATGCGGTCATACAGTCCGCCGGTCATGGAACGCAGGCTGTCCGCCAGGTCGCCGATCTCATCGGTGCGTTCGGGGAAGTTGGGAATGTCGCTTCGCCCGCCCAGGCCGAAGCGTACCCGGTCGGCTGCTGCCGCCAGCCGCTTGACCGGCTCGGCGATGGTGCCCGCCAGGTAAAGCGAGGAGAACAGCATCACCAGGAACGCCACCAGGAAGACCTCGAAAAGGGTCAGGCGTTCGGCGCGCACGATGTCGTTGATGTCGCCGCGCTCGGTGTTGAGAAACAGCACGCCATAGATTGCGCGGAAGCGCTGTACCGGCACCGCCACCGACAGCCTCAGCTGGTTGCGGTCGTCGACGCGTTCGGCCGTGCCGGTGGCGCCGGTCAGCGCGGTCCTGACTTCGGCGTATACGCGTCCATCGTTGCCGGCTTCGTAATAGGGCTCCAGTGATGCAAAGGGGCGTACGCCCATCATGCCGTCATAGACGCGCCGCAGCCACTCCTTGATCTGGCCCATGGTGTCCAGCGGCGGCAGTTCGCCCATCTGCACCACATTGCCGGGCAGCAGGTCACGGGTGTCGATGGCGAGCTGTCCGCCTGGCAGGTAAAGCCGGCCCCGCAAGGTGGTGGGGGCGATCAGCTGGCGCAGCAGCGGTTCGGCCAGTTCGACCTTCATGGTGTGAGTGTCGGGATCGGTGGTGTATTCCGCCAGCGTGCCGGCCACGATGTTGGCCTGCTCGCGGATGGAGTTCACGCGCTCCTCGACCAGGCCGCGCCCGCTGGCCTGCACCAGGATGACGCCGCCGGTCAGTACGATGAGCGCCAGCGCATTGAAGCCCAGGATGCGCCAGGTAAGGGCGGAGAAGTGGGGCAGCACTATTCGCGGTAGCGATAGCCGACGCCGTACAGCGTCTCGATCGCGTCGAAGTCATCGGCCACGACCTTGAACTTCTTGCGCAGCCGCTTGATATGGCTGTCGATGGTGCGGTCATCGACATAGACTTGGTCGTCGTAAGCGGCGTCCATCAGGCTGTCGCGGCTTTTGACAAAGCCGGGCCGCTGGGCCAGCGCCTGGAGAATGAGAAACTCGGTGACGGTCAGGCGCACCGGCTTGCCGCCCCAGGTGCATTCATGGCGCTGGGGATCCAGCGCCAGCTTGCCGCGCACCAGGGCCTCGGTCTTGGGCGCTTCGGCGCCGGGTGTGGCGGGGGCGTGCTTGCCATCGGCGCGGCGCAGCACCGCGCGCACGCGTTCCAGCAACAGGCGCTGGGAGAAGGGCTTACGGATGTAATCGTCGGCGCCGGCGTTGAGCCCCATCAGCTCGTCGATCTCTTCATCCTTGCTGGTGAGGAAGATGACGGGCAGGTCGGGCGAACCCTGTTTGAGGCGGCGCAGGAGTTCGAGCCCGTCCATGCGCGGCATCTTAATGTCCAAGATGGCCAGATCGGGCGGGGTGGGCGCCAGCGCGGTCAGCGCCGCGGCGGGATCGGAAAAGGTGCGGACATGATAGCCTTCCTGCTCCAGCAGCATGCTGACGGAGGCCAGGATATTCTTGTCGTCGTCGACCAGCGCGATATTGGCCATTGAGTCCGTTCAAAATGAAGTCAGCGCAGTATAAGCCTATGATGAACAATGCAAAGTCCAAAAGGTTCCCTGGAGCCAGGGCCCGGAGCTTCACTGACATGACAGGTCCCACATACGATCCGCGCCGTTTCGCCGGGACAGCGGCTTTTTATGAGCGTTACCGGCTGGGTTACCCCGACCGGCTGCTGCAGCGGGTGGCGAATCTGCTGGGACTGAAGCCCGGCGACGCGGTGCTGGATCTGGGCTGCGGCACCGGAATGCTGGGCATTGGATTCGCCAGGTTGGGTATGGCGGTGACCGCGATGGACCCCGAACCGGACATGCTGGCGGCCACCCGGGATGGTGCGGAGGCAGCCGGGGTGGCGCTGACCATCGTGCAAGGCGCATCGCATGACCTGGCGCCTGGCATGGGCCCGTTCAAGCTGGCGGCGATGGGGCGCAGCTTCCACTGGATGGATCGCGCTGCCACTTTGGCGATGCTGGACCGCACCGTTACCGAAGATGGCGGCGTGGCGCTGTTCCACGACACCCATCCGCCGGTGGACGAGAACAGCTGGTTCAAGGTGCTGCGCGATGTGCAGGACAAGTTCGGCCGCGTCAACGCCCCGCATGTGATGGAGCGAAGAGGCGGGCATCGCCGCTATGAGCCGTTTCTGTTTGCCTCTGCCTTCAGCCAGCTGGACGGATTGTCGGTCACCATCAAAAAGCCTTTGCGCGTGGAAGAGATTGTGGGCCGGGCCCTGTCCATGTCCACTTGTTCGCCGCAGACCCTGGGTCCGCAGCAACAGGCTTTCGAGGCGCGGCTGGCTGCGGCCTTGCGGGAATTGTCGCCGGATGGGACATTCACCGAGGTTGCCGAGCTGGTCGCGGTTCTGGCGCGGCGGCCCAAACAATAGCGTTTCGGGGGGATTTTATGCTGCAACAGATTTTGACCGGCCAGACCAAGGGCGTGGCGCTGCTTTTGGGAGCGGCGATCCTGTTCCTGTACATGCTGCCGTCGGTGATCGCACTGGCGCGGTCCCATCGCCGCTTCTTCCCCATCCTGGTGCTGAACCTGGCGGTGTCGCTGGTCCAGGCCTATGTCGCCAGTGTTTTGTTTCCCTCACTTCTGGTGTTCGACAAGTCCGACCCTGCGGCGCTGATCCGGGTGGCGGCGCTGGTCACTTTTGGTCCCGGCTGGGTGGCGCTGATGATCTGGTCGCTGCGCGGCGAGGGCACCGATCCCCGCCTGGTGCGATTCAAGCAGACCAAGGCGTATGACGTCATCGCCGCCTTGCCGCTGATCCTGTGGTTCGCCTATGGCGCGCTGCAACTGCGCGCCGTGCTGGCCTATGATGGCGCGATGATCGCAGCGGGCACCGCCACGCTGTTCGTGTGGGTGCAGTTCGTCTCGCTGGCGATGGCGGCGCTGTTCGACCTTATGCTGGTCTATATGCTGGTGGTGCGAGACCGGGCTGTGGGCCGCTCGCATGGCGTGTGGCCGCGTGTGTTCGGCGTCGCCGGCACCTTCGTGGGTGTTGGCATCCTGCAGCTGCCGGTGGCGCGGCTGGATCTTCCCATGCAGCTGCTGGCGGCTGTGCTGATCGGAGTGGGCAGCCTGGGCTCGGCGCTGGTGCTGTGGCGGCTGGGCAAAAGCTTTTCCATCCTGCCCGAGGCGCGCAGGCTGGTCACAGGCGGGCCCTATCGCTACGTCCGCCATCCGCTTTATTCGGTGGAGCTGATCACCATCCTGGGCACGGCGTTGCAGTTCGCCGCGCCCTGGTCCTGGATCATTGCGGGCATGGTCGTGGCACTGCTGTGGATCCGCAGCCACTTCGAGGAACAGGTGCTGGCGGAAAACTTTCCGGAGTACGGCGCTTATCGCGCGCGCACCAAGCGTTTCATCCCGGGGATTCTGTAGCGCGAGGAATTTTGTGGCGGGAGCAGGAGCGCCTAGCGATGTGTACAAGCGTACACGAGCGACGGCGCGACGCACTCCCGACGCAAAAAGACCGCGCTACTTGAACTCGACCTTGACGATCTCGTAAGAGCGCGCGCCGCCGGGCGCGGCCACTTCCACCGTGTCGCCCTTGCTCTTGCCGATCAGGGCGCGCGCGATGGGAGAGGACAGCGAGATCTTGCCGTTCTTGGCGTCGGATTCCACGTCGCCCACGATCTGGAACCTGCGTTCCTCGTCAGTGTCTTCGTCGGCCAGGGTCACAGTGGCGCCGAACTTCACGCTGTTGCCCGACAGCTTGGAGATGTCGATCACGTCGGCGCGGCCGATCTGGTCTTCCAGTTCCATGACGCGGCCTTCGATGAAGCTCTGGCGCTCCTTGGCGGCGTGATATTCGGCATTCTCCGACAGGTCGCCATGGGCGCGCGCTTCGGCGATCGCCTTGATGATCTCGTGGCGGTCGACATTCTTGAGCTGGTTCAACTCGTCCTCCAGGCCCTTGAAGCCTGCGGCGGTCATCGGAATCTTTTCCATCGTTTTCTTCCGTCCGGCAAAGGCCCGCGACCCCTCGACCAGCCGGATGTCGGAGCCATTTGTTGTTAAGGCAACGATTTCGCTGATAAAATACTTGACAATCAGCGGTGCATCAGGAAGAGTAAGACTGCAGGGGAGCGACTTCAAGACTGCTTGGCATTGCAAAGCCGCAATGGCCTGGGCGGCGGCCGCCGCCCCTGCCATGGTCGTGTAATACGGAACCTTCGCGCTGCGCGGCGGATGGACGAACTGTCAGCCAGCGCCTGCGCCCCGTCGGTGGTGTTGAACACCAGGTTGATCTCGCCATTCTTCAGCGCGTCCACCACATGGGGTCGGCCCTCCAGCACCTTGTTGATCACCGCGACCTTCAGGCCCTCTTGGCCCAGGGTGGCGGTGCCGCGGGTGGCGATCAGCGAAAAGCCCATTGCCAGCAATTCGCGGGCAGGGCCTCGATCGTAGTCCTTGTCGGCCTCGCGCACGGAGATGAACACCGTGCCGCCGGTGGGCAGCTTGGTGTCGGCTGCCGATCTGGCTCTTGGCGAAGGCGCGGCCGAAATTCTCATCCGTGCCCATGACCTTGCCGGTGGAGCGCATTTCCGGGTCCCAGGACGGTGTCCACGCCGGGAAAGCGGCCGAAGGGCAACACCGCTTCCTTGACCGAGATGTGCTTGGGGGTCGGTTTCTTCAAATTCATCGACTTGAGCTCGCCCGCCATCACGCGCGACGCGATGGCGGCGATCGGCAGGCCGACGGCCTTTGCCACGAAAGGCACGGTGCGGCTGGCGCGCGGATTGACTTCCAGCACATAGATCTCGCCGCCCTGAATGGCGTATTGCACGTTCATCAACCCTGAACCTTCAGCGCCTTGGCCATGGCCACGGTCTGGCGTTCGATCTCGGCGATGGTCTCGGGCGACAGCGAGCGGGGCGGCAGCGAACAGGCGCTGTCGCCGGAATGCACGCCGGCTTTCCTCGATATGCTCCATCACGCCGCTGATGAAGACATCGCCGTCCTTGTCGCAGATGGCATCCACGTCCACTTCGGTGGCGGCGGTTCAGGAAGCCGTCGATCAGACCGGATTGTCACCGCTGATGCGGAACAGTTCGCCCGATTCCACCTGCTTCTTCAGTTCGGTTTCGTCGGACACCACCACCATGCCGCGGCCGCCCAAAACATAAGAGGGCCGCAGGATCACTGGGTAGCCGATGGAGCGGGCGGCAGCGACGGTTTCGTCCGCGGTCATGGCGGTGCTGCTCGCGCGGCTGCTTCAGGTTCAGGTCTTCCAGTAGCTTCTTGAAACGCTTGCGATCTTCGGCCAGGTCGATGGCGTCGGCGCTGGTGCCCAGGATCGGCACGCTTAAGATCGCGCAGCCCGTTCGCCAGCTTCAGCGGCGTCTGGCCGCCGAACTGCACGATCACGCTTACCAGCGAGCCCTTTTCCTGTTCCTTGGCGATGATTTCCAGCACGTCTTCCAGGGTCAGCGGCTCGAAATACAGCCGGTCCGAGGTGTCATAGTCGGTGGAGACGGTTTCGATTGCAGTTGACCATGATGGTCCAGAAGCCGCGCGCCGACAGCGAAGGCGGCGTGGCAGCAGCAATAGTCGAACTCGATGCCCTGGCCGATGCGGTTGGGACCGCCGCCCAGGATGATGACCTTCTTGGCATCGGTGGGCTTGCTTTCGCACACGGTCGAACCGCCGACCGGCGTTTCATAGGTCGAATACATATAGGGCGTCAGCGCCTGGAATTCAGCGGCGCAGGTGTCGATGCGCTTGTAGCAAGGGCGGATATCCAGCGCCTGGCGCGCGGCGCGGACGGCGGCTTCCTTCTGGACGGTGATTTTTGCGAGACGCGCATCCGAGAAGCCCATGGTCTTGAGGGCCCGGAACGCCTTGGCGTCCTTGGGAAGGCCTTCCTTGGCCACCCGCTGCTCGGTGCGGATGATGTGCTCGATCTCGCCCAGGAACCAGGGATCGTAACCGGTGATGCGCTGGATCTCGTCCAGCGGAAAATCATAGCGCATCGCCTGGGCAGTCAGGCGCAGGCGGTCGGGCGTGGCGCGGGCCAGCGCGGCGCGGATGGCGGCGGGTTCGCTGTCCAGCGCGATCTCGTCAAAGCCGGTCAGGCCCGTCTCCAATGAGCGCAGCGCCTTCTGCAGCGACTCTCCAAACGTGCGGCCGATAGCCATGGCTTCGCCCACCGACTTCATCGACGTGGTCAGCAGCGGCTCGGCGCCGGGGAATTTCTCGAAGGCAAAACGCGGAATCTTCGTCACCACATAGTCGATAGTCGGCTCGAACGAGGCCGGCGTGACCTTGGTGATGTCATTCTTCAGTTCGTCCAGCGTATAGCCGCAGGCCAGCTTGGCGGCGATCTTGGCGATGGGAAAGCCGGTGGCCTTGGACGCCAGCGCCGAGGACCGCGACACGCGCGGGTTCATCTCGATGATGACCATGCGGCCATCCTTGGGATTGACCGCCCATTGCACGTTGGAGCCGCCGGTTTCCACGCCGATCTCGCGCAGCACCGCGATGCTGGCGGACCGCATGCGCTGATATTCCTTGTCGGTCAGGGTCAGGGCAGGGGCGATGGTGATCGAGTCACCCGTATGCACGCCCATGGCGTCGATATTTTCAATCGAGCAGATGATGATGGCGTTGTCCGCCTTGTCGCGGACAACCTCCATCTCGAATTCCTTCCAGCCCAGCACCGACTCTTCGATCAGCACTTCGTTGGTGGGGCTGGCTTCCAGACCGCCTTCGACGATGGCGAAGAATTCCTCGCGGTTATAGGCGATGCCGCCGCCGGTGCCGCCCATGGTGAAGCTGGGGCGGATGACCGCGGGCAGGCCGACTTCGTCCAGCACGGTCAGGGCGCGCGACAGGGTTTCGGGGCCCAGCTCCATCACCGGCGCATTGTTGCCGTCATAGATGGGATTGCCGGAGGAATCCTTCTTCTGGCGCAGCTGTCCCTTGAGGGTGAAGCCCTTGGGTACATCCAGGCCGATGGACAGCATGGCCTGCTTGAAGCGTTCGCGGTCTTCGGCCTTGTCGATGGCATCGGCGGTGGCGCCGATCAGTTCGACATTGTGGCGCTCCAGGGCGCCGATCTTGCGCAAGCTCAGCGCGGTATTCAGCGCCGTCTGGCCGCCCATGGTGGGCAGCAGCGCAAAGACCTTGCCTTCGGGCACATTGGGCCGTTCCCTGGCGATGATCTTTTCCACGAATTCGGCAGTGATGGGCTCGATATAGGTGGCGTCCGCAAGCTGGGGATCGGTCATGATGGTGGCGGGGTTCGAATTGACCAGAACGACGCGATAGCCTTCCTCGCGCAGTGCCTTGCAGGCCTGGGCGCCGGAATAGTCGAACTCACAGGCCTGGCCGATGACGATGGGCCCCGCGCCGATGATCAGGACGGTATGGATATCGGTGCGTTTGGGCATGGTTCTGCTTCTTCGATGCGCGCGAACCGGCCACGCTTTTGAGGGCGTTCGGGGGCCGGCCAAGTTGTAGGTTAAGGGGACCGTTTAGAGGGGCCGGGCAGGGGGCGCAACCCCTGAATCGGCAACGCAGGTCAGCTTTTCCAGCGCAGGGTCCGTTCCTGCACAGGATTGACGAAATTCGTGCCATTTTCGACCGATTCCGCCCAGGCTTTCTTGACCCGGTGGTACCAGATGGCGGGCTGGTCGCTGTCCTGGATCAGCATGAGATTCGGACTGAACTTCAGCCCTTCCTTCTGCAGCTCGACGATCTTGCGGTCGTCGGCGATGAAGGTGCGGCCCACGGCCCAGAACAGTGGGTAGAGAATATTGAGCCAGGCCGGCCACCAGAAAACCTGGATCACATCGGTGCTGCCGGCGTCACGGGGCGTGCAGACCGTCATGCCCACCAGCGTGAAGGCGCGGCCCAGGATGCGCCCGCGCAAGGTTTCGAAACGGGTCGAGGGCAATTCAAACGTGATCTCGGTGGTGACATCGCCCAGCAGGCTGTAAGCCGGCTTGGACGGCTTGTGCGCGGTCATGACAAAGCCGGTGGGCAATGGCGCGTAGTGCTTTTCCTTCAGCCGCGCCTTGCGCTTCCACCACCAGTGATCATGGACATAGGCGGCATGCGCCGGATCCATCAGCCCGATCACGGCATGGTCGATGCCGCATTGGAAGGTCTGGGTTTCGGTCCAGCGCGTGGGCGTGGAAACGCCCGGACGTGGCGGCTGGTTTTTGGGCTCAGCTCCGGGCTTGGCCGCCATGTAGATCCAGATCAGGCCATCCTGTTCGCGCACCGGATAACTGCGCACGCGAATACTTTCGGCTTTCAGGTCTTCGCTGCCGGTCAGCGAGGGGATCTTGCTGCACACCCCGTCCCGCTTGAAGCGCCAGCCGTGATAGGGGCACTCGACACTGCCATCGACGATCCGGCCCGCCGACAGCGGCACGCCGCGATGGGGGCAGATATCGCGCAGCGCGAACAGCGCGCCGTCCTTCAGCCGGCCCAGCACCACCGGTTCGCCCAGCAGCATTTCGCGGCGCATCTGGCCGGGCGCCAGGCTGCTGGCCAGCGCCGGCATGTACCAGAGATCGCGCAGGAACGGGTCTGTTTCCGCCATGGAACCTGATTAGAGAAATCGCCATTTCGCCGCAAGGACGGGCTCAGAAAGCGGTTGCTGGCCGCCCCGTGGACGCTAGGCTTTCCCCATGAAAAGAGCGGTTTGGCTGGTCGATCCCAAGCATTTGATCCGCGCCCTGGCGGCCGGCAGCGCCGCCGCGGCAGGTTTCATGGTGCTGGGCCATTACCGGCCGGTCCTGGCGCTGCATTACGGGTTGTTCGGCTGCATGATGATCGCCGGCACCATGGGGCTGCTCTATGCGCGTGACGTGGCGCGCGGCTATCGCGCGGGCGCGCTTGGCGGGCTGGTGATCGGTGCGGCCTGCGGGCTGGCGGCGGTCGGCACGGCGAATCTTCTGGGCGACCGGCCGGACCTGTTCATTCCCTATGGCGTGATGATCTGCACCCTGATCGGCGCTATCGGCGGATTGTTCGGCCAATATGGCGCGTGGATTCGCGACTTCATGAAGACGTTGCGCTGATCCCCTCCGGCTTTCGCAGCGCAAGCGCTGCTACAGCCACCTCCCCCTTCAACGCGCGCTGACGCGCGCAAGGGGGAGGCGCGCTGCGTTAGCGCCGTCCTGATTCTGGTTTTAAGGAAACTGCCGGTTGGCGCGTTGTCTGCCCGGAAAGGGGCTGGGGGGCTTGTTAATCCGAGCCGACTCGCAACCAACCGACACACACAGCTTCGAGTCCGAAAGCGGCCACGCAATGGTGCAATCATGACCATTTCTGGGCAGGCATGACAAATTCTACAGAATCAACAGTTTCAGGCGCTTGCAGAGCGCGGGTTCCGGGCTCATCATGGACTTGGATGGTGGAAGAACCGATTTCCCTGCATCGCGTGGCGCGTGACATGTCTGCGCCAATTCCACAAGTCGCATTCGACCGTCCCGAACTGAACCGCATTCTCGGTGTCTATGGCCGCATGGTGTCGGCCGGCGAATGGCGCGACTACGCGCTGGACTTCCTGGACGAGGTGGCGGTGTTTTCCATTTTCCGTCACGCCAGCGAGATGCCGCTGTTCCGCATCGAGAAGCGCCCGCAGCTGCGCACCAAGCAGGGCATGTACAGCGTGATCGCCGCCGGCGGGGTGATCCTCAAGCGCGGCCATGAACTGGCCCAGGTGCTCAAGGTGTTCGACAAGAAGCTGCTGAAAGCGCTGTCCGCAAAAGAATAAGGCCCGGATCGCTCCGGGCCTTTTCTTTTTCCAGTTCGGTTTCGCTTAGCGGCGGTTGCCCATGAAGCGCAGCAGGAACAGGAAGATGTTCAGGAAGTCCAGGTACAGGGCCAGCGCGCCCATGATGGCGGCCTTGCCGGCCACGGCCACATCGCCGCCCACCTGGAAATAGGTGTTCTTGATCTTCTGCGTGTCCCAGGCGGTCAGGCCCGTGAAGATCAGCACGCCCAGGATCGAGACCACGAAGTTGATGGCCGGCGACTTGAAGAAGAAGTTCGCGACCATGGCGATCAGGATGCCGATCAGGCCCATGAACAGGAAGTGGCCAAAACCGGTCAGGTCGCGCTTGGTGGTGTAACCCCACAGGCTCATGGTCCCGAAGGTTGCGGCGGTGACGAAGAAGGTCGTCGCAACGCTGGCGCCGGTATAGACGATCAGGATCGAAGCCAGCGACGCGCCGGTGAGGGCCGAATAGACCCAGAAGGTCGCCTGCGCCGCCGCCTGGCTCATCTGCATGATGCGGAAAGACAGGAAGAAGACCAGCGCCACGGGCGCCAGCATCACCACCCAGCCCAGGATGGTGGGCGAGATGGCGTAACCGTTGGCGGTCGCCGTGGTCTGGTAAAACAGGTTCAAAAGGGCGGGCGAATTGGCCACCAGGTAGGCCACGCCGCCGGTCAGCGCCAGCGCGCCCACCATGTAGTTGTAGACCCGAAGCATATGCGCGCGCAGGCCCGCGTCGGGTGCGTCGATGACGGTCGCCGCGCCGCGTACAATCCGGTTGTCGAAGTCAGCCATGTGTTACTCCCTTTGGCCCCTATTATATCGTGGTTTGCTGTGGCGGTATCAAGGCACCGGAAACCTGAAATATTAAAGGCGGTTAAGCTGTCCGCAGCCGTCGTGCCGGGCGCACCGACAGGGCGCTGAGCGCGCCCAGCAGGCCGAACAGCAAGGTTACGGCCGCCCCGCCCGCCACCGTGATCAGGACGGCGCGGCCATCAAATGTGAAGGGCACGTCCAGGATGGCGAAGGCGATGACCCAGCCGGCCAAGGTGCCGGCCGCCAGCGCGATGACGCCTGTCGCCATGCCCAGCACGCCATATTCCATCGCATAGACCAGCGCGATGCGCGGGCGGGTGGCGCCCAGCACCTTCAGGATGGTGGCGTCGTACAGCCGGGCGCGGGTGCCCGCCGCGATGGCGCCGGCCAGCACCAGCAGTCCTGCCAGGATGGTCACCAGGCTGGCGGCGCTGACGCCTTGCGCCAGGGAGGCAAGCAGGCCTTGCACCTGCGCGATGGCGTCCTTGACCCGGATGGCGGAGATGTTGGGGAAGCGGTTGGTCACCATCATGTACATGGCATTCTCCTGTGCGTCGCCGATGCGCACTGTGGCCAGGAAAGCGTGGGGCGCCTGGCTGATCAGGCCGGGTGACAGCACCAGCACGAAATTCTGTCCGCCGGTGGTGAAATCCACCTTGCGCAAGCTTGCGATGCGGCCCTCGAAGCTGCGGCCCAGGACGTTCAAGGTCATGCTGTCGCCGATCTTGAGGCCCGTGCCCCTGGCGATGGCCTGATCCAGCGAGATCAGGGTCGGGCCGTTGTAACTTGGCGCCCACCACTTGCCTTCGGTGATGATGGTGCCTTCGGGCGGGGTGGCGGCATAGGTGATGCCCCGGTCGCCGTTCAGCGCCCACTTGGCGTCGGGCGCCACTTTGGCCTCTGCCGAGGGCACGCCGTTCAATGCGGTGATGCGGCCCCGGATCATGGGCGTGCGCTTGTAATCGCTGGCGCTGGAAAAGCCGGTGATGGTGCGGTCGAAGGCCTCCGCCTCTGCCGGCTGGATGTCGATGAAGAAGAAGCTGGGCGCGCGGGCCGGCAGGGCGCCGGCGACTTGCGCATTGATGGTGCTGTTCAAAAGCGTGACGGTTGCCAGCAAGGTCAGGCCCAGGCCCAGCGCCGTCACCACGCCGCCGGTGGCCGCGCCCGGGCGCACCAGGTTGGCGAAGGCCAGCCGCACCAGCGGCGATCTGGGCCGGGGCAGGGCCTTGATGGCGCGGCGCAGGCCTTCGGCCAACAGCCGCAGCAGCGCCAGGGAGGCGACGGCGCCCACCAGAAACTCCGCCGCGAACACCGGCGAAGGCGCCACCAGCAAGGTCAGCACCGCGACACCCAGCCCCGCGCCGGCGGAAATGGCGCGATACAGGTTCTGACCTTCGGCCTTGGCCGGTTCGATCACGTCGCGGAACAGGCTGGCCGGTGGTACGGCGCGGGCGCGGGACAGCGGCGGCACGGCAAAGGCCACCGCCGACAACAGGCCGAAGGCCAGCGCCAGCAGGATCGGGATGGGATAAAAGCCGAAGCTGGGCGGCACCGGCAGGGCATCGCCATAGATCCACACGGCGGCAAAAGGCAGCATGGCGCCCAACGCGGCCCCCGCCGCCGTGGCCAACACGGCGACGATCATCACCTGTAAAAAGAACACCAGGAACACAAAGCTGCCGCTGGCCCCCAGGGTTTTCAAAATCGCGATGTCGGCGCGCTTCCTGTCCAGGAACGCCAATATCGCCTGGCCCGCGCCCACCCCGCCCACGCCCAGCGCCACCAGTCCCACCAGGGTCAGGAACATGGTCAGCTGTTCGACAAAACGCTTGATGCCCGGCGCGGCGTCGGTGCGGTCGCGGATATTCCAGCCGGCTTCGGGAAAGCGCCGCTGCGCCAGGTCGCGGAATTGCGTGATGCGCGCCTTGGCCTGGACAGGGTCCTTGGGCGCGCCGGTCAGCGCGATGCGATAGGTGTGGTTGACCAGGCTTTCGGGCGTGACCAGGTGCGTGGCGGGCAGGGATTTGGCCGCCACCAGCAGGCGGGGGCCAAAGGAGAAGCCGGTCGAGATGCGGTCCGGCTCACCATCCAGCGCCGCCATGATGCGGAAGGTGGCATCGCCCAGCTTGATCAGATCGCCGCGCTTCACGTGCAGCCGGTCCAGCAAGGTCTGTTCCGCCGCCGTGCCGCAGACGCCGTCATCTTCGCAGGCGATGACATCGTGCAGCGCCTGTGCCGGACGCAGCCTGGGCGCGCCGAACAGCGGCCAGCGCTCATCCACGCCTTTCAGCTCGACCAGCTGGCGCGCCTGGTTATCCCGCGCATAGGCCATGGCGCGCATGGACAAGGCGCGGGAGACGCGGCCCTGCGCGTTGAGGAAAGCCGCCTCATCCGCGCTGGCTTCCCGGTGCACCAGGCTGACCGAGACATCGCCGCCCAGCAGCACCTGTCCCTGATCCTGCAACCCGGTCAGGAAGGCATCGCTCAGGGACTCCACGCCGCTGATCGCGGCGGAGCCCAGCAGCAGGCAGAAAAAGAAAATCCGGAAGCCGGCAAAGCCGCCGCGCAATTCGCGCCGGGCGAAACGCATGGCCAACTGCCAGTTCAAGACGTGATCTTTCCGTCGGCCATGCGCAGCACCCGGCCGCAACGCTGCGCCAGCTTTTCTTCATGGGTTACCAGAAACAGGGTGGCGCCGCGTTCGGCGTTCAGGCCGAAAATCAATTCGGCAATGCCGCTGCCGGTGGCGCTGTCCAGGTTGCCGGTCGGTTCATCGGCGAAAAGGATCTGCGGCCCCGGCGCCAGGGCGCGGGCCAGCGCCACGCGCTGCTGTTCGCCGCCCGACAGCTGGCCCGGATAATGATCGGTGCGCAGGATCAGGCCGACGGCGCGCAATTCCTTTTCCGCGCGGTCGAAGGCGTCCGGCACGCCCATCAACTCCAGCGGCACAGCGACATTCTCCAGCGCCGTCATGGTGGGGATCAGGTGGAAGCTTTGGAACACCACGCCGACCCGGCCCAGGCGAAAACGCGCCAGCGCGTCTTCGCCCATGCGGGTAATGTCGGTGCCTGTGACGGCGACGGTGCCCGCTGTCGGCTTTTCCAGCCCCGCCGCCACCATCAACAGCGACGACTTGCCCGAACCGGATGCCCCCGTCAGGGCTATGCTTTCGCCCGCGCCCACCGACAGGGACACGCCCTTCAATATGTCCACCGGTCCCGCCAGACTCTTCAGGGTCAGGCTTACGTCTTGAAGCTGAAGGGCGGGCGGGGGATTGTGCATGCTGACTCGGGAATAGAATTACGAAATGCGCAAATTCAAGGTCCTGCTTAGCATAGTTCTGCTGATGATGGCGGCAGTGGGGCAGGCGGCTGCCGCGCCGCTCAAAATCCTTGCCCTGGGCACCAGCATCACCCAGGGCTATGGCCTGCCGCCCGGCACCGACTTCACGGTGCAACTGCAAGCCGCCCTGAAGCGCGACGGCATCGATGCGGTGGTGACCAATGCCGGGGTCAGCGGAGATACCTCGGCCGGGGGGCTGGCGCGGCTGGACTGGTCGCTGGCCGATCATCCCAATGCCGTCATCGTGGAGCTGGGCGGCAACGACATGCTGCGCGCCATTCCGCCGGCGGAAACCGAAAAGAATTTGCGCGCCATCCTGGCCAGGCTGAAAACGGCGCATATCCCTGTGCTGCTGGCGGGCATGCACGCCCAGCGCAACCTGGGCG
The DNA here is from genome assembly GCA_046348525.1 of Alphaproteobacteria bacterium. Taxonomy (GTDB): domain Bacteria; phylum Pseudomonadota; class Alphaproteobacteria; order Micropepsales; family Micropepsaceae; genus Rhizomicrobium. Next base: position 34,338 of record JAXMEA010000007.1, on the reverse strand, counting down.
CCGATTATGTCCGGCAGTTCGACGCGATATATCCGCGCCTCGCAAAGGAGACGGGTGTGCTATTCGACCCCTTCATCCTGGATGGCGTGGCGCTCAATCCCAAACTCAATCAGGCGGATGGCATGCATCCCAATCCCGCGGGCGTGAAAGTGATGGTGGCGCGGATGCTGCCCATCGTGAAGAAATTGATAGGCCGTTGATGCTGAAGAAGCTGCTCTCGGTCAGTGGCTTTACCCTGCTGTCGCGCATCACCGGCTTTGCGCGCGATGCCCTGCTGGCCTGGACCCTGGGCGCGGGGGTTTTGTCCGATGCCTTCTTTGTCGCCTTCGTCTTTCCCAACAATTTCCGCAATATCTTCGGCGAAGGCACGCTCAATCCCGCTTTCCTGCCGCGCTATGCGTCCTTGCGCGCTCGCGGTGAGGATGAGGCCGCCGCGAAATTCGCCGACGCCATCTTTGCCTGGCAGATGGCGGCACAGCTGGTGCTGCTGGCGCTGGCCGTGATTTTCATGCCCTCCATCATCCGGGTGCTGGCACCGGGCTTTGTCAACAATCCCGAACAGTTCGCCCTGACCGTATCGCTGGCGCGGATCACCTTTCCCTATCTGATGCTGACATTGGTGGCGGTGCAGCTATCGGCCATGCTGAACGCCATCGAAAAATTCTGGGCCGCCGCCGCCTGGTCCAACCTGCAGAACCTGGCGATGATCGCGACCTTAATTGCCTGGCACTGGTTTCCCAACGCGGCCTATGCCGCTGCCTGGGGCGTGCTGCTGGGCGGGGTGGCGCAGCTGGTCTTTATTCTTTGGGCGGGCGCGCGCGAAGGCTTGTGGCTGCGCCTTTCCCTGCCACGCTGGTCGCCGCAGGTGGCGGAGTTCTTCCGCGCCTTCGCCGCCGTGACGGTGGGCGCCGGCAGCGTGGTGATCGCGCCCTTCATCGACACCATCCTGGCCAGCTACCTGCCGGCGGGCAGCCGGACTGCGCTTTATTATGCCGACCGCCTCAACCAGTTGCCGCTGGGCGTTCTGGGTATCGCCATCGGCACGGTACTGCTGCCCGAAATGTCGTCGCGGCTGGCGCGCGGCGATGCCGCCGGCGCGCATGCGGCCCAGAACCGGGCGGCGGCGATGAGCCTGTTGATGACCTTGCCCTTCATGGCCGCCTTCCTGGTGATCCCCGGCACGGTGATGCGGGCGGTGTTCGCCCATGGCGCCTTTGACGGCAATGCCGCCACCATGGCGGCGGTGGCGCTGGCCGCGTATGGCGTGGGGCTTCCCGCCATGGCGCTGATCCGCATCCTGGCGTCCACATTTTATGCCCGCCACGATACCGTCACGCCGGTGCGCGCCACCCTGATCGCCATGGGCTGCAACATCGCGCTGAAAATCTTCTTTGTCTGGGGCCTGAAGCTGGGTGTGGCCGGACTGGCCTTAGGCACGGCCTTGGGCAGTTGGATCAACATTGCCTTGCTGACTTGGCTGGGCCGCAGCCGTGAACTTCTGACCGTCGAGCGGCAGTTCGTGCGCGCCTTGCCGGCGTCCTTGCTGGCGGCGGCCGCGGTGGGCGGCGGCGCCTGGGCTGGTGCGCATCTTCTGCAGGGGCACGGTGATATCGCGGCGCTGGCGGCGGCGATTGCATGCGCGGGGCTGGGATATGGCGTGGTGCTGCTGGCCTTGCGCGGGCGCCTGCCGCTGGCGCGCGCCTGATGCGGCTATTCGTGGCCTTGCCGATTCCGGACTCCGTGGCGGGCGCTTTGCTGGCGATGCAGGGCGGGGTACCCGGCGCCCGCTGGCAGGCGCGCGAGCAGTTGCACCTGACCTTGCGGTTCATCGGCGAGGTGGACGGGCGCGACGCCCGCGACCTGGATGACATGCTGGCCAGCATCGACGCACCGGCCTTTGACCTGCAACTGCATGGCGTCGGCCAGTTCGGCAACAAGCAGCCCAACAGCCTTTGGGCAGCGGCGCGCCCCAACGAACTGCTGGAGCATCTGCAGCGCAAGGTCGATACCGCCATCCGGCGCATCGGCCAGCCGCAGGACGCGCACAAGTTCACGCCGCATGTCACGCTGGCGCGGCTGCGCCATCCGGATATGGACAAGGTGCGCGAATGGCTGACTCACCATGCCCTGGCGACCAGCCCGGAATTTACCGTCACCCGTTTCTGTCTCTATTCCAGCAAGCTGACCAGCGACGGCAGCATCTACCGGATCGAACAGGAATATCCCCTGCGAGGTTTTCATGACGAAACTGACGATTGAAGAACTCAAGCAGGCGCTGAAGCGCCTGCCGGACTGGGAACTCGCCAAGGACCGCGAGGCCATCACGCGCAAGTTCCAGTTCGTGGACTTCGACGCCGCCTTTGCTTTCATGACCCGCGCCGCCCTGCTGGCGGCCAAGATGGATCACCATCCCGAATGGTCAAACGTCTACAACAAGGTGGATGTGGCCCTGACGACTCACGACGCCGGGGGTGTCACCCAGAAGGACATAGACCTGGCCGTGGCCATGGATGGGTATGGAGTCGTCGGCCAAAAGCGTTAGGGAACCGTTCGCCATGAAACCCGTTGTTGGCAGAAGCAACAAGGGAGAGACCCATGGCAGTGGAAGTAGAAACAGGCGGCGGTGGCAGCAACGTGATGATCGGCTTCCTGCTGGGCGCCGTTCTGGTCGCGGTGGCGATCGTCGGCTTTTTCATGTGGGACAATTACAAGAGCCATACCGGCGGTGGCGCTGCTGCGCCCAGCGCCACCATCACCGTCAAGAAAAACTAGCCGGGCTAGCGCCCGAAGCGGTCCATCAATTTCAGCGCCACGCTGCTTCCCAGCGGCGTGAGCGCGATGGATGCCAGGAACCATACCCCCGCGCGGCGGCCGTCGAGCTTGGCCCAATAGGCCACGCCGATGGCCGCCAGCACATACAGAAATACCAGCACTATTTCTTCGCCGCGTTCTTCACCAGGTCATCGACCACGGACGGATCGGCAAGGGTCGATGTGTCCCCCAGGCTGGAGGTGTCGCCTTCGGCGATCTTGCGCAAGATGCGGCGCATGATCTTGCCCGAACGGGTCTTGGGCAGGCCGGGCGCAAACTGGATGACGTCCGGCTTGGCGATGGGGCCGATCTCCTTGCCCACGAACGCCTTCAGCTCGGCGTTCAGCGCGTCGGAGCCGGTCACGCCGGCCTTCAGAGTCACATAGGCGTAAATCCCCTGGCCCTTGATGTCGTGCGGATAGCCGACGACAGCGGCCTCTGCCACGTCGTGATGGCCGACCAGGGCGCTTTCCACTTCCGCGGTGCCCATGCGGTGACCCGATACGTTGATCACGTCATCGACACGGCCGGTGATCCAGTAATAGCCGTCCTCGTCGCGGCGGCAGCCATCGCCGGTGAAATACTTGCCGCGATAGGTCTTGAAATAGGTGTCGACGAAACGCTGGTGGTCGCCATAAACGCTGCGCATCTGGCCGGGCCAGCTTTGGGTGATGCACAGATTGCCGCTGGTGGCGCCGGTCAGAACCTTGCCATCTGCATCGACCAGCTGCGGAATGACGCCGGGCAGCGGCCTGGTCGCCGAACCGGGCTTGAGGTCGGTGGCGCCGGGCAGGGGCGAGATCATCAGCCCGCCAGTCTCGGTCTGCCACCAGGTATCGACAATCGGGCAGCGCCCATCCCCCACCACGCGGTGATACCACAGCCAGGCTTCCGGATTGATCGGCTCGCCCACGCTGCCCAGCAAACGCAGGGATGTGCGGCTGGTCTTCTTCACCGGCCCGTCGCCGTCGCGCATCAGGGCGCGGATCGCGGTGGGCGCGGTGTAGAAGATGTTGACCTTGTGCTTGTCGATCACTTCCCAGAAACGCGAGCTGGTGGGGTAATTGGGCACGCCTTCGAACATCAGGGTGGTGGCGCCATTGGCCAGCGGGCCATAGACGATATAGCTGTGGCCCGTCACCCAGCCCACGTCGGCGGTGCACCAATAGACGTCGCCGTCGTGATAATCGAACACATATTGATGGGTCCAGGATGCCCAGAGCAGGTAACCGCCGCTGGTGTGCAGCACGCCCTTGGGTTTTCCGGTCGATCCGGATGTATAAAGAATGAACAGCGGGTCTTCCGCATTCATCGCCTCCGCCGCGCAATCGGCGGGAACCTTGGCGGCCTCTTCGTGATACCAGACGTCGCGGCCTGCATGCATCAGTGCGGCGCCGCCGGTGCGCTTGACCACGATCACGCTGGTGACGCCGCTGGCCTTGGTCAGGGCCAGGTCCACATTTCTTTTCAGCGGCACCGATTTGCCGCCGCGCAGGCCTTCATCGGCGGTGACGATGACCCTGGAATCGCAGTCGGTGATGCGCCCGGCCAGGCTGTCGGGCGAAAAGCCGCCGAACACCACCGAATGCACCGCGCCGATGCGGGTGCAGGCCAGCATGGCGTAGGCGGCCTCGGGGATCATCGGCATGTAGATGGTGACGCGGTCGCCCTTCTGGACGCCTTGCGCCTTCAGCACGTTCGCGAATTTGCAGACTTCGGCGTGGAGCTGCCTGTAGGTGATGTGCTTTGAATCGGCGGGATCATCGCCTTCCCAGATGATGGCGGTCTGGTCTCCGCGTTTGGCCAAATGCCGGTCAATGCAGTTGGCCGAAACATTCAGCGCGCCATCCTCGAACCATTTGATGGACAGATTGTCCGGGTCGTAGCTGACATTCATGACCTTGGTGAAGGGTTTGGTCCAGTCCAGCCGCGCGGCTTCTGCGGCCCAGAATGCATCCGGGTCAGCGACAGACGCCGCATAGGCCGCTTCGTATTGCGCCTTGGTCATCAAGGCGCGCTTTTTCCATTCTTCCGGAACCGGAAAGACGGTATCGCTCATGGCGTTTTCCCCTGCAGACGTTAAGATCGTGTTTCGGGGATTAGACGATGTCCGCAAATCGGCAAGCCGCCAAACAGCCTGCAGCATCGACCTTCTGGCGCTATGCTGCCGGTTGCTGCGCGGTTCTGTTTGCCGCCGTCCTGGCATTTTCATTTGTGATGCAACACATCGCATACAGTTTCAGTTTTAGCCGCGATTTTCGGTCGTTTGAATCCGTGCTCGCGTTGTCAGCAGGGCTTTTTGCTTTTCGCGGATCGTCGGCGCGGTTTGTCCTTGTGCCGTTTCTGATCTTGAGCCTGATGACGCCCGATAGCATGTGGTTTGCGTTGGACATGGTGACCGGCAGATCCAGTACGCGCCTGGTGTGAACAGAACGTTTTCATTACTATTTACGTTTCTTCCCACCGTGCTGCCTTTTGCTGCTATCCTGGCGGCGGTACTGGCCGACCCGATGCTATACCGTGCGTTCAGGATTGCGCGCAGCTGGCCCGAACCAGAAAGAACCTGAATGCAGCTTCATCTCTCCACCTGGCCCGAGGTTGAGGCCTACCTGGCCAAGTCCAAGGCCATATTGATTCCCATCGGCTCCACCGAACAGCATGGCCCCAATGGCCTTCTTGGCACCGATGCGCTGTGCCCGGAAATCATCGGCAAGCGGGCGGGAGACGAGGCGGGCTTTCTGGTGGGTCCCACCTTCAATGTCGGCCAGGCGCAGCATCACATGGGGTTCGCCGGCACCATCACCTTGCGGCCCTCTACCATGATCGCGGCGATGCAGGACTGGGCCCAGAGCCTGGTGCGGCACGGCTTCGAGCGCATCTATTGGCTGAACGGCCATGGCGGCAACATCGCCACCATCACGGCGGCCTTTTCCGAAATCTATCACGGCGTTACTTTTTCAAATGGGTATGGGGGTGATCGCTCCGGCTCCAACCATGCGCCGCTGCGTTGCAGCTTACGCAACTGGTGGGAGCTGCCGGGCGTGATGGATGTCTGCCGCCAGCTGTTCCCGGTGGGCGAGGGCAGCCATGCCACCCCGTCGGAAGTCTCGGTCACCTGGGCCGGCTATCCTGAAGCGGTGAAGTCGGTGGCCATGACCCCGCGCATCGCCCCCACCGGCCCCATCCTGGACGCCGACGATTATCGCCGCCGCTTCCCCGATGGGCGTATCGGCTCGGACCCCAGCCAGGCCAACATCGAAGCCGGGGAAAAGATCATCGCCGCGGCGGTGAAAGCTGTGATTTCAGAGTTCCGGACGTTTGCGGCGTCCTAGCATCGCGGCGCGGCAGGGAGTATCATTCGCGCTTCCCAGGGGTGCCTTTCGAGGCTGAGACGGCAATCCCGCCGATCCCTTAGAACCTGATCCGGCCCCCCTTCCCTGGAAGAAGACCGGCGTAGGGAGAGGTCCAATGAACAAGCCCATTCTCGACAAGTCGCTTTCCATCACCCGCGGCGCGCTGCCCGGGTCGAACAAATTGATGGTCGGCGGCGTACCGTTCCGCGAAGTGAAGCTGTCGGGCGGCGAGCCGCCGGTGCGGCTGTACGACACTTCGGGCCCTTATACCGATGACAGCGTCACCATCGACATCGAAAAAGGCCTGGCCGCGAAACGCCGCGAATGGATTTTGGCGCGCGGTGACGTGGAAGAATATGTCGGCCGCGACCGCAAGCCGGAAGACGATGGCCTGAAGCCCGGCGAAAAGCTGACCGTGCCGCAGTTCAAGCGCGACGGCGTGAAGCTGCTGCGCGCCAAGCCGGGCAAGAATGTCACCCAGCTCTATTACGCGCGCCAGGGCATCATCACTGAGGAAATGAAGTACATCGCGGCCCGCGAAAATTTGGGCCGCAGCGCGCTGGCCGATGGCAACAGCTTTGGCGCCAGTATCCCGCAGCAGATCACCGCCGAATTCGTGCGGGATGAGATCGCGCGCGGCCGCGCCATCATTCCCTCCAACATCAATCACCCCGAGACCGAGCCGATGATCATCGGCCGCAACTTCCTCACCAAGGTCAATGCCAACATTGGCAACAGCGCCGTGACCAGCGGCGTGGCCGAGGAAGTGGACAAAATGGTGTGGTCCATCCGCTGGGGCGCCGACACGGTGATGGACCTGTCCACGGGCCGCCACATTCACACCATCCGCGAATGGATCGTGCGCAATTCGCCGGTGCCGATTGGCACCGTGCCGATCTACCAGGCGCTGGAAAAGGTCGGCGGCGTCGCCGAGGACCTGACCTGGGACATTTACCGCGACACGCTGATCGAACAGTGCGAGCAGGGCGTGGATTATTTCACCGTCCATGCCGGCGTCCGGCTGGCCCATATCCCGCTGACCGCCGACCGCGTCACCGGCATCGTGTCGCGCGGCGGCTCGATCCTGGCCAAGTGGTGCCTGGCGCATCACAAGGAGAATTTCCTCTACACCCACTTCGAGGAAATCTGCGAGCTGCTGAAGCAGTACGACGTCTCGTTCAGCCTGGGTGACGGCCTGCGCCCCGGTTCGACCGCCGACGCCAACGACGCCGCCCAGTTCGCCGAGCTTGAGACGTTGGGCGAGTTGAACAAGATCGCCCAGAAGCACGATGTCCAGGTGATGATCGAAGGCCCCGGCCATGTGCCGATGCACAAGATCAAGGAGAACATGGACCGGCAGCTGGCGGCTTGCGACGAGGCGCCTTTCTACACGCTTGGGCCGCTGACAACCGATGTGGCGCCAGGTTATGACCACATCACGTCCGCCATCGGCGCGGCGATGATCGGCTGGTTCGGCTGCGCCATGCTTTGCTATGTCACGCCCAAGGAGCATCTGGGCCTGCCGGACCGCGACGACGTCAAGGCCGGCGTGATCGCCTATCGCATTGCCGCCCATGCCGCCGATTTGGCCAAGGGTCATCCGGCGGCGCGCATCTGGGACGATGCCATGAGCAAGGCGCGCTTTGAATTCCGCTGGCGCGACCAGTTCGCCCTGGCGATGGACCCGGAAACCGCGCAGCTTTATCACGACGAAACCCTGCCGGCCGAAGGCGCCAAGGTGGCGCATTTCTGCTCCATGTGCGGACCCAAATTCTGCTCCATGAAGATCAGCCAGGAAGTTCGCGACGCCGCCAAAGGCACCAATGACACGCTGAGCACCGCCGAAATCCGCGCCGCCATGGCGAAGAAGTCGGAGGAGTTCAAGCAAACGGGCGGCGAGATTTACCTGCAAAAGCCGGCGGCGGAATAATTTTAGAACGGGGTATTTGCATGTTGCGGGTTGTCCTGAGCGCATTTGCGGCGCTGTTCTTGGCCGCGCCGGCCTTTGCCGTCGAGCCGTTTCCGGCCTCGTTCAAGACCCAGACCATCAAGACCAACGGCACCGAGATTTACGTCCGCTCCGGCGGTACGGGGCCGGCGGTGGTGTTGCTGCATGGCTTTGGCGATACCGGCGACATGTGGGCGCCCATCGCCGCGAAGCTGGTCAAAGATCATACCGTCATCGTGCCGGACCTGCGCGGCATGGGCCTCTCGGGCCATCCCGACACCGGCTACACCAAGGTCAACCAGGCCAGGGACATTGCCGGGGTGATGGATGCGCTGAAGGTCGACAAGGCGCAGCTGGTCACCCACGACATCGGCAACATGGTGGGTTACGCGCTTGCGGCGACATACCCCACGCGCATCACCAGATGGGCGCTGATCGATGCGCCGCTGCCCGGTATCGGCAACTGGGACAAGATCCTGCTGAACCCGCTTCTGTGGCACTTCAACTTCCGCGGTCCCGACGCGGAACGGCTGGTGGCGGGGCGCGAGCGCATCTATCTGGACCGTTTCTACAACGAGCTGTCGGCCGATCCAAAGAAGATCGACGAAGCGACGCGCAATCACTATGCGGCGCTCTATGCCCGCCCGCGCGCCATGCATGATGCGTTCGAGCAGTTTCACGCCTTCTATCAGGACGCCACCGACAACAAGGCGCTGGTGGCCAAGGGCAAGCTGAAAATTCCGGTGCTGGCGCTCGGGGCGGAGAAATCCTTCGGACCCGGCATGGCGGTGGAAGCAAAATTCGCCGCCGCCAACGTGACAGGCGGCATAGTGCCGGCGTCCGGCCACTGGATCATGGAAGAGAATCCGGCTGCGACCACAAAGCTGGTGCTGGACTTTCTCGCCAAATGAGAGCGCTGGCGCTGCTGCTTCTCCTGGCGGCTCCGGCCTCGGCGGCGAACCTGCAACAGGATTGCCGCGGGCCCGGCAGCATCGGCACGGCGCTGATGAATCCCGATGGCACCATCACCCTGAACATACGCACCATTCCCGGCGGACCCCTGGATGGCGTTGTGGCGTCCAGGCCGGGCGACGCCAATTATGCCCGCATCCTGTCGCATCTGGGCGGCATGCAGCCGGGCGAAAAGAAACCCGTGCCGCCCTGGTGCTGATTATTGGCTGAAGGGATTGGGCCGGGCCGGCGGACTATGTTCGCGGCCTGTCACCACATACCAGCCGAAACAGCGCGCCAGCGGCTTTGGCATCTTCTTGTCCAGCTTGGTGGCCCAGCTGGCGATTTCCTTTTCGCTTTCGCCCGCCGCCACACCACCCCAGACATCGACGAACCGTGTGCCGTCGATAAAGTATCCTCCGGGCTCGGCATCGGAAAATTCCGCCCACACCAGGCTCCAAGTGCCGGACTGCATCACTTCAAACACCTTGGGCTTGGCGCCCATGCCCTTGGGCTTCACTTTGGTCAGCAGCGCCTGGCCATCGGCCAGCGGCTTTTGCCAGATGCCGTCACACGGCGTGGCGGCCAGGGCAGGTGACAGGGCAGGTGTCAGGCCGGCGGCCAGCATCGCCGCCGCGATCATGAAGCGCATGGAATATCCCTTCAAAAATAAACAGGCAGTAATTCAGCGAAGCAGCCTTAACGCAAAGGTCTGTGCCCGGTTATGGCATTCCAGATGGCCAGCACGATGACGGCGCCGATCACCGCCACGATGGTGGAGACGATAAAGCCGTGCTGGTCATAGTCGAACCCCGGTCCCAGGGCGCTGAAGATCGCGCCGCCGGCCACCGCGCCGACCAGCCCCAGCGCGATATTGACCAGGCAACCGCCCGACTGCTTGCCCATGATCAGCGTGGCGAGCCAGCCGATGAAGGCGCCGAAGAAAATCCAGCTCAGGATGGCCATGTGCGCCCCCGCTATTTCACCATCACGTATAGCATGGTCAGCGCCGCGGCGGCCATGACGGCGGTGGACAGCCAGCCCAGGCCGCCCAGCATCCAGCGGGCACGGAATTCGCCCATCTTGCGCTTGCTGCAGGCCACCACCATCAGCGCCGCCATCATCGGCACCGCGATCACCCCGTTCAGCACCGCGCTCCAGTACAGCGCCTTGATGGGATCCAGCGGCGACCAGTCGATGCCAAGCCCCAGCAGCACTGCAGCCCCGATCACGCCATAAAAGCCGCGCGCCTGCCACGGCATGTTGTCCAGGCCCGTCTTCCAGCCGGCGGCTTCGGCCACGGCATAACCGGTCGACCCCGCCAGCACCGGAATGGCCAAAAGGCCTGTGCCGATGATGCCGATGGCAAAGAGGGCGAAGGCGAAATCCCCCGCGATGGGCCGCAGGGCGCTGGCGGCCTGGGCGGCGGTGTCGATATTGGTGATACCATGCGCGTGCAGGGTGGCGGCCGTGGCAATCATGATGGCGATGGCGATCAGGTTGGAGGCGGCCATGCCGGCGATGGTATCCACCCGGATGCGGCTGATGGCTTCGGGAGCCTCCTGCGGCTTTTCCAGCAGCGGGTGTTCTTCCGGCTTCTGGTCCACTTCCTCCACTTCCTGCGCGCTTTGCCAGAAGAACAGGTAAGGGCTGATGGTGGTGCCGAACACAGCCACAATGGTGGTTGCAGCGGATTCGGTAAGATCGGGATGCAGCCCGATCAAGCCTGCGCCGATCTGTTTCCAGTCCAGCGGCAGCAGGAATATGATGGCGACATAGGCGAACAGGCTGAAGGTCAGGACGATCAGGAATCGCGAATAGCGGCGATAGGGGATGAACAGTTGCAGCCCCAGCGACAGCAGGGCGAAGAAAATGGTGAAGGCGTGCTGGTTCATGCCGGTCACCAGCTTGGCCGCTTCGCCCATGGCGGCCAGGTCGGCGCCGACATTGATGGTGTTGGCGATGAACAGTAACGCCAGCAAGCCCATCACCAGCCAGCGCGGCATCACCTGCGCCATATTGTAAGCAAGGCCCCGCCCGGTGACGCGGCCCACCAGGGCGCTGACCATCTGGATCGCCGCCATTAGCGGGAAGGTCAGCAGCATGGTCCACAGCAGGTTGAAGCCGAACTGGGCGCCGGCCTGGCTGTAGGTGGCGATGCCGCTGGGATCGTCGTCCGCCGCCCCGGTGATCAGGCCCGGCCCCAGTTGCTTGAGCAGGGGCGCGGAATGGACGCGCGTACGAAGGCCGGGCTTGGTTTGTGGCATGGTCTTGTGCAGATTCTGGTTCGAGGCGGGCGCCGTCCCGTTGTAGAATGCGGAACGGGGGCAAAGGGAGACTAGCATGACTCGATATTTTTTGGCCGCCCTGCTGGCCTGTGCCGCTTTGCCCGCGCTGGCGCAGACCGAACCGGCCCCGGTGCCCACCGGACGGCCCTGCCTGCGCCAGGGCCAGATCTATGACTATCAGTATGCTCCCGGCGGGCGCGCCCTGATCGTTACCGACCAGTCGCGGGTACGTTACCGGCTGACTTTCATCTCCAAATGTTATGACATCGACAAGGAATTCGGCCTGCGCCTGAAGACTCGCGGGGTGGGCGGCCTGTCCTGCGTCGCCAGAGGCGACTCGGTACAGCTGAAGAATGCCGGCAATCCGCGCGAATGCATCATTCGCGACGTCGATTTCCAGACCCCCTTCATGGACCGCTCGGACCTGGCCGCCATGGGCACCGGCCGCTTGCGCTGAAGATGAAAGGTTATTTCGCCGTCGGCGTGGAAGGCGTGTCCAAGCCCATGAACCTGGGCAACCTGGTGCGGATCGCGCACGCCTTCGACGCCAGCTTTTTCTTTTCCATCGCGCCCCGGCTGAACCTGTCACGCGCCAACAGCGACACGTCCAACGCCGAAGGCGTTCTGCCATTTTATTCCTATGACCATCCGTCGGACTTCCGCCTGCCGCTGGGCTGCCGGCTGGTGGGCGTGGAGATTACCGATGACGCGGTTGAATTGCCGCGCTTCCGTCATCCGACGCGTGCCGCCTATGTTTTCGGCGCCGAGCGTTATTCCCTGTCGCCCCAGATGCTGTCGCTGTGCGAATTCGTGGTGAAAATTCCCACACGCTTTTCCATCAATGTCGGCATGGCCGGGGCCATCGTTTTGTATGACCGTCTTGTAAATCTGGGCGGCTATGGCGGGCGGCCCATCACCCCGGGTGGCGAGGGCGCCGACATTCCCCCACCGCACAGTTGGGGCGCCCCAAAGTCGAAACCGCGCGATTATTAAGCTTGGAAAAGGCCAGAAGGCTCCATATAAGGGGTCATGCCGACTCCCGCCCTGAAAATCGCCAATCTCAGCAAGGTTTATCGCCGGGGCAATGTCGCGGTCGATGGCCTGTCGCTGACGGTGCAGGAGGGCGACTTCTTCGGCTTCCTGGGCCCCAATGGTGCAGGCAAGTCCACCACCATCCATTGCATCACCGGTATCGCCAATCCCACCGCCGGCAGCATCGAGATTTTCGGGTTGGATGCGGTGAAGAATTACCGCGAGGCGCGCCGCCTGGTCGGGCTGTGCCCGCAGGAATTCAATGTCGATCCCTTCGCCAAGCCCGCCGACATTGTCGACTGGGCGGCCGGCTATTTCGGCCTGAACCGGGCGCAGCGCAAATCCCGCGTCGATTACCTGATGGAGCGGTTCGAGCTGACGCCGCACCTGAAGAAAAGTTTCCGCGAGCTGTCGGGCGGGTTGAAGCGTCGCGTGGTGCTGGCCCGCGCCCTGGTGCATGACCCCAAGCTGATCATCCTGGACGAGCCCACCGCAGGCGTCGACGTCGAACTGCGCCGGGTGCTGTGGAATTACCTGACCGAGATCAACCAGGACGGCCGCACCATTCTTCTGACCTCGCACTATCTGGAAGAGGTGGAGCGGCTGTGCCGCGACATCGCCATCGTCAACAAGGGCAAGATCGTGCGCGAAGGCACCAAGGCCGAGATGGCGGGCACACCGGGCAGCCTGGAGCACGCCTATCTGGTGGCCACCGGCGCCGAAGCCGATCACGTGGCGGGGCAATAGATGAGCGTTCAGGATATCAGCTCCCAACCTGTCCAGCCCATGGGCATCAACTGGATTGGTCTTGGCACCATCGTTCGCCGCGAAATCTCGCGCATGATGCGGGTGCCGATCCAGGTCTTCATCGCGCCCTGGAGTTCGGCGCTGCTGTTCATCTTCGTGTTCGGCTATGTGCTGGGCGGCACCATGCGCACCATTGGTGGCCACAAATATATCGAGTTCGTGATGCCGGGCGTCCTGATGATGAACATCATCAATGCCGCCTTCCTGCAATCCTCCTCTGCAATCTATTTCTCGCGCTTCATCAAGTTCGTGGAAGAGATGCTGGTGGCGCCGCTGTCCTATCTGGAAATGGTGGTGGGCAGCCTTTCCACCGTCGTGGTTCGCGCCACCGTCACTGGCATTGGCATCCTGGTGCTGGGCCTGTTCTTCGGCGCCACGACGATTGAATCCTGGCCGCTGTTCATTTTCTGGATCGTGGCGGTGTCGATCATCTTCGGCCTTTGCGGCATCCTGATCGGCTTGTGGTCCAAGAGCTTCGAGCAGCTCAACATGCCAGTGGTATTCTTCCTGACGCCCTTGTCCATGCTGGGCGGCAGCTTCTTCACCATGAAGATGCTGCCCGACTGGCTGCACTGGCTGCTGTGGGCCAATCCCTTCTTTTATTTCATCAACGGCATTCGCGGTGCGATGATCGGCGTGGACGAAGCCCCGCAAGGCCTGTCCATGATCCTCACCCTGCTGATGATCGCCGGCCTGGGTGGACTGACATGGCGTCTGTTCTCGCGAGGGTACGGTTTGCGCGAGTAGCGCGGGTCTTTTGCGTCCTGAGTGCGTCGCGCGATCGCTCATGGGCTGTTCGCCCACATCGCTCCGCGCTCCTGCTCAGCCTGCAAAATCCCTCGCGCCAGGAACAGCTTGCCCGGGAAGGGGGGGGGCGGTATCTTCCCGCCCGATCACACAAACGCCCGATTCCGCTGCGATTTATCGCGCGGGATGTTACAGCCGGAGCCGATATGAGCAGGATTTTGGGACTTTTCACCGCCGCCGCCCTCTGCATGGGCGCCGCCGCGCCCGCGATGGCGGAACCGGCCAACCTGCTGGGCGTGTTCGGCAACTGGTCGGCCTTTTCCTCGGGTTCCGGTTCCAGCCTGACCTGCTATGCCCTGTCCAAGCCCCGCGCCACCCAGCCCAAGGCTGCCAAGCGCAGCGCCATCTACCTGATGGTGTCGGACTGGCCGGCCCGCAAGGTGAAGGCCGAACCGCAGATCGTCTATGGCTACCAGGCCAAGGAAGGCGGCGCGGCCGCGCTGGGTGTCGGCGGCGACAAGTTCAGCTTCTTCATCCGCAACAACGGCAAGGACGGCAGCGCCTGGCTGCAACAGCTGTCCGACAACACCCGCCTTGTCACCGCCATGAGCAATGGCGTGTCCGCGGTGGCCAGCGGCATCAGTGCCCGCAATACCAAGACCACCGACACCTACAGCCTGTCCGGCTTCAATGACGCCATGGCCAAGGTGCACGCCGCCTGCGGCATGTAGGGTATGGAAAAGCGCGTCTCCCTCATTGGTCTTGATAAGGACGCGCTGAAGACCGCCCTGGTGGCTGCCGGCGTGGCGGAAAAGTCCGCCAGGATGCGCGTCAGCCAGTTGTGGAACTGGATCTACGTGCATGGCGCGAAGGATTTCGCGGCCATGACCAACCTGGCGAAGGATTTTCGCCAGCTCTTGGAACAGAACTTCACCCTGGACCGCCCTGAGGTCGTCACCGCGCAATTGTCGGAGGACGGCACCCGCAAATGGCTGTTGAAGACCGGCGCCGGCATCGAGTTCGAGACCGTCTATATCCCCGAAGCCGATCGCGGCACCTTGTGCGTGTCGTCCCAGGTCGGCTGCACGCTCACCTGCCGCTTCTGCCACACCGGCACCCAGAAGCTGGTGCGCAACCTGAATCCTGACGAAATTCTGGGCCAGATCCTGATCGCCAAGGACACGCTCGAGGATTGGCCCTCCACCGCGCCGGGTCGGAAAGTGACCAACATCGTGATGATGGGGATGGGCGAGCCGCTTTACAATTTCGATAATGTGAAAGCCGCGCTGGCCATCGCCATGGACGGCGACGCGATTGCGCTGTCCAAGCGCCGCGTCACGCTGTCCACCGCCGGCGTGGTGCCGATGATCCCGCGCGCCGGCAACGAGATCGGCTCGGGCCTGGCCATTTCGCTGCATGCGGTCACCGATGAGATCCGCGACCAGATCGTGCCGATCAACAAGAAATATCCCATCAAGGAATTGATCGAGGCCTGCCGCACCTATCCCGGCGCTTCCAATGCCCGCCGCATCACATTCGAATATGTGATGCTGAAGGGCGTGAATGACAGCCTGGCTGATGCGCGGGCGCTGGTGAAGCTGGTGGCGGGAATTCCCGCCAAGATCAACCTGATCCCGTTCAATGCCTGGCCGGGCGCGCCGTATGAATGCTCCGACTGGAGCCAGATCGAAAAATTCGCCGAGATCGTCAACAAGGCCGGCTATGCCTCGCCGGTCCGCACGCCGCGTGGCCGGGACATCATGGCCGCCTGTGGCCAGCTCAAGAGCGAAAGCGTCAAGCAGCGGGCATCGGAACGGATGGCCATGGCCCAGTCCGGCCAGCTTGCCCGCATGCCGCACTAGCGATGATCGTCGCGCTCAATCCCGCGCTGGACGTGGGCGCTATTGCGCAATCCTTCCGCGATCATGGGCGCGTGCACATTCCGGGCATCCTGACACCGCAAAGCGCCACACACGTGCATCGCTGCCTGGAGCAGCAGACCGATTACCTGCTGTTCGCCAAGGGTGGTGACCGCAACGGCCTGGCGCCCGTGGCGCAGCTAAGCCCCCAGCAGCAGGGCGCGATGATGGCCGAGGCTTATGCCGGCGCCCGGGACAAATTTCACTTCCTGTACGACGTCCATCCGATGTCGAATACAGGCGAACCCTATCCCGACCCCGCGCACCCGCTTTCGCAGGTCACCGCTTTCTTGAACAGCGCTGCCGTGCTGGATTTCGCGCGGGCCGTCACCGGGTCATCGGCCATCGCCTATGCCTCGGCCCAGGCCACCCGCTACCGGCCCGGCCAATTCCTCAACCAGCATGACGATGGCGACGGCCGCGGCGCGCAGAAAAGGATCGCGGCCTATGTCCTGAACATGACGCCGCAATGGCGGCTGGACTGGGGTGGGGCGTTATTGTTTTCCGACCGGCCCGGCCATATCGCCGAGGGCTTTCCCCCCGCCTTCAATGCGCTGAACCTGTTTTCGGCGCCCCAGGAGCATCTGGTCGGCTTTGTCGCGCCCTTTGCCGGCGCCGCCCGCTATTCCATCACCGGCTGGTTCACCGCGCTCTGATCAGGACGGGAGGCTGGATTTTCGGGGCTAAATCCCTATAGTCCCGGCGATTTTCGGGGATTTTCGACGTGGCCAAGAAAGACATCAAGAAGGTCGTCCTCGCCTATTCGGGCGGGCTGGACACCTCTGTCATCCTCAAATGGCTGCAGACCGAATATGGCGCCGAAGTCATCACCTTCACCGCCGACCTGGGCCAGGGCGAGGAGATCGAGCCGGCGCGCCAGAAGGCCATCACCCTGGGCATCAAGCCCGAGAATATCTTCATCGAAGACCTGCGCGAGGAATTCGTCCGCGACTTCGTATTCCCCATGTTCCGCGCCAATGCGCAGTATGAAGGCGTTTACCTGCTGGGCACCTCCATCGCCCGGCCACTGATCGCCAAGAAGCAGATCGAGATCGCCCAGAAGATGGGCGCCGATGCGGTGTGTCACGGCGCCACCGGCAAGGGCAACGACCAGGTGCGCTTCGAGCTGGGCTATTATGCGCTGCAGCCCGGCATCAAAGTGATCGCGCCGTGGCGCGAATGGGACCTGACCAGCCGCACGCGCCTTCTGGAATTCGCCGAGCAGCACCAGATCCCGATCGCCAAGGACAAGCGCGGCGAGGCGCCTTTCTCGGTGGATGCCAACCTGTTGCACTCCTCCTCCGAGGGCAAGGTGCTGGAAGACCCGTCGCAGGAAGCCGAAAGCATCGTCTATATGCGCACCATCGCGCCCGAGGATGCGCCTGACAAGGCGACCTATGTCGAGATCGGGTTCGAAAAAGGCGATGCCGTCAGCATTGACGGCGAAAAGCTGTCGCCTGCGTCGCTGCTCACCAAATTGAACGCGCTGGGCAAGGCCAATGGCATCGGCCGGCTGGACCTGGTGGAGAACCGCTTTGTCGGCATGAAGTCGCGCGGCGTCTACGAGACACCCGGCGGCACCATCCTGCTGGCGGCACACCGCGGCATCGAGAGCATCACCCTGGACCGCGGCGCTGCCCACCTGAAGGACGAGCTGATGCCGCGCTATGCCGAGATGATTTATAACGGCTTCTGGTTCAGCCCCGAGCGCGAGATGCTGCAGGCGCTGATCGACAAGTCCCAGGAATTCGTCACCGGCACGGTGCGGCTGAAGCTCTACAAGGGCAATGCCACGGTGGTGGGTCGGTCTTCGCCTTATTCGCTCTACAGCGAAAAGCTGGTGACCTTCGAGGACGACCAGGGCGCCTATGACCAGAAGGATGCGGCCGGCTTCATCAAGCTGAACGCCCTGCGCCTTCGCACCCTGGCTTCCCGCAAGAGCAAAGCACCCAAGTAAACGAAAGGCCGATCCCATGCCCGCCAACGAAGACCAGATCAAATTCTGGAACGAGAAGGCGGGGCAGGACTGGACCATGTTGCAGGAACGGATGGACGCCAACCTGGCGGCCATCGGTGATGCCGTGCTGGCCTTCGCGGCTGCCCGGCCGGGCGAAACAGTCCTGGACGTGGGCTGCGGCACCGGTTTCACCAGCCTGGCACTGGCGCGGGCGGGGGCCAAGGTCACAGGTCTGGACGTCTCCAAGCCGATGCTGGGCCTGGCGCGCAGCCGCGCCATCCAGGCGGGGCTCGACATCAATTTCATCGAGGCCGATGCGTCGGCTTATGCATTCAAACCGGAATACGACCTGATCTTCTCCCGTTTCGGGGTGATGTTCTTCGACGATCCCATCGGCGCGTTCGCAAACCTGCACAAGGCCTTGAAGCCGGGTGGGCGGCTGGCCTTTGTCTGCTGGCGCACCGCGCCGGAGAACCTGTGGGCCTTCGCGCCGCTGGCTGCCGCCAAGCCGCTGCTGCCCGAGCAGCCGCCGCCGGACCCCAATGCGCCGGGGCCGTTCGCCTTTGCCGATCCCCAGCGGGTCCTGTCCATCCTCACCGATACCGGCTTCCACGATGTCGAAACCCGGCCCTATGACGGGGTGATGCGCATGGGCACCGATATCGCCACCATCGCCGCCCAGACCCTGCAGATTGGTCCCTTGTCGCGGGCGGTGGGGGAGGCGGATGACGCGACCAAGGGCAAGATCGTGGAAGCGGTGCGCGCCGCGATGGAGAAATTCAGGACACCGGACGGCGAAATAGCCCCGCCAACCGCCTGCTGGCTGGTGTCGGCGCGCAAGGAACAAAAGGCGTGAGCCATTTCGCGGTCTGGCCGTCCGGCCAATCATCCGTTTCGCCCGCCACCCTGGAGCGGGAAATGATGGCCCTGACCCAGGCCACCTTGTCGCCGCCGGATTTTCCGGACGATGGGGCGCGGGGCAGTGGCCAGCCGGTGATCGTCATTCCCGGTTTCTTGGCGCCGGACATGTCCACCACGCGCCTGCGCGATTTCCTGATCCGCCAGGGGTTCAGCCCAGTGTCCTGGACCGGCGGCATGAACCTGGGGCCGATGCGCCGGGTGATGGCCGAACTGCAGCGCCAGATCGCCGATCTTTCGGAAAAGACGGGACAGAAGGTGGCGCTGGTCGGCGTCAGCCTGGGCGGCACCACGGCCCGTCAGGCGGCCAAATCCTGCCCGGACCGGATCGCGCGCGTCATCACCCTGGTCAGCCCGATCCGCATGCCGGTGGTGACGCCCTTGGCGCCGCTGGCCCAGGCCGCCGCGCTGCTGTGGGATGCCGAGGAAGTGCGCGACTTGGCCCTGATCGCCGAGCCGCCGCCGGTGCCGTTGACCGCAGTGATCAGCCGGGAAGACGGCATCATCGACTGGGAAGCCTCGCGCCCCGAGCCTGCGCCGGATGTGGACGTGGTGGAGATTTCTGGATCGCACATGTCGATCTGCACGAATCCCCAGGTCCAGCGCATCGTCGCCGACCGGCTGGCGCGGGACTGACGCAACTGCCGCGTGTTCGGGCCGGACCGTCCGGGGCCGGCTGGGGTAGTGGGCGGTGCGCCGCTGAATGCCCCAGGGCCAGGAAGCCGCCTCGGATGCCGCTGTTACTTCGGAGGATCGGTCCCGAGCACGCTGGCCCGCATCCAGCCCGTGATGTTGCCATCTGTCACCTTGGCCCAGCCGTCGCTCTGGGCGATCATGGTGACAGCGTCACCCTTCGCGCTCTTCTTGAGGACTTTGCCGGAAGGCTTTGGATCTTCACGCAAAACAGAATTGGCGCGGTGGACATAGCGCAGATTGGACGGCGCAGTGTTTACAGGCGCATTTCGGGCCGCCTTGGCAGCGGGCGTAGCCGCCGGCGCCGCGGTTTGCGTCACTGCCGGATGCGCCAGGCCGATGAACTTCTCGATCTTGGGCCAGTGCTGGAAGGCCCACCAGCCGATGCCGGCGATCACCAGCAGGATGCCCAGCATGCCGCGCCCGCCGCCGACCTTCTGGCGGTAGCTGAGCCCGGTTCCGGGGATGCCAGCATTGGTTGTGATGCCCTTGCGCCCGATATTGATGTCGGCCCCCTGGGGTCCGACGCTGCCCGACACCCCGCTCTTGGACAGGTTGATGCGCAGCAAGCCGGGGATGATGCTGATCCGTTTCTGCCAGCGCACCCCCTTGAGCATTGTCAGATATCCACGGCGGCGTAGAGGGCATTGTCCTGGATGAACTCGCGGCGGGGCTCCACCACATCGCCCATCAGCTTGGCGAACAGCTCGCCGGCCTCGTCGGCATGCTGGACCTTCACCTGGAGCAGGGAGCGGGCATTCTCGTCCAGGGTGGTTTCCCACAGCTGCTCGGGGTTCATCTCGCCCAGCCCCTTGTAGCGCTGGAGGGTGAGACCCTTGCGGCCCCATTCGAAGATGGCGTCCAGGAGTTCGGAGGGGGAGCGGATTTCCCGCACCTCGTCCTTGCGGCGCAAGGTGCCGGCCTTGAGGTAGGTGGCCTGCAGCTCGGTCGCCATCTTGTCCAGGCGGCGGGCGTCGGCGCTGGCGATCAGGGCGCCATCGATGGCCACGGCCTCGCGCACCCCGCGCACTTCGCGCCAGAATTTCAGGCCGCCGTCCTCGGTGGGCTCGCCATGCCAGCCGCGCTCGAACTCCTCCGACAGGCTGTCCAGGCGGGTGGCGATGTACTTGGCCGCCTCGGCCGCCTTGCCGGCATCCGACAGGATGTCCGGGTTCATGGCGCCCGAGATGGCCGCCTGTTCCAGCACAAAGCGGGGATAATGGCGGGGGAAGTTGTTCAGGGCCGCCACGGCGGTGCGGGCATGGGCGATCAGCTCGTCCAGGTGGGCGCCGGTGATGGTTTCGCCCGAATGGATGGTCAGGCCGGTGCCATTGGCCCCTTCGGCCACCAGGTGATCCTGCAGCTCGGGTTCGTCCTTCAGGTACAGCTCGGACTTGCCGCGGGCGGCTTTGTACAGCGGCGGCTGGGCGATGAAGATATGGCCGCGTTCGATCAGCTCCGGCATCTGGCGGTAGAAGAAGGTCAGAAGCAGGGTGCGGATATGGGCGCCGTCCACGTCGGCGTCGGTCATGATGATGATCTTGTGATAGCGCAGCTTGTCGGCGTTGAACTCCTCGCGGCCGATGCCGGTGCCCAGCGCGGTGATCAGGTTCACGATGGCTTCGCTGGACAGCATCTTGTCGAAGCGGGCACGCTCGATGTTCAGTATCTTGCCGCGCAGGGGCAGCACCGCCTGGTTGGCGCGGTTGCGGCCCTGCTTGGCGGAGCCGCCGGCGCTGTCACCCTCGACGATGAAGATTTCGCACTTGGCCGGATCGCGTTCCTGGCAGTCGGCCAGTTTGCCGGGCAGGGACGCGCCATCCAGCGCGCCCTTGCGGCGGGTGAGTTCCCTTGCCTTGCGGGCGGCCTCGCGGGCGGCGGCGGCTTCCACCACCTTGCCGACGATGGCCTTGGCTTCGGCCGGATGCTGTTCGAACCAGGCGCCCAGCTGATCGATGATGGCGCCTTCCACGATGGGGCGCACTTCGCTCGACACCAGCTTGTCCTTGGTCTGGGACGAGAATTTGGGGTCCGGCACCTTCACCGACAACACGCAGGTCAGCCCTTCGCGGCAGTCATCGCCGGTCAGCGCCGTCTTGTCCTTCTTCGACTGCGGCATCTCCTCGGCATATTTGGTCACCACGCGGGTCAGCGCGGCGCGGAAGCCGGCGACATGGGTGCCGCCGTCGCGCTGGGGGATGTTGTTGGTGAAGGCCAGGGTGCTTTCGTGATAGCTGTCGTTCCAGGTCATGGCGACCTCGACAGTGACGCCGTCCTTCTCCGCCACGATCATCACGGGCGTCGGCACCAGCGCCTGCTTGGCGCGGTCCAGATATTCCACGAACGCCTTCAGGCCGCCTTCGTAATGCAGGTGGGTTTCCTTGGCCTCGACGCCGCGCTTGTCGGTCAGATAGATGGACACGCCGCTGTTGAGGAAGGCCAGTTCGCGCAGCCGGTGCTCGAGCGTGGAGAAATCGAACTCGGTCTTGGTGAAGGTGGCGGGCGAGGGCAGAAAGGTAACTTCGGTACCCTTGCGTCCCTCGGCTTCGCCCACCACCGCCAGCGGGGCCACGGCGTCGCCATGGGTGAAGCGCATATAGTGTTCCTTGCCGCCGCGCCAGATGCGCAGGTCTAGGAATTCGCTGAGCGCGTTGACGACCGAAACGCCCACGCCGTGCAAACCGCCGGACACCTTGTAGGCATTCTCGTCGAACTTACCGCCGGCATGCAGCTGGGTCATGATGACTTCGGCCGCCGACACGCCTTCTTCCTTGTGGATGTCGGTGGGAATGCCGCGTCCATTGTCGCGCACGGTGCAGGAGCCGTCGGGATTGAGGATCACGTCGATGCGGTTGGCATGGCCGGCCAGCGCTTCGTCGACGGCATTGTCCACCACTTCATAGACCATGTGATGCAGGCCCGAGCCGTCATCGGTATCGCCGATATACATGCCGGGGCGCTTGCGCACCGCATCCAGGCCCTTCAGGACCTTGATGCTGTCTGCGTCGTAGGTGTTCATGTTGGGTTCGGACATGGCAATCAACCTTGGGAAAAGAAAACGCCGTCGCGGACCTCGAAGGTCTCGCAGCGCGCGCCGTCAAACAGGGAAAGATCGGTACCGGTCATCCAAGCCTGGGCGGACAGGGCATGGATTTCCTCGAAAAGGGCGGTGCGGCGCACCACATCCAGGTGCGCGGCGATTTCGTCCAGCAGCAGGATGGGCGCAAGGCCGGCGCGGGCGCGGCTCAGCTCGCGCGCATCGGCGAGCATGATGGAGATCAGCAGCGCCTTTTGCTCGCCGGTCGAGCAGTCGCGCGCCTCGGCGCGTTTCAGTGTGTGGCGCACATTCAGATCGGTGGTGTGCGGGCCCGCCAGGGTGCGGCCTGCTTCGGCATCGCGCATCCGGCTGGCCGCAAAGGCGCTGCGCAGATCGTCGGCGCTGGACAAATGCAATTCGTCGCTCAGGCTCAGGGCGGCAGCGGGGAAGGCGCCGGCCTGGCCGCGCTCCGCCAATGCGCCGGACAGTTTCTCAACCGTGGTGGCGCGGGCCTGGGCGATCATCACGCCTGCTTCGGCCATTTCATTTTCCAGCCCGTCCAGCCAGGCCGGATCGCGCGGACCATATTTCAGCAGCCGCGCCCGTTCGCGCATGGCGGTCTCGTAGCGGGTGGCGGCGCGGGCGTGACCCGCATCGAAACCCAGCACCAGCCGGTCCAGGAAACGGCGGCGGCCGCCCGCGCTTTCGATGAACAGACGGTCCATCGCCGGGGTCTGCCAGATCAGCTGCACGATATCGCCCAAGTCGGCGCTGCTGCTGGCGGGCGCACCATTGAGGCGCACCTGCCGCGAAGCCGACGCCTGTGTCAGGCCCGTGCCGATTTCATGCTCGGTTTCGCCGCGCGCCACGGTGGCGGCCACCGCCCACAGCGTCTCCTCGCTGGCCACCGGACCCTTGCGGGTATGTTCGGCCAGCTTGGCGCCGCGCAAACCCCGGCCCGGCGACAGCAGCGAAATGGCGTCCAGCACATTGGTCTTGCCCGCCCCATTGGGCCCGGCCAGCACCACCGGCGCACCCGACACCGCAAGCTCGCCCGAAGCATAAGAGCGGAAATTGGTCAGCCGAAGGCGCGTTACCGCCAGCCGCGAAACGGCTGAGACATCGCCTGATGGGCGCGTGTGCGGCGCTAACGTCAAATCAGACCCTGAGAGGCATGAGGACATACAGTGTGCGCGTGTCCTCCGCATCTTCGATAATGGCGGGCGAGCCCGCATCCGACAGCAGGAAGCGCACTTCCTTGCCCTCGATCTGGCTGGTGATGTCCAGCAGATAGCGGGCGTTGAACCCGATCTCCAATGCCCCGGCGCTGTAGGTGGCGCCCACATCTTCGGTGGCGGTGCCGCTTTCGGGGTTCACCACCGACAAAGTGACCTTGTCCTTGGACAGGTTCAGCTTCACCGCGCGGGTCTTGTCGGCGCTGATGGTGGATACGCGGTCAACCGACTGGGCGAATTCCTTGGCTTCCAGCGCCAGCGACTTGTCGTTGCCGGCGGGAATGACGCGCTCATAGGGCGGGAAATTGCCGTCGATCAGCTTGCTGGTCAGTTCCACGCCATTGAAGCCGAACTGGATCTTGGTGTCCGACAGCGAAATGTCGATGGCGCCGTCGGCGTCATCCAACAGCTTCATCAGCTCGCCCACCGTCTTGCGCGGAATGATCACGCCGGGAATGTCGCCGGCGCCATCGGGCAGCTCGAGTTCGTAACGGGCCAACCGGTGGCCATCGGTCGCCACGGCGCGCATCACCGGCGGCTTGGCGTCCTTGGCGGCATGGATGTAGATGCCGTTCAGGTAATAGCGAGTCTCTTCCGTCGAAATCGCAAAGCGCGTCTTGGCGATGATGCGCTTGAGGTCGTCGGCCGCCAGGCGGAACTTGTGCGGCAGGGCGCCGGCCGCCATCTGGGGGAAGTCCTCGCGCGGCAGGCAGGATAGTTCGAAGCGCGAGGTGCCGGCGGACACCGCCAGGCGGCCGCCCTCGCTGACCAGGAGTTCGACCTGCACCTGGGCGCCATCGGGCAGCTTGCGCACGATGTCGTAGAGCATGTGGGCCGGCGCGGTGGCCGAACCGTTGCGCAGCACATCGGCGGGCAGGGCCTCGACGATCTCGATATCCAGGTCGGTGGCGGTGAGCTTCAGCTCGCCCTTGGCGGCCTCGATCAGGACGTTGGACAGGATCGGGATGGTGTTGCGGCGTTCGACGACGCTTTGCACATGGTTCAGCGCCTTGAGGAATGCGCCGCGTTCGACGTTGATCTTCATCGTTCTACCGCCCGGTTAGCTGTCCCGCGCCGGGCGCCAAAAAAGCCCCGGAAATGCGCGTTTTTCTTGTGTTTGGGAGAGCCCCGATTGGCCCCAAGACTCAAGTGCTGAACCATAGCAGAAACGGGGGGATTCCGCCAAAAAAAACAGGCGGAAAACCCGAGGTTTCCGCCTGTTTTGGACCCTGAAATTGCTGGGTTTTTCCGACCTAGATTTCAGGCCTGCGCTGGAGCATCTGGGACAGGAAATCGACTTCCTGGCGGAACAGAGAATCTTCCACGATCAGGGCCTCGATGCGGCGGCAGGCATGCAGCACCGTGGTGTGGTCGCGGCCCCCGAAACGCCGCCCGATTTCGGGCAGGGAGCGGGTGGTCAGCTTGCGCGACAGGTACATGGCGACCTGGCGCGGACGGGCGACCCGGCGGGCGCGCTGGGGCGAATGGAAGTCCTTCACGTCCAGCTTGTAGAACTCGGCCGTCTTCTTCTGGATGTCCTCGATCGAGGTCTTGGCGCCGGGACCGGCGCGCAGGCCCACCGCTTCCTCGGCGGTTTCCAGCGTGACCGGCTTCTTGGTGAGGTCGGCATAGGTCGCCAGCTTGGTGAACACCCCAATCAGCTCGCGGGGGCTGGCGTCTTCCATGTCGGCGATGCGTTCCAGCACGCTTTCGGGGAGCACCACTTCGGGTTTGTGGCGGGTGAACTCGGTGGCGCGGGACTTCAGGATGGCCAGCCGTGTGTCGCGGTCCGGCTTGTCCAGGCCCACGCAGAGCCCGCCGGCCAGGCGCGATTTCACATCGGCGCCCAGGCCTTCCAGCGCCTGCGGGGCGCGGTCGGCGGCGATCACCACACGGCGGCGCAAATCCGCAAAGGCGTTGACGGTGTAGAGGAACTCAGACGCCGTGGCGGCCGAACGGCAAATATGCTGAAGGTCGTCGATGATCAGCACTTCGGCGGTGCGCAGCTCTTCCTTGAAGGCCAGCGTGTCCTTGCGATAGAGCGCGCCCAGGAAGTGGCGCATGAAGTCCTCGGCGCGCAGGAACAGCGTGCGCTTGCCGCGCTTGCGGAATTCCAGCGCCGCGGCGTTCAGCAAGTGCGTCTTGCCGTAGCCGAAACCGCCATGGATGTAGAGCAGGGGAATATCGGCCTGCTGGCCATCGGCGAAGCTGCGCGCGGCGCCATGGCCGAACTGGTTGGCGGCGCCGGGAATGAAGCTGTCGAAGGTCTGCTGCGGATGCAGCATACGGTTCCACAGGCCCTTGTCTTCCTCATTGGCGCGGCTTTCGCTGCGCGGCGAAATGTAGGAGACGCTGGCGGCGGTTTCGCCCAGGCCCTGGTGCTGGGCCTCGCGCGGAATGGCGCCGCCGATCACCGGGCCCACATTCGAAGGAGGCGCGGCGCTGATCACGATGTCCAGCGAGGCGGGGCGGAAACCCTCGGCCACAAAGGCTTTTTCGATGCGACCGACATAATGGTTGGCCACCCAGTTGCGCACGAACGGCTTGGCGGCACCGATCTTCAACGCGTCGGAATCGAAGGACTCCAGGTTCAGCGGCCCGATCCAGGCGTCGAACACCGGATCACCCAGCTCGCGGCGCATGCGTTCGCGCACCGCCGCCCAAGCCGCACGCCAGTCCGGTAGAGATTTTCCAACTTGCACCATGTCATTACCCATTTTCGTTGTGTGTTCCGGCACGTATTCGTGTCCGGCAGTTCAAAATGCTGTCTTGTTTCCCCTAAGCCCTTATCCTTGGCGCCAGGGAAGTCCTTCTGCTTTCCATCCGTTGGTGTTGCCGCGATGGCCCTCGTGATCGGCATCGCCTTCAAATCCGCCCGCGATGTTGAACACCTGGGCAAAGCCGGCTTCGGTCAATGCGATGGCGGCGGCCCGGGAGCGCGCGCCCGAGCGGCACAGCATCATCACCGGCGCCTTGGGGTCGGCCAGCACCTGGCCGGCTTCCATCACAAAGCCAGGATTGCGCGCCCCGGAGGGAAAGCTCTGCCATTCGATGCAATGGACCTGGCGGCCCAGACTGGACAGGTCGGGCAGTCCGACGAAGTTCCATTCCGCCGTGGTGCGCACGTCCACCAGCTGGGCCTTGGGATCCGCCTTCAGGCGGGTCCATGCCTCGGTGGGGCTGATGTCACCGGCATATGGGGAAGGAGAGGAAGGGGTCATTCTTGAACCTGAAGAGACAATTCGGGGGTGGCCGGGGTCTTCGCCCAGCACTGGAACGTCAAACTTTGAAGAATTTAGTGGCGACTATGTTTTCGGTAAGTGCCGAAAAGCTGCCAGTCTTTGTCGAATACTTGAGTTTTACTTATCGAAGTCTTCAACATGACCGTGCCCGCCCCAACCGTTGGTTAAGATACGCTCAGCTCAGATCGACTCACAAGGGAATAAACTGCGAACAAATTGCCTGATTCGAAAATTTTTTCGCTTTTGTGAATGATGCTAAACGGTTGTGACGTATACGGAAAATGGGATTTTCGAATCAAGCTTTTTTGAATCAGTCACTTAGGCCTGTATTCATCCGTGTTGCGACGCGAAATATGGCGGCAAAGCGACTGTCAGCACACGGACAAATAAAAAAGGCCCGGAATTGCTTCCGGGCCCCAATCTGCACTTGAATCCGCAAGGATTCCAGCATGTTCGTTATTTTGACAGTTTGGCGACCCGCTTGGTCAGGCGCGAAACCTTGCGCGAGCCGGTGTTCTTGTGGAGCACCCCTTTGGACACGCCGCGCATGATTTCCGGCTCGGCGGCCTTCAGTGCGGCCAGGGCGGCCTTCTTGTCGCCCGAGGCGATGGCTTCTTCCACCTTGCGGATAAAGCCGCGCACGCGGGTCTTGCGCGCCGTATTGATGGCGGTGCGCTTGGCCGTGGTGCGGACGCGCTTCTTGGCGGAGGCGATATTGGGCATAGGTAGTCCTTGGAAAAGGCCGAAAAGAGGGGGGCGTATAGCCCCGGATGGCCCTTAGGTCAACGAAAACCCTGTTTTTGGCTACTTGTCCTGAAATCCGGGCTTCCGCTTCTCGGAAAAGGCCGCCATGCCTTCCTTCTGGTCGGCGGTGGCGAACATGGCGTGGAACAGCCGCCGCTCGAAATGCAGGCCCTCGGCCAGGGTGGTTTCCAGGGCCCTGTTGACCGCCTCCTTCACCATCTGGGCGGCGGGGGAGGACTGGGCCGCGATCTTGGTGGCCGCCTTCAGGGCCTCGTCCATCAAGAGGTCGGCTGGAACGACCCGGGCGGCCAGGCCGCAGCTTTCGGCTTCGGCCGCGTCCATGGTCCGGCCCGTCAGGCACAGATCCATGGCCTTGGATTTGCCCACGATGCGGGTCAGCCGCTGGCTGCCGCCCAGGCCCGGCATGATGCCAAGCGTGATCTCGGGCTGGCCAAAGCGGGCCGTGTCGGCGGCAATGATGAAGTCGCATACCAGCGCCAGTTCGCAGCCGCCGCCCAGGGCATGGCCGGCCACCGCGGCGATGATGGGCTTTCTGATTTTGGCGATGCGGTCGAACTGGTTGCCGAACAAATTCTCCCGGTACATGTCGGAATAGGATTTGGGCGCCATTTCCTTGATGTCGGCGCCGGCGGCAAAGGCGCGTTCGGATCCGGTGACGATCATGCAGCGGACTTCGCTGCCGGCGTCCCAGGCCTCCAGCGCATCGGCCAGCTCGTTTAGCAGCGCGGTGTTGAGCGCGTTCAGCGCATCGGGGCGGTTCAGGGTGGCGATGCCGACGCCGCTTTTGACTTCTGTCTTGATGTTCATGGCTGCCTCAGCTTTGGCATTTGGGACAATAGAAGGTGGAACGGCCGGCCTGCACAATGCGCTTTACTGTCCCTTTGCAGCCCAGCTTGCAGGGCTTTCCCTCGCGGCCATAGACCAGGAAATGATGCTGGAAATTGCCCGGATCACCGGTGGCCTGGGCATGGTCGCGCAAGGTCGAGCCGCCGGCGGCGATGGCGTCCTTGAGCACCTTTTTGATGGCGATGACCAAAGGCGCGATCCGCTCGGGCTTGATCGAACCGGCCAGCCGCTTGGGGGAAATGCCGCTGCGGAACAGCGCCTCGCAGACATAGATGTTACCCAGCCCCGCCACCACGCGCTGGTCCAGCAGCGCCGACTTGATGGGCGTCTTCTTGCCGTCGAGCGCCCTGGCCAGGAAGGCGGCGTTGAACTGGGGTGACAGAGGCTCGATGCCCACATCCTTGAACAGCTTGTCCTGTTCCAAAGTCTTGGTGTCCACCAGGGTCATAAGGCCAAAGCGGCGATGGTCGTTGAAGATCACGCGGGCAGGCGCATCGGTCTCGAACACCACATGGTCGTGCTTGCCGTTGCCGGCGCCTTCGGGCGCCTTGTCATAGACATAAGAGCCGATGCGGCGCTGCTTGCCATGGGCATAGACGCTCATGCGTCCGGACATGCCCAGATGGATGACCAGCGTCTCGCCGCTGTCCAGGTCGGCCAGGATGTACTTGGCCCGCCGCCGCAGGTGCGTGACCTTGCGGCCTTTCAGGCGAGCCGTGAAATTCCTGGGGAAGGGGATGCGCAGGTCGCCGCGGCGGGTTTCCACATCGACCAGGACGTGGCCTTCCATCGCGGGGGCAAGGCCGGTACGGACAGTTTCGACTTCGGGCAGTTCGGGCATGGCGTTCCATATAAATAGTCGCGGGGGCCGGCGGTAGCCTGTTGGCCGCAGGATCGCTATGTTCCCGTCATGACTGAGAAAACCGCCAGTTTCGGTTTCCGTGACGTTCCCGAAGGGGAGAAGGAAGGCCTTGTCAAAGAGGTCTTCTCGTCCGTCGCTGCGCGCTACGACCTGATGAACGATCTGATGAGCGCCGGCGTCCACCGCATCTGGAAGGATGCCATGGTGGAATGGCTGAACCCCCGGCCGGGCTGGAAAAGCCTGGATGTGGCGGGCGGCACTGGCGACATCGCCTTCCGCATCGTGGAGATGGCGCGCAGCCGTGGTGGTGAAGCGGCCGTCACCATTTGCGACATCAACCAGCAGATGCTGGGTGAAGGCGTGCGCCGCGCCGAAGAAAAAGGCGAAGGCGCCATCGAATGGGTGTGCGGCAATGCCGAGAGCCTGCCGTTCCCCGATGCGCATTTTGACTCGTACACGATCGCATTCGGAATCCGGAATGTGACGCATATCGAAAACGCGCTGGCCGAAGCGCGCCGCGTCCTCAAACCCGGCGGGCGCTTCCTGTGCCTGGAATTTTCCAAGGTGGAAGTGCCGGGGCTGGACACGCTGTACGATGCCTATTCCTTCAAGCTGATGCCCAAGATCGGCGGCATCGTGGCCAAGGACGAAGACTCCTATCGCTATCTGGCCGAAAGCATCCGCCGCTTCCCGCACCAGGCGAAATTCGCCCAGATGATTTCCGATGCCGGCCTTGAACAGGTGAAGGTGCGCAACCTGTCGGGCGGCATCGCCGCCATGCATTCGGCCTGGCGTCTTTAATGAGCGCTGTTTCCAGTTCCTTGCGTCTGCTCAAGGCCGGTTGGCTGCTGGCCGGCCCGGCGCGCGCCTTCCGCAACAAGGCGCCGGATGCGGGCGCCCGGCTCAGCGTGGCGCTGGAAAAGTTGGGGCCTGCCTATATCAAGCTGGGCCAGATGCTGGCGACACGGCCCGACATTGTTGGCGCCGAAATGGCGTCGGCGCTGGAGCATCTGCAGGATCGTCTGCCGCCTTTTTCCGAAGACGCCGCGCGTGCCGAAATCGCCCGCGCCTTCGGCAAGCCGGTGGAGGCCCTGTTCTCCAGCTTCGGCAGCGCGCTGGCGGCGGCCTCCATCGCCCAGGTGCACCGAGCTCAGACCAATGACGAGCCGCCGGTGCGGGTGGCGGTGAAGATACTGCGTCCGGGCATCCGCGAGCAGTTTGTGCGGGACTTGGAAGCGCTGGCGTTCGCGGCTCGGACAGCCGAAGCCTGGTCCGCCGAGGCGCGGCGGCTGCGTTTCATGGCGATTGTGCAGACCTTGGCGGACTCCGTGGCGCTGGAACTGGACCTGCGCATGGAAGCGGCGGCAGCGTCCGAACTCTATGAACGCACCAAGGGTGAGGAACAATTCCGCGTGCCCCATATCGACTGGACCCGCACGTCCGCAAGCGTGCTGACCAGCGAATGGATCGATGGCGTGTCGGTGCGCGACGCCGCTGCCATCGCGGCGGCGGGCCGCGATCCCAGGCAGGTGGCGGTGCTGGTGATGCGCAGCTTCTTGACCCAGGCGCTGCGCGACGGCTTTTTTCACGCCGACATGCATCCGGGCAACCTGTTCATCGACGACAAGGGCCGTCTGGCGGCGGTCGATTTCGGCATCATGGGCCGGCTGGATGCCGGGATGCGCCGCTTCATGGCGGGGACCCTGGCCGGCTTCCTGCAGCGCGATTACCGGAAGGTGGCCGAACTGCATGAATTTGCCTTCGTGCCGCCGCACCATCCCATCGAGACGTTTGCCCAGGGCGCTGCGCGCGATTGGCGAGCCCATCTTCGCCGCAGCGCCCGCGAGGTCTCCATCGCGCGGCTCTTGGGCCAGCTGTTCGAAACCACACGCCGCTTCGACATGCAGGCCCAGCCGCAGCTGGTATTGCTGCAAAAGACCATGGTGGTGGTGGAAGGGGTGTGCCGCGGGCTGGATCCGGATTTCGATATCTGGGGCGGCGCGGCCTGTGGCCGAACGCTGGGTCGCCGACAATATGGGCCCGAAGCGGCGCTGACGCGTGCGGGCGAGACCTTTGGCGCGCTGGCAGCTGGCCCAGGATCTGCCGCAGCTGGTCAAGAACGCCGAGGAACTGTCCCAGATGGTGGCGGAGGGCGGTGCGACTGCATCCCGACACGGCGCGCGCCATTGCCGCCGAGCAGGAACGCCAGAGCCGTCCGTGGCGTGTCGCGGTGGTGGTGCTAACTGGCGGATCATCCTGGCGCTGCTGCTGCAACGGTTTCTTTGACAGGATCACAAAGCGCGTGGTGAGCGTCACCGCCGCGACCAGAAGCCCGAATGCCAGGCCAAGCCAGATGCCGAAGCCTTTCATGCCCAGCGGAAGGCCAGGACCAGGCACATGGGCGCGCCTGCCAGCCAATAGGACGCGCCGGCCAGCCACATCGGCCCGTTTGCGTCTTTCAAACCGCGCAAACTCATCGACGCAGTGACCTGGATGCCGTCCACCAACTGGAACGCCGCGGCGACGGCCAGGAAGCTGACCGCTAGCGCCAGCACTTCGGCATTCTCCGGAATGTCGGGCAGCCACAGGCTGGCGATTTCGCGCGGCCACAACAGCAGCACCAGCGCGGCAGCACATGAAGGCCGACGCCATCAGGATGGCGGTGAAGCCGGCGCGCCGCGCCGCGATGGCATCGCCCGCGCCCGCTGCCATGCCCACTCGCACCGTCGCCGCCAGCCCAATGCCCAGCGGGATCATGAAAGTGAGGGAAGGGATGGTGATGGCGATCTGGTGCGCCGCCAGCGATGACAGTCCGATCACGCCCATCGCCAGCGCCGCGCCGTTGAACAGCGCCACCTCGAACACCATGGTGATGCCGATGGGCAGGCCCAGGCGGAACAGTTCGGCGAAGCTTTGGCGGTGCCATTGCCACAGCCGGTGCAGGATGTGGTAGCGCTTGAGGTCGGGCAGCATCAGGCACGCCACCAGCATGGCGACGAAGCTGAAGATGTTGGAACTGGCCGACGCCAGCCCCGCGCCATACACGCCCATGCGCGGGAATCCGAAATGCCCGAAGATCAGGGCATAGTCGAAGGCGGCGTTCCACAGGATGGCCAGTGCCATCACCGCCAGTGGCGGCACCGCGCGGCTGAGCGCTGTGGAAAAGCTGCGCAGCACCTGGAAGGCCATGGCGAAGGGCAGGCCCCAGCAAAGTCCCGACACGAAGACGGCGGCATCCGACGCCAGCATAGGTTCCTGCCCCAGCGCCAGCAGGATGGGACGGGTGAAGATCAGGGCGGCCAGCAGCGGCAGCGACATTGCCGCCACCGACCACAGGCCCATGCGCACCGCGATGCGGACCTCCCGGCGATCGCGGCCGCTATCGCCATGTCGTCCCTGGACGTGCGCGATCACCGGCGAGATGGCCATCGGCAAGCCGCTGCCCAAAAGCCAGGCCAGGAAATAGACGGTGTTGCCCAGCGCGCCGGCCGCCAGCGCCCGCTTGCTGAAATGTCCCAGCATCACCGTGTCGGTGGCCAGGATGATCATCTGGGCCAGCTGGGTGGCCGCCATCGGCACCGCCAGGCGCAACAGCTCGCGCGCCTCCGCCAGCCAGGCATGGTGCGCACCGGCAGGGATCACGGGTCCCGGATCGGCCAGATGGTCTTTCATTGCCGCGAGGCCATAGCACGGCCCCGCGACGAAGGCGCGTCTTACCGGTATAAAAAGCCATGCACCCATGGAACATCGCCCATCGCGGCGGCGCCCAGCTGATGCCGGAAAATACGCTGGCGGCGTTTGCCGATGCGCAGGCGCGCGGCTGCGATGGCGCTGAGCTGGATGTGCAGCTGACAGCAGACGGCCAGGTCGTGTTGCATCACGACTTCCGGCTGAAGGCGGATCTGGCGCGCGAGGATGGCGTTTGGCTGAACGCGCCCGGACCGCGCATCAAGGATCTGACCTATGCCCAATTGCAACGCTTTGATGTCGGGACTGCACGGTCCGGCAGCGACTATGCGCGTACGCATCCCTTGTTGAAGCCGTTGGATGCGCCGGTGCCGTTGCTGGGCGAGGTGCTGGCGCGAACCGATTTCCGGCTGTTGGTGGAGCTGAAATGCGACGCCAGCGAAGACAGCGCCGATCCCGCGGCGTTGGCCGACGCGGCATATGATGTGTGCGCGGGGCGGGACAATATCGTTTTTGTCGGCTTCGACTGGCGCGCGCTGATGCGAATCCGCGAACGTGATGCCAATGCAGAATGCTGGTTCACCACCGACAGATTGTCAGGCGATGTTCGTCCGGTGATCGATGCCATCGCCGATGCGGGCGGGCGGGGGTGGTTTTCGCATTTCGCGGATGCCGCGCCGGACGCCGTCGCATATGCGCGCGGCAAGGGCCTGAAAGTCAGCGCCTGGACGGTCAATCAGCCCGCCGATATGCGCCGCCTGATGGACCTGGATGCGCTTTGCACTGACAGGCCTGACCTGCTGGCTGCGCTGGCTTAGGGAACCTTCCCCGCAACTGCGTGTTTAACAGGCAGATTACGGAGGTATTTCCATGCCGCTTTTGACCATTGTTGTCGTTCTTATTGTCGTCGGCGTGCTGCTCTGGCTCGTCAACACCTACATACCGATGGATGGCAAGATCAAATCCATCCTCAATGCGGTTGTCGTGATCGCAGTCATCATCTGGCTGCTGCAGGCGTTTGGCGTGCTCGGTTCGCTGAACACAATTCAGGTAAAGTAACGGCCCAGCCGCCCGGCTGCTCGCTCAAGCTCGCGGCGTTATTCGCTCGAAATGGTCCCTCGCTAGCGGCAGCGTAGCGAGACCATTTCGTCGATAATTCGGCGAAGCCGAATTATCGAACGCTCATAACCCCTCGAACAGAGCCGTCGACAGGTAACGTTCCGCGAAGCTGGGAATAACC
>JAXMEA010000006.1:0-152400 GCA_046348525.1 Alphaproteobacteria bacterium | reverse complement strand
GGGAATACGGCCGCCGGCAGGGGGCAACTGCCGGCTGGCCCAATCTGAAACATAATGGACATTGTGAACTGTTATGCCCAGGCACGTCGCAACGGCCATGCCATGGAACTTTGCGTCAGTTAATGCGCCCGGGGAGAAGCTTTTCGTTCTCACCGCCAATCTGGTGATAGAAGCCCGGCCCTTCGGCACCGTTCTGCCAGAAGTCCTTGCGCGGATGGACCAGGAACATGTCGCCTTTCAGGTTGTGGACGTAACCCAGGCGCAGCACGGTGAGATAACCGGCGGCGAAATCAGTCTCGCCGCATTGGCCGTCGAGGCAACGAAGCGACACGGCGGTGTCCGGCAGGGATGGATCGCGCGCCACCGCTGCAGGCGCGCCTGGCGAGGCGCAGCGCATGGACAGCGCCACCGATCCCACCAGCGGCTTGGCCCAGCCGGCATCGCCGCCCGGCACCGCCGCCAGCCACAGCGCGATGCGATTGCCGGTCACGCGGTACAGCACAAAGCCCGCGCCGCCCTTGTTGTTGCCGAAGTCGCGCACGACAAAGCCGAAGGGCCGCTTCTCGGGCGGCGTCATCACCACCGGCGCGCCGAACGCAGTTTGCAGATAGTCCGACAGGAAGGCATCCGGCGAAGCGCCGTTCAGTTGCGCGGTCTTGTAGATGGCATGGGCGAAGCCTTCATTGGCCATGACATGGAACAGGGAATTGTCCGGTGCATGCGCCGCAACCCGCCACAACTGCGGCGCAAAGGCGTTGCATTGCCCTGCCCCAAGCCCGCTCAGCGCCAGGGGCCGGATGGTGGGCCCCAGATAAATGCGGCGCGACCAGGAGGCATGGGCGACCGGAAATGGCTGGCCAAAGACTTCCCTCGCCAGGGTGCGCGGCGGGCGCACGGAGAATTTCTTGCCGACCGGCGGCGCCGCGTCGAAGGTCAACGAAACATCGCGCGGGTGCACTTCGCCCTTGGTGATATCGTACAAGGTGAGCGTGATGCGGTCGCCGGCGGCGCGCTTGCGGATCAGTTCGGAAGCCTGCCGCGCGGAGCGTATGGTGACGCCGTCGATGGCCGAGACGACTTCACCTTCCTTTATCTTGGCCCGGTCGGCGGGACTGTCATTCATCACCGCCGCGATCTCGGCCCCGCCCCGCTCCAGCAAGGGCGTGCGGGCGGCGGCGGCTGGGGTCAGCGGGGAAAATTGCAGCCCGGAAAAGCCCAGCGGTTTGGGGGCGCGGTGAATGGCGTGGACCACCACACCGGCGAACAGCACCAGTCCGATAGCGACAGAAAGGATGATGCCCTTGAGGCCCATCCGTCCTCTTTAGCACAGTCTAAAGACCGGTGGTCTCCGGCAGTCCCAACATAATATTGAGGTTCTGCACCGCAGCACCGCTGGCGCCCTTGCCCAGGTTGTCGAACGCCGCGACCACCCGCGCCTGCCCGGTCTTCTCGTTGCCGAACACATAAAGCGTCAGGCCATTGGTGCCCGCCAGGATCTCCGCATCCAGGGTCTTGACCGCGGCGGCATCTTCCAGCGAGGCGACCTTGACCAGCGGCCGGTCGGGATAGGCCTTGTCCAGCGCCGCATGGATGTCGCGCGGCGACGGCTTGGCCGGCAGCGCCCAAAGCTGCAGCGGCACTTCCACCAGCATGCCGCGATAGAAACGGCCGACACTGGGCTCGAACAGCGGCGGATGCGCCAGACCGGAATGTCTGGTCATTTCGGGGATGTGCTTGTGCGTCAGGCCAAGCCCGTAAATATGCATCACGCTTTCGGTGTAGGCGGGGGATGACTTGTCCTCGAACTCCGCGATCATGCTCTTGCCACCACCGGAATAGCCGGAGATGCCATTCGCCGTGATCGGAAAATCGGCCGGCACCAGACCGGCGCGCACCAGCGGCGTGACGATCGACAAAAAGCCGGTGGACCAGCAGCCGGGATTGCTGACCCGCGTTGCCGAAGCGATGCGGGCATAACCGTCCGGCGTCAGTTCGGGAAAGCCAAAAGTCCAGCCATCGGCCACGCG
Source organism: Alphaproteobacteria bacterium (assembly GCA_046348525.1). Classification (GTDB taxonomy): domain Bacteria; phylum Pseudomonadota; class Alphaproteobacteria; order Micropepsales; family Micropepsaceae; genus Rhizomicrobium. The sequence continues at coordinate 150,373 of JAXMEA010000006.1, read as the reverse complement.
GTGCGCGGTGGAAGCGTCGATCACTTTCACGCTCTGGCTATCGATCAGGCTGACGGCTTCGCGCGCCGCCTCGTCCGGCAGGCACAGGATCACCACATCGGCGCCGTTCAGCGCCGCCTTGCGGGCGGCCGGGTCCTTGCGCTGCGCGTCGGGCAGAACGACCAGCGACAGTTCCGAGCGGCCGGCCAGCCGCTCGCGGATTTCCAGGCCGGTGGTTCCAGCCGCGCCGTCGATGAAGATTTTCGCCTGCTTGCTCATCTGACCCGTCAACATTGACACGAACGTAATGTGGCTTTTAGCTGACGGCTCAGCCTGGGGCCTGCTGATTTCCCGGCACGCGGTCCGTGCACCGCGTGCGGCATAGGCCGCGGCAAGCCGCTGTACACCAGGGCGTGGCCGAACAGGGGGTAGCTGGCCATGGACTTGCAGGCCATTTTCGACAATTTCCGCCGCACCGTCACCGAGCATTACTTCGACATGAACGGCCGGGTGGGCCGTGCCCAGTTCTGGTACTTTGTGCTGGCCGAGATCGTCGGCGCCATCGTGATGGCAATCATACAGTCCGTGATCTTCCTGCCGCTGGTGGCGATCTACAACCTGGCCCTGTTGTTGCCCGCCGCCGGGATGGGGGCGCGGCGCCTGCAGGACACCGGACGCGACGGCAAGCTGGTATGGATCTTCATCATCGTCGCCTTCGTCTCCCAGGCACTGGCCGCCATGACCTTGATGGGGGCCATGATGACGGGCTTCCTGTTCCTCGGTCCGGCGCTTGCGCTGAGCGGACTGATCAGCCTGGCGCTGCTGGTGGTGTCAGTGGTGCTGATCTATTTCTGGTGCCAGCCGGGCGATCCGGGCCCCAACGCCTTTGGCCCGCCGCCGCCTGTGTTCGATCCGTCAAAGCCCGCCACGACGCCGCAGTAACGGCAAGCAGCCAGAACAAACAAAAACGGCGGCCTTGCGGGCCGCCGTTTTCGCATTTGCTCTTCGGTGCGCTTAGCGCTTCGAGAACTGGAAGCTGCGGCGAGCCTTCGGGCGGCCATACTTCTTGCGTTCCACCGCGCGCGGGTCGCGGGTGAGGAAGCCGCCGGGCTTCAGCACCGGACGCAGGGTGGGCTCGTAGTTCACCAGCGCGCGGCTGATGCCATGGCGCACGGCGCCGGCCTGGCCCGACAGACCGCCACCATTGACCGACACGATGACGTCGAACTGGCCGTCACGGCCGGCCGCGATCAGCGGCTGGCGCAGGATCATGCGCAGCACGGGACGGGCGAAATATACGGTCTCGTCGCGGCCATTGACGGTGATCTTGCCGGTGCCCGGCTTGATCCACACGCGGGCCACCGATTCCTTGCGGCGGCCGGTGGCGTAAGCACGGCCCTTGGAGTCGCGCTTGCTGTCGACCTTGGACGGATCCACGGCTTCGGCGGTGCGGGCCTTGATCAGCGTCGACTTGAGTTCGGTAAACTTGTTGTCTTCAGCCATGGGTTAGGCAGCCTTCGTCTTCTGCTGATTGTTCTTGGGGTTCATCTTGGCGACGTCCAGCACTTCGGCCTGCTGGGCTTCATGCGGATGCTCGGCGCCGGCATAGACGCGCAGGTTGGACATCTGGCGGCGGCCCAGGGGACCGCGCGGCACCATGCGTTCAACCGCCTTTTCCAGCACGCGCTCCGGATACTTGCCCGCCATGATGGCGCCGGCGGTGCGTTCCTTGATGCCGCCGATGTAACCGGTGTGGTGGTAGTAGACCTTGTCCTTCAGCTTCTTGCCGGTCAGGACGACCTTGGCCGCGTTGATGACGATGATGTTGTCGCCGCAGTCCATGTGGGGGGTGTAGGTGGCCTTGTGCTTGCCGCGCAGGCGCATGGCGATGATCGAGGCCAGGCGGCCCACAACCAGGCCGGTGGCGTCGATCACGACCCACTTCTTTTCGATCTCGGAGGCTTTCGCCGAGTAGGTTTTCATGGCTTTTTCCTTGTCGCTCCGGCTTGCGCCGACGCTTATATTCCAGTGATTTCGGAGGGGCTTGTACGGATGCCCTGCTCCGGGGTCAACAAAATAGTGGAAATTGTTGAACTTTATCTATGCGGTATTATAATACCGCATAGGACGACTGATATGCGAAGGGGCCGCCTTGATGCTTATCCCGGCCAAGCAGAAGGCCCGGCGCGAGGGTAGTCGAGCCGGGCCTTCGAGAAGCTTCTTACGCGCTATGGAGTAACGCGGCCCCAGCTCCCCGAGGGAACCTAAGCCTACCTTTGTAGGCGGAGTCGTTCTGGCGGATCATACGATAAAATGGACAGGCCGCCCTCCGATCTCTGGAGTCAGTTGAGGTGCAGACTTCGAAGATCCGAGCCACACCAACGGCCGCCGCTACGTGCGAGGGTATTTGAGGAAAAAGCCAAATAATCGGCTCACTCCCATTTAAAGGCTGCTGGATAGGGTTCCGCACCAGCCATGGGGGCCTGCAGTGACACCGACCGAACAGTGGATTTTTCAGTTGGCGCTGGTTTACGCCGTTCCGTCCTTTCTGGCGGAATCGGAACAACCTTCCTGTTCGTTCACTGGCGTGCTATTCGCGCGCGCAGCGGCTTCCATGCCAGGATTTCTTGACCCAGAACTGACGCTTGAAAGACGGGGTTTCACAGCCTCTGTCGTAACACCAGCGGATAAAGCCCAAGGCCGCTGTGCAGATTCTGGCGACCGCCGGGGCCAGACCTGCCATCTCAGAACGCGCGGCTCGCAGACCCCGGATGACGAGCCCGGCACCGGGACGGCGCGACCAGCAGGTTGTAGATGTCCCCGCCCTGCGGAGCAGGAACTGGGGACAGCTAGAAAATTCCAGTTCCCACCGTTCACCCTCGTAGCGATTGACGCGCGCCCAAGCAAGGATCAGCATTCATGCGAATGCCGGTCCGATCTTCAATTGTGCGGCGACAACCGGGATAGTCATCCGTGATCCGTTCGAAAGGAAGAACAAGCAGGGCGGCGTAAGCGGATGACGCAACGATGATAGTCGTTTATCCAGGCACACAACACCGCCCAGGGATAAATCTGAAAAGGATGATCGGGAACAACATGCTTTGTCGTCCGGTAAACTGTCGATGCGGCCACCTCCCTGGGGTGCCGGATGAGCACGACGACGGACAGGCCGCGCGTGACGGCGCCTTTTATGATCCAGGGCCGGTGCCGGATTTGAGGAATGCGGTATTGATCCTCCACCGCGACATTCGACTCGATGAATAAATTTCCGGAGTGCCGAAATCCCTGAATGACAACGGTATCGAGTGCGTAGCACGGCTCATCCATGACCGGCGCATCACGCCGGAAGACCATGTTGAACAGGCGCTTCTGCATCCGGTAAATTCGGTAAGAGCCGGGAAATAGCCAATAGCTCGCGGCATAGCCGATGTTGCCCGCAGCTGTCGTCAGCGTATTATCATTGCCCCGGCCCATGCGGCCTGCCTCCCCAGAAGCGCGGCAAAGCTAGCCACCAATACGCACTGCACCAAGGCTATTTGTCTCAAAGATACTTAATGAGCGCTGCGTTGAAATTTTGCGCAGCGGATGACATTGCAAACTTCTCCTGAAGCTTGACATGAGATTTTGTCAGCGATGAACAAGCTGGCGACTGCCTGCGGACCATGATGGTACGGTCCGCTAAACTTGCATTTACCGCAAAGTTCGCGAATGCGTTCCAGGTGCTGAACACCCAGATCCGCCTCAACATCGAAGAACTGCTGAAAGATCCGACCTTTTAAATGGCGATCAACCAGAACCGCCGGGCTCCTTCAGCCGAACGCAAACAATTCGGCGTCCTTTAACGGTCGGCCCTTGAGCAGTCCCGGCATCAACTGCGCCGCGATCATGGAATAGATGGTGCCGTTGCCGCCAAAGCCCATCACGGTGAAGCAACCCGGCATGCCGGGCACTGCGTCGATAATGGGAAGACCGTCGCTGCTTTCGCCAAAGGCGCCGGCCCAGACATGGGTCCATTTCGGTTTCAGGCCCGGCAGCAGGCGATGGGTTTTCGCCGCCAGCTTTTTTGCCTTCATGCCAAGCGTGCCGGCCCGATAGCTGGGACTGTCCAGCTCCGCATCCTCGCCGCCCACGATCAGCTGACCGGCGGCGCCGGTGCGCATGTAGAGATAGGGCTTGGCCGCTTCCCACACCAGGGTCTGGTCCAGCCAATCGGGATAGTCCGCATGGGGCGCCGTGGCGGCGGCCCAGCTGGAGGTGATCTTTGTGCCCTGCGCCGGCAGGCCCTTGAGCACTTCATAGCCGGTGCAGAACACCGCCGCTTTCGCTTCCACGAACCAGCCGCCGGCATCCAGCATTACGCCGGCGCGCGTGGCCATCGCGTCATGCACTTCGCAGGGCGCGAATATCTTCGCACCCCGCGCCCTCGCCTTGCGCAACAACCCGCGCGCCAGTGCGACGGGATCGGCAACCGCCGCGCCCTCGCTGAAGATGGCGCCGGTGCGGCCGATGCCGAAGCGCGCTTTCAAGGCACGGGCGGACAGGAACTCGCAATCCAGTCCGGCGCGGTTCCGGGCGCGGGCTTCCTTTTCCATGCCGCGCGCGCCCATTTCGTCGCCGCACAGATAGAGCGCCGACCGCGCTTGCAGATCACAGGCGATCTTTTGCGCGCCCACCAGCCGGATCAGGTCCTGGGTGGCGGCAAAAGAGCGGCGCCAGGCCCGCGCGGCTTTGGCGTGGCCGATCCGCTCCGACAGATCCGTCAGCGGGGTGTCGATTTCATATTGCAGCATGGCGGTGGAGGCATGCGTCGCGCCCATGGCCGGAGCGCGCCGCTCCAGCACCACCACCTTTTCATGATGACGGCTCAGGGCCTCCGCCATGAAAGCGCCCGAGATACCTGCCCCCACGATAGCGACGTCACATTTCAGGGATGCGCGCAGGGCATGTGTCGGAAGCTGGGGATGCCTGGTGTCGCTCCAGACCGAACGGCCGGTGCGCAGGCGCTTTTTTGGGGTCAGTTCGATATCAGTCATGAAAATGGTTGGGGGCGGTATCGAAAAGCAACGTTCGTGCGACGGCATTGTTCCGGGCACGTCCGCGCACTACATTTGCCGCCATGAACACACCCGCTACGCCGCCCCTGCTTTTAACCGCCCATGCCGGCGGGGTGCTGCGGCTGATCCTGAACCGCCCCAATGCCCGCAACGCCCTGTCGTCTGAGCTGATGGCGGCTTTGAAGTCGGCGCTGGACGGCGCCGCGGCCGACAACGCCACTCGCGTGATCGTGATCGCCGCCGAAGGGCCGGTGTTTTCCTCGGGCCATGACCTGAAAGAGATGGCCCGCCACCGCGCCGATGGCGATGCCGGCCGCGCCGCCTATGCCGGGCTGTTCACCCAATGCTCGGAGATGATGCAGGCCATCGTGCGCAACCCCAAGCCGGTGATCGCCCAGGTGCAGGGCATCGCCACCGCGGCTGGCTGCCAGCTGGTGGCCAGCTGTGACCTGGCGGTGGCGTCCAGCTCGGCGCGCTTCGCCACCCCCGGCGTGGATATCGGGCTGTTCTGTTCCACCCCCATGGTCGCCCTGTCGCGCAACATCGGGCGCAAGGCGGCGATGGAGATGCTGCTGACCGGCGAGATGGTGGATGGCGAGGCGGCCGTGCGGATCGGCCTGATCAACAAGGTGGTGGCGCCGGAAATCCTGGAAAGCGAAACCATGGCGCTGGCGGGCAAGATCGCATCCAAGCCGCGCGGCACCTTGAAGATCGGCAAGGAAGCTTTCTATCGCCAGCTGGAAATGCCGCTGGACCAGGCTTACGCCTATGCCAGCAAGGTCATGACCGAGAACATGCTGGACGGCGAAGCCTGTGAAGGCATCAGCGCCTTTCTCGAGAAAAGAGAACCACGCTGGCCGACTTCAGGAGGCCAGCCATGAGCCAGGCGGCCGAGCTGGCGCTGCCGCAATATCCCGACGCCCTGATCAAGTCGATTTTGCGCGCGGTGAAAACCATCGCCATGGTGGGCGCCAGTGGCAATGAGATCCGCCCGTCCTACTTCGCCATGATGTACCTCTTGAACAAGGGGTACAAAGTCATTCCGGTAAACCCGGGCATGGCGGGCAAGGAAATCCTGGGGCAGAAGGTTTACGCCTCGCTGAAGGAGGTTCCTGCTCCGGTCGACATGGTCGACATCTTCCGCGAGGCCAAATACGCGCCCGATATCGCGCGCGAAACGGTGGCCGAGAAGGATCGGCTGGGCGTCAAGGTTCTGTGGATGCAGCTGAGCGTCATCAGCCCCGAGGCCGAGAAGATCGCCCAGGATGCCGGGTTGACGGTGGTGATGAACCGCTGCCCCAAGATCGAACATGGCCGCTTCTCGGGCGAGATGGGCTGGCTGGGCATCAACCGCAAGGTGATCGACAACCGCAAGCCGCTTTTGTTCGGCAAGGGCGGAAGCCTGAAGAACGCATAACAACAAGACGGGGATGACAATGGGGCGTTTTGGACTTGCACTGCTGCTGGCGGTTTGTGCCATCGTTCCGGCCAGCGCGCGCACCTTCTACACCCCCAGCGGCACCTGCGACGGCTATCCCCGCGCCAGCATCAAGATGGCCAAGGGCTTTTGCGCCGGCATTATCCTCGCCCCGCCTGCCACCGACTTTGAAGGCCGCACCGTCCTTCTGCCGCGGGTGCTGCTGTCGCTGAAGGACAGCAACGACTTCCTGCTCACCGACATGGGCAAGTGGAACAGCGCTGGCGGCAAGGTCTTTCGCATCCATGCCGAACCCGGCAAGCCCACCATCGTCACACCGGTATTGTCCGACCTCTATATGCCGCACTTCATTGGCTATGGCCCTGGCGGCAAGGTCTATGTCAACGAACAGGGCCGCATTTTCCGCTTCGATCCTTCCGCCGCCGATCCCAAGGCCACCATTGAAACCGTGATCGAGAATGCGCCCGACACGCGCAAGCGGTTCAACTTCCACCCCCTGTCCAGCTTTCTGTTCGACACCAACAACGACATGCTGGTGTCGGTGGGCGCCCCGTCCGACCAGTGCATGACTGGCGTGCCGTCCAACAAGACTGGCCCCACCGACGGCGAAAAATTCTGCAACCAGTCGGAAGGCGATTACATGGCCGCCGGTATCCGCCGCTACAAGTACCTGGGCGACAACAAGTGGGACCAGAACTTCACCGTGATGGCGCATGGCCTGCGCAATTCGGTGGCGATGGCGCGCCACAGCTCGGGCACCCTGCTGCAGGCGGAGAACAGCGTGGATTTCGCGCCGGCCGACACGCCGTTCGAGGAATTCAATGTCCTGAAGGAAGGCGCCCATTACGGCTGGCCCTATTGCTATGACATGCACGGCACCAACCCGATCTGGGGCCCGAAGAAAGTGATGGACTGCAACGGCAGCGCCTATACTCCGCCAGTACGCCTCTTGCCGCCCCACAGCGCGCCGCTGTCCATGCTGTATTACGACGGCAAGATGTTCCCGGAGCTGAAGGGCAAGCTGATTCTGTCCATGCATGGCTACCGCGTGGAGGGCGCGCGCATCGGCGCTTTCACCGTGGATGCCAAGGGCGTACCCGTGCTGACCCCGAATGCCCACTATGACGCCTATGCAGGGGAGAATGGCGACGAGACCGTCAGCCTGCCCTATCCCGGACCTGCGTCAGTGCCGCTTTTGCTGACGCCGGGCTGGAATAACGTGGATGGCAGCCACCCCAAGGGATCGCCCCTGGGGCTGGCGGTGGCCGGGGATGGCGCAATCTGGGTTGCGGAGAACAACAACGCCACGGTCTTGCGGATTGCGCGCGACCGGCCCTAACGTCGCGCCATGTCACTCGATAACGCCTCCATGACGATCTATGGCGACTCCATCTCGGGCAATTGCCTGAAGGTGAAGTTCGTCGCCGACCGGCTGGGCCTGCCCTATGACTGGGTGGAGACCAGCGTGCTGAAGGGCGAAACCCGCACGCCGGAATTCCTGGCCTTGAATCCAGCCGGACAGGTGCCGTTGGTGGTGTTCGCCGATGAAGGCCCCTTGGCCCAGTCCAACGCCATCATGCTGCACCTGGCGCAGGGCAGTGACCTGATCCCTGAAGACGCCTTTGAGCGCGCGCTGATGTTCCAGTGGCTTTTCTGGGAGCAATACAGCCACGAGACCGCCATCGCGGTGCTGCGCTTCCACCGCTTCTATCTGAAGAAGACGGATGACCAGATCGATGCCGCCCTGCCCGGCAAATGCGCTCGTGTGCTGGCCCTGATGAACAGCCATCTTGAGCAACGCAAATATTTCGTGGGCGAGAAACTGTCACTGGCCGACATCGCGCTGGTCGCCTATACCCGTTTCAGCCACCAGGCCGGACTGGACCTGAAGCAATACCCCAACGTCCGCGCCTGGGTGCGCCGGATCGAAGACGAACTCGCAATAGAACACGCGGAGGCTTGAATGGCTGATTATGGATTCAACACCCTGGCCGTCCATGCCGGGGCCCAGCCCGATCCCGCCACCGGCGCGCGGGCAACGCCGATCTACCAGACGACCGCCTATGTATTTGAGGATGCCGACCATGCCGCAGCCCTGTTCAACCTGCAGGTCTTCGGCAACGTCTATACGCGGCTGATGAACCCCACCACCGCGGTGCTGGAAGAGCGCGTCGCGGCGCTGGAAGGTGGCCGCGCGGGCCTGGCCTGTGCCTCGGGTCATTCCGCACAGCTTGACCTTCCACACCTTGATGAGCCCCGGCGACGAGATTGTATCGGCGCGCCAGCTGTATGGCGGCTCGATCAACCAGTTCAACCAGAGCTTCGCCAAGTTCGACTGGCGGGTGAAATGGGCCGACACCACCAATCCCGACAGTTTCAAGCCCCTGATCACCGACCGCACCAAGGCGATCTATTGCGAAAGCATCGCCAATCCGGGCGGCCTGATTACCGACATAGAGGCGCCGGCGAAGATCGCCCATGACGCCGTTGATCGTGGACAACACTGGCGTCGCCCTATCTGATCCGGCCCATCGAATGGGGCGCCGACATAGTGCTGCATTCCGGCACCAAGTTCCTGGGCGGGCACGGCAACTCCATGGCCGGGCTGATCGTGGATGGCGGCAAGTTCGACTGGGGCAGCGGCAAGTTTCCCACTTTGTCCGAACCCAGCCCCTCCTATCACGGCATGCGTATGTGGGAGACGTTTATGACATGGCGTTCGCCATCACCACCTGCGTGCGCCCGCTTGCGCGACCTGGGGCCGGCGCTGTCGCCGATGAATGCCTTCCTGGTGCTGACCGGCACCGAGACGCTGCCGCTCAGGATGCAGAGGCATTGCGACAATGCCCTAGCGGTCGCCAAGTGGCCGACGGCCAATCCCGGTGGAAATGGGTCAATTGCTGGCCTGCCCGACAACCAGTCCTACAAGCTGCACCAGAAATACTGCCCCAAGGGCGCGGGCAGCGTGTTCACTTTTGGGCTGAAAGGCGGTTATGACGCGGGCCTGAAGATGGTGAACAGCGTCAAGCTGTTCAGCCATGTCGCCAACATCGGCGACACCCGCAGCCTGATCATCCATCCGGCGTCCACCACCCATCGCCAGCTGTCGGATGAAGACCGCGCCAAGGCCGGCGCCGGCAACGATGTGGTGCGCCTGTCCATCGGCATCGAGGATGCGGCCGACATCATCGCGGATCTGGAGCAAGCGCTGGCGTGAAGTTACGGCTGGGGGGCCTGTTGCTGTTGTCGCTGGTGACCGCCGCGCAGGCGGATACCCTGACCCTGCGCATCCGCTCGGACGACGGGCAGATTCAATTCTTCAAGGGTCGCAAGAAGTTGAACGACGCCCAATTGAACCAGGTCTGCGGCGCCGCACGGGCGCGCAAAGATGAAATCGTGTTCGACCGGGAAAAGATGACGGCCAATGACGCGCTGGCCTCCATCCTGAAGGAAGCCCAGTGCCTGGGCGCCGTCCACACTGGCCCGGTTACGCGCGAGCCGGAACCGAAATCCGAAGTTCGTAAGCGTGCCAAACCGCGGCACAAAGCAAAAGCGCGGCGGTAACCTGGTGCAAGGCCGCCAGGGCTTGCGGCGCCTGCATCATCAAGGTGGCGACACCCAGGAATATCTGGAAGGCGGTGATAATGCCCACGGCCTTGCCGCTGATCTTGGCGTAACCGTCATACTTAAAGCTGCGCACGGTGATGAAGGCCGCGAAGGCGGCCACGATATAGGCGCCGATGCGATGGTCGAACTGGGCCAGGCCGGGATTTTCGAAGAAATTGATCCACCAGGGCGATGAGAAGAAGGGCTCTTCCGGGAAGATGCCACCATTCATGTCGGGCCAGGTGTTGTAGATCAGCCCGGCATGCAGCCCGGCGACCAGCGCGCCCAGCAGCATCTGGACATAAACCAGAGCGGCAAAGCCATAGGCGCGGCGCGCATCGCCTTTCGCATCGCCATCACGCAGATATTCCAGCGCAATCCATAATATCGCCACCAGCAGCAGCAGCGCCGCGCCCAGGTGAATCGCCAGACGGTACTGGCTGACCGACGTGCGCACTTCAAAGCCGCTGGACACCATCCACCAGCCGATCAGGCCTTGCAGCCCGCCCAGCGCGAACAAGAGCAGCATGCGGGGCCATTCACGGCGCTGGATGGCGCCGGTCCAGGCAAACCACAGGAACGGCAACAGGAAGACCACGCCCAGCAGGCGTCCCAGCAATCGGTGGCCCCATTCCCACCAGAAGATGCCCTTGAAGGCCTCCAGGCTCATGCCTTGGTGCTGGACCTTGTACTGGGTGATCTGCTGGTATTTGTGGAAGACGTCCTGCCACTGCGCGTCGTTCAGGGGCGGCAGTGCGCCCATGATCGGCTTCCATTCCATGATCGACAGGCCCGAACCGGTCAGCCGTGTCAGCCCGCCGATCGTGACCATGCCCAGGATCACCAGCGCCACGCCAAGCAGCCACAATCCGACAGCCCTGCGCGATGTGAGGAAATTAGCGGTCATGCGGCGCTTCTGATACCGTCCCGCCCAGCAGCCGTCAAAGATACCGAACGTCTCATGTCCCGCCGCACCAAGACCCTGATTGCCGCCATCCTGATCGTGTTCCTCTGGCTGCCCGTCTATGCCCTGTTCATCATGGGGCTGGCGCGCCACATCCTGCCGGGCGCGCCCTGGTACCTGAGCCTGCTCTTTTATGCGCTGGCCGGCACCTTGTGGATCGTTCCCATCGGTTTTTCGTTGCCCTGGATGTACCGCGAGCCGCCACAGAAAAAGAAATGATCGACAACAAGGACCAGAGCCGGTTCGAATTGGAAGAGAATGGCCTTCTGGCCTGGGCCAATTATCGCCTCCGCGACGACGGGGCTTATGTGATCCCTCATGTCGAGGCCGACCTGGAGCTGCGCGGGACGGGCGCGGCCGGACGGCTGATGGAACAGATGGTGGAACATGCCCGCGCAAACCAGCTGGTCATCGTGCCGCGCTGTTCCTATGCCCGCGCCTGGTTCCAGCGCCATCCGGACGCCGCGGACGTGCTGGACTAGGCCCGGATTGGGCAGAGTGGCGCAAAAAGCGCCCCTCCTCGCCCTTCCGCCATCATCACGGTGCGGATTAATCCCCAAATTGCATCCTGCAGCCGCTTCCGCGCGTCTTGTCCGCTTGACGGGCTGCGCGGCGCCATGCCCCGATGAGCGGGTGAGAAGGCGTGGGGAATCTCTATGTGGCGGGTAAAGTCCCTGGATGCGGTGCTGGCCACCGCGGAGAAGAAATCCCTGCACCGCTCGCTGGGTCCCGTGCAGCTGACATTGCTGGGCATCGGCGGCGTCATCGGCACCGGCATTTTCGTGCTGACGGCTGAGGCCGCACAGAAAGCCGGGCCCGGCATGATGCTGGCCTTCATCATCGCCGGCACGGTCAGCGCCGTGGCGGCTCTGTGTTATGCCGAACTGGCCTCGATGGTGCCGGTGTCGGGATCCGCCTACACCTATTCCTATGCCGTGCTGGGCGAGATCGTGGCCTGGCTGGTGGGCTGGGCGCTGGTGCTGGAATATGCCGTCGCCGCCAGCGCCGTGTCGGTGGGCTGGTCCGGCTATATCGTCGGCCTGTTGAAACACCTGCCGGACTTCTACCCGGGGCTGCCGTCCATTGTTGTTCCACCGGCGCTGGCGACGGGTCCATTTTCCGGCGGCGGCGTGGTGAATGTCCTGGCTGTGCTCATCGCGCTGGGCGTGACGTCGCTGCTGGTGGTCGGCACGCGCGAAAGCGCAACGGTCAATGCCATCCTGGTCACCATCAAGCTGGTGGCCTTGTCGGCCTTCCTGTTCCTGGCGTTGCCGGTGATGCGGATGGAAAACTTCCATCCCTTTGCGCCGCTGGGCACGCCGGGCGTGATCGGCGCGGCGGCGTCAATCTTCTTTGCCTATGTTGGGTTCGATGCGGTTTCCACCGCGTCGGAGGAAACCAAGAACCCCCAGCGCAACCTGCCCATTGGCCTGATCGGGTCGCTGGGCTTTTGCACCATCGTGTATTTGCTGGTGGCGGCGGGCGCGATCGGCGCCTATGGCGCCCAGCCAGTCTATGGTCCGGCCGGCCAGGTGCTGGAGCCCGGCTCGATGGGCCTGGCGCGCGCCTGCGCCGAACTGACCACCCAGCCGCTGGTCTGTTCACGCGAGGCGCTGGCGCATGTGCTGCGCTCCATCAACCATCCGCTGATCGGCAACATGCTGGGGCTTGCCGCGGGCCTGGCGTTGCCCACTGTCATCCTGATCATGATGTATGGACAGACCCGCATCTTCTTTGTCATGGCGCGTGACGGGCTGTTGCCCGAGCCCTTGAGCCGCGTGCATCCGCGCTTCAAGACCCCGCATGTCGTCACATGGATCACCGGTGTCGCGGTGGCTTTTGCGGCCGCCTTCCTGCCGGTTGGGCAACTGGCGGATATTTCCAACTCCGGCACGCTGTTCGCATTTGCCACCGTATCCGTGGCGGTGATGGTGCTGCGCCACACCCAGCCAAACCGGCATCGCCCGTTCCGCGCGCCGCTGGTCTATGTCTTCGGCACCCTGTCGGTGATGGGCTGCGCCATCCTGTTTGTCTTCCTGCCCTGGCAGGCGCGGCTGCTGTTTCCCATCTGGGCGGCGATCGGGCTGGCCTTCTATTACCTCTATGGCTATCGCCACAGCCATGTCGGGCGCGATCTCAACGAGGATGCGCCCAAGGAAGCGGGTTGATCAGGCGCCTTCCTCGGTCACGCCACGCCGAAGGAACGCGAGCAACGCCGCCAGCATGCAGCCGCCGATGATGCCCCAGGTGAGATTTTCCGCCAGGGTGAGCCCGAACGTGACCAGCAGCACCGCCGCTTCACGCCACTGGCGTAGGAGCCGCGCCACCTCCTCTTTCTCGGCCATGGTCCAGCACACCACGACCAGTATCCCGGCCAGCGCGGCCAGTGGCACATAACCGGCCAGCGGCGCGGCCACCAGCAGGAACAGAAGCAGGAAACCGGAATGCATCATGCCTGAAAACGGGCTGTGCGCGCCGGCGCGCACATTGGTGGCGGTACGGGCGATGGTGCCGGTGACGCTGATGCCGCCGAAAAGCGCCGACCCGATATTGGCGATGCCCTGCGCCACCAATTCCATGTTGGAGCGATGCTTGCGGCCGGTCATGCCGTCCGCGACCTTGGCCGACAGCAGGCTTTCCACCCCGCCCAGCAAGGTGAAGGAGATGGCGGCGGGGAATATCTGCAGCAGGAGCGCCGGCGTGATCGCCGGAAGGCGCGGCGTGGGCACGCCTTGCGGCAGGCCGCCGAACCGGCTGGTGATGGTCTCGACCGGCAGATGCAACAACAGAACAGCAATGGATGAGGCGACAACCGCGAGCAGCATGCCCGGCCAATTGGGGCGCAAGCGGCGGATCAAAAGGATCAGGGCTGCCGAGCCAAGACCAACTGCCAGGGCGGCGGGATTGAGACTGGGAAGCGCGCCTAGCAGCGCCGCCAGCTTGGGAAAGAAGGGGCCCGGTTCGGCGCCCGCAAGATGCAGTCCGCCAAGGTCTTTGATCTGGCTGGCCAGGATGGTGGCGGCGATGCCGCAGGTAAAACCGACCGTGACGGCATGCGGAATATGCCGGATCAGCGACCCAAGGCGAAACAGCCCCACCAGGATCAGCATGAAGCCCGACAGCAGGACGGTGAGTAAAAGGCCTTCCAGCCCGAATTGCGCCGTGGTGGCCGCCACCAGCACGATGAAGGCGCCTGCGGGTCCGCCGATCTGGAAGCGGCTGCCGCCCAGCGCCGACACCAGGAAGCCGCCCACGATGGCGGTATAGAGGCCGCGCTCGGGCGTCACGCCGGACGCCACCGCGATGGCCATCGAAAGCGGCAAGGCGACAATCGCAACCGTCAGTGCCGCCAGCGCGTCGGCGCGCAGATCGCCAAGGCGATAGCCTTCGCGCAGGGTGGTGACCAGCTTGGGCCGGTAAAAATGGGCTGTGGCCGAACCGTCAGGCATGGAGACCGCTATGCTGAAAAAGCCCTGTATAGCATGGCGGCCGGCGCACCTCTAGAATCGCGCGAGCCAGGCCGCGAGCTGCGCTTTCCACAGGCTCGCTTGCCCCGTCGTGCCATGCCCGCGTGTCTGGGCGCTGGCTGGGATCAGGTAGAAGGTGCCTTGCTTCAGCCTGGCCATCTGTTTGGCCATCACGCCGGTGTCGTTGGGATTGCGCTCGTCATCGGCGGAATTGATCGCCAGAACCTTGGCCGTGATGCGCGCCGGATCGGGGTTGTAATCGCGCGCCGCGTCGAACTGGTAGATCATGTCGTTGGCGTCGCCGCCGGGCCGCGCAGCGAGCATCTGGTCCAGCAGGTGGTCGGCCTCGGCGTGGGTGCCGGCGCGGGCCTGCCAGCCCTGGTTGCCGCCGCTGGTGCCGACCCCGAAAAAGGCATTGGCGTATTTGAGCGACGGCGGCTGGCTTATGTAATTGCCGCCCTGGAAAGCGGGATCAGCCTTGATGGTTTCGATCACCAGGCGCCGCATCATCCAGTTGCGCGAGGCCATGGTGGTGGGTGTGGACGCCAGCGGCACCAGCCCGTCCATCATGTCCGGATGGTTGACGCCCCAGATCCAGCTCAGCATGCCGCCCATGGAATTGCCCATCACCAGCTTGAGATGCTGGACATGCAAGTGATCGCGCACCAGCCGCAGCTGGGCTTCCACCATGTCGTCATAGGTGTAGCGGGGGAATTTCATCCGCAGGCCGTCGGACGGCTTGGAGCTTTTTCCGGTGCCGATGCAGTCCGGCAGGATGATGTAATAGCGCGCCGCATCCAGCGGCTGGCCGGGGCCAAACAGTTCGTCGCCGAATGCGGCGTTGAGCAGTCCGGCGGCATTGCCGTTGGTGCCATGCAGCACCAGCACCGCCGGGTTCTTCGGATCGCCAAGCGTGATGTAGTGCTGCTTCAATTCCGGCAGGGTTTCGCCGGTGTGGAAGCGGAAGTCCTTGATGGTGAAATCGCTTTCAACCCGCGCCGGCTGTGCAGCGTTAGCTGCCAGCGCGGCGGCCAGCCAGGCGGTTGCCATCATCCCCATGCGGATCTCCGCTGCTTGTTCTGAATGTAAAACTAGCACGGAGGGATAGCGTTTTCGCCTGCCGCGGCCGGCTCACTGCGCTGTCGCGCGCCGGCCTTGGCATTCATCTTCGCGCGGATCGCGCGAAGATGAATGGTCGGAGTGGCCGGATTTGAACCGACGACCCTTCGCCCCCCAGGCGAATGCTCTACCAGGCTGAGCCACACTCCGATGCCATATTTGAGGATTGGGTACCTCGGGGGCGCGGAACATAGCGGCGAGGCTCCCGCGCCACAAGCCCGGATTCTCGCTGTATTTCCGCGGATTTGTTACGAAAGACGCTCGCGGGCGGCGGCAAGCCGGGCCTTGAGGCCGGTCAGTTCCTCCAGCAGCTCTTCGAGGCGTTCCCGCTCGGGCAGGTCTTCTTCGGGCGCCACTTCCACCGCTTCCACCACCGGCTCGATTACGGCGACGACGGGCTCTTCGACCACAGGCGCAGCGACCGCGGGCTCAGGCATGTCGAAGAAGGGCAAGGACATGGTGTCCGGCACGGCGCGCAGGTGCGTGGGACGGGCCTTTTTCACCGGCGCGGGCGCCGGCTTTTCGACATAGACGATCTTCTCGATCACCTGCGGCGCAGGCGCCAGGTGGGTATCGCCGCGGCCGACATCGGCGACATGGCGATGGCCGCGTTCCTTCAGGACCTTTTGCACGCCCTTGATGGTGAAGCCGTCGCTGTAGAGCAGCGCGCGGATACCCTTCAGCAGGTCGACATCCTCAGGGCGATAATAACGGCGGCCACCGGCGCGCTTGACCGGTTTGATCTGGACGAAACGGCTTTCCCAGAAACGCAGCACATGCTGGGGCACATCCAGTTCCTGAGCGACTTCGCTGATGGTGCGGAAGGCTTCCGCCGACTTGGACGGATATGCGAAAGCCGCAGACGACATCAGTCTTCACCCTCGGCCGACGGGGTCTGGCCGTTGATCACGGCCTTGAGCACATGGCTGGGGCGGAACACCAGCACGCGGCGCGGCGCGATCGGCACTTCATCGCCGGTCTTGGGATTGCGGCCCATGCGCTGGGACTTCTGGCGCACCGCGAAAGTGCCGAAAGAGGACAGCTTCACGGTTTCGCCTTTGGCGAGCGCGCCGCAAACTTCTTCCAGCATGTCCTCGACCATCTGGGCCGAGTCGGTGCGCGACAGCCCGACGGCCTGGAAAACCGCTTCGGTCAGGTCGGCTCTGGTCAAAGTTCCCGTGGTCATTTTGGCGACTCTGTAAGGTTATCCACAGCACGGTAACCCTGCCGGGGAATATCCGTCAACATCAAAGACTTGTGGCTGGGACTTACAGTGCGGGAACTTTGGCGGCTACCAGCGCAGGAGCGCGGCACCCCAGGTGAATCCGCCGCCCATGGCCTCAAGGAGCACCAAATCGCCCCGCTTGATCCGGCCGTCCTTGATGGCCGTGACAAGCGCCAAAGGTACAGAGGCAGCGGACGTATTGCCGTGCAGTGCCACGGTGGAGATCACCTTGGCGGGGTCGATGGACAGCCTCTTGGCGGTGCCGTCCAGGATGCGCTGGTTGGCCTGATGGGGCACGAACCAGTCGATCTGTTCCAGCGGGATGTTGGAAGCTTCGGCCGAAGCCGTGATGGCGGCGGCGATGTTGGTCACCGCGTGCTTGAAGACTTCCTTGCCCTGCATCTTCAGCTTGCCGGCGGTCTGGGTCGAGGACACGCCGCCATCGGCATAAAGCATGTCATGCAGCCGCCCGTCCGAGAACAGGCGCGTGTTGAGGATGCCCTGGTCGGCATTGGTGCCGGTGCCGATATGGGCCTGCAGGACCACGGCGCCGGCGCCATCGCCGAACAGCACGCAGGTGGTGCGATCTTCCCAATCCAACAGGCGCGACATGGTCTCTGCACCGATCAACAGGATGGTGCGGGCCGCCCCGGTGCGGATCAGGCTGTCGGCGATCGACATGCCATAGATGAAGCCGGAGCAAACCGCCTGCACGTCGAAGGCAGCGCCCTTGGTCATGCCCAGGCGCGACTGCACGATGGTGGCGGTGGCGGGAAAGCTTTCATCCGGCGTGGTGGTGGCACAGATGATCATGTCCAGTTCGCCGGCATCGATGCCGGCGTCGGTCAGCGCAGCGCGGGCAGCGCCCAGCGCCAGGTCTGAGGTCTTTTCGCCCGGCAGCGCGATGTGACGCTGCTTGATGCCGGTGCGGCCCTGGATCCACTCGTCCGAGGTGTCCATTTTCTTGGCCAGATCGTCATTGGTGACGATGTTGGACGGCAGGCAAGCCCCTGCCCCGATGACGCGCGCACGGATCACAGCAGCTGTCACAGTTCACCTGCCCGCGCGCCAGCGCTTTCGGCTGTTATGCGCGAGCGGTCGCGCGTGATGCGGGCATTGATGTCGGCCCGGGCCATGTCGATGGCGGTATCGACGGCACTGGCAAAGCCCACCGCATCGGCGCCGCCATGGCTTTTCACGACGATGCCATTTAACCCCAGGAATACGCCGCCGCTTTGGGCGCGCGGATCCAGCTTGCGGCGCAAGACCTGCAGCGCGCCCGACGCGATCACCGCGCCGAGCTTGGACATCAGCGAACGCTTCAGGGCCGAGCGCAGATAGGCGCCAATCAGGCGGGCCGTGCCTTCGGCGGTTTTCAGCGCGATATTGCCGGTGAACCCGTCGGTCACCACCACGTCCACCGTGCCCTTGGCGATATCATCGCCTTCGACAAAGCCGTGGAAAGCCATGGGAAGGTTGGAATTGCGCAGGATGGCGGCGGCGCCGCGCACACCGTCATTGCCCTTCTGCTCCTCGGCGCCGACATTCAGGATGCCGACGGTGGGATTTTGCAGGCCGAAAATGGCATGGGCGAAGGCTTCACCCATCACCGCGAAGTCGACCAGCTGTTCGTCGGTGGCGCTGACATTGGCGCCCACGTCCAGGACGATGCATTGGCCTTTGAGCGTCGGCCAGATCACGGCAATGGCGGGGCGCGAAATGCCTTCGATGATGCCAAGCCCGAACATGGAAACCGCCATCAGCGCGCCGGTATTGCCGGCGCTGACCGCGACATCGGCATCGCCTTCCTTCACGCAATTGATGGTGTGCCACATCGAGGTGTCCTTGCCGCGGCGAAGGACATGGGATGGCTTGTCTTCCATGGTGACGCGGCCGGGCGCGTGGCGCACGCTTACGCGGCCCGCCAGCTTGGGCTGGCGCGCGACCAGCGGATACAATTCCGCTTCGTCACCATGCAGGATGAAATTGACCGCGCTGTGCCGCTGGATCGCCTTGAGCAATGCGCTCACGACCACAGCCGGGCCGGCATCACCGCCCATGGCATCGATGGAAACGGTCAGGGCGCGGGTCACGCAGCCACCTTTCGGGCGGGCGGGATTTTAGCTCTTGGCCTTGACGACTTCGCGGTCGGCATAATGGCCGCAGGAGCCGCAGATGTGGTGCGGGCGCTTGGGCTCGCCGCACTTGGGGCAGTCACCATGGGCGGCGGCCGTCAGGGCGTGATGCGAGCGGCGCATGTTGCGGCGCGACGGCGAGGTTTTTCGTTTCGGGACCGCCATGGCGGAAAACTCCTAAATGCCCCCAAAAGGGGCGAAAACAGGCGGCGTGGGTAGCAGGAAAGCCCAAGCAATTTCAAGCCGGTTTCAAGACCAGAACCCCCAAAAAACAGCCCGGCAAAAGGGGTTAAATCCCTTATTTGAGGCTTTTCAGGACCGCAAAGGGGCTTTCGGGGGGCGGCAAACCGTCATCGGGCGGGGTGAATTCCACCCCCGGGCGGCGGGGATAGGGCTCCAGGGACAGGGCAAATTCCTCCAGAACGGGAACCGCCAGGTCGTAATGCAGGCTGGAAATCTCCTCCGGCCCCTCGTCCTCATCGGAATCCAGCACCAGGTCGGGGGCCGATTCGGGGTCCGGCTGGCGGTGGCGCACCGTGGTACCGGTGAAGTGCAGCTCCCGCTGGAAGCTGTGTTCCAGATGGGCCGGAACCGGGTCCAGGGTCACGACACAGGCCTGGGTGACATCGGCGGTCAGGGCGAAGTCCAGGCGGAACCGCACCGGTCCCAGTTTCTTGATGTCGATCTTTGCGTCCAGCTTTTCCACCGACAGCACGCCGGCCCAGCGCGCGACCGCGGCGCGCTGTTCTTCGCTGGCCGAAAACATCACCACGTCGCCGGCATTGCCCAGCCGTGCCAGGTTGTAGGATTGCGAAAATGGAAGCCCGTCGGTCATTGGATTTTATATAGTCGGCAGCGGGCCGAAATCGAGGCGCTCGGGCAAGGATTGTTTCAGGGCGTCGCGGGCGCTTGCGGCATAGGCGGCCAGCCTGCGGGCACGGGCATCGACGGACGAACCGCGCCACAGATTCTTCGCCAGGGCCGCCGCCAGCTCTTCCTGGTTTTTCGCCGCGTCATAGGCGGCGACGCGGCCGTAGAAAGCATTTCCCATGGCCTTCAGCTTGTGGCCGATGCCCATGTCGCCCGCTCCCTGTTCGCGCATGGCTTCGTCGAATCCGATGAACAGGATGTCGGTCAGGGCCTGGGAGGCCGGCCCGCCCTTGAGTTCGGCCAGCACCATCCAGGCATGGAACACCAGCACGTCGAAGCGGCCATCGATGCTGTCGGCCACGCCGAAATCGGCGAAAAATACCGGTTCCCGGCTGCGGCTTACCAACCCGTCATACAGGCGGCGGGTTTCCTGCTTGCGCGCGGCCGATTTCCTGAGCAAATTCAACATTGAAGCGTTCCTGCGTGGAGCCGGGGCCTTGCCAGCCCGCTCCCCGGACGTTAGCACACCAGCGCTGCCCAAGGTCCATGTGATGAAGTTCGCCGCCGTCCCCCTTGCCGCCATCGCCATCCTGGTCGCTTGCGCCCCGGTGATCAGCCAGCGCGGCTATGTGGCCGATCCGGCCAATGAAGGGGCCATCAAGGCCGGCGCCGACACCAAGACCACGGTCCAGTCGCGGCTGGGCTATGCGTCCACCACCGCCACCTTCGGCAATGACAGCTGGTACTATATCTCGGCCACCGAGAAGCAGGTGGCCTTCTTCAACCCCACGGTCCTGAAGCGCGAGATCCTGGCTGTGTATTTCGACAAGAACAACAAGGTCACAGGCGTGCGCCATTACGGCCTCAGGGACGGCCATGTCATCGCCTTCGAAACCCGCGAGACACCCGCGCGCGGCCGCGAGACCACCTTCCTGCAGGAATTGCTGAAGGCGACGCCCGGCTCCAGCGCAACCAGCATCCAGGAAACCAATCCGGGTAACGGCGGCGGGCCTATTCCGTAGCCCCCCTCCGGCCTTCGCATCGCAAGCGCTGCTACGGCCACCTCCCCCGCCGGTCGCTCCGCTCGCGGGGGAGGCAGGCCTGCGCACCCATCCAAATCGCGATATAGTCTGCTCTAAAAATTACGACGGGGCGGGGACATGAAATTCGCAGCATTTGCGTTTGCTTTGTTGGCGACATCGCCGGCGGTGGCCGCACCCCTGCTCCATCCCATGTTCAATGACCACGCGGTGCTGCAACGGGACAAGCCCATTCCGGTTTACGGCAATGCTGCGCCAGGCGCCGATGTCAGCGTGCTGATAGACGGCGCCAGCGTGACGGCCAAGGCCGGCAAGGACGGACATTGGCGCGCCAATCTCCCCGCCATGCATGCGGGCGGACCGTACACCTTGCAGGTCAGCAGCGGCGGCCAAATCCAGAGCATCAGCGATGTTCTGGTGGGTGATGTCTTCCTGTGCGCCGGCCAGTCCAACATGCAGCTGAATGTGCGCCGCGCGGGCAATGCGGAATTTGAAATCGCCAACGCTACCGACAGCCTGGTACGCGAGCTGGCGGTGGACCGGGTGCCAAGCCCGGTGCGGCTGGACAGTTTCACCTCGCCTGTATCGTGGAAAGTGGAATCGCCGCAAACCGCGGGCGACATGTCGGCCAGCTGCTTCTTCTTTGCGCGCGAGCTGCGCAAGCATGTGAAAGTGCCGATCGGCCTCATCACCGCCGCCTGGGGCGGCACGCGCGAGCGCGGTTGGATTTCGCATCCCACCTTGCGCAGGTTCGGCTATTACAATGACGACCTGGACATGCTGGCGCTTTACACACGCGATCCGGCAGCGGCATCCAAACGCTGGGACGCGGCGTGGGAAAACTGGTGGCATAGCGAGAGCAAGGATAGCCCCTGGAAGGAAGACACTTCGTCCTGGACAGTGGCGCCGAAAGAACTGGGGCCCTGGGGCGACTGGCCGGGCCTGACTGCGCCCGAAGGCACGACCGAAGCAGGCGTAGGCATCTTCGTGGGCCAGATGTGGCTGACCACCCATGTCACCCTGACGGCGGCACAGGCCGCGCAACCCGCCACCCTGGCGCTGGGCAAGGCGGTGGAAGAAGAAAAGAGCTGGGTCAATGGCGTCGGCGTGGGCGGCAGCTCCATCGAGCCGGATGCGCGCCACGCCATACCTGCGGGCCTGCTGCATGCCGGCGACAACACCGTCACGGTGAACATCTTCTGCAGCTGGAGGAATTGCGGCCTGTCGGGCCCTGCCGATACGCGCGCCATCGTGCTGGGCGACGGCAGCAAGGTGCTGCTGGACCAGCCCTGGCGTTACAAAGCGGTGGACACGCGGATCGCGCCGCAAATTCCGTGGGGCCCCATGCATGGCATCGGGCTGCAATATAATGGGATGATTGCACCGATCGGTCCGTATGGCGTCAAGGCCGCCATCTGGTACCAGGGCGAGTCCAACCTGTATTTCGCAAAACACTATCAGGAAGGACTGACCGCGTTGATGTCCGACTGGCGGGCGCAGTTCGGCGCCATGCCGTTCCTGGTGGTGCAGATTCCCAACTATGGCCCTGCGCCGACGCAGCCGGCGGAGTCGCTGTGGTCGGACGTGCGCGAGGCCCAGCGCAAGACCGTGGAAGCCGACGCCAATGCGGCCCTGGTCGTGGCGTTTGATATCGGCGATGCCAAAAACCTGCATCCGCCGAACAAGCAGGAGATTGGCCGCCGCTTGTCCATCGCAGCAAGGCACCAGATTTATGGCGAGTCCATCGCCCCATCTGGCCCGCGCATGGTTTCGGCGAAGCGTAGCGGCAATGCGGTGACTGTGTCGTTCAAGGACGTCACCGGCGCACTGGCCGCTCACAACGGCGCGCCCAATGCCTTTGAGCTGTGCGATGACAAATCCTGCCGCTGGACGCAGGCCATCCTGTCGGGCAACACGGTGACCCTGCACGGCAGCGGCGGCAAGGTGCGCTATTGCTGGGGCGACAGTCCCATCTGCACCCTGACGGATGCCACCGGTCTGCCGGCGGGACCGTTCGAAGTTCCGATACAATAAAAAGGCGCGGAACCTTGAGGGTCCCGCGCCTGCTCTTTGCATTCCTGTGGTTTACGCCGCGCGCAGTTCGGTGACAGCCTTGAGCGCGCCCTGGATCGCCTTGTCACGCTGGTCCTGGATGGCCAGGCCTTCAGCCAGCACGATCTCGAGGTTGGTGACGCCCAGGAAAGCGAACACCGCGCGCAGGTAAGACTCGGCATGTTCCAGGCCCGCGGCCGGTGAACCGGCGCCATAGAGGCCGCCGCGCGAAATGGCGATAATCACATGCTTGCCGCCCGCCAGGCCTTCAGGACCATTGGGGCCGTACTTGAACGTCTTGCCGGCGACGGCAATCCGGTCGATCCAGGCCTTGAGCTGGGTGGAGATGCCGAAATTGTACATCGGCGCGCCAATCACCACCGTGTCGGCGGCCAGGAATTCGTCCAGCACGGCTTCGCTGTCGGCAACGTCCTTCTGGACATCGGCGGATTCCGGCACCGCGCCCTGGCGGGCCGCGAACAGCTCGCCGGACAGATGCGACAAGGGCTGAGCCGACAGGTCCCGGTAGGTCACCTGGGCGCCGGGATTTTTCTTCACCAGGCGGTCGACCACGGCGGCGGTCAGCTGTCGGCTGGTGGAGTTGCCGCTAAGGATGCTGGAATCGAGGTGCAACAGTTTCATGGGATGGACCCTCCAAATTTGCTGCCGGAAGCATCCGGCGACAGGGAATTTGGGGATTTCCCATCCATTGGAAAACTGGCTATATCCCGAAGGATACCATCGGATTTACCGATATATGCTGGATGGCGTTTCCCTGGATCAGCTGCGGGCCTTCATCGCCTCGGTGGATGAAGGCAGCTTTTCCGCGGCGGCCCGCAAGCTCCACCGGGCCCAATCGGTGGTCAGCGAGTTGGTCAGCAGCCTGGAAGGCCAGATCGGCGTCGCCCTGTTCGACCGCTCCGGACGTTATCCCGTCCTGACATCCGAAGGCGCGGTTTTGCTGGCCGATGCGCGGGCCATCGCCGCCGGCGTCGATGGCATGAAGGCCAAGGCCAAAGGCATGGCGTCGGGGCTGGAGCCCGAATTGTCGGTGGTGGTGGATGTGCTGTTTCCCATCGGCGCCATGACCGAAGCGGCCAAGGAATTCCGTGTGAAGTTTCCCGGCACGCCGCTGCGGCTTTTTGTGGAAGCGCTGGGCGGCGCCTATCAGCCGGTGCTGGACGGCGCGGCAGGACTGGGCATCGTGGGCTCCCTGCCCTTGCTGCCGCAGGGGCTGGCGGCGGAGCGGTTGATCGGGGTGGCGATGGTGATGGTGGCTTCGCACGATCATCCCCTCGCCCAGATCAAGGGCACCATCCCGAAAGCCGAACTGGCCAAGCATGTGCAACTGGTCCTGACCGATCGCTCGACCCTGTCCAAGGGACGCGAATTCGGCGTGATGTCGCCCCTGACCTGGCGGTTGGCCGATCTGTTCGCCAAGCACGCGTTTCTGCTGAATGGCTTGGGCTGGGGCGGCATGCCCATGCATGCGGTGAAGGATGACATCGCCAGCGGCAAGCTGGTGGAATTGTCGATAGAGGATATTCCACCCGGCGGCTTGGTCTTGCCAATGTCGGCGGTCTATCCCACCGCGGCGCCGCCGGGCCCCGCCGGCCGCTGGCTGATCGAGCGCATGAAACTCTGCCCCGGCAACATCTAGAACCGCGCCGCTGCCGTTCAGTGCGTCAGGGGATCAGGCCGTAGCTGGAAATGCACGATCTTGCTGGTGGTGCCCTTCCCGCCTTCCATGTGATGCGGCGTGCGGGTGGCATAGGTCGACCACAGGCCTTTGCCCTTCCAGCCAGCGGCGGCATCATCGATCCGCCCGTCCAGCCCCTTGGCGTAAAAGCCCATCGGATAAGGCACGCGCAAGGTGATGAACTTGCCATCCTTCAGCGCCAGGAGCGCATCTGACGCATTGCCGGTGGCGATCGGGATGTCATTGCCAAGGCCGAATGTGTCGTGCTGGTCCACCCAGGCGTAATAACTGGCTTCGGCACTGCCCGGGCTTTTGACATTGCGGAATTGCGGTCCCGGGAACGGGTACAGCGTCCAGCCTTCGGGACAATGATTGCCCGTTGCCTTGGGACCGTTCAGCGGCCCCTTGCATTTGCGGCGGTCAAAGCTGGCGAACTGGCCGCTGGCCAGCGGCATCCACACCACCCCATGCCGGTCGATATCCATGCCGCGCGGGGAATAGCCTTTGACAGGCGCCGTGGCGTCATCGAACGGCACATAGAAGATTTCCGCCAGCGCTGTCTCGGGCGGATTTTTCCCGGGCACCAGGCGAACGACCCCGCCGGGATAGCCAATGAAGGAGCCCCAGACAGAATTGTCATTCGGATCGATCGCCACGGCATAGAAGCCGGCGCGCACCCGCATGTCTTTTGCCGGAACCTGCGTTTGGCCAGGCTCGGTGTAGGGCCCGCGCTTGCCATCGCCGTTGGTGTCCAGGACCAGCGCCGTCCACCCTTGTGATTTCTGCTCGTCGCCGGTGGCCAGATACATTTTGGTATTCAGCCAGCCCACGACATCGCCGCCGCCGCTGGTCCAGAGCGTATTGTCGGCGTCATAGGCGAAATTCAGGTGATGGGTGCTGTAGCAGGTATCGATCAGCGAGAATTTTTTCGTCCTGGGATCGTACATCGCCAGATTGCGTCCGGTCGCCTGGGTGGGAAACGCTTTGGCGGACGGATGCGATGAGCCTGCGCGGCAGAAGTCCGGCGTCTGGGACGCACGGATGCGGGAGGTCAGCCATACCCGCCCCTGATCATCGAACATGGGATTGTGAATGTTGGTCCGGCTGTCCCAAATCGGTTTGGCGCCCCAATAGGGCGAAGGCGCCAGGATTTCATTGTCCCGGGTGGTGGGCGTATCCTTGTCGCGGGCCGGCGCCTTGATCTTGGTGGCGCTGTTTCGCACCGGATCCAGCACGGGAATATTGTCGGTGCTCTCCTCGGGTGATCCATAAAGCAGCCCCCCGGCATTGACGCGCGGATTGCGCTTGTCGGTGGCGATCTCGTCATGGAGATAGGCAGTGGGGCTGTTCCAGTCCCACAGGGTGACGACGATATTCCGCTCCTGGCCTTGCGGGCGCGGCGGCTTGGCGAAGGGCAGTTCGCCCGCCTTGATCCTGTCCGTCCAGTCGCCGAACAGGGACAGCGCACGCTGCGTATCCAGCCGGCCAATGGCGCCGACCATGGAGGTTCCGGCCTGCCCCACCTGGATGCGATGTTCCCAGGCATCCCTGGACGTGGCGAATTTTCCCAGCGCCGGCAGGTAGGTGCGCGTGGGGGCGTCGCCCAGCTGGTGGCAGGTGTAGCATCCATCGGTTTTCACGATGTCCAGCCACTGGCCCTGGCTTTTCATCTTGGGGTCCATGCCATTGCCCTGGGGCTTGGGACCGGTGCCAGGAAACTCGTTTTCGCCCGGAATGCCCAGCATGGCGTACCAGTAGAGGGCCGGATAATAACGCGCCGCGGCCGCGTCACTGGGCGCCGGGACCGCTTTGAGCGCAAGCGTCTTTCCGGGCGTTGTGGAAACCTTGGGGGAATCCACCAGGCCATAGCCGCGCACCCAGACATAGTAAGTCGCAGCCGGCAGGTCGGGGATGACGAACTGGCCCTGATCGTTCGTGACCACGATCTTGGCATATTTCGTGGGCAGGCCGCGCGTCTCCGCGATTACCCAGACGCCGGCTTCCGGACCCTTGGCACCGATGACGGTGCCGCCAATGTCATCGCTGTCGATCGCGGGGGCGGTCTGCGCGGTGCCCGGCGCGATGGCGAACCAGGACGTCAGGGCCAAGCCGGCCGCGAATGCTCCACCCAGGATGATTGTCTTTCTCATGACCGTTCCCGCGCATGAGTTTCTTGGCCTGCAAGGCCTTGGCACAGGCTAGCACTTCCGCCGGAACAAGCGGAGTCCCTTACGGGCATGGAAAAGGCGCGAAATCTTGCGATTCCGCGCCTTTGCCCGTTTGGGATCAGATCAGCCGTTACGCCAGGTGCGCCAAGGTCGCCAGCAGCAGCAGCGCCACGATGTTGGTGATCTTGATCATCGGATTGACGGCCGGACCAGCGGTATCCTTGTAGGGATCGCCCACCGTGTCGCCGGTCACCGCGGCCTTGTGGGCATCGCTGCCCTTGCCGCCGTGATGGCCGTCTTCGATGTACTTCTTGGCATTGTCCCAGGCGCCGCCGCCCGAGGTCATGCTGATCGCCACGAAGATGCCCGTGACGATCACGCCCATCAGCATGGCGCCGACGGCGTTGAAGGCCTGGGTCTTGCCGGCGATCCAGTTCACCAGCACGAACAGGACGATCGGCGAGAACACCGGCAGCATCGACGGCACCACCATTTCCTTGATGGCGGCCTTGGTCAGCAAGTCCACGGCACGGGCATAGTTGGGCTTCTGGGTGCCCTGCATGATGCCCGGCATTTCGCGGAACTGCTTGCGCACTTCCTCGACCACCGAACCGGCCGCGCGGCCGACCGCCGTCATGCCCATGCCGCCAAACAGGTACGGCAGCAGGCCGCCGATCAGCAGGCCGACAACGACCCACGGTTCAGACAGGCTGAAGGTCGGCATGTTGTCCTGGAGACCGGCGAAGAAGCCGGTGCCCTGGGCGGCGAAGTACTTCAGGTCCTGGGTATAGGCGGCGAACAGCACCAGCGCGCCAAGGCCGGCCGAACCGATGGCATAGCCCTTGGTGACGGCCTTGGTGGTGTTGCCCACCGCGTCCAGCGCGTCGGTGGTCTTGCGGACATCGCCCTCAAGACCCGACATTTCGGCGATGCCGCCGGCATTGTCGGTGACCGGACCAAGGCATCCAGCGCCACCACCATGCCCGCAAGCGACAGCATGGTCGACACCGCGATGGCGATGCCGAACAGGCCGGCCAGCAGGTAGGTGACGATGATGCCGCCGCAGATCACCAGCGCCACCGGCGCGGTGGATTCCATCGAGATCGCCAGGCCCTGGATCACGTTGGTGCCGTGACCGGTGACCGACGACTTGGCGATGGACTGCACCGGGCGGAAGTTGTGCCGGTATAATATTCGGTGATGACGATGATCAGGCCGGTCACGACCAGGCCCACCACGCCGCACCAGAACAGGGTCATGCCGCTGTAATCGACACCGCCCGAGTTCAGGGCGGTATCCATGCCAATCAGCTTGTCGGTCAGCGGCCACAGGCCGATCAGCGAGAGGATGACGGTGGCGATGACACCCTTGTAGAGCGCGCCCATGATGTTCTTGGAGGCGCCCAGGCGGACAAAGAACGTGCCGATGATCGAGGTGACAATGGAGAGACCCGCAATGGCCAGCGGATAGATCATCAGCTGGGCTTTGATCTCGCCCGAGAAGTAGATCGAAGCCAGCACCATGGTGGCCACGGTGGTCACGGCGAAAGTCTCGAACAGGTCGGCCGCCATGCCGGCGCAGTCGCCGACATTGTCGCCCACGTTGTCGGCGATGGTGGCGGGGTTGCGGGGATCATCTTCGGGAATGCCCGCTTCAACCTTGCCCACCATGTCGCCGCCGACGTCAGCGCCCTTGGTGAAGATGCCACCGCCCAGACGGGCGAAGATGGAGATCAGCGACGCGCCGAAGCCCAGGCCAACCAGCGAGTCCACGATGATGCGGCTCTGTTCAGTGTTGTCGAGCGACAGGCCCAGGCCCTTGGTCAGTACGGCGTAGTAGCCGGCCACGGCGAGAAGGCCCAGGCCGACCACCAGCATCCCGGTAACGGCGCCGGAGCGGAACGCCACCGAAAGACCGGCGGCCAGGCCGGAGCGCGAGGCTTCGGTGGTGCGCACATTGGCGCGGACCGAGACATACATGCCGACATAACCGGCGGCGCCCGACAGGGCGGCGCCGATCAGGAAGCCGACCGCCACCTGCCAGCCCAGGAAGAAGAAGGCCAGCGCGAAGATCACCACGCCGACAATGGCGATGGTGGTGTATTGGCGATTGAGATAGGCGGCCGCGCCTTCCTGGATGGCGGCGGCGATTTCCTGCATGCGTGCGTTGCCGGCCGACAGGCCCAGCACCGACTTGATGGTCCACAGGCCATACAGCAGCGCGAGCACGCCGCAGGCCAAGACAAGATTCAGTTCCATGGAATCCCCCAGAGTGTGTTTTGTTTGGGTCGGAGGGAGCGCCCGCTTCTGAAGAAGAGGAAGGGCTCGCGCCGATCCCCATGGCCGGTGTCACGGGACTGTCACCCGGACTCGCCGCTTCAAGGGCGGGCGAAGACTGCCAAAAGCCGCTTAGTCAGGCAACCCGGAAAAACCGGCGCCAACCCTTTGGAATCAGGTCTCGCAGCGTGATTTCAAGGGGTTTTTGTGCTCGTCCGTGGCCGGCAGCTCGGAGGGGCCATTCTTGGCCTGGGTCTGGACAGGTCGCAGCTGAGCGATCTGGACGGTGCAGACGGTGATCTGCTTGACCTTGTCGGCGCCCATGACCTTTTGGGCGTCCTGCAACAGGCGCTTTTCCAGGCCGGGAACATCCACGCTTTGCGGATCCGCTTGTGTGGTGACGACGGCGTTGTTGATGTCGCGCACCATGGCATCCTGGATGAATGGCAACTTCTCGCGCACCGTCAGGGCAATGGTGTTGGACTTGGCGATCAGGAGCGTGGAGATATAGGCATAGCCGGTGAGCTTGCCGTCGGCGTCCGTCATCGGCGCCATCAGGAAGGGCATGTCGACATTGGTGCCGGGCTTGCCCTTCTTGGCTTCGCCTTCCTTCTTCTCGCCTTCTTTCTTGTGGCCTTCAGCCTTCTCTTCGGCGGCGAACGCCGGAAGAGTCAGGGCAGCCACCAGCAATGCCAGAATCGGGCCTTTGCGCATGCCAAAAGCCTGACAAAAGCCGGTGAACGAAAGGTTAATTCGGCTCGAGGTTCAGGAAGTCCATGGCATCGCCGATGGGGATGAAGAAGTTGATGCCGACCGGCCCGCCGACTTCGACGCCGGAGACCGCAATACCGATGACCGCGCCATTCTCATCCAGCAGCGCCCCACCACTGGAGCCGTGGGTAATGGACACATCACTTTGGATATAGCGCAGGCCCTCAACCGTACGGGTTGCCGAGACAACGCCGCTGCTGACGGTGCCCTGATAGGCTTTGCCCAGCGGCGAGCCGATGGCATAGACGCGTGTCCCCGGCGTGAGCGCGCCGCGCTTGATAGCCAGCGGTTCGCGGTCACGCGGATTGGTCTTGATCAGAGCGATGTCGCGGTCCTTGGCGACGCGGATCACCTCGGCCACCGTTTCGATGCCGTCGGACCAGCGGACCCGGACGCTCTTCTCATCGCCCACAACATGGGCATTGGTGAGCATATAGCCATCATTCGACACCAGGTCGCCGGACCCGCTGCCGGAGCCGGTAAGAATGGTGACGATGCTGCCAACCGCATCCGATACCGGCCTCTTGGCAGCCTTCAGGCTGCCCGCCAGCGTTATCTTGTCCTGCTTGCCTGGCAGCAGGACGCTGTTGCTTGCCAGCGGCTTTGCGCCACTCGTGGAGGCATGAAACTCCGTATTGGACACCAGTTCACGAACATTGGCGTTGAAGGCTTCCACGATGAGCTTCTGCGCGCCACCCGGTATGCTGTTTGCGAGCGTGGTGGATGCGCTTGAGCTCAGCCGCGCCACCATCTGTTTTCTGATCGGCGAATAAATCTGCCAATCCACTTTCATGGTGGCACTGCCGCGAACACTGCCCCTTTCCTGAAAAAGGTTACCCTGACTGACACAGGCATCGATATGCGCATCAGTGATGATGGCCGCGACCTGGTAATCCGCCGCCCCGCCCTCGTGATCGAACAGATTGTCTTCCGGCGTAACGACCCTGTAACCGGCCCCTTCCATCTGCGCCTTGAAAGGCACCTCATAAGGCGAAACCTGCTGCGATTCGCGGCCGCCGGCCCAGGTGAGGGTTTCAAGGCTGGCGATGCAAAGTAAACCGGTTTTCGCCGACAGCCACGGCGCACCCACCGGAAGTGCCAGGACGACGTTGGTAAGCCTGAGTGTCGTGGCCGAGGCGGGATCCGGGGCGGGTTGGGCCGATGCCAATACGCCAGACAGAAACAAAGCCACCGAAGCAGCGGCGATCCCGGAAATCTGCACCTTATCGCCCCCGCAGCGATCTCTATTGAGCGCTTGAATAACATGCCGTCAGAAATGACGGTAGCCCGATTTGGGAAGAGTGACTTCTTGTCCGCTGACCATGAGGACAACGCCCTCACCTGCTTGAACGCGCCCAATTTGCGTAAAAGGGCCATCAAGACCTGCCGGTGCTGTGAAGGCGATCTGATAATCATCTCCCGCGGTAACGGCGCGCGGCAGTGCGTCATTGTTCCAAAACGCACGCAGCGGCGGTGACAGCGGCACGCGTTCGCCTTCCACAACAATGAGCACGCCGGAGGCCGCAGCAATGTGGCCCAGGTCGGCGATCAGGCCGTCGGAGACGTCGATGCTGGCATGGGCGATTGCGCGCAACTGTCCGGCAAATGTTACCGGCGGCTGCGGCACGCGATAGCGGGCGATCAGGGCATCGCGGTCCGCATCGGCCAGCGCGTGCTTCTCGCGCTTGAAGATGGCCAGCCCGCCGCCGGAATCGCCGATGGTGCCGGTGACATAGACGGCATCGCCAACCTTCGCGCCGCTGCGGCGGATCATCTGGCCGGCGGGCACAAAACCAAAGGCGGTGACGGCGATCGAGAGCGGGCCATCGGTGGCGCCGGTGTCGCCGCCCAGCAATGAGATGCCGAATTCCTCTTGATCCTGGCGCAGGCCGTCGGCGAACCCTGCCAGCCAGTCCGGCGTGGTATGCGGCAATGAAAGGTTGAGAAGATAGTGCGCCGGGACGGCGCCCTTGGCGGCCAGGTCCGACAGGTTTACCCGCAGCGCCTTGCGGGCAATGTCGGCGGCGGGATCGAAAGCGAAGAAATCCACGCCCTCGGTCACGGTGTCGGTGGTGATGACGAGGTCCTGGCCCTGCCGCGCCGGCAGGAGCGCGGCATCGTCTTTCAGGCCGAAAGCGCCCTCGCCCGCGAGCGGCGCAAAGTATTTGGCGATGATGCCGAACTCATCCATGCGCCGTGTATAGCACACAAAGAAAAACGGCGGCGCCGTAAGGCGCCGCCGCTGTTTCTCGCCAATCGCGAGGGCAAAAAACCCGCGATTACTTCTCGTCGGCGTCGAAGTTGTGCAGGATCGGCGGGCGCGGGTTGAACGGCACGCGGGTCGACCACGGCGCGCTCGGGTCGTTGCCGGCGCGGTGCCAGCGGCCCTGAGCGGCGGTCATGATGTCACCCGGATCGGTGACGAAATACTTCTCGCCTTCGATCTTGATGCCGATATGGCCTTCCATGATGAACCAGAACTCGGTCCAGCCGACATGGAAGTGACCCTTCTTGTCATCCCCCGGAACGGGCGCGCCCTTGCCGCGCAGGATGTTGGACGTGAAGTGGTCGTCCCACACGAACTTGCCGCCATAGGGCTTATCCGTGCCGTTGAACTCCTTCATGTAGTCCACATAGATCGGGTTGGAGTCCTTTTCCTTGGCCGGGCCGGTCAGGTTGGTGACCTTCACATAGGTCATGCCCTTGACGGGATCGGGGGTCTCGGCGACCGGATAGAGCGGAACCGAGCCGACCTGGCGCACTTCAAAGCGCAGGGCCGGGGTCGAGCCGACATTTTCCAGGGTGAAGAGATTGCGGAAGGGTACGTTGACCATGAAGCCCTTGGTGGCGACGAAAGGTTCGCGGCCGGCGATCGAGACCTTGATCGAGCCGTCCCAGACGATGAACACCAGGCGGTCGTCCGGATACATCATCTCCTTGGTCTTCTTGCCTGGGGCCATGGAGATGTAATCGGCTTCCTGGTCCTTATTACGGATGATGGGCTGCACCCAGTCGCTCTGCCCCTTGTGGGAAGCCAGGATCTCCGACAGCTTCCAGTGCGGCTTGTTCGGCGCGGTGTAAGGCGTCATCTTGGTCGGCTTGGGCGACCAGAAGACCGTGCCCTTGGCAAAGCTGGTGGTCGGCATGTCTTCCTTGCCGAGGAACTGGGCCGAAGCCGGCAGCGACAGCGCCACCGCGGCGGCGGCAGCCGTCAGCAGGATATTGCGGAAATTCTTCTTCATTACGTACTCCCAGGGTTGAACTTTGAAACTTGCGCCGTCAGGCGCGCGCCGGGAATTCTTCGCGCAAAATACACGACCCCCCCGGGCGTTTGTTATGGCCGGACCTTGCATGGCATTTGGCGCAGTCGCAAGACCGCCAAGCCCTTTAAAAGCCTTCGCAATTGCAACATCGGGCGGTGTTTGCTCCGCCCTTTTGTCGCACTCAGACCGGCATCCTGCGCTTGGTGTATTCCCGGCCCATGATCGCGGCTTCCTCGCCGCATTCGATCACCATAGCGCCGTCCTTGATCTGGCCGATGACATAGTCGAACGCCTTGGGATCGGTTGAACCGGCATTGAGGAACTTGACGTTGTTCTTCTTGCACAGGTCCAGCACCCGTTTGCGCACCGCCACCATTTCGGGCATCTCGATGATGTTGGGCGGACGTGAGCCGTCCTCGGGCATCACGTCCAGGCCATAGAGCCAGTAACTGTGATCGCCGGGGCCCCATTCGGCCATCGACATGCCTGGCAGCGCCAGGGTGCCTTCGACCTGCTGGTCGCAATAGGTGTCTTCGATCTTCACGCCGAAAATCAGTTCACCCTTGGGATTGAGCGGCCACAGGTCGGCAAGGTGATTGTATTTGAACGTATCGATGCCCCAGATCTGCGCCGCATATCCGGCGGAGGAACCGCGCAAGCCGCGCATCGGAAGGTCCTTGATCCCGGGGCGCTTGAAGGGATAGCGGCAGGCCATCTGCATGGTGACCTGCACCGCCTTGGTGTCGCGGGCATGGCACTGATGGATGCCGTGGATGCCGCAATCCAGCAGCTGCTGGATCACCCAGCTATTGGCGCGGGCATAGGCTTCGTCCAGGCCGATGATGCCGGTTTCCACGAACACCGCCGGGGTGCGATGGCCGCTGCGGGTGGGACCGCCATCGACCAGGCCGCGCATGAATTCGCGCAGCTGGGAGAAATCCAGCGCACCATGCTCCATCTCGACATTGATGGCGTCGTACCAGGTGCGCGCCATCTTCACACCCTGGGCGTAAGGATCGACGCCCGGGCCAAGGCCGGAGCCTTCGTAATAGATGGGCTGGCCGTCTTCCCACAGCTCGATCGCCTTGTTGATGCGGCGCGGCTTGTAATTCCAGTCGACGGTCGAAGGCTGGACATTGCTGTTGGCCAGGCGGCTGTCGCCGGTGGGGATCGTGCTGTGCGCCATGTCACGGCGACGCTGCGCCTGTGCTTCGCCGGCAAGACCGGCCACGGCGCCGATGCCCGCGGCAAGGCCCAGGAAATCGCGCTTCTTCATGTCCATGATGTTTCCCCCTGTTTTGTTTGGAGGAAGACTGGACCTGCAGCTTTCGTCCGTACAGGGAAAAGCGTTCGGCGCGACACTTCGACAAACATTACCAAACGGAAATGTTTTCTCAGAAATCGAGCTCGCCTTCGGGAACCGGAAGCCCAAACTCCGGCGCGCGCTTGCGGCGTGCAATGGTGTCCAGCGCGGCGTTGATGAAGCCCGGTTCGTCACCGCCGAAGAAGGCGCCGGAGACGGCGACATATTCGTCAATCACCACCCTGGCCGGCACGTCGCGGCGCGCCACCAGCTCGAACACGCCGCAGCGCAGGATGGCGCGCAGGATGGAATCGACACGCTCCAGCTTCCATTTCTCGGACAGGGATGCGGCGATGGCGCGGTCGATCTCGACCTGGTGCTTGGGAACGCCATTGACGATGGCGAAGAAGAAATCGCCGTCGGGCGGCACCGGCAAATCACCAAAACGATGCTCGGCAAATTCCGCGGCGACATCGCCGGACAGGCGATCCGACATTTCCATCTGGTAAAGCGCCTGTACCGCGCCGATCCGGGCGGCGTGGCGGGCATCGCCTTTGGTCTCGTGGACCGGCGCTTGATCGTTCATCGCTGATAGCCTTGGCGTTCGGCGAAGGTGACCAGCGACAGGCAGGCGCGCGCGGCGTCACCGCCCAGATCCTGGCGCATGGCGAGGTCGTGCGCGGCGCCCTCGTCGCCCGCCAGCACGATGCCGTTGCCCAGCGCGATGCCGGCGGTGCCCAGCGCCATCAACCCGCGCATGGTTTCGGCGTAGAACATGTCGGCGATATGGGCCGGGCCGGTGACGGAGCCCAGCGCGACATAGCCGTCGAACGGGCGCCCCGAACGCACGGAAATGGCGATGGCGGCGGGGATTTCCAGCACGCCGGGCACCGAAACACGTTCAAACCGTGCACCGCCCTTTTCCAGCGCGGCCGTGGCGCCGTCCACCAGCGCATCGGCGACGTCAGGATGATAGCGGCCTTCTACAATCAAGATGTTCAAATGAACCCCCTCCGGTCTTCGCTGGCCCAAAGGCCAGCTACGACCACCTCCCCCTTTATGGCGCTACGCGCCAAGGGGGAGGCGGGCCACGGCCAAGCTGCCAGCATCACTTGTCGTCGTCGCCTTCGAGTTCGCCGATCA
Organism: Alphaproteobacteria bacterium; assembly: GCA_046348525.1. Taxonomy (GTDB): domain Bacteria; phylum Pseudomonadota; class Alphaproteobacteria; order Micropepsales; family Micropepsaceae; genus Rhizomicrobium. The sequence continues at coordinate 114,801 of JAXMEA010000006.1, read as the reverse complement.
GCGCCTCGAAATCGCGGGTCTCGCGGAAGTTCTTGTAAACCGAGGCGAAGCGGACATAGGCCACCTTGTCCAGGCTGGCCAGCGCCTGCATCACCAGTTCGCCGATCACGTTCGCGGGAATTTCGTTCTCGCCCATGGATTCCAGGCGGCGCACGATGCCGGTAACGGTGCGTTCCACCCGCTCGCGCTCCACCGGACGCTTGCGCAGGGCGTGGTTGATCGAGCGTTCCAGCTTGTCGCGGTCAAAAGCCTCGCGCCGGCCGTTCTTCTTGACCACGATCAGCTCGCGCAGCTGCACGCGCTCAAAGGTGGTGAAGCGGCCACCGCATTCGGGGCAATGACGGCGGCGGCGAATGGCGGAATTGTCCTCGGAAGGACGGCTGTCCTTCACCTGGCTGTCTTCATGTCCGCAAAATGGGCAGCGCATCTTTGTGTCCTCTTACGGATAGATCGGGAAGCGGTTGCACAGATCGGCGACGCGGCGCGCCACGCTCTGCTCCACCTGGGCATCGCCCGCTTCGTTTTTGGCCACGGCATCGACCACTTCCACGATCAGCTTGCCGATCTCGCGGAATTCGCCCACGCCGAAGCCGCGGGTCGTGCCGGCGGGCGAACCCAGCCGGATGCCCGACGTGATGGTGGCCTTTTCGGTATCGAACGGCACGGCGTTCTTGTTGCAGGTGATGGCGGCGCGGTCCAGCGCATGTTCGGTGGGACGGCCCTTGGCGCCCTTGGGACGCAGGTCCACCAGCATGAGGTGGTTGTCGGTGCCGCCGGTGACGATGTCCAGGCCCGACGACTTCAGGACTTCGGCCAGCGCCTTGGCGTTCTCGACCACGGCCTTCGCATAGGCCTTAAATTCCGGCTTCAAAGCCTCGCCGAACGCCACCGCCTTGGCGGCGATGACGTGCATCAAGGGGCCGCCCTGCAGGCCGGGGAAGATGGCGGAGTTGATCTTCTTGCCCAGGTCCGCATCGCGCGACAGGATCAGGCCGCCGCGCGGACCGCGCAGGGTCTTGTGGGTGGTGGTGGTGACAACGTCGGCATAGGGCACCGGGTTGGCGTGGACGCCGCCCGCCACAAGGCCGGCGAAATGGGCCATGTCCACCATCAGGAAGGCGCCGACTTCATCGGCGATGCGGCGGAAGCCTTCAAAATCCCAGCTGCGCGAATAAGCCGAACCACCGGCCAGGATCAGCTTGGGCTTGTGCTCGCGCGCCAGGTCACGGACCTGGTCCATGTCGACATGCTGGTTGTCCTTGCGGACCGTGTAGGGCACCGGCTTGAACCACTTGCCTGAATAGTTGGCGGGATGGCCGTGGGTGAGATGGCCGCCGGCCGCCAGGTCCAGCCCCATGAACGTGTCGCCGGGATTGAGCAGGGCATAGAAAGCAGCCTGGTTGGCGTTGGCGCCCGAATGCGGCTGGACGTTGGCGAAGGCGGCGCCGAACAGCTTGCAGGCACGCTCGATGGCGATGGCTTCGGCCACGTCGACATATTCGCAGCCACCGTAATAGCGCTTGCCCGGATAGCCTTCGGCATACTTGTTGGTCAGGACCGAACCCTGGGCTTCCAGCACCGCCTTGGAGACGATGTTTTCACTGGCGATCAGTTCGATCTTGTCGCGCTGGCGGTTCAGCTCGTCCTGGATGGCGCTGAAGACGTCCGGGTCGGCGGCCTCGAGCCCCTTGGTGAAGTATCCGGACGGGGGGGCCAGCGGGGCAGCGGACATCAAAAGCCTCATTTGCAACCAAAGGGGGCGTGGAGGCCGATCTAGCGCCCCCGCGCAGGAATGGCGGATTTACCCCTTAAGCGGCACCAAATCTAGCGGTTTAGGGACAATTTGAAGAGCTTCTTGCAAGGCACGGGAAAAGCTGAGATTTCCTGTTCCCGGCCCGTGCCACAATGACGGGCGGCAACATGTTGGAATCTTGGGGCGTTCGCGGGTATGGCCAAGGATAGTGAGGACGACATCCTCAAGCTGGTGACGGAAATCGTCGCCGCCTATGTCAGCAAGAACCCGGTCCCGGCCAGCGAGCTGCCCGGCATCATCAAGAAAGTGCACGCCACCCTGGGCGGCTTCGCCGGGTCGGACGACCGCGCCCTGCCCCGCGCCCCGGCCGTGCCGGTCAAGAAATCGGTCCAGGCCGACTACATTGTCTGCCTGGAGGACGGCAAGAAGCTGAAGATGCTCAAGCGCTATCTGCGCTCGCGCTACAAGCTGTCGCCATCGGAATACCGCGAGCGCTGGAACCTGCCACCGGACTACCCGATGGTGGCGCCCAACTATGCCCAGAAGCGCAGCGACTTCGCCAAGAAGATCGGGCTGGGCAAGGACGGCAAAAAGGGCAAGCGGCGGAAGAAGGACTAGCGTTCATGGCCAAGTTCGTCTTCGGCATGAACCTGTCCCTGGACGGTTATGTCGATCACGACAAATTCGCACCCGATGCCGTGCTGTTTCGCCACTGGATCGAACGCGTCGGCGCCGCGACCGGCAGCATATATGGCCGCCGCATGTACGAGATCATGCGCTACTGGGACGAAGACCGGCCGGAATGGACCGCTGAACTGCGGGCGTTCGCGCGCGCCTGGCGCGAGCAGCACAAATGGGTCGTGTCGCGCACGCTGAAATCAGTAGGCCCCAACGCCACGCTCATTTCGGATGACATTGAGGCGCGGATACGCGCCGTGAAAGCGCAGCAGACCGGTGATATCGGCGTTGCCGGCCCGGTGCTGGCGAACAGCGTCACCCAATTGGGCCTGATAGATGAGTACCGGCTTTACCTGCATCCGGTTGTGCTGGGCCAAGGCGCGCCGTTCTTTGCCGGGCCACGGCCGCCTTTGCGTCTGGCCGCCAGTGACCGGATCGGCGAGAGCGTCATCCGGCTGACCTACGTTCCGGACTCCATCGCCAGCCTGTAGCCAACGCCCTGCTCAGTCAGGATAAGCTTTGGCTGTTCGGGGTCGGTTTCCAGCTTCTGGCGCAGGTTGCGGACATAAATTCGCAAATACTGCACCTCCGCTTCCCCGCCCCAGACCTCGTGCAGGATGAATTTGTGCGTCAGAACCTTGCCGGCATGGGCGACCATCAGGCGCAAAAGGTCGTATTCGCGCGGTGTCAGCTTCACCTCGGCGCCGCGCGCGGTCACGATCCGGCGCACCAGGTCCACCGTGACATCGCCGCTGCGGAACAGGGGCTTTTCGCCTTCCTGCTGCAACCGGTGGCGCAGCGCCGCGCGCAGGCGGGCCGACAGCTCCTCCATCCCGAACGGCTTGGAGACATTGAGCAATCATCGGCGCCAAGATCCAGGGCTGAGACCTTGCCGGCCTCGTCATCGCGGCTGGACAGGATGATGATGGGGACGCTTTTGCCCTCGCCGCGCAAGTGTTTCACCACTTCAAGCCCGTCCATGCCGGGCAATCCCAGGTCCAGGATGACCAGGTCCACGACATTGCGCCGAAGAAATCCAGGGCCGCCTCGCCATCGCCGGATCTCCTCGACGCGATAACTCCTGTGCCACCAGCGCGGTCTTCAGGAAACGCCGGATTTCGGCGGTTCATCGTCCACGATCAGATGCGCGAGGGGTTCATGATACCGGCAGCGTCAAAGTGAAGACCGCGCCGCTCCCGCCGCTGCGGTTGGCGGCGGTGACGGTGCCACCCATGGCTTCCATGAAGCCGCGCGCAATGGCAAGCCCCAGGCCAGTGCCGGCGCGCTTCTTGTCGCCGGCGCGCACCCGGTAGAACTTGTCGAACACCCGTTCACGGTCTTCTTCGGGAAGGCCGGGGCCCTCGTCCAGCACTTGCAGGCGCAGCACCGCGCCTTCGTGACGGGCGCGCAGGGTGATGGCGGTTGCGGGCGCGGCATACTTGGCGGCGTTGTCCAGCAGATTGAACAGCACCTGTTCGAACAGCACCGGATCCAGGCGCGGCATGGGCAGCCCCGGCTCCATGTCCAGCACGATGCGATGCTGCTGGACCAGCGGCTTTACCCGCCGAAGCACGCTGCCCACCACATCGCCCAGGTCCGCCGGCTCCAGGCTGGGCGCCAGCGCGCCAGATTCCAGCCGCGTCATGTCCAGCAGGTTGGCGATGAAGTGATTGAGCCTTTCGGCCTCCTCCTGGATGGTGGCAAGAAGCTGCTCCTGGTCGGATTCCGCCATCTGGCCGCGATACTGTTTGAGACTGGTGGCCGATCCCAAAATCGATGCAAGCGGGGTGCGCAGGTCATGGCTGATCGAGGTCAGCAGCGCCGAGCGCAGCTTTTCGGTCTCGGCGGCGACGCGGGCGCGGTCCATTTCCTGGGCCAGGTGCAGGCGCTCGATGGCCAGCGCCGTCTGGTCGGCCAGGGAATCCAGCAGGCGGCGCTGGTCGGGGGTCAGCAGCGCGCCGCCCTGGCTGGAATCCAGCCCGATGATCGCCACCACGCCCCGCGCCGTGCGCATGGGCAGAAACAGGCGGCGCGCGCCAGGCAGGGTGTCGGCGCCGCGCCCCGCTTCCTGGCCATGCTGGAACGTCCATTTGGCGGCGGCCAGGTCGCTGTCTTCCAGCGTATCTTCGGGCGGATAGCCGGCGCGCACATCCAGTTCTTCGTCTTCGGGCATCAGCAACACGACATGCAGCTTCAGCATGTGCGCCATCTGGTACGCGGAGGCCCAGAGCAGATCGTCCAGGGTGGCGATCCCCGCCAACTTGCGGCTGAAGCGGTACAGGTCTTCGGTGGTGGCGGCGCGCTGGCGGGCGACAATTGCCTGCGTGCGCACCCGTGCCGTCAAGTTGCTGGCGATGGCCGCCACCAGCAGGAAAACCAAAAGGGTGATGACATTTTCCGGCTCGGCGATGGTGAAGGTGTACAGCGGCGGCAGAAGAAAATGTACGCCAGCGCGCAGACCAGGCAGGCGAACAGTGACGGCCAGGCCAAGGTGACGGCGCTGCCCAGCACCGCCACCAGCAGAACCAGCGCGACATTGGCTAGGCCCAGCCCCTGGCGCAGCAGGAACGCTGCGCCCAATCCGGCGGCGCTTAACAAAAGGCTGCCCAGAAAGGCGCGTGGCTCAGGCCAGGGGGACGGGGAAGCGGCGGCGGGCGGGACCGCTTCGCCCCTTCCCTGCGCGGCGGCCGGCACGACATGCACGCTGATGTCACCGGCCCGGCGGATGATCTGCTGCGCCAAAGGCGGACGCACGGCGTCCCACCAGCGCGGCGGCGCGCCCATCGCCACGATATGGGTGACGTTGTTGGCGCGCGCGAATTGCACCACGCCATCGGCTTCGTTGGCGGCAGGCACGGTGGCGGAGATGGCGCCCATGCGCTCGGCCAAGCGCAGCGCCTGGGCCACCGGCATCGCGCTCGCCCCGTGGCGGCGCCGGTTTCGACATGGATGGCGGTCCAGGACGCGCGCAGCCGATCGGCCAGGCGGCGGGCATAGCGCAAGGCGGCAGCGGCGCCGGGACGGGCATTTACCGCCACAAGCAACCGCTCGCCGGCTTCCCAGGGCCCGGAATGGGCATGGGCGCGCATATAGTCCACCATCTGCGCATCCACCTGCTGGGCGGTGCGGCGAAGCGCCAGTTCGCGCAGCGCCGCCAGGTTTCCGGGGACGAAATAATTCTGCTGCGCCCGCTCGGCGGCGTCCGGCAGATAGACCTTGCCGTCCTTCATCCGCTGCAGCAGGGTCTTCCGGCGTCAGGTTCAACAGCTCGATGTCGTCGGTACGGTCCAGGATGGAGTTCGGCACGGTTTCGCGAACCCGCACCTTGCGATGCGCGCCACCACATCGTTCAGGCTTTCGACATGCTGCACATTCAGGGTGGTATGTACATCGATGCCTGCCGCCAGCAGCTCCTCGACATCCAGATAGCGCTTGGGATGGCGGCTGCCGGGCGCATTGTTGTGCGCCAGTTCATCCACCAGCACCAGGCGGGGACGGCGCTGCAGGATGGCGTCCAGGTCCATCTCGGCCAGCACCTTGCCACGATAGGGCACACGCTTCTTGGGGATGGTCTCAAGGCCCTTGGTCAGCAGGTCGGTTTCAACCCGGCCATGGGTTTCCACCACGCCGATCACAGCATCGATGCCGTCCAGCCGGCGGCGGCGCGCCTGCACCAGCATCTCATAGGTCTTGCCAACACCCGGCGCGGCGCCCAAAAACACTTTCAACCGGCCGCGCCCGGGCTGTCCTGCTTCTTTCAGCAGGGCATCCGGCGAAGGCCTGTTGTCGGCGTCACTCATCCGGCAGGGAGATTAGACCTGTTGGCTGCGCCTTTCATGCGCGAGGCATATGCGTCCAGCGCAAGGTTAAGCTTCAGGACATTGACGTGCGGTTCGCCCAGCAGGCCGAAAAGCCTTTGCTCGACATGGGCTTGTGCCAGCTCCCGCACCTGGTCTTCGGAGAGGCCGCGCGCCTTTGCCACGCGCGGCACCTGGAACAGGGCGCCGGCCGGCGAAATGTCGGGGTCCAGGCCACTGGCCGAAGCCGTCACAAGATCGTCCGGCACCGGCATGGCGGGATTTTCCGCACGGAGTTTGGCGGCATCGGCGGCGATGCGGTCCTTCAGCTTCTTGGACGTGGTGGCGAAATTAGAACCCGAAGAGTTGGCGGCGTCATAGCCATTGCCCGCGGCGGAGGGGCGGCCATGAAAATATTGCGCCGAGGCGAAATTCTGGCCGATCAGTTCGGAGCCGATCGTCTTGCCGTTCCGGACCACAAGGCTGCCGCCGGCCTGATGCGGAAAGATCGCGGCAGCAAGGGCGGTGAAACCCAGCGGATAGACAATGCCTGTGAGCAAGGTCATCAGAAGCAGCATGACGATGGCGGGGCGGATGTGTTGCATGGGGCTCTCCTTACGCCAATCCAAGCGCGGTGACGGCCAGATCGATGGCCTTGATGCCGATGAACGGCACCACCAGGCCACCCACGCCGTATATGAGAAGATTGCGGGACAGGACGCTGGACGCGCCGGCAGCGCGATAAGCCACGCCTTTCAGCGCCAGGGGGATCAGCGCCACGATGATCAGGGCGTTGAAGATGATCGCCGAGAGGATGGCGCTTTGCGGGCTGTGCAGGCCCATGATGTTCAGGGCTTGCAACTGGGGATAGAAGGCCAGGAACATGGCCGGGATGATGGCGAAATACTTCGCCACGTCGTTGGCGATGGAAAAGGTGGTCAGTGCGCCACGCGTCATCAGGAGCTGCTTGCCGATCTCCACGATCTCGATCAGCTTGGTGGGATCGCTGTCCAGGTCCACCATGTTGCCCGCCTCGCGCGCCGCCATGGTGCCGGTGTTCATGGCCACGCCGACATCGGCCTGGGCCAAAGCGGGCGCGTCGTTGGTGCCGTCGCCGCACATGGCGACCAGCTTGCCCTTGGCCTGTTCCTCGCGGATCAGGGACAATTTGTTCTCGGGCGTCGCCTGGGCGAGGAAATCATCCACCCCCGCTTCGGCGGCGATGGCGGCGGCGGTCAGCGGATTGTCGCCGGTGATCATCACGGTGCGGATGCCCATCTGGCGCAGGGCACTGAAGCGTTCGCGGATACCGCCCTTAACGATGTCCTTCAGGTGAATAACGCCCAGAAGCTGTTTGTCTCGCGCCACCGCCAGCGGCGTGCCGCCGGTCTTGGCGATGCGATCGGCGATGGTGGTCAGCGCCGCGCCCGACAAGGACAGGCCGGCCCAGCTGAGTACCGCATCCACCGCACCCTTGCGGATGGAGCCGCGCGCATTGTCGATGCCCGACAGCCGCGTCTGGGCCGTGAAGGGCACGAAGGCGCCATGGGCCACGCCTTCAGCGATGCCATATTTCTCCCGCGCCAGGGCGACGATGGAGCGGCCTTCCGGGGTTTCATCAGCCAGCGAGGCGGCCATGGCCGCTTCCGCCAGTTCATGTTCCGAGACGCCTTCCAGCGGCAGGAAGGCGCTGGCCTGGCGGTTGCCCAAGGTGATGGTGCCGGTTTTGTCCAGCAGCAAGGTGTCCACGTCACCCGCGGCCTCCACCGCCCTGCCCGACATGGCCAGCACGTTAAAACGCACCAGCCGGTCCATGCCGGCGATACCGATGGCCGACAGCAGCGCACCGATGGTGGTGGGGATCAAAGTGACGAACAACGCCACCAGCACCAGCACACTGAGCGCGCCGCCGGCATAGGCGGCAAACATGGGAATGGTCGCGACCGCGAAGACAAAGATGATTGTCAGGCCGGCCAACAGGATGTTGAGCGCGATTTCGTTGGGCGTCTTCTGGCGCTCGGCGCCTTCCACCAGCGCGATCATGCGGTCCAGGAAGGTGGAGCCCTGGGTGGCGGTGATCCTGACCACGATATAGTCGGACAGGACGCGGGTGCCGCCGGTTACCGCCGAGCGGTCACCGCCGGATTCGCGGATGACGGGCGCGCTTTCGCCGGTGATGGCGCTTTCGTCCACCGAGGCGACGCCTTCCACCACTTCACCGTCAGACGGGATGACATCGCCCGGCTCCACCAGCACCAGGTCGCCGCGCGACAAGAGCTGAGCTGGCTTCCTGGAGTAGACCTTCGACACCTGGTCGGCCAGGACCTTGGCGACGGTATCGCTGCGGGTGCGGCGCAAGGTCTCGGCCTGGGCCTTGCCGCGGCCTTCGGCCACCGCTTCGGCGAAGTTGGCGAACAATACCGTGAACCAGAGCCACAGGTTGATCTGGAAGGCGAAAGCCAGGTGATGCTGTCCGGCCAGCCAGTCGCGGATGAACAGGAAGCTGGTGAGCGTGGCGGTGATCTCCACCACGAACATCACCGGGTTCTTCATCATCGCCCGGGGATCGAGCTTCTTGAAAGCATTGCCTATGGCGGGCCACAGGATGGCCGGATCCATGATGCTGGAAGACTGTTTCATGTGCGCCTCAGAAGAACGTGCCGGCCTGCATCGCCAGATGTTCGACGATGGGGCCCAGCGACAGAGCCGGGAAGAATGTCAGCCCGCCCACGATCAGGATGACGCCGATCAAAAGACCGACGAACAGGCCGCCATGGGTGGGAAAGGTGCCGGCGGAAGCCGGCACGATTTTTTTGGCGGCGAGCGCGCCGGCCACCGCCATCATCGGCACGATGAAGAGGAAGCGGCCGATCAACATCGCGAAGCCGAGGGTGGTGTTATAGAAGACCGTGTTGGCGGTCAGGCCGGCAAAGGCGCTGCCATTGTTGCCCGTGGCAGAGGTGAAGGCGTAGAGAATTTCCGAAAATCCGTGCGGCCCGCTGTTGAGCGGCCCGGCCAGGCCGAGCTTGCTGACCGACGCCAAGGCGGTGAAGCCCAGGATGGAAAGCGGCAAGATCAGGATCGCCAGCATGGCCATCTTGACCTCCCGGGCTTCGATCTTCTTGCCCAGATATTCGGGGGTGCGGCCCACCATCAGCCCGGCCACGAACATGGCGATCACCGCGAACAGCAGCATGCCATACAGCCCGGACCCGACGCCGCCGAACACGATCTCGCCCAGTTCGATATTGATGATGGGGATCAGCCCGCCCAGCGGCGTAAAGCTGTCATGCATGGCATTGACGCTGCCGTTGGAGGCGTCGGTCGTGGCGGTGGCCCAAAGGACCGAGTTGGCGACGCCGAAGCGCACTTCCTTGCCTTCCATGTTGCCGGTCTGCGCCACATGCGCGGCAGCGACAGCGGCATTGCCCTGCCCTTCGGCCCAATAGGTCGGCGCCAGCCCGCCCAGGAACAGCAGGCCCATCACCGCGAATATCGCCCAGCCCTGGCGGGTGTCCCGGACCATGCGGCCAAAGGTGTAGGTCAGCGCCGCGCTGATGACGAGGATGGACCACAGCTCCGCGAAATTGGTCAGGCCGGTCGGGTTCTCGAAAGGATGGGCCGAATTGACGTTGAAGAAGCCGCCGCCATTGGTGCCCAGCATCTTGATCGCTTCCTGCGACGCCACCGGGCCCTGCGCGATCAACTGTTTGGCGCCTTCCAGACCGAAGGCCTGGGTATAGGCGCCCAGGTTCTGCGGCACGCCCTGCCACACCAGGACCAGCGCCATCACCACGGCCAGCGGGAGCAGGACATAAAGCGTGGCGCGGGTCATATCGACCCAGAAGTTGCCCACGGTTTTGGCGGACTTGCGGGCAAAGCCGCGGATCAGCGCAATGGCCAGGGCGATGCCGGTGGCGGCGCTGACGAAATTGTGCACCGTCAGGCCCAGCATCTGCACCAGATAGCCCAGCGTGCTTTCGCCGCCATAGGACTGCCAGTTGGTGTTGGTGACAAAGCTGATGGCGGTGTTGAACGAGAGGTCTGGGGTCGTTCCCGCCATGCCCTGCGGGTTGAACGGCAGCACCGCCTGCAGCCGCTGCATCAGGTACAGCGAAACAAACCCGGCGATGCTGAAGGCCAGCATGGCGATGGTGTAGCCGGTCCAATGCTGCTCCTGGTCCGGCTTGATGCCGCAAAGCCGGTAGATGCCGCGCTCGACAGGCCCCAGAACCGGCGACAGGAATGTGCGCCCGCCTTCAAACAGGCGAGCCATGTAGAGACCCAGCGGCTTCACGCAGACGATGACGACCAGGCAAAACAGACCAATCTGAATCCAGCCATTCGCGGTCATCAGAATTTCTCCGGACGGATCAGGGCGAAGACGAGATAGGAAAGGACGCCGAGCGTCACGATGGCGGCCAGGATGTAATCGCCGCCCATCACAGTTTCTCGCAGATCAGGGTGTAACCGATGGCGGCGGCGAAAAACGCCAGCCCCGCGCACAGAAAGATTGCATCCAGCATGACAGCCTCCATTTCGGAGACGCAGAATTATGCGGGAGGATGTAGGAATTCGATGTCGGCCGGACAGGCCGGAAATATAGATCCCATATAGGCGGGATCAGTCTTTCTTCCTGGCGGCCAAAAATTCCAGCTTGCGGCGGGCGGCCTGGGCCATGGTGCTTTGGGGGGCGTTGGCGGGGCCGACGACGCTGGCTTCCAGGCCTGTTTCAGGGTCGATCGCGGTCGCCTTGACCGAATTCCCCAGGATCACGAACTCGACGTAGATCTCGCGGGGCAAGGCCCTTACGCCGCAACGCCGCCGAGGCGCTTGACGTTGCAATGGGTCCAGAGCTTGTCCATGGCGCCGACCAGATGGTCGATCATCCGGTCGTCATGGAAAGGTGTCGGCGTAAAGCGCAGGCGTTCGGTGCCCTTGGGCACGGTGGGGTAATTGATCGGCTGCACATAGATCCCGTAATCGCCCAGCAGCATGTCGGAGATGATCTTGCAATGGACGGGATTTCCCACCAGCACCGGCACGACATGGCTGACGGACGGCATCACGGGCAAACCGATCTGGGCGAAGCGCGCCTTCAAAGTCGCGGCGCGTTCCTGGTGACGCTGGCGCATCTCGTCATGTTCTTTCAGCCAGCGCACGCTGGCGAGCGCGCCGGCGGTCAGCACGGGCGGCAGCGAGGTGGTGAAGATGAAGCCATGCGCGTAGGAGCGGATGGCGTCGATCAGGACGGCGCTGCCGGTGATGTAGCCGCCCATCACGCCGAACGCCTTGCCCAGCGTGGCCTCGATGATGTCGATGTCGGCCATGACGCCGTCCCGCTCGGCGACGCCGCCGCCCCGCTTACCATACATCCCCACCGCATGGACTTCATCCAGGTAGGTCAGGCAGTTGTAGCGCTTGGCCAGGGCCACCAGGCCCGGCAGGTCGGCGATGTCGCCGTCCATGGAATAGACGCTTTCGAAGGCGATCAGCTTTGGCGCTGCCGGATCGGCAGCCTGGAGCAGCTCTTCCAGATGGGCCAGGTCGTTGTGGCGGAAGATATGCCTTTCGCTCTTGCCATGGCGGATGCCGGCAATCATCGAAGCGTGGTTCAGCGCGTCGGAGAAGATGATCAGGCCGGGCAGGATGGTTTGCAGGGTTTCCAGCGTCGCCTCGTTGGAGACATAGCCGGAGGTGAAGAGCAGCGCCGCTTCCTTGCCGTGCAGGTCGGCCAACTCGGCTTCCAGCTCGACATGATAATGCGTGGTGCCGGAGATATTGCGCGTGCCGCCCGAACCGGCGCCGGCCTGTTCAAGCGCCTTGTGCATCGCGTCCAGCACGACTTCGTTCTGGCCCTGGCCCAGATAATCGTTGGAGCACCAGACGGTGACTTCCTTTTCCCCCTGGGGGCCGGTCCAGGTCGCCTGCGGGAAACGGCCACGAATGCGCTTAAGATCGGCGAAAACCCGGTAACGGCCTTCCTGGCGAAGCGCCTGTACGGCATCCTCGAAGTGGGATTTGTAGGAAAACGACATGCCGGAAGCCTTTGTACCTGAACCACGCCTGCATCTGGCAGGATAACGCGAAACAAGTGTTTGATTCCACGCAATTTGTCACATGAAACCCACCATTTCCGCCCTTTCGGCCCTGGTTCCAGCCCTGTCCCCGTCCAGCTGGGGGCTGGTGTTTGCGCTGTCCATGGCGGTGGTGCTGTGGCTTGTTTCCCTGCGCCTCAGGGACGCCAGCATCGTCGATATTTTCTGGGGGCCCGGCATAGCGGGGGTGGTGGATATCGCCGCCTTTGTGGGCCATGCGGGCGGTCCGCGCACCTCCACGGTGCTTTTGCTGGTTAACCTGTGGGCCATCCGGCTGGCGGCCCATATCTGGGCCCGCCACCATGGCGAGGATCACCGCTATGGCAGCATGCGGACCAAGTTTGGCGCCAACTGGTGGTGGCTGAGCTTCGTCCAGGTGTTCTTGTTGCAAGCCATTCTCATCTGGTTCATCCCCGCCCCGCTGGTGGCGGCGGTCCTGTACAGCGGCATGCCGTTGGGCTGGCTGGACTATGTGGGGGTGGGGATTGCGGCCCTGGCCTTGGTGTTCGAAGCCCTGGCCGACTTCCAGCTGGGCGCCTTCCGGTCCGATCCCGCCAACAAGGGCAAGGTGATGGACAAGGGGCTTTGGGGCTTGTCGCGCCATCCCAATTATTTCGGCGAGGCGGCGATGTGGTGGGGCTTTTTCATCATCGGCTATGCCGCCAGCCATATGTGGTGGCTGCTGCTGTCGCCGATCCTGGTGACCACCCTGCTGCTGAAAGTGTCCGGCGTGGCGCTGATGGAAGACGATATAGCCGAACGCCGGCCAGGTTATGCCGCCTACAAGCGCGAGGTGAGCGCCTTCGTCCCCTGGTTCAGGAAGCGAGCGCCACGCCCGCATTGACGGCCCCCGCGAATGATCCGAAGGATCGTTCGCCCTTAAAAAAACATGGCCGTCATGAAGCCAGGGCTACACCTGCGTTGACGGCCATGGCGATGAAGACGGTGTTGAAGAAGAACGACACCACCCCATGCAGCAAGGTGGCGCGGCGCATCGCGGTGGTGCGCACCTGGACGTCGGACACCTGCGCGGTCATGCCCACCACGAAGGAATAATAGAGGAAATCCCACATGCCCGGATCGCCGCGGCCGGGGAAATCCAGATCCTTTTCGTTGCCCTCGCAATCGGGATCCTCGAAATAATGGATGTTGGCGTAATGAAAGGCCATCACCGTGTGGAGCACGAACCAGCCCAGCGGCGCGCCGATCCCGGCGAGCACCAGGGGCGTTACTTCCAGGCCGTTCTTCTTGTTCAGGGCGGTGAAGACCGCATCGCAGAAGAAGGCGATGGTGGCGCCCGTGATCAGGAGGACAACGACGATGCCCTCGTCCTGGTTCTTGGCGCGTTTCTTGATGTCGGATTTCTTCTGGCCCGCGATCATCACCGCGCACAGCGCCAGGAAGACCACATAGAAGACGTCGCCGCCCGCCAGCAGCGGCGCGTCAAAGCCCGTGACATGAGCCGCAGCAATGGTCAGCAACCCACAGCCCAGCGCGATGTAGAAGCGCACATGGCGTGACAGGAATGTAACCAGCCCCTTCATGGGGACAGGTTAGCTGAGTCGAATTAGAGGCGGAAACGGACCTGGTCGATCCAGAAGCGCTCCATGCGCTTCAGGGTCGTATTCAAGCTTTCCAGATGGTCGGAGCCGACATTGCCCACCGCTTCCAGCGAACCCAGATGACGGTCAAACAGTTCGCGCAGCATGTCGCGCACCGCTTCGCCCTTGCGGGTCAGGCGCACCAGCACCGAGCGGCGGTCGGATTCCGAGCGCTCATGGTGGATATAGCCGCCTTCAACCAGCTTCTTGAGATTGTAGGAGACGTTCGAGCCCAGGTAATGGCCGCGGGTGCGAAGCTCGCCGGCCGTCAGTTCCTGGTCGCCGACGTTGAACAGCAGCAACGCCTGGACCGAATTGATCTCGCGCTCGTCGCGGCGATCCAGCTCGTCCTTGATCACGTCGAGAAGTTGTCGATGCAGACGCTCCACAAGGTTGAGCGTCTCGAGATAGTGCTTGCGAACCGAAGAAGCGCCGTTCAGCGCCTCCGCGACCTGCGGTTTGGCCAATGCCGTCATCTGTTTTTCTCCGCTTTTTGCGGAGCCCACCTATTGTTGGGGCCAGACTAAGCGGGATGTCTTAAAGGCGCGTAAAATGTGCGCTTCCGGTAGCAACACTTTCGCGAGCGCAGCCAGTGTGTCGAAAGATGGCAAATGAAAGGTAAATGCTTTCGCGAAAATCAGAACAGCTCATCCTGCAAGGGCGCGAAAAGCGGATCCAGGTCGCCAACACCTGCCAAAGACGACGGTTGCCACCGGGGCGCACGGTCCTTGTCGATCAGCGCCGCGCGCACCCCTTCGCGAAAGTCAGGCGCCGCGATCAAGCGCACGGCCAGGCGCAGTTCCATCGCCAGGCATTGCTTCAGGTCGAGCTTTGCGCCCGCGCGCAACTGGCGGAACACGACTTTCAAGGAGGTCGGGGAACGTGAGCGGATGACTTGCGCGGTGGCGCGCGCGAAATCGCTGCCGTCGCGATCCAGCCGTTCCAGGATGGCTTCCACCGACGCGGCGGCAAATACGGTCTCGATCTGGCGGCGATGCGCCGACAGCGGACCGGGCGCGGTCTTGCGTGCCAATGGCGCGATCACCGCATCGACGGCATCACCCCTGGCAAGGCCGTCGATCACCGCGTCGAAATTCGCGGCCTCCACGGCATGGGTCATGAAGCCCGCCTCGAGAGCGTCGCCCAGGCCGATGCGTTCGGAAGTCAGGCCCAGATACATGCCGATGCCGCCGGACGCGCGCGACAGGAAATAGCTGGCGCCGATGTCAGGGACAAAGCCGATGGCTGTTTCGGGCATGGCGAAACCCAGCGATGGATCGGCCAGACGGTGGCTGCCATGCACCGAAATCCCGGCGCCGCCGCCCATGCAGATGCCATGGATCAGGGCGATATACGGCTTGGGGAACGCGGCGATCAGGGCGTTCATGCGGTATTCGTCGCGCAATAGGGCGGCGCCCTCGTCCGAACCCGCCACCACCGCCTGCTGCACGGCGCGGATATCGCCGCCGGCGCAGAAGGCGCGGCCCTCGCCGCGAATGGCCACGGCACGGATTTGATCGTCGCCGGCCCAGTCTTTCAACACGGCGGCAATGGCGTTGACCATGCCGTGGGTCAGGGCATTCAGCGCCTGCGGCCGGCTCAGGGTCAGAAGACCCAGATGGCCTCGTTTCTCGCTGATTATGTGGGGGTCGGAAGCGCTCATTTGCGGCCAGACTTGCGCGGGTCCCGGCGAATTGGCAAGACAGGAGCGTTGGCGAGAGCCGTGGTGACCAAAAAAGATACCTTATGAGCACTTATCCCGCCCTCCGGATGCGGCGTACCCGCCGCCACGATTGGTCCAGGCGCCTGGTGGCCGAAAATTCTTTGTCGCCCGCGGACTTCATCTGGCCGGTGTTCGTGATCGAGGGGGAGAACAAGCGCGAGGCCGTGGCATCCATGCCCGGCGTTGAACGGCTGTCTGTGGACCTGGTGGTAACGGCGGCCAAGGAAGCCGCGGCGCTGGGCATTCCGGTGATCGCCCTTTTTCCGCAGACCCCAGCCTCCTTGAAAACCGAAGATGGCCGCGAGGCCCTGAACAGCGACAACCTGGTGTGCCGCGCCGTGCGCGCCATCAAGGCGGCGGTGCCGGACATCGGCGTGCTCTGCGATGTGGCGCTGGATCCCTATACCAGCCATGGCCATGACGGCCTGCTCCGCGATGGCGATGTGCACAATGACGCGACGGTGGACATGCTGGTGCAGCAGAGCCTGGTGCAGGTCGCCGCCGGTTGCGACATCATCGCGCCGTCCGACATGATGGATGGCCGCATCGGCGCCATTCGCGCCGCGCTGGAGAAGGCCGGACATCACAACACCCTTATGATGGCCTATGCCGCCAAGTATGCGAGCGCGTTCTACGGCCCGTTCCGCGATGCCGTGGGCAGCGCCAAATCGCTGACAGGCGACAAGCGCAGCTACCAGATGGATCCGGCCAACGGCGATGAAGCCCTGCGCGAAGTGGCGCTGGACCTGGCCGAAGGCGCCGACATGGTAATGGTCAAGCCGGGCATGCCGTATCTGGACCTGGTGTGGCGGGTGAAGGACCGCTTCGGCGTGCCGACCTTCGCCTATCAGGTGTCCGGCGAATACGCGATGCTGTCCGCGGCCTTCGAGAAAGGATGGCTGCATCGTGACAGGGCTGTCATCGAAAGCTTGACCGGCTTCAAGCGCGCCGGCGCCAGCGGCATCCTGACCTATTTCGCCGTGGAAGCTGCGAGACTACTGACGCGGGCATGATCGCACGCCTGGACCGCCGCCGCCGCAAGCTGCTCTTTTCGGGGCGGCGCTGGCGGATGCGGTTGGTGTTCTGGGGCGGCGCGATAGCTGTTGGCGTGGTGAGCGTGGCGTTCGCCGCCGCGGCGACCCAGGCCACAAGGCTTTTCCACTGGCTGTTGTTCGCCCCCTGGGTTGCGCTGATCCTCACACCTTGCGGTTTCATGCTGTCCGCCTGGATCGCGGCCCGCGTCTTTCCGGGCAGCCAGGGCTCGGGCATTCCCCAGGCCATCGCGGCGCGGCACATGAAGGACACCGCCGCGCGAAGCCGGCTGCTGTCGCTGAAGCTCACCTTCGGCAAGATCCTTCTTACGCTTTTCGGCATGGCCTGCGGCGCCTCGATCGGGCGTGAAGGTCCCACCGTGCAGGTCGGCGCAGCCATCCTGCTGCAATCGGGCAAGATCGGACGCATGCTGGGCGAACGCGGCCTGATCCTGGCGGGCGCCGCGGCCGGGGTGGCGGCGGCGTTCAACACGCCCCTGGCCGGCATTGTCTTCGCCATCGAGGAAATGGGCCGCGCCTTCGAACAGCGCAATGCCGGGCTGGTGTTGATCGCGGTGATCCTGGCGGGCATTGCCAGCCTGGGGCTGGTGGGCAATTACAGCTATTTCGGCAGCAATGCCTCCATGCTGATCGTCACGATTGACTGGGTCGCGGTGCCGATCTGTGGCGTCGCAGGCGGGCTGGCCGGTGCGCTGTTCGCCAAGCTGGTGCTGCGCGGCACCCGAGTACTGCAGGGCTGGGTCGCCGCCGCGCCGCGGGGACGCGCGCTTTATCTCGCCGGCCTGTGCGGATTGGCGGTCGCCCTTTGCGGCCTGGCCAGCCATGGGGCCACCTATGGCACAAGTTATGAGGCCGCGCGCGGCGCGGTGGAAGGGGGCCATATCGCCTGGGGCTTTGCGCCGCTGAAATTCGTGGCCACCCTGGCTTCAACTCTTTCGGGAATTCCGGGCGGCTTTTTTGCGCCAACCTTGTCGATCGGCGCCGGGCTGGGCGACGTCATCGCCGACCTGCTGCATGTGCATGCGCCCGGGGCCATCGTGCTTTTGGGCATGACGGCCTATTTCGCCGGCGTCGTGCAAGCACCGATCACATCGGCCGTGATCATCGGCGAGATGAGCAACGCCACCGGCATGCGCCTGCCGCTGCTGCTGGCCGCGCTGATCGGCTATGGCGTGTCACGCTTTTTCCAAAGAGAGTCGCTTTATCACGCCCTGGCGCACAATTTTCTGAACCGCCAGCTTGTCCGGCCCGCAGAATAGGCACAGGCGTCCCGAGCCGCACCCCTGCCCGCGCGGCTATTATCTTGGCCGTTACGGACGCTGCCGCGCCAACAGGCACTAGTCGCGAGCGGTCGCGAACAGGCTGCGCAGGATGATCTCGGACCGCGCCGGCAGGACATGAAGGCCTGAGCGGCGCTGGCCCAGGTCGATCACGTTTTCCAGCACCAGCATGGCCAGGCCATGCACGGCGGCCCACACCGCCAGGCCCAGGGCGCTGTCGGACAAAGCATCGCCAATGGCGGTGCCGATGGAATCCGCCTTCAAGCCCAGCGCGGGAAACTGGTCGCGATTGGGCAACTGGCCGCCAAACATCAACCGCGCCAGCGCCGGACGCGCGGCCACGAACCGCATATAGGCTGCGCCGATGCTGGCAATCTTGTCGGACTCTGTGCCTTGCGCCTTGGCCGCTTCCGCGATGGCTTCGCGCAGTTCGTCGAAGCCTTCGATGGACAGTTCCACCAGCAGGGCTTCGTGGTTGGGGAAATGGCGATAGGGCGCGGCATGGCTGACGCCGGCCTTGCGGGCGACGGCGCGCAAGGTCAAAGCCGAAAGAGACTCCTCCTCCAGGATGGCGCGCGCCGCTTCCAGCAGACCATTGCGCAGGTCGCCGTGATGATATCCGCGGCCGCCCGCACCCTTGGCGCCAGCCGAAGATGCAGCGGATTGATCCCGCTCTTTATTCATGTACGCAAACCCCTATGACTTGTTGCCTTTGCGCGCGGTCTCCTGGCGCACGAAAAGGCTGGACGTATCCCAGCGTTTGCCCCCCAAATTCTCCACTTCCGCATAGAACTGATCCACCAGCGCGGTCACAGGCAGGCTGACGCCCTGCTTGCGAGCTTCCTCCAACGCGATGCTCAGGTCCTTGCGCATCCATTCCACGGCAAAGCCGTGATTGTATTCGCCCGCCGCCATGGTCTTGATGCGGTTCTCCATCTGCCAGCTCTGCGCCGCGCCCTTGGAGATCACTTCGGTAACCGCTTCGATGTCCAGGCCCGCGGCGCGCATCAGGCTGTAGGCTTCCGCCATGCCCTGCACGATGCCGGCGATGCAGATCTGGTTGGCCATCTTGGTGAGCTGGCCCGAACCCGCCGGGCCCAGCCGCTTGGCCAGCTTGGTATAGACCGCCATCACCGGTTCGGCGCGGGCATAATCAGCCTCGCTGCCCCCACACATGATGCCCAGCTTGCCGTTGACCGCGCCGGCCTGGCCGCCCGACACCGGCGCATCGACAAAACCGAAACCGCGCTTTTGGGCTTCCGCAGCGAGTTCGCGCGCGATGCCGGCGCTGGCCGTGGTGTGATCGACAAACAGGGCGCCCTTTTTCATGGCGCCGAACGCGCCGTCCGGGCCCAAGGTCACTTCACGCAGGTCCGAATCGCGGCCGACGCAGCAGAAAACGATGTCCTGGTCCTTGGCGGCCGCAGCCGGGGTCGGCGCGGTCTCCCCGCCATACTCGGCCTTCCACTGCGCCGCCTTGGCGGGGTTGCGGTTGTAGACGGTGACGTCATGGCCGCCCTTTTTCAGGTGACCCGCCATCGGGTAACCCATCACGCCCAAACCGATGAATGCCGTTTTCATTAGTCCACCACTTCTATCTTCGGGGGTTGTCCGGCTGCAAAGGACGGTTTCTTCATCAGCCAGATAATCGCAAACACAGGCAATGAGGTGAGGAACATGAAAAGGAAATCGTTTGAGTAAGCCTGCACTTGCGCGCGGTATTCTATGAGAGAATTCAGATTTGCCAACCCAAAAGGTATCTGAGGATTCATCATCATCGAGGGCGCATTGACGCTGAGGCCCCGGTTGAAGGGCGAGGCCAGCCCCGACAGCTGGGAATGGATCGCCTGGACCGAGTTGATCAGGATGGTGGATGTCAGAGAAACGCCTATTGCACTGCCGATATTGCGCATCAGATTGGACAGGCCCGCCCCGTCGGTGCGCAGCTGGGGCGTCAGGGTGGCAAAAGCCACCATGTTCATGGGGACAAAAACCAGACCCATGCCAGCCCCCTGAACAAAAGTCACCCAAATGACAGCGCCCACATTGATGCTGGGGGTCCATCCGGTCATGGCCCAGAGCGACCAGATCATCAGCCCTGCCCCCACCGTCATGATGATTCGCGGATCCATTTTCATGGTCAGCTTGCTG
Source organism: Alphaproteobacteria bacterium (assembly GCA_046348525.1). GTDB lineage: Bacteria > Pseudomonadota > Alphaproteobacteria > Micropepsales > Micropepsaceae > Rhizomicrobium. The sequence goes on along the minus strand of JAXMEA010000006.1, from coordinate 94,668 downwards.
GCGAACATCATGGCGAACATCACGCCGAAGCCGCGCGGCACCATCAAGATCTGTCCCAGGTGACGCTGCCGGTAAAAAGATCTGCAAATAGGGCGACAGCAGCGCCGACGACGCCAGCAGCACCATGCCCAAGCATGGTAAACATAAGTACCAATCCGCTGACGAAATTGCGGTCCCTGAAAATCTCGCGCGGGATGAAAGGCTTTTTGGCCGTCAGCATATGCACCAGGAACAGGTAGAGGCCGATTCCCGCGACGATCGCCTCGATCACGATTTCGGACGAAGAGAACCAGTCCTTGGTGGTGCCGCGGTCCAGCAACAACTGCAGCGAAGCCAGCCCGACCGACAGGGCGCCAAAGCCGAACCAGTCAAACTTCAGGCTGTTGTCCTTGGCGGTGTCCTTGAAGAACACATAGAGCATCGCGCAAGCCGCGATACCGACCGGCACATTGATGTAGAAGACCCAGCGCCAGCTATAGGCGTCGGTCAGCACGCCGCCCAGGGTGGGACCCAGGATCGGACCCAGCATCACGCCCATGCCCCAGATCGCCATGACATTGCCGCGCTTGGCCGGGGGATACATGTCCAGCATCACCGCCTGGGACAAAGGGCCCAGCGCGGCGCCGAACACGCCCTGGATGATGCGGAACAGGACCATCTGCTCCAGGTTCTGCGAGGCACCGCACAGCATGGAGGCGATGGTGAAACCGGCGATGGAAGTGATGAGAAAGTTCTTCTTGCCGAAGCGCGCCGCCAGCCATCCCACCGGCGCGGTCATGATGGCGGCGGCGATGATGTAGCTGGTCAGCACCCAGGTGACCTGGTCGCGCGAGGCCGACAGGCTGCCTTCCATATAGGGCAGCGCTACATTGGCGATGGTGGTGTCCAGCGCCTGCATCAAGACGCCCGCCATGGACCCGATCAGCACCGCCCATTCAGCAACCTTGCTGTCATAGACATGCGCCTGGTTGGGAGCCTCGTGGCGGACAGCTTCGGCCAAGGGATCAGAGCCCTTCGTCAAGCAGGCGTGTGATGCGGCGCTTTCCGGTATCGATGGTAATGACGGCGCTCATGCCCGCCCGCAGGGGGCGGGTACATTCGCTTTTGTCGATGGCGATGCGCACCGGAATGCGCTGCACGACCTTGACCCAGTTGCCGCTGGCATTTTCGGCCGGCAGCGCGGAAAAGGCGCTGTCGCTGCCCGCGCTGACGGAATCCACATGGCCGTCCCATTTGCAGCCGGGATAAGTATCGATGCGGATATCCACCGGCGCGCCGTCGCGCACATGGGTGAGGTCGGTTTCCTTCATGTCGGCGGAAATCCACAGCTTGTTGCCGATCAGGCCCACCGCGCTGGTCGTGGTGAAGGCCGACATGGCCGAGATCACCAGAGTGCCGGGCTGAAGCGAGTCCACCTCGCCCACCGTGCCGCTGAACGGCGCGCGCACAACCGCATGATCGAGCTGGCGCTGGGCTTCATCCACCGCCGCCTTGGCCTTCAGATAGGCCGGGGCTTTTTCCGCCGGAAGATTTGGATCGCCGTTCAACTTGGCCAGCTGCGTCGCGGCCTGCTGGCGCAGCGAGGCGGTCATGGCGTCGGCATTCAGCATCGCGGCGCGCTGGGTGTCCACCTGCATGGCCGCGATGGCATTCTGCTTGGCCAGGGCTTCATAGCGCGCATAGGTCTGGGAATTCATTTTCGCCATTGCCTGCTGGGCATTGATCTGCGCCACGGCGGAGCGATAGGCGGCGCGTGTCGACTCCACGTCCTGCACCGTGGAAGCCAGGTTGGCCTGGGCGTTCTCCAGCGCGATCTGGAACGGCTTGGGATCGAGGGTGAACAGGATATCACCTGCTTTCACCGTCTGGCCTTCATGCACCTTGACGCTTTCCACCAGGCCGGAAACGTCGGTGGAAACCATCAGCTTGTTGGCATGCACATAGGCATCGTCAGCGCTGATAATATTGCCATCAGATAGAAGATGCCGACGGCCAGAATACTCCCACGCCCAGAGCATCAGGATCCGGCGAAGCCGCCTTGTCCGCCCACAGGGCGCCCAGCCAACTTTGGCGGGGCGCCGCGTAGCGAGACCGTGTTGTTGACAGATGACATTTATTCTCCCGCCGCCAGGGTCTTGGCCGGCGTCTCCGCTGGTCAGCTGCGTCTTCATTTTCAGAAGCGCATCGGTAACGAGTTCCACGGTCGGTTCGTCCAACCCTTCGGTGATTTCGCGGAACAGCTCTTCCTTGTAGCGCTGTATCTCCTTCAAGATCGGTTCGGACGCCGGCAGCAGGTGCAGGCGGCGGATACGGCGATCGGACGGATCCAGGCGGCGCTCCAGAAGTCCCCTCGCCTCCAGACGGTCCACAAGACGTCCCACCGTGATGGGCTCGACTTCGCACAGGCCGGCCATTTCGTTCTGGGTCATGCCGGGCTGGCGCGACAGGCGCGCCAGGATCACGCCCTGGGCGCGGGTCATGCCATAGGTGCGGGCCCAGCGGTCGAAACGGGTCCGCATCAGGCGGGCCACGTCATAAAGCTCTACGAGCATCTCGGTTTTCATGGCCAAGAAAGTAACGCGCGTTATCATCACTTACAATATGATAAGCCATGCGCTTTTCGCCGGACCTGCCATGCAGGCAAAGAAAAAGGCGGCCCCGAAGGACCGCCCTGATACAAATCGGTCTTGAGGTCTGCTAGCGCGAGAGCGCCAGCTGCGCGTTGGCGTGTTCGATGGCCCGGGCGACACAGCCATGGCTGCTGGCGGTATCCAAACGCTCCCATCCGCCCAATTCCATCGTATCGCGCATCGAGCCGCATAGCTGGACGGCGGCGGCGTGAATGCGAGCCTGGGCAGCGGCCTGGCCGGCCGGACGATTCAGGTTCAGGTCAGCAAGAGAGACCTGCATTTGCCGGGTTTCAGCCTGTGCCGCGGCAGTGACGGACAGGACAAGAACAGCAGCGGAAAACAGACTGCGAAGCATTGAACCCTCCATGATTTGTTCATGACAAGTCTGTGACGAACATAATGGGGTTTCAAGAATTATTGCGCAGATTCAGTAATTTAACACGCCTAAATAATAGGCATTATTATGGATTGGTCCGGCCAATGGACAACAAAAAAGGGCGGCCCATCGAGCCGCCCTTTCCTGTTTAATCCTTCCGGACCAATTACATGCCCGAGCCCTGGATGTTCTTCCAGCCAGCCTCGATCGCCTTCACGGCATTATCGGGCAGCGGGACATAGTCCAGGCTCAGCGCCAGCTGGTCACCCTTTTCCAGGCCCCACTTGAAGAACTTGAGGGCTTCGGCGCTGGCGGCCTGATCGGCCGGAGCCTTGTACATCAGGACGAAGGTGGTCGCGGTGATCGGCCAGGACTGCGCGCCGGGCGAGTCCAGGAACAGGATGTAGAAGTCGTTCTTGGCGGCGCCCGCCCAGTCGGCGCTGGCGGCGCCGGCCTTGAAGCTTTCCACCGTCGGCTCGACCGTCTGCCCGGCCTTGTTGACCATCTTGGTGTAGGCCAGATGGTTCTGCTTGGCATAGGCATATTCTACATAGCCGATCGCGCCTGCGATCTGGGCAACGTTGCCAGCCACGCCTTCATTGCCCTTGGCGCCGATGCCGGTGGGCCAGTCGATGGCGGTGTCCGCGCCGACATTGTTCTTCCAGTCCGCGCTGATGCGCGACAGGTAGGTAGAGAACTGGAAGGTGGTGCCCGAACCGTCGGAACGATGCACGACGCTGATCGCGCGGCCCGGCAGGTTGACGCCCGGGTTCAGCTTCTTGATCGCCGCATCATCCCAGCGAGCGATACGACCCTGGAAGATGAGCGCCAGGGTGGGACCGTCCAGGGTCAACTGGCCAGGCTTCACACCTGGAATGTTGACGACGGGCACGATGCCGCCGACGACCAACGGGAATTGCGTCAGACCGAATTGACCCAATTCCTTGCTGGTGAGCGGCTTATCCGTGGCGCCGAAGATGATGGTCTTGGCCTTGATCTGGGCGATACCGCCGCCCGAGCCGATCGACTGGTAGTTCAGGCCGGTGCCGGAAACGCCTTTATAGGTAGCGGCCCACTTGCTGACCACCGGGAACACGAAGCTGGAGCCAGCGCCGGTGATGTCGGCGGCGAAAGCGGTGGTGGCAAATGCCAAACCGGCAACCGCGCCGATGAGTGCCTTGTAGTTCATCTTCATGTGATCTCTCTCCAATTTGGGCGAATGCCCGTTGACTTAGTTGGCGTACTGGAAGCGAAGGGCGACGACGTTGATGTCCTGGCTGTCGCGATCCGGCAGGGCGGTGGTGCCCTTGGTGAGCTGGATGATGTTGTCGTTCAGCACGATGCGGATGTTGCGGTTCAGGTACCAGTTGACGCCCAGCGCCAGGATGCGTTCACGCCCGCCGAGGATGCCGGCCAGCTGTGCCGTGGTGGCGGTCTGGTTGGGGTGCCAGTTCAGGTCCGTGTCGGTGTAACGGGCCGTGAGTTCCCAGGCGCCCCAGCTGTCGCCGCTGAGCGAGAAGGGACGCGACGGCACCGGAATGCCGTAGCCAGCCACCTCGTTGTTGATCGCCGAAGGGGTGTAAACCTTGGATTCGCCGGTGATAATCCAGGAGCCTTCGATCGCCCACCCGGTGAAGTATGGGTGATCGATCACGTTGGTCGATGCGGCGCAGGCTGCGTTGCTGGCCACCAGGATGGTGCCGCATTGGCGGTCGGCGCTGAAGCGGGCCCATTCACCACCCGGGTAGAAGTTCTGCCAGTTGCCTTCGACGTCGAACGCGATCAGGTCGCCGGTCTTGGCGGCGATGGCGCCGGTGTCGATCAGGCGGGTGCCGTCGACACGCACTTCCGGACGATCGCGGAAGCGCAGCGTCTGCGAACCGCCGCCGGCGGAATTGCCGCTGTACAACACCTGTGCGGCCGAAACGCCGAACTGCAAGTTGGAGATGCCATCCGACCAGACGCGGTCGGTGACGCGGCCAAGGATCTGGGTGTGTTCATCGCCGCCATTGCCGGGGGTGGCGGCCGAACCGGTCTTGCCGCCGGTGAAGCTGGCAGTGGCGGTGATATTGTCACCGGCCCACAGCGCGTCGGTCTTGGCCCAGCCCAGTTCGAAACCGCGGCGGGAGTCACCGGCGCCGAAGCTGTCGGCGGCGATATTTTCAAAATCCGGGCGCTCCATGAACATCAGCGCGGCGGAAGACGACGTGCCTTCCATCATCAGCGCGGGCTCGAGGATACCAACGCTGAAGTGCCAGTTCGGGATGCCGACATAGGTGATCACCGCCTTGTTCAGCAGCGGATCGCCTTCACCCGACGGTGGGATGGAGCCGATGGCGCAACCGGTGGCCGTGGAGGCTGCGGTCGCGCCCGGCGCGCCGGTCAAGGTGGTGGTGACAGTGGGATTGGTGCAGGTTGCGTTGACGCCGCCATCGCTGCCGCCGGCGTTAAAGCGCAGCTCGTACTGGAAATCGTTATAGGCCTTGCCTTCGATGCCGAGATAGGCGCGGCGGACGACCGAGCCGGAGCCCAGGTCGGCGGGACCGGCGAAGCCCGGACCATGGGTCGAATCCTGCGAGAAGCCGGCAAAGTCAGCCTGGAAGCGGGCGCGGATGGCCAGGCTGAAGCGGCCATCACCGGAAGCGAAGGTGGCGCGGCCATTGTCGAACGCCCACACCGCGGAGTTGTAACCCTGTTCCAGGGTCGACAGGCGGGTGCGGTCGGCCTGGGCGCGCTCGGCGGCGGCGGCCTGTGCGTCTTCCAGAGCCTGGATTCGGGCGGCAAGCTCGGCGTTGCTCATGGTGCCATTCTGGGGAACGTTCTGGGCCAGAACCAGCGGATGATCCGCCGCGCTTATCGTATTATCCCCGGCGTTGGCGCCTTGCGCCCCCACCACCATCGCGAGTGCGGCGACGCCGCCCATCAGCGCAACTTTCCCCATTTTCATTACTGTCTGCCCTCTTTGAACCTCGTGCGCAGATTTGCGCGCGGTTCGTGTCGCAGGGGGCAGCTACAGCAACATGAAGGTTATACGACAGTAATGTGACAGCCTCTCGCGCATGCAAAACCGCCCGGTTTTCAGGCGCTTGGGGCTGTGGATGAAATGTCGCAAGGACCGGAAGGTCCTTGCGACACCTGATCCTTTTAGTACGCGACGCGGAACTCCAGGCCGAAGGTGCGCGGCGGGTTGAAGTTGGCGTAATCACCGATCGTGCCGCGGTTGGCCGCGGAGATGCGGTAGATGTGCTGTTCATCGAACAGGTTGCGGCTCCAGGCCGAAATGGTGCCGGTTGCACCGCCACCGCTGCTCATCTTGATGTCGGCCAGAGCGATGGAGCTGTTGACGATAAAGCTGGAGTCGGTCTTCGCAGCGATCGCCTGCACCAATTTTCCCGTCGGGGACACGTCCGCGAACTCGGCCTGGAAGGCATACTGACGGCTCGCATAGGCCCCATCGAGGTGGAACTTGAAGGTCGCGCCGAAAAGGTCCCGTTCGTAGTCGATATAGGCCGACGCAGCGTTCTTGGGCGTATACACGACGTTCACGCGGAACGGCGAGTTTTGCGGAACATCCGGGTTGCCCGCGAAGGGGAACGGCGCTGTCGGAGATTCGGTGTCGGTATAGGCATAGGACACACCGGCCCGGATTTCGTCCGTGATCAGGCCGGAGACATCCAGTTCAACGCCCTGGTTGGTCGAGATGCCCGGCGCGTTGCGGGTTTCTTCGGTATGCGCGCCCTGGGTCGGGCTGCCGGGGGTGGTATCGACATTGTCGAAGTCGATCTGGGCATTGCTGCGGTCCATGCGCCACAGCGCGATGTTCACCCGCAGACGGTCACCGAACAGGTCCATCTTGTTGCCGATTTCGTAGGCCTCCACTTCTTCGGCGCCAAACGCCGTGAAGGTCTGCGAGCGGTCATTGGCGCCGCCAGCGCGGTAACCGGTCGAATACTTGGCGTACAAATTGATGTTGTCGGCGACGTCATACGCGACATTGACCATCGGATCGAAGCGGCCATTGTCGTAGGTGAAGGGGAAATTGGTCGACCGGCCGTTCACGGTATAGAGCGTGCCATGACGCTTGTCCTGCGTGTAACGGCCACCGGCCGTCAGATGCAGGTCCGGCAGGGCAGCCGGGCTATAGGTCGCCTGGCCAAAGACCGCGAAGCTGTTGGCATTGGCTTCGCTGGCGCGCGACAGGAAACGCGTACCGGGTTCCCAGCCCTGGGTGGCCGAAGTGATCGCGGCGGTGCCAAACGTGCCGTTGGAGGAACGGATGGTGGAGGCATTGCCGAACGCATTGTAGACGTTGGTGAAGGGCGTTGCGGCGGATTCGCGCGCATGCTCGTTGAAGTAATAGAGACCGACGACATAATTGAAGCTTTCGCCGAAATCACCGACCGCCTGCACTTCCTCGCTGAACTGGGTCTGCTTGAGGTCCGACAGGCTGTAACGGCCGAAATTGGCGTTGGGCGCGAAGACGTTGCGGGATTCGATGCCCGAATTGTCCCACTGATGGGTATCGACGCCGCGTGCGGCCGTGATGGAGCGCAGCTCCAGGTTCGGCAAGAGCGCATACTTGAGCGTCGCCGACACACCCTTGCTGAGATCCAGGCTGGGCTGCTGAACCGTGCCGACGTCCGAGGTATACTGGCGTTCCGGATGTACCTGCACCAGCCCGCCGGCCAGCGGATTGATGGTGCCCGCCGGAGCGGCCGCCACGGCGGTGACTTCCGCCAAGCTGCGCACGCGCTTGCCATAGGGGTTGTAGTTTACCAGCTGGCTGAAGAACGGGGTGTTGTAGTCCACCGAATAGTCGGCGGACAGCAAGGCGCTGAACTTGTCGCCTGGCTGCCAAAGCGCGGACAGGCGCGCGCCGCGGCGGTCATACTGGTTCCATCCGGCCTGGCCGCTCATGGGATTGAGCGTGGTGGGATCCTGGTGCTGGATGATGCCGTCGACCTTGAGGGAGATGTCGTAGAAGCTCTCGAAATTCTGATGAATCTCGGCATTGTAGGAACCGTAATTCCCGAGGCCACCCACGGCGCGGCCCTCGAATACACCGGTCGGCGCCTTGCTGACGATGCTGAGCGCACCGCCTTCGGCGTTACGGCCAAACAGCGTGCCCTGCGGACCACGCAGCACTTCAATGCGCTGGACGTCAAGAAGCGAGGCATTGAGGCCCTGCTGGCGGCCCAGATAGACGCCGTCGACATAGACGCCCACGCCCTGGTCGCGCGCGGTCTGGTTGGCGTCAAACGGAACGATGCCGCGAATGCCGATGGTCAGCGCCGACTGGCGCGCTTCAAAGGTGGCGACGCGCAGGGAGGGGATCGAGCCGTCCTGCAGGCTGATCAGGCTGCCCGCATGGGCATCTTCCAAAGTCGCCGCGCTGATCACCGAAATGGCGATGGGGGTCTTCTGCAGGTTGGTTTCGCGCTTTTCCGCGCTGACCACCACGGTTTCCAGGCCCATGTTGGTGGCTTCGGCCACCTGGACATTGCTCTGGGCCAATGCGACGGGCGCGATTACGGATGCGAGCGCAGCAACAGCCGCACCCTGGAGAAGGCGAACTTTCATTTCAGGAAACCCCTATCGAAACATTTTATGTCATGAACGTTTCGCAGAGGTACATGACGGCTCGATTGCGGCTTTGTAAAACTTCTGTGTCACCAACCGTGCAACGCCTTGATTTTAAACGATCGTGGCAAAGGTAAGGCGGCAGCTGCGCTTCCGCACAAGATTCACCTTGCTGCGGATGCAAAAGGACGAGCCTGGTAATCTTTCGTCCATCGCGGACGAGCAGGATTATTCGTTGTCGGTGACGCGCCGGCCCGCAACGCCTTCCGGGGGTTCACCCTGCGCCAGCGCGCCATAACGGCCGGCGAAATAGACCAGCGGCGCACCGGCCCCGTCATTGCGGGAAAACTTCAGGACACGGCCTATCAGGATGGCGTGATCGCCGGCGTCCTGCACGCTCTCGCGCGCGCATTCGAAGATGGCCAGGGAGTCGGCCAGCCCCGGCGGCCCCAATTCGGTGGGGACAAGGGCAATGCCGTCCAGGCTGTGCTCGCCCTGTCCCGCCAGCCGCGCCGACACCGCCTTGTGGCCGCTGGCCAGGATCGAGACCGTGAAACCCGGGGCCTCGGCGAAATAAGGATAGCGGCGCGAACGCCGGTCGATGCACCACAGCACCAAAGGCGGGTCCAGCGACACCGAGGTGAAGCTGTTGACCGTAATCCCAATATGGGACGTTTCGGGGGAGCCGGCCGTCATCACCGCGATTCCCGTCGGAAAACAGCCCAGAGCGGCGCGGAACGCCTTGGTATCGAAGTCCATATGCCACCTTGAAGGGTTGCCGCTTCACACTCGGTTAATGGGAATTGGGCATGATCGGCCAAAGGTTAGGCGAGGCGGCAAAAAGACCGCACGGGCCTGGCTTCGGGTTCAATCGGGTGGCGGGCATGGCTGGCGACAACGCGGTCGTTATCAAGCGGATCAAGAAGGGCGGACATGGCGGCCATCACGGCGGCGCCTGGAAGGTGGCTTACGCCGACTTCGTGACCGCGATGATGGCTTTCTTCCTGCTGATGTGGCTGATCAACACCACCACGCCCGAGCAGAAACGCGGCATCGCAGACTATTTCGCGCCCCAGTCCATCGCCCAGACCGTGTCCGGTTCGGGCGGCGTGCTGGGCGGCAAGGTGATGGGCGAAGACAGCGCCCATGCCGGCGGCGCCCAGTCCGTGATGCAGAAACAGTCGCCACCCTCGCCGTCTTCATCGGCCAAGGGCCTGACCAACGGCGCCAGCCAGGGCGGCGGTGGAGCGGACTCCGACGCGGCCGCCAACGGCAAGATGGGCCAGGATGGCGACTTCGCGCACGCCGCCGAAGCGATCCACCAGGCGGTGCAGAACAACCCGGACATCGCCAATCTTTCGCATCAGGTAATCACCGAGAATACGCCGCAGGGCCTGCGCATCCAGCTGGTGGACCAGGACGGCCGCCCGATGTTCGAAAACGGCTCCAACCAGCCCATGCCTTACACCAAGAAGCTGCTGGCCGCGGTCGGCAGCATCGTGGCCAGCCTGCCCAACCGGGTTTCCATCGCCGGCCATACCGGCGGCAACGACGCCGCCGCGACAGGTGGAAGCTGGGAATTGTCGGCCAGCCGCGCCAACCAGGCGCGCGCCCTGTTGCAGGCAGGCGGGCTGGGCAGCGACCGGATTTACGAAGTCGCCGGCAAGGCGGGGTCCGAGCCGCTGCTGCCTGAAGACCCCAACGCCAGCGCCAATCGCCGCCTGTCCATCCTGCTGATGCGCGAAGCTCCGCCCGTCCCGCCCCATACCGGCTTGTAAAAGCGCTGCTTCGCGGGCGTTAACCCCTGTCCTGCAAGCGAAAAACGCGGGCCGGCTGCGAATAATCCGCTTCACTCCGGCGCTGGCCGCGCCATACTCAAAGCCGATACGGGCAGGCTCTTCAGTGACCGACCAGCGCAACACACGCATACCGCAATTTTTCCTGACGCCGGGCGGGCCCTGCCCCTACCTGCCAGGCCGCGTTGAACGCAAAGTCTTTGCGCGGCTGGGCGGCAACCTGGCCCAGCCCTTGTCCGAAGCGCTCACCCATTCCGGTTTCCGCCGCAGCCAGTCGATTGCCTATCGTCCGGCCTGCGAAGGCTGCGCGGCCTGCGTATCGGTGCGCATACGCGCCGGCGCTTTCGAACCCAGCCGCAACCAGAAGCGCATCCAGCGCCGGGGCCAGGACCTGCAGCGCGCTGAAGTCGCCGCCGAAGCCACCCGCGAGCAGTTCGCGCTGCTGCGCACCTACCTGGATTCCCGCCATCCCGGCGGCGGCATGAGCGACATGGGCCTGTTCGACTATGTCGCCATGGTCGAGGAAACGCCTGTCGACACCCATATCGTGGAATACCGCAAGGACGACGGCACGCTTGTGGCCTGCGCCCTCACCGACCGGCTGAAGGACGGGCTGTCGATGGTCTATTCTTTTTTCCATCCCGGCGAGGATGCGCGCAGTCTTGGCACCTACATGATCCTGGATCATGTACGCGCGGCGCAGGCGCGCGAGCTGCCTTACGTATACCTGGGCTATTGGGTGCGTGGCAGCGAGAAGATGGACTACAAGATCCGCTTCTCGCCGCTGGAAGCGCTGGGCGCCAATGGCTGGGAACCCTTGGCGCCTTAGTCGTTCAACGCGACTTCATTGCTGACATTGCGCAGCATGGCCATGTGATCCTGGACCACCGGCACCATGCGGTGCGCGAAACGCTGCAGATCGTCCACCCGGCCATTGGCGACATAGCCCTGCATCGTATCCAGCGCCTGCTCATGCGCGACGCGCTGCTGCGCCAGATAGGCATGGTCGAACTGGCGGCCGAATGAGGCTTCGAGTTCGTGGTACATCTCCATGTGCCGCGGATCGAGCACCGGCGGCGGTGTCACCCGGCCACCCACGATATTGTGGCCCAGGATAGACTTCAGGTCCTCTGACGATTCGGTATGCGCCGCGATCATGTCGCGGCCAAAATCGCGCACCGCGCGCGAGCCTTTTTCCACCGCCAGCTTGCCCGCCAGGATTTCGAACTTGTCATTCATGTACACGGCCTGGGCAAAGGCGCGCCCGCTCTGAGCCAAAGGATCGGCATTGGTGGCGCCGACCATGTTGGGTTGCTGCGCCATGGCGGCCAGCGGGGTCAGCGCCAGAACAGTGGCAAAAAGGATCTTTTTCATGATGGAACTCTCGGTGACTGCAACCCTATAACGTCGCAGCCGCCAGCCCGTTGCATGAAGGGTGTTGCATCAGGGCTGTTCGATGACCTTCACCTTGTCGCCGTCATGCAGCTTGTCGAGCGAGTCGCCGGCCAGACGGTCGCCGGCCGAAAGCCCCGACAGGATGGTGACGGCCTGGGCCGTCTTCAGGCCCACCGCCACCTCGCGTTTTTCCACCAGCCCGTCTTCTTTGAGGAGATAGACGGTGCCGGTCTTGCCGTTCACCTGCACCGCCGAGGGCGGCACGCTCACGCGCGTTACCACCGGCCCCGCATTCTTTTCCGGCGCCGTCATGAAAGACACGCGCGCCGCCATCTGTGGCAGGATGCGAGGGTCCTTCTTGTTGATCCGCACGCGCACCGCCACCGTGCCCTTGGACTGGTCGGCGGTGGGAATGATGGCGATCACCGAGCCAGGGAATTTCCAGTTCGGGATAGGCATCCAGGTGGATGGTGGCAGGGGCGCCAGCCTCCACCCGCTCGATATAATTTTCACTGACATCGACCTGAACCTCCAGCGAGTTCATGTCGACGATGGTCATGATACCGGAACGGGTCGAACCGCCGCTCTGCGCCGATGGCGCCACCCACTTCGCCGACCTGCGCCACCTTGACCGTGACGATGCCGTCGAACGGCGCGCGCACCAGCGTATCGGCCAGGTTCGCCTGGGCCAGCGCGACGGCGGCCACCGCCACGTCATACTGGGTGCGGGCATTGTCATAGATGGTGCGCTGGTTCTCCACCGCATCGGTGGAAATCGCGCCTTCCTTCTGCAGCCTTTGATAGCGGGCATAGATCGGGGCGTTGTTATCCATCGCCGCCCTGGCCTGCCGCATCTGGGCCTGGGCCTGGTGCAGGGCCGCGGCATAGTTGGAATCATCCAGCCGCGCCACGATATCACCGGCCTTCACCTTCTGGCCTTCCTCGAAATTGACCTCGACGACCTTGCCCTGGATTTTGGCGGACAAGGTTGCGGTGCGACGTGCCACCACATAACCCGACGCATCCAGGTCCGATGCCCCGCCGCCACCGCCGCCACCGGTGGTGCTGGCGGTCACCGCATGCACCGCCACGCGGCTGTCGGGCCAGAAATACCAGGCGCCGCCGGCCACCAGCAAAAGCGCCACCGCGACCACGGCATAGAGCAAGGGCGATGGCGCGCTGCGCCGCACCGGCGCGCTGCGCTCGATCTTGAGGGAATCCAGAAGGGAGGATTTGTCGTTCATGTCGCTTCTATGTCGCTCTTAAGGCTTCTACCACGGGGCGGCGGGCGGCGCGAATGGACGGCAACAGCCCGCCCAGCAGCGCCACGGCAATGGCCCACACAATTGCCATTCCAATCAGCGCTGGAGAAACGGTCAGCTTGAAAACGTTGCTGCCGAAAGCGCCATCTACTCCGTCATAAAGTGCCCAGGCAATGAAAGCCCCGATCATGGCGCCGCTCACTGCCAGTACGATGGCCTCCAGGATAACCGAGACCGCCACCGGAAAAGCGTCGTAACCGATGGCACGCAACGTGGCGAGCTCCCGCGCCCGCGCCGCCACCGCCGCATACATGGTATTGAAGCAGCCGAACAACGCCCCGATGCCCATGATAACGCCGATCCCATAGGCGATGACCTTGAAGAATGTCGAAAAACCCACACTGATCTTCTTGTACCACTCAGACTGCAGGTAGGGTTCTACTGACAGTGCGGGATTGGTGGTCAGTGCGCGTTTGAAGTCGGTAAAAGATGACGGCGACGCCAGCCGGACCAGCACGCTGTTATAGGCCGGTTTGCGGACCGCTTTCATCACCGTCTCGGTGTCGCCGATCAGCTGGCCGTCCAGCAAGTCGCCGGTGGTATAGCTGCCGACGATTGGCCATTCGCCATCGGGAAGGATCACCTTGTCGCCAACATTCATGCCCCTGAATTCTGTCTTGGCCAACACGCCGACGATCAGTTCCCGTGTACCCGGGCGGAACATGCGCCCCGTTACCATGTGGAATTCCGGGCGCAGCATGACGCCCTTGGGGCCAAAGCCCCGCAGGTTGTTGTAAGCCTGCCTCCCGTTCAGCCGGATGACCGGCACGCCGGTATTCATGCCCGGATCGGCCAGCGGCGAGCCGTCCGGCGCCTTGGCGATGCCCGGTGCGTCCATGATCAGCCGCGCCTTGTCGCGCGGGATGGAGCTTTCGCCCTCGCCCTGCGCCCCGGCGGAAACCACCAGCGCGCGGCCGGGATCGCCGGTCTTCTTGTAGGTGGCCAGCATGCCTTCGGTCAGCGACAGCATCGACAGCAACACTCCGGACACGCAGGCCATGCCGACCACGATCACCAGCGAGCGCCACATGCGCTGCCGCAGGCTTTTGAAGTTGATGGCGGAGACGATGAAAATCTGGCGCAGCATCACGCTCTCCCCGACAGGGCGGTGGCGATGTCCATGCGCTTGAGCCACAGGAGCGGCAGGACCGAGCTGATGCCGGCAACGGCCAGGGCGCTGAGCGCCGCCCACAGCATGACCATCGGCGACATGGTGGGAATGGGTATGCCCCAGCCCGGCGGCAGCAATCTCGGAATCTGGCGGGCCAGGTAAGCGGCCAGGCCCACCCCGAGCGCTGCGCCCGCCACGCAGGGCAAGGCCGCTTCCAGCATCACCATCACGGTAACAGCCCTGTCGGTGAAGCCAATGGTCTTGAGGGTGGCGAACTCGGCAAAGCGCTCGCGCACGGATTCGGCGATGCCGTTGCCGGTCAGGAACAGCACCATGAACATGCCGGCCAGCGCGATGCCGCCGGTGATCTTCTTGACGTCCAGCCCGCCGAAGTCATTGCCCGAACGCGCCATCTTCTCGGTGATGGTCTGCATGGGGGTGGCGGAATTGGCAAAGACATGGTCGATGCGGGCCGCCACGGCCGGCGATTCTTCCGGGCTGTCCGCCAGCAGGTCGACTTCGTTCACCTTGCCCTGGTCGGCCAGCGGCTTGGCCTTGTCGATATAATCGTAGTTGCCGAAGATGAAGCCGCCCTGGGTCTGGGGCGGTTCGTCCACGATGGCCAGCACCTTGAAGTCCCAGCTGCTCTTGCCGTCGGCGCGCTTGATCTGCTTGGAGATCATGGTGAAGGTGTCGCCCACCTTCTTGTGCCAGCGCGCCGCCTGGCTGGTGCTCATGACCACGCCTGTACGGTCGTTCCACACAAGATTCCACTGCTCGCTGGTGATGCCGTAATCGTGGAACACCTTGTCGATGTCCTTGTCGATCATCAGCACGAAGACCGAGTTCTTGGGATCCTGGTAATAGCCGGGCAGGAAATTCAGCGCCGTCACCGCCTTCACGCCGGGAATGGCCGCGACCTGTTTAGCGACCGCCAGCGGCACGCCGGTGCCGCCAAAGCGCGGCCAGGTGAAGATGCGGTCCGCCCGCGCCCTCTCGGCCACCGCGTCATAGGTGGCGTTCATGCCCATCATCAGCCCGAACAGGGTGAAGGCCACCATCACCGACAACAGCGTCAGGATCGCGCGCGAGGGTTTGCGCACAATCGCGGCCCAGACGAGCGGCAGATAGGAAATCATGTGGCCCTCAGGGCATCGATGATCGGACGGCGGGCCGCCGCGATGCTCGGCGCCAATCCGCCCAGCAGCGCCACCACAACGGCCCAGGTCACGCCCAGCCTGATCTGCGCCGGCGAAACCGACAGGTGGAACACGGTATTGCCGAACACGCCCTGGGCGCCGTCATTCATCACCCAGGCAATGGCCGCGCCGATCAGGGCACCCGTCACCGACAGCAGTACCGCCTCGATGATCACCGACAGGGCCACCGGGAACGCGCCATAGCCCAGCGCACGCAAGGTGGCGATTTCACGGCCACGGGTCGAAACCGCCGCATACATGGTGTTGAGACAGCCGAATAGCGCACCGATCGCCATTACCGAGCCCACGATGTAGCCCAGCAGGGCTAGCGTGAACGTGTTCTGGTTGCCCACACGCTTGTACCAGTCCGAATGGCGCTCGACGGTCACCGACAGCGCCGGGTTGGTGGTCAGCGCCCTTTTGAAAGTATCCAGCGCCTGCGGCGAAGCCAGCCGCACCAGCACAGTGTTGTAAGCGGTCCGGTGCAGCGCCGCCGCCAAGGTTTCGGTATCGCCCAGCACTTGGCCCTCCAGCAGATCACCGGTGGCATAGATGCCGACGATGGGCCATTGGCCGTCGGGCAGGATCACCTTGTCACCGACATTCATGTGCTGGAAAAGCGTGTTGGCGCCCACGCCCACCACCAGCTCGCGCTTGCCGGGCTTGAACATGCGCCCTTGAATGATGTGCAGCTCCGGACGCACACCCTGCCCCTTGTCGGCCAGGCCGCGCATGGTCGTGAAACCCTTGCTGCCATCCTTGCGCAGCACCGGGATGCCCATTTGGATCCCGCGGTCAGCCAAGGGCTTGCCGTCCTTGTCCTTTGCGATGCCCGGCGCGTCGATGATCACCGGCGCCGTGGCGCGGCTGATCGAGCTCTGGCCTTCCTGGTCGGCGCCTTTGGACACCACGATGGCGCGGTTCGGATCGCCCGCCCTCACATAGGCATCACGCATGCCGGCGCTGACCGACAGCATGGACAACATCACGCCCACGGTGGCGGCCAGGCCCACCACGATCACCATGGACTGCCAGAAGCGCTGGCGCAGGCTTTTGAAGTTGATGGCGGAGACAATGAAGATCTGGCGCAGCATCACGCCCTCCCCGACAGCGCGGTGGCGATATCCATGCGCTTCAGCCGCAAGGCGGGGATGGCCGAACTGGCAAAGGCCACGATGGCGGCGCACAGGGTGGCTACACCAAGCACCATCGGCGTCAATGTGGGATCAGCGCCATCACCCGGCGGTATCAGCGACGGCAGCAGCTTGGTCAGCAAAAAGGCCAGGCCAACCCCCATGGCGGCGCCCAGCAGGCAGGGAACAGCGGCTTCCGCGAACACCAGCGCGATCACGCCGCGATCCGAGAATCAATTGTCTTGAGGGTGGCGAATTCGGCAATTCGCTCGCGCACCGCCTGGGCAATGCCATTCGCGGTCAGGAACAGCACCATGAACATGCCCGCCAGCGCGACTTCGCGGTCCACCGCGGCGATATCCATGCCGGTGTTGGAAACGTCAAACGCCAGCTTTTTCGGTGATGGACTGGAGCGGGGTGGCGGAATTGGCGAACTTGTTGTCGATCTCTTCAGCGATCGCAGCATTTTGAGCAGAACACCTGATGCGGAACCCACCGGTCTTGCCCTGATCGACAAACGCCGCCCCTTGTCGAGGTAATCGTAATTCGAACATGTAGCCCCGCCGTCATGTAGCTGATGTCCGGCGTGATGGCGGCGGCGACCTGGGCTCCCAGTTGTTCGCCCTTGTCCAGCTCTTTCGTAGGGTGACGATGAAGGTATCGCGCTGGTGATACGATCTGCCTGGCGCCGGCTCACCAGCACGCTGCGGCGTTGTCGTGAACGCCATCTTCCTGCGCGGTGATCAGGCCATTCCAGTTCAGCCAGGGGAACCTTCTCGATGTTGTCCGCGCAGGCGACGCGGCGTTCGATGCCGTTGCCGCCGAGCAGTTGTTGCCGCGCGCCACCATCTTGCCGAGATGCTTTCGATCCCAGCAGCGCCTGGCCAGGCAGCAGGGTACCGAAGCGCGCTAGCCATGCGATCGTCCACGCGCATCTTCTTCGGCTTGGCGAAGATCGCGTGTGCCGTCGTTGAGCCGAACAGGGTGAAGGCCAGCATCTCGTCGCCGAGGTCAAGGATGGCTGCAGGCGCATACCGCGGCGTGGCCAGTGCCGGTCTTCATGGCAGCGCCCCTATGCGCGGACCGGGCTGCGCTCGATCAGCGAGCCCTTGTCCATCTCCAGCTGGCGGGTGGCATGGTCCGCCGCCTTGGGATCATGGGTCACCATCACGATGGTCTTGTTCTGCTGCCGGTTCAGCTGCTGCAGCAGCGCCAGGATTTCATCGGCCGAGGCGCGGTCCAGGTCACCGGTCGGTTCGTCGCACAAAAGGATGGTGGGGTCGCCGACAATGGCGCGGGCAATGCCCACGCGCTGCTGCTGGCCGCCCGACAATTCGCCCGGCTTGTGCGAGGCCCGTTCCTTCAGGCCCACGATTTCCAGCGCCACGGCGACGCGGCGCTGGCGGTCGGCCTTGGACAGGTTGGTGAGCAACAGCGGCAGTTCGACATTGGCCGCCGCCGACAGCATCGGCATCAGGTTGTAGAACTGAAATACAAAGCCGATATGGCGCGACCGCCACTTGGCCAGCGCGCCGCCGGACAGGTTCTCCAGATGCTCGCCGCCCACGATCACCTCGCCCGAGGTGACGGTATCCAGCCCGCCCACCAGGTTCAGGATGGTGGTTTTGCCCGAGCGGACGGGCCATCAGCGAGACGAATTCGCCCTGCGGAATTTCCAGGTTCAGCCCGTGCAGGACTTCGACCGACTCTTTTCCGCGCTTGTAATTCTTGACGACGTTACGCAGCGATACCGCAGACGACATGGCTCACCCCTGTTTGCCGTTCCGGCGACGCTTCCGAATTCGGAACCACGACTGCTACCTAGCGTCGCCGGATATCTTGCATGACAAGGTACTGGGTCAAAAGGGGTTCCGATGACGGAAAAGCAATAAAACCAGGAGCTTTGACGATCTGTCAAAATGCCGGAAGCGCCGAAAGCCGCCTACTCGGCTTCCCGTCAGCCGGCCCATCTGCAGCGGCGCCTCTTCCTGGACTGCGTGATATGGCGCTGATAAGTGCTCTTCCCCAGCACAAAGGGATTCGGCGCGCCGGGTAACCGGTAACGCAGCAACTCTTCCTTCTCCAGCGCTTCACTGTGCAGCGGATGGTTGGTGATGTTCACATCCACTCCCGCCTTGGCCGCAATCGCTTTCCAGCGCTCCAGCGAAGCGATCTGCGCGCGTGCGAACTCTCGGCATCGCGTCCGCCGCCTGTGCCGCCGAAATAGCCCACCACACCGCGGCATACCGTTGTCGGTGACTTTATAGATCGCGGACATGTCGCCCTTTGTGTGCCCCGGCGTCATGTAGAAGGTAACGGTCGTGTCGCCCAAGGTCAGCGATTGGCCATCGGCCATCACAATATCCTTGGCCGGAATCGGAAGACCCGCGAACGGCCCGCGCGCCTGCATCGCCGGCATGCCATCCTGCCCTTGACGCCCACGACCTTGGCGCCATAGGTCTTCTGCAGGTAAGGCGCGCCGCCATAGTGATCGCCATGCTCATGGCTGATCACCACATACTTGATGTCCTGCGGCTTCAGGCCCAGCGCGATCATGTTGGGCACCAGGATGTTCCTGGCTTCATCCTCACTGCTCAGGGTGTCGAACAGGATGATGCCGCCGCTGGTCACCAGCGCCTGTGCCGATACTTCGTTCTGTCCCACCGAATAGAGATTGTCGAACAGTTTGGTCGGCGTGATCGCCATTGTACTGAATACCGGCCACGCGCTGGAAACACAGGGCTGATGATGCAGCGATGCGCCATGTCCTGGAACAGATCCGTGCCAGCGGCCTTCACCGCCTTTGCCAGATGCTCCGCGACCAGGGCGTGATTTTCATTGGAAACGGGATATTTTGCAGGTGCCGGATAGGCATCGGCACTGCCATGCAGTCCGCCACCTTCCTGCGCCATGACAGGCGCGCAGCTGCAGACGCCTACATCCAGACCAAGAAAGGCGGCAAACAAACGGCGCATGGCATTCTCCTATTTGTAGAATGCGGAAGCCCGAAGTGCGCCGCAATAACAGACTAATTACGCCCTATCCCGGTCATCGCCCGGTGGCATCATTGGCCTCTTGTGAACTATTGCGTGCCGGCGGCCGCTACCAAAGCGGGCCTTGGGTTACTGCCACCTGCTCATCCGCCGTCACCAG
Organism: Alphaproteobacteria bacterium; assembly: GCA_046348525.1. GTDB lineage: Bacteria > Pseudomonadota > Alphaproteobacteria > Micropepsales > Micropepsaceae > Rhizomicrobium. The sequence continues at coordinate 74,973 of JAXMEA010000006.1, read as the reverse complement.
TCACCAGCACCTCCGGTGCAGCCGGATCGGCTGGCCGAGGTCAGTTCATCCAGCAATTGCGCCATCGGCGCATCCGGTACAGGATGACCCCGCCGCGATAGCCCACCGGCTGGATGCATTCGTGGATGGTCTTGGCGAAGTCCGGCATCACCGGCCACAGCAGATGCGCGAACTGGTGGATCAGGTTCAGGCCCATGCGCACACCCGCCGCCTTGGCGCGGTCGGTCTTGATATGCGTCCAGGGCGCCGCCTTGGTCATGTATTCGTTGCCGGCCACCCAGATAGCGCGCATTTCGCCCATCGCTTTGCGGAATTCGGCGGCTTCCATGAAGGCGGCATACTGCGCGACCCGCTGGTCCATCTCGGCGATCAGGGCGTGCTCGTCTTCGCCATACTCGCCCTCGCCCGGCCATCTGTCCATCGAAGCGCGCCACGCAAAACTTGGTGACGCGGTTGACGAAGTTGCCCAGCACGTCCGCCAGGTCCTTGTTGATGATGCCGGCGAAATGTTCCCAGGTGAAATTGCTGTCGCTGCCTTCCGGCGCGTTGGCGATCAGGTAGTAGCGCCAGTAATCGGCCGGCGCGACGTCCAATGCCGTATCCATGAAGATGCCGCGCTTGCCCGAAGTTGAGAATTTGCCCCCATCATAGTTCAGCCAGTTGAAGCCCTTCAGCCGGTCCACCAGCTTCCAGGGTTCGCCCGACGCCATAATGGTCACCGGGAAGCCCACCGTGTGGAAAGGCACATTGTCCTTGCCCATGAACTCCCAATAGGTGACGGCCTTGGCGCGTCCCCATACCACCAGTCTTTCCAGGCATCGCCCTTGCCGTTGTTGTCACGGCCACTCCTTTGTGGCGGCGATATACTCGATGGGCGCATCGAACCAGACGTAAAACACCTTGCCCTTCAGCTTGCCGTCGGCAATGTCGTCCGGCACCGGAATGCCCCATTCCAGGTCGCGCGTGATGCCGCGGTCCTGCAGGCCTTCGTCCAGCCATTTATAGGCGATCGACGTCACCAGCGACGGCCAGTCATTCTTGTGGCTGTCGATCCAGGCGCGCAGCTTGTCGGAGAATTGCGCCTGTTTCAGGAACAGGTAGGAAGGTGGAATCGCGGATTTCGATATCGGCGGCGCCGAGGCATCCGCCGAACGCGGATGGATCAGGTCCACCGGATCCAGCACCCGGGTGCAATTCTCGCACTGGTCGCCGCGCGCCCGGTCATAGCCACAATGCGGGCAAGTGCCGATCACGTAGCGGTCGGGCAGGAAGCGGCCATCCGTCGCCGAATAGGCCTCGCGTGACGCGGATTTCGGGAAGCCGTTTTTCCAAAGCTGCCGGGCGAAGTGAAGCGTCAGTTCATGGTTCTGCGGCGAAGACGAACGTCCAAAATTGTCCCAGCTCAACCCGAAGCGGTCGCCCAGCTCCTTCTGCACCTTGTGCCACTTGGCGGCATAATCGGCGACCGGCGTCCCCTCCTCCAGCGCCGCAAGCTCGACCGGCGCGCCATGCTCGTCGGTGGCGCAGATCGCCAGGGTGTCATAGCCGCGGCTGCGGCAGTACCGGGCGAAGATGTCGGCCGGCAGCATGGACCCGACCAGGTTGCCAAGGTGCTTGACCCCGGCGACATAGGGAATGGCGGAAGTGATGAGGACGCGTTTCATGTTCTGCTATATAAGGTGACGGATATGGCGACGATCCCTCATACAAGGGGACGGCCGGGGAAGCAAAAGGGGAACTGAATGTCCAGCAAAACGTCGAAATTCGCTTTGGCCGCAATGGGTTCTGCGGCGATCCTGACGGTGGCCGCCACCGCCCAGCCGGCCCCGCCGCCGCCGCCCGCTTCCAGCGTCATTCCCGCCAGCACCCTGGACGGCCTGCCCCACAAGGACATCACCAATGGCATCGTCTCCGCCAAGGTCTATCTGCCCGGCGAAGGCGGCTTCTATCGCGGCACCCGTTTCGACCGCGCCGGCGTCGTCGCCCACGCCACCTACAAGGGCCAGGATTATGGCCAGTACTGGTTCTCCAGCTACTCGCCCGCCGTCCACGACTTCGCCTGGCTGAACGGCCAGGTGACGGTCTCTACCGCCAGCGGCGCCGCGGGCCCGTCCGAAGAATTCACCGCCATCGGATTCAACGAAGCCGGTATGGGCGGCAAGTTCCTGAAGATTGGCGTCGGCATCCTCAAGCGCGACACCGATCCGTATGTCTTCGTCCATTCCTATCCGGTGTTGAACGAAGGCACACGCGGCTATAGCGCCACCAAGAGCAGCGTGCGCCTGACGCAAAAGCTGAACGACAAGGAAACCGGCTGGGGCTACAGCTACGTCAAGACCGTGCGTCTGACGCCGGGCAAGCCGCAGATGACCATCGAGCATGTGCTGACCAACACCGGCAAGAAGGACATCGACACCTCGGTCTATTGCCACAACTTTCTGTCGCTCAGCGAAGGCAATGAGAATGTCGAGCTGACCGCACCCTTCACACTCACCGCCACCAAGCCGCTGGCTGCCGACGCCGCGGTGGTCAACGGAAAGACGCTGAAATACTTGCGTGCGGTCAAGGAAGGCGAAAGCGTCACATCTCCCTTTACTGGCTATGGCGCCACCGCCGCCGATTACGACTTCAAGGTGGTGAACACCAAGACCGGCTTTGGCCAGCGCATCCGCGCCGACCAGCCGCTGAGCCAGATCAACTTCTGGTCCATCCGCACCACTTTCAGCTGGGAGCCCTATATCGCCATCTCCCTGAAGCCGGGCGAGACCAAGCGCTGGACCTATACTTACGACTATTTCGGCCCGGGCGAGGGTTAGGATGAAACGCGCAGCGCTGGCCGCTGCCCTTCTGCTAGGCGCTTGCTTGACCGCAGGCGCCCAGACAGACCCCGTTCCCGGCACCCGCCCTGCCGCGGAGATCGAAACCTTCCCGCATGTCGACATCTCCAACGGCATCCTGTCGGCGCGCGTCTTTCCGCCCGGCAAGGGCGAACTGAACCAGGGCGCGCGATTCGATCACGCCGGCGTGGTGTTCCACATCACCTACAAGGGCCAGGACTTCAGCAGCTACTGGTTCGACCGCTTCGTTACCGATCCGATGGACAACGGCAAATACCCTCCGGCCACCGAACATTCCTGCTGCAACATGAGCGGCCCGGTGGAAGAGTTCTCCGCCGTCGGCTTCGATGACGCCGGCGTGGGTGGTCGCTATCTCAAGCCCGGCATCGGCATCTATCAGCGCGTCAATGACAAATACAGCCAGTATTCGGCACAGACCATCCTGAACGAAGGCAAGCGCACCTTCAAATCCACCAAGACTGGTGCGCGCTTCACCCAGGATCTCAACGACCTGGAATCCGGCTATGGCTATCGCTACGCCAAAAGTGTCCAGCTGGTGCGCGGCAAGGCGCAATTGACCATCAGCCATGTGCTGACCAACACTGGCAAGAAAGACATCGTGACCGAAGTCTTCTGCCACAACTTCCTGACCATCGACCCTGGCAGCGCCAACCTGGTCATCACAGCGCCTTTCCAGTGGAGCGCGGTCGAACCTTTCCAGCTCGAACTGGTCAAGCTGGACGGCAACACCATCCGCTACCTGGCGCCCATCCCCAAGGGCGTCACCACCCAAAGCCTGCTGACCGGCTTCGGCGACAAGGCCAGCGACTACGACTTCACCATCACCAATATCAAAACCGGCTTCGGCCAGCGCATCCGCGCGGACGTACCGCCCTCCAAGATCAACATGTGGTCGATCCCCGCGACCTACAGCCTGGAGCCTTACGTCGCCATCTCGCTCAAGCCGGGCCAGACCAAGCGCTGGACCTACACCTACGACTTCTTTGGACCGGGAGAAAAGCCATGACCAGGATTTCCATCGCCGTGCTGCTGGCCACCACCACCTTGGCCTTTGCCCAGGGTAATGCGCCCTTCATTCCGCCCAATCCGGCTGAAACCTCGCCCGCCAGCGCCCTGGACAGCTTCCCGGCAAAGACCATCGACAACGGCCTTGTCTCCGCCAAGGTCTATCCGCCGGAGCCTTTCGGCTTCTACCGCGCCACACGGTTCGATCACGCCGGCATGATCACCCACATTACCTACAAGGGACAGGATTACGGCCGCTACTGGTTCGTCAAAACTTCACCCGGCGTGAAGAACTTTACCTATGATGCCGATGGCCTGGTGGCCCACAACAACAACGCCGCCGCCGGCCCGGTGGAAGAATATGGCGAGAACGGCTTCGACGCCGCCGGCATGGGCGGCCGCTTCCTCAAGATCGGCGTCGGCATCCTGAAGCGCGACACCGACAAGTATGACCGCTTCCACACCTATCCGATCGTAAATGGCGGCACCTGGACCACCACCACGACCAAAACCAGCGTCCGCTCAACCCAAATCGTCAAGAACGATCCCAGCGGTTACGGCTACACCTACACCAAGACGGTGCGCCTGGTGCCCGGAAAGGCCCAGATGGTGATCGAGGACAAGCTGACCAACACGGGCAAGAAGGCCATAGACACCACGGTCTACAATCACCACTTCATGACCCTCAGCCCCGGCGAGGAAGCGGTTGAACTTCAGGCGCCTTTCAAGCTGACCAACGCCCGTCCAATGCCAGCCGACGTGATCAAGTTCGATGGCGACCGCATGACCTACCTGCGCGGCCTCACCGGCCAGGAGCAAGTCGCCAGCGACCTGACCGGCTTCGGCCCCTCCCCCAGCGACAATGATTTCAGGATCACCAACACCAAGACCGGCTATGGCGTGCGCCTGCGCGCCAGCCTGCCCGTCAGCCGCCTGCTCTGGTGGTCGATCCCCGCTACCATGGGCATCGAGCCCTACATGGATATCAATGTCGCGCCCGGCCAGACCAAGAGCTGGAGCCACACCCTGGACTATTACGGCCCCGGCGACCGCACGTGAGGATCAGGCTCGCACTGGCTGGCGCGCTGCTGGCATCGGCGGCAGCCGCCCAGCCGGTGCAACCCGTCCCCACCGTCAGCGCCCCGGTCAGCGAGTTACTGGACGCTTCACCCAGCCTGACCATAAGCAACGGCCAGATCGTGGGAAGAGTTGTACGCTCTTTTTATAACCGGTCAACACACCCGCGCACATCGCGCGCGAATTATTTGCGCGCGCTACAAGACCGCTTGAATCACAAATGCCGGTCGTCACCACAACGCGCATCCGGATTTGCGCAGATGTTCTGCTGCTGGTGCACGCCGCGTTCGAAATACCACCCGCCCACGCCCAGGCAGGCGAAGATCGCCACGACCGCGCCGATGATGATCCAACGATCCATTATGTTTGTCCCCCGTCGCGGATAAGCTCACCTCCACAAGTGTCCGCAACGTACCGCCCAAAAAGCCTAATTCGCGGAAAGTCGGTCCTTTATGACCTATTAACTGCCCCTACTGCAGACGCCCGTAATAAGGGCTACCCGTGAACGAGGTCTGGCGTAAACCCCACCTGTCTCCGCGCCGCCTTGGCCGTGCGTCCCACCGCGCCTGTGCCGCAGCCCGCGGCCGCGCCCGTTGCACCTGCGCCGGTTCGCCCCGCGCCACAACCTTCCATGGCGCGCACCACACCCATCAAGCTCGGCCGTGTCATCAGCGTCGCCGGTTGCGTTGCCCAGATCGGCCTGATCGATGGCGCCGCCCCCGCGCCGAGATCGGCTGGCTGTCTCGCCAAGATCTCCACCCAGAACGCCATCGTCATCGGCGTGATCTCCGCCCTTAAGGTCGAACCCGCTGCCGCTGGCGAGAAAGTCATCGTCGATCTCCTGTTGGTCGGCCAGCTCGCGCTCGACGGGCCGCGCCTCTCCTTCCGCCGCGGCGTAGCGCACTCCCCCTGTATCGGCAACGACGCCTATCTCGCCGACCGCCAGGACCTCACTTGGTTCACGGTCGTCCAGGATGCCGCCCTTGAAGTCGGCACCCTCTACCGTGACCCCCGCCATCCCGGCCCGCCTGCTCGCCAACGAACCTTCAAGCATTTCGCCATCGTCGGCACCACCGGCTGCGGCAAGTCCAGCGCCCTCACCTGTGTGCTGCAACAGGCGCTCGCCGCCCACAAGCACGCCCATGTCCTGGTGCTCGACATTCACGGCGAATACAGCCGCGCCTTCGGCGCCCTGGCCGAAGTCATCAGCGCCGACAGCCTGCACCTGCCCTTTTGGCTCCTGAACTTCCAGGAGCTGCGCCACGTCCTTACCAGCCGCGACGATCACTACGACTCCCAGTCCGAAATTTTCTACGACGCCATTCTCTTCGCCAAGAAGCGCTACAGCGATGCTTCCGGCGGCCGCGTGCGATCCCGCGTCATCGAAGCTACCGCTGCTTCGGTCGATGCGCCCACGCCCTTCCGCCTGTTCGACCTGATCGCCTTCATCGACGAAGCGCTGGGCAAGCTGGTGTCCGCCCCTATCCCACCATCGCCTATCGCCGCCTCGGCGCACAACGAAACCCTGACAACCGATCCGCGCTACGGCTTCATGTTCGGCAACCCCAACATGGAAGACAATATGGTGGACGTGCTGGCCCAGCTCTTCCGCATTCCCACAATGGCCGCCCGCTCACCATCCTGGAACTGGCCACCGTGCCGAACAGCCCTCGATGTGGTGATCCTGCCGATCGCCCGCCTCACTTTCGACCCTCGCCGTCTGGAGCGAAGGCGGCCTGCCGCCTTGCTGCTGGAAAGGAGGGCTTCATCGCTGGTTCCCGCCGACGACAAGAAGGGCTTCCACCCACTCCGCCGTGCCCTGGCGCGCATCGCCAAGGAAGGCCGCAAGTACGGCATCTCGCTGGCCCTGGTGACCCAGCGCCCGTCCGAGCTGGATCCCACCATCCTCTCCCAGTGCAGCACCATCCTGGCCATGCGGCTGGCCACCGAAGTTGACCAGCGCGTCATGCGCGCCAACGTCCACGACTCCACGTTCGGTATCCTGGAATACCTGCCGCTCCTGGCCGACCGTGAAGCCATCGTGCTCGGCCGCGGCGCCCCCATGCCCATGCGCATCCGCTTCCGCGACCTGCCGGCCTCGTGCCTGCCCACCATCGGCCAGGAAGACTTCACCAATCGCTGGGCCACGCCCAACATGGACCGCCGCCAGCTCGAAGACACCGTCGCCCGCTGGCGCACCCAGGGCCGGCGCTAACACAGCTGCACCGCGCATCATCGGCGGTGCGCGTTCTAATACCCATTCTCGGCCGGGTTAATGAAAACTTGCCAACTGCATTGTGTTCGACAGAAACAATGCTGCCACCGTTAACCGCTTCTACTCCGCTCTACGTCTAAATACCTAACCGCGACTGACAGTGGTTTGTATTCAGATGATTTTCGCCGCTCGTACAAGGATGCTGCTTGGCTTTGCCGCCATGCTCGCTGTCTTCTCGGTCCTTACCCTGATCGGCATTGAAGTTTTTCACCGCGCCGATCAAATCACCACCGTCAAACCCGTCGTCGGCGTCGCCCTCGCCCTGCTGCTGGTCGCGGGACCTCGTTATCTCAAAAGCATCGCGCTCGCCGTTTTTGTTACAGGCGTGGCAACACGGCTCGGCGCCGATCACAACCTTGCCGTGGTCTTGGTTCCCCCTACTCTGGTGACCTTGTCCGTCGTGGGTGTGTACCTGGCCCTGCGCAGGCGTGTTGGCCCGCAACTGGACTTCCACAATTTCAGCCACCTCGTCTCCTTCATGGCGGTCTCGGTGGGGGTTTCTGCTGCAGTCGGCGTCTTGGATGCCGCAATCATGCACGTGACAGCCGGGCAATCCCTTTGGACCTGCTGGGTAGGTTGGATCATTCCGACGTCCCTTGGCTTCGTGGTCTTCACGCCCGCGCTCGTGCTTGCCTCTACCGCCACCCGGACGCAGTTCCTAACACGGCTACCTTCCCGTATCGCCTCGCTGGGACTCTTGGTGACTGCATTGGTGCTAAATGTTCTGCCCATTCACCTGCCGATGCTTTTTTTAATTCCCCTGTCATTGACGGTGATCGCCCTGAACTGCGGCATCGAAGGCGCAGCAATCGCACTTCTCCTGACCGAAATTGCAACCATCGCCTGCACTGTGTCGGGCCACAGCATCACGGCCCTCACCAATCTCAATCTTGGGGAACAGATTTTCTTTACCCAGCTTTTCCTTGCCGTGCTGACGGCGGTTATCTTGCCCGCGGGCGCGGCCGTAACCTCCGGACGGCTCATGCGGGAAAAGCTCGCCCAATTGCTCTCCAGGGAAGAGCAGACCAACCTTCAGTTGCGCGAAAAGAAGAAGAAGCTGCGGCTGCTCGCGGAACACGCCGAAGCTGCCAATCGCGCCAAATCCGAATTCCTTGCCAACATGAGTCACGAACTCCGCACCCCCCTGACCAGCGTGATCGGCTTTGCGGACTTGCTGTACGAAGATGCCTCCCTTAGCGAAAAGGCGCACGGTTTTGCCAATCGCGTCCGCACGGGCGGCCGCGCTCTGCTCGCCACCATCAACGACGTGCTGGACTATTCGGCGCTCGAAGGGGGCGCACTCGCCATCGCGCCGGCGCCCGTCTCTCTCCCCGCCCTCGTCGGACAGGTCCAAGACCTGATGATAGGCGAAGCCGAAAAGAAGAACTTGTCCTTTGACACAGATCTCGCGCCACGACTCAAGGAAGGTCTTGTGTTGCTGGATGCCCACCGTGTGCGCCAGCTGATGCTCAATTTGCTGAGCAACGCCATCAAGTTCACGCAAGCCGGAAAGGTGCGGCTCCAGATCGGCATGAGTGAAACCAAAGATTGGATACGCTGCACCGTACACGACACGGGTCCCGGCCTGTCCAAGGAGGACATCGCCCTGCTCTTTAAGCGCTTTTCGCAGCTCGACAATTCCGCCACCAGAACGCATGGCGGCAGCGGGCTGGGGCTGGCTATATGCAAGGGCATCGTCTCCGCCATGGGCGGCGAAATCGGCGTGGAATCCAGGCCGGGTGAAGGCTCACGCTTCTGGTTCGAAATTCCCGCGCCGGCCGCGACTGCTTGCATCGGGGTGGAAACCATCGCGCTATTGGAAAGCGCTCACAGCATTCCGCGCATCCTGGTCGTGGATGACAGCGAGCCCAATCGCGTGCTTGTGGCCTCGGCGCTGGCCAACCTCAACGTTGCCATCGTCCATGCCGAATCCGGCGAACAGGCGGTCGCCATGGCAAAACACTGCGACTTCGACCTCATCCTGATGGACGTCCTCATGCCCGGCATTGGCGGTACTGCCGCCATGCAGGCCCTCAAGGCCACAAATCCCGCGATATGTCCCATCATCGCCTTCACCAGCGCCGGCGATACCGGCCGCAGGGCGACACTTCTCGCGGCCGGCTTTGACGGTATTCTGGACAAGCCGCTCACCACCACCCAATTGCGGGCTTTCGTCTTCAAGGCCGGCATACATACATCGCCAGATATCAGCAGGGAGCATCAGGATGTCGCTTAATTCAGCCCGCAAGAGAATCGTGGTCGCCGAAGACGATCCCGCCGTTATGGAACTGATTTGCGTACGCCTGGATTTGGCGGGTTTCCAGTCGGTTCCCGCCCGTGACGGCTACCAGGCGCTGGAGCGGATACATGCCAGCCGGCCTTCGGCGATCATCCTGGACATCGGCATGCCTGGCATGGACGGCTTTGGTGTTCTGCGCGAGATCCAACACTATCGCCCGCGTTTTCCCGTGCTGGTCCTGACTGCACGCCGCGCCAGCGAAGAAGTGCGAAAGGCGATCGGCTTGGGTGCGGACGCCTATCTGGTGAAACCATTCGATGACAAGCAGATGCTCGACCGGATCGCCCGCCTGGTCAGCCCTCCCAGCATTGGCCGGATCGAGACCAGGATGCCCATCCCGCCCGCGCAAGTCTGGGAGCTGTGAACCCGGCCAGCAGCGGCCCGTGATATCGTCAGTGGTCCCGCACCGACCCGTCGACCGCATCCCACATCTCCGGAAACTGCCACTCCGGAATGCCGCGCTCATTGTCGATCAGGTGCTCGTCCAGTTCGATGCCCAGGCCCGGTCCGTCGATATTGCCTTTCAGCAGGATCGCCCCGCCCGTCATCACCATCGGCTTCTTGATATAGGACTTGCCCAGCGGGCTGCGCTCCACATTCGGCCCGCCCTTCACCGCCTGCAACGACGGCACCTCATGCGCCAGGAAGTTCGGGATCGACGCCGCCACATGCATCGACGCGGCAAAGCCCACCATTCCCTCCTTGGAATGCGGCAGCATGTCGGCATAGAAGGCCTCCGCCAGTTGCGCGATCGCCCGCATCTCGGTGATGCCGCCGGTATGGGTAATGTCCGGCTGCAACAGCTGCGCCGCCCCCGCCGTCAGCAAATCGCGGAACTGCCACTTGGTCACCATCCGCTCGCCGGTGGCGAACGGCACGCTGGTCTTCTTGGCCATCTCCGCCATCAGCGGCAGGTTCTGGAACTGGATCGGCTCTTCGAAGAACCAGGGCCGGAACGGCTCCAGCGCCTTGATGATCTGCATCGCGGCCGGCGGCTCATGCTCGCCATGCATCTCGATGCCAAGATCGAAATTCGGCCCCACCAATTCGCGGATCGCCTTTACCTTCTCGACAAAGCCGTCGATGTAATAGGGACTCTCGCTGGCCCGTGACAGCCGCCCCCGGCTGCTGCTCACGCTGGTCTTCATCGAGACATAGCCTTCGGCCAGCACATGGCTCTTTGTCTCTTCGACGCTCTCGGCCTGGCCATAGCATTTGATGCGGTCGCGCGTCGGCCCGCCCAGCAGTTCATAGACCGGCACGCCCAGCGCCTTGCCCTTGATGTCCCACATGGCGATGTCCACGGCCGACAGGGCGCTGCACAGGATGACATCGCCGCGATAGAACGCATGGCGATACATCGCCTGCCAGTGATGCGCCGGCTGGCGCGGGTCCTTGCCTTTCAGGTACGGCTCCAGCTGCTGGATAGCCGCCACCACGGTCTCGATCTTGCCTTCGACCGTGCCTTCACCCAGCCCGACGATCCCGGCATCGGTGTGCATCTTCACAAAGATGGAGCGCAGCGAATGGACCGGAATGATCTCCAGCCTGGTGATCTTCACTGCCGAGCGCGGATCCACCAGCGCCCGCTGCGACGGCTGCGCCACCGCCCGCTCACTCGCTAGCAGGCCCGCCATGCCCCAGCTTGCCATTGCCATCCAGTCGCGGCGCGAATGACCCATGCGTCCTCCTCCGGGGCTTTTGCGCCCTTGTGGCGGACAGGTTAGCTGATTTGCTGGCGGTGCAAGAGGGGCGCCTTCCCTCGGGAAAGGCGCCCAATCTGCTTAGTTCGACGCGGTCGAAGCCATGGTCTTGGCGTCGGCCAAGGCCTGGTACTTGGCCTCGGCGGCGGCGCTGACGCGCGAGACGCAGGCCGCGGTGATGGCGCCGTAGTGCGAGGCCGGCAAAGCGCTGCTGGCCTCGGTGGCGCAGGCCTTTACGGCAGCGGTGTGGATACGCTCGCTCAGCGTTTCAGCCTGGACGGCGCTGACGGTCAGGGAGAGAAGGGCGGCGGCGGTGAGGGTACGCAACATGGTGATCTCCTTGGTTGGGGTTGATCAATCCTGGTGCCGCCCTGGCAAATGCGTGTTTTGAAATCGTTCGAGTCATTCGACATCGTGGAAAAATCCTGCGGCCGATATCCGGCGCACACAATGGAAAACCCTGCCGCGCGCACTTATGTCGCAGTGCAGCAATTCTTGAGGGCGCACGAAATGAGCAATATGACGACATTAATTGCGCAGCATGATGTCAGTCAGGTTGCAGCGCACAAAACAGGCAGCACATTGCCCGTTCACGCTGCTTTCCGCCGCGCTCGCTTCATTCCCCCAATCAACGCATCCAGCGCTTCACGAAACCGCGCCAGGGTCGAGAACTTGTATCCCGGGCTGATCGCCTGCACCGCCGCGGCCACCGCGTAATTCTCCCCGCACACGCGGCGGCAGATCATCCAGTCATTGGCGCCCATCGCCTCCTCCACCCGCCGCCAGAAATCCTTGGCATCGCGCTGGTGATCGACGAACGCTCCCGGCACCCCGCCGCTGCTGCGCACCCGGTCGAAATCCACGCCGCCGGGAAAGGACGCATGACAAACCTGCCAGCCTTCGTCGAACGCCCGCGCCGCCGCCAGCCGGTCCAGCGCCCGCCCCTCTTCTTCCCGCGCGCCCTGCGCCGCACGCTCCTTGCACACCAGGTGCCCCAGCCGGAATTCCCGCTCATACACGGTCAGCCGCGACCATCCGGCCTTGGACCCCGCCCGTCCCGACAGCACCCGCACCTGCAAGTGGTCAGCCTGGATCACGGCCGGCCGCTCCACCCGCTCTTCGCTCTTTGGCTTTTTCATTTGCGCCTGCGGGTTTCCTGCCGGAACACGTCGCGCAAAGTGTGCCGCGCCTCTTCTTTCAGCGGCACGCCCATCTCCCGCACCACCGCCATGGCCTGCACCGCATCCCGCGCCACCTCGATCCGCATACCGGCCTCGCGCAGCGCCACGAACTGGTTGGTCTGGGCATGGCTCAGCCGGTCGCCCCGGCGCAGCAGGTGCAGCCCCAGCGCCCGCCCCCGGTGACAGATCAGGATTCCCGGCACCCCCGGCGCCTCCAGCGCCATCGCCTCCTTGGGCAGCAGCGCCTGCAAGTCCGCCAGCAACTTTTTCTCCACTGGCGGTTCCGGCGCCCGCCGCCGGGTCTTTTCCACGTTCAAGCCAAATCGCGTCATCATGTTTGCATCTCACTGCTGTGTTGGGGCGGATAAAGGTCAGGCCGCAGGTCATGGGCGCTGATCGACCCGCCGGTGGCCGACTGGATCGGCAGGCACCATTCCGCCGGCACCCGCCTTCCGCGCCGCACGATCTCGCTCACCGCCTGCGGCGATACCCCCACCAGCCTGGCCACGGCCACCTGGCTTCCGATTTGTTTGATGGCTGTTTTCAACGCCCCGATCCCGCTTTCCATGGACAGGACAGTAACAAGCATACTTGCAGACGTCAACAATTGTTCTTGTAATGTTCGCATTTACAAGATGTCTTGTATACACCCAAGTTTTTCTTGTAGGGTGGTCCGTATGAAGACCAATCTCACGATCGGCGACCGCGTGCGTGAGCGCCGCACCGCCCTGGGCCTGTCACAGCCGCAGCTCGCAAAAAAGGTGGGCGGCATCACCTATCAGGCCATCCAGCAGCTGGAAGCCGGCGGCGGCACCAAGCACCTTGTCCCCATCGCCCGCGCCCTTGGGGTCACCGCCGAATGGCTGCAGGACGGCCAGGGCCCCACACCCGCGCGCCACACACCGTCACCGCGCCCCGGCGCCGCCGACAAGCTCAAGGTGCTGGGCATGGCCGAATGCGGCGCCGATGGCTGGTCGCTGTGGAACGGTGATGTCATCGACATGATCGACCGCCCCGCTGCGCTGGTCGGCATCCCAAACGCCTATGCCGTCTATGTCGTGGGCGCCAGCATGGAGCCGCGCTATCACCCCGGCGAGCTGGTGCACGTCCATCCCGGCAAGCCGCTCACCATCGGCGCCTATGTGCTGGTCCAGCGCAAACCCAAAAATGATGGCGACGTGCCCCTGGCGGTCATCAAGCGCCTGGCGAAACGCACCGGCAGTAAAACAGTCCTGGAACAATTCAACCCGCCCCGAACCTTCGAGATCCGAAACGACGAGATCGTTTCCATCCACCGCGTGGTCGGCTCCGGCGAAGCCTGAAAGAAAAGCCCGCCACATTGCTGCGGCGGGCTTCTTCTCAGATATGAATGCAAACTTAGTCGTCGGGATAATCATACACCCGGCCATCGCGGCCGACATACGAATCCGGCGGTCGGTTGTAAGCCAGGCTTTCGCGGTCACGCTCATAGTAGTACGCGTCGCGGCGGCAATCCTCGCGGTTGTTGGCATGTCCGATCGAGTTGCCGATCAGGCCGCCGGCGACACCGCCGATGGCCGCGCCGGCAATGCTATGCGACGCCAAGCCGCCCACCAGCGCGCCGGAGCCGGCGCCCAGCACCGTCTCTGTGCTGGCATCCCCGTCACAAGCCGCATTGGCCGAAATCGTTCCAGCGCCCAGCGCAATAACCGCCGCGGCAGCAATCTTTGCAAAGCTTTTCATTTCCATCTCCTGGTTCCGGCCGCCCTACGGCAACCGCGTGATCAGAAAACGAAGGCCGCAAGGCGCCGTTCCGGTTCGAATGGGGCATTTGCGGGGCGATGCCGATTCGCGCGCCCAAAGCCCGCTTGTTGACATCTACAAGCAAACTTGTATCATGCGCGCATGAACATGTTGCAGGTTATCCAGCGGGGCGCGGCGGCCGCCCGGCGGAGCCTGCCTTGCCCCTTCTGCGGCGCCGATCCCCCGCTCGCCAGCCAGGTCGCAGGCCATTTCATTGTGGCCTGCGAAAACGATGACTGCGCCGCCAATCCACAAGTCTGTGCCGATAATCTGCAAACCGCCTGGGAACGCTGGAACACCCGCCTCTGATTTTCTTGCCATTAACAGGGGTTATGGTAATTGCTCCCTCGCTTTTGTGACGTGAGCAGGAGCGCCGCGCGGAGTGGGCTGGAAGCCCATGAGCACGCGCGACGAACCCACAGCGCAAAAGAGGCCGGAATAGCTCAGCGGTAGAGCAGCGGTTTTGTAAACCGAAGGTCGGGGGTTCAATCCCCTCTTCCGGCACCATTTGAATGGCCCGCATTGCGGGCTATTCAAATGACAAGCGGGCCGCGCGGCAGCGACTTCAGGCCCGCGCGTCAGGGCCGCGACCTTCTAGACAATTCCCATCCCACGCTGCAGCGCACCCTTTGTATGCGCCCACTGGCCGCTGCCTGCGGACCTGCTATCCTCCCCTCCGGGCTTGTATAAAAATCAGATATCCCCGGGGAGACACCATGAAACGCCTGATGCTCACGGCCGCATTGTTGCTGGCCCCTGCCGCCGCCGACGCCCAGCTGGCGTCCAGGATCACCCATTACGACGTCAGCAAGACCGCGACCCTGAAAGCGGTGCATGACGGCGCCGGCACCATGAATTTCGGTCCCCTGATGACCGACAAGACCCTGTCGACCAACTTCATCTTCCTGCACCGCGGCGTGCTGCATCCGGGCGGCGGCATCGGCCAGCACTTCCACAATCACTGCGAGGAAATGTTCGTCATCTTCGACGGCGAGGCCGAATTCACCGTCAACGGCCGCACATCCCTGCTCAAGGGCACGGTGGGTGCGCCCGACCGCATGGGCTCCGCCCACGCCATCTACAACCCCACCGACCATGACGTGGAGTGGATGAACATTAATGTGGGCACGTCCAAGGTCTATGACGCCTTCAACCTGGGCGATGACCGCGTCGGCGCGCCCAAGGACAAGATTCCGCAATTCGTCACCATGCGGCTGGAAAAATCACTGCTGAAGCCGGCCCCCAATGGCGGCAAGATCCAGCGCCGCCGCGCGCTGGGCCCCAGCGTCTTCTACACCCCCTGGGCCTATGTCGATCATGAGCTGATCCAGCCCGGCGGCGATACCGGCACCACCAACCTCGCCGACCTCAGCGAAGCCTATTACGTCATCTCCGGCGACGGCAGCGTCACGCTGAACGGCGAAACCGTCGCCATCAAAAAGGGCGACGCCATCCCGGTGGATGTCGGCCAGGCCAAAAGCTTCAAGGCAGGCAGCACCCCGCTGGAGCTGATGATCATCGGCGTGGCCAAGGATCAAAAGACCAAGGACGCCTTTGCCGCCGACCTCGCCAACGAAAATCCCGAGCTGGCCGCACTGAGAAAACAGCGCTGAACAAGCCGCCTGAACCAGAGGGAAACGCCATGATCCGCCGCTTCGCCGTCCTTGCCGCCTGCCTGCTCGCCACCAGCGCCATGGCACAAACCCCGCAGCCCGCCCAGGATGCCCCGGTCGTCCCCAACAATCCCGATTACACCGCGCTGGTGGAAGGCAAGCCCGTTGACAGCCGCCAAAACGAAAACGTCAAGGATCATGTGGCCTTCCCCGGCCAGACCCGCGCGCCCTATCACAAGACGCACGGCTACAAGCTGACCGAGATCACCAGCGGTCTTCACGCGCCTTGGGCCTTGGGCTTCCTGCCCGACGGCAAATTCCTGGTCACCGAAAAGCTGCCCGGCGCCCTGCGCGTGGTGTCGCCCGACGGAAACATCGCCCCGCCCGTCTCCGGCGTGGATGGCCTGGCCAAGGGCTGGAAGGAAACGGGCCTGTTCGACCTGGTGCTGGATCCGAAATTCGCCTCCAATCACCGCATCTACTTCACTTTCTTCGGCTTCGACCGCGGCATGATCAGCGGCATCCAGGTCGCCAGAGCCACCTTCAACCAGGCCGCCAATGCGCTGAGCGATGTGAAGGTGATCTTCAAGGCCCGCCCCCAGACCCCGAACGACAACCGCTCCGGCGTCGGCTCGCGCAGCGGCGGCCGCATGGTGATGGGCAAGGATGGCTATCTCTACATCACCATCGGCGACCGCGACACCGGCGGCTCCTATCCCTGGCTGGTGGCCCAGACACTGGACACCCACCTGGGCAAGATCATCCGCATCACCACCGACGGCAAGCCCGCGCCAGGCAATCCCTTCACCGGCCAGGAAGCGGCCTATCCCGAGATCTGGGCCATTGGCCAGCGCAGCCAGGAAGGCCTGGCCTTCGACAATGACGGCAATCTGTGGGAAACCGAGCACGGTCCGCGCGGCGGCGACGAACTCAACCTGATCAAAAAGGGCGCCAATTACGGCTGGCCCGTCGTCACCCATGGTATCGACTATCCCGGCAACCAGACCGGCGACAGCGAACCCACCCGCCCCGGCATCGAGGAGCCCGTCTATTACTGGGCGCCCTCCATGGGCCCCGGCAACCTGGCCTTCTACAAGGGCAGCCTGTTCCCCGAATGGAAAAACAGCGTCTTCGTGACCATGCTGCGCGGCAACGCGATGGAACGCCTGACCCTGCAAAACGGCAAGGTGGTCAACGAGGAACCGCTCCTGACCGAGGTCAAGATGCGCCTGCGCGACGTGCGCGTGGGTCCCGACGGCGCGGTCTATGTCCTCTCCGACTCCGGCGGCGGCTCCATCACCAACAACACGCCCATCGGCTCCAAGCTGCTGAAGCTGACGCCGCGATAGCGTTCATGTCGGGTTCATGACGGGCTTGTCATCCTGCACCTCGCCGGAAATCTCCGGCAGGGAGACGCAAGATGAAACGGACGGCATTGGCATTCGGTGCGGCATTGGCCTTGCTGGGCGGCTGCGCCCCTTACGCGAGTTACGAAGGCTATTACAGCGGTCCCGGACCGGTTTACGAAGCCGACTATTACGGTCCCGGTTACGGGCCGGGCCGCGCCTATGCGCCGTATGGCGGCGGTTACGGTGGCGGCTATGGCGGCTACCACCGAGGCCATCATGACGGCGACCGCTCCAGCTATCGCGGCAACGACCACCATGATGGTGACCATGGCAGCCGTCATTGGAGCCGCGAGAACACCGCGCCTGCTCCTCAGCCGCAGGCCAATGCGGGCGCGCCGTCCGGCGACAACGGTGGCGGCCGCATGGGCCGCCACCGCCGCGACTGATTACTTGCGGTAATACAGCGGGATCTCGCCCGCGACCTTGGAATGCAGGCGGTACAGGCTGGTCGATCCAGTCAGGTACACCGTCTTGCCATCCTCGGCGAAGCCGATATTGGCGACGGTTTCGGGGATCACGATCTGGCCCAGCACCTTGCCCTTGAGCGAGATGATGCGCACACCACCCGGACCGGTCGCCCAGATGTTGCCGGCACTGTCCACCTTGAGCCCGTCCGGCACATCGGGCGCCGTGCCGGGGAACGAGATCAGCTTGCGCATGTTCGACAGCTTGCCGTCCGCGCCCACGTCATAGGCGCGGATATGCATGTCGGGCATGGAGTTGGACACATACAGCGTCTTGCCGTCCGGCGAGAAACCGATGCCGTTGGGCTGGGTCATGTCGGTAATCACCGGCGTCAGCTTGCCGCCGGCATAGCGCCACACCGCATTGTACTTCAGTTCCTTCTTGGGATCGGCGTCCATCTTGGGCAGGCCGAAGGACGGATCGGTGAACCACAACGCGCCGTCAGCGGTGAAAACCAGGTCGTTGGGGCTGTTGAAGCGCTTGCCTTCATACTTGGCCAGGAACGGCTTCAGGTTGCCCTTGTCGTCCATCCTTTCGATCGTGCCCACATACATGCGGGTCAACAGGATCGAACCATCCTTGTCGGTGATCATGCCGTTGGAGCCGAAATTGCCATCCTTGGGCGCATTCTTCAGCCCGCCCGAGTCGTTCAGGATCACCGTCACCTTGCCGGTCTTGGGGTCGAAGGTCCGCACCTTGTCCATGCGCACGTCCGAGAACCAAAGTTTGCCATCCTTCCACATCGGCCCTTCGATGAAGATGAAGCCGGTGGCGACTTTCTCGATCTTGGCGTCCGGTGCGATCACCGCGTCCAGCGCGGGATCCAGCTTCTTGACGCTCATGCCTTGCGCCAACGCGGGCGCAGCCAACAGGCACAAGGCCGCCGTAACAAAAGTCTTCATGAGTCCCTCCAGTTATTTTGGGGGGAGTTTAAGTCTCGAGAATGGTGTTGGGCAAACGGTTCTTCGCCGCCCCGTCGGGCGGGAAATGCTGCGCCAGCGCCGCGCCGCAGATCTCGATGGCCGCGACAAAGCCATCGGCCGGCTTTCCGGCCTTCATGCCTTCCACCACCGCGGCCACGGCCGCGTTCCACGGCCCCTCGCCGACCGCCTTGTGGATATTGTCATGCGCCACCAGCTCGACCCGCCGGTCGGCCAGGCAGGCATAGATCAGGATATGGGGTTCGGCGTCCGACAGCCTGCAGCCCACCGACACGAAATGCCGCCGCGCCATTTCCCGCACCCGGCGGCTCTTCAGGGGACCCGGTGTCATGACCTGGCGCACCGCCGGCACGGCCACGATGATGGCGACAATCAGGAATACCCCCGCCTGCACCAGGCTGTAGGTGGACAGTCCCCGCAGGATCAATCCCTCCATGGCGCGGGCGGATTCATCGGTCCAGCTGGTGAAGATGCTGGCCAGCGCCAGCCGGTGCAGTCCGGCCAGCACCAGCAACGGCGGCACCAGGAAGCCCGCCACAGTCGCCCATAGAAGCGGTATCTCGCGATAGCGGGACACCCGCCTGGTCAGTACACAGAATATCTCGCCGGAGGTTTTGCTCTCGGCCAGCGTAACAGCGGCGCTGATGCGCTCCCGGTCTTTCTCGTTCAGCATCGCCTGCCCATCCTACCAGCTTCCCGACGAGCCGCCGCCGCCAAAGCTGCCGCCCCCGCCGCCCGACCAGCCGCCACCGCCGCCACCGGACCAGCCGCCGCCCCCACCGCCGGACCACCCGCCACCACGGCCACCGCCGCCCGTCAAAAGGAAAGGCAGCAAACCCCAGCCGCCAAACACCCGCGCGATCATGAAGAAAACGAAAAGCAGGATCAGGAACCCGAACAGTCCGCCGCCGCCGCTGTCGCCCTGCGGCCGCCGCTCGGCCGCCGCCGCGGCGCGCTTCTCCGCCTCGCTGGTCTCCAGCGACAATTGCTGGATCAGGGCGTCCACCCCCGCCGTCACCCCGGCGTTGAAATCGCCCTTGCGGAATTGCGGCAGCACCTGGGTCTGGATGATCACCGACGACAAGGCATCGGTGACGATCGGCTCCAGCCCATAGCCGACCTCGATGCGGGTCTTGTGCTCATTGGGCGCGACGATGAACAGGATGCCGTTGTTCAGGCTCTTCTGCCCGATGCCCCAGCTGCGCCCCAGCTGATAGCCGTAATCGGAAATCTCATAACCGCCCAGCGACGGAATCGTCACCACCACCAGCTGGCGCGAATTCTTCTGTTCCAGCGCCGCCAGCTTGGTATCCAGGTCGGCCTTGGTCTGCGCCGACAGGATGCCCGCGTCGATCCACCACCCGCCCGGTCAGCGCCGGAAATTTCGGCGCCGCCCAGGCGGGGGTCAGTGTGACAAGTGCGAGTAAGGCCGCAGCCAGGCGCATTTAAGGCTTGGTCGTTCCGGGCTGCGCTGCTTGCGGCGACGGCGTGGGCGGCTGGGCGCCGGGGAACACCGTCGGCGCGGACTGGGCCGCGGCGCTGGCGGCGAACGGCGTCGCCTGCTTGTACGACTTGTAGAACGTCGCGGCCCAGATCGAGCCCGGCACCGTCACCAGCTCGGTATTATAATCGCGCACCGCCTCGTTATAGTCGCGGCGGGCGATCTCGATGCGGTTCTCGGTGCCTTCCAGCTGCGACTGCAGCGCCAGGAAGTTCTGGTTGGACTTCAGGTCCGGATAATTCTCGCTGATCGCCATAAGCCGGCCCAGCACGCCCGACAGCTTGTCCTGCGCTTCCTGGAATTGCTGGAACTTGGCCGGATCGGTGATGGTGGACGCGTCCACCTTCACCTGCGTCGCCGAGGCGCGCGCCTCAGTCACCGCCGTCAGGACCGATTTCTCCTGCGTGGCATAGGCGGCCACGGTGTTGGCCAGGTTCGGAATCAGGTCATTGCGCCGCTGGTAGGCGGCCTGCACGTCGGCCCACTTGGCCTTCACCGCCTGGTCCTTGGTGGGAATGGTGTTGACGCCGCAGCCGGCCAGCGCCAGCGCGATGCCAAGCGCGGCGAGCAATTTGGGGACTTGTCGCAGAACAGTCATAGGGGCGCTCCTTCAGGCGAATACCCGCGCCGAAAGATGGGGTATGCCAGCGGAACCGCAAGAGATAAATTGACAAAACCGGGCTTGATTTCCGCCGCCGCCCAACTATCGCCGCCTCACGGCGCGCGGCCCACCACAGGTGCTGCGCCTTCCGGGGCTTCCAGGTCCAGGCCGCCGCAGCGTCCCGACTCAAGCTGGACATTGCATTGCGCGACATGCCCCGCCGGCACCCGGACCTGGTATGCGCCGATCTGCCTGTCGGGCTTCAGGAAATCGGTGGAAATCACCTGCGCGCCGGATGCGAACGCCCAGTCGCGCCGGATGTGATCATTCTTGCGCGCTTCGCGGGTGTCGGCATCGGCGAAAGTGTGCACGATGAATCCGGCCTTCACCCGCTCGATAATGTCGTTGGAATTCCTTGCGGGATTATCGATCGTCAGGAACGCCGCGTCTGGCGAATTCTCATCTGTGGCAATGAACATTGCCGGTCCGTCGTTCGCCATGCGCGCGCTGCGGTACAGCGCCACTTTCGCCTTGCTGTCGTCCAGCAGGACAAGAACCTTTCCCCGTACCGCGCCAATCCTGGGCCAGTTGCCCGCCAGCACCGCTTCGCGCAGGGTGGGAAAACCGCCCTGCACCAGGCGCGGCGTGATCAATTCATCGGGCCGGAACGCGGCCCGCACTTCCGCCTCCAGCGCTTCGAACGCAGCAGCATCGAACTTGTGCGGCTTTGTCGCGCCCGGCATGGGCGTGGGTTCGTCGTTGGTGCGCAATGAAATGATGATGGGAAGGTGCCTGGGATTGGCGTGGCTCCAATCCGCCACCGCCTTCAGGCAATCGCCAAGCGTGGCGCAGCTGGATTTGAAATCGATATCCAGGACGTGGATGACCTTGAATCCCGGCGTGGCCATGGCCGCGACATAGTCGTCGCTCACCAGTTCACCGGCCATCGAGGCGCCAGCCGGGAATTTGTACAGACCGCCTTTGGGATCGTAGGCGACATCGAACACCAGCGAGCGCGCGCCCGACTCCAGTTGCGCCGCGATTGGCGGCTGCTCATATTCCAGCGCTTCGGCATCCTCCTCGGAGCCCATCTTGAGCAGCGAGATTATCTCCCGGCTGGGTTGCAGCTTGTAGCTTTCGCTGGTCCCCACCGCCTGGATTTCGTTCAGGCGGACATTGGCGTCCACCCAGGCGGCAGCGCAACCCGGCCCTGCCTGGCGCACATCCTTGGCCGCCAGATCGCAAGCCTGCGCCGTGCCAGGACGCGCCTGCGACAGGGCGGCCAGCACAACAAGGACGGTGGCGGCGAGAACGCGCAATCGGCTCCCCAGGGGATAAAACGGCGTACGCCGGAAAGGGACGCCTGCCCGGCCCATGAACTTTGGAACAGCTTTGCTTGTCCGTCCAGTAACTCCCCAAGCCGGATTCGAGTTAAATTGATTTGAGATAGGGTGCGCCAGCCGGCGCATATCGGCTATTTGCGCGGCGCCGCCGCGCCCGCCACGGCGGAAGCCTTCACTGGCGCGCCCTTGGCCTTGGCGTCCGCCAGCAGCGGGCCGCAATTGGCATCCTTGGCCAGGCCCGGATCGATGAAGGCCAAAATGGACGCCAGCGGGTTGATAAAGCCCAGCGCCGCGGCGATACCGCCCTGCGCCACGATTCCGCCGGCCTTCACGCCAAGATTGGGATGCGCCAAAGAGCCCTTGATGGTGATGGGCGCGCGCAACCGCATGAGCTGGAAATTCTTGGGCTTGCCCTGCAGTTGCATGTCCACGGTCTCATCGCCCAGGTTGATGGTGCCCCCGCCGTCCACCCGCACCGGGTCGGTATCGATGAGCAACTGACGGGATGTCATAACGCCGTTTTTGGTGTCGAACGAGGCCAAGGCACAGCGCAGGTTGGTATTGGAATTGTCGCCGCTCAGGTTAAGGCTCAGCGCCGTCAGCACGTCCACCCCGGTCCATTCCGCCAGGCTGTGGCGCATCCCGCCCGACGGCACCACGGCCGTGAAGGTGCCGTTGGCATTGGCCGCAGTGGCATGCACCGACCTGCCGGTACCGGTCAGCACCGCGCGCGCTTCCAGAAGCCCGCTGATGGGCTTGTCGCTGCCCTTGATGAAATTCTCGGCATGGACATCGGTGATTCGCGCATCCACGGACGATGTGGGCACATCCTTGCGCGCATCGATCTTGAGCGAGCCGGACAGCTTGCCCTGGGTGAAGGTAAAGGCCAGCGGTTTCAGGTTCAGCACTCCGCCCTGTACACTGATATGGGTGGTGAGGCTCTTCAGCGGGAAGTCGCGCGAGGAAATGGACGCGGCGCTGTAATCGACTTCGGCATTGGTCTGGCGCAGCCGCTCGGTATGCAGTTCCGTCTCCGGCAGGAAATACCGGCTCTGCACTGTCGCTGCCTTGCCGCCGCCCACCACCGGGCCCAGGTCCTCGAACTTCAGGTTGCGCGACGCCACCCGTCCCGCCAGGACCGGGATCGGATTTGACGCGTCCACCGTCAGGTTGCCTTCCAGGTCGGTGCCACCCAGCATCGCGTTGATGTCGTTCAGGCGATAGAAGGTCCCTTCACGCCGCACATTCACCGTCATGTGATAGGCAGGCGTGCGCGGCAGGACCAACCCGGTCAGGAAATAGATGTCCGCCAGGCTGGGGCCGCTGACATTGATGCCGGCGGTGAAACGATCCAGGTGGAAAGGCTCGGTGATGGCGCCATTGATTACCGCATGGGTGTCACCTGCCTTCACATCGGCGTGAAAATTGTAGGGCTTGCTGGAATCCACGTTCAGCAAGGGCCCGCCCTTCACATCAGCCAGGAACTTGTTCTTGTTCAGCGAACCGTCGCCCAGCAGGGTGAAGGCCGCCCCCTTGCCGCCCACTTCTTCGCTGGAATTGACCGTACCGGTGAAATGCAGCTTGCGCACCGCATCGTCGATGCGCACATGACCGTTGTTCACAAGGAAGCGCTGGATCGGCGGCAGCTTCAAGGCCTCGTTGGGCTTGCTGTCGCCACTGTCCCAGTTGGTGCGGCCCGAGGCATCGCGCACCACAAGCAGATCCGGCTCATCGATTTTCACCAGCGGCAAAATCAGGTCGCCGAAGATCAGGGGCACCAGGCGGAATTCCACCCGCAGCCGCTTCACCTTCGCGGCTTGCGGCGTTCCAACCCATTGTGGGTTTCCCACATAAATCCCGCCGGCATCCACGATGGGCTGCCAGCGGAAAAGCTGAACAGACAGGTTGCCGTCGATTCGCACTTCCCGGCTGGTGCGATGGGACAGATAGCGGCCCACAGGCCCGCGCATCTGGTTCCAGTCCAGGAAATAAAGCGTGATGATCGCGGCAATCAGCACCGCCAGGATGGTGATGCCCGTCCAGCGGAAAAACCCGGGCCAGGTAAAGCGAAAATCCCGGAAATCCGCGATGATCCGCTCCTTTATGGCGGCCCGCGACCAATGATCCCGGTGTTGCTCCGTAACAGACATGACAAATCAACCACTTACCTTCGGTGCTCCCCAATGGGCTAACGCCCAAAAGGCTCATTGGGTGCAACTTTCCCGTTCCCTGTTACGTTGGGGAACTTCAAGAAACCGGATTCGCCGTGCCCCGCCGCTTCACCGCCTGGACGATCCTCAAGGAAGGCGTGACGGCCTTTGTTGACGACAACGCCCTCACCCGGGGTGCCGCGATTTCCTTTTACGCCGTCACCGCCATCGCGCCGGTGCTGTTCATAGCCACCGCTATCGCCGCGTTGGGCCTGGGGCGCGAAGCGGCCAGCCATGCGGTGCATGCCCAGCTGACACGCATCATGAGCCCCGAAGGCGCCGACATGGTGCAGCTGGCCATCCTGCATGTTCGAAATGCGCCGCACACCCTGGCCGGCAGCATCATCGGCGTCGTGGCGCTGGTGGTCACTGCTTCAGGCTTCTTCACGGAAATCGAAGATGCCCTGAATGTGATCTGGAAAGCGCCCCGCCACGAATCCTATTTCTACCAGCTTCTGCGCGGCCGGGTGATGAGCCTGACCCTGGTGATCGGGCTTGGCGTGCTGCTCCTGTTTTCCATGATCCTGGCCACCGGCATCCGGGTGCTGGGACGGCTGCTGGACCGCTTTACCGATTTCTCCGACCTGGTGGTCGGGCTGATCAACCTGCAGATCTCGTTCCTGATCTCCGCGCTTTTGTTCGCGGCCATCTACAAGCTCCTGCCCAACATCAAGCTGCAATGGCGCGACGTGATCGTGGCCAGCTGCGGCACCGCCATCCTGTTCGAAGGCGGCCAGACCCTGATCAGCTACTTCCTGGCCAACTTCATCACCGCCAACATCTATGGCGCCGCCGGCGGCATCATCATCCTGCTGATCTGGGTCTATTACTCGGCGCAGATTTTCCTGCTGGGCGCCGAGTTCACCAAGGTCTGGGCCCGCCGCTACGGCAGCCAGAAGCGAATGGATGAAATACGGCCGGAAGCGTGAACAGGTCGGTGGACTCGTCGCTTCCGGTCAGAAGAAAACCCACCGCGCCACCCACAGGACACCAAGATAGACAGTCCCGGCCAGTGCAGAGAACACCAGGGTCAACGGCCACAAGTTTGATCCCTCGCCAAGCGAATACAGGCAGATCGGTAATGAAAGAACGATAAGAGCAACCGGCGCCCATGCTGCGATCAGCCAGCGCCCGCGCCACGACCGCAAAGCCGCATACTGCAAAACGAAATATCCGGGCACTCCGGCCATAATGAACAGCATCACCAATGCAGCCATGGAAGGCCCTTCCCGCTCGCTGACCCAGGGCCAGATTATGTGGTCAGAGTTTAAGTATGACTAAATCGGCAACATGAAGAATCGGGTCGTCGCTGCACTGATTGAAGCGGCGTTTCCCAGTCTCGCTGAACGGTGGTAAAAGAAGCCCCAGTTTGGCAGCGGCATATTTAAATCATATTTTTCGTGGGAGCATTTATGGATTTCCTTTTGAAGGAGCCGCACACGCAGCGGCGGAGTGAGCCTGCGCGTGCCTTAATCGGCGGTTGTATATATTCATTCCTGACAGGGTTGTGGCTGGCCTGCGCAGCGCTCGCGCAACCCGCGCTTGCCGCTGACAAGGCAGGCGGCCTGAGGATCGCTACATTCCAGTCTGACGCCACACCGCCCATGGGTTATCCCATGGAATACTCGGTGGCACAGAGTGTCGGCGCACCGCTGCTCGCCAAAGGCGTGGTGATCCTGGGTGCCGGCAAACCGATCGTCATGGTGGCGGTGGATTGGATGGGCATTGATGGACGCGCGCGCGACGAATGGCATGCAAAGCTTGCCAAGGCGGCTGGAACCACCCCGGACCGGGTCGCAGTACATCATCTCCATCAGCACGACACCCCTGCCATTGATCTTTTCATGTTTGACGAACGGGCCAGGTATGGCCTGGCCAAACCTCTTCCGGCGGGCGTGCCGGATGAGCGCACCTGGGTGCAGTCGGTGATGGAAAAGTCGGCGGCGGCACTGGCCAAGGCCATCCAGCATGCCAGCCCGGTGACCCATGTGGGGCTGGGCAAGGCAAATGCGGAGCGAATTGCGTCAAACCGGCGCCTGATGGGGGCCAACGGGCGGGTCGCGATGCACCGCCAGTCCACCTCGACCGCGGTATATCCAAAGGAAGTTGCAGCCCAGCTCAAGATGGACGCCGATGCGGACGGACATCGTCCCAGCGTCTTCTATCCGCAGGAAGCCTACGACGCGCCTGAAGGACTGGTTGATCCGGCCGTGCGCGTGATCAGCTTCTGGAATGGTGATCGAAAGCTGGCGGCGCTCACCTATTATGCGACCCATCCCCAGGTTTCATTCGGCAAGGGCATCGTTACGCCGGATTTTCCGGGCCTTGCGCGCGAAAGGCTGCAAAAGGAGACAGGCACATTCCAGATCTATTTCACGGGCGCGGGCGGCAACATCAACGTTGGCAAGTACAATGACGGTTCCGACCGTGCGCGAGAGGAATTTACCGGGCGGATGCTGGATGCCATGCGGCGCGCATCGGCTGCGACCGAGCGTTTACCGGTGACCCAATCCGACGTGGAATGGCGTACCGACGATATTTTGCTCCCCGCCAAATATGGCGCGTTCAAGGACGAGGCTCGCGCGGTTGCCGCCGACACATCTCGTCCTGCCAAGGAACGCATCGCCGCGATAGGAAAATATGTCCATGCTCAGGCGCTTGAGGACGGCACCACGCTTGCGGCATTGCGATTGGGCAAAGCCTATGCGCTGTATCTCCCGGGTGAACTATTCGTGGAATACCAGCTCGGCGCCCAGGCGATGCGTCCGAACGACTTCGTGGCTGTGGCATCCTACGGCGAACAATACAGCTATATCGGCACCGAGAGGGCCTATGGCGAAGGCGGCTATGAGATGACGATCTCCGCCACCACGCTCACGGCCGAGAAGACAATCATGGACGGCGTTCGAAAACTGCTCCAATGACCGGTACGAGTTTGCACTGTGCAACGCCACAAGCCTCACCGGCGGATTGGGTCGATCATTGTTGCGAATGCCGTCTCCGTTCGCATCAGGCCATGTGATAATGCAGAGCTTGCCCCAGCCGGAAAGCGAACAATTTCCTGGCGAAGGTCGCCGAAGCCGATCGAACACACAACCGCGATCAGGGAGCAGTCGAGAATGTAATCAATTGCCCGGAAACGCGGCTTGCTTTCTTCGGATTTCAACATGCTGCTAAACGGATATCACGATCGCGGCTGCATCCATTGTACGGTATACGCCGGAAACATTTAACAGCGCTTAACTTATTCTGCTCAATTTTACGTATTCCGCTGCCGCAGGTGCATGCTTTCTGCCAACAAAAGGAAGACAGCTGATCCATTGCCCGCCGCAAACCAGCGTTGCTGCGAAAGACCGTGAATATCAGTTCAGGAGCAGCCACCTAGCGCCAACACCTGATCAGGTCTTGCGCCTTGCGGCCAAAGAGAGACAAGCCTGCCCCCCCATAAATTGACCGAGCGGACCCTTTGGTCACGGGCTACTACTCACGCTGCTATATGCGAAATCAAACCCGTCTCGGTCAATTGCCCATTGATCTTGATCAAAGACGCACCAAGGCAGCGTGATACCTCTTATTTCATGAGTCATTTTAGTACATAGCAAGCCGGGTCTCGTCGGGGACGAATACGCGCGAATTACCCGCGATCCTAGGGAGCGCAATTTTCTGCAAGCATTATGGAGTTATCGGAATTTATGGAGCAGATGGAGTTTGATCTAATTTACCGGCGGGGATCATTTCAACTGACCGAAAAATTTGGAAGCCTATTGAATGCAATTGAGCGCGCAAATTACTTGTGGGTTAGGCGCGCGGGAGAGCTTTTCGAGATTCGCCAGGATGGCAAGCTGTTGATCGGCGACACCGAGATTCGGGCAGCCTGGGTAGCACGCAATTTGGTCAGCGAACGTGAGACAGGCCATCTCCACAAGAATGACATCTAGGCTGATTGTGCAGCCGGTCATGGCCTGCTCAAATATGTTCGATACGCCAAGACTGAAACGCCGCTTTGCGCCGCGCTCAAAATGAAAGTTACAGCATGTCTATCGATAACGTTCCGAACGGCGCCATACTTCGTAGCGCACGCCTGCTTCGCGAAGCGGGCTTCCTGACGCTCGCCCATGAACTTGAGCACGGCTCCCTCGCATCGGTCGGCCCGACTGAGCCTATTTTCGTCCTTTGCGGACGTGATCGACTGGCGCCGGTCGCCATCAAGGCCTGGATCGACGCGGCAAGATTATCAAACGTGCCCGACTTCAAGCTGGAGTCTGCCCATCTGGCAATTGAGGCCATGGAACGGTGGCCTGGAGGGCGCCACTATCCTGATTAGCCCGCTATGGCGGCTCCGGGCCAGGCGCCCCCCCTGCCCAAGGTGCCAACGGCAGCTTTCGGTCAGGATCAGCCAATCGCTCATAAGAACAAACCGTGTTTGCTGCTGGTGAAAACACTTGCGAGACCAAATTTGATCTCGATCAAGTCCGCTATTCGGCGCCTTGCGGCACCAGGTCACGATAGGCGCGCCAGCTCGCCAGCCCCAGCCATGGAAATATCACCGTCAGCAGCAAAAAGCCCGACGCTGCTGCGATGAAAACGAACAAGCCGATGATGGCGGCCCAAAGCGCCATCGGCAACGGGTTGTCGGTCACAGCCTTGAAACTGGACACGGTCGCGGCGCCGATATTCGCCTTCGGATCCAGCAACATTGGCGCCGATACCACGACAAAGGCATAGGTGAAATACGCCATGACCCCGCCAATCAACGAGCCGATTGCCAACATGTTGAGGCCTTCCGGCGTGCCCACCGCAAACGCAAAGAATTCCGGCACCGTCTTGTAGAGACGGTAGGTCGATGCGCCATAAACGATCTGCGCAAAGCCGCTCCAGGTGAAATAGATCATCGACAGGGCAAGCCCCAGATAGGCGACATCCTGCCGGAAGGCGGCCCGGACCCATGAGATTTGCGCCAGCGTCGGCGTCTTTCCACAATCCAGGATGCGCCCGCCCTCATAGGGTCCCATCGCCAGAACCGGTGCAACAAAGACATATCCCACCGTAAGGACAAGAACCCAGAAGGCGGCGTTCGTCACATAGATCGCCCAGGACAGCAAAAAACTGATGACCGCAACGATGAAGCCGTGGACCAGGAACGGCAGTGGCGCACGCCACAGGTCCTGCCATGCCCTGCCAAGCCATCGGAATGGAGCGTCCATGCCGATGCAGACGGCTGGTTGCGCGATCCTGGCATGTCCCATGGAGCCCCCGCGATATATTCTTGTTCTTGTCAGACGCGATGCATGATCAGGCTACTGTGCGGCTTGTCGGATCGACTCCCGGCAAGCCATAGGCAATGACAAATCAAACCGGCGCAGCTTCTCGCGACCAGCGGAGCAAAAACGCCCGCAGGTTCGCAAATTCCTTCTCCACCAGTTCTCCGAACATGGGATCTTGAACCTGGCGAATACTGCCTTCGATGATCTTCCAGTCGTTTTCATCCAGGACGCTGGCTGCCAGGGGGAAGAACAAATTCTCTTCCATTTTCATGTGTTCCCGCTCGGCGTTGACAAAATGTTTTGCCGTGGCCACCAGCCTGTCGCGGGACACGAACTGGTCCTGGTAAATGGACTGAAGCGTATCCCGCAGGCGGACAGCGCGCTCGCTTGCGTTTCTGTGCTCTTTTTCCAGGTTGCGCAGCGAGGCCGCTTCCGCAGGATGCCGCACCTGCATCTGCATCAGGATGGCGTTCTCCTTGGGGTGGTGGCAGCTGTTTGGATAATCGCAGAAGTAGTCCGCGATGCTTTTCAGCAGGTCGAAATCGGTTTCACCTGCTGCTGCCAGGCTTTCTATCTGCTTTTCCATCGCGCTCAGCAGCAGAGCAATATTTCTGTGCTCTTGATGAAGCGTCTCAATGATCGATGACATCTCAACGCTCCAGCTTGCTCCAGGCGTCAGGCACCCGCGCGCAAGACTGTTCCGGGCGGTGATGGACCGGCATTGATCCAGATCAAATTGGCCGGCGTTCCCGCCTTTTGCAGCGCTTTGACGGCAATCATCGCATACTGGGCCAAAGCGGACACTCGCCAGGCTGAAAGGCGGCGGACCTAAAGGCTGTTGGCCGCGCCCAGCGCCGGCAGCGGCGAAAAGCTCATCGCGGCATCGGCCGCCAGCTTGACATCACGCGCCGTCAGTTGTCCGCGCAGCACCTCGGCCCGCTCGCGCGAAGCCGCATCACCAGACAAAGCCGCGATGGCATACCATTTCAGCGCCTGCTTCAGGTCTTCCTTGACCCCGGTGCCACGCTCATAGAGCACCGCCAGGTCGAACTGGCTGTCGACATAACCGCGCTCGGCGGCGCGGGTGAACCATTCGGCCGCCTTGGCTTCGTCCTTCTCCGTGCCCAGGCCCTGCGCATAGGCGATCGCCAGGTTGTGCATCGCCTTCAAGTTGCCCTTGGCGGCGGCGCTGGCGAACCAGGCAAAGGCCAGCGCCGGATCCGGCTTGAACTTGTCGCCCTGGCTGTACAGCGCACCCATGAGATACTGCGCCACCGGCTCGCCCGATTTGGCCGCCGCCGCGCTCCAGCGCAGCGCCGCATGCGCGTCGCTGGCCACGCCCTGCCCGCGCAGATAAGCCAGCGCCAACCGCGCCTGCGCCTTGGCATCGCCATTGTCGGCCAGCGCGATGGTGCGCGCCAAACCTGTGGCCACCTGCCGCTTGCTCACCCCGCTGCCCTGCAGCTGCGACGCCGCTGTCTCCCCCAAGGTCAGACCGATGCAAAGAAACAGCGCCACCAGCGCCAGCGCCGCCACCGCCATCCAGCGCGCCCGCAGGTTGCGATCCGGCCTGGGCGCATCTTCGACCACCGCGGCGGCGGCCCGCGCCGCGTCACGCGCATTCTGCAGTACATCCGCCATCTCTTCCTTGGAGATGGTGGTAACCGGCAGCGGCGTCAGCGCCAGCAGCTCTGGCGCCGGCTTCTTCTCCGCGTCCGGCGCGGTCTCGGCCTGCGGTGCTTCCACTGCCACATGGACCGTCTCCGTCACAGGCTGCGCGACGGCATCCCGGGGAACATCGCGCGGCACCGCCCGCTGTTCCACCCTGGTCTGCGGCACACCGCTCAGCCGTTCTTCCAAAAGCGCGATGGCGCGGGCCTGTTCGCGCGCCTAGCTTCGGCCCTGGCCTCCAGCGCGTTCAGCGCCCGTTCAAAGACCCTAAGGCGGCGTTCGAGCCAGGCGTCGGGTGTAGAAACAACAGGCTCGACCGTTGTCTCCGCCTTAGGGGTCGGTGTGGCGGCGGGCGCGTCTTGGACAGCGGCAACCGGCGCGGACTGGGCGGGGCTCTCCTGCATCAAGGCGGCCATAAGCGCCGTCTTGCCCGTGAAATGGACGCGGAAATGGGCGCGGTCCACGCCCGCTTCCGCGCACAAACTCGCGATGGAGAATTTGTTGTCCCCGCGCAAAACCATCGCCCGCGCCGTTTCCAGCAACAGGCCCCGGATCGCGGAAATCTCGCGTGCTTCTTCTTGCCCCATGGCGGTACTCGTCGTGCCCCGCCTGCACGCTAACGCCCGGGTCTTACCATCGCGGTTTCACAAAGCCCGCAATTCAAGTTGGATTTTAAGCGTGTTTTACGCGGGGCTTGCCCTTGCTGGTTCCTTGGGGAACCAGCCGCATCAGCACCAGGATCATCGCGATGGTGGCGC
This sequence comes from Alphaproteobacteria bacterium, assembly GCA_046348525.1. Lineage (GTDB taxonomy): Bacteria > Pseudomonadota > Alphaproteobacteria > Micropepsales > Micropepsaceae > Rhizomicrobium. Next base: position 43,017 of record JAXMEA010000006.1, on the reverse strand, counting down.
CATAGGCGATCAGCTGGGCCCCATTGGGCGCTTCGCTATAACCCACCAACGTGTGCAGCAGCTTGCCGGTGATGCTGTCTTCCCTGATCAACCAGGACGTGTCCCACACCGTCATGGTGAAATATTCCACCCAGCCGGCATTCTGCAGGAACAGCACCGCCTGGGCTGCCATGCCCGCCGCCAGCAAGGTGATCAGTCCGCTGGTCACCTGGAACAGCCGTCCTGCCGGAATGCTGAGCAGGCCGAAATACATCAGCGCCGACACCACGCCGCCCGCTGCCAGGCCCAGCAAGCCGCCCGTCAACATGCCGCCAGCGGTCGTGCCGCCCTGCGCCGCGATGCCGTACAGGAACAGCACCACTTCGGAGCCTTCACGCAGCACCGCCACGCCGACCACGACGGAAAGCGCCGCCAAGGTGCGCTCGCCGGTCTTCACTTGATGTCCCGCCGCCTTCAACTCGCGCGCCATCTCGCGGCCATGACTGGCCATCCACACATTGTGCCAGGTCAGCATCATCACCGCGAGCAGCAGGATGGAGGCGTTGAATATCTCCTGCCCCGAACCCTCGAACAGGTTGGACAATTGACCTGCGAATCCCGCCACCAGGCAGGCGCCCAGCACACCCGCCAGCACGCCCAGCGCCACGGCGCGGCCACGGTGCGGCACACCGGCGGTCGCCGCCAGCACGATGCCGACGATCAACCCCGCCTCGATGACTTCGCGGAAAACGATGATAAGCGCGGAAATCATTCTGCTATCACGACTCCCTGCGCTGTCGCGGCGTGAAACTCGCCCATGAAGGGATACTTGCCCGGCGCCAGCGCCCGCAGGCGGATATTGGCCTTGTTGTGGCCCGGCACCACCCGCTCGATCTTCAGCGCCGAGGAATCGAACTCATCCGCGGAATCATCGTCATTGAAAAGCTGGATCATGGCCGGCTTGTTGGCCTTCACCTTGATCACCGACGGCGAGAATTTGTGGTTCTTCAGATGCACCACGATAGGTTCATCGGCGGATGCGGGCACGGACATCATCAGCAAGGCAAGCATCAGACTTTTTTTCGGCTTCAGATTGGTCATTTGGCGCTCATCGGATAAGTGAAGACCCAGTTTCCGCTAATCGGCTTCCACCACTCCGCCACGCCATCCTTGCCGGTCTGGCGCATCATGCCGTGCGAGGACGGCGGCGAAACGATGTAGCTGAGATGATAAGTGCCCGCGCCAGCCGTCTCGGTCATCGCGCCATAACGCGGACCGGATTTGGTGGCGATGGGAAACAGCAGCCCGACCTTGCGATAGGTCGGCACCCCTTCCTTGGTCAGGACAAAACTGACCGACAGATAGGGAATGAAGGCATGTTCGGCAAAGCCATGCGCCTCATTGGCGCCGGCGTGAACATCGGCGATCAGGAATATGGAGTCCGGGGTGCGGACGGTGGACCCCTTGTCCAGTTCGACTCCCGTAAGCGCCGACGGAACGACCTCCACCCCGCCCTGCAACACCGGCCCGCCCAGCACGGCGGCCCCCGCTTCTCCAGAGAGAAGCGCAGGAAGGGCGGCCAAAAGCACAGCCAAAGAAACCCAGGACAGACGCATGGCCCCTCTATAGATGCGATTAATTCGCAAGTACAGCCCTCTCATCTGCTGGGGCCTTCCCCGGCTGGTCGCCTTTTGCCGGCTGGAAGCTGGGCTATGCTCTTTTCAAACAACAACAAGGGGAGCCCCATGCAGGCCATCGTTGAGAAAATGATCACCGATTTCGAGCGCGGGGTGCTCAGCCGCCGCCAGCTCGCCGCCACACTTACTGGTCTGGCCGGCCTTGCGGCCGGCGGGGCGGGCCTCGCCGCCGCACCGTCTCCCAGCCTGAAAGCCATCACCCTCAATCACGTCACGGTGCGGGTGCCCGACCTGCAAAAGACCTCCAGATTCTACCAGGAATTCTTCGGCATGAAGCTGGCGCAGCAATCGGCCAGCATTCACATCCTGTCGGTGGGCGAAAGCTTCTTCGGCATCGAGCAGAAGCCAGGCGGCCCGGCGCTGGACCATTACGACTTCGGCGTGCAGGGCTGGGACGCCAAGGCGATGCGCGCCAAGGTCGCCGCCCATGGCCTGTCCATCACCCCCGGCTCGCGCGGTGATGACGAGTCCTTCAAGTTCAGCGACCCTGACGGTTTTGTGGTACAGGTGAACGGACCCAAATACACCGGCCATGTCGGCATGGATGCTCCCAAGAAAGGTTGAAGATATGAAACTGACCGCTGCCCTGTTGTTCACTGCGGCACTGTGCGTGCCCGCGTTGGCTGCCGACCAGACCCAGATCTTCGCCACCCAGGCCAGCGCCCTGCGCATCACGCCGATCTATCACGCCACGGTGAAGATCCAGGCCGGCCAGGACATCATCTATCTGGACCCCGCCAAGCCCGCCAAGATGGACGGCATGGGTCCGGCCAACCTGATCCTGATCACCGACATTCATGGCGACCATATGGACGCCGACTATGTCAGCAAGCTCTCCAAGTCCGGCACCGCCGTGATCGCGCCGGCCGCCGTGGCCAAGACCATCACCCAGGCCCGCGTGCTGAACAACGGTGAAACCACCCGCTGGCATGATTTCAAGATCACTGCCGTGCCGATGTACAACATCAGCCACAACCAGCCCAGCGGCCAGCCCTATCACGACAAGGGCCGCGGCAATGGCTATGTCATTACCTATGGCGGCAAGAACATCTATTTCGCCGGCGACACCGAAGGCGTGCCCGAAATGCGCGCGCTGAAAGACATCGACGTCGCCTTCATTCCCATGAACCTGCCCTACACCATGACGCCCACCGAGGCGGCCGACGCGGTCAAGGCTTTCCATCCCAAGATCGCGATCCCCTATCACTACAAGGGCCAGGACGTGCAGGAATTCAAAAAGGCGCTGGACGGCACCGGCATCCAGGTCCGCCTGCTGGAGTGGTATCCGCAATAGCCAAACCCGTCAGGAGACAGAATGAGAAAACTCGCGCTCCTTGCATTCCTGTTCGTCACGCCTGCCGCCGCGCAGGATATCACCCTGAAAGGCGCCGTGGACATCCATGTCCACCAGGCGCCCGACAGCGCGCCGCGCGCCATTGATGCCGACGATGTCGCCCGCCAGGCGAAAGCCGCCGGCATGCGCGCCATCGTCCTGAAGAACCATTGGGAAGACACCGCTTCGCTGGCCTACGTGGTGCGCAAGATGGTGCCGGGCGTGGAGGTGTTCGGCGGCATCACCCAGGACATCGCGGTGGGCGGCATCAATATCGAAGCCGTCAGGCACATGGCCGACATGAAGGGCGGCTATGGCCGCATCGTCTGGCTGCCGACCTTCGACGCCGAAAATCAGGTCAAGGGCAAAGGCCCTGAGGTAAAGGTATCGGAGAACGGCAAGCTGCTGCCTTCGGTGCTGGCGCTGCTGGACTATATCGCAACCCGCAAGCAGCTGGTGCTGGAAACCGGCCATGTCTCGGCCGAGGAAGCCCTGATGGTCATCAAGGAAGCCAAAGCGCGCGGCATCCAGCATATCGTGGCCACCCACGGCATGGCCGGTCCCACCAACCTGTCGGTCGCCCAGGCGCAGGAAGCCGCTCGCATGGGCGCCTATATCGAATGCGTCTATGGCGGCACATTGGAGCCGGGCAGCAAACTCACGGTCGCCAAATATGCCGAATGGATCAAGGCGGTCGGTCCCGCCCACTGCATTATCTCCAGCGACCTTGGTGGCGCCCGTCCCTATCCGCGCCCCATGCCCACCGCCGGCATGCTGGAATTCATGAATGCACTCCACAAGGAAGGCATCCCGGTCACAGACATCAACCTGATGGCCAAGACCAATCCCTCGCGCATCCTGGGGCTGGACTGAGGCGATGAACGACGCGCGCCAAACCTGGATCGCGCTGGCCAGTTCCATCCTGCTCGGCATCGCGCTGTGGGCAGTGTCGGCCAAACTTGGTCACCGCAAAGAGCCCTGGGACTCGCCGGATTACTGGACCCTCGCCTATCCCGCCGCCATCGCTGTGTGCGGCGTTCTGGGTTTCCTGTTTCCGGACCGCCCCTGGCGCTGGGCGCTGATCCTGATGTTCATGCAGCTTCCCGTGATGAGCCTGAATGGCGCCGGCGACAGCCTGCTGCCGCTGGGTGTGATCCTGGTGGCGGTGCTTTCGCTTCCGGGAATTGGACTGGGTCAGCTCGGTGCCATGCTCCGCCGCAAGGCCCGTCGGGAGGCACAATGAATCCGACGCGCCGAACCGTGCTGGCCACTGCCGCCGCCCTGCCCTTTGCTAGCGCCGCGCACGCCGCCACGCCGGTTTCCATCCATATCAATCCTGCCAAACGCCTGCGCGCCATGCCCTCCGATTACATGGGCCTGGGCTATGAAGCTTCGTCCGTGGCGATGGGATTTCTGTCTGCGGACAACCATCCTTACGTCCAGCTCGTTCGCAACCTGGGCAGGGACGGCGTCATCCGCATCGGCGGCAATGTCTCGGACTTCGCCTTCTATGACGCAAACGGCGCGTCCAAATGGGAGCCCAAGGACACAGTCATCACCCTGGCTAATATCAAACAGCTGCGCAGTTTCCTGGATGCTGTCGGCTGGAAACTGATCTGGGGACTCAATCTGGGCGGCGACAAGCTGGACAACGCCGTCGAAGAAGCCAGGGCCGTCGCCAGCGTGATGGGCGACAAGCTGCTGGCGTTCGAGACCGGCAACGAGCCCGATCTCTTCACCCGCTCGGGCCATCGCACCGGCAACTATGATTACCAGGCCTGGGCGCGCGATCACCGCCGCTACAAGGCCGCCATTCGCGCCGTGTTGCCGGGCAGCAAATTCGCCGGTCCCGACATCGCCTTCCGCACCGAATGGCTGGAGTCTTTCGCCAAAGACGAAGGCAGCGACATCGCCATGCTGACCGCCCATCATTACATCATGGGCCAGGACAATCCCGCCGCCACCATCGGCTTCATGCTGGCGGAAGAAAAGAAATTCCAGCCCGCGCTGGCCAAATTCCAGGCCGCCGCCCAGGCCGCGCGCGTGCCCTGGCGCATGTGCGAGACCCAGTCTTTCTCCGGCGGCGGCAAGGCCGGGGTCAGCGACACGTTTGCGTCCGCACTGTGGGCGCTGGATTATCTCTTCGTGCTGGCCGGCTATGGCTGCGCCGGCGTGAACATGGAAACCGGCGTCAATCACCTGGGCCGGGTCAGCAAATACACGCCCATCACCGGCACCCCGCCAGGCCCCTACGCGCCAGCGCCGGAATATTACGGCCTGCTCGCTTTCGCCCAGGCTGGCAAAGGCGACCAGATTGAAACCACAACACAGGCCGGTGGCATCAACCTCAACGCCTATGCCACCCGCCAGGGCCGCAACTCGGTCGTCACCATCATCAACAAGGATGCCAGCCAAACCGCAACCGTCGAAATCACCGGCCTTGCGGTGCGCCAGGCCAGCGCAGTGCGCCTGACCGGCCCCGGTCTCGCCGCGACCAGCGGTGCAGCTCTGGGCGGCGGTTCCATCGCAGCCGATGGAACATGGCCCAATCCCAAATCCGAAACTGTCCGCATCACCGGCGGCAAGGCCTTGGTCGATGTTCCCGCTGCCAGCGCGGCCCTGATAAGCCTGACACATTAGTCATGCCGCAAGCTGCGTCTTGGCGGGATTTGGGAAAGCGTCTAGGTTCGCCCCCATGAAAAACCTTCCCTGGATCGGCGCGGGAACCGTGCTGGGCGTGGCTGCCGCCGTGGCGCTGACCAGCGCCCAGGGCGCCGATCCCGCCTACGGACAACTCGAACTGTTCAGCACCGCCTTCTCCAAGGTCCGCGCCGAATATGCCGAGCCGGTCAAGGATACCGAGCTGGTGGAAGGCGCCATCCAGGGCATGGTCACCAGGCTGGATCCCCATTCCAGCTACATGACCGCCAAGGCCTATGCCGGCGAGTTTGAAATCACCACCCGCGGCCAGTTCGGCGGCGTCGGCCTGACCGTGATGCCCGAGGATGGGGTCATCAAGGTCATCACCCCCACCGACGGCATGCCGGCGGCCAAGGCCGGCATCAAGACCGGCGACAAGATCTCCTCCATCGATGGCAAGTCCATCGCTGGCACCGACTTCACCGAAGCGGTCAACAAGATGCGCGGCGCCGCCGGCACCAAGGTCACGCTGACGGTGAACCGCACCGGCGAGAAAAATCCGTTCGATGTGATCCTGACGCGCGCCAATGTGCCGGTGAACGCCACCACCTCGCGCCGCGAAGGCGATGTCGGTTACATCCGCATGCCCGGCTTCAATGAAAAGACCGCCGAAGGCCTGGAGAGGGCGGTCAAGGATCTCAAGAAACAGATCGGCCCCGGCATCAAGGGCTATGTGCTGGACCTGCGCAACAATCCCGGCGGCCTTGTCGACCAGGCCGTGCAGGTGTCGGACGATTTCCTCTCCGGCGGCGAGATCGTCTCAATGCGCGGCCGCCGCCCCCAGGATACCCAGCGCTACGACGCCAAGCCCGGCGACATCACCGACGGCAAGCCCATCGTGGTCCTGATCAACATCGGCAGCGCCAGCGCTTCTGAAATCGTCTCCGGCGCGCTGCAGGACCACAAGCGCGCCACCATCATCGGCATGACCAGCTTCGGCAAAGGTTCGGTCCAGACCATCCTGCCCATGGGCGAAGGGCGCGGCGCGCTGCGCCTGACCACGGCGCGCTATTACACCCCGTCCGGCCATTCCATCCAGGCGCTGGGCATCACTCCCGACATCAAGGTGGCGCAGGGCGATGAAGACAATCTCTCGCGTCTGCTGCGGCCCACCGAGTCCGACCTCAAGGGCCACCTGGAAGGCGAACCCCTGCCCGAAAAACGGGTCAACGCCCCCGTGATCTACGCCGCGCCGGGCAAGAAGTATGACGATTTCCAGCTGGCCTATGCCCTGGACCTGCTGCGCGGCCAGATGACCGTCGCCACCGTCACCAAGAGCACCAACAGCTAGGCGCTATTTCGCCGCCAGCTTTTCCTTCATCGACGCGGCGATGAAGTCCTTCTGGCCGCGCAAGGTCGCGCCCGGCTTGATATGATACAGGCCATACAGGAAGGCGCTGTCATTGGCGCTCAGCGCTTCCAGTTTCGCCGCCGCGGCGCAGCCGGTCATGTTCATGTTCACGATGCTGGTCAGCGCTGAACATTCTTCCACACGGCTAGGCTGGGACAGGGCCAGCATGGCGATATTGTCGGCCAGCGCCCCGATCTCATGGTCGCCCAGCTTGCTGGGATCGGCGACCACCGTAATGCTGTAGAAAGCGCTCGAAAGCCCATCACCGACACGGGTGCCATTGCTGGCCTGGGCATCGTAGTTCTGGCCGGAATGGCGGTCGCGGGCATCGATGCTCCACTCGCCGCGCAAATCCACGGTCTTGGTGACATACCAGGCCTGGATGGGATGGCTGACCTTGGCCAGCTTGTCGGCCTGCTCGCTGTTGTCATAATAGCCCAGCATCACAGGATCCTTGGCGCGCAAGGCGTCCAGCAGCTGCTGCGGCGTGGTGGTGAAGACAATGCTGATATTGGCCTTGCAGCCTTCGGGATCGACCTTGGCGCCGGCAGCGGCGGCCACGGTGCGGATGCGCGCCAGGATGAATTTCGAGAAGTTGGCCGGCAGGCCCGCGATGCCCGGGCAGATGGCATCGTCCCAGCGCGCGATGCGGCCCAGATGGGTCGGCGCAGTATGTGTCTCGACAAAGGCGCTGACTGTGTCGTCGGTGGGCTGGGCAATCGCTGCCCCTGCGCAGGCAAGCAGGACGGCAGCAATGGCAAGACGGCGTTTCATGATGGTTCCCTCCAACGTCCGGCACTGCGTCCGGCGCAGACAGCAATAGCTCACACTAGCTTGCATAGCAAGATACCGGGGCAGAGAGACCGAATGCGATGCCGGATCCTCAGTCCGGCCGCAGCGCCCGTGTCAGAAAGCGGGTGAGATTGGCAACCAGCGCGTCGCGGCAGCGGCCCGAACCATGGGCTTCCCGGCAGGTCTGGTGCAGCGCCCCCACGATCGCCTGCCCGATGATATCGGCGTCATAGTCCGGCGCGGCGCTGCCGTCCCCGGCCGCACCGCGGATCATCTCGGCCCAATCCCTGCCCCATTGCAGCAGCAGCGGCTGCGCCTCATCGCTACCCGCATCGATCATCGCCGAATCGCTCATGGCGGCGCGCAGCACGCCCGGATGGCTGTCGGCGTAATCGCAAATCGCGCGCAAGGTACTGGCGATGCGCTGTTCGAAGGTCTGGTTGCCGGCGCGATACTGGCGCAGATGGACATCCAGTTCTTGGCGCGCATCTTCCACGAAGGCCATGAAGCAGGCGCGCTTGTCCGGATAATGCAGATAGAATGTGCCGTGCCCCAACCCCGCCTCGCGCGCGATATCCTGTGGGCGGGTGGCGTCATAGCCGCGCTCGACGAACAGCTTGCGGGCGGCCTGCTTCAGGCGCGCCAGGCTTTCCGGCTTGCGCCGGCTGTTGCTCGCAATGCCGATGCTGGCACTTTCAATGCTGATCGCTTGATCCATCAAATCGCCCCCATGCGATGGAACAGACTGTCAGTCGACATTGCGTCAGTGTCAATGTTTCTGGTTGTATACAGCCCCTATTGCACGCGCGAGATAGCGTCCTTCCAGCCACGATACAGCCGGTCGCGCTCACTCTTTGACAGAATGGGCTTGAAGCGCCGATCCAACGCCCATCGCGCCGCAATCTCCTTCTCGCTGCGGAACAATCCGGCGCCCAATCCAGCCAGGTAGGCGGCGCCCAAAGCGGTCGTCTCGGTGACTTTGGGCCGGTCGACACGCAGGCCCGTCAGGTCCGCCAGCCGCTGGCAGAACCAGTCATTGGCCACCATGCCACCGTCAACTTTCAGCGCTCTCAGCCTGGTTAATCCCGCCGCCGCCATGTCGCGGCGCATCGCGTCCAGCAAATCGCGCGTCTGGTAGCAAACCGCATCCAGCGCCGCTTTCACGATCTCGGCTTTGCCGACATCGCGCGTCAGGCCCAAAATCGCGCCACGCGCCCGGGGGTTCCAGTAAGGCGCGCCCAGTCCGGTGAAAGCGGGCACGAAATACAGGCCTTCCATGTCTTTGGCGCGCTTGGCCAGGTTCTGGCTTTCGGGCGCATTGGCGATGATGCCCAGTTCGTCGCGCAACCATTGCACCACGGCGCCGGCAATGAAGATGCTGCCTTCAATGGCATATTGCTTTTGCGCCAGGGCGGTGGACAGCAGCCGGTTGCGCGAATGCGGCACGCTATTGCCGGTATTTACGAGCGCAAAACAGCCGGTGCCGTAAGTGGACTTCACATCGCCGGGGGCAAAACAGGCTTGGCCGAAACTGGCCGCCTGCTGGTCACCGGCCACCCCCAGGATCGGGATCGCCGCCCCCAGCAGCATGGGATCGGCGGCTCCGAAGTCGCCCCGGCTCTCGCGCACGTCGGGCAGCATCGCGCGCGGCACGCCAAACAGCTTGAGCAGACCCGTATCCCAGTCACGGGTTTTCAGGTTCCACAACATGGTGCGTGAGGCATTGGTGACATCGGTGGCGTGCACCTGCCCCCGGGTCAGGTTCCAGATCAGCCAGCTGTCGATGGTGCCAAACGCGACATCCTTGTTCCTGGCGCCCTTCACATTCTTCAGCAGCCATTCCAGCTTGGTGGCCGAGAAATAGGGATCCAGCAGCAGCCCGGTCTTGCGCGCGATGCCCGGCTCCAGCCCCTTCTTCTTCAGTGCCGCGCAGCGCGCCGCGCCGCGCCGGTCCTGCCAGACAATGGCATTATGCAGCGGCTTGCCCGTAGCCTTGTCCCATACCAGCGAAGTCTCGCGCTGGTTGGTGATACCAATGGCGGCGACATCGCCGGCATCGCGCCCGCCGAGCACGGTGCGGCAGCAGGTCAGTGCCGCTTGCCAGATGTCCACCGCGTCATGCTCGACCCAGCCATTGGCGGGATAGATCTGGCGCAGTGGCACGGCGTGGCTGCGCAGGGGCGCCCCGAAGCGATCGAACAGGATCGCCCGGGTCGATGTGGTCCCCTGGTCTATGGCCAAAAGGCAGGATTTGCGCCCGTTCATGCGGCAACAGGGCACACTGTTTGGGCAGGCAGCGCAAGAGACTTAATCCGCTGTTAAGGACCTAAGGCGTACAAGTTCCCTCAGAAAAGGCCGCAAAAGCGGCAGTTTTGTTGCAGAAATCTAGGGGCACACCGTGGGGCTTACCGCACACGACATGAGTGACATGGGGCGTCTGGCCCAGTTGGCGATGAACCCGCAATCGGGCGCCAGCCGCGAGGAGATTTATCTCGCCGTCGCGTCCCTCTATCGTATCCAGGGCGCCGGCCTGAATGAGCGCGAACGCGAACTGATGCGTGAAATCCTGCGCCGCCTGACCCGCGACGTGGAAATGGCGATCCGCATCGCCCTGGCCCAGCGCCTGGCCGAAGACACGACCGCGCCGCACGACCTGATCCTGCTTCTGGTCGACGATACGATCGAAGTCGCCCGCCCCCTGATCATCAAGTCGCCGTTGCTGACCGAAAGCGATGTTCTGAAGTTGATCGCCGAAGCCGGCATTGGCCACCAGGAAGCCTGCGCCGGCCGCCCGCATATCGGCGTTCCCGTCACCGACGCTCTGGCCAAGTCCGAGCATGAATCGGTGCTTCTGGCGCTGGTGCGGAACGTCACCGCCAAGATTTCTAACACCAGCTACGAAACCCTGGTGCAGAAGTCCCGCGCCCTCACCGGCCTGCAGGAACCCCTGGTCAAGCGCCCGGACCTGCCGCCGCAACTGGCCACCAATATGTGCGAATGGGTGTCCGGCGCGCTGAAGAACTATATCACCGCCAACTACGCCATGGCGCCCAAGAACGTGGACGCCGCCCTGCACGACGTCCAGGTCGTGATTCAGAGCGAGCCGCCCGGCCCCAAGGACCCGCCGGCTGACAGCGCCCAGAAGCTGATCGAAAAACTCGCCGCCTCGGGCCAGCTCAAGGCCGGCTTCCTGATGCGCGTGCTGAGCCAGGGACAGGTCGACCTGTTCGACCTCGCCTTCTCCAAGCTGATCGGGGTGGAGCTGAACAGATTCCGCACCTGCTTCTATGAAAACGGCGCCCGCCTGGTGGCAGTGGCCTGCCGCGCCGCCGGCATCGACCGCTCGGTGTTCAACACCGTCTTCAATCTGTCGCGCGCCGCCCGCAACCTGCCCACCAACCTGACCAGCCAGGAGAGCAAGGACGTGGACCTGGTGTTCACCAGCCTGACCCGCCAGGCGGCGATGGACGAGCTGCGCGGCGCCCTCGCCAGCTGATTTTGCGCCTTTTCGGCCCTGTGCTAGGCTGACCTCGTACCCGGGGCCATCTCATGACCAAGTTGCATTTCACCGCCGTACCACATGCGGAGGAAGCCGCCGCCACGCTCAAGGAGCGCTATGGCGATGCCGGCCCCGATGACGCGGACATCATCGTGGCGATGGGCGGCGACGGCTTCATGCTGCAGACCCTGCACAGCTTTACGGGCAAGGGAAAACCGATCTACGGCATGAACCGCGGCTCGGTCGGATTCTGATGAACGAATACCACCAGGACGATCTGCCAGAGCGCCTCGCCAAGGCCGAGAAGGCCGTGATCCATCCCTCAAGATGACCGCGCACACCCAGTCGCGCGCCATCGAGGCACGAGCCTTCAATGAAGTCTCCCTGCTGCGCGAAACCCGCCAGGCCGCCAAGATCCGCATCCTGGTGGACGGCCGGCCGCGCATCTCCGAACTGATCTGCGATGGCGTGCTGGTCTCCACGCCCGTCGGCTCGACCGCCTATAATCTGTCCGCCCACGGACCGATCCTGCCGATCGAGGCGGCGCTGCTGGCGCTCACCCCCATCTCCGCCTTCCGCCCCCGCCGCTGGCGCGGGGCGCTGCTGCCCCACCGCGCCAAGGTGCGCTTTGAGATGCTGGAAAACCGCAAGCGCCCGGTCAGCGCGGTGGCCGACGATTTCGAAGTGCGCGACGTTACCGCGGTGGACGTGGCCGAAGACCGCTCCATCTCCATGACCATGCTGTACGATGCCGGACACAGCCTGGACGAGCGCATCCTGGCCGAGCAGTTCTCGGAATAGGTCCGTAAAACGGGTGCTTTTCTTGCGCCCCGCTTCATGAATAGTTAAGCCCCGTTAAGTTAGTGTGAGGGCCGTCGCCTCTCTTGGGGCGCTTGGGCATGGGCAATGAGTAACTACCGTTTCGACCGGCTGAAGATTCTCGTGGTGGACGACAACGCCCACATGCGCAAGCTCGTCGTCACCATCCTGCAGGCCTTCGGCGTCATCCAGATCTTCGAAGCCGAAAGCGGCGAGCGCGCCTGGCATATCCTGCGCGAGTCCAATCCCGACGTCATCCTGCTGGACTGGGTGATGGAAGGCATGTCGGGCCTGGACCTGATCCAGATGATCCGCACCAATCCGCAGACCCCCAATCCCTTCGTGCCGGTGATCATGCTGACCGGCCACACCTCGCTGGACCATGTCGCCAAGGCGCGCGATGCCGGCGTCAACGAATTCATCGCCAAACCGGTATCGGTCAAGACGGTGATGTCGCGCCTGGTGGCAGTGATCGAGCATCCCCGCCCCTATGTGCGCACCAGCGGCTATTTCGGCCCTTGCCGCCGCCGCCGCGGCACCGACGAATATCGCGGACCCGAGCGCCGCAGCGAAAGTCCCAAGCAACAGGCCGCGGAGTAAGCCATGAAACGCCAGCAGCCTATTGAACTGTTCATGCCGCCCAACATGCTCAAGGCCAAGGTTGGCGGCGGACTGGGCGGCATCGACATGGCCGCCATGAAGCGCGCTGACGCCGCCATGGAGACGCTCAAGAGCCAGTTCAGCGACTGGATCGCCGGCGATGTGCGCGCGCTGATCGAGGCCCGCGCCGCTTACGCCAAGTCGCCCAATGCCGACACACGCGGCGCGCTTCTGCGCCGCGCCCATGACATCAAGGGCCAGGCGCCCACCTTCGATTTCCCGCTGATCGCCCGCGTCGCCGGCTCGCTGTCCAAGATGATCGGCGAACTGCCGCCCACCGCCACGCTGCCGCTCAGCCTGATCGACGCGCACGTCAACGCCATCCAGGTGATTCACAGGCAGGGTCTGAAGGACACCAACGACAAGATCGCCCAGGCGCTGTGCGCCGAGCTGGATTCGCGCGTGGATGAGTTGCTGGCGGCGGCGCAGAAATAGCGTCAGGCCGCGCCGGAATTTATCCGGTAAAAGGTCTTCAGCAGCGCCATGATTTCAGCCGGCGCGCCGGGCTTAAGCTTTCCATCGATGGCGTTGCGGGTCAGTTCGAACATGCCCTCGCCCACTATCTTGGGCTTTTCAAATCCCATGCTCCATTCGCCAAAGGCGCGCGGCGCCTGCCGGTCCAGCAGGACCATGGTGTTCCAATGCCGCTTGTCCCGGCAGATGCGCGTGTAGGTCTGCGTGACAGCCGCGTCTTCGCCTTCCAGCACCTGCATGAATCCGCCTTCCAGATACAGCAGCATGCCGGTGATGCCGGCTTCGGCGTTGTTGTGGCGCGATACGGCGAGGATCTCGTCCAGCATCGCCTGGCCGGCATAGCGTTCGGTATTGCTGGCATAGAGAAGCTGGCGCATGGCGCCGATAATGGCTGGGCCGGCTTAACAACTCGTCCGGGTCCGTTGGTACGGTGGAACTTCAGGCCTTGTCTTTGCTGTCCGACAACAGGCCCAGCAGTCCGGGGCTGAAACTCATCGCCGAACTGGGCGTGGCCTTGTCCTGAATGCCGAACAGCGCGCTGAATGTGCTGTGCTTGGGCTGCCAGTTCATCACGCTCGCCAGCAGCATCTGCACCTGGGCATCCTGCGCCGTGGCCACCGTCACCCGCGCCTTGTCGAATGTCACCGGCGCCGGGCCATCCTGCATCCGCACGGTGCCCGCCCCGCCCGGCTGCTTCATCGCCCAGTCATAGACTTCGCGCACCGACTTGGGCGCGCCGCTGTCATGGAAGAAGACGCTCTTGTTTGAGGACGCGGCCTGCGGAAACAGCGAAGCGGCGCTGGCAGTGGGATCGCTGCCCGCCGCCTTGATCAGCTTGCAGGCCGCATCGGGTCCCAGGAAATGCGCCGCATAAAGCTCGCCGCCGCAGACATCGCGGCCCAGGCTGGCGCGCATTGTCCCCTGCGTGGACTTGGCATATTCGCCCGCCATCAGCGCGGCGGTTTCCGGCTCCTTGCGCAGCGCCAGGATGGATTGCTTGAAGTTGGCATCAGCGCGATAGCGGCCATCGGCATCCTTGGTGATGGCGGCAGCATAATTGCCCAGCCCATATTGCGCGCCATGTTCCTTCACCAGACCCAACCAAGTCTGGTCGATGAACTGGAACAGTCCGGCGGCGGACGAAGTCGACGACTGCGCGGTTGGCTTCAGGCTGGATTCCCGCATGGCGGTGCCCAGCAGATAATGAAAATCGGACCCGGTCGCGGCCGCAGCGCTTTTCAGCGCGGCCACGACGCGTTCTGCGCCAACCGAGGATGCGGCTTCTGCCTGCATCCTCCCCTAATGCGCTTTTATGGTTAACGATTCTTTACCGCGGCCATCAGCGGGGCCTGGGTCTCCCACGGCACCGGCTTGGAATGGCCCCACACCGGCCCCGGCCAGGCCGGATCGCCCTGGAAGCGGCCAATGACATGGACATGCAGCTGCAGGACCATGTTGCCCAGGTTGCCGACATTCAGCTTCTCCACCCCCGGCAGGGTGCGGATGATATTCGACAGGTCCACGATCTCCTTCATCATCTGCTGCTGGTCTTCCGGCGACAGGTCGCGCATCTCCACCACGCCGGGCCGGCGCGGAACCAACAGGCCCCAGTGGTAACGGGAGTCATTGAACACAAAGAGCCGACTCAGCGGCCAGTCGGTGATGTGCTGGGTCAGGCCCACGATCACCGGATCGACAACGAATTCGCTCATGCAAATCTCCCAGGGAAACGTAAAGGATTGAAGGCAGGGTCGATGACGCCCTTGCCCAGTATGACGTCCGCCATTTCGTTCGCGATGGCGGGGGTGAACAGGATGCCGTTGCGGTACTGGCCGCCCGCCACGAACAGTCCCGCTGTAGCGGTCTGTCCCAGCAGCGGCAAGCCGTCCGGGCTTTTGGGCCGCAGCCCCGCCCAATGGTCCGACAGCACCCAATCCTTCAGGGATGGCATCAGCCGCTGGGCGCAGCCGCGCAGATGATCAAACCCCTCCCGGGTCAGGCTGGTGTCGAAACCGGCTTCCTCCATGGTGGCGCCCACCAGCAGCCGGCCATGCCGCGGCACGCAATAAACCTTCTCGCCCCACACCACCGGTTCCGGCAGCGGCACGCCCGGCGGTGGCGCCAGCGCGATGACTTCGCCTTTCACCGGCACAATGGGCAGATTTTCCAGCAAGCCGCTCCAGGCCCCAGCCGCCACCAGAACGGCATCGGCCTCGTAGCGGCCATAAGGCGTCAGCACCCCATTGGCCCGTCCGCCCTGTTCCTCGATCCGGACCACCGCCTCGTTGGGCAGGATAGTCCCGCCGGCCTTCAGGACGGCGATGGTCAGCGCCTCGCCCAGGGCGCGGTTGTCGACATGGGCTTCGTTTGGCGACCACAACCCGCCCATCAGATTTGAAGAAGGGGGCGCGCCCAGCAGCGGCACCAGCACCTTTGCCTCGGCGGCATCCACCAACCGCAAGGCCCCTTCGGCGCGCGCCCGCATGACCGCCAGCTCCGCAGAGTCCCTGGCCAGCAGCAGGGCCCCGCCGCGGTTCAGGAATACGGAGCGCCCGCTGGCTGCCTCAAGCTCAGCGGCAAAGCCCGGCCACAAGGCGTCGGCCCGCAGCGCCAGCGCCCGCTCCGGCTCGGCGGCGTCCTCCAGTTCGGCGGTGACCGCCAGCATGCCCGCCGCCGCCCAGCTGGCCCCGAAACCGGGCTGGCCGCGGTCCAAAATGGTGACCGATGCGCCCGCCTGCAGCAGCCGCCAGCCGATCCCAAGGCCCGCTACCCCGGCGCCAATGATGACAACCTTCATGCGCCCTGCCCTGCTGGAACAAACACTGGCACGACAACAAGATAGACCAAGAGGCTAAAGTGACCTGAGAAGTGGAAAGAAGGGGCCATCAGCGTGGTGACAGGAGAAACATAGGATGACTTTGGGCAGGTCATACCCATCTATAGCCGGTGCCGTACGGGATGTAACCGGCATGCGTATTACGCGGCTTTAGCCATGCCCCTCCGCCCGTTCGCAGCACAAGCGCTGCTACCGGGCACCTCCCCCGTCATGCGCTATGCGCATGGGGGAGGATGTAACTGCATGGGGTTTGGCGCGTACTATGGAAGCAATTTGGAGCGAGGTTGGAGATGGAAAAGGCACTGTTCGGCGCGGGCTGCTTCTGGGGCGTGGAAGACTTTTTCCGCCAGGTACCCGGGGTCCAGGATGCGGTCAGCGGCTATGCCGGCGGGACCACGGACAACCCCACCTACCGCCAGGTTTGCGGCGGCGACACCTATCATGCCGAGGTAGTGGAAGTGACCTTCGACCCCGCCAAGGTGTCCTATGCCACCCTGGTCCAGCTATTCTTCCGGATGCACAACCCCACCCAGAAGGACCGCCAGGGGCCGGACTTCGGCACCCAGTACCGCTCGGTGATCTTCACCCATGGCCCGGAGCAGGCCCACATCGCCGCGCAAGAGCGGGACAAGGTCGCGGCCTCCGGCAAGTGGTCCAAGCCCATCGTCACCCAGATCGAACCCGCCCCCACCTTCTGGAAGGCCGAGGAAAGCCACCAACGCTATTTCCAGAAGCATGGCGGATCCTGCCACGTCTCCTTCGCCGAGCTTCAGGCTGAAGGGTGAGGAGCGTTAGGCCGAGGCCTACGAAATGGTCCAGTGGACCATTTCGAACGACGAGCGCCGCGAGCTTGAGCGAGCGGCCGGTCAGCCCGCCACGATGGCCGGCGCGGCCGCCCGCGCCGCCATCACCCGGCGCAGGGTCAGGACCAGGGCGATGGAGATGCACAGCCCCGCGGCCAGCGCACCCATGCCGGCGGCATAGCCACCGGTCCATTGCTTGAGCAGGCCGATCAGGTTGGGCCCGATAAAGCCGCCCAGCCCGGTGCACAGCACATTCACCGCCGCAATGGAGGCCGGGGCCGCCCGCCCGGCAAAGAAGGACGAAGACAGGGTGTAATAGGGTCCGTAATGCCCCACGATGCCCATCACCACGATGCACAGCCCGCCAATCTCCACATAGGGATTGGTGGCAGTCGCCGCGATCAGGAAACCGCATACCGCAACCGCCAGCGAAGCGGCGACAAACATGGCCCGTTCGCCTCGTTTGTCGCTGGCGCGGCCGACCAGGATCATGATGGCGATCCCGATCATGTAGGGCACGGCGATGATGAAGCCCGTGGCCAGGTTGGAATGGCCCAGCGACTTGATGATCAGCGGCATCCACAGCTGGGTACCGAAAATGGCGGAGTTGATGCCGGTCCCCACCAGCCCCAGCAGCCACACCCGCGCATCGAAAATCGCCGGCCAGATGCTGGCCGGCGCGGTGGGCCGCTCCGCCTCCAGGCGGGTGGCGATGGTGTCTTTCTCGGCCGGTGACAGGAAACGCGCCTTGGCGGGGCCATCCGGCAGGTAGCCCAGCACCACCAGCGCCAACATGCAGGCCGGCAAGCCTTCCACCAGGAACAGCCATTGCCAGCCCTTCAGGCCCCATATGCCATCCAGTTCCAGCAGCAGGCTGGACAGCGGCCCGCCGAACGTCGCCGACAGCGGAATGGCGGTCATGAAGATGGCGGTAAACCGGGCGCGATAGTCGCGCGGAAACCAGAAGGTCAAATACAGGATCATGCCGGGAAAGAACCCGGCTTCCGCCACGCCCAGCAAAAAGCGGGCGGTGTAGAAGCCATAGGGCTCGTGCACCAGCGCGGTGGACGCCGACACCGCGCCCCATATCGCCATCACCAGCGCGATACCCAGCCGGTGGCCCATCCGCTCCACAAAGATGGTGGCGGGGATCTGGAACATGGCATAGCTGACAAAGAAGATGCTGGCGGCGGCGCCATAGACCGAGGGCGAGAAGCCCAGGTCCTTGTTCATCGTCAGGGCCGCAAATCCGACATTCACCCGGTCCAGGTAATTGACGAAATACAGGACCATCAGGAACGGGATGAGCCGCTTCGCGCATTTGGCGAAAACCTGGTCCTGCGCCTGTGTCATTTGCCCGCCGCGCCTTTCACGTCAAACGCCACCGCCACCGACGAGCCATCCGACAGGTTGATCGACACCGGCACCTTGGTGCCGATCTTCATTTTTGCGCCTTCGCACATCAGGTGATAGCCACCGGGCGCGAAACTGACCTGCCCGCCCGCCGGCACCTTCACCATTTCCATCATGTCCATGCCGCTCATGCCGCCCTTGTTGGACGAGTGGTGGATCATCAGCATGCCGCAGGCGTCCGATCGCGCACCGGTAATCGAGACATCGCGGCGGGTATTGTTCTGGGCGGTAAAATAGCCGCCGGCCGGCAGCTTGCCCGGCAGGCTGCGGAACCAGGCCCCCGTGACATCAAACGGAGCCCCCAAAGCGGGAGACAAGTTCGCACCTGCAACAGAAACAATCAGGAATGCCAGGCTAAGCCGCTTCACGTTCTGCTTTCTCTTCATTCAGGCGCATGGTCACCAGGACCACGATCATGGCCGCAAAACTGGTCAAGGTGCCAGGCAGCCAGATAATCAGCCCGCCATAATGTTGGTCGTTCAGCGCCGTCATGTCCAGCACCCGGCCACAGATCATGTAGACCGGATAGATGTCGTGCTCGGTCAGGGACAGGATGGAGCCCAGCACCATCTGGGGCAGTTCGATCACCAGGATCAGGGCGGCGCGCATCAGGTGGCTCAGCCGCGCCGGCGGCTTGGCGCGGCTGTCCAGGATCAGCGACCAGAACATCACGCCATTGATGGCCATGGTCCAGTTCATCAGCTCGTACAGATTGGCATCCAGCATGACGCGGGTATGGATGCCCGGGATCAGCCAGAAATAGAGCAGCCCCACGAACAGGAAGGGCGCCATCACCGGGTTCTGCAGGAAAGAAAGTGTCGCCTGCACCGGCCGCACTTTCACAAGCGGCTTCAGGAAATCCGGCATCCCCGCCCACAGCACCTCCCCGCTCATCCCCAGCGCGATGAAGAAGGCGCCGAAATGGTGCAGCACGAAGTGCGCCGCCCGGTGCACAAAGAACATGTGCTGGGCGTAGTAATCGATGCGGGTCTGCAGCACGATCCAGAAACTGGCGACGCCCGCCACGAAACTGACCAGCCGCCACAAGGGCGGATGCTGTGCCTTGGGCAATATCTTCAGTCCACGGACGAACCAGGCCATGGTCAGCGCGGTGGCCAGGTAAATCGGCCAGGAAAATTCCCACGGCATCCACATGGGCAGGTTGGCGGGAAACAGCCGCACCACCAGGTCCAGCGCCGCCCCCAGCGCCAGCAGCGCGGCATAACTGCTCCAGCGTTTCACGGCTTCATCAATCCGGCCAGGTCGCCCCGGCCTTCCTGCGCGAAAGCCGCGCGCACACCCTCGCGGTCCGCCGCATTGCGGTTCTGGCTGAGCTTGTACTTGCCTTCCAGGGATTCGATGGTGAATTCAAACCCGACGATGGCGCGCAGCAAACCGTCGATATAGCTGGCAGGGGCATCACTGACCTTCCAGGGTTCCGCCCTCTCCGCCTCATGCGCATCACTCAAGGCGGTGACATGGGCGCGCAGCCAGTCCGCCTCCTGCACCCAGCGCAGGCTCCCCCGCGCATGTACGGTGATGTAGTTCCAGGTCGGCACTGCCTTGCCCGCCACCGCCTTGGACGGATACCAAGTCGGCGAGACATAGGCGTGCGGCCCCAGAAAAATCGCCAGCGCCGCACCGTCACCCGCCTTCCACACCGGATTGGCGCGCGCGACATGGCCGCGCAACACGCCGTCCTGCAACAGCATCGGCAGATAATTGGCTTCCAACCCTGTCGTCACAAGCGTGGCAAAGCCGATCCGCTGCATCGCATCCTGCAGTACGTCGGGCCGGGCTTCGCGGAAGTGATCGGGCGTATACATGGTGCGCGATATTATGCGCCTCGCCCCGTCCCGCCCAGCGTGATAAGGACGCGCCATGCGGAAGTTGGCTTTTATTCTCACCCTGTTGCTGGCCGGTTGCTCCAAGCCGGCCTTCCACATGACCGATATTTCCGGCGCCATGCCGAAGCTGGACTTCCGCATGTCGTCGGCCGGCAAGCCCGTCAGCGCCGCGGACTATCGCGGCCATGTCGTGGCGCTCTATTTCGGCTACAGCCACTGCCCTGATGTGTGCCCCGCCACCCTGGCCAACCTGGCCGACATGGCGGGCCGCGTGAACAGCCCCGACCTGACCATCCTGTTCGTCACCGTCGATCCGGACCGCGACACCGATGCCGTGCTGGCCGATTATGCCAAGGCCTTTTCACCGCAAGTCGTGGGTCTGCGCGGCACCGAAAACCAGCTCGCCAACCTGGCGCGCACCTACCGCGTCGCCTATAGCGTGAAGAAGGGACCTCCCTATGAAGTGATGCACTCCAACGCCGTCTTTTTCTTCGATCGAGACGGCAAGGCGCGCCTGGTCACCACCGACACCAGCAACACGGCGGCGATGGCCGAAGACATCAAACGCCTTCTCTAAATCTCACCATGGGCGGGCCTGACCCGCCCATCCAGAACAAACTCACCAATTATCGAAATCGTGGCTCTGGATGGCCGGCTCAAGGCCGGCCATGGAGGCTGGACTAGATATGCAGCGCCGCGCCGTCGGCCGCCAGCACCGCTTCATGCATCATTTCCGACAGGGTCGGATGCGGGAAGATGGTGTGGCTCAGCTCGGCATCGGTCAGCTCGCCGGTCTTGGCGATGACATAGCCCTGGATCAGCTCGGTCACTTCGGCGCCGATCATGTGCGCGCCCAGAAGTTCGCCGGTGGTGGCATCGAACACGGTCTTGATCATGCCCTCAGCTTCGCCCAGCGCGATGGCCTTGCCGTTGCCGATGAAGGGGAACTTGCCCACCTTGATCTTGCGGCCTGACTCCTTGGCCTTTGCTTCGGTCATGCCGACCGACGCAACCTGCGGCCAGCAATAGGTGCAGCCCGCCACATTGGACGTGTTCAGCGGATGCACGCCCTTCACGCCAGCGATCTTCTCGGCGACGATCACGCCTTCATGCATGGCCTTGTGCGCCAGCCAGGGGCCGCCCACCAGGTCGCCGATGGCCCACACGCCATCCACGCCGGTCTCGCCATACTTGCCGGCGACGATGTGGGTCTTTTCGACCTTGATGCCTGCGGCTTCCAGGCCGATATTCTCGACATTGCCGACAATGCCCATCGCCAGGATCACGCGCTCGGCGGTGATAGTCTCGGTCTTGCCGTCCTTGTCTTTCAGGGTGCAGGTGACGTCGTTGGCATTCTTCTTCAGCTCGGTCACGGTGGTGCCCAGCTTCAGCTTCATGCCCTGCTTGGTGAAGGCCTTGGCCGCCATGGCGGAGATTTCTTCGTCTTCCACCGGCATGACGCGGTCCATCATCTCGACCACGGTCACTTCGGCGCCCAGGGTGCGATAGAAGCTGGCGAATTCGATGCCGATGGCGCCCGAGCCGATCACCAGCAGCGACTTGGGGAACATGTCCGGCACCATCGCCTCACGATAGGTCCAGATCAGCTTCCCGTCCGGCTGCAGGTGCGGCAGCGTACGCGCCCGCGCACCCGTCGCCAGCACGATGTTCTTGGCGGTCAGGTCGCTGGTCTTGCCGTCCTTGGTCACGGTCAGCTTGCCCTTGCCGGCCAGCTTGGCTTCGCCCGGGATGACGGTGATCTTGTGCTTCTTCATCAGGAAGCTGACGCCGTCCGACAGCTGCTTGGACACAGCCCGGCTGCGCGCCACGATCTTGCTGACATCGAACTTGAAATTATCGGCGCTGAAGCCGAACTCGTTCAGCCGGTGCATCAGGTGCCAGATTTCGGACGAACGCAGTAGCGCCTTGGTCGGGATGCAGCCCCAGTTCAGGCAGATGCCACCCATGCGGTCGCGTTCGACCACCGCGGTCTTCAGGCCCAGCTGGGCGCAGCGGATGGCGCAGACATAGCCGCCCGGTCCGCCGCCCACCACGATCACGTCATAAGAGTCAGCCATCTCTCGCGCTCCTTACAACAGCATCGAAGCAGGTTCTTCTATGAACTGCTTCAGGGTTGCCAGGAACTTGGCGCCGGTGCCGCCGTCCACCACCCGATGATCGGCCGACATGGTCACGGTCATGACGGTGGAGATCTCGATCTTCCCGTCCTTCACGACAGGACGCTCCTCGCCCGCGCCCACCGCGATGATGCAGCTCTGCGGCGGGTTGATGATGGAGGTGAAATTCTTGATGCCGTACATGCCCAGGTTGGAGACCGAGAAGCCGCCGCCTTCATACTGGTTGGGCTTGAGCTTCTTTTCCTTGGCCAGGGCGGCCAGGGTCTTCACTTCGTTGCTGATCTCGACCAGGCCCTTGGTCTGGGCCTTGAAGATGATCGGGGTGATCAACCCGAAGTCCAGCGCCACGGCGACGCCAACATCGGCATCCTTGTGCTTGAGGATCGCGGTCTCGGTCCAGGACGCGTTGACGTCCGGATGCTTCATCAGCGCCATGGCCGACGCCTTCATGATGAAGTCGTTGACCGACAGCTTGTAGGCCGGGACCTTGTCCTTACCCTTCGGCGCGGCGGCATTCATCTTCTCGCGCACCGCCATCAGCGCATCCAGGTTGCAGTCGATGGTCAGGTAATAATGCGGGATCAGCGTCTTGGCGCTGGTCAGGCGCTTGGCGATGGCCTTGCGCAGGTTGTCGTGCGGCACTTCCTCGTAGGAACCGGCCGGATAGAGCAGACGCGCATCCGGCAACGGCGCCACGCCGGGGATACCCGCGCCGCCAGCGGCAGCGGGCGCACCGGCAACCGGCTTGGCCGCACCGGGCTTGGCATTCTCCACGTCCGACTTGACGATACGCCCGCGCGGACCGGTGCCGGTAATGCCGGAAAGGTCCACGCCCTTGGCAACGGCGATGCGCCGGGCCAGCGGGGATGCAAACACGCGCGCGCCATCCGCCTTGGCGGCAGGGGCCGCAGCAGCGGCGGGCGCCGCAGCCTTCGGCGCGTCCTTGGGCGCAGCTTCCGCCTTAACGGCCGCGCCAATGTCTTTCATCGCGGCGGGAATGTCCTTCTTGGCAACCGGCGCGGCATCGGCACTCTCACCCTCTTCCAGCAGCACGGCGATGGGCGCATTGACCTTCACGCCTTCGCTGCCTTCGGGCACCAGAATCTTGCCGATCTTGCCCTCGTCCACGGCCTCGAACTCCATCGTGGCCTTGTCGGTTTCGATTTCGGCCAGGATGGTGCCGGACTTGACCGTGTCCCCTTCCTTGACCAGCCACTTGGCCAGCTTGCCCTCTTCCATGGTGGGCGACAGCGCGGGCATCAGGATGTTGGTGGCCATGTGCTTAAGCCTTGTAGCAGACGGCTTTGACGGCCTCGATCAGGTCTTCGACCGTCGGCAGCGCAAGCTTTTCCAGGTTGGCGGCATAGGGCATGGGCACGTCTTTGCCCGACACCTTGGTGGGCGGCGCGTCCAGGTAGTCGAACGCATCCAGCGCCACGCGGGCGCAGATTTCCGAACCGACCGAACATACCGGCCAGGCCTGTTCGATCATCACGATGCGATTGGTCTTCTTCACGCTCTCCAGGATCGTGTCCATGTCCAGCGGACGGATCGAGCGCAAGTCGATCACTTCGGCATCGATACCCTCTTCGGCCAGCTTCTCGGCCGCTTCCAGCGCCTGGCCCACGGTGATCGAGTAACCGACGATGGTCACATCGCTGCCGGCGCGCCAGATGCGCGCCTTGCCGATGGGCAGGACATAGTCGTCCAGCTTGGGCACCGGGAAACTGCGGCCATACAGGATTTCATTTTCCAGGAAGCAGACCGGATTGGGATCGCGGATCGCGGCCTTCAGCAAACCCTTGGCGTCGGCGGCGGAGTAAGGCGCGATCACTTTCATGCCGGGCACGCTGGCATACCAGGGCGCGAAGTCCTGGCTGTGCTGGGCAGCCACGCGGGCGGCGGCGCCATTGGGGCCGCGGAACACGATAGGGCAGCTCATCTGGCCGCCGGACATGTAACGGGTCTTGGCGGCCGAGTTGATGATCTGGTCCATCGCCTGCATGGCGAAGTTCCAGGTCATGAATTCGACGATCGGCTTGAGGCCATCGAACGCCGCGCCCACCGCAAGGCCGGTAAAGCCATGCTCGGTGATGGGGGTGTCGATGACGCGGCGGGCGCCGAACTCTTCCAGCAACCCCTGGGAGATCTTGTAGGCGCCCTGGTACTCGGAGACCTCCTCGCCCATCAGGAACACCAGCTCGTCGCGGCGAAGTTCTTCGGCCATGGCGTCGCGCAGCGCGTCGCGCACCGTGGTTATCACCATCTCGGTGCCCTCGGGCACTTCGGGATCGGCGGGCGCTTCGATCTTCGGCGCAGCACCTTCAGTCTTGGGCGCTTCGCTCTTGGCTTCCTTGGGAGCATCTGCTTTGGGAGCAGAAGCCTTCTTGGCCGGCGCGGCGCCGGGCGCTTCGCCATCCGCCAGCAAAGTGGCGATGGGCGAATTGACCTTCACGCCCTCGGTGCCTTCAGGCACCAGGATCTGGCCGATCTTGCCCTCGTCCACCGCCTCGAATTCCATGGTGGCCTTGTCGGTTTCGATCTCGGCGAGAATGGTGCCGGACTTGACCGTGTCACCCTCCTTCACCAGCCACTTGGACAGTTTGCCTTCCTCCATCGTGGGAGAAAGCGCAGGCATCAGGATCTCGGTGCTCATCAGGCGTAAATATCCGTGTAGAGTTCTTCCACGCCCGGTTCCGGGCTCTCGGTGGCGAATTCAGCGGCCTCCACCACGATCTTCTTCACCTCGGCATCCATCTGCTTGAGGTCCTGTTCATTAACCAGGCCGCGCTCCATCAGCTTCTTGCCGAAATTTTCGATGGGATCGCGCTTCTCGCGATACTCGGTCAGCTCTTCCTTGCTGCGGTACTTGGCCGGATCCGACATGGAATGGCCGCGATAGCGGTAGGTGTTCATCGACAGGATGATCGGTCCCTTGCCCGAGCGGCAATACTCCATGGCTTCCGCGCCGGCGGCCTGCACCGCTTCCACGTCCATGCCGTCGACATTCATGCCCGGAATGCCGAAGGAAGAGCCGCGCTTGGAGAAGTCGGACACGGCGCTGGAGCGCTTCACCGACGTGCCCATGGCGTAGTGGTTGTTCTCGATCACATAGATCACGGGGAGCTTCCACAGCTCGGCCATGTTGAAGCTTTCATAGACCTGACCCTGGTTGGCGGCGCCATCGCCAAAATAGGTCAGGCTGACGGCCTTGGAGCCGCGATACTGGTTGGCGAAGGCCAGGCCCGTGCCGATCGGCACCTGGGCGCCGACGATGCCGTGGCCGCCATAGAATTTCTTCTCGTTGGAGAACATGTGCATCGAGCCGCCCTTGCCGCGCGACAGGCCGGTAGAGCGCCCGGTCAGTTCCGCCATCACCGCCTTGGGGTCCAGGCCCTGCGCCAGCATGTGGCCGTGATCGCGATAGGACGTGACCTGCTGATCGCCAAGCTTGGCGGCGCCCATCAGGCCGACGACGACCGCTTCCTGGCCTATATACAGGTGGCAGAAGCCACCGATCAGGCCCATGCCGTACAGCTGGCCCGCGCGTTCCTCGAAACGGCGGATCAGCAGCATGTCGTGATAGAGTTTTTTGAGGGATTCAGAGTTGCTTTTGGCGGCTTCGGGCATGGGGTTTGGGTGCCGTTTTCTTGGTTTTCGGAAGCTGAAAGCAGGTTGTTGCAAGCCTCGGGCAGCTTGGCAAGAACATTGTTATTTTATTGCGCTGCACTGACCGAACACTGTTCGGACTGCGGGCAATCTTCTTGCGGGAAAGTGACGCTGGCACGACGGATCGTTAGGAGCACCCCACCCCCGCACGCACGTTCCTGCGCAGGCGATCCGTCAGGGTCATGAGTGGGATAAAAAGGCGCGGGGCTTAGTGACCGGCGCGCGGCAAGGCCACTTGGTTGGGGCCGCCATCCATCAGCTGGGTACGGGCCAGTTCTTCCACCAGGTCGGGATCGCCGCCGTCTTTTTCCATCAGGGCGATGCGATGTTCCAGGCGGCTGCGGCTCGCCTGCAACTCGGCCAGTTGCTGCTGCTGGATGCCCAGCTGCGCCTGGGTATCTTCCAGCGAAAGGATGCCGCGATTGCCCCAAATGGCATAGGCGCCGAAGTAGCTCACCACGGCCAAAGTGACCGCCGGAACGATAAGAGCGAGGAAAAATCGGCTGACCGAACGCTTGATTCGCATTCACACAACGAATCACACACTGATTCTCGGCGTCAAGAGGGATTCAGTTAAGGATTCAAGGAACTTAGCGATTGGCCCGTTAAGACTTGGCCGCGAATGGGTTATGGTCCCGCCATGCGCATGATCGTGACGATCCTCTGGTTCCTGACGGCCTTTGTGGCGGGCGCGGCCCTGTTCGCCATCAGCCGTCCCACCCCCATCGTCCAGGCGCTGATGATCCAGCTCAAAGGCCATGGCCTGATCGAGCGCTGCCGCCAGGACGGCGCCTGCGGCAAGCCCGCATCGCCCGACAACAGGCCTATACCCGAGCTGCCCGCAGACATGGACCGCGCTTAAATCTGATCCAAGCACGGCGCGAGGGATTTTGGCACGTGGGCAGGAACCCACGGATCAAAAGACCCACGCCCAATCAACTAAGAACGCAGAATGGAACGCCCGGCGTAAACAGCAGTATCACCGAGCTGTTCTTCAATGCGCAGCAGCTGGTTGTACTTGGCCAAACGGTCCGAACGCGCCAGCGAGCCGGTCTTGATCTGCCCGCAGTTGGTCGCCACCGCCAGGTCGGCGATGGTGCTGTCTTCGGTCTCGCCCGAACGATGACTCATTACCGCCTTGTAGGCGGCGCGGTGCGCCATATCGACGGTTTCCAGCGTCTCGGTCAGCGAGCCGATCTGGTTGACCTTGATCAGAATGGCGTTGGCGGTGTGCTTCTCGATGCCCTGCTTCAGGCGCTTGGTGTTGGTGACAAACAAATCATCGCCCACCAGGTTGACGGTCTTGCCCACCGTGTCGGTTAGCGCCTTCCAGCCGGCCCAGTCGTCTTCGGCCATGCCGTCCTCGATCGAAACGATAGGATAGCGCTTGCAAAGGTCAGCATAGATCTTGACCATCTCGTCCGGCGAGACCGTCTTGCCCTCGCCTTCCAGCACATACTTGCCGTCCTTGAAGAACTCGGTGGAGGCCGGGTCCAGTGCGAAGAACACATCCTCGCCCAGCTTGTAGCCGGCCTTCTCCACCGCCTTGGACACAAAGCTCAGCGCTTCGTCCGGCGATTTCAGGTTGGGCGCGAAGCCGCCCTCGTCACCGACATTGGTGTTGTGCCCGGCATCGCCCAGCTGCTTCTTCAGGGTGTGGAAGATTTCCGCACCCGTCCGCAGCGCCTCGCGGAAGGTGGGCGCGCCCACCGGCATGATCATGAATTCCTGGAAGTCGATCGGGTTGTCGGCATGCACGCCGCCATTGATGATGTTCATCATCGGCACCGGCAAGGTGTTGGCCTTGGCGCCGCCGACATAGCGATACAGCGGCAGGTTGGCGGCGCTGGCCGCCGCCTTGGCCACCGCCAGGCTCACGCCCAGGATGGCATTGGCGCCCAGCCGCGCCTTGTTGGGGGTGCCATCCAGCTGGATCATGGCCCGGTCGATCTTGACCTGGTCCTCGGCATCCAGCCCGGCCAGTGTGTCGAAGATTTCACCATTCACGGCGGCGACCGCCTTTTCGACGCCCTTGCCGCCATAGCGCTTGCCGCCGTCGCGCAGCTCCACCGCCTCATGCGCGCCGGTCGAGGCGCCAGACGGCACCGCCGCCCGGCCGATGCTGCCGTCTTCCAGGCGGACGTCCACCTCCACGGTGGGATTGCCGCGGGAGTCAAGAATCTCGCGGCCGGCGATATCGAGGATGGCGGTCATGGCGGGAACTCCGTATGCTGGATTGGGGTTCTAGAAGGGCTTCCCGGTTGCTTCAAGCCGGGGCTCTATTTCGGGGGAAATTCATGACGCTTTTCGCGCCGGCGACCCTGTTGTCCGCCATTGCCACGATCCTTGCCGTCCTGATCACGCTGTGGACCGCCATCCTGGTTGCCAGAACACGCCGCCGCGTCGGCATCCAGCCGCCGGCCATGACCGGATCGCCCGAACTTGAATGCGCCGTCCGCGTCCAGGGCAACACCGTAGAGCAGTTCGTGATCTTCCTGCCCGCCTTGTGGCTGGCGGCGCTGTATTTCCAGGGCTGGATTCCCGGCATCATCGGCCTGGTCTGGTGCCTGGGTCGCATCCTCTATGCGCTCACCTACAAGCCCGCCAATCCGGGCCAGCGGTTTGCGGGATTTGCCCTCACCGTCTTTCCCACCATCATTCTGGCAATCCTGGCGATCATCGGCATCGTCAATGCCTGGATGGTCGCCTCCGCCTGATTTTCGAAACTCCAAGGGGCTCTTCCATGAAAAAATCTGGCATGAAAACGTTTGCCGCCGTTATCGCGCTGCTTCCATTCCTGGCATCGCCTGTCATGGCGCCCGCATTTGCCCAGGACACCGCCGCCGCCCAGAAGCTGTGGGAAGGTCCGCAGCTGTTCTGCAAGAACTGTCACGGCAAGGCCGGCGAAGGCGCCATGGGCCCGGATCTCGCCGGGCGCGGCCTCTCCGCCAGCCAGTTCCGCCAGGAAGTGCGCAAACCCTGGGGCGTGATGCCGGCCTTCACCACCGAACAGATCAGCGATGCCGAGATCGACGGCCTCACCGCCTGGTTCGCCAGCATGCCCAAGGTCAGTGAACCTGGCCCGTGGCGCACCCCGCTCACCGCCGACATGCCGCGCGGCCAGCAGGCCTATGTCAGCCAGGGCTGCGCCCAGTGCCATGGCCCAACCTTCGACATGCCGCGCGCCACCTTCGGCGGCCGCGACACCGATTTCAAAACCATGGCGGATCTTGTCTACAACCACACCACCGCCATGCCCAAGTTCGAGGAGCAGCGGCCAGGTTCGCGCCTGCGCATGGGCAATTTCAATCCGCTGCGCCTGAGCGAAGCCCAGCTGAAGGAAATCTATGACTGGGCCAGAAATGACCTCGGCTTCCGTCCCGAATTGCGCGCCGAACTGGTGCCCACCACCGGCACCACTTACGCGCTGAATGTCAGGAACGATGGCGAGAAGGGCAAGGGCCTGACCGCGCAGGCCGTGACCATCGATGTGGTGGTGCCCGCCGGCGCCACCGTCACGGCCACCACCGGCGATGGCTACAAGGGCGTGCACATGGACGACAAGGCCAAGGCCAACGTCGCCGAATGGACGGTCTCGCGCATCGCGCCCAAGGATGCCAAGGCCTACACCATCACTTTGTCCCAGGCGCCCGCCAATCCGGCCGACCTGAAGGCGATGATCCGCTGGACCAAGCCCGGCCCCAAGAGCGGCCCGAACAACGATGTGGTGAATGTGGCGATGCGCCCGCCGGGACGCTAGCAATTCTCAAAATCTCACCATGGCCGGCCGCCGAGCCGGCCATCCAGAGCCGCAGACAAGGTGTTGGTTGCCCTGGATGGGCGGGTCAGGCCCGCCCATGGAGAAAATCGGAACTGCAATAACCGAAGCTAGCGCTTCACAACCGCGTCAATCTCGACCAGCTGTTCCAGCAGCGCCGGGAAGTCCTTCAGCTTGACCATGTTGGGCCCGTCGCTGGGCGCATGGTCGGGATCCTGGTGTACTTCCATGAAGACGCAGGCCACGCCGACTGCCACCGCCGCGCGCGCTAGGTAGGGCACCATGGTGCGGTCGCCGCCGGACTTGTCGCCCTGCCCGCCTGGTTGCTGAACAGAATGCGTCGCGTCAAACACCACCGGGGCGCCGAATCCCGCCATGATCGGCAAGGCGCGCATGTCGCTGACCAGCGTGTTGTAGCCGAAAGACACGCCGCGTTCGGTCACCAGCACGTTCGGATTGCCGGCGCCGGTGATCTTGGCAATGACATTTTTCATGTCCCAGGGCGACAGGAACTGACCCTTCTTCACGTTGACGCACTTGCCGGTGTGCGCCGCCGCCACCAGCAGGTCGGTCTGCCGCGACAGGAAGGCCGGGATCTGCAGCACGTCCACCGCCTGCGCCACCGCGGCGCACTGGTCGCGCTCATGCACGTCGGTCAGCACCGGCAGGCCGAAATTCTTGCGGATGTCGGCGAAGATCGGCAGGGCATTTTCAAGTCCGATGCCGCGCGCCGTCGAGGCGCTGGTGCGGTTGGCCTTGTCGAAGCTGGTCTTGTAGACCAGCCCAACCCCCAGCTTGCCACACGCCTCTTTCAGCGCGCCCGCCATGTCGAAGGCATGGGCCCGGCTTTCCAGCTGGCACGGGCCGGCGATGATGGTCAGCTTTTTGGCGTTGCCGATTTCGACAGTGCCCAAGGTAACGACGGGATTGGGGTTCATGCGGTCTGTTTAAAGGACGTCAGCCCGGTGGGCAAATGGCCTCCCCCGCGCGCGTCAGCGCGCTTGACTGGGGAGGTGGCCGTAGCTGGCCCTCGGGCCAGCGAAGGCCGGAGGGGCAATGTCCTAGTTGATGACCGCCGCCGTCGCGGCCGATGCCGCCACGCCCGAGAAGGGCGACACGAAATTCACGATGTCGGAGAAGACGGTGTTGTGCACCTTGATCACGTCGCCGGGGCGGATGACCGTGGTGCGGTCCACCGGCACTTCCTGTTCGGTGTTGCTGCCTTCGCGGCGGATGAAGACCACGCTTTCCACCGCCGTGGGCGTGAAGCCGCCGGCCAGGGCGATGGCGTTCATCGCATTCATGTGATCGACGTAAGGGTATTGTCCCGGCCGGTTGACCGCGCCGATGATGTAGAAGGGCCGGTAGGTGGACACTTCCACCGACACGCGCGGCTGCTTCAGGTAACCCTGCGCCAGCGAACCGCCGACGGCTTGTTCCAGCTGCTGGCTGGTATAACCGGCGGCCCGCACCTGCCCGATCAGCGGCAGGCGCACAAAGCCAGAGCCATCGATGGTGAAGTCGCCCGACAGGTCGGTCTCGCCATAGACCGTCAGATGCATCTTGTCGCCCGGCCCCAGAATGTAATCGGCATTGTCGGTGCGACCCACCGTTTCCTGCTGGTAATAGGCGTAAGGATCGCCGCGCATCGGCGAGGCCGACGCCAGGCGCGGCGAGGATAGGATGGCGCGGCGGGCATCACCGGCTTGTAGCCATAGGGCTCGGCAGAGGCCGGCGCATAGCTGGCCGCGGGTGGCGGCGCGGCGGCATAACCGGCATCGGGCTTGTAGCCATAGGCTTGCGCCGCTTGCGGCTGACCGCCCTGCTCCGGCTTGTAGCCATAGCCTTGCGCCAGCGGTGCATATCCCTGGGCCGGCTTGTAGCCATAAGCATCGCCGGAAGCAGGCGCGGGCGTATAGCTGGGCGCGGGCGCATAGGCTTGGGGCGCGGTCGCGGGCTGCGGCGTATAAGCCGGCGGCGGCGACACGGTCACGGCGGCCGGGCTGCTGTTCAGGGTGCTGTAATAGCCATTGGGCGAAACGCTCGACCCGGGCACCGGCGCAAAACTGGGCTGGGTCAGTGAATTGGTGGGCGCCGGGATTGTATCGTAGTTGTCGCCGGGGAAGCGCTTGAGCCCGTAATTGCCATCCCCCGCCGCACGGGCATGGCCCGTCACGGCAAGCAGCAGCAGCCCGGCCAGCAGAATGGCGGCGGCGCGCGTCAGGAAAAGCGGTACAGCCCTGGATACATTGAATCCCATGCGCCGATCCTAGTAGCGGGCGTCTTACTTATTCCCTAGCGTTTGCGGGGTTGCAGTTAAGGACCTGTTAACGGGTATAAAGCGGTATGAGCCAAGCCAAGCTTTTTGCCATCTATCTGGGCGGCCGCGCCCCCAAAGCCAATACCGAGCTGCATGACGTGGTCTTCGCCACCGGCAGCCGGATCGAGGACACCTACCCCCAGCTGCTGGAAAATTGGTTCGGCAACCCCGTCGGTCTGCACCTGGACAGCTGGCTGGAACTGGACGTGGTGGACGGCTGGCGCGTCACCTTGTCGGAAACGCCCTCATCCCAGCCCGAAAAACTCTTCTTCGTGAACCTGGGCGCGTACGACGAGAACTTCACCGAACTGCACGCCAACGGCTTCTATGTCGCCACTTCGCCGGAGGAAGCCAAGAAGCGCGCTTTGTCCGAACATTTCCAAAGCGGCTTCGAGCTACCCCACAAGGACGACCTGCACGACATCGATGACTGCATCGCGCTGGAAAACGTCAACGGCCTGCGCGTGACGCTGACAAAGACGGGCGAAGTGTCAAAGAACAAGCCCAGCAACGGCTATCACATTGTCCCCAAGGACGTGATCGCGAAACACCTCGCAAAATAACCCTCTCCCCTTGTGGGAGAGGGTGGCGCAGCGCAAGCTGCGCCGGGTGAGGGGTAGCCGTGAAACACCTATTCGCCAGGCAATTGCGCCGTGCGCAAACCGACGCTGAACGCAAGCTGTGGTCCGCGTTGCGTAGCCGCCAGTTTGCCGGCTTCAAGTTTCGGCGCCAGCAACCAGTAGGCCCTTACATTGCCGATTTCGCCTGCTTTGAAGCTCGGCTCATCATCGAACTGGACGGCGATCAGCATGGAACGGATCAAGGTTCTGCCTATGACCGGGCGCGCACACGCTTCCTTGAAAGAGACGGCTTCCAGGTTCTGCGATTTCCCAACCGGGATATCTTTCTGGATTTTGACAGGGTGCAAGACGTCATCGCTCACAGCTTGAGTAGACGCCCCCTCACCCGCCGCATTCCTGCGGAATGCGACACCCTCTCCCACAGGGGGAGAGGGTAATAGCGTGATGGCTTGACTGGAATTAACCCGCAATCCCCAGCGCGGTGGTCACCGCGCCAGTGGAAAACCCCGTCACGCTCAGCACAGCCGACAGGATCGCGAAGACGCGCACCTTCTTGGAAATCGGCGGGATGGTACCACCGCCATGCTCGGTGGTCAGCATCTGGGTGATATAGGCCAGGATGGTCGCCACCACCGCGAAAATCAGGCCCAGCAAAAAGAACATCAGCGGCCAGAACAGGATATGCGCCATGCTGGAGCCATTGTGCTGGTCGTTGGCCCATACCTGACCGACAAAGGTCAAAAGCGCGATCACCGCGGCGCCATTGACCAGCACCAGGGTGCGCAGCGCCAGCACGGCGAACTCCACCGCGGCTTCGAACATGTGCTGCGGGAAGTCGTCCGGTGGCCCAGCCATCAGACCAGGCGGCTCTTCTGCACCCGCCGCAATGAACGACGTGAACAGCGGATGCGGCTCCAACGGCCGCGACTTCAATTCGGGATGGAACTGCACGCCGATGAACCACGGATGGTCGGGGATCTCCATGATCTCCGGCAACCGGCCGTCCGGCGACCAGCCCGACACTTCCAAGCCATGCTTGGACAGCTGCTTGGCGTAATTGGTATTCACCTCATAGCGGTGGCGATGGCGCTCGCTGATCTCGGTGGTGCCATAGACTTCCGCCACCTTCGATCCCGGCGTCAGGGTCGCCGGATAGGCGCCCAGCCGCATGGTGCCGCCCATGTCGCCGTCCGCCGCGCGCTGTTCGACCTGGTTGCCCTTGACCCATTCGGTCATCAGGCCGATGACAGGGTGCTTGGGCTGGCCGATCTCGGTGGTGCCGGCGCCTTCCAGCCCGGCAAGGTCCCGCGCCGCCTCAATCACCGCCATGTGCAGGCCGTAGCAGATGCCGAAGAACGGCACTTCACGTTCGCGCGCAAAGCGCACCGCGCCGATCTTGCCTTCGGTGCCGCGCTCGCCAAATCCGCCGGGCACCAGGATGCCGTCGACATTTTCCAGGAAGGCGGCGGCGTCCTCGCGCTCAAACACTTCGCTGTCGATCCAATCCAGATGGACCTTCACATTGTTGGCAAGGCCGCCATGGGTCAGAGCCTCGGACAGCGACTTATAGCTGTCCTTGACCTGCATGTACTTGCCGACCACGGCGATATGCACTTCGCCTTCCGGGTTCTTGACCTTGTTGACGACATCCTGCCAGCGCGACAGGTCGGGCTCGGGCGCATTCTCGATGCCGAACACTTTCAAGAGCTGCGTATCCAGCCCGACCTCGTGATAGGCCAGCGGCACGCGATAGATCGTATCCAGGTCCATGGCCGGGATCACGCGCTCGGCCGCCAGGTTGCAGAACAGCCCGATCTTGCGGCGGTCATCGTCCGGAATGGGATGGGATGTGCGGCACAAAAGTATATCCGGCTGGATGCCGATGGCGCGCAGCTCCTTGACGCTGTGCTGGGTGGGCTTGGTCTTCAGTTCGCCCGCCGCCTCGATGAACGGCACCAGGGTCAAATGGATGAACGCGGTCTGGCCGCGCCCCAGGTCATTGTGCAGCTGGCGGATGGCTTCAAAGAACGGCAGGCCTTCGATGTCGCCCACCGTGCCGCCGATCTCCACCAACAGGAAATCCAGCCCGTCGGTATCGGCCAGCACGAATTCCTTGATCATGTCGGTGACGTGCGGGATCACCTGCACGGTGCGGCCCAGATAGCCGCCCTTGCGTTCCTTCTCGATCACCTGGGAATAGATGCGGCCCGAGGTGACATTGTCGGACTTGCGCGCCGACACGCCGGTGAAGCGCTCATAATGACCCAGGTCCAGGTCAGTCTCGGCGCCATCGTCGGTGACATAGACTTCGCCATGCTGGAACGGGCTCATGGTACCCGGATCGACGTTCAGATAGGGGTCGAGTTTGCGGAGGCGGACTTTGTAGCCGCGCGCCTGAAGCAACGCGCCGAGAGCGGCGGACGCCAGACCTTTTCCGAGGGAAGAGACCACGCCGCCGGTGATGAAGATTAACCGGGCCATGGGAGATCACCATCATCAAACAGGTGCGCGCGTGCAAGCGCAAAATCGGAAAAATTTCCGGCTGCTAACAGGCCCGCGAAAAACGCGGAGCTTACTGCGGCTTTGGGACCGACGGACCGATGGGCAAAGCCGGCGCAACCGGCTTGGCCGGGGCCGGCGTGGCGGGCGCCGCCGAATCAAGGATCGAGGTCTGGTCGCGGCCCTTGAGCGCCAGGATGTTGAGCCCGATGCAAGTGACGAAGAACAGGAAGGCCAGGATGGCCGTGGTGCGGGTCAGGGTGTCCGCCGCGCCACGGGCCGTGAACAGGCCACCCATGCCGCCGCCACCGCCGCCCATGCCCAGCGCGCCGCCTTCGGAACGCTGCAACAGGACAAAACAGATAAGCGCCACCGCGATGATCAGCTCGGCGACAAGCAGCAGGGTCTGCATGGGTAATAATCCTCGTTCTGGCGGGGTCTTTAAAGCATCCGCCCTGAAATGGGAAGTTCCGCCGAATGGACGATATTTCACTGCGGAATTCCCCAGAAATCACCGATATTTCCCGGGCCGGAGGGGCCATTCCGGCGCAGGTACTCCATGCGACTGCATTTCCCCGCCCTGGCGCTCCTCGCCCTTCTTTCCACCCCTGCCCTGGCCGGCGACCTCGGCCTGGTGAACCGCCTCTCTTGGGGCGAAACCGCCCAGGGCGACACGTTGGGCGGAATGAGCGCCAGCGCCTGGCTGAAGGCCCAGCTCCACCCCTCCAGCGATGACGGCTTGCCGCCGCAGGTCCAGGCCCAGATCGACGGGCTGGAGATCAGCCAGAAAAGCATCGTCCAGCTCAATGACGAGATCCGCGAACTGCGCGAACTGCGCCGCGACGAAAAAGGCGGTCCCGACGCCGAGGCCGCCAAGAAAGCCTATCAGCAGCGCCTGACCGACCTGATGCGCCAGGCCCAGACCCGCTCGCTGCTGCGCGATCTTTATTCGAAGAACCAGCTCAAGGAGCAGCTGACCTGGTTCTGGTTCAACCATTTCAATGTCCATGCCCAGAAGGGCATGATCCGCGCCTTTGTCGGCGACTATGAAGAAACCCTGCGCGATCACGCGCTGGGCAAGTTCGGTGACCTTTTGGCCGCCACGGCTGTCCATCCCGCCATGCTGCAATATCTGGACAATGCCCAGAACGCGGTGGGCAAGATCAACGAGAATTACGCCCGCGAGATCATGGAGCTGCACACCATGGGCGTGGGCTCCGGCTACAGCCAGCAGGATGTGCAGGAGCTGGCGCGCATCCTGACCGGGCTTGGCGTCAACCTGTCGGGCCGCCTGCCCTTCACCGTGCAGCGCGGCGATTTCCGCGCCGACTTCCTGGATGAAAATCGCCCCGCGGGCTTGACCCTGTTCAACCAGCGCCGCCATGACTTTGGCGAAAAGCATTTCCTGGGCGCCACCATCCATGGCGAAGGCGCCAAGGAAATCGCAACCGCCATCGCAATCCTGGCGGCGCAGCCGGCCACGGCGCATTTCGTTTCCCGCAAGCTGGCGCAATATTTCTGCTGCGACGCGCCTTCGGAAAAACTGGTCGCCGCCATGGCCGCGACATGGAGAAGAAGCGACGGCGATATCGCCCAGGTGCTTGCCACCCTGTTCGACAGCCGCGAATTCACCGCCTCGCTGGGCCGCAAGTTCAAGGACCCGATGCATTATGCGGTGTCGGCGGTCCGCGCCAGCTGGGGCAGCCAGCCAATCACCAACGCCCAGCCCATGATCAACTGGCTGAACCGCATGGGCGAGCCGCTTTATGGCCATGAAACGCCCGACGGCTATCCCCTGATCGAAAGCGCCTGGGCCGGCCCCGGCCAGATGGCGGCGCGGTTCGAAATCGCCACCATGATCGGCAACGGCGCCCGCAACCTGTTCAAAGCCGACAACGACCCGCCCCTGCCGGGGCCGCCGCCGGTGCTGCAGCAGACCGCTTATTATACCGCGCTGACGCCGGCCCTTTCGCCCGCCACCGCCCAGGCCATCGCGCAAGGCGCAAGCCAGGGCGACCGCAACATGCTGTTTCTGTCGTCACCGGAGTTCATGCGCCGATGAAACGCCGCGATCTTCTCAAGGCCTTCGCCGCCGCGCCGCTGGTCACGGCCGGCCGCCTCTATGCCGCGCCCGCCAGCGACCAGCGCCTGCTGGTGGTGTTCCTGCGCGGCGCCTATGACGCCGCCAATATCCTGGTGCCGGTGTCGAGCAATTTCTATTACGCCGCGCGGCCCACCATCGCGATCGCAAAAGACGCCGCCCTGCCGCTGGACGCCGATTGGGGCCTGCATCCGGCGTTGAAGGACACGATCCTGCCTTTGTGGCAGCAAAAGCAGGTCGCCTTCGTTCCCTTTGCAGGTACCGACGATACCTCACGCTCGCATTTCGAAACCCAGGACACGATCGAACTGGGCCAGCCGGTGGGCGGCTCGCGCAACTACCAGTCCGGTTTTCTGGCCCGCACCGCCCAGCTGCTGAGCGGCGCAAAACCGATCGCCTTCACCCAGCAATTGCCTTTGACCTTCCGCGGCGCCGCCGCCATTCCCAACATCGCGCTGAACTTCGCCGGCAAGCCGGGCATCGCCGACCGCAACGCCGCCCTGATCCAGGCCATGTATCAGGGCCAGGACCTGGCGCCCGCCGTGGCACAGGGCTTCGCCGTGCAGAGCGAGGTCTACCGAGCCATCTCTGGCGAGATGATGGCGGCCAATCGCAACGCCATCACCACC
Organism: Alphaproteobacteria bacterium; assembly: GCA_046348525.1. Classification (GTDB taxonomy): domain Bacteria; phylum Pseudomonadota; class Alphaproteobacteria; order Micropepsales; family Micropepsaceae; genus Rhizomicrobium. The sequence continues at coordinate 5,099 of JAXMEA010000006.1, read as the reverse complement.
AAGGGCTTCGAATTGTCGGCCCAGCGCATCGGTGTCTTGATGCAGGACAAGTTCAACCTGGGCTTTGTCGATGTCGGCGGCTGGGACACGCATGTGAACCAGGGCGGCGCCGACGGTTATCTCGCCAACCGCATCGGCGAACTGGGGCGCGGGATGGTGGCGCTGCAAACCGCGCGCTGGGCCCGGCCTGGAACGCACCACCGTGATCGTGGTGAGGGATTGGCGCACCTTCCGCGAAAATGGCGACCGCGGCACCGATCACGGCCAGGGCAGCGTGGCTGGGTGCTGGGCGGCGGCGTGAAGGGCGGGCGCATCGCCGGCCCGCAGGTGCCGGCGACACAAGCAAGCCTGTTCCAGGATCGTGACTGGCCGGTGCTGACCGACTACCGCGCCCTGATCGGCGGCGTCCTCAAGCGGCGTTATGGCCTGTCACATGCGCAGATGGCGCAATCTTCCCGCAGGCCATGCCCGTGGGATCTGGCGCTTGTCACTGGCCAGCGCCTAAGTGTCTGCTTGACGCGCGCAATGATCGCCACCGTGGCGTCGATCTCGGACAACTGATCCGCCGCGCTTTCGGATGGAAGACCTGATGCAGGCTGAGGCCCGCATGACCCAAAAGATGCAGCGAGGCATTGCGGTCCACGCCCACCACCAGCCCCTCGGCCGCCGCCAGCACCGATGCGCACCATTCCGGCGCCGGCCTGAACTCTCGGTGCCCGTGCAGCGTGTTTCGATGGAACGCGCCAGCACCTGCAACTTGGCCAGGTCGGGCGAGATCTGCCCCGCCACGGTGGGCGCTTCCTGGATCAGCCGCCACAGGATGCAGACCTGGAAGGATCGCGGCGCAGCTTTTCGTTCATCAGCTTCTCGCGCGCCGCCTTTCAGTTCGGCGTCCAGCTTGCGGGCGATGGCCTCGCTGGACAGCTTGTCCTTGGCCTTCATCTTCCGCGAATGGGCGGATCGAAAGCTCGACATTGAGGCGCGCGCGTGGTGTCCTTGCGCCGGTCCGGGCCCACATAGTCGGTGGTGATGACAAAACCCTTGCGGCGATCGATGTGCGTCTCGATGCGCTGGCCCAGCGAAGCGGTCGAGAAGGGCCGCAGGATCAGGTCATCGGCGCCGCTGGACACGACCTTGTTGATCAGCGCCGAAGACTTTTCCCAGGCCGTGACGATGATGACGATGAAGGGATTGTGCGCCGCCCCGCCCTGCCGCATCGCCTGGATGGCGGCGCACAATTCATCGGCGGCGCCCTGCGCTTCGCACAGTGCGATGTCTGGCGGATTTTTCTGGACGCCGATAAAGGCTTCGAGGCGTGGAACGGTTTCGGTCCTGCGGAAGCCCAGCGAATACATCGTCAGCGTCGCGGTCGCGGTTGGCCGGCACCGGATCGTAAATCAGCACGTCGACACTGTCGTAGGACAGCCTGCTCATCACCCACCGCACGCATTATTATTTATTGCGCTTAGAATGCGTTGCGGCGCCTTAACAAAGGGTCAGGTGACGTGGTTAAACGCCGGTAACGGCTCCGATTATGCCAAGAAAATCCGATGCTTTCAGGCTGGCGCCGCCCACAAGCGCGCCATTCACTTCCGCCAGGTTAAGGATATCGGCGGCATTGTCCGGTTTCACCGACCCACCGTACAAAAGCCGGATGCCCCTGGCCCCTTCGCCCAGCCGCCGCACCAGACAGCTGCGGATATGGCCATGCATGGCCGCGATGTCGTCCAGGGTCGGGGTTTTGCCGGTGCCGATGGCCCAGACCGGTTCATAGGCGATGGCGGTGTTCTCAGGTGTCGCGCCACCCGGCACGCTGGCATCCAGCTGATCCGAACAGATGCCATGCGCCTGTCCGGCATCGCGCTGGGCTTCGGTCTCGCCCACGCAGATGATGGCGCTCAATCCTGCCCGCCAGGCGGCCTGTGCCTTGGCGGCGACATCGGCATCCTTCTCGCCATGATACTGGCGCCGCTCGGAATGGCCCACGATCACGAAAGACGCGCCCGCATCCTTCAGCATCGGTGCCGAAATATCCCCGGTGAAGGCGCCGCCATCCTTCGTACTGCAATCTTGGCCGCCCAGCGCAATGCCGCCGGCCACCGCCGCTTGCGCCAGAAGCGTGAAGGGCGGACACACCAGCACATCGCAAGAAGCAGGCCTTGCGGCCAGCGCCGCCTTCAGCGCCGCCAGTTCGGCCAGGCTGGCGGTCAGCCCGTTCATCTTCCAGTTTCCCGCCACCAGCGATCGCATGCATAAGCCCTTGTAATTCCGGGTTTTCCCCGGCAAAACCCGCTTGGATTCGCAGCTTGCCGGGAGGGTTCCCCCTCCCTATCATCCGCCGCCTTCCCGCGCCACGTCTTAAGTCACGGAATTGCCGTCATGATTCAATGGATGCACGCCCTGTCCAAGTCCTGGGTGGCCACCCTGCTGATGGGCGGCCTGACCCTGAGCTTTGTGGTGTGGGGCATCGCCGACGTCTTTACCGGCGTGTCCAGCGCCTCGGTCGCCAGCGTGGGCGGCGCCGACATTGGCCAGCAGGAATTCCAGCGCACCTATCGCAACTTCCTGCGCAACCAGGGCGCCCAGATGGGCACCGACATCACGCCCGAAATGGCGCAGAAGATGGGCCTGCCCCAGGTGGCGCTGCAGCAGATGATCAGCCGCACCGCGCTGAACAACGAGGCCAAGAAGCTTGGCCTGACCGTTTCGGATTCCGCCGTGGCCGGCAATGTGCGCGCCATGTCGCCTTTCCGCGGCACCCTGGGCCAGTTCGACCGCCGCGTCTTCCTGCAGGCGATCAACCAGGCCGGCTATACCGAAGACCAGTTCCTGGACGAAATCCGCCAGGACATGACGCGCGACCAGCTGACCCAGGCGGTGGAAGGCAACTTCCTGATCCCCCCGACCTATGCCCAGGCGATCTTCCAGTACATCAATGAAAAGCGCGCCGCCGAATACGTGGTGCTGTCGCCGGACCAGGCGGGCACCGTGCCCACCCCCAGCGATGCGTATCTGGGCGCTTACATCAAGACCCATCCCGACCGCTATTCGACCCCCGAATATCGCGACGCCGACTATGCCGCCATCACCCCTGCCGATGTCATGCCCGGCATCACCGTCACCGACGCCCAGCTGAAACAGGCTTATGACGCGCAGAAATCCAAGTACGTGATCGCCGAAAAGCGCGACGTGCAGCAGATCGAGTTCAAGACCCAGGCCGAAGCCGCCGATGCCAGCGCCAAGATCAAGGCCGGCATGACCTTCGACGAACTGGTGAGCCGCCGCGGCCTCAAGCCCGCGCAGATCAGTCTGGGTACCCTGGCCCAGGACGAACTGCCCGATGCCGAACGCGCCAAGGCGATCTTCGCGCTGCCGCTGAACCAGGTTAGCGAACCCATCAAGACCGGCTTTGGCGGCTTTGCCCTGGCGCGGGTGACCAAGATCGCGCCCGGCACCAACAAGACGTTGGCCGATGTGAAGGACGAGCTGACCAAGTCGCTGCAGGACCAGCTGGCCGGCGCCAAGCTGGTGGATGCGGTCAATGCCTATACCGACGCCCGCTCTTCCGGCCTGGACTTCAAGGACGCCGCCAAGAAGGCCGGCATGAAACTGGGCCACCTGGCCGGCGTGGACGCGGCCGGCATGGGCAAGGACGGCGCCAGGACCGACGCCCCGGCCGATCCGGAATTCCTGCCCGCTTTGTTCAAGGGCGAAGTGGGTGAAGATGTCGAACCCTTCTCCACCAAGCTGGGCGCCTATTACACCATGCATGTGAACGGCCAGACCCCGCCCAAGCTGAAGCCGCTGGACCAGGTGCGCGCCCAGGCGCTGGCCGACTGGACCGCCGAACAGAAGGGCACCCTCCTGGCCAAGCGCGCCCAGGCGCTGGCGGCGCAGGCCGCCAAGGACAAGTCGCTGGACGGCATCGCCAAGGAACTGAAAGTGCCGGTGCAGCACAGCCCGGCGCTGGGCCGCCAGACCAACGACGCCACCTTCAGCGAAGCGATGGTGACCAAGCTGTTCAACGCGCCTCCGGGCGGGGTGGAGTATGGCGCGCAGGGCCTGACCGGCAATTACATCATCGCCCGCGTCACCGGCATCACCCATCCGCCGCTGAACCCGCGCGACCCCGGCTTCCAGGGCGGCATGGCGCGCTTCTCCCAGTCGGTAGCCGGCGACATGTCGATCGCGCTGGCCAATGCCGCGCGCGCCCGCCAGGGCGTGAAGGTGAACCAGAAGCTGGTCCAGTCGGTGACCGGAAACCAGTGACCGTGTCATGATCCAGCCGGAGTTTGATGCGTTCGCCGCCGGCTATACGGGCGGGAAAGCCCAGCTGGTCTTCACCCGGCTGGTCGCCGACCTGGAGACGCCCGTTTCCGCGTTTCTCAAATTGGCCCAAAACCAGGATGGAAGTGGCAAGGACAATGCCTTCCTGCTGGAAAGCGTGCAGGGCGGGGAAACCCGTGGCCGCTATTCCATCATCGGCCTCAAGCCCGACCTGGTGTGGCGCTGCCGCGGCGGCCAGGCCGAGATCAACCGCAACGCCCTGAACGAAGACCGCTTCACGCCCGACAGCGACAAGCCGCTTGTGTCGCTGCGCAAGCTGACCGTGGAAACACGCCTGGCCGTGCCCAACGGCTTGCCGCCCATGGCCACCGGCCTGTTCGGCTATCTGGGCTATGACATGGCGCGGCAGGTGGAAGACCTGCCCAACCCGCCGCCCGATACCTTGGGCCTGCCCGACGCCATCCTGCTGCGGCCCACCATCACCGCCATCTTCGACAGCGTGAAGGACGAGATCATCGTCATCACCCCGGTGTGGATCGACAAAGCGGTGGACGCCAAATCCGCTTACGCCCGCGCCACCGCGCGGCTGGACGAAGCGGTGGCGGCGCTGGAAGCCCCTGCCCCGCATCCGGCGCCCGCGCCGGACGATTTGCCCACCAACGTGCCCGTCCAGTCCAACATGACCAAAGACGAGTATTTCGACGTGGTCGCGCGCTCCAAGGAATACATCATGGCGGGCGATGTGTTTCAGGTGGTGCCGTCCCAGCGTTTCCGCCGGCCCTTCACCCTGCCGCCCTTTTCGCTGTACCGCG
>JAXMEA010000005.1:0-161647 GCA_046348525.1 Alphaproteobacteria bacterium | reverse complement strand
TTCTTGCGAAATGAATCCAGGCTGACGACTTCGCCGGGCTTTTCACCGGCGGGCGCAGGGGCCGGCTTGACGGGATCGGCGGCGGCTTCCGCCTCCACAGGTTCCGGCGGATTGGTCGGCACCATGACGGGCCCGGTGGCGGGCTTGGCGGCCTCACCCTCGGCGCGGAACTGCAGGCCGAACTGAACGCCCGGGTCGAAGAAGGCGGTCAGGGCGTTGAAGGGAATGTGCAGCGGCGCCGGCAGCTTCTTGAAGGTCAGGGTTACCTCGAAATAATCATCCTTTACCTTCAGCGCCCAATACTGGTGCTGAATGATGATGGTCATCTCGTCCGGGTACTGCTCCTTCAGGAAATCGGGAATGTCCACGCCGTCAGCATGGGTCTTGAAGGTCAGGTAGAAATGATGCGCGCCGATCAGGCCGGACTTTTCGATGCGCCGCAACGCATCGCGCACGACGCCGCGCAGCGCCGAATCGGTCAAAGCCTGGTAGCCGATAAAGTCTTTTGCCATATGCCCGGAACACTAAGCGCCGGGCCTTGGGAGTCAATCGTGGCTAACCTTTGTGCAGGGCTTTTGCGGGCTATTTTGACGCAATTGCGAAGAAAATAAGGAACCGGGCGCGTGTAAACGCCGTTGTGAATAAGCCGCTCCCCAAGGTTTCCCGTCATGAAAATCGCGCAGATCGCCCCCCTGGTGGAAAGCGTGCCGCCCACCCTGTATGGCGGTACCGAACGGGTTGTGTCCTGGCTGACCGAGGAACTGGTGGCCGAGGGTCATGATGTGACCCTGTTCGCTTCGGGCGATTCCCGCACCAGCGCCAAGCTGGAAGCGATCGTGCCGCGGGCGCTGCGCCTGGACGGCATTCACAATTCCACCCCTTACAACATCATTGCGCTGGACCGGCTGGCTGCCCGCCAGCACGAATTCGATGTGATGCATTTCCACATCGACTTTTTTCACTATCCTTTGTTTCGCAACATGGCGCACCGCACGGTAACCACCCTGCATGGCCGCCAGGACCTGCCGGAACTTCCGGCCATCTACCGTGCCTTTCCGCACATGCCGCTGGTCTCGATCTCCAATCACCAGAGAAAGCCCGTGCCGCCGGTGAACTGGCAGGGGACGGTCTATCACGGCCTGCCCGAAGGCATGCTGAAGGAAGGTGCGGGAACGGGCGGCTATCTGGCCTTCCTGGGCCGCATCTGCGCCGACAAGGGCATCCTGCCCGCCATCGAGATTGCCCGCCGCGCCGGCTGGAAGCTGAAGGTCGCCGCCAAGGTCGATCCGGCCGACCAGAAATATTACGACGAACAGGTCAAGCCTGTGCTGGACCGCAGCCCGCATGTGGAATTCATCGGCGAGATCAATGACAGCCAGAAACAGGATTTCCTGGGCAATGCCGCGGCGCTGATCTTCCCCATCTCCTGGCCCGAACCTTTCGGCCTGGTGATGATCGAAAGCATGGGCGTGGGTACGCCGGTGATCGCGTTCAATTGCGGTTCGGTGCCCGAGATCATGGAAGACGGCCTGACCGGCTATGTCGTGGAAGATATTGATGGCGCGGTCGCCGCGCTGGCCAAGCTGGACAAGCTGTACCGCCCCTCCATCCGCTCACGTTTCGAGGAACGCTTCTCGGCCCGCGCCATGGCCCGGGAATATGTGAAGATTTATGAGAGTTTGGCCGCGCAGGGCGCGGCGCCCGAGGCGGTGAAAGTCGCCGCCGAATAATTTCACATGAGGGAATGTCATGGAGGCAAAACCCCTCCCGGACGCGCCTGACGATATTTCGACTTTTTATATTCAGGCAACAGAATCGATCCAGGAACGCTGGCCCCGTACGCTGAAGCAGGGCGATACCTTCGCCATGTTCGATGCGCTGGGGGATTGCATCGCGCCCGGGCTGACGCCGGGCGGCATTTTCCACAATGACACACGCTATCTGTCCGGCGTGCAGCTCTTGATCGACGGCCAGCGGCCGCTCCTGCTGTCCAGCGCGGTGGAGAATGACAATGTCGTCCTCACCGTCGATCTGTCCAATCCCGACATCTATCAGGGCAACGCCATCATCCTGCCGCGCGAGGTGCTGCATATCCGGCGCTCGAAATTCCTGTGGCAGGGCACATGCCATGAACGCATTGCCATCCACAATTTCGACGCCCGGGTGCAGAAATGCTGGCTGACATTGAATTTCGCCGCCGACTTTGCCGACCTGTTCGAAATCCGCGGCATGCAGCGGCCCAGGCGCGGCGAGACCAGCGCCGCGGTGATCGGCGGCGCCAAGACCATTTTCCGCTATGTCGGGCTGGATGCCGTCGAACGCCGCAGCGAGATCAGCTTCGATCCGCCGCCGCGCCAATTGTCCAAGAGCCAGGCGCTGTACCAGCTGGAGCTGGAGCCGGGGGCGCAATTCGCCATCGTGATGACGGTGCGCTGCACCGATTCCACGGCCAGGCGCGCGCCGGCGTCCGAAGCCTTTTCCGAACCGTATCGCGCCGCGAGGCGCGGGGCGGTGCGCGCCGCCAGCCTGGGCGGCAGCGTGTCGTCCAGCAACGAACTGGCCAACCGCATGCTGCACCGCGCCGGCGCCGACCTGTCCATGCTGGTGACCGACACGCCGCAAGGGCCTTATCCCTATGCCGGCACGCCCTGGTTCTCGACCCCATTCGGCCGCGACGGGCTGATTACCGCCTTGCAGATGCTGTGGCTGGATCCGGAACTGGCCAGGGGCGTCCTGAAATACCTCGCGGCCCATCAGGCCACCACCACTGACGAACGCGCCGATGCCGAGCCGGGCAAGATTTTACACGAGACCCGCTCCTGCGAGATGGCGGTGCTGGGCGAGGTGCCGTTCGGCCATTATTACGGCAGCATCGATTCCACACCGTTGTTCATCCTGCTGGCGGCGCGCTATTTCCAGCGCACCGGCGATGTGGAAACCCTGCGCGCGATCTGGCCGAACCTGGAAGCGGCATTCGACTGGATCGACAAATATGGCGACCAGGATGGCGACGGCTTTGTCGAATATTACCGGGTCAGCGAAAACGGGCTGACCAACCAGGGCTGGAAGGATTCCTCGGACTCGGTGATGCACGCGGATGGCAATCTCGCCACCGGCCCCATCGCCCTGTGCGAGGTGCAGGCCTATGTCTATGCCGCCAAGTCCGAAGCCGCCGTGCTGGCGACCGAACTGGGGTATCGGGCCCGCGCCGAGGAATTGCAGGCGGCGGCGGAAATGCTGCGCCTGGCGTTCGAGGACAAGTTCTGGCTGGAACAGCTTGGCACTTACGCCATAGCGCTGGACGGCGCCAAGCAGCCTTGCGATGTGCGCAGCTCCAACGCGGGGCAGGTATTGTTCTGCGGCATCGCTTCGCCCGAGCGCGCCCAGGCGGTGGCCGCGACATTGATGACGCCGGAAATGTTTTCCGGCTGGGGCGTGCGCACGCTTTCGGCGGATGCGCCGCGCTTCAATCCGATGTCCTATCATAACGGTTCGGTGTGGCCGCACGACAATGCCCTGATCGCACTGGGCCTGTCGCGCTATGGCCTCAAGCGCGCCGCATCCGCCATTTTCGAAGGGCTGTTCGATGCGGCAGCCCACATGGAGATGATGCGCTTCCCCGAACTGTTCTGCGGTTTTCCCCGCCGCCGCGGCACCGCGCCGGTGCTGTATCCGGTGGCCTGCGCGCCGCAGGCCTGGGCCAGCGTGGTGCCCTTCGCGCTGCTGCAGGCCTGCCTGGGGATCGAGATTTGTTTCGCCAGGCGCGAAATCCGCTTCCACAATCCGCAGCTGCCAAAATTCCTGGAAGAGATTCACATCAACGATCTGGCGCTGGGCGATGCGTCGGTGAACCTGCGCCTGAAGCGCCGGGGAGCGCATACGGAGGTCGCAATCGTTTCGCAGCGGGGCGACATCGGCATCAAGGTCATGCAGTAAGATAAGCGGCGGATGTTTCTGTTGCCCGGTACATCCGCCAAAACCGCGCTTACCTATTTAGGCAGCGAGGGCCATTTCATTATCGTTGGCACCTAAACAATAGTCCGATGACGGCGGAACCATACCGGGCAAAAGAACTGCCTTTACACATCCGTCGATCCTGTTTCGCCCCCACAAAAACCCTCCGCGCCAAAAGGCTTGAAGGACTTATGGTGGAGGCGCCGGGTACCGCCCCCGGGTCCGGCCTGCTTATTACACAGTCGTTTATCGCCATAGTCTGCCGGGCAAGCCCGGCGAGCACCCTCAATATAAGTGCTGGGGGTTAAGAATTGAAGGGCGGAACCGGCTTGACCACGCCGCCGCCAGCGGGCATTTCCGCCCCATTATGCCCATGATTTTCACCGCCGAAGCTGAGGTCATTCACATTGGTGAAGGGCTGATGGCCTGTAGCCTCGCCAAGGAGGAATGGACGCACGCCGCCCATTTCGCCGCGGCGCTGTGGCTGATGCGCTACCGCACCGATTTGTCGCCGGCGGTGACCATGCCGGGCCTGATCCGCGCCTTCAACGAAGCGGTGGGCGGGGTGAACAGCGACAGTGCCGGTTATCACGAAACCATCACCCAGGCCTCGCTTCGGGCGGCGCGCGGCATCTATGACAGTTTCCCCGCCCATGTGCCGGTGTTCCAGATCGCCAATGCGCTGATGGGCACCAATTTCGCCAACCCCAACTGGCTGCTGGAATATTGGACGCAGCCCCGGCTGATGTCGGTGGATGCAAGGCGCGCATGGCTGGAACCGGATTTGAAACCGCTGCCATTCTGAGCCGAATCCGCTAGGCTGGCGCCATGCAGCAATATCTCGATCTTCTTCGGCTGGTCCGCGACACGGGCGTGGAAAAGACCGACCGCACCGGCACGGGCACGCGGTCCATTTTCGGCCACCAGATGCGCTTTAACCTGGCCGACGGCTTTCCGCTGGTCACCACCAAGAAGGTGCATCTGAAGTCGATCATATATGAGTTGCTGTGGTTCCTGCGCGGCGAAACCAATGTCCATTGGCTGCAGGAACGCGGCGTCACCATCTGGGACGAATGGGCCGACGCGAACGGCGAACTCGGTCCGGTCTATGGTTTCCAGTGGCGCAGCTGGCCGTCGCAGACCGACGGCACCATCGACCAGATCGCCAACCTGGTCCGTGACATCAAGAAAAATCCGGACTCGCGCCGGCTGATTGTCACCGCCTGGAATCCGGCGGACGTGCCCAAGATGGCGCTGCCGCCCTGCCATTGCCTGTTCCAGTTCTATGTCGCGGACGGCAAGCTGTCGTGCCAGCTCTACCAGCGTTCGGCCGACATCTTCCTGGGGGTGCCGTTCAACATCGCCTCCTATGCGCTGCTGACCATGATGGTGGCGCAGGTGACCGGTCTGAAGTTGGGTGACTTCGTGCACAGTTTCGGGGACGCGCACCTGTACCTGAACCATCTGGACCAGGCGAACGAGCAGCTGTCCCGCAAGCCCTATCCCCTGCCCACCATGAAGCTGAACCCGGACGTGAAGGACCTGTTTGCCTTCCAATACGAGGATTTCACCCTGGAAAATTACCAGGCCCATGCCGGGATCAAGGCGCCGATCGCGGTTTAGCCCTGCAATTATTGACAAAGCCGGGCCGGGGGGTAAAAAGCCCCCAATCAGGGAGATTTCCATGGCGACCGCGGACGTTCAGGGCAAGGAAGAGACCAAGCTGGCCAATGGCGGCGGGGCATTTCCCTTCTGGGTGTCGGTCGCCATCGTTGGCGGCTTTTTCGCCGGCATTGTCGCCATCGTCTATGGCGTGATCCAGCTCTTCTCCTGAGCCTGACCGCCGGTTAGCCTTCCTGAAAAAACAGGAGGGGCCCATGAAATTCCGTTTCATCATTCCGCTTGCCGTGAGCCTGGCGCTTTGCGTTCCGGCATCCGCGCAACTTGTGCGCCATCCCGCCACCAAGGATGACGCCCGGCCCAATGATCCCAAGGTGCCGGATTCCTATACCCTGGCCGGACGCTTCGACCGGGTGGTGGTGATCCGCGCCAAGAACAAGACCGACCTGCTCACCGAGATGGAAAAGCAGGTCAAGGCGCAGAACATCAAGAATGCGGTGATCCTGTCCGGCATCGGTTCGGTGCGCGGCTACCGCTTCCACAATGTGGCGGGGCGCGATTATCCGGTGCCCGACATGTTCGTGAGCGCGCCCAACACCCCGGCCGATTTCATCGGCATGAACGGCTATGTCGTGAACGGCGTCATCCACGCCCACATCATCCTGGCGCTGGGCGACAACAAAGGCACCACCGTGTCCGGCCACCTGGAGAAGGGCACCGAAGTGCTGACCTTCGCCATCGTGACCTTGGGCATCATGAACACCGACCTGGGACGGGTCGATGACATGACCTATCGCTAACGGCGCGGCAGGCCCTTGCGGATGAAATCGGGTAATTCCGTCACGCTGGGCAGGATAGCGACACTTTTTTCCTGCCGCAGCCGGCTTTCCAGCGCCGCTCCGGAATAGACCCCGACGCCGGCAATGCCGGCATTGGCGGCGGCCTGCAAATCCAGCGGTGTGTCGCCCACCGCCAGCACCTGGGCGGTTTCGTTCACATGCGCCGCTTCCATGGCGTGAAACAGCATGTAGGGCGCAGGCCGGCCATCGGCGACGTCGTCGCTGGTGATGCTGGCCACGAAATAATGCTGCCAGCCCAGGTGCGAGAACACCTGTGTGGTCAAGGCGCGGTCAAACCCGGTGGTTGTGCAGAGCTGCAGCTTCATGGCTGCCAGTTCCTGCAGCGCTTTTTCCGCGCCGGGGATGGGCTGCACATTCCGATATGCTTTGGAGACGGTCGAAACAAAGTCGCTGTAGATCGCCTCTTCCAGCGCTGCGCGGCCGGTGGCAGGACCGCGATCCTCGACAAAGTGCTTGACCATGCCGCGCTTGGACGCACCGCGCCAACCGCTGAATTCCTGCGGCGTGACGGTGATGCCCTTGCGGGAGAAAGCGCCCAGCATGGCGTCAGGCACTTCGCCGTGATCGCCAATCAAAGTGCCGCCGATGTCCAGCACGACGAGTTTCAGCGTCAACACTTTTTCCACCGGCTGGGCGAGGGCACCAGAGGCTGCTAGCACCGGCAGCACGCCAAAGCTGCTGCGCCGTGTCAGCCTCACTTGGTCATCTCATCTTCCTGATAGACCTTGATTATCTCGTCGAAATTCTTTTCCGCCTTGAAGCCCATGCTGGCGGCCAGCTTGGCGTCATAGCGCCCGGCCCAGCCCTTCACGATCTGGGACACGAAGGGATCATCGACCCGCTTGATCAGCGCCACGGCCTTGTCGCCTGCCGCCTTGCGCAAGGCTTCGATCTGTTCGCCCACCGTGGCCGACACGCCCGGCATGGTCATGGAACGGCGCACGCCCAGCGAAGATGTGTCGATGGTGGCGGCGGTGATGAAGAAGCCGACCGCGGCGCGCGGCGAGGCGAACCAGTGTCGCACCTCATCGCCCACCGGCAGCGGCGCTTCCTGGCCGGCCAGGGGTTCGCGCAGGATGCCCGAAAAGAAGCTGGACGCCGCCTTGTTGGGCTTGCCCGGGCGGATGCAGATGGTGGGCAGGCGCACGCCGACGCCGTCCAGGAATCCCTTGCGGCTGTAATCGGCCAGCATCAGCTCGGTCATCGCCTTTTGCGTGCCATAACTGGTCGAGGGCGTGGGCGCATGCTCGTCCGGCACAGAGTCCGGGAAGGGCGGTCCGATCACGGCCAGGGTGGAGGCAAACACAAAGCGCGGCTTGTAGGGCGACTTTTGGCCTTCCAGGCGGATCGCCTCGAACAGCGACCAGCTGCCATTGAAGTTGATGCGATAGCCTTTCTCGAAATTGGCTTCCGCATCGCCCGACACGATGGCTGCCAGATGGAAGATCACATCGGGCCGGTCGCTGATCAGCGTCTCGGCCACGCCCTTTTCGGAAAAATCCGTGACAATTGGCTTGGTGTCCTTGGGCGCACCGCCCGGGATCGGCGATTCCACCACATCCACCAGGGTCAGGCCGGTGATGGGCTTGCCGCCCAGGGTCTTGTCCGCCACCAGGCGCTCCACCAGCTTGCGGCCGATCATGCCGCCCGCGCCCGTAACCAGAATTTTCATGTCGATTTTTTCCGCGTGATTGCCGCGCGACCTTCCCAAGCCCGGAACCCGAAAACAAGCATGCTGCACCGCACCCTCAGATGCGAGGTTGTCGCAGTTTTACGGACTTTGACGCGCTGGATGCCGGGGGATAGCGTCGCTCAAAATTGGGCTGGAATCGGCTCGCTGGGGAAGGAAGCACACCTGTGAAATTGCGTTTTGCGCTGGCCTTGGTCTGTTTTCCGCTCGCCGCTTTCGCGGCCGACCTGACCAGCCCCTATGGCGCGCCCGAACATCAATGGGCCGCGCCGCCCGGCAGCGAAGCCGGCAAATGGGGCTCCAGCGCCGGCATCGAACGCGGCCCCCATGGCGAGATCTGGGCCATCGACCGCTGCGGCGCCAACAGCTGCGATGGCTCGGACAAGGCGCCCATCGTGCAGCTCGACATGAACACCGGCAAAGCGATCAAGAGCATCGGCGCCGGCCTGTTCGTGTTTCCGCACGGCCTGCATGTCGACCGCAAAGGCAATGTCTGGGTCACTGATGGCGCCATTTCCAAGGACGGCACCAAGGGCCTGACCGTCACCAAGCTGTCGCCGGACGGCAAGGTGCTGCTGACCATTGGCACGCCCGGCCAGCGCGGCGATGATGAATCCCACTTCAATTCGCCCAGCGACGTGATCACTGCGCCCAATGGCGACATCTTTGTCACCGACGGCCATGCGCCTATCGCGCCCATCATTCCGGCGGGGCTGAACATGCGCGTCATGAAGTTCGATGCGACGGGCAAGTTCATCAAGCAATGGGGCAAGGCGGGCAGCGGCCCGTCCGAATTCAACAATCCGCACGCGCTGGGGCTGGACAGCAAAGGCCGGCTCTATGTCGCCGACCGCGTCAACAACCGTATCCAGATATTCACCCAGGACGGCAAGCTGATCACCGAATGGAAACAGTTCGGCCGCCCGTCCGGCTTCTACATCACTGGCGATACGCTGTACGCCATCGATGCGGATTCCACCGAACAGCTGCATCCGGGCTGGAAGAAGGGCGTGTGGATCGGTTCGATTTCCCAGGCCAAGGCGACGTCCTTCGTGGCCGACGACCAGGCCGGCGAAGGCGTGGTGGTCGCGCCCAACGGCAACATGTATGGCGCGGTCAATGTCGTACCGCGCGGCATCACACGATACGCGAAACATTAAGTTCCACGGAGGTTCGCCATGAGCGACAGCAGACGCAATTTTCTCTTTAAAACGGTGGGCGCTTCCAGCGCCGCCTGGCTGACTGCCAACTGGCCCGCGCAGGTGGCGGCGGCCGAAAAGGCCCAGGCCATGGGCGCTTTCACTTTCTTCAGCCGCGAGCAGGCGGCGGATGTGGACGCGATGGCGGCCCAGATCTATCCCACCACCGATACGCCCGGCGCCCGCGAAGCCCAGGTGATCTATTTCATCGACCTGGCGCTGGTGACCTTCGCCCAGGACAAGCAGGACCTGTACACCAAGGGCCTGGCTGATGTGGCCGGCAAGACCGGTGGCAAGGCATTTGCCGCGCTGTCCTCGGCCGACCAGATCGCGCTGCTGACCAGCATCGAAAAGACCCCCTTCTTCAAGACCGTCCGCGATCACACCATCATGGGCATGTTCGCGGCGCCCCAGCATGGCGGCAATTACAAGAAGATCGGCTGGACTCAGATCGGCTACGACGACAGCCTCAACTTCCGCGCGCCCTTCGGCGCCTATGACAAGGCGTAAGACCGATGAAAAAATTCAATCCCAATGAAGAAGTCGATTTCGTCGTCATCGGCTCCGGCGCGGCCGGCGGCGTGATGGCCAAGCAGCTGGCGGTTGCCGGATTCTCCGTCGTGGTGATGGAGCAGGGCAACTGGGGCGCCTATGGCCACGAGCAAGACTATAGCAAGGACGAACTGTCCAACCGCTTTCCCACCGACCAGGACATGCTGCTGAGCGATCCCAAGCTTCAGCGCAACACCTTCCGCCGCAACGCCAATGAAAAGGCGATGCCCGGCAATCACAATTACGGCTGCGTGGTCGGCGGTGGCACCATCACCTATGGCGCGTCCAGCTGGCGGCACCTGCCGTACGAGTTCGACGAAGCCAGCCGCTTCGGCACCATGAAGGGCACCGGCATCGCCGACTGGCCCGTCAGCTATGCGGAGCTGGAGCCCTATTACACGCAAGCCGAATGGGAAATCGGCATTTCGGGTCCCAACCTGAAGACGCCGCTGATCGCGCCCATGTCCAAGCCGTATCCGTGCGCGCCGCTGCCGCTGAAAAGCTCCGGCGCCCTGATGCAGAAGGCCGCGGCCAAGCTGAACCTGACCGTGACGCCCAACGTCGCGGCCATCATCACATCGCCGTACAATGGCCGCTCGGGCTGCATCAATTGCGGCATGTGCTCCGGCTATGGCTGCCAGGTGAAGGCGCGTTCCTCGTCCGCCGTCGCGCTGCTGCCCATCGCGGTGGCGACCGGCAATTGCGAGATCCGCGTCCAGTCCTATGTGCGAGAGATCAATGTCGACGCCAGCGGCAAGGCCACCGGCGTGACCTATTTCGACAAGGCCAACAATAACCGCGAAGTCTTCCAGAAGGCCAAGTGCGTGGTCTTGTCGGCCAATGGCACGGAAACCCCGCGCCTGCTGCTGTTGTCCAAGTCCAACCGCTTCCAGAACGGCCTGGCCAATTCCAGCGGCATCGTCGGCAAGTATCTGATGAGCGGCAATGGCGGCGGCGCCTCGGGCCTCTTCGACCAGCCGCTGAATGAGTATAAGGGCTGTGTCACCGGCGCGGCGGTGCTGTCCTATGTGCCCAATGATGTGAAGGGGCGCGGCTGGTATGGCGGCGGCCGCATGACGGCGCGCGGCCAGATGTCGCCGATGCAGTATGGCCTGGCCGGCCCGCACAATGCCCCAAGCTGGGGCGCCGGCTACAAGAAGGCCCTGATCGAACAGGCCAATCGCCGCCTGACGATGGTGAACTTCATCTCGCAACTGCCGGTGGAAACCAACACCGTCGACCTGGATCCCGAAGTGAAGGACGCCTGGGGCCTGCCCGCCATGCGCATCACCTCCACCAGCCATGAGAACGACTTCAAGGCGATGCAGTTCTTCATCGACAAGTCGGTGGAAATCCTCAAGGCGGCCGGCGCCACGGAAGTGTGGGCCGACCAGGTCAATGACTCGCGCGGCGGCGCGCATGCCCGCGGCACCTGCCGCATGGGCAACGACCCCAAGTCCAGCGTGGTGAACAAGTATCACCGCGCCCATGACGTGCCGAACCTGTTCGTCGTGGACGGTTCCAGCTTCGTCACCGGCGGGCGCAACCATCCCACCATGACCATCTCGGCGCTGGCCTATCGCTGCGCCGATCATCTGGTCAAAGCCGCGAAAACCGGCAACGTTACAATCTGATTTTTTGCAAATGCACAACGGCGCTCCGCGAAAGCGGGGCGCCGTTTTCTTTTGACGGGGCGGGGCCGTGGGCCCTAGCATCGGGCCATGATCAGCCAGGCGGACGTCGCGCGCTATCACGAGACCGGTTACCTGGTGGTGCCCGATGTGCTGGATGCTGACATCCTGGGCCGCTGCCGCGCTGCCTTGGACAAGCTGGTGGCCGATGCCGCATCGGTGCGCGAACACACCGACGTCTATGACCTGGAGCCCGGCCACACGCCCGAAAATCCCAAGGTCCGCCGAATCAAGTTTCCCGACACCCATACGCCGGTGTTCTGGGAGCTGGCCAATTACCGGCCCATGGTGGAAATCCTGGAACAGCTGCTGGGACCGTCGGGCGTGCGGCTGCAAACCTCCAAGATCAACCTGAAGTCGCCGCATTATGGTTCGCCGGTGGAATGGCACCAGGACTGGGCTTTTTATCCGCACACCAATGACGACATGCTGGCGGTGGGCGTGATGCTGGACGACGCCTTCCTGGAGAACGGCCCATTGATGGTGATCCCGGGTTCGCACAAGGGGCCGACCTGGAACCATCATTCGAATGGACATTTCTGCGGCGCCATGGACCCGACCCGCAAGGAAGTGGATTTTGATGCCGCCGTGCCGCTGACCGGCAAGGCGGGGTCCATGAGCTTCCATCATGTGCGCATTGTGCATGGCTCGGCGCAGAATGTGTCGGACAGGCCGCGCCGGCTGCTGCTTTATGAATTTTCCGCCGCCGATGCCTTTCCGCTGATGGGCATCAAGGACTGGGACAAATTCAACCGCAACCTGGTGTCCGGCAACGTCACCAACGTCCCGCGCATCGTGCCGGCGCCGGTGCGCATTCCGCTGCCGCCCGCGCCGTTCCAGGGCTCGATTTACGAAAACCAGACCACGCTGCAGAACAAGTATTTCCAGCGTAAAGAACCCGCCAAAGTCTGATCAACGGCGCGCCAGACGCCGGGGGGATTGAGTGAGCGACGCCAATACCCCGACACCGGCCACCTTGCGCCATGTGCTTCTGTCCGCCGGTATCGGTTCGGCGCTGGAATGGTACGACTTCTACATCTTCAGCCTAGCCTCGGCGCTGGTGTTCGGGCCGCTGTTCTTTCCGCAATTCGATGCCACCATCGGCACGCTGGCCTCCTTCGCCACCTTTGCGGTGGGGTTCCTGGCGCGGCCCCTGGGCGGGTTGTTCTTTGGCCATTTCGGTGACCGGTGGGGCAGGAAGCCCGTCCTGGTAGCAACCTTGCTGCTGGTGGGTGGCTCAACCTTCGCCATCGGCCTGCTGCCGACCTATGAACAAGCAGGTATCTGGGCGCCTGTCCTGCTGCTTCTCATGCGCCTGGCCCAGGGGTTCGGCGCCGGCGCCGAATATGGCGGCGCGGTGGTGATGGCGGTGGAATTTGCGCCGCCCGGCCGGCGCGGACTCTATGGCGCCTTCGCGCCCATGGGTGTCCAGGTCGGCAGTGCGCTTGCCGGCGGCGGCTTCTGGCTGATCGGTCACATGGCCCGCGAGCCCATGCTTGCCTGGGGCTGGCGCATCCCATTTCTGGTGTCGATCCTGCTTCTGGCCATGGGCGTCTTCATTCGCGCCAAGGTCAGCGAAACTCCGGTGTTCCAGGCGGCGAATGCACGCCGTCCCAAGCTCAAGCTCCCGGCGCTGGAAGCGGTGCGCCGCAGCCCGCGCAATTTCTTCGTGGTGGTGGGTGCGCGGCTGGCGGAAAACGCGCTGGGCTATCTCTATCCGGTGTTCGGCGTCAGTTACCTGATCAACAACCTGCACGTGCCGCGGGATGTGGCGATCATGGGCACCATCCTGGGCAGTATCGCGCTGGTCATCGGGGCCGCCGCCTTTGCGCACCTGTCGGACCGCATCGGCCGCCGCCCGGTCTATATCTTCGGGGCGCTGTTTTCCGCCGCCTGCGCCTTTCCGTTCTTCCTGGTGGCGCAGACCGGCAATGCCAGTCTGATCATTTTGGCCTTCTGCATCGAGATGGGAATCGGCAGCGCCGCCATGTTCGGGCCGCAAGCGGTGTATTTCGCCGAACTGTTCGGGCCACGCTTGCGCTATTCCGGTTTTGCCTTTGCGCGCGAGCTGGGCTCGATCATCGCCGGCGGCCCGGCGCCGTTGATTGCGGGGCTGCTGGTGGCATGGCAGGGCGGTGCGCCCTGGGGCGTCTGCGTCTATATCGTCGCGATCTCGCTGGTCACGGCGTTTGCGGTGTGGTGCGGGCCGGAAACCTATCGCAGCGACATCCACCAGGATGATGTGCAGGACGCCTAGACCTTAGCTGTTGATGTGGAACGGCGCCCATTTGCCGGACACCGCACTCCAGGACACACCGTCAAAGGCGCGGATCTGGATAGCGTCCGACATGCCGGCGCTGCCGGTGACGAAGCTGACCTGCGACAGCTGCGCCCCCGGAATATCGAGCAAGGTCTGGCCTGCTTGGGCCACGCCATTCACCACGAAGTGACCGCTGCTGGGATTGGCGTTTTCGTCCCAGAACTCATACAGCGAGATGGTGTCGCTGTCGGCGTCGCTGACGCTGAACAGGTTCGATGCCGCGATGGTCTGGCCGGGCGTGGAAGTGATGTCCGACGTGGTTACCACCGGGGCATGGTTGGCGGACGGTGCGGGCACCGTAACGCTGAAGGGCGCCCACTTGCCGCTGACCGCGCTCCAGGTGGTGCCGTCAAATGCACGGATCTGGATGGCGTCCGAAGCTGTGCTGCCGGCGACAAAACTGATCTGTGACAGCTGGGTGCCGGGTATGTCGATCAGGGTCTGGCCGGCCTGTGCTACGCCGTTGACAATGAAGTGCCCGCTATTGGGATCGGCATTCTCGTCCCAGAACTGGTAGCGGGTGATGATGTCGCTGTCGGCATCGGCGACCGTGAACAGGTCCGCGGCCGCAATGGTCTGGTTGCGGGAGGCATTGACGTTGGACGTGGTGACCACGGGGGCATGATTGACCGGCGGCGGCGGGACCTGGACGCTGAAGGGCGCCCACTTGCCGCTGACCGCGCTCCAGGCGGTACCGTCAAAGGCGCGGATCTGGATGGCATCACTGGCAGTGTTGCCGGCCACGAAGCTGAGCTGGGACAGTTGAGAGGCCGAGATGTCGATCAGGGTCTGGCCTGCCTGATCGACGCCGTTGAGCACGAAATGCCCGCTGCCGGGATCGGCATTCTCGTCCCAGAACTGATAGCGGGTGATGGGATCGTTGTCGGCATCGGCGACCGTGAACAGGCTGGAAGCCGCGATGGTCTGGTTGCGGGATGCGTTGATATTGGCGGTCGTGACAACTGGCGCGTGGTTCGGCGCCGGCGCAATGGTAAAGGGCGCCCACTTGCCCGATACCGCACTCCAGGCAATGCCGTCAAAGGCGCGGATCTGGATGGCGTCGCTGGCCGTGGTGCCAGTCACGAAGCTGACTTGCGACAGTTGCGCGGCCGAAACGTCGATCAACGTCTGCCCCGCCTGTGCCACGCCATTCACCACAAAATATCCGCTATTGGGATCGGTGTTTTCGTCCCAGAGCTGGTAGCGAGTGATTGTGTCTCCATCGGCATCGCTGGCCGTGAATAGGTTCGCGGCGGCGATTGCCTGCCCGGCCCGTCTGCTCAGGTTCGCGGTGGTAACGGTAGGGGCATTGTCGGTCGTGACATAGACGTTATGCGCGTCATAACTCAGCTGTGCGCTCAGGCCGGCCTGGCCCGTGATGACCGGCGTATTGAATGTGCCGCTGAGCGTGCCATCGGTGTGCAAGATGGTGTAGGTCTGGCGCGAATAGCTGCCGCCGGTGAAGTTCAGTGTCAGCGCGCCACCCAGCGAGACATTGCCGCTGACCAGTATTTCATCGGCTGCGCTGGTCGAGATGTCCTCGCTCAGGGCGCCGCCGCCCTGGAAGGTCAGGCTGCCATTGACATGCAGGTTGCCAACGGCGCCGGGCGCATCGCCCGCCGCCAGCTTACCACCGGCATTTACGAATACATTGCCGACATAACCGGTACCACCCAATGTAGCGCCGGATTGCACCCAGATATTGGTGGCCGTGGTCGAGCCATCCACCAGCAGCGTACCTTGGTCAACGCTCGTAGGACCGTTGTACGTGTTGTTCCCGGTCAGAGTCAGAGTGCCGGCGCCGCCCTTGCTGAAGCCACCCGAGCCGTTGGCCGGATTTGTGCCCGCCATGCTGCTGATGACGCCGGACATCGTCACATTGGCGTTGGTCTCGGTATAAAAAATTGCTGTCTGCAGCTTGATGTTCTGCGCCAGGCTCATAGACGCGCCCATGAAAAACACGGACGTGTAGAAGCCGTAGATCTGGATGTCGCCGGACCCGATGCTGGAACCGCTCATGACCGACAACTGTCCCTGTGCCAGGGTGGTCCCGCCGGTGTATGTATTATTCCCTGTCAGGAGCAGCGAACCCGTGCCTGTCTTGGCTACACTGCCCGTGCCGCTGATCGCGCCTGAGAATGTTGTGGCATCAGAGCGGTTGAAGGTAAGCTGGCCGTTGTCGACCACGTCACCCGTAATAGAACCGGTGAGCCCCCCCGTGCCGATCATCAGCGTGCCGCTGCTGATGGTGGTGCCACCGGAATAGGTGTTGTTGCCCAGCACATAAAGAGTGCTGTTGCCACCTTTCACCAGCCCACCGGTGCCACTGACCGTATTGGTGAGGAATTTGTCCGCTGAGTTGATGATGGAAAGTGTCGCCGAACCCAGCAAGATATTGCCGGTTCCGCCAAGCTGACTGACGGTCAGGCTGTTGCTGTTCAAGTCCAGTGTCGCGCCGCTCGATACCTGTATAATTGTGTTGGCCGCCAGACTGCTGCCTGTGTCCAGTCTGAGCGTGCCGGCATTGACCTGGGTACCGCCGGTATAAGTGTTGACGCCGGTCAGGGTGAGCGTTCCGGCGCCACCCTTGTTGAAACCGCCAGTACCGCTGATGACGCCGCCGAAGCTGCTGTTGCTATTGCTGTTGGCGGTGAGATAGCCGCCGCCTGTGATGATGGTTGCCCCGGAACCCGACAGCGTTGCGACGGTCTGGTTTCGGCCCGCCATGTCGAACACGCCGCCATTGATCGTCAGCGCACCTGTGCCGATGTTGCCGTTTGTGCCGAGCCGGATCGTTCCCGTGCCAATCGTTGTGCTGCCGGTAGAAGTATTGGCGCCGGTCAGGGTCAACACACCGCCGCCCGCATGGATCAGCGAACCGCTACCGGAAATCGCGTTGGCGACCGTGATGTCATCGCTACGGTTGAAAGCCAGTTCGGAATTGTTGATGACAGTACCGCTGCCCAGAGTACCGGTAGTACCACCATCCCCGATCTGCAGGCCGCCGCCGGAAATGACGGTGGGGCCTCCATAGGTATTGTTGCCGGTAAGAGTCAGTTTGCCGGGCCCCGTCTTGGTGAAACCGCCCGCGCCAGCCTGGGTGTTCACACCAAGCGGGTTACCGATGACGCCCGACAGAGTAACGTTGTTGTGGTTGGAATAGATTTCGCCGCCACTCAGCAGAATGTTCTGCGCCAGGGTGAACGATCCGTTGAACCGCAAAGTGCCCAGGCCATACAACTTGATGTCGCCAACGCCGATGTTGGAGGCGCTCGCAATCGCCAAGGTGCCTTTTTCAATGACTGTGTAGGAACCATAGGTGTTGGTTCCGGTCAGGGTAAGGACGCCGCCCCCCATCTGGTCGACGTAACCCAGTCCCGAAATATTCCCGCTGAAGGTAATGTCGTTGGTACGGTTGAAATTGATCCCGCTGTTGGCGGTATTGACGCCGGCAATGATGTCGCCGGTGATGGACCCTAGGGCATTGCCGGGATTGCTGCTTGGACCGATAACGACGGCGCCTTCGTAGATCGTGGTGCCGCCCGTATGGGTGAAGTTGCCCTGGATATAATAGGCATTGAACCCATGAAAGCTGACATGGCCCGTGCCGGAAATATTGTCGTATATGGTGCCGCCGCTGGTATAGCTCAGCTCATCGTTATTGACGATGTTCTGGCCGCTCGGTGGGACAAGGCTTGTGAATGTGCCGTCGCCCCATTGTATGCGCTCGACATCATATAGCTGGTCGGTGCCTTCCCACAGGTGTTGCACTCCCGTGGCCCTGACCTGGAAGTGGGTCTGGGATATCTGCGTAACGGTATAGTCGCTTGCTGGGCCGTAATACACTGCGGTATCGAACCCGGCGTCGCCATAAAGTTGGTCATCACTGCTGTCGCCAATCAGCGTGTCATCACCATTGCCGCCATGAAGAATGTCATTGACGACGCCAGTGATGTAGTCGGTGCTGGCGAAACCATAGAGCGTGTCGTTGCCGTCCTCGCCCCAAATGGTCGAACCCCCATACACCGCATGTCCGACATCGTCGCCTCCGCCCAGATGCAGGTCTGCGCCATACACAGCATAAAGATCGTCATTACCGGCAGTTGCCACGCGAACCGGCAGGCCGATGTCCTGTAAGATGGCCAAGTCAATGGCGGATATATGGATATTCTTGCCGGGATCCAGGGCCGGAGACATCAGGTCGGTGCCATAGGCGCTGGTTTCGCTAATATGCGCGAGCCCGCTATCAAGCGGTATGCCGGTTGGCGTGAGGTTAGCGGCGGCTTCCGCGTTGGGACCGGTGAATTTGCCGTTCTGCACGAAGGTGTCGAAGATGTAAGTGGCACTGGCTGTAGAGGCGACATCCATGAAGCCCAGGCCGTGTCCGATTTCGTGCAGGAAGACCGACAGGGCATCGACGCGATTGGTCGGCACGCCGCCGAAGTCATCTGTCTTGAAGCTCAGCAGATTGCGGATGGAACTGACGGTCAGATAGACACTGAGATCGGGGTCAGTGCCGTTCGGGTCATTGCCGGTGCGCAACTTGGCGCTTGCCGCGCTCTCATACACAGTCTTGCCGTTGAATGTCGCTCCGGTCGCGGCGTAGCCATCAGGACCGCCTTGCGCCAGCACGTTGCCACTGAACAGGCTGTTGTCGATGATGATGGAGAGTTTGAGTGTGACGTTGGCGGTGGTCAGGTAATGCGACCAGATGTTGGCCGCGGCATTCATCACCTGGCTGATCTGGATTGCTTCGTCGCCGGTCAGATTGCCGAAATTCGGGGAATGGGCGACGTCAAAAGAGACATCAAACTGCATGGTGCATACCCACGGTTGCACTCACAAAGCAGCGCATGCTCCTCAGCATCGATGTTTGATGATGGTTAAACACCCAACAGCCCTGTAACCGCCCAGTTTTGTTGGATATTGGCACAGTCTTCAGCAGGCGTAACAGACTTTTGCGCGCCATCCTGAAAATACGGCGCAAAGGGCGGAAATCAGCCAGAAATTTTTCAGGACCTTCACTGAGAAACTGTCAGGTTCCCTGTGCAATCCGCTGCCACAAATCCCGGATCATGTCCTTCATTTGCACGGCTTCCTGCCACCGGTCGGACAGTTCGTAGCCATCGGCGCCGGTGATGGCATAGGGCGGGGGCCCGAATTCGCACAGGAAGGTGAAAGTTTCGTCCGGTCCTGCCCGTTTCTTCCATGACCGGATGCCGTATTCCCACCAGCCCATGAACAGGTCCATCCAGTCCTTGTGCTGGGGGAAGTTGAACTGGATTTGGATCTGCTCGCGGCTGGCGACGCGGCCATGCAGGCCCCAGCTATTGTCCAGGATGCGGTGGATCATGGCGTGGTTTTCGGGGGCGATTGGGGGACCTGCAAATTCGCGCCCCACCAGGTAATGCGACAGGTCGGCGGTGAAACGCAGGTCGGGAAACCGGTCCAGCAAATGCAGGGTGAAGAACAGGTCCGTGGTCATGCGGTCGCGGTGGGTTTCGATATGCAGCTCCACCCCCGCATCCGCCGCCAGCTTGCGCCAGCCCTCGATATAGGGGACGCATTCTTCCAACGTATAGGGCCGCACGTCCGCCTGCAGGTTCAGGTGATCGGCACCCAGCTCGTTCACCAGCGCCAGCACCGGCTTCAGGTCGTCGACGGTCTGCGGATAGCACTGCGCCTGCCAGGTCATGCCATGGCTGCGCAGAAAGCTGGTGACTTCGCGGGCAAAAGGCGGATCGATGAAGCGCACGCCGCAGCCGTCAAAGCCGGCATCCCGGATCATCGCCAGCTTTTCGGCGAGCGTCCATTCATGGCCATCGGGACGCCGACGCTCCATCGCCCACAGCGATTGATAGACCAGAAGTTTCTGCGCCATGTCCCGCCCCGTTTTGCCGCGATGCTAGCGGCGCGCCCGAAGCATTACTAGGGCGGGAGGCCAATGGCTATTTCAGGTTGCTCGACAGGTTGGTGAAGGTGGTGCTGAGCTGGGTGCCCACCGCCGTCACGCCGGTGATGATGACCACCGCAATCAGGGCAGCGATCAGGCCATATTCAATGGCCGTGGCGCCCGCCTGGTTCTTCAGGAAGTTCGAAAGGATGGATTTCATAATAAGCCCCGTTTTCAAATCCCGCTGAGGTTAGCGGCCAGACTTTGCCCAAGGCTTGCGGCAATCCCTAAAAACCGAAAATTCCGCGGTTTAAGTCCAGTTTGAAATGAATGCCCAAAAGAATGCTCAGAAGCGCTGCGGCGCGACCGGCTTTGCGTCGGCGGCCGACCGGGCCACCGCCAACGTCGCCGCCAGGGTGCGCGCGCCGTCACGCACCGAAACCAGGGCTGGCTCATCCCGCCGGATCATGCGCTGGAAATGCTCCAGCTGTGCGATGTAGGGGTCATGATATGGCACATTGATGTCGGCGGCGGCGATGGATTTGTCCCAGCCGATCTCACCCGGCACCTGCGCCTTCCATTGGCGCAACACCGGCACCTCCAGGCTGCCCTTTGTGCCGATGATGCGATAGGCGCTTTGGCCGGTGAAAGCGAAGCTGGGATTTTCCGTCGTCCCCTGTTCAATGGTCCAGGGCGAAAAACCGGCATCGGTGCAGACCAGCGTGCCGATACAGCCATTGTCGAAGGCAAAGGTCGCGGCGGCGCTGTCTTCCACGGCAAAGCCGCGCCGGGCATTGCTGGTGATCCCGGTGATAGACGCGATCTCGCCGCACAGATGACGCAGCATGTCGATCTCGTGAATGGCGTTGATCAACAGCGGACCGCCGCCGGGTTCGGTGCGCCATTTGGTGTCGAAGTAAGGATCGGGCTTGCGCGTCGCCCACACCACGCTGGCGGCTACCAGTTCGCCCAGCTCGCCCCCGGCAATGCGCCGCTTGGCGTCCTGGATGGCGGCCAGATAGCGGCGGTGATGCCCCACCAAGGTCTTCACGCCGCTGGCATCGACGCGGCGTACCAGGTCGGCGGCTTCGTCCAGGGCGGCGGTCACCGGTTTTTCCACCAGGAAGTGGATGCCGCGGTCGCAGGCCAGCCTGCCTTGCCCGGCATGCAGGGCATTGGGCGTGGCCAGGATGATGGCTTCGGGCCGAACCTCATCCAGCATTTTCGTCGCGTCGGTAAACCAATCCGCGCCCCCCAGCTTGAAGGCGGATGGATCCGCCACCGGATCGGCCACCGCCACCAGCTGCGCGGCATGCGGCGCCGCCAGGATGGTGCTGATGTGACGCTTGCCGATCAGGCCTGCACCCAGGACTGCGATGCGTAAAGGCTTCACGAGACGTCTCCGCACAGTTTGCGCGCCGCTTCCAGCAGCCGGCGTGCATGGGCGGCGGGATCATGGCCTGGCGGCAGCGGCACTTCCAGACTGGCGGTGCAATCGGCGGGCATGGCGTCCAGCAGGTCACGCAGCGGCAGCGCGCCGCCCCCGGCGGAAGGCGGCTAGTGCGGGCTTCGCGGATCAGCGCCTCGCGCCCTGCCGGCGACGCGGCGGGCGCATCGCACAGCTGCATAATCCAGGTGGGTGGCCTTGCGGATATCTTCGGCGGTGTCGCCGGCGCGCGCCCAATGCAGCGCATCCACCAGGACCCGCAAGTTCGGCTGGCCCGCATCCGTGACGACCGCCTGTGCCGCTTCCAGGGCTTTCACGCCCGAAAACACCATATATTCCAGGTCCAGGACCAACGCGAAGGGCGCCGCCAGCTCGGCGAGCGCCTGCAGCAGTTCGGCCGCACGCGCGTGATCTTCGGTATCGCACACCAGCTTGATGCGCTGGGCGCCCAGCCGCGCCGCCGTTTCCATCAGGGGCAGGTAATCACGCGGGTTGGTATCGTCCTTCAGCCGGATGATCTCCACGTCCCACAGTTTCAGGCCGCCGTCCTGCAGCAATGGAGTCAGCTCGCCTTGCAGCGCTTTCAATTCGCCGCTGCTATAGACACGGTCGGTGGGCGTGGCCGGCGCCAGCCGCAGATCGACAAGATCATATCCCGCCTGCACGGCAATCCGGACCAATTCCGCCGGCGGCGTATCGATCAGGCTGAGATGGGCGATGGAAAACAGCCGGCTCATGCGCCGTTGTTCTGCTCGTACCAGATCTCGAATTTTTTGTTCGTGATGAACAGCACCGTAACGTCTTCGGTCTGGGTCGCGCCATGCTCCATCCGCATGCCTTGGGGGAACCAAACGAAGTTGCCCGGCGCGAAATTGCCCTTGTGGGTGACCAGCGTGCCTTCCAGCACGAACATGCCATGGGCGCAGGGATGGGTGTGCCAGGCGTTCATGAAGCCGGCGGGATACTTCACCATCCGCACTGTCACGCCGGTGTCGGGGTCTTCCAGGAAGGCCTTGGCGAACAGCGCCTTGCCCAGCTGGGGCACGAAACGCTCTTCCCAGGGCATGGCGGTGGAATCGAAGACCTGCAATTCATGCTCGGACATGGACGCCCCCCTTATTACTTCAGGCTTTCGCCCATTTGCCGGTCTTGATGTCGAACTTTACTTTTCCTGCCGTGCGCATCCGCATCAACAGGTCCTGAAGCGCATCGGTGCTCTTGTTGCTGGGATCGACCCGCTGCTGCAGCGCATACACCGCCATGGGCTTGTCCAGCGCCGCCAGGACGTCTTCTTCTCGCGTCATGATCTTTCTCCCAGGCCGAAGGGCATAGTATTCCCGGGTTGTCTGGGGAATGCTACTCCTGCGGTGTCCGCGAGAGGCTTGTCCCCATGACCACCACAAACCTGGATGATCTTCCCGAACGATCGCCTTTTCCGGGATGGCGGGGAAAATTCATCCGCTCGGCGGGGATGACCTTCGTCTATTGGGACGTTCCGGCTGGGACGCAATTGCCGGCCCATTCCCATCCCCATGAACAGGTGGCGCATGCGTTCGAGGGGGAATTCGAGATCATCGTCGATGGGGTCCGCCAAATCCTGCGGCCCGGATCGGTCAGCATCATTCCGCCGAACGCGGTGCATTCGGGCCACGCCATCACAGATTGCCGGATATTGGATGTTTTCTGCCCGGTGCGTGAGGACTACATCCCGTTTGAAAAGTGAGCGTGGGGCGGCAGCTTCCAAACTCCAATTCCTGCCGCTATAACCCGCCCTGTGCGGGTGTAGTTCAATGGTAGAACGGCAGCTTCCCAAGCTGCATACGAGGGTTCGATTCCCTTCACCCGCTCCAAACTTCCGCTCGCCCCTGTTCGTATTGCGCCGGAATTGATCCAGATCAAATCCGTATCCGTATTGCGGATGCAGCATTGGCCAATGAGCGAAGAAAGCACTCCCTACGCGCTTTTGGGTGGCCACGATGCGGTGCGCGCGATTGTCGACCGCTTTTATCACCTCATGGATCGCAGCACTGACTATGCGGCAGTGCGGGCCATGCACGTCGGCGATTTGTCGGCAGTCCGGGAGTCGCTCTCGGAATTTCTGTGCGGCTGGCTGGGTGGTCCGCCCACCTATTTCCAGAAGCCGGAACGGCGCTGCGTGATGTCGGCGCATGCCGGACTGTCCATCGGCGCCCGCGAAGCTGAACAATGGCTGGCCTGCATGAAGCAGGCGTTGACTGACTGCGATGTCGAGCCGGGCTTGCGCAATCCGGTATATGAAGCCTTGGCGCGCATGGCAGACCGGATGCGCAACAGGCCCTGAACCGGGCCGTACTTGGGTGGGTGCCGTCTTGGCGGCGCCGGAAGCATGGCGGATTTGTCCTGCTTCAGCCGTCTAGTGGGTGCTTGTCGTCGGCCTTGTGCCGCCGTACCGTCACAAAAAATTCCTGGGAGGCTTTCATGAAATCACCGGTTCTCGCGGCATTGGCTATTGCGCTGGTCGCCGTGCCCGCCCTGGCACAGGACGCATCCAAGCCCACCAACTGGTGGTCCCAACCTGCCGGCGAGAACGGTCCCCAGCGCACCGTCTGGGCGGCGCAGAAGGATCCCGAAACGCCTTATGGCCCGATCAACCGTCCCATCTGGCACATCGCCGATGTGCTCAAGATGCACAAGGGCCAGCCGCGCTGGGAACAGAAAGTCCTGCTGAACCGCGATTTCGACGGTCGCTATGTCCAGATGGCGCCGGGCGACAAGACCAAGTGCATCTTCTATGCGGACGACCGCGCCTGGGGCTGGGTCTATAGTGGCCAGCTGAAAGTCACCATCGACGGGCAGGAGCCCAAGGTGCTGCCCAAGGGCTGGGTCTTCAATGTCGCGCCGCGCCTGTCCTATTGCCTGGAAACGGTGGGCAGCGAACCGGTGGTGTTCTATCGCACCACGCCGGCCAACCAGGCGCCGTCCTATCCGGAAAGCGAAACGCCCACGCCGATCAAGGGCTGGAAATACGTCAAGTCCCGCATCACCTCGACCGGCGGCTATGACAGCTTCAACGTGCCGTTCTTCAATGTCGATGAGTATGGCGCCTCCGACCGCAGGGGCGAGCGCTTCCTGTATGACGGCCACACCTCGTCGAACCTGAACATCGGCAACAACATCACGCAGCTGCCGCCCGATACCAGCTGGGGCCACTTCCACGAGAACATGCAGGAAGTGTGGCTGAACGTGTGGGGCGAGGTTTGCGCTCTGATCTCGGGCGAGGGTGTGGTGCACGGCAAATATGGCGACCTTCTGAACGCCAACGAGGAACGCTGGCATCGCGCCACCAGCTGCCCCAACACCGGCCGCTCCATCCGCATGGCGATCACCCCGCGCAGCAAGGAAGGCCAGGTCCATTATTTCCAGACCGACCAGCCGCCCGGAAACTAGGCGAAAGCAGGGCAAAGGGGGGTGGCCTCCGCCGGTTGCCACCCCCCGGTTCCGCCTATAAAACTGTGCCCCGCATCGAGCGCGCATCCGCGCGCATAGGGGAGACATCCATGAAATTCTCGAAAATCGCCTTGGCTCTGGCGCTGGCTTCGACCGCGGCCGCGGCCCAGCCCAACCTGGGCGACCAGAAGCCGGAAGCCTCGCTTCCCTTCAACATGACCTCGGTCACCACCTTCAACCTGCCCTGGCGCATCGCGTTCCTGCCCGATGGCCGCATGCTGGTGACCGAAAAGGTTGGCCCGGTGTGGCTGGTCACGCCCCAGGGCCAGAAGCGCCCTGTGCTGAACTATCCCGCTTCGCTGTATGGCGGGCAGGGCGGCATGCTGGGCATCTATGTCTCGCCCAACTACACTGCCGATCACACCGTCTATCTGACCTATTCGGAGCCGGGCACCATCGGCGGCATCTCCGGCTCCAGCCTGGCGCTGGCCAAGGCGACCTTGGTGCTGAATGACAGCGCCACCCCGGCCACCGCCAGCCTGAGCGACCTGAAAGTGATCTGGCGTGACGGCGCACGCGGCCGCGGCGGCCAGTTCGGCGCCGCCGTTGCCTTCGCGCCCGATGGCAAGTCGCTTTTCCTCACCGTCGGTGACCGCCAGCGCTTTACGCCGGCCCAGGATCCCAACCAGCCCCTGGGCAAGATTCTGCACCTGACCCTGGACGGCAAGCCGGCCGCCGACAATCCCAATTTCGGCAAGACCGGTGCCCAGACGGTCAACATCATCAATCCGCCGACCGACACCGAAGCGGCCAAGACCGCGCCGACCGCCTATACCTACACCTTCCCCGGCAAGAACATGACGCCCTCGGAAGTGTGGACCACCGGTCACCGCACGCCTTACGGCCTGGCCTTCGCACCCGACGGCAAGCTGTGGGAAATGGAACATGGTCCCAAGGGCGGCGACGAGCTGAACCTGATCGAAAAGGGCAAGAATTATGGCTGGCCGCTGGCGCGCTTCGCCACCAATTATAACGGCGTGCCGATCCCCGGCTTCGACACCCAGCCCAGCATGACCCGGCCCGTGCTGTACTGGAATCCGGTGATCGCACCGGGCAACATCACCTTCTACAAGGGCAGCGCGTTCCCGGCTTGGAACGGCTCGATCCTGCTGGGCGGCATGGCGACCATGTCGCTGAGCCGTATCGCCGTGGATGGCGCCAGCGCCAAGCCGGCCGAGCGCTGGAATGTCGGTCACCGCATCCGCGACGTGGCGGTGGCGCCGGACGGCACCGTGTGGATGCTGGAAGACGACACCAAGGGCGGCTTGTGGCACGTCACGCCGAAGTAGAAACCGCGCCGATCTGATTGCGAAACGCCGGGCCCCAGGGAAATTGGTGGCCCGGCGTTTTCGTTTCAGCTGGTCTTTTTCTGGTACAGCGTCAGGCTGCGGTCTTCCAGGATCGAACGGCCTGTCAGGAGGCAGGTTCCGTCCGGCCAGTCCTTCAACATCGCGATCATGGCCGAGACGTTGGACATGCGGTTGCCGGTGAAGCGCGCCGCGCGCACCGCAAGATAGGCGTCGATCATGGCTTCGCGCCCGGTCTGGACCGGATCGGCCTTGGACCAGAACACGCCGGTATCACCATCGGTGCGCCGGCAATCGGTGGCGGCGACACGGGCGCCGAACCTGTTTTTGGCCATCGCCAGGCAACGGGCATCGTCGGTCAGGATCAGGATGGGCAGTGAGGCGTCCATCTGTTCCAGGTTGGACAGGATTCGCGCGTTGGCGTCGGCGATGGCGCCATCTTCATTGAACTTGTCGCCGCCGCGCACATGCGCCGCCACGAACGGCGCGCCTTTGAATTGCTTCTCCGCGAAGTCATCGCAGGCCGCGGCGATATCGGCGCGCGGGCGCAGATATTTTCCCGCCAGGTATCGATACGCTGTTTCTACCGACTTGCCATGCAGCGGATGGCCGGGCGGCACCCAGGGCAGGATATTGGGCATGGCGGCGAAGAAATCGCACACCGCCACGCGTTCCGGCCGGTTCAGGAAATAGACCGGGCCAGTGCGGTATTGCCACTTGGCGTCGGTCTGCGTTGTCAGGTTTCCGGCGTTCCAGCGCGGCGGAAAAAATCCGGTGGGAAGATCCTGCAGCCGCACATCCGAGACCGGCTGGAAATAATTCTGGAACGCATCGCGATCGGCATCGTCGCTGAACATGCTGGCGCCGCCCCACCAGGTGACGGGAATGCGCCCCGTTACTTCGGCCAGCAGCAACGCACCCAGCACGTGGCTGACATCGGACCAGAAACCGAAGCTCCATTCGCGTATAACCAGATAGCGCGGCTCCTGCGAAAAGCGTGGACGGGGTGCGGCACGCGCCGCCGCCAGGTTCTGCGCAATCTGGTCATTGCCAGGTTCGGCGGCCAGCGCGCGCGCGAAATAGTCGCTTGCGAAATCGAACGCCTGCACCTTGGCCGCGATGATACCCAGCAGGTGCAGCGCCGCGGCATCGTCCGGCACCTGATCCAGGATCAGCCGCGCGGCGATTTCGGCGCCCGCCACATCGTTGGTCTTCAGAGCGCGGATGGCAAAAGGGAGAAGATCGGCCATGCCCGAACCGCTAATGGAACTGGCGAAATTCGCAAGTTCCCAGCGGGCCCCGACTCAATTGGTTCAACCCCATATTTGCTGCGATGCACAAAAGCCCGTCATCCCGCCAAATTTTTCAGGCGGAAGGGCGGGGTAAGTATCCGGCCCGTTCATGTTTTACTCCATAGGCAATTTCTGGTTATTTCCGGAGCTTAGGGGAGGGTCGGGCGCGCTTGGAACGGGGCCCGGGCCAGCAACAAGCAACACAGAGTTCTGCCGTATGAGACTGCCGGTTATCGCGCTTTTGGCCACTTGCATTTCCGCCCCGGCTTTCGCCCAGGACGGTTTGCAGAAACAGTTCGACGCGACGGTGAAGCCGTTCGTGGGCAAATATTGCGTGGCCTGCCATTCCGGCGCCCAGCCCACAGCGCAATTCGACCTTAAGTCCTATACCACCGTCGAGCAGGTGAAGGAGGAATTCCCCCGCTGGTCGCTGCTGGCGGACCGCCTCAGCGCGCACGAGATGCCGCCCAAGACCATGCCGCAGCCTCCGCAGGCGCTGATCGACCAGATCGTCGCCTTCGTCCATGACGTGCGCGGCGAAGAGATCAAGCGCCTTGGCGGCGATCCCGGCGTGGTGCTGGCGCGCCGCTTGTCCAACGCCGAATACGACAACACCATCCGCGACCTGACCGGCCAGGACATGGGGATCGCGCGCACCTTCCCGGTCGATCCGGCCAACACATCCGGCTTCGACAATTCCGGCGAAACGCTGACCATGTCGCCGGCGCTTCTGAACAAGTATCTGCAGGCTTCGCGCACCATCGCCGACCGCATGGTGCTGACGCCCACCGGCATCGATTTTGCGCCCCACGCCATGCGCGTGGAAACCGACCGCGAGAAATATTCGCTGCAGCGGATCATCGCCTTTTATGCGGCGCAGCCTACCGACATCTCGGCCTATTTCGAGGCCGCCTGGCGCTATCGCTACCGCGCCGAGCTGGGCAAGCCGGCTGCGACGCTTGCCTCCACGGCCGCGGACATGAAGCTCAGCGCCAAGTACCTGCCTATGGTGTGGGCGATCCTGCATGACAAGGACGCGGTGGGCCCGGTCGCCAAGCTGCAGTCGATGTTCAACGCGCTGCCCGCGCCGAATGCCGCCGCGTCACTCAATGTGAAGACTGCGGCGATGGAAAATTTTGTCACCCGCATCCGTGCCCATACCGCCATGCAGTTCTCCTCGCCGGTGGTGAAGGGGCTTCCCGGACAATCGGAGCCGCTGCACAACTGGCGCCTTGAGCAGTACGCCCAGAACCATCGCAAGAGCGACCCGGCCGCCCTGCGCGAGGCGGGCCAGCCGCAGCCCGCGCTGCCGGAAATCCCGAAATATCCGCCGCTGCATGAAGATGCTTCGCCGCGCTGGGCGATCCTGATGCAGCATGCGCGCTACAATGACGTTGACCTGGTCTATCCGGCCGGCCAGAAGGCGAAGTACCAGGCGGCGTTTGCGCGCTTTGCCTCGGTGTTCCCTGATACCTTCGTGGTGTCCGAACGCGGCCGTTACTGGCCCGACCAGGCCACCGACAATGGCCGTTTGCTGAGCGCCGGCTATCACAATACCGGCGGCTATTACCGCGACGACACCGCGCTGCGCGAACTGATCCTGGACAAGAAGGGCACCGACCAGCTCAACGCACTGTGGAACGAGTTCGATTTCGTCGGCCGCCAGACCGAGCACACCTGGGTGCAGTATTTCTTCAACCAGTCGGGCGAAGTGGACGGCAACATCAACGGTCCGCTGTCGACCGAATCCGGATCCAAGCGTCCGGTCGGCCATGAAGTGACCGATACCTTCGTGATCAACCAGCTGCGCGACAAGTATCTGGCGCGCTGGGCGATGGACAAGGAACACAATGATCCCATCGCGCCCAAGGCGTTCAACTGGCACTTCGGCCTGGTCAACGCCACCCTGCGCGACCAGGAAAAGCAGCGCGCCGCCGCCGAACCCAAGCAGCTGGCCGCGCTGGTGCGTTTTGCCGAAAAGGCCTATCGCCGCCCGCTGACGGCGAACGAGCGCACGGATCTTCTGGCCTATTACAAGAAGCTGCGCACCAAGAATGCGCTGAGCCATGAGGACGCTATCCGCGACTCCATCGTCAGCGTGCTGATGTCACCCGACTTCCTGTACCGCTTCGACCTCCAGGTGGCCAAGGCGCAGCAGGCCGCGCTGGCCAAGGCCAGCCTCAAGACCGCCAAGGCGTACGAAAGCCAGCCGCTGTCCGACTACAGCCTGGCCAACCGGTTGAGCTATTTCCTCTGGGCCTCGATGCCGGACGCCGAACTGCTGCGCCATGCCGCCGCCGGCGATCTGCACAAGCCCGCCGTGATGCTGGCCCAGGCGCGCCGCATGCTGAAGGACGACAAGGTCCATGGCCTGGCGACCGAGTTCACCGGCAACTGGCTGGTGTTCCGCCAGTTCGAGACCAACAACTCCGTCGACCGCATGCGCTTCCCCACCTTCGACGACGACCTGCGCGAAGCCATGTTCCAGGAACCCATCCACTTCATGCAGGACAATATCCAGCGTGACGGTTCGGTGCTGGATGCGCTTTACGGCAACTACACCTTCGTCAATCCGCCGTTGGCCCGTCACTACGGCATCCCCGGCGTGGAAGGCGGCACCGATCACTGGGTTCGGGTCGACAATGCCGACAAGTATGGCCGCGGCGGCATCCTGCCCATGGCCGTGTTCATGACCGTCTATTCGCCCGGCCTGCGCACCAGCCCGGTCAAGCGCGGCAACTGGGTGGTCCAGAAGGTGCTGGGCATCCGCGTGCCGCCGCCCCCGCCCGTGGTGCCCGAACTGCCGTCGGATGAATCCAAGACCGACAAGCCGATCCGCGAAATGCTGGCCGAGCATCACAAGAACCCGTTCTGTGCCGGCTGCCACCTGCGCTTCGACTCCTTCGGCCTGGCGTTTGAAGGCTATGGCCCGGTGGGCGATGCCCGCACCAAGGACCTGGCGGGCCGCCCGATCGACGCTTCCACCACCTATCCGGGCGGCGTGGACGGCACCGGTCTTGCGGGCCTGCAGAACTTCATCAAGGGCCACCGTCAGGACAATTACGTCTCCAACCTGTCGCGCAAGCTGCTGTCCTATGCGCTGAACCGCTCGCTGCAGCTGTCGGATGAATCCCTGGTCGACAAGATGAAGAGCGACCTGGCCGCCAATGGCTACAAGTTCCGCACCCTGGTCGAGGACATCGTGGTCAGCCCGCAATTCCTCAACCGCCGCGTTGTCGAAACGCCCGTCAAAGATCCCGTCGCGCCGCAGAAGCCCGCCGGCAAATTCCTCAAAATCGATTTCCGGAAGGAGCATTGATCATGTCGAAGGACAAGACCGTGAACCCGTTCAAATCCAACGCCTTCTCCCGCCGCGCGGTGCTGCGCGGCACCGGTTGCGCCATGGCGCTGCCCTGGCTGGAATCGGTCAGCGCGGTGGCTGAACCCACTGCCGCCGACTTCCCCAAGCGTTTCGGCGTGGTGTTCCTGGGTTGCGGCGTCAACGAGAACCATTGGAGCTCGACCGGCAACGGCGCCGACATGAAGCTGTCCAAGACGCTGGAGTCTCTGGAGCCGATCAAGCAGAAGATCAACGTGGTCGACGGCCTGTATGTGAAGGCGCTGACCAACCAGGGCATCCATCCCGCCCAGACCGGCTCGCTGCTGTCGGGCGTGCCGATCACCAAGGGCGCCATCATCCATTCGGGCATCAGCGTCGACCAGATGATCGCGGGTCATGTGGGCCAGGACACGCCGCAGTCATCCATCGTGCTGGCCTGCGAACAGCCCATGACCGGCTTCCATGAGACCAACTTCTCCCTGGCCTATTCCTCGCACCTGTCCTGGCAGACCCCGGACTCGCCGGTGCCGGTGGAAGTCTATCCCGCACAGGCCTGGGATAACCTGTTCGACAATCGCGGCAGCCTGCTCAATGTCAGCGTGCTGGACCGCGTCAAGGACCGCGCCCAGTCGCTGTCGACCAAGATCAGCAGCACCGATCGCGGCAAGCTGGACGAATACCTGACCAGCGTGCGCGAAGTGGAAAAACGCGTCGAGCTGATGCGCAAGGGTGCCGAAGACGCCAAGGAAAAGGCCAGCCTGAAGAATACGTCCATCGCCATGATGGACCGCCCCAACAATGGTTTGCCCGAAGACCTGCGCGAGCATTCCAGGCTGATGTGCGACATCATCGCGATCGCCTTCCAGACCAACAAGACGCGGGTTGCCTCGCTGATCATCTCCCGCGACCTGTCTGCCATGTACTATCCCTTCCTGGACGTGAAGGAAGGCCACCACGCCGCCAGCCATGACAATGCGTCGGACAATTACGAACGCATCGCCAACTTCCATGTCAGCCAGTATGCCTATCTGGCCAAGAAGCTGGACAGCATGAAGGAAGGCAATGGCACCGTCCTGGACAATAGCTGCCTGATGTTCATGTCCAACATGTTCGTGGGCCGCAAGCACGACAACTCGCACCTGCCGCTGGTTCTGGCAGGCGGTCTGGGCGGCACGCTCAAGACCGGGCGTTCGCTGAACTACATGAATGCCAGCGATGACAATCGCAAGATGTGCAGCCTGTACCTGTCGCTGATGGATCGTTTCGGCATCAAGCAGGACAAGTTCGGCGACTCGTCCACCCGCTTGCAGGATATCTAGGGCCTAAACGCCGACGCGGGCGCCTTCATGGGTACCTGCGCCGGCGCTGCCATAGCCCAGGTCGCGCAAGGTCTGGCCGTGCAGACGGTCGAACAGGCGCTGCGCTTCGCCGTCCATTTCCAGGATGTTGGCTGAATCCGAACCGGCGCGGAAAAAGGTGGGGCTCAGCGCGTGCAGCGCCGTGAAGGAAATATCGAATTCGTGAATCTGCGGCTTGCCGATGAAGTCCGAGATGGCCTTCAGGGTCGCCGGATTTCCCGCCGCCAGGTCTTCATAGAGCAGCAGCAACGTGTGGGGACGCGGCATCCAGGCTCGCACATGCGCGGACCAGTTCAGCCCGGACTTGCCCTCGATCACCTCGGCCAGGGTGAAGTCGCGCTGCACGATCTCGCGCAGATAATGGGTGTGCGACACCACCGCCGAGCGGCCATCGCGCACCACATAGATGGACGGGTGCCGGTCGGCCGGGGGCATTTCGTGTGTTTTCACATACAGGCTGCGCCCGCTTTGCCGGGCCTTGGCGACGAAATCCCGCGGATCGTCCCCAACCGCTTCGCGCCCGATCACTTCGGCCACATCCGGGTCCGAAAATTCGCTGTCGTCATAGATGGACTGGCTGGTCTGCCCAAAGCAGCGCTTCAGGATGGTCCGCAGCAAGGTATTGCCGGAGCGGGGATAGGAAGCCAGCCATGTCACTGGCGCACGCAACGCAGGCGTCATCGGCCCAATTCCCGGAACATGCCAAATGGCTACAGAATTTGCCGCAATTTGCGAATAGCCATGCTTTCGCCCAAATGTCGCAAAGCGTCGCGAGCGGACCGCCGTGCTACAGCCCGGTGTGACTTTAATGTTGGTGGTGAAAACTCTGTCGCCGCCGCCGGGGAACCGTGCTCACCGGTTAGGCGTTCTGGCTTCAGTACAAAGGAGCACAGATCATGCGCACAACCATGTTGATTGTTGGACTTGCCGCGGCTGTCACGCTTGCGGGTTGCGGTACAAACCCCGGTGACCGGGCCGCCAGCGGTGCGCTGATCGGCGCCGCCGGTGGTGCCGCCATCGGCGCCATGGCCGGTAATCCGGGCCTTGGCGCGGCGGTTGGCGCCGGTGCCGGCGCTGTTGTCGGTGCGGCCACCGACCCGTGCGATCTGGATCTGGGCGCCCCTGCCTGGAAAAACGATCGCCGCGAGTATGAACGCCGCTGTGGCCGTCCCTATCGCGACCGCTAACCCAAAAGGTTAATGGCATGAAGCATGAATGATCCGGACCTGAGTGTCCGGATCGTTCTGCCATGTCTATTGCCGCCGATAGCGGGGAAACCCGCTTTTCTCTTCCTTCGTATGTCCCACGCCTCCTGATCCTGGCCGGCCTGGTGGCCTATCTCGGGACGCTCACTGCGGCCTGGTTTGCCATATCGGCACGGTTTCCGGACCACATTCCGCTGACCGTTGCGGGACATGCCTTCACCCTCAAGCATGTGCATGACAAGGTCCTCAGCACCGGCTCCGTCCTTCTCCTGATCCTGCCGTCCGCCTTCTGGATCGAATGCGCCGTTGTCGGCTGGCGCAAATCCTCGCTGCGCGCCCTGCTGGCGCCCACCAAATCCATGAAGACCGATATCATCTTCTTCATGATGGAACAGCTGCACCTGACCGGCATGATCGGCAAGGTGCTGATGCTGGGCCTTTCGATCATTTCGGGCGTGGCCTTGCGCGACTGGATCGCCGCCAAAACCGGCTTTGCCATCGATCCCACCCTCCTGCCGCTGCCGGTCCAGGTGGTCGTCTATTTCTATGCCTATTCCTTCTTCGATTATTGGGCGCATCGCCTAGGCCACCACAAATATTTCTGGCCGCTGCACCGCTATCACCATTCGGCCGAGGATTTCTGCGTCATCAATGGCGGGCGCATCCATCCCGCCGGCTTTGTCGGGATCTTCACGGTCAACATCCCCATGCCGCTGCTGGGCGCCACGCCCGAAGCGATGATCTGGGTCAATGTCGCCACCTCGGTGCTGGGCTTCATCATTCATTCGCGCATGGAATCGCACTTCGGCTGGATAGGCCGCTATGTCATCCAGTCCCCGCTGCACCACCGGCTGCATCACAAGCTGGACATGAGCACGCCTACGGGATTCTTCGGCATGACCCCGATCTGGGATCACCTGTTCGGCGGCTGGAGCGAATGCCGGATGCGCAACGTGGCGGTGGGCGTGGACACGCCGTATCGCCAGGGCTTCTGGTTGATGCCCGACCTGTTGCGCGACTATTGGGACTTCTGGAAGGGGCTGGTGGGCAAACGGACCCTGTCGCCTAGCGAGATGTCGCCCAGCGAACAGATCACACGCTGAAGCTTTGCGGCGGCGCGCCGCGCCTGTCCGACATCAGCGTGTAAGCAGCTTCCAGGCCACGCGTAAAGCCTTCGATATCGAACGGCGCCTGCGCCAGCCTGACTTTCAGCGCCTTCAAGGCTGCCGGATCGCGCGTCAGTTCCAGCGCCCTAGATTCATAGTCTGACAGATTCTCCGTCACCAGCTCGTCCAGCCCTGCCGCCTTGAGCAGGCTGGCGGCGACGCGGCCGGCAAAGGCTTCACCGCGGCAGGTCAGCACCGGCAGGCCCTCAACCAGCGCATCGGCGGCCGTGGCGTGCGCATTGTAGGGCAGGGTATCCAGGAACAGGTCGGCCAGCCTGTGCCGCGCCAGGTGCGTTTCCAGCGGCGCTTCATCGGCCCAGACCAGCCGTGCCGGATCGATGCCACGCGCGGCGGCAGCGCGCTCCAGGCTGGCGCGTGTGTCCGGTGCGGGACGCTTGAGCCACAGCACACTCCCCGGCGTGGCCGTCAGGAGCCGCATCCAGATGTCGAACACCGGCTGCGTGATCTTCCAGGCGGTATTGAAGCAGCAAAAAACAAAGCCATTCTCCGGCAGGCCCGCTTCGGCGCGGCTGGGCGTGGCGCCGTTAGCGCCGCCGCGTTCGGCCGGAAAGAAACAGCCGGGCAGGTGCACCAGCTGCTCGCTGAAGAAAGGCTGGTCATCAAACGGCGTCACCACCGCATCGCCGATCAGGTAATCGATGAAGGGCGCCCCGGTGGTGGACGCGAAACCAAGCCAGGCCGCCTGTACCGGCGCGAAGCGGTGCGCAAAGATCTGCAAGCGCGACAGGCCGGTATGGCCGCCCAGGTCGATGGCGATGTCGATTTCCATCTCGCGCAAGCGGCGGGCGATGTCGTCGCTGTTCAGGGCGCCAAAGTCATGGAAGCGGTCGAAGCCCTTTACCAGCCGGGCGCGGATGGCGCTGTCGTCGCTGAGGCCGGTGGAAATGCCGATCACCTGGAATCGCGTTCGGTCATGGCGTTCGATCACCGGCGCCAACTGGAAGGCCACGGCATGGTCGCGCATGTCCGCCGAGACATAGGCGATGCGGATACGGTCGTGGCGCCAGGTCTGGCCGGTCCACAGTGGAGGCGGAAGCTGGGGCACACGTTCACGCACCACCGCTTCAGCTCGCGACCGCAGCAACTGTTTGTCGCCGCTGTAACCCAGGAGTGTCAGGAGCGGGGCGACACCAAGCGATCCGTCCAGCATCATCTGCGCGGCCCGGTCCCAGTCGCACAGGTTCAGCACCGCCATGGTGCGATTGGCCCGCGCCAGGCCAAAGCCGGGCTCCAGCGCCAGGGCGCGGTCATAGCTCTCCAGCGCCTCGCGATGGCGTTGCAGTTCGGTCAGCACCACGCCGCGGTTGAAATGCAGCAGCGCCATGTCCGGCTTCAGCGCCAGGGCGCCGTCCAGGGCGATAATCGCCTCGGCCGGCCGCTGCATCTGGGACAGGATGACGCCGCGATTGTACAGCGCTTCGAAATTGCCCGGCTGCGCCGCCAGCACCCGGTCGAACGCAGCCAACGCTTCGTCATGGCGCTGGGCGGCCGTCAGGGCATGGGCATAATGGGCCAGGGTTGCGGTATCGCCCGGATTCTTCTTCAACGCCTTGTTCAGAAGCGTGATGGCGTCGTCATAACGACCCTGCTGGGCTTTCAGGAAACCCAGCATGCGCAGCGCCGGAAAATTGCCGGCATCCGCCTTCAAGACCTGGCGATAGACCGCTTCAGCCTGGTCCAGGCGGCCGGCCTGGTGCAAGCCCATTCCCTGTTCGAATAGTTGACGCAACTCCATCCGGGATCAGATTTCCTTCAGCAACCAGCGGATGGAACGCTTCTGCAATTCCAGATATTGCGGATTCCACATGGCATGGATGGTGTGGCCCACGGCGGTAAACACCACCCGGCCCTTGCCATAGTCATAGGCCCAGCCGGCCGGCGATTTGGTGCCGCGCCCTTCATAGGTGAGGCCGTCCAGGTTTTCCGATTCCAGGATCACGTATTTGGGATCCTTGTCATAGTCCACATAATGCTGCTCGTCATTCACGACGAAAGGCTGCATCCCGGCGGTGATGGGGTGCGCATTGGCCGTGGCATGCACCTGGAAGGGGCGCAGCGGCGGGTGGCCGAAATAGGCGCCGCCCATCACATCGCGGTAATTCCTGCTCGACAG
The DNA here is from genome assembly GCA_046348525.1 of Alphaproteobacteria bacterium. GTDB lineage: Bacteria > Pseudomonadota > Alphaproteobacteria > Micropepsales > Micropepsaceae > Rhizomicrobium. The sequence goes on along the minus strand of JAXMEA010000005.1, from coordinate 125,133 downwards.
CGAGATATGGCTGGAATTGTGCAGCGGATAGAAGCCGCCGCCGGCATTGACGAAATTCTTGATCGCAGCGCCCTGTTCCTCGGTCATCCAGGTCACGGCCTTGGCGGCCGGGAACTTGTCGGCATCTTCCAGCATCATTTCATACGCGGTGTAGGCATCGGGGCCCGAATAGCCGCCCGGCCAGATCATCCCGTCGCGCAGGATCAGCAGCAGCTGGTAAGGCTTGATCGAAGCCGCCGACAGGCCGGCATAGTCCATGGTGTAGTCGATGGCGATGTCCAGCTCATGGAACACCTTGTCCAGGCTGACACGGATATAGTCGGGATTGTGATAGCGATCGCCGATCAGGGCCAGGGCGCGGGGCCGTGCCTTCGTAGCGGCCCTCGATGATTCAAAGCTGGCTGGAACCGCAGCCGCGGCGGCGCCCGCGACCAGCATCCGGCGGTTGAGTTTTGACTGGACCAGTTTCATGCCATGCTCCCCTTGCTTGTTCTTGTTTTGGCGATGATTTTGGGCTCGGGTAACCTATAGACGGCCAAGGCCTCCCAAGCCAATATGACATATAAATAATACAAGCCGGACAACCGGCTGGGCGGGCCGGAAGGGCCCTTGGAAGGATAGTGCAGGATGTCCAAAACTGAAAATCGCTGGCGTCGCCTGGCTCTTGCGGCCATGGCTGTGCTCGCGCTGGCCGGTTGCGACGGCAAGCCTTCCTATGATCATCGCGGCGGCGCAGTGGACGGCTGGCCCGTCTGGGGCCACAGTCACCTGGGCCAGCGCTACAGCGCCAACACCCAGATCACGCCCGCCAACGTCAAGGATCTGAAAGTCGCCTGGACCTACCGCACGGGCGATTTGTCCAAGCCGGGCGAAAAGGCGCTGCTGGCATTCGAAGCTACGCCTATCCTGGCCAACAACACGCTCTATCTGTGCTCGCCGCGCAACCGCATCGCCGCGCTGGATCCGGTCACCGGCAAGGAAAAGTGGATGCGGGACCTTAAGCCCGACATCAATGGCGGCACCGTCATTGTCTGCCGCGGCGTGTCCTATTGGAAAGACAGCAAGGCAACCGGGTTCTGCTCGCAGCGGATCTTCGCCGCCACCATCGACGGCAAGATGTGGGCGCTGGATGCCGATACCGGCAGGCCGTGCCCCGGTTTCGGCGCGGGCGGCAAGGTCGACCTGCACGACAATCTGGGCTTCATCGAAAAGCCCGCTTTGTATGGCGTGTCATCCGCCCCCACCATCGTGGGCGACATGGTGATCACCGGCTCCAAGATCATCGATTTCCACAATGTCGACATGCCGGGCGGTGTGGTGCGCGCGCTGGATGCGCGCGACGGCCATGTTGTGTGGGCCTTCACGGCCGCCCCGCCCAGCCTGCCCCCGGGTGACGGCAAGACCTACCCGCGCAGCGCGCCCAATGTGTGGGCGCCCATGTCGGTGGATGTGGACCGCAAGCTGATCTTCCTGCCCACCGGCACGCCGCAGGTCGATGCGGTCCTGGGCAAGGATGACTGGGATTATTACGGCTCTTCGGTGGTGGCGCTGAACACCGACACGGGCGCGCCTGTGTGGCACTACCAGTTTGTGCGCAAGGATATCTGGGACTACGACACCCCCGCCCAGCCCATGCTGTTCGATTACAAGGCGCCGGATGGCAAGGTGATCCCGGCGCTCGCCCAGGCCACCAAGATGGGCTACATCTTTGTCCTGAACCGCCTGAACGGCGCCCCTATCTTCCCCATCAAGGAAACGCCTGTTTCCACTGGCGGCCTGCAAAAGGGCTTGTCGCCCACCCAGCCCATTCCGCAACTGCCCGAACACCAGATCCAGATCACCAAGATGCAGGAGTCGGACATGTTCGGCTTCGCCTTCATCGACAAGTGGGATTGCCAGAAGCGTTTCCGCAAGTTGAAGAATGACGGCATCTTCACGCCCTTCTATGCAGAATCTTCGGTCGATTACCCCGTCAGTGTAGGCGGCATGGACTGGGGCGGGCTGGCATTCGATCCGGGCCGCAACATCCTGATCGTCAATTCCAACAATGTGATCGGTGCGCACCATCTGGCGCCGCATGCCGGCTCCGATGGCTATTCGCCGCTGATCGGCACGCCCTATCGCCAGGTCTACGACAACATGATGTCCATGTTCGGCGCGCCCTGTAACGCGCCGCCCTGGGGACGCCTGACCGGTATCGACATGACCAGCGGCAAGAAAGTGTGGGAAGTGCCGCTGGGCACCAGCCGCGACGAGGCGCCCTGGCCGCTATGGTTCCATCTGGGTGTGCCCAACCAGGGCGGCGCCATCACAACCGCGTCGGGCCTGACCTTTATCGCCGCCACCACCGACCGCTATTTTCGCGCCTTTGAAACCGCGACGGGCAAGGAGCTCTGGCGCGTGTCGCTGCCGGCGGCGGGCCAATCCATGCCGATGACCTACCGGCTGGATGCGAACGGAAAGCAATATGTGGTGCTGTCGGCCGGTGGCCACAGCGCGCTTCAGAACAAGCAGGGCGATTACGTCATCGCCTATGCGCTGCCATAAGGGGGGAGCGTGGAAAATTTGGAACAGGGTATTATGCCCCCGGAAAAGGATGCATCCAGCAACCTGCGGTCCCAGGTGGTCAAGGCGCTCAGCGACGGCATCCTGACCGGAAAATACCGCCCCGGCGACCGGCTGAATGAAAGCCAGATCGCGCGTGAACTGAATATCAGCCGCATTCCGGTGCGCGAGGCGCTGTCTCAGCTGCAGGAGCAGGGACTGGTGCAGAACCGCGAGCGCCGCGGCATGTTCGTGACCCACATGAGCCCGCAGGAGGTGGAACATATGTTCGCCCTGCGTATGCTGCTGGAAGGCGAGGTTGTCCGTCTTGCCCGCACCCAGATGCCGCCGGACGTCCGCAAGGAGCTGGAAGCCATCATCGCCAAGATGGATGCATGGGATGGGGCCGACCTTATGGAATCGGCGGCGCTGGACCTTCGCTTCCACCGCACTTTGGCCAAGGCTTGTGGCAATCCCTATCTGGAACGGGCCTTGAACGCGCTGCTGGTCACCACCTTCGCGCACAAGACGCTGGATCATGTGACCCATGATGCCCGCCGCTGGCGCATGAATCATCATCACGTCCTTCTGGACGCGATTTTGGGCAAGTCCGGGGACGATGTGCAGGCGGTGCTGCAAGTCCATGTCCGCATGGGCTTCACCGAGCCGGAGCGGCATTCGGAACTGGCCAAAAAGCCTTCTTAAACAACCGGTAATCTCGCAGTTGCGAAGGCCCGCTGCGCGCCCTTGTCGCTGGAATGTATTCAGCGCAATACATAATATGCGGCGTCTGCAGGGCGGGGGGCGGTAAAGACCTCAAGCTGGGCCGGGACAGATCACCAACAGGAAGGTTCCTATGAGCATCAAGACCATTTTGCTGTCCGGCGCCGTGGCGCTGGCCTGCATCGCCGGCGCGACCGCGCAGACGGCAAAGGATTACGCCCGCTACAGCACCTACAATGCGCCGCACGCGCAGGGGCAGAACGTCAGCGGCCTGCGCATCTTCCTGCTGGGCGGCCTTAAGAGCCATGGCCCGGGCGCACATGACTACCCCCTGTTCATGGACCAATGGAGCAAGATGCTCACCGAACGCGGCGCGGTGGTGGATGGCAGCTTCTCATTCCCCAGCCAGGAACAGCTCGACAAGACCGATGTGGTGATCATCTATCGCGGCGATGCCGGCTACATGACCCCGGAACAGCGCGCCCGCCTGCAGGCTTATGTGAAGCGCGGCGGCGGTCTGGTCACGTTCCACGATTCCTTGTGCGGCCCCGATCCGGCCGATATGGCCACCTTGGTTGGCGCCGGCAAGAAGCATGGCGAAGTCAATTACACCTGGACCGCGACGCTGGATTACAACGTGGTCGACAAGGACAATCCGATCGTCCAGGGCATGCCAGCCCAGATCTACGATGAAGCCTTCTACAAACTGAACTTCGCGCCGGAAGTGCATCCCTTGATGACCGTGACCATGCCCGACACGCCCAGCGCGCGCCGCGGCGGCGGCGTTGGCCAGACCATTCCGCAGATGTGGACCTATGAGCACACTTTGCCAGGCGGCCAGCCGGCCCGCGCCTTCGTCTGGATGCAGGGCCACATGATCGATTCCCTGCAGGATCCCGCCATCCGCAAGGTGCTGCTGCGCGGCATCGCCTGGGCCGGCAAGAAGCCCACCACCGAACTGACCGACTATGTCGCGCCGCCGCCGCGCGCCATGCGCCCGGAACAGTGAAAAGGGCAGCAATCAAGGCATGATTGTGGCTGCCGCAACGCGCGGCGGCCATTCATCTTCCATACAGGTCAATGCGCCTAAAAGGGCGCAAGGAGTGCATATGAAGACTTCGGGGAAACTGGCATTGGGATGCGCTGCACTGGCGCTGGCGGCGACCGCCACATTTGCCGCGGACGGCGACTGGCCTGCCTCGGGCAAGGACCTTGGCGCCAACCGCTATGTCACATTGAAGCAGATCACGCCGGCCAATGTTTCGAAGCTTCAGAAGGCATGGACCTTCCATCTCAAGCCCGCGAACCTGCCGGCCGATGCGCGCCTGCGAATGTCCCAGGACATTCCCCTGGTGGTCGGCAATGTCATGTACATCGTCTCGCCCTACAGCCAGGCGATCGCGCTGAACGCCACCACCGGCGAAGTGATCTGGCGTTACGACATTCCCGACAACGACATCCCCTCGAGCCAGGCGCGCGGCGCAGCTTATTGGCCCGGCGGCGACGGCATGCCCGCCTCGATCATCTTCGGGACCGTGCGCGGCCGGCTTTATTCGCTGCGCGCCTCCGATGGCAAACCCAACACCGCCTTCGGTGAAGGCGGCTTCGTCAACCTGAAAACGCCGGAAGTCATGCAGAACGGCATGAAGGACGGCTACATCCTGCCGTCGCCGCCGGTGGTCTATAAGAACCTGGTGATCACGGGCGCCGGGCCCGGCGAAGGCGCCGGCGGTTCCAATCATGGCGCTGGCCCCGCAGGCGACACCCGCGCCTGGGACCTGCGCACCGGCAAGCTGGTCTGGACTTTCCACACCGTGCCGCATCCGGGCGAGTTCGGCTACGACACCTGGACACCCGAAGCCGCCAAGAACCGTTCCGGCGTCAATGTCTGGGGCTACATGACGGTCGATGCCAAGCGCGGCATCCTCTACATGCCGCTGGGCGCGCCCAACAACGACATGGTCGGCGTGGATCGCCCCGGCAACAACCTGTTCAGCTCGTCCCTCGTCGCGGTGGATGCCAACACCGGCAAATATATCTGGCACTTCCAGGTCACCCATCACGACATCTGGGACATGGACACCCAGTCCGCGCCGATGCTGGTGGACGTGAAGAAGGACGGCAAGACCATTCCCGCCGTCATCACCGTCAACAAGAATGCACTGATGTTCATCCTGGACCGCACCAACGGCAAGCCGATCTTCGGCGCCGAGGAGCGGCCCGTGCCGCAAAGCGAAGTGCCGGGCGAGAAGACGTCTCCCACCCAGCCTTTCCCGGTCAAACCGGAACAGCTCAGCATGGGTTCGGTCAGCCACGACACGCTTTACAAGGGCGTGGCCGAACATCAGGCCTTCTGCGAAAAATATGTCGCCGACAATCAGTTCAAGCTCGCCTCGACCTACACGCCGCCGGGCTATGAGCACTGGACCGTGGCGCCGCCGGGCACCCAGGGCGGCGTGAACTATTATGGCGGCAGCTTCGATCCGGTGCGCCATCTGTTCGTCGTCAACGTCAACAATCTGTTCCAGCCGATGAAGGTGGTGAAGAACCCCGACGGCGAATATGTGAACCAGGCCCGTCCGGCCATTCGCCGCTTCTGGGACAATGACAAGCATCTGCCCTGCAACCAGACGCCCTGGGGCCAGCTGGTGGCGGTGGACGTGAACACCGGCGACGTGGTTTACCGCAAGACGCTTGGCATCACCGAACAGTTCCCGGCAGGACAGCAGGAAACCGGCCGTCCCGGCCTGGGTGGAACCACGGTGACCGCCAGCGGCCTGACTTTTGTGGGCGCCACCGATGACCGCCGGTTCCGCGCCTTTGAAACCGCCACGGGCAAGAATCTTTGGACCGTGGAGTTGAATGCGTCCGCCGAATCCACACCTGTCAGCTACCAGGGTTCGGATGGACGCCAGTTCGTGGCCATCACCGCGACCGGCGGTGGCCTTATTGGCGCCAAACTCGAAGGCGATGAAGTGGTCGCCTTCGCTTTGCCGAAGTAGAGGAGTGAAAGACGTGAAGTTTGTTCTGGTTTCCGCACTGACGTCCGGCCTGGGCCTGATGGCTTTTGCCGGCCCTGCTTTGGCCGATGATTACAAGCTCTTGCCCGAAGGGCCCGGCCGCGACGTGATGGTGCGGGTCTGCGCCCAGTGCCATTCCCCCGAAATCGCCGCCCAGCAGAGCCTGGATGCTGCCGGCTGGAAGGCCCTGGTCGACCAGATGGCCAACAACGGCGCCAACGCCACCGACGCCGAATTCGACACTATCTCCAAGTACTTGGCGACGGCCTTCCCGCCCAAATAAGGCGCGAAAAAGTTCCTGTCATAAACAGTCCCGCCGCGCTAAAACGCGGCGGGATTTTTTGTATTCAGACAGGGAAAAACACCATGAAATTGCTGCGCTATGGGCCCAAGGGCCAGGAGAAGCCGGGCCTGATGGACGACAGCGGCCAGATCCGCGACCTGTCCGGCATCGTCAAGGATATCGACGGCAAGGTGCTGTCGGACTTGTCCGCCATCCGCGCCGCCAAGATCGACAGCCTGCCGGTGGTGGCTGCGGGCGTGCGCATTGCCGAGCCGGTCGCCAAGGTCGGCAAGTTCCTCTGCATCGGCCTGAACTATGCCGACCATGCCAAGGAATCCAACATGCCCGAGCCGGCCGAGCCGATCATCTTCATGAAGGCCACCAGCGCCATCATCGGCCCGAACGATGACGTCTACCTGCCGCCGAACGCCAAGAAGGGCGACTGGGAAGTAGAACTGGGCATCGTGATCGGCAAGGAAGCCCGTTACGTGTCGAAGGAAAAGGCACTCGACTATGTCGCCGGCGCCGTGGTCGTGAACGACCTGTCGGAGCGCGAGTTCCAGCTGGAGCGTCTTGGCACCTGGGACAAGGGCAAGGGCTGCGACACCTTCGGCCCGTTCGGTCCGTACCTGGTGACGCTGGATGAGGTGGGCGACCTCAACAATCTGGGCCTGTGGCTGGACCTGAACGGCAAGCGCATGCAGACCGGCAACACCAACACCCTGATCTTCGACGTGCCGACGCTGATCTCCTATGTCAGCCAGTTCATGAGCCTTCAGCCGGGCGATGTGATCTCGACCGGCACCCCGCCGGGTGTCGGCCTTGGCATGAAGCCGCCGGTGTTCCTGAAGGAAGGCGATGTGATGGAGCTGGGCATCGACAAGCTCGGCAGCCAGAAGCAAACCGTCTACCGCACCACGATCTGATTTCGGTTTAAGCGATTAAAAAAGGGCGCCAGATTTCTGGCGCCCTTTTCATTTCTGCTCTGCCGCGCTGGATTTCGTGGCGTGGGCAGGAGGCCGCGCGGAGCGTACCTTGGTACGTGAGCACGGCCGACGCACCCACGACGCAAAAGACAAGCGGCTAGTGGTTGTCGCGCGGGATGCCGTTGGTCTGGTCAATCTTCTGATACTTGACCGCATTCTCCAGAACCATGCCGGTGCCCATCTGGCCCTGGAAGGCGCGCTGGATTTCCTGCCACGGCGTCTGGGAGGCGGGGTACTTGAAACCGCCGCGCGCTTCCAGATCCGCGCGGCGCTTGGCCAGTTCCTCGTCGCTGATCAGGATATTGGCCGTGCCCTTCTTCAGGTCGATACGCACGCGGTCGCCGGTCTGGATCAAGGCCAGGCCGCCGCCTGCCGCCGCTTCCGGCGAGGCATTCAGGATGGACGGCGAACCCGAAGTGCCCGACTGGCGGCCATCGCCGATGCAGGGCAGGGCGGTGATGCCGCGCTTCAACAGCGCGGCAGGCGCGTGCATGTTCACCACTTCGGCAGCGCCCGGATAGCCGATGGGGCCGGCGCCGCGCATGAACAGCATGCAGTTCTCGTCGATGTTCAAGGACGGATCGTCCAGGCGGGCGTGGTAATCCTCCGGCCCGTCGAACACGATGGCGCGGCCTTCAAAGGCTTCCGGGTCCTTGGGGTTCGACAGATAGCGGGTGCGGAACTCGTCGCTGATCACGCTGGTCTTCATGATGGCGCTGTCGAACAGGTTGCCGGACAGCACGATGAAGCCGGCTTCCTTCTTCATCGGCTTGTCGAACGGCCAGATCACTTCGGGCAGCTTCACCTTCTTGCCCTTGCAATTCTCGCCCATGGTCTTGCCGTTGACGGTCATGGCGCCTTCATTGATCAGGCCCTGTTCCATCAGGATGTTCACCACCGCGGGCACGCCGCCGGCATGGTGGTAATCCTCGCCCAGATACTCGCCGGCCGGCTGCAAATTCACCAGCAGCGGCACCTTGTGGCCCACCGTCTGCCAATCCTGCAGCGGCACGTCCACGCCCATGTGGCGGGCAATCGCCGTCAGATGGATCGGGGCATTGGTCGAACCGCCAATGGCGCTGTTGACCACGATGGCGTTGTGGAACGCTTCCCTGGTCAGGATCTTGGACGGGCGCAAATCTTCATGCACCATTTCCACGATGCGCTTACCGGTCTCGTACGAGATCTGGCCGCGTTCGCGATACGGCGCCGGAATGGCCGCCGAACCGGGCAGCTGCATGCCCAGCGCTTCGGCCAGGCTGTTCATGGTCGAAGCCGTGCCCATGGTGTTGCAATAGCCGGTGGACGGCGCCGAGGACGACACCAGGTCCATGAAGCCGCGATAATCCAGCTCGCCGCGCGCCATCATCTCGCGCGCCTTCCACACGATGGTGCCGGACCCGGTGCGCTCGCCCTCATGCCAGCCGTTCAGCATGGGGCCGACCGACAAAGCGATGGCCGGAATGTCGACCGTTGCCGCCGCCATCAGGCAGGCGGGCGTGGTCTTGTCGCAGCCGATGGTCAGCACCACGCCGTCCAGTGGATAGCCGTAGAACAGGTCCACCAGGCCCAGATAGGCCAGGTTGCGATCCAGGCCCGCGGTGGGGCGCTTTCCGGTCTCTTGAATCGGATGGACCGGAAATTCCATGGCGATGCCGCCGGCTTCGCGGATGCCTTCGCGCACGCGCTTGGCCAGTTCCAGGTGATGGCGGTTGCACGGCGACAGGTCGCTGCCGGTCTGGGCGATGCCGATGATCGGCTTGCCCGACTGCAATTCCTCGCGCGTCAGCCCGTAATTCAGATAGCGCTCCAGATACAGCGCCGTCATGTCGGGGTTGGAAGGATTGTCGAACCAGGCGCGGCTCCTCAGGGTCTGGGGAGTTTTGCCGTCATACTTCTTGGTGTCAGCCATTTGAAAAAACCTTGCTGTGAAAAATTACGAGAAAAGGGTCATGCCGCCATCGACGCGCAGCACTTGTCCATTGACGAAACCGGCCTGATCGGACGCCAGGAACGCCACCGCATCGGCGATCTCCTGCGGCTTGGCGTAACGCTCCAGCGAGACGCCATCCATCTTGCTGGGATCGGTGGCGCGGGTGGCCAGGAAGCGGGCGGTGGTGGTGGGGCCGGGGCTGATGGCGTTGACGCGCACGCCATTGGGCTTCATGTCCAGCGCCAGGCAGCGCGTGTAATGCAGGATGGCAGCCTTGGCGCAGCCATAGACCACTTCCGACACCACGCCGATATGTCCGTTCAGCGATCCGAAATTGATCACCGCGCCCTTTTGCCGTTTGGCCATGCCGGGCACCACGGCGCGGCACATCAGCATGGTGCCCACAAAGTTGCGGTTCATCACCGCATTCATGTCTTCAAGGCTGATGTTCAGCGCGTCGTTGGGATTGGGCTTGCCGCCCTTGGCGGCGATATCGCCGCCGGCACAGTTCACCAGGATCGAGATCGGACCCAGGCTTTCCTCGACTTTCTTCACCAGCGCCGCGACTTCGTTTTCCTTGGAGATGTCGCCCAGCACCGACACGACCTTGCCCGGACCGCGCGCCGACAATTCTTTGGCCAGCGCGGTCAGGCTTTCGCTTTCGCCAAAGGCCGCCGGCGCATCCTCGCTGATGTCGTGCAGCGCAACATGGGCGCCACCCGCCAAAAGGGTCTCCGCGATCATGCGTCCCAGGCCCCGGCCCGAACCGGTGACCAGCGCCACGGCGCCGCCGAAATTGAAGGTCTTGGGAATGCTCAAACGGGATACTCCAGCAAGGGATGCTCAGGAACGGGGCAGGGCGCAAAACCCCTTGTTTTTTATCGGTAAATCCGCATTCGCCGGGGCCCGGTCCATTGACTTATCACGGCCCAAATCTAGTATAGAAATTGCGAGGCCATGTGAAGTCTTGTCGGACCACAGCGCGCCTGCAAACGCCCCGGGTAAGGGGCCCCATAAAGGGCAGGACAGGGGCGATTTATGCAAGCAACGCGCACGCGCTACTGGGTGGTGGTTTTCGCCCTCGCTTTGGCCATGATCATGTACATCCAGCGCGTGGCGATCAGCCAGGCGATCGTGCCGATCTCGGCGGACCTGCACCTGGACAAGCGCCAGACCGGGTTGGTGCTGGGCGCCTTCGGTCTTTCCTATGCGCTGTTCGAAATTCCCATGGGCCTTCTGGGCGACAAGCTGGGCGTGCGCTGGGTCTTGAGCCAGCTGGTGCTGATCTGGTCGGCTTTCACCGCCCTGACCGGCGCGGTGTGGAATCTGGCCTCGCTGTGGGTGATCCGCTTCCTGTTCGGCGCGGGTGAAGCTGGCTGCTTTCCCAACCTGACGCGCATGCTGTCGGCCTGGCTGCCGCTTTCCGAGCGCGTGAAGGCGCAGGCGGTGATGTGGGCGTTCGGCCGCTGGGGCGGGGCGCTGGCGCCGCCGGTTGCGGCTTTCGTGATCTATCACTTTGGCTGGCGCTGGGGTTTTGTCGCGCTGGCCTTCCTGGGCGTGGGCTGGGTTGCGTTCTTCCTGCCCTGGTTCCGCAACGATCCGGCCGAGCACAAGGGCGTGAACAAGGAAGAACTGGCGATGCTGGAAAACAGCCGCGCGCTGGTGCTGCACGATCACGGCATGCCCTGGTACAAGCTTCTCCTGCAGCGGGACATCTTCTTCCTGGGGCTGCAATATTTCGGCTTCTCCTACACCTGGTATTTTTACGTCACCTGGCTGCCGACCTGGCTGCAAAAGGCCAAGGGCCTGCCGCCCGCGCAAGCGGCGGTCTATGCCATGATCCCGCTGGCCTGCGGCGGCATCGGCTCCATCGTGTCGGGCTTCCTGCCGTTGTCGATCCCGCGCAAGTGGGTGGCAATTACCGGCTTCTTCGCCACTGCGGCGATCATCTTCATCCTGCCCGGCGTCGAAGATATCGCTCTGGCCATGGCGCTGATGGGACTGGCCAGTTTCGCCAGCGACCTGACCATGCCGATCAGCTGGAACACCTGCGTGGAGATCGGCAAGCAGTATACCGCCACCGTGTCCTCGACCATGAACATGCTGGGCAACTTTGCCGGCTTCGTGGCGCCGGTGGTATTCGGTGAAATCCTGCAGGACAGCGGCAACAACTGGGCGATGGCATACACCACGGCAGCCGCCGCCGTCGTTTCTGGCGCCTGCTGGTTCTTCCTGGAACCGGACGCCAAGCGCTAATTTCATCAAGAAGGTACGGCACCAGGGAGATTGATCTGACGGGCAAGACGGCGGTGATCGTGGGCGGCAGTGGCGGCCTGGGTGAAGCCATGGCGCATACCCTCGCCGGGCGCCGGTGGCGCCAAGATCGCGCTGGTCGGCCGCAACCAGGCCAAGCTGGACAAGGTGGCGGGCGAATTGAAGGGCCGAGGGCGCCGGATGTCGGCTTCAACGCCGATGATGACCAGCAATCCAGATGTGGGGCTACCGGCTTCGGAAGTGAACGCTACCACAAAATCCGCAGATCCTGATCAACAGCGCCGGCATCAACATCCGCAAGTCGGTGAACGATTTCAGCGCTCAAGGAATTCCAGAGCGTGGTGATCCAGCCTGGTCACCACCTTCCCGGCGCAACGCTTTCGTGCCCGGCATGAAGGGTTCGGGCTATGGCCGCATCATCAACCTGTCGTCCATGATGGCGCATATCTCGCCAGTTCAACCGGCACGCCTATTCCGGCGGCAAGGCGGCCTTCCTTGGGCTTCACCAAGTCGCTGGCGCTGGAGCCGGCGGCCGAAGGCATCACCGCCAACTGCATTTCGCCCGGCCCATTTTTGACCGAGATGAACCTGCCGGTGGTGAACGACCCGGAAGCCAACAAGCTACCTGTCCGCCGCCGGCCTGGCCGCTGGGGCAAGTGGAAGAGATCGCGCGCTCGCCGTTACCTGCGCGACCTGGCGGGTTTTGTCACCGGTACCGACATCCTTGATCGACGGCGGCTGGACGGCTGCCGTCGATGCTGGAGACAAGCACGACGACGCGGCGTGACGTGATGTTGGGGGCGCCGCGCTGGCGGCTGCTTCCGCGGTACCTTCCTTCGCAGCAGATCGCCCCCAATCGCCGTTGGTGCGCCCGACGGCACTGGGCCATTATTTCCGCAAGCAGCGGGTGACAATCCCGCTGCGCGGCCTCGCCGATCCTCGCCACGGTGGAATATGCTCCCGCAGCCTGGCGGCGGCGGGGTGCAGATGGCGCTGCCGCTGACACCGACGTCAAGAAGCTGCGCGGGGCTCTGGACTGTCACAAGATGTTTTTCGAAGGCGATATCCGCCTTATCGACAGGCCGGGTGACGATACCGCGGCCTTCGAAAAGGGCCTGCGGATGTTCAAGGAGCTGGGCGCACCGGTGGTGCGCACGGTGTGCTTTGTCGGACGCCGCTGATGAGAATTTCACCACCTTGCAGCAGTACAAGGACCGGAAGGCCAATGCGCTGGCCGTATTGATGTCTGCGTGCCGATCGCCGATCGTGTAGGCATTCCGCTGGCGACGGAGAACTACAAGATCTCGTCGTCGACGCAGAAGAAGTCGAGGTGCTGAAGAAATATTCCAGCCCCAACTTCGGCGCGCTGGTGGATTTCGGCAACAACATCTCCATGTACGATCCGGTGGACGTCATCAACAAGCTGGCGCCCTATGTGAAGTCCTGCCACATGAAGAACATGGCGTTGCAGAATTACGCCGACGGCTTCCTGATGTCTGAAGTGCTGTTCGAGGACGTTTCCTGGACATTCCGGCTCTGTGGGCGATCCTGGAAAAATCCAATCCCAAGCTGCTGCCCATGCACGAGCTGATCACCCGCGATCCGCTGAAGGTGCCGGTCTTGACCGGCGCACTGGGTCACCTGGCCCGACCGCAGCGGCAAATACCTGGCCGACACCATCCGCCTGGTGAACGCCAACAGCAGCAAGAAGCCGCTGCCGGTGATCAGCACCCTGTCGGTCGAAGATCAGTTCAAGGCGGAAGAAGCCAACAATATCCGCTGCTTCGAATGGGCGCGAAAGTGACTTTGCATAATCTACTTATACGGAATGGCTTTGGTTTGACCGGGATCAATCCGCCCACGCGATGAATAAGTTGGCTGTAGTTTGGATCACTTGGCTTTGAGATACCCGATGCACCAAGAGCTTCGCCAGAAGGTCCAACCGCATCGAATATGTATTTGATAGAACCGTCAGCGTTCATAGTCACTTCGCCGGCTGTACGATAGAGAAATTTTTTCTCGCCAGGGTTTAGTCCGCCTACCTCTTCGATGCGCTTTTGATAGTACCGATCTGAGGGCTTTATTATTCGAGTATCTGCTCCCTTTGAGCCTGGGAATATTCTGAGGATCAATGATCGATCCTTAGACATTTTTAGTGTGCCGATTCTTTGTTCCGTATTAGCTACGAAGCTGCTGGCATTCAATGATATTGATAGAAGCGCGAAAGTAGTTAGGATTTTGATTGATTGCATCTTATTCCCCGATGCGGCAGCGAGTTTGTCCCAGGCTCCTACCTCACGGTAAAGTGCATCACCGTCGCCGACGTAAACGTCTCGCCCGGCTTCAGCAGCGTTGACGGAAACTGCGGCTTGTTGGGACTGTCGGGGAAGTGCTGGGTTTGCAGCGCCAGGCCGTCGGTCGCGCGAATGGTGGTGCCCTGCGGCGCTGACCACGCCGCCATTCAGATTGTTGGACGAATAGACCTGCACACCCGGTTCAGTGGTCAGAAGTTCCAGCGTCCGTCCGCTGACCGGATCGGTGATCCGCGCCGCCAGTTCCACGCGCCGGGCTTTGACTTCTTCAGCACATAATTGTGGTCATAGCCGCGGCCGATCAGCATCTGCGGGATCGGCGGAGCGGATATTCTTGCCGATGGGCGTGGGGGTGCGGAAATCGAACGGTGTGCCGGCGACATTGGTGAACTCCCCGGTCGGCACCTGATAGGCGTCGGTCGGCGTCACCTGGTCGGCCATGATGGTCATCACCTGGTTTTCGACATTGTTCCGAGCCATTGCCCGCCAGGTTGTAATAGGTGTGGTTGGTCAGGTTGATCACTGTCGTTTTGTCGGTGGTCGCCTTGTATTCCATCTTGAAATCATTGGCGTCGGTCAGCGTATAGGTCAGTTCCAGCACCACCTTGCCGGGGAAAGCCCTGGTCGCCATCGGGCGACACCAGCCTGAGCGTCACACCGGCATCGCCGGCATGGCTGAAGGTGCGCACGGTTTCCAGCACGCGGCGGCTGAAGGGCGGCGGGCCGCCGTGCAACGTCACGCCATTGGGGTTCTGCGCCAGATCGTAATGCTTGCCTTCGATGGTCACGCCATGGCCGATGCGGTTGGCGTAACGCCCGGTCAGGCGCTGAGGGTGGCCCGTGGCCTCGATGGCGGCCAGGTCCTTCTGGCAAAGAATCACATTGGCCAGCTTGCCATTGCGGTCCGGTGCCTCCACCGAACAGACGATGCCGCCATAGTCCAGCACCTGGGCCTGGAGGCCATGGCCGTTTGTAGGTGAAGACGTGGACGGTCTGGGCCATCCTTGGTGGTGCGCCGAAAACGGCGGTATCGACGGTGCCAGCCTGTGCCTGTGCCATGAGACCCCAGAAAATCGCGATTGCGGCTGTTTGTACACGCATTTTTCCCCGTTTCCGCCCGTTTTTGCTGGCTTTGGCGGCCGACACTATAGTATCCGGCCCACAAAAAAGCGCCCCATATGGGGCCGGGGGACAGGCTCGGCGCGGCGCGCCATTTTCCGGTTTTGAGGACGGTATGACGAGTGTTGAGAAGCCCTTGATCGTGGTGATGGGCGTGGCCGGTTCGGGCAAGACCACCATCGCCAAAGCGGGGTTGGCAGAACATCTGGGCGTGCCCTTTGTGGAGGGCGACCTGCATCCCATCGCCAACGTCAAGAAGATGTCGGCCGGCATTCCCCTGACCGACGACGACCGCCGCCCTGGCTGGAAGCCATCGGCGCGCGCATGGAAGTGGAACGCGACACCGGCCACGGCGTGGTGGGTGATGTCCTGGCCTCGGCGCTCAAGCACGCCTATCGCGACTGCCTGCGCGCAAGCAGGTGCATGGCAAAGTGCAGTTCATCCTGCTGGACGGTTCGCGCGAGCTGATCGGCGACCGCAGCTGAAAAGCGCAAGGGCCATTCTATGCCTCACCGCGCTGCTGGCGCCAGTTCGCCACCCTGGAAAAGCCCACCGCCGATGAACATGCGGTGATCCTGGATATTTCCCATACCGTGCCGGCATTGCTGGCCGAAGCGGCGCGCTCCCGGTTCCGGCGCCAAATTCCAAAGGCAGCACGATGCGAAAGATGCTGCTGCAAGCGTGATGGTGCTGGCGGGCGTGCCTGCCCTTGCGCAGAACGACCAAAAGTTTCCGACCCCGCCGCCGCCGGTCACCGCTGAGAACAGTGTGATCGGTCCAGCATATGCCGATCCGCCCGAAGCCATCATGAATGTGGATGCGCCCCAGGGCGACATCCGCGACCCATCCTGTATTCGGAAGACAGCAAGATCTATCCGGGTAACGTCCGCGTGGCGAAGATGGAGCGGGACGCCCGCGGCAATTACGTCGTGCCGCCGAACGGATTGTCGGCGCCCGGCCGCTATGAGCGCCATGTCTGGGCTTATATCCTTAAACAGGTAAAGCCGAACGCGCCTTTCATGGTGGTGCAGGACGGCCATTCCTATGTGAAGCGCATGGCCAACATCCTGACAACATGATCGCGGCCAAACGCCTGCCTGCGATGGTGGTGGTGTTCCCCGATTCCGGCGGCAATGACGCCCAGGGAAGTCCGAGCGCGGCCTGGAATATGATGAAGTTTCGGGCCGCTATTCCGACTGGGTGGAATCCGAATTACTGCCGGCGGTGACGCAGCGTTATGGCGTCACTTTTACCGGCGATCCGGAAGGCCGCGCCACCATGGGCGGTTCGTCCGGTGCGGCGGCGGCCCGGACGATGGCCTTGGTTCCACCCGGTATCACAAGGTGCTTTCCTATTCCGGCACCTTCGTGAACCAGGCCTGGCCGCCGGACCCGAAGACGCCGCGCGGCGCCTGGGAATATCACGCCACGATCCTGCCCAAAGCGGCGAAGAAGCCGATCCGCATCTGGATGGAGGTGGTGAAAAGGACAATCGCTTCGATAATGCCGAAGAGATCTTCGGCACAATTGGCCGCTGGCCAACAACCGCATGGCGGCGGTGCTGAAGAAGAAGGGTTACGACTACATCGTTATGTCTTCGCGCTGGGCGCCGGGCATGTCGATAATCGCGTTGTGATGCAAACACTGCTGTCGGCCCTGGAATGGCTGTGGCGGGACTATCCGAAGAATTAAAACGAAAATTACGGGGACGAGACATGAAACACGCATTTGCATTGCTGGCGCTGATCGCCGCCGCGACCGCCCAAGCCCAATCACAGCCGCAATCCGCCGCCGACCTGCCCAAGTTTCCCACCGCCCCCGGCGGTGACGGCCGAGAACAGCATCACCGGGTTGCCTTACGCCGATGTGCCGAATACAAGGTCGATCCGTCGGTGCTGCAGGGCGAGATCCGCGAATTCATCATGTACTCCGAGGACAGCAAGATCTATCCGGGCATCGTTCGCATCGAGAATGAGATCAGCGCCAAGCGTGATGCCTATGG
The DNA here is from genome assembly GCA_046348525.1 of Alphaproteobacteria bacterium. Taxonomy (GTDB): domain Bacteria; phylum Pseudomonadota; class Alphaproteobacteria; order Micropepsales; family Micropepsaceae; genus Rhizomicrobium. Next base: position 107,938 of record JAXMEA010000005.1, on the reverse strand, counting down.
CAACGGCATGCCCGCGCCGAAGCGCAGGTCTCAAGCCCGGCCGCTATGAGCGCCATGTCTGGGTCTATATCCTCAAGCAGGTCAACGCGCCCTTCATGGTGGTGCAGGACGGCCAGCGGCTATATCAACTGCATGGCGCCGGTGCTGGACAACATGATCACCCAGCACCGCGTGCCCGCCATGATCATCGTGGCGCCGGACCCGCGGCAGCGATGCCCAGGTCACAGCAGCGCGAGCTGGAATACGACACTTTGTCGGATCGTTATTCGCACTGCGGAAGCTGAACTGCTGCCCGCCGTCACCAAGAATTACGGTGACCTTTCACGTCCGATCCGGAAGGCCGGCAAAGCCATCACCATGGGTGCAGTTCCTCTTGGCGCGATCGCGCCTGACCAGCGCTCCGCATCATCCCGAGCGTTATCACAAGGTGCTTCTCCTACTCGGGGGCACCTTCGTGAACCAGGCCCTCGCCTCAGGATCCCAAGATGCCGCGCGGCGGCTGGGAATATCACGCGATGATGATCCCGAAGTCGCCCAAGAAGCCCATCCGCATCTGGATGGTGGGTGAAAAGGACCTGCACTTCGACGATCCGGAAAACATCGGCACAACTGGCCGCTGGGTCAACAACCGCATGGTGGCGACGGTGCCGAAGAAGAAGGGCTACGATTGCAAGTACGTCTTCGCCATGGACGCCAAACATGCCGACAATGGCGTGGTGCGCCAGACCGCGCCGGCGGCGCTGGAATGGTTGTGGCGGACGATCCACGGTCGTAACCTCGCTTTGCCCACCAAGCGGTGATGAGCGGCACTTCGTCAGCATGGTCACCACCACGCTGGCGGCGACCAGCACGGTGGCATAGGGCGCTGCTTCTTGGCGTAAGCCGGATTGGCGGCGGCGACCAGCGCGGGCACGGCCGCGGCATTGCCGGCGGTAGCCGCGGCGGCAAGACTCGGGTAACGCCCTTGCCGCCCGAGATGCGGTCGACAGGAACATCACGGCGCACGAAATCACCAGCACCACCACACCCAGCGCCGGCCCCAGCAGGTCGGCAAGGCCACACGGCCGTGAGGTTCAAACCCCTGCGCCAATGGCGAAAGCGGCAAGCCGATCGAGCGCTGCGGTGCCTTGCTGAGGAACTCGCGCATCTCGCGGTCGAGGTTGCCCAGAAGGATGCCCACGGCCAGCGGCAGGATCGCGCCCAGCAAGGTTCGCCGCTGGAAAGGCGAGCAGCCTGCCCAAAGTCATCATGGTGATGAAGGGCCCTGACTCCAGCGACATCACCGAATAGGCGCCCACATCCTTGGGACTGCCATAGCGGCCCATCAGCGCCATATAGAGCCCGCCATTGTGCCGTTGATGGCCACCACCACCGCCAGGGTCGAAAGCCCGGCCAGCAAGCCCGTCTCGATCGGCCTGGTGCCCAGCACGCGCCCCAGCACCAGCGCCGCTACAACACCCATCCCAACCTTGGCCGCCAGCAGCACCCCGCCCTTGCCTGCCACCTGGGGGCAGGGTCTCGAACGGGATGGTGGCGCCCATGCAGACATAAAGACTGCCAGGATGGGCAGGGCGCCGGTGAACAGGGCTCCGGTGAAAACTCCAAAGAACTGCCCCGCGCCGGGGGCAAAAGTGGCGATCAGGGCCCCCATGGTCAGCGGCACGATCACCATGCCGCCCGGTATGGCCTCCAGGCCGCGCTTGATCGGAATTCCCATTTTTCCCCCTGTCTCGCGGCAGCTTAGCCGCCGTGCGGATGGGTGGGCAGGGCAACTCAAAGCGAGCAAGATTATTTCAATACAACCATTGGTTAATGCCTCTCCAAACCTGCTTGCCGGGCCATTAACCGGGAAAAAAGCCTTCCACCGTACATTTTGCGGGTCATTCTAGGACGCACCGCCTTGGCCAAGCAGGGCCTTATCGCGCGCACGCGCAATCCCAACCGTCTGCTCGCCAGGTATTCGGATACCTTCGGCGAAATGCAGCTGCGCAAGTATACCGAACGCGCCATCCGCGCCGCCCGCGCAGAGGCCGAACTCAATCACCGCTCCAAGTCGGCCTTCCTGTCGACCATGAGCCACGAACTGCGCACGCCGCTGAACGCGATCATCGGATTCTCCGACCTGATCCGCCTGCCGGGCGCCACGACGCAGGCCGAGGCCGCCGATTACGCCGACCACATCGCCAATGCCGGCCGCCGCTTGCTGAACGTCGTCTCCGACGTGATGGACATGTCCAAGCTGGAATCGGGCGCGCTGATCCTGGACAAAAGTCCGCTGCTGGTCAGCGAAGCGCTGGACATGGCGCTGGAGCAGACCAGGCCCCTGTTCGATGCCAAGCACCAGCCGGTGGACGTGCGCCTGGAAGCAAATCTTCCCGAGATCTATGGCGACTACAAGCGCCTGCGCCAGCTCTTCACCAATCTGCTTTCCAACGCCAGCAAGTTCACCGCCGAAAAGGGCCGCATCCTGGTGATGGCCAAGGCGGTGAAAGACGGCAGCGTCACCATCGCCATCGCCGACACCGGCGTCGGCATGACCCATGAACAGATCGTCATGGCGATGAAGCCCTTTGCCCAGGTGCAGGGGCATCTGGCCCGCACCCAGGAAGGCGCGGGCCTTGGCCTGCCGCTGGCCATGGGCATCGTCAAGCTGCATGGCGGCTCGCTCTTCCTGGACAGCCAGCCCGGCGCCGGCACCACCGCCGTCGTCACCTTGCCGCGCGATGCGGCATCCCAATCCACGCCTCTGCCAGTCGGAAAAGTCGCATGACCCTGCACATCGAAAAACCGGTGGCCAAGCCGGTCGCTCCGCCCTTCCGCGAACGCCGCGGCCTGCCCGCCGCGCCGCCGGTCCGCCTGGCCCACATAGTGTCGGTCTCGGGCAGCCATGCCGTCGCCATCCTGGAACGCCAGGACGCCATCGCCAACGAAGCGCGCGTGCAAATCGGCGGCCTGATCAAGATCGTAACCCCGACGGCCGCCGTGATGGGCGTTGTCAGCGCCGTCAGCGCCCCCATGCCCGCCGCCGAAGGCGAACCCCAGTCCCCGGGACTGATCGAAATCAACCTGGCCGGCGAAATCGTGCCCGACCATAACCGCCGCCTGACGTTCCGGCGCGGCGTCTCCAGCCTGCCCAGCCTGGGCGATGCGGTAATGCTGGCCGACAAGCACGACCTGACGCGCGTCTATGCCCCGCCCCAGGCCGCCAGCATCCAGATCGGCAGCCTGTTCCAGGACACCAGCGTGCCGGCGCGCCTTCTGGTCGATGACCTGCTGGCCAAGCACTTCCTGGTGGTGGGTTCGACCGGCTCGGGCAAATCCTCGGCCGTGACCTGCATCCTGCAGCGCCTGCTGTCCGAGCATAGCCATGCGCACATGCTGATCCTGGACATCCACAATGAATATTCCGCCGCGTTTGGCGGGCTGGTCGAGCCGATCAACCTGGACAATTTCAGCCTTCCCTTCTGGATGCTGGATTTTACGGAGATGGTCGCCGCGCTGGTCAGCCGCGACGCCCATTATGACGCCGAGGTGGAAATCCTGGCCGACGCGGTGGTGCAGGCCAAGAAGCGCTACAGCGAATCCGCCACGTCCCGTTCGGGCGCGCTGCGCAAGACCGAGAGCACCAACATGGTGATCACGGTGGACACGCCGACCCCGTTCCGCATGTCCGACGTCATGGCCTGGCTGGACGAACAGCTGGGCCGCCTGGAGCGCACCCAGTTTCTCTTGCCCTATCGCCGTCTGAAGGCGCGCATCGAGAGTCTGGCCACCGACCAGCGCTACAACTTCATGTTCGGCAGCCTGTCGGTGCAGGACACGATGGGTGACGTCCTGGCGCGCCTGTTCCGCGTGCCGGCCGAGGGCCGTCCCATCTCGGTCATCGATCTTTCCACCGTGCCGCCAGAAATCCTGGACGTGGTGATCTCGGTGATCTCGCGCCTGGCGTTTGACCTGGCAGTGTGGAGCAAGGGCGGCCTGCCCATGCTGCTGGTGTGCGAGGAAGCGCATCGCTACGCCCCGGTAGACGACAGCAAGTTCATGCCCACCCGCCAGGCCCTGTCGCGCATCGCCAAGGAAGGGCGCAAATATGGCCTGTCCCTGTGCCTGGTAACCCAGCGTCCGTGCGAACTGGATTCCACCATCCTGTCGCAGTGCGGCACCGCCGTGGTGTTGCGGCTGTCCAGCGAACGCGACCAGGAAGTGATCCGCGGGTCCACCTATGAAGGCATGATCGACCTGGTCGATTTCCTGCCGCTGCTGGGCGACCGCGAAGCCATCGTGCTGGGGCAGGGCGTCTCCATGCCCATGCGCGTGCGCTTCGACGATCTGGGCAAGCGCGGGGTTCCGCGCAACATGCACACCGGCTTCTCCAAGAGCTGGAAGATGCCGAACATGGATCGCGCTGGTTTGGACGAGCTGGTGGGCCGCTGGCGCCGCGCCGGCCGCGAACGGTAAAGCTTACCGCTTGAGCAGGTAGAAGCCGACCACCCGGCTGTCGCCGCTGGGCAAGGTCACGGCGCGCTGCTGCACCTGGGAAAAGCCGTTCTTTTCCAGCACCCGCGCGGCGGCGCGGTTTTCCGCCTGTACCGCCGCGGCCAGAGTCTTCAAGCCCAAGGGCCCGATGGCGTGGGCGACAACCGCCTCCACCGCCTCGCTGGCAAAGCCCTGATCCCAGCGGTCAGGCCGCAGCACAAAACCCAGTTCCGCCGAACCGTCCCGGATCAGGCTGAGATCGATGCTGCCGACCGGCTTGCGCTCTTCCAGGATGGTCCAGTAGCGGCAGATGCCGCTGGCCATCGCTTCCTGCTGCTCGCGCACCAGTTCGGCGGCCACCGCCAGTTCGGTCAAAGCGGGCCGGCTCCAGAAGCGCATGGCTTGCGGATCACTGAGAATATCGAACAAGGGGGCGGCGTCGGCCGGAATCTGGGGGCGCAAAATAAGGCGCGGGGTCTTCAAAATCATGGCGCTGAAAAACCGAGAGGCGGCCGGCTGCTTTCGCGCCGTAACCGCCTCTCACTGCCCCCTTCAAACAGGACCACTGGAAAGGGACCCCAATTCCGCCTTCCAATCGCTTGCGGGGTTTCCCCAAACCGTCCGTCCGCAAGTGACGCTAAATGTGCCGGAGACTGGGGTTCGCGCAACGGTTTTGCGCCGCCCGGAGAGGCTTCCACGATGCTTTGATGCGCGATGTGGATTTTTCGCAACAATTGTTACCAGCCGCGCCTAGCGGAAATGCTTCGACAGCTTCAGGCCCTGGCGCTGGTAATTGGAACCGAGCCCTTCGCCATAGCCTTCCGGCGGCGGATCGGTCAGGCGTTCGAACACCAGCCGCCCGATCACCTGGCCATGTTCCAGGATGAACGGAACTTCGCGTGAGCGCACTTCCAGCACTCCGCGGGCGCTTGGCGGCTTGCCTGCTTCATAGCCGAAGCCCGGATCGAAGAAGCCGGCGTAGTGAACCCGGAACTCGCCCACCAGCGGATTGAACGGCACCATTTCCGCGGCATGGTCGGGCGGAATGGCGACACGCTCGCGCGACACCAGGATGTAGAACTCGTCCGGATCCAGAACCATGTCGCCGCGCGCATTGGCCTCGATCGGCTCCCAGTAATCGGCCGGATCCAGCGCGCCGACCCTGTCCACATCGATCAGTCCGGTGTGTTTCTTGGCGCGAAAGCCGATGCGCTTGCCCGCATCGGCGTTGCCTTTCAGGTCGATGGACAGCGCCAGGCCATCGCTGATGTTGGGCTCGCCGTCCACCAGCGGCGATTGCTCGTGCAGGCGGCGCAAGGCGGTATCGCTGAAGATGGGCGCGCCATGACGGATGCGCAGCTGGTTCAGGCGCGAACCCTTGCGCACCAGAACCGGGAAGGTCTGGGGGCAGATCTCGGCATAGAGCGGGCCGCGATAGCCCGGCTCGACCCGGTCGAAGCTGGGCGCGTAATCGGTGATCAGCCGCGTAAAGACGTCGATGCGTCCGGTGGAGCTCTTGGGATTGGCGCCGCCGGAGATGCGGGCGGAAAATTCAGCGCGCTCCAGCAGCGGCACGATGTAAACGCTGCCCGCTTCCAGCACCGCGCCATTGCTCAGATCGACTTCGTGCATGAACACGGTCTTGAGCTTGTCTTCCACCGTGGCATGGGGGCCGGGCAGGAAGCTGGCGCGCACGCGGTAAGCCACCGGTCCCAGGCGCAGGTCAATGCTGGCGGGCTGGATCTGGCCGGGTGCGAAAGGTTCGCTGGCGATGATCTCGCGCTTCTGTTCCAGCAGCCGCTTCAGCACATGGCTGGGCAGGATGCCGGTCGAGAATCGGCCATAGGATTCGTCGGCGGGATTGAGGGTTTCCAGGGCCTGGGCCATTACCCGGTTATAAGGGGGGGAGGCGCGTGGGTCACGGCTGGCTCCCCCAGGAACTGGCGGATATCCCCAATCGCCTCGGCCAATCCGCAGCGTTTGACCGGGGATTTTTCCGGAAAAGCGGTCAGAAGCCGGCTGGGGGTGGCCCCTTCCAGGATCACAAAACACCCCTTGTCCTGCGGCCCCCGGATCAAGCGGCCGAAAGCCTGCTTCAGGCGGAAGCGGGTGATCAGGTCGTCATAACCCTTGCCGAAGCGGGCCCGCCGCGCCTTGTGCAGGATAGTGGGCTTGGGCCAGGGCACCTTGTCGAACACCACCAGCCTGAGGCTGCGGCCCGGCACATCCACCCCGTCACGCAGGGCATCAGTGCCCAGCAGACAGGCATTCTCCTCGGCCCGGAACAGGTCGACCAGCGCCCCGGTATCCAGCCGGTCCATATGCTGGGCGTAGAGAGTTAAGCCCGCACCCGCCAGCGGTTCGGCGATCCGTGTGCCCGTGTCTTTCAGGGCGCGCACTGCGGTGAACAGGCCCAGCGCGCCGCCGCCCGACGCCAGGAACAGCTCGCGATAGGCGGCAGCCAGCGCATCGGGGTCGCGGCGGGGAATGTCGTTTACGACGAACACGCGCGACTGGTTTTCATAGTCGAAGGGCGAACCGAAATGGGCGCGCCGTGCCGGCTGGGGCAGGTGCCCGGCGCCGGTGCGCACTTCGGCGCTGGCCCAGTGGTCATCGTGATCGCCGCCCGTATCGCGCAAGGTGGCGGACGTGATCAGCGCGCCGTGCGCGGTTTCCAGCACGGCGGTGGACAGCGGCTTGGTGGGATCGATCCAGTGGCGTTCCAGCCCGATGTCGGCATCGCGGCCATCCTCGCGGGACAGTTCGAACCAGTCGATGAACTCTTCGGGCAGTTCGCCGTTCTCCAGTGTCTCCAGCATCTGGATCCAGGCCGGCAATATCGCCTTGGCGCGGCGGTCCAGGCCGCGTGCCGCCGCATCCAGTCGCGCTTTGGTGTAGGGCTCCAGCTCGGCGGTCTTGTCGTTCATCTTCTTGCGGAGCAGCCGCGCCAGTTCTTTCAGCGGATCGGCGATGCGCTTCAGTCCGCGCGACAATTCCCGCACCGCGCGCAACAGCTCTTCGCCCATGGGCTGGGTGTCGGCTTCGAGGGAATAGAACGCCTCGTCGCCGCTGCGGGCGCGCACATGGCCGTAGGCGGCGGCCAGGAACACTTCGCCCGGCCCGCGCGGGCCCGAGCCCAATCGCGTGGTCCAGCCTTCGCCGGCCAGGGCGCCGGCGGCTTGCACAGCTTCTTCCAGCGCCTTCTGCGCATTTTCGTCGTCGGCGATCAGGTCCTTCAGCCGTTCTTCCAGGCCGCGCATGCGGGTGCGGGCGCGGCCCTCGGGGCCGCGGATCCAGCGCCGCAGCTCGGCCATTTCGCGTCCCGACAGCGAGGCGGAAAAGCCGCTGTCCGCGGCATCGAACAGGTGATGGCCTTCATCGAAGACATAACGCAGGCGCCGTTCATTCGGTGTGTCGGTGGTTTCATCGGTGCTCAGCCAGTCCGCGCTCGCCATATCTTGGGAAGCTTGGGCGATTACCAGCGCATGGTTGGCCACCACGATGCTGGCATGGCGGGCGCGGCGGATGGCGCGCTCGATGAAACAGATGCGATAGTGCGGACAGGCGGCATAGATACATTCGCCGCGCCGGTCGGTGACGGTGGACAGCGGCATGGCGGCAGCGAGAAAGGCGGGAAAGCCCACGCCCGACAGGTCGCCATCGGTGCCCGATGCGATCCAGCGTGCGATCAGCCCCAGCGCCACGCTGCGCTGGCCCGGCGCCAGCGCGGTGCGCTTGGCGGCTTCTTCGAAATTCAGCAGGCACAGGTAATTTTCGCGCCCCTTGCGCACCACAGCCTTTTCGGCGCGCTCGACCGGATCAGGCCACAGATGCGCGATCTCCTGCACGATCTGGCGTTGCAGGTTGCGGGTGTAGGTCGAAATCCAAAGGCCCGGCCCGTTCTTCTCCGCCCATACGCTGGCCGGCGCCAGGTACCCCAGCGTCTTGCCGGTTCCGGTGCCCGCTTCCACCAGCGCCACGCGCGGCGCGCCCGCCTGCTCGCGCGGACCGAAGGCGTAGGTGGCGGCATCGCTGTAGGCGGCCTGCTGCGGCCGTGTCACGCCCACCATGCGCGCCAGCCGCGCCTGCGCCTCGGCCGGTTCCACCGGCTGGCTGCCAGGCTCGCCCACCGGCGCTTCATCTTCCCATGGGTTCAGGATGCGCCAGGCTTCCAGGCCGGCGATGGGCGATCCATGCGGCGCTTCACCGGTGAGTTCTTTCAGCATCGGCGCCCAGCGCCAGCCGGCGCGCTCCAATGTGCCGACCAATGGCGCCAGCGCCTCGCGCACATCCTGCGGCCAGCCCGCCACTTCGTTCAACAGCGTGCGCGCGATGCTGTGCAGCGCCTGGGCCGACTGTTCCGGCGTGTGGGGCACCGGCAATCCCAGCGCACGCGACAGGCCCAGCGCGCTGGCGACAAAGGGCAGGCCGGGACGCACGAATGCGAACAGTTCCAGCACATCGAACAGCATGGTTTGCGCGCGGGTGCCCAGCCGTCCGGCGACAAAGCCGCCATGGGCGACCAGCACATCGCCCATCTCGAACAGCGGCCGGGCATCGCGCAGCGCGATACGCTCGGATGTGCCATCGGCGCGCGCGATCGCCGCGCCGGGCGGGCGGGAACAAGGGCGATGAGGGAGGAAGAGATTCCATCGGCGCGCGATATTGAAGTGCGCAGCTTCAAAAGCGTAGGAAAATCTCGAGCCCGGCAGCGAAGCCGTCGGGCGACCCTCAGCATCCGACAGCTTCCTTCCCCCGCGAGCGAAGCGACAAGCGGACGGATGGGGGAGATCGAATTAAGCGGCGTCCGGATACAGGTGAACCAGCGCCATCCTGGCGCGAACATGCTCGCCCACCACGATCTGGGCGGCGTTGCGCAATTCGTGACGGTCTTTGCCTTCGCGCGCCATGCGGGAAAAATCCCGGGCCGCCCGGGTTATGGCAGCCAGGCCCAGCCCGCCGGCCGCACCCACGATATCCTGCGCCAGCCGCGCCGCATCGTCCCATTTTTCCTCGCTACAGGCTTCGGACAGGGCGCTGGTCAGCTGCTCGGCCGTGACGATGTAACATTGCAGGATTTCCACCAGCGTCTTTACGCCAACGGATTTTTCCAGGGTGCTGAAGATCACCGGATCGATGGCGGCCGGAATTTCGGCTTCGTCGCCGCCCTGTTCAGTGCTTTCCTGCAAGGCGCGATACAGCTGCACCGCTTCCAGGGGCCAGCGCAGCACCATGTCGGTGGCGGCAGGCGCGCGGTCGCCGCGCAGCAGCACCGCGATCAGGGGCGCCTTCACGCCGGGCGCGGCGGCCAGCATGTCGATGTCGCCGGCGCCGGCGATGATGGCGTCGAACCCGTCCTTGCCCGCCCGTTCCACCGCTTCGGCCATGGTATCGGCGCGCACCACATGGTTGCCGAACGGCTCCAGCAGGTTGGCCAGGGTATCGGCCACGGCGGGCACGCGCGTGAACAACAACAGGGCCAGGCCGGCGGGCGGCGGATACTGGGTTTCGTCGCCGCGCACAACGCCGCTGGCGGTGCCGGACACGGGCAGGGTGAAGAAGAACTGGGCGCCTTCGCCCGGCTTGCTGGTGAAGTCGATCTGGCCGCCGGCCTGTTCGACCACGCGCTTGGCCACTGCCAGGCCGAGCCCCGCGCCCTGTTCCTTGCGGGCATAGGACGTGTCCCCCGGGGTAAAGGGCCGGAACAGCAGGTGTGCGATTTCTTCGGGCACGCCAAGCCCAGTGTCGCTGACGCAGAAGCGCACCGAACGGCCGTCATCGGTTTCCTCGACGCGGATTTCCACCAGGCCGCGTTCGGTGAATTTCAGGGCATTGTCGGTGAGCTTCAGCAGCGCCTGGCGCACCTTGCGCGGATCGGCGGCAACGCGCGGCAGAGTGTTTGACGCGCTGAGGGTCAGGCGCAGGCGCTTTTCCCAGGCGCGCGGCTGCAGCAGGCGCGTCACGGAACGGGCGGCCTGAGCGGGATCGCAATCCTCGTCTTCCAGCTGGCCCAGGTCGTCGCGGGTCAGGGCGATCACATCGTCGATCAGGGTTTGAAGGCCGCGGCCCGCCTGCAGCATCACGCGCACATGATCGCTCTGCTGCTTGGGCAGCTCGGCGCGTTCCAGCAATTGCGCCATGCCCAGCAGTGCATTCAGCGGCGTGCGCAACTCGTGGGAAATGTTGGCGATGAAGGCGGACTTGGCATGGGCCGATGCCTCGGCGGCATCGCGGGCATGGACGGCGTCGCCCTTTTCGCGCTGCAGTCGGATGACCAGCTGGCCATTCTCGTTGCGCAGCTGCAGGCTCTCGTCCAGCAGGCGCGCCATGCCGGCGCAATAGCTGACCAGCACGCAGGCGAACAGCACGCACAGGATGGCGGCGCAGTCGGCATAAAGGCCGCCCTGCCACAACAGCAGTCCCACCAGCGGACCCAGCGCGAACACGGTGTGCGCCAGATAGGCGGGGCGGTAGGCGGAGCGTGCGATGAATTCCGTCGCGGTCATGCCCAGGAAGGCCAGCGCCAGATAGGCTTGCGCCGGGAAGCTGTCCCACACAAACCAGAACAGCGAGGCCACGCCCCAGGTGGCGCCTGAAATCGCCGACACAAAGGTGTAGCGCCGCGCCCAGTAGTGCGGGTCGCTGCCCGGTTCGCGGTTCTTGTAGGCGGTGGTGAGCTGTTCGGCGGCGATCACCACCGTCAGCTGCAGCAACAGCGGCATCAGCGGCAGGACGGAGGCGGCCTGGCCCGCGATCAGGGTGGCGGGCACGCACAGGATGGCAAAGGGCAGGGACAGGTAATGGCGGCCCAGCGCATACAGGACATCAATGCGTCCGGCGAATACCGGATCACCTGCATTTTCCTGTGGCGAGATTTCAACAGACATTGCGCAAATCCTTGCCGCAGCTTAGCTTTCGCGCCCTTTCGAAACGCTTAAGCCAATCCTAACGAAGGGTGTATTTGGCCGTGAAAGTGACGACGCAGCAGGCGCTTGCCGCCAAAGCCTGGCCTTTTGAGGAGGCCCGCAAGCTGCTGGCGCGCGTGGAGGCCCGCAAATCCGGCCCAAACCCCGTCAAAAGCGTGCTTTTCGAGACCGGCTATGGCCCCTCGGGCCTGCCCCATATCGGGACCTTTGGCGAGGTCGCCCGCACCAGCTGGGTGCGCCATGCCTTTGAAACCATCAGCGACGTCCCCACCCACCTGATCGCTTTTTCCGACGACATGGACGGCCTTCGGAAGGTGCCCGACAATTTGCCCCAGCAGGAGATGCTGACCCAGAACCTGGGCAAGCCGCTGACATCCATTCCCGATCCGTTCGGCACCCATGAGAGCTTTGGCCACCACATGAATGCGCGGCTGCGCGCGTTCCTGGACAAGTTCGGCTTCCGCTACGAGTTTTATTCCTCGACCGCCACCTACAAGTCGGGCCGCTTCGACGAAGCCTTGCTGAAAATCCTGGCCAACTATGACAAGGTCATGGCGGTGATGCTGCCGACCCTGGGCGAAGAGCGGCAACAGACCTATTCGCCGTTCCTTCCGGTCAGTCCGCGTTCGGGCAAGGTGCTGCTGGCCAAGGTGGTGGCGCGCGATGTCGAGAAGGGTACCATCACCTACATCGAGGAAGACGGCAGCGAAGAAACCGTGCCGGTCACCGGCGGCCACTGCAAGCTGCAATGGAAGCCCGACATGGGCATGCGCTGGGCGGCGCTGGGCGTGGACTATGAGATGTACGGCAAGGACCACCTGTCCCAGGCGCCGCTCTACACCGCCATCTGCAAGATCGCCGGCGGCAATCCGCCCGAACAGTATATGTACGAGATGTTCCTGGACGACCAGGGCCAGAAGATTTCCAAGTCCAAGGGCAACGGCATCAGCCTCGACGACTGGCTGAAATATGGCTCGCCGGAAAGCCTGGCGCTGTTCATGTTCCAGAAGCCGCGCACCGCCAAGAAGCTCTACTTCGACGTGATCCCCAAGGCGGTGGATGAATATATCGCCTTCCTGGACGCCTATCACGCGCCGGAAACCACCGACGAACAGCGGCTGGAAAATCCGGTATGGCACATCCATGCCGGCAAGGTGCCGGCGGAACGCTATCCGGTCAGCTTCGCGCTGTTGCTCAACCTGGTCTCGGCGTCCAACGCGCACAACCGCGAAGTGCTGTGGGGCTTCATCAAGGCCTATTCGCCGGAAGCGGTATCGCCGGAAACGAATCCGGGCCTGGACAAGCTGGCCGACTTCGCGCTGCGTTATTACGAGGACTTCGTGAAGCCGTCCAAGGTGTTCCGCGCTCCGGACGCCAAGGAACGCGCCGCGCTGGAAGACCTGGCATCAAAGCTGGACGCGCTGGGCGACGAACGTGACGGCAAGGTCGTGCAGGACGTGGTGTATGAGGTCGGCAAGGCGCATGGCTTCGAACCGCTGCGCGCCTGGTTTGCGGCCCTTTACGAAGTCTTGCTGGGCCAGACTGCAGGTCCCCGCTTCGGCTCTTTTGCCGCGTTGTTCGGCACCGCCAACACCGCCGCCATGATCCGCGCGGCGCTCAATGGCGAATTTTTGAAATGAAGGGCCTGCTCTTCGCGTTGATGTTGTTGGTGCCGGTTGCGGCACAGGCTGCCACGACCGAAGAAATCTTCGCCGTCTATGCCCGCGGTGACTACGAACAGGCCGCAAAATTGGGCGAGGCGGCCCACACCGCCCAGGGCTATGCCATCGCCGCGCGGGCCGTGCTGGCCGATGAAGTGCTGCGCGACAAGCCGTGCATGTCCTGTCTGCTGCGCGCGGAAAAACTGTCGCGCGCGGCCATTGCCGCCGATCCGCGCGAACCCTATGGCAAAATCTGGCTGGCGGTATCGCTGGGATACCAGTCGCGCCTCTTGGGAACCATCCGCGCCCGCATCAAGGATACGCCCAACCAGTCCAAGACGGCGTTGGACGAGGCGTATCTGATCGATCCTACCAACCCCTATGCCATCTCGGCGCTGGGCGGCTGGCATATTGAAGTGGTGCGCGCCGGCGGCGCCTTCCTGGCAAAGCATGTTTATGCCGCCACCGAAGCAGACGGCATGGCGCTGTTCGACCTGGCGGTGAAGACGGCGCCGGAGAATGTCGCCGTGCATTACCAGATCGGTCTGTCGCTGGCCGGTTTCAATCCCGAAAAATACCGCGCCCGCATGATGGCGGAGTTCCGGGCGGCGCAAACCGGGCCGGCCGCCACGGCTTACGAGAAAAAAATCCAGGGACGCGCGGCGGAATTGCTTGGCCTGTTGAACACGGGCGCGCATGATGCATTCGAGTCGCGGGTGCGCAAATACCAGGGCTTCCCGGACTGATGCTCTGAATGGGGAGCGATGCTTGCGAAAATTCCTGCCGCTCATTCTTCTGGCCTGCCTGCTGACGTCAGGTTGCTGGCAGACAGTCACCCGGCCCTATCGCACGGTCATGTCGCTGCAGCCTTTCGCGGCCGGTTCCGTCACCACCACCGATGCATCCGGGAAGCCGATCCATTATGCGCTGAAGAAAATCGCGCGCGGCCGCTATCGCATGACACAGACCGACCGGGGCAGCGATTTCGGCCAGGGCTTCGAGTTGGGTTTCTTCCCGCTGCCCGGCGCGCCCTCGCATGTGCTGGTCTACCAGGCCGCGCCCCTGGATCACACCGCCGCCGGCGCCAACCTGCGCTATTACGGCGTGCTTGTGGTGACGGGCCGCAAGAGCGCCGAGGAAATCCGCGCCGATTGCGACAAGGACTGGCGCGCCGCCCGTGTCTCTGGCACCCGCAAGGGCAGGGACGGCGCCTGCACGTTCAAAGATCGCGACGCGCTGGAAAAATCCCTCCTGGCGCTTTGGAAGAGCGGCAAGAAACCGGAATTCACCTACACGCTGAAATGACCGGCGCCTTGAAGTTGGTCAGTTCTTCGCTGGAAGCTTATCCAGGGTTTCGATCACCAGTCCCACGGGCGGACGCACCAGGTAAGTGGCTTCGTAAAGCTTGGCCTGGATCACGCCCTTGCGATCCAGCACGAATATGATGGGACGCGGCACGCCATAGGCGCGGCTGCCTTCCTTGTATTGCGGATCGCGCAGGTTGAAGCGGTCTATCACCTCGGATTTGGGATCGCTGAGCAGCGGATACTGTATCTGGCGGTTGGCGATGAACGCCGCTTGCACCGAAGGCTGGTCATAGGAAATGGCGGCCATGCGATAGCCGCGCTTTGCCATCGCCGCCACGCCGCTGTTCAGGTCGATCAGCTGGGCCTGGCAATAGGGGCACCATGCGGCCGAGCGGAAGAACACCAGCACCAGTCCCTTTTCGCCCATCAGCGTGTCCAGGGATCGCGGCTTGCCCGTTTCATCCAGTGGTGCGCCGATGGATGGCGCGACCGTGCCCGTTGCCGGACCCAGCTCAAAGGCAGGGTTGGCGGCGGCCGGCAGCGCCAGGCCCAGCGCCAGGATGATGATGCTGATGAATTTGCCCATATGGGTCCCCTGTGACTGTTCAGTCCCCAGTTCGGCGGGCAGGCGCAACGGTTACTGGCTGGCCCAGATTATTCTATGGATGAAGGCGATCTCGTTCAGGGCAAAGCCGCGCTCTTCAAACGCCGGATTGAAGCTTTTCAGCTCGATGCGCTGGGCGGTGATGCGGCTGAGCTGCTTGGCCAGCACTTCACCGGTCCGGGTCTTGACCACCACCCGGTCGCCGCGCCGCACGCTGGCGGCGGGTGACACCAGGATGCGGTCGCCGTCGCGATAGACCGGCGCCATGGATTCACCGCTGATCTCCAGCGCATAGCAGTTGGGGTCGGGATTGTCGGGGAAAGCGATGTCTTCCCAGCCCGAACCGGCCGGAAAACCGGAATCGTCGAAGAAGCCGGCATTGCCGGCCTGGGCCATGCCGATCAGCGGCACCATGCGGGTGCGCACCCCGCCGCCTTCGCCCACCAGGGCGGTGAATTCCTCCAAGCTGGCGCCGGTGGCGGCCAGGACCTTGGACAGGCTTTCGGTGGAGGGCCAGCGCAGCTTTCCATTGGCCGCGCCGCGCTTGGACTTGTTAAAAGTGGTGGGATCCAGCCCTGCAAGACGGCCCAGGCCCGACGGCGAAAGGCCGTGGGCGGCGGCAAGCATGTCGATGGCGCGCCAGATTTGCGGGTGGGTGAGCATAGGAAGAAAACCGGACCATGCGGTTATATTCCTATGCTAAGAGCGGGGCGGGGTTGCCGTCCAGAGGAAGACGCGTGTCGCTATTCGATCTTGGGGCCACACTTTTGCGGCAGCTGCCGGCGGAAACCGCGCACCGCGCTACCTTGAAGCTGGCGGCGGTCGCGGGCCCGCTGATACCGCAGCCTGCGCCCGATGACTCGCGGCTGGCGGTCAGCGCCTTTGGCCTGAATTTTCCCAACCCGGTCGGCCTGGCAGCGGGCTTCGACAAGAATGCCGATGTGCCGGATGCCATGGCCAAGTTCGGCTTTGGCTTCGTGGAATGCGGCACCGTCACGCCGCGCCCGCAGGCGGGCAATCCCTTGCCGCGCCTTTTTCGTCTTACCGAAGACGGGGCGGTGATCAATCGCATGGGCTTCAACAATGGCGGTATGTGGAAGGCCGCCAAGAATCTCAGGCGCCGTAGAGGCAAAGGCATCGTTGGTATCAATATCGGCGCCAACAAGGACAGCGAGGACCGCATTGCCGACTATGCGAACGCTTTCGCGATGCTGGCGGAACTGGCTGATTATGTGACCGTGAATGTCTCTTCACCCAACACGCCGGGGCTGCGCGGCTTGCAGAATCGCGATGAACTTGCCCGTTTGCTTGATCGGCTTTTGGCGGCGCGAAGCGGGAGAAAAAAACCAATTCTGCTGAAGATCGCGCCTGACGTAGACGAGCATGCCCTTGATGATATTGCCGATGTTGTGCGTTTGACGGGCATCGAGGGCTTGATTGTCTCCAACACCACGATCGCGCGCCCGCCGCTGAAATCCGCCCATGCCGGCGAGACCGGCGGATTGTCAGGCAAGCCGCTGCTGGCGCCGTCCACCCTGGTGCTGGCACAGATGCATCAAAGACTGGCAGGCGCGGTGACGTTGATCGGGGTGGGTGGCATCGCCTCGGGCGAAGACGCCTATGCCAAGATCCGCGCCGGCGCCTCGCTGGTGCAGCTTTATACCGCGCTGGCCTTCCACGGACCGGGACTGGTGGGGCGGATCAAGCGCGAACTGCTGGCCTGCCTGGAACGTGATGGTTTTGCGAAATTGGCCGACGCGGTAGGTTCGGCAAATTGACGGCGCGTCAGGGACGGCGCAGATTTCGCGCATGGAGCCCAGGCTTAACCCCGCCGGCCGGCGCGAGCTGACCAAGGCGCAGAACCGCGAGACCATTCTGGCGGCGGCGCGCCAGGTTTTCGCCCAGATGGGATTTGCCGCCGCCACGGTGCGCGACATCATCCGCGCCACGCCTTTGGCCTCAGGCACCTTCTACAATTACTTCAAGTCCAAAGAGGAAGTGTACCAGGCGCTGCGCGATGAAGTGGCGCTGCGCTTGCGCCCGCGCCTGCGCGAAGCGCGCGCCGGCGCTGCAACGGCCGAGGCCTTCCTGTCGCAAAGCTTCGGGGCTTTTTTTGCCTTCGTGGCCGAAAGCGGCCAGGGCCGCAGCGGTCCCGAACGGTTCCGCATGGATTCGCCCGAGGTGTTGGCCGGGTTCGCCGAACTGCGAGAGGACATCGAAGCGGCACAGGCGCGTGGAATCCTGCCGCCGGCCGATGCGGGAAATCTCAGCGCGGCGCTGATCGGCGTGGCGTTTGAACTGGCCGAGCGGATCAAGGCCGGCGCGGATGTGGAACAGACCACCCGGTTCGCCACCCAGCTGCTCCTGCGCGGCATGAGCGCGACGGCTTAAGCGCCCTTTTTCGCCGCCGCCGCCAGGTACTCGCCCCAGATGCGGTCTTTCTCGGCGCCCAGCTGGTGCAGCCAGGCCCAGCTGTACAGGCCGGTATCATGGCCGTCGCTGAAGGCGATGCGCACGGCGTAATTGCCCACCGGGTCCAGGGCGGCGATGGTGACATCCTGTTTTCCCAACACGATCGTCTTGGGCCCGCCATGGTTGCGCACTTCGGCGCTGGGCGATTCCACCCGCAGCAGCTCGGCGGGAAGTTCGAAGCGTGCGCCATCGTCGAAGGCGACGCTCAGCACATTGCGCTCCGGGTTCAGCCGCAGTTCCGTCGGCCAGGGGCTATCTGAGGGCATCGCGTTCTTCGTCCGTCAATTGCCGCGCTTCGCCGGTCAGCATCACCGGCACGCCGCCGCGGATGGGATAGGCCAGGCCCGCCGCGCGGCTGACCAGTTCCTGTTTGTCGCGGTCATAGCGCAGGGTGGTCTTGGTCAGCGGGCAGACCAGGATTTCCAGCAGCTTGGGATCGGTGTCCATCAGTGGCCTCAAGTAGCGAAGCGATAGGCCAAAATCAATTAAGCGTCGTAGGGCTGCCGCTGCCCCCCATCTCCAGCAAGGCCATCAGGGTGGAGGCGCGTTCCTGGAAACTTTGCGCTTCCAGCAGCGCCTGTTTCTCGGCCGGCTCGAACGGGCACATCATGGCCAGGGCATTGACCAGTGCCTCGCCCGGCGCGGTCATCACGCTTTTCCAGTCCGCCTTCATGTCGCGGGTGGACAGGTACGCTTTCAAGGCAGCCAGCAGCCGGTCGCGGGGGAAATCCTCGTCGCCCTGCTGGGCCAGGTCGCCCGCGAACGGCGCGAAATCGCAAAAGCCGGCGCGCCATGCGGTAGCGCTTTGCATCTCGCCGGTCAGGCGGAAGCGGCACAGCCCCGCCAGGGTGATCAGGTAGCGGTTGTCACCGGTTTCCTGGAAGGCGACGATCTTCCCGGCGCATCCCACCTGCGACAGCTGCGGGCGCAGCACCTTGTCCTCGCTTTCGGTGGGCTGGATCATCCCGATCAGCCGGTCGCCCTGCAGCGCATAGTCCACCATCTCCAGATAGCGCGGCTCGAAGATGTTGAGCGGCAGCTGGCCGCGCGGCAGCAGCACCGCGCCGGTCAGCGGAAACAGCGGCAGCGAGTGCGGCAGGTCGGAATAGGAATGATAGTGCCGCGGCATCAGGAGAACAGGATCCCCGACAATTTGCGCCGCGCCTCGATGGTGCGCGGATCGGTGGGGCCCATGGCTTCGAACAGGGTGACCAGCTGTTTCCTGCCGGCCTCCTCGTTCCATTTGCGGTCGCGGCGGATCAGCTCCAGAAGCTCGGCGATGGCGCCGTCGCGGTCACCGCCCGCGTCCAGCGCCATGGCCAGGTCGTAGCGCGCCTGGTGATCTTTGGGATCGGCGGCCAGTCTGGCGCGCAGGGCGGCGGTCTCGCCGCTTTCCGGCGCGGGCGCTTCTTTCAGCTTCAGCTCCGCTTCCACGGCGCGGATGGCTTCGTGGCTGGCCGCATCCGGTTTGACCATCTGCAGCACGCTCTTGGCCTGCTCGATCTCGCCGCCGGCGATATAGGCGCGGGCCAGGCCCGCCACGGCTTCGGGATGGCCAGGCTCGTCCTGCAGCACATGGCCATAGGCCTGGGCCGCCATGGCGAAATCGCCGGCGGCCAGGGCCTGGGCACCCACGGCCAGGACCTGGGCGGTGTGTTCGGGGCCGCCATGATGGTGGTGGTCGTGATCGTCGTGGTCATGACCGTGAGCGTGATCGTGACCGGCGCCGCCGTCAGACAGCGCAGCGACGAATGCCTTCACCTGGCTTTCGGGAATGGCGCCCATGAAGCCGTCCACCGGCTGGCCGCTCTTGAAGGCATAGACGGTAGGAATCGACTGGATGCGCAGCTGCTGGGCGATCTCCGGGTTCTCGTCGATGTTGACCTTCACCAGCTTCACCGCGCCGTTCGCGGCCTCCACCGCCGCTTCCAGCGCCGGGCCCAGGCTCTTGCAGGGGCCGCACCAGGGCGCCCAGAAGTCCACGATCACGGGTGTCGCGCGGCTCTGCTCCAGGACGTCGGCGGCAAAGGTCGCCAGGCCTGAATCCTTGATGTGCGGGCTGTTGCCGCTTGCCGCGTTCTGGGCGGGCTGGGAGGTGACGGGACGCCCGCCGGGGCCGATCAAGGTCATGTCTGCATTTCCGGTGTTTCAGCACCGGAAGATGGTCATTCCGGCTGCGAAATGGAAGACCGCGCCACATGGCGCTGCCAGGCCCACAGGGCCGGCGTGACGCCCAGTTCCATGATCAGGGGCACCACCACCGACATGCCAAAAACGCCCAGACGGACCGCCGTGAAGGCTCTGGCCAGCCCGCCCACCACCACCAACCCCGTCAGGATGGTGAAGGCGCGAGTTTCCCGCTCGATGGTGGGAATCAGGGACCAGAAAGCCAGCCCCAGCCCCAGCAAGAGCCCGCTGAGATAGGCGGCATGGGTGAAGGCGTGGCCGGGGCCGCTCAGCGACAGCAGTTCCGGGCGCACGGCGCCCAGCGCGCCGGCGCTGACCGGCACCAGGCCGGCCACCGCAACGGCGATCTGAAGAGGGCGTTTGCTCATGCCATCAGGATACGCAGATGGCAGGTGGATGGACTAGGGAACGAGCTTGGCGATCCAGTTGGGCAGGGCGAAGGCGGCAGCGTGGATGGCCGGGTTGTAATAGTCGCACTTCAACTTGGCCTTCTTGTAGGCCTTGGCCGCCTTCTTGATGCCCTTCTCGGTGCCAAGCGGCTTGCCGCCCTTGGTGGCCCAGGAAAGCGCCATGAAGCCGCCGATATAGGTGGGCACCACCGACAGATAGAGGCCGGATTTGGGGAAGAAGCGCGCCAGCTCCTGCAGCGCCTCGGTGATTTCCCACGGCTGGTAGAAAGGCACGCCGGTTTGGAAGGTGGCATAGCCGCCGGGCTTGAGGGCGCCTTTTACGCGGTCATAGAAGGTCTCGCCGAACAGCGCCTTGCCGGGGCCCACCGGATCGGGGCGGTCGGCGATGATCAGGTCGAAGCGGTTCTTGCAGGACTTGCGGCCCAGATATTCAAAGGCGTCGGCCACTTCCACGGTCATGCGCTTGTCGGCAAAGGCCTTGGCGTTGATGGCGCCGAAGAATTTCTTGCACAGGCGGATGACGTCACCGTCGATATCCACCAGCACCACTTCCTTGACGTTCTTGTGCTTGAGGGCCTCATCCGCGATCGACAGGTCGCCGCCGCCCACGATCATCACCCGCTCGACCTTGCCGTGCTCCAGCATGGGGCAGGTGGGTCAGCATGTCGGCATAGGCGCTTTCATCCCGGCTGGTGATCTGGACGATGTCGTCCAGGGTCATCACCCGGCCGTTCGCCACCGTGTCGAAGATGCGGATGTGCTGGTACTTGCTCTTTTCGTCCGCCAGCACCTTGGTGATCTCCATGGACTGGGCGTAACCCTTGTGCAGGCGCTCCATCTGGAGCGCGTCGGAGGCCTTGTGGGTCTTGGTCTTGCTCGGCTGGGGCTGGGGACGGGCCATAACGTTTCCTTAAGAGATGTGACAGCGCCTCGCCGTATAGGACCGCTTCGCCGCGCTGTCTACCGCGCGCCCTGTGTGCGACTAAGGCCCATTTCGCCGGACTTTTCACCGCCACGGTGCGGCTGTCACATTTGGCAATGCGAGGCGCTTCGGCGCCGCCGTGGCGCGGTGCGCCGAAGCTGTGGGACCAAAATAATTGGGCGAGGGGGAAATTTCTTCTTGCATCGCCGGGCGTTAGCCCTATTTCGCAATTGACCCGGCGAGAAAAAAAGCCGGACGAAGCGGCGTAGGGCTGACCCCCTCCGTCGCTTTCTTCTTTAAGGCGCGTCCGGAAGTCCGCAAGGCCAAGGCGTTTGGTGTCAACTCTAAGACGGGTAGGTGCTTAAATGGCTCGACTCAATCTGGTTGCGGCGAACCCGCAAAAGGAAATCAAAAGCTCCCCGCGCCGCCAAGGCGCCGGGCCTGTTGTCGTGACCCCTTCCAATGACGACCAGAAGGATCACTTCATCAACAAGAACGGCCTGTCCCATGCGGGCAGCCATGTGATCATCGACCTTTGGGAAGCCAAGGGCCTGGATGACCGCGAACGCATCGAAACCGCGCTGATCGACGCGGTGAATGAAGCCGGCGCCACCCTGCTGCACATTCACCTGCACAAGTTCGAAGACGGCGGCGGCATCTCGGGCGTGGCGGTGCTGGCGGAAAGCCATATCTCCGTCCACACCTGGCCGGAAAAGGGCTTCGCGGCCTTCGACGTGTTCATGTGCGGCGACGCCGAACCCCGCAAGGCGCTGGACGTGTTCAAGCGCGCCTTCCAGCCGGGCCGCGTCGTGGTCGGCGAACACAAGCGCGGCGTGGTCTGATCCACCTTCGCATTCAAGAATCTAAGGGCCGGAACGCAGGTTCCGGCCCTTTTTCTTTGCCCGGGCTGCACGTTTCATTCTTGCGCCCGGATCACACTGATCTTGCCGCTGGGTTCCAGCACCAGCTTGCGGACCTTGGCGATCTCTCCGATCCCATCCAGCCCATGAGCGCGCAGGGATTCATCCAGATCTGCCATGGAGATTTTTGAACTGAGCCGGGCAGGCTCACGAAGGACGCCGTCGCGCACCAGAATGACGGGCGATCCTTCCACCCAGGCGGCCAGGCGCGGGCTGCGCGCCAGCGCATGCGCCAGCATCAGGTGCAAGGCGACCAGCACCGCCACCGACGCCAATGTTGCCCAGAAAGGCACCCCGCCGGTCATGGCGCGGCTGAGATTGGAGCCGACGATGATGGAGATCACCATGTCGACGGCCGACATCTGGGCGAAGGTACGCCTGCCGCTGAAGCGCAGCATGGCGAGGCCATAAAAGAAAATCAGGACCGCCCTGGCGCACTCCTGCGCCAGGGTCAGGTCCTTCATGCCTCCAAAGATCACGTCCAGCATCGGGGCACCTTAGTGCTCCTTGCGGACACCCTTGAATTTCCCGCCGTCCTTCTTCTGGTCCATGAACTGGCCGGTGGTCAGGTCGCGCTTGGTCTGTTTGCCGAACAGGCCGTCCTTGAGCTGGCTGCGCTTGCGCACGGCGCCGTTGCGGTGGCCATCGCCGGCCGGTTTGTTGGTCGCCATCGATATCCTCCTAGGATTTGGCTTCGGGTTCAGGGGATTGGCCGGTCAGACGGGCGGCCGTGGTGGCGGCGATGCCGGACAGCAGCGCGGACGGGGTGATCCCGCGCTTGCTGGCTTCCCGCTTCACCAGTTCCACCGTGCCCAGCGCCAGGGCCAGCCAGATCAACTTGCGCATGTTCAGACCGCCGCCACGGGCTGGCTCTGCGCCAGCTTGTGCCCGGTGAAGCTGCGGGTCTTGGGGGTCGGCAGGCCATCGGATTTGAACTGCGCCAGCAGTTCCTTCTTGCGGGCCGTCATCTCCTCAGCCAGCGCATCCATGTCCAGGCCGGCCTCGCGCGCCTGGGCGAACATGCCTTCGGAGCGCATTTCCTCTTCCTTGACATGGTGCTTGATCATTTCCGACAGCACCTTGACCTTGGAGTCATAGAATTCGTTGTCGGGGCTGGACGCCAGCAGCTCGGCGATGATCACCTTGGCGCCGTCATGCTCGACATAGGCTTCGGTAAGGGTGTCGTCCTCGATCTGGCCGGTGCAGGCCGGATAGAAGATTTCTTCCTCGATGGTGGTGTGCACGCTGAGTTCGGTGCAGATCTGCTCCACCAGCGCGGTCTTCACCGAGTCGCTCTTGGCCTTCTCGAATTTCTCGAAAAGTTCCTCAACCTTGCGGTGGTCGGCTTTGAGCAGGGCAATTGCGTCGGGTTTGTCGGCCATGGTGTCCCTCGAATGGATGTCGCCGAGATAACCGTCCAGCGCGTGCGATAGTTCCGTTTCGCGGCAACCCTTTGCGCAGCCGCGCGTAAGGTCCGCCGATTCACAAAGGATAACGGCGCGACGCAGGCTTACAGCGAGTGGTGATCCTGCGCAGTGAGGGCGGCATTGCCGGCCTTAACCCGCGCGACCAGGCGGGCGCCGTCCCATATCTCCACCGCATGCTGGGCGGAAACGGATTCGCCTTCCGACAAGGCGTGCAGGTCGTCGCGGCAGGTCAGTTCAACTGCGAAATTGACCTGGCCTTCCAGATACAGGGAACAAATGCGGTAGCGCTTCATGGAAGTATCCCGTCTTCAGTGAGCGGGAGCGCGGGCAGCGTTTTTGAATCTGCCCCGGAGGTCTCTCAAGCACCGGTGTGCGAAGTTGGTCGCCGGCGACGCCACATTGGCGCACACAAACCGGGTTCCGTCACGCAGCTTTTCGGTACAGTTTTGTATCAAGCCCGCTAAAGCCCGTGCCTGTCCCGGAATCGGCCTTGAAAAATCAGTGCAACCCGCTGCGGATCTCGGTCCAGGCCGCAACAATCTTTTCCTTGTTGGGCAGCGGCTTCTGGAAGATTCCGCTTTTGAGGAAGGTTTCCAGATCGCGCGGCACACCCAGGTTCTGGAACACGCTGTCAGGCACGTCCTTCACCGCTTCGGTATTGGCCGGTTCATCGCCGATGGTGGTGATCATGTAGCGGGCGGCATCGTCTGCGATGCCGGAATCGATCAGCGCCAGCGCCTTGTCTTCATTCGACGGGTCCTTGTGCATCACCAGCCCGCAGACATAGGTGAAGATGCCGCCGGGCGGATTGAGATAGGCCACCGGCTTGTGCTCGCGGTTGAGCGCCGCAAAGGTGGTGCGCCAGCTCATCGCCGCCACGATCTCGCCCGAGGCCAGGCCTTGGGCCAGCGCGGTGTTGTCGGCCGAGACAAAGCGCAGCTGCGGCACCAGTTCCTTCAGCTTGGCCTGCACGCGTCCCCAGTCGGCGTCGCTCATGCGGATAGGCGTCGATCCCGATCATGTGCGCCACAAACGGCACCACGTCATCGGCGCCGTCCAGCACCGAAACCCGGCCCTTGTATTTGGGGTCGAACAGGATGTCCCAGCTCTGGGACTTGGCGTATTCCGGCGCTAGGTCGGTGCGGATGGTCAGCGAGGTGTTGCCCCAGTAATGCGGCACGAACCACACCTTGCCGGGGCCGGCCTGGATTTCCGGCATGTTGCGCAGTGCCGCCGCCAGTTTGTTCCAGTTCTTCAGTTTCGACGTGTCGATGGGCTGGATCAGGCCCGCTTCTTTCCAGCGCGGCAGGCTGTAAAGGCAGGGCCCCATCACATCGGGCTTGTAGCCGGCGCGCATCTTGGACAGCGCTTCGTCCTCGTCGGCGAAGATGCTGGTGCCGACTTTCTCGTGGTACGCGGCCTCATAGGCGGCGGTGAAATGGGGATCGACGTAATCCTGCCACTGGAACAGGGTGGGCGGTGCCGATCCGGCCGGTCCCTTCATCAGGAAGAACGCGCCGCCAACGATCAGGATCGCGGCCACCAGGCCGCCCAATGCCCACTTCATGCCAAGCCCTCGCACATGCGAAGGCTAGGTTAGACGCTGCCGCGCACGGCTCACAAGGTCAGAAGGCGTTCTGCATCCAGCTGGGCTGGGGCGGTGCGCCCATGCCCAGGGTCAGGTTCAGGCCGGCGGTCAGCTGGTTGCCACGCTCGCCCTGGGTGTAGGACACCGCCGACTGGCGCACGCCCAGCGCCAGGTCGAAGCCGTCGGCGGGCGTGTAGTGCAGGTCCGCGCCCGCCAGCAGGCCGTCGCTGGCGAAGCGGTCCACCACATATCCGGCATAGGCGGCGAACCAGAAGCCATTGCCCAGATCGGATGACAGGTTCAGGGCGACCGCGTGGTTTTCCATGTTGCGGATGCCCAGCGGCACGAAGGGGGAAGGCGCCTGGCCGGTACGCGTGTCGTTGCTGGTGAGATATTCGCCGTGCCCGTCATAGGAAATGCCGGCCAGCAAACCGCCCCAGATGGGCGTGTTCCAGCGCAAGGAGCCGTCCCAGCCGGCGGTGCGCGCCACGTCCGCGTCGCCATGCACGCCATAGCGGGTGTAGTGGCCGGCGATCGAGCCCCACAGGCCGGTCCACAGCTGCTGGGTATAGCCGATGGTGGCGCTGTCGGTGGCGGCGCGGTTGTCCACGGCGGTGGGCGTGTCGACATAGGGCTTGTGGAAATTCACATCGACAAAGCCGAAGCCGATCGGCGTGCCGGAATACAGGCTCAGGTTCGCGCCCGCCACGTCATTGCCCATCAGGCCCTGGACTTTCAGTTCGCTGTCGCGGCCCAGCTCCAGCGCCAGGCCGGCCGCGCCGGTGACGATGTCGCGGTGGGTGTTGGCGAAGTTGCCGCTGGCCAGGCGCACATTGGTGCCGTCGGAATCGGTCCATTTGGCGTTGCCCACCAGCGCGATGCCGGGCGCGAAGCTCAGCTTGGCGTCCAGGTCGGTGGCCACCACCAGGTCGCCGCCATGATACCAGTTGGTCTCGTTGCGGATGCCGATGCCCGAACCGGCCTGCATCGCGGCGCGGGCATAGGCCAGCTGCCACATGGGATCGCCGCGGCGCACCGCCAGCTGCTGCGCTTCATAGGCGCGCAGCTGGGCATATTCGCCATAGGTGTGAAACCCGTAAGCAGCCTGGGGCGGCACATAGGGCTTTGGCGGCGCCGGATAGATCTGCTGCTGCTGGGCGTAAGGCCCGGGCGGGGGATAATTGGCGGGCGGCGGCGGATAATTTGGCGGCGGCGCGTTCTGCGCCATCTGCTGGGGCGGCGGCGCACCGCGCGGCACGATGCGCAGCGAAAAGCCGTCGCTCTCGTTGCGGGTCAGGAAGGTGACGGGGCGGGGGCTGCGGATCACGCCATTGTCGAAGTTGGCGTAAGCCATCGAGATCCATTGCGGCAGGTCGCCCGACAGCCGGTCGAACGCCGCGCCATCCACCGGATTGGCGAAGTCGATGGACAGGGCATTCTGGTTGTCGTCGGCATGGACGCCGCGGATGGGCATGCCGTGGAAGCGCACTTCCAGTCCATTCTGGTCGTTGGCGATGACTTGATAGGCAGGACCCTGGGCTTGGGCCGGAGCCAGCGGCAACAGCGCCGTCACAAGCACGGCCAGCGCGGCAAAACCCCGGAACATCTGCTTTCCCCTTTTGGGGGCAGAGTGGTTAACCATGGTTAACGAGGGGTTAACGCCCATCTTGGCCCAAATTTTCATAGCCGGGGCAACCTCAGCTCCATGGTGGCGCCATGACCCGGGCCTTCGCCTACCAGCCGCATCGCCCCGCCCATGCGCCGCGCCAATTCCATCGCGATGGCCAGGCCGAGCCCTGCGCCCGTCACCACACCGGCGCGGTCGAAGCGCTGGAACGGCTTGCCCGCCTTGCGGGCCTCATGGGGGGTAAAGCCCTTGCCGCTGTCGGACAGGGTGAGCACGCCCGCGCCTTCCTCGAAGCGCACATCGGCGCGCACGATGCCGCCTTCGGCGGTGTAGGCCAGGGCGTTGGTGAGAAGATTGGAGAGGATGCGGCGCACCGCGCCCGCATCGGCCCGCACCAGCCCCGGCTCGCCAAAGGCGAGCGACAGCGCGATGCGGCGCGAGAAGGCGCGGCCCTGATGTTCCTCGATGACCTGCGCGGCCAGCGCCGCCAGTTCCACCGCCTCTTCGCTCAGGGGATAGCGGCCGGCCTCGATATTGGCGAACTCCAGGATGTCGCCGATCTTGGCGTGCAGGTTCTTGCCGGCCTCGCCGATGTCGCGGGCATATTCGCCATACTTGGCGTGGCCGCAGGGGCCGTAGAATTCCTCGGCGATGATTTCGGAAAAGCCGATCACCGCGTTCAGCGGCGTGCGCAGTTCATGGCTCATATGGGCGATGAATTCGGACTTGGCGCGCAGCGCTTCCATGGCGCCGCGCTCGGCATTGGCCAGCCGCACCATCAACCGCGCTTCGACGGGGCGGGTGGATTTGAGGGCGCGGATGGCGCGGCTCGCCCTGGCCTGGCGTTCAAAGGCGCCCACGAACAGGGCCGCCAGCCAGCCGCCGGCGATGGCGGGCCCCAGGATCACGAACAGGTAGAGCGGCAATGCCCCGGTCCAGTCGGCCAGCGCGCCTTTCTGGTCGATGCTGGTCATCACCGCCAGCGGCCAGCCGGGCACGTCGGCGGTCATGCCGCGGGCCTGGCGCGTGGGCACCAGCGCGGTGCGGTGGCCGCCCAGCGAGAGCGGCGCGAACATCACCGCCACGGTCTTGCCGGCCTCGTGGAAGGCGATGCCGCCCGGAAAGCTGGTCCGGGGGCCGCTGAAGACGGGCATCGCCATCGGCGCGGCGGTGGCGTCGAAGCGGGCTTGTGGCGCGCCGCCCTCGCCCCACACCGCGATATCGCGGATGGCGGGCTCTGCCCTGGCCAGGTCGGCACTGCGATACTGCTGGGGGCTGGCGGCGAACACCGCGCCCATGCGGGCAAAGCGGTCCAGGGTGGCGCCGGTGGCGGCGGCGACTTCGGCGGCGCGGGCGCGCTCGAAGGTGGTGGCCTGGGCCAGGGCGCGGCCCCGGTCCATCCGCATCTGCAGCAGGGCGGCGGCGGCGAAGCTGCCGCAGATCAGGATGATGCAGATGGGGACGATGAAGCGGACATCGCGCATGGCGCGGCGCAAGAACGCGCGGCCCTGGACGGTGGCCCCGTCCAGCCCGGTCCACAGGCGCAGTGCCGCCTCGGCCATGATCCCCACCATGCGCGGTGATTCGCGCACATTGATTATGAGAATCGCCGACTCTGGCGTCACCTGGTTATTAAGTCACCGTGCCGGCAGGCATGCGCGAATCGGTGGAGGACTCAGGAACTCGCCTTCGGCTCGTCCCGTCCCGTCGCTCGTGCTCCGGGCGTTCGACACTCGAAATGGTCCACTGGACCATTTCGTTCGGCTTCGCCGAACCGCGTCTCACCCCAGCATCTTTCCTGTCACTTCGAACAGGTTGGGCGAGATACCCGGCAGGTCGCGGATTGCTTTCAGTTCAGCCTGCATCAGGGCCTGGCGTTTTTGGTCATAGCGCCGCCAGCTTTCGAAGCTGCCGGCCATGCGTGCGGCCACTTGCGGGTTCATGGGATCCAGAGTGCGGATCACTTCGCCCACCAGCCGGTAGCCGGCGCCGTCTTCGCTATGGAAGCGCAGGTGATTGACGCTGAAAGCGCCCACCAGCGCGCGCACCCGGTTGGGATTCTTGATGTCGAAGGCCGGGTGCTTCATCAGTTCGCGCACCGCAGTGATGGTTTCGGACAGGGGCGAGCCGGCCTGCAGGCTCATCCACTTGTCCAGCACCAGGGCGTCGTTCTTGAACCGGTCATGGAAATGGGTGAAGGCGTTGTCGCGCAGGGGCGACTCCATGCGGGTCAGCGCCGCCAGGCCGGCGATCATGTCGGTCATGTTGGTGGCGCTGCGGTAATGGGCTTCGGCCAGCCCCGCCGCGGCTTCGTCATCGGCGGCGGTGAGATAGCGCAAGGCCGCGTTGCGCAGCGCGCGGCGGCCGGCCGACCTGGCGTCCGGGCTGAAATCGCCGGCATCGCGCATGTGTTCGTACAGCTGCGCCAGCCGCTCGCGATGGGCCAGCGCCACGGCGCGCACCAAAGCCACCCGCGCAGTGTGAATGCCGACGGGATCGACCGGCGTCCGCTTGGCCGCCAACTCGCTTTCGGTGGGCGGAAACAGCATCTGGGCCGCGAAGGCAGGATCGGATTCCGCATCGGCCAGCACATCGCCGATGGCGGTGATGTAGTCGGTATTGGCGTCGGCGCGCGATTTGCCGGCCACTTCCAGCATGATCTCGGCGGCCAGGATCTGCCCGGCTTCCCAGCGGTTGAAGGCGTCGCTGTCCTTGCCCATCAGCGTGGCGCGGTCGCGGCGACCATGCGGAGTGCGGAAAATGGCGGGCGCGGAAAAGTCCTGGCCCAGCGACAAAAGTGGTTCTTCGCTGACATCGATGAAGGTGAAGCGCTGGAAATTCTCCGTGAGTTCCAGGACCCGGCTGATGGGACCGGCATGGTTCTCGCCTTCCAGGGTCAGCGGGATATGCGCGCCGGACTTGCCCACCAGCCCGATGCGCACCGGAATGTGCATGGGTTTCTTGTCCGGCTGGCCCGGCGTGGGCGCCAGCGATTGCGTCAGGTCGAGGCTGTAGGTCCTGGCAGCGGCATCATAGACGCCGCGCGCCTCGATCACTGGCGTGCCCGCCTGGCGATACCACAGGCGGAACTGGCTGAAGTCACGGCCGCTCGTGTCTTCAAAGCACTTGACCCAGTCTTCCACCGTGGCTGCCTGGCCATCATGGCGTTCGAAGTACAAATCGGTGGCCTTGCGGTAGCCGTCATCACCGACCAGCGTCTTCAGCATGCCGATCACCTGCGCGCCCTTGTCGTAGATGGTCGAGGTGTAGAAGTTGTTGATCTCGATATAGCTCTGCGGCTGCACCGGATGGGCCAGCGGCCCCGCATCCTCGATGAACTGGCGCGCGCGCAGGGCGCGCACATCCTGGATGCGCTGCACGCCGCGCGAACGCATGTCGCCGGAAAAATTCTGGTCGCGAAAGACGGTCAGGCCTTCCTTCAGCGACAGCTGGAACCAGTCGCGGCAGGTGATGCGGTTGCCGGTCCAGTTGTGAAAATATTCATGCGCCACCACGCCTTCGATGCGGGCGTAATCATCGTCGGTGGCGGTTTCGGGCGTGGCCAGCAGCACCTTGTCGTTGAAGATGTTGAGGCCCTTGTTCTCCATGGCGCCCATGTTGAAGGCGCTGACCGCCACGATCATGAAGATGTCCAGATCGTATTCGCGGCCATAGGCTTCTTCGTCCCACTTCATGGAACGCTTCAGCGCATCCATGGCGTAGTGGGCGCGGGGCTCATTGCCATGCTCGACATAGATGTCCAGCGCGACCTTGCGCCCGCTCATGGTGGTGAAGCTGTCATGGATGGAGCCCAGATCCCCGGCCACCAGCGCAAACAGGTAGGACGGCTTGGGGAAGGGATCGTTCCACACCGCGAAGTGCCGGCCGCCGGGCAGATCGCCGCTTTCGATGCGGTTGCCGTTGGACAATAGCACGGGATACTGCTCGCGCGCCGCTTCCATGCGCACGGTGAAGACCGAAAGATTGTCCGGCCGGTCCAGAAAATAAGTGATGCGGCGAAAGCCCTCCGGCTCGCACTGGGTGCAGAACATGCCGCTGGACAGGAACAGCCCTTCCAGCGCGGTGTTGGCGCTGGGGTTGATCTGGCTGGCCACTTCCAGCGTCAGTTTCGCCGGCGGGTTCGGGATGGTGAGACTTTTGTCATCCAGCAGGTAATCGCCGCCGTCCAGGGTGCGCCCATCCAGCACGACCGACAGCAGCTTCTGGTTCTCTCCCGCCAGCACCAGCGGGCCGTTGCCCGACAGGCGCTCGATCTCCAGGCGGGATTTGACCGTGGTGGCTTCCGGCTCCAGCGAAAAATCCAGGTGCACGGTGGCGATGCGGAATTCCGGCGCCTTGTAATCTGCAAGATGAATGGCGCGCGGTTCTTCGGTACGCATGGGAAGCTTTCGGGCTGGATGTGAGGCGAACTTTATAGCCCGCCTTGCCTGGCCCAAACAATCAATAGACGCGCAGCACCGTCATGTCTTTGTCGTCATGCACAGCCCTGTACTGGCGCGCATAATCGGCCATGTTGCCGTCAGCCTTGTTCCAGTTGTGCAATCCGGCTTCTGGACCGGGCGCGCTCCCGCGCGCCGGTGGGCGGTGCAGCACGATATATTTGACATGGGCGGCGGCCAGCTGGCGCCTTTGCGTGGTCAGGTCGGCGGTGACCAGCCGGTCGGCCAATGTGTCGGCCATGTGCCGCGCGGTTTCGCCCTGCACGATGGGCTTGGCGTGGCATACCGAAGCCATCATCGCGGCATTACCTTCGCCATAGCCGCGCGGCAGATCCAGCACGCCGAAATCGTCCTTGTCCTGTGCAATCGCATCCAGTGCGGCGGGGCAGGTGGCCGGCGTGGCGGACAGGTTCGTGGGCGTAAAATCCAGCAACATGAGCGCCGCCGCCAGCGCCAGCAGCACGGGTTTACGGTAGCGCAGCGCCATCACCGTGGCCTGTGCCAGGATCAGTCCCAGGAACAGATAGACCATCACCATGGCGCGCGCCGGGGTGCGGACATTGGCGAAGAAGGGCAACTTGGCCAGGATCACGCCGGGCAGGTGCAGCGGCGTGACATGGCCGGCGGCATGCAAGGTTTCGCCGCCCGCGATCACCGCGAAGAAGACCATGCCGCCCAGCGCATAGTACAGCAGCGTCTTTTGGGTCTTGCGCGTCAGCGCCCAGATCGCGACGGCGGCATTGATCACGCCCAGATACACGGTGGCTTCCCAGGCATTGCCGGTCAGGGCGGCATAAAGCCCGCTTCCATACCGGGCCAGAAGATGCGTAGGCGGAAACGCGAAGAACGCGAACAGGTCCGCCACGAACATGTTGTTGCCGACATAATAGACGCTGTTCTTCAGGCCCGACGTCATCATCGGCAAAAGCCATGGGGTCAGCATCAAGGTCGCCAGCGTCGCGCACAGCGCCGGCGCGGCAAGTCGCCAACCGCGCGGCCAGCGCTTTTCGTGAATGCGCAGGTACAGAAGATGGAAGGCGAGGAAATAGAAGGCGTAGAAAAAGAAATACCAGCAGGACAGGGCGCTCAGCGCATCCATCACTGCTGCCGCGATCAGCCAGCGCCAGCTTCGCTGTTCCAATGCCTTCAGATAGAACAGCACGAACAGGGGCAGGAATTCGATGCCGCTGACATGGGCGTGGTGCATCACCTGCGCCACATGCCAGGGATTGAAGGCGAAAACAAAGCCGGCCACGGACGCGCCGGTATCGCGGCCCGCGACATCGCCCAACAGGTGCCGTGCCAGCGCGAACATGGCGGCGGCGCCGAGCGGAAAACTGGCCAGCAGGGTCAGGTTGTGCAGGGTCACCAGCGTGGAAAATCCGCCGCCGAAAATCTTTGACAGCAGCGCCACCGCGAATACCTGCGGCCAGGCAAAGGAATGATAGGCCAGCGAGGTGCCTTCGGGATAGCGGATATGGCTTGTGAACAGCATGTCGTGCCAGCCGCGCGCGGTGGCGGCATGCCAGCTGTTCCAGAAGTCCTGCATATTGTCTTCAGGCGGGCCGATCAACGCCGTCGAAACATGCGCCAGCCATGGCCAGAAGAAGATCGCGGTCAGGGCGGAGAAGCCGCCCAGAACGACCAGAATGCGTGGCAGGGAAAGACGCTCGACCGCGCCGATGCGCAGATCGAGTACCGTCATCACGCGGTCCGCTTGACCTCGGTCAGGATGTCCTGCGCCTTGTGCGCCAGTTCGGCCAGCTCGTTGGGCATGTCCTCGCCCGACTTGCGCGCCCAGTCGACCAGCGATGTGGCGAAAGCGGCCAGGCGGGGCGCGCTGGCGATCAGGCGCGCCTGTTCTTCCATCTTGGCCGGGTCCAGGTCGTATTCGGCGCCCGGCACGCGCCAGCCGCCCCATTCCGCTTCACCGGTGACGACGATGGGATAGGTGCCCGGCACGGGATGGCGGGCGCAATCTTCGGCCGGCTGCCACTTGTTGCGGGCGCGTACGACGCGCCAGGTCTGGGCTTCGGCCGGCGTCGAGTCGCCCAGCGGTTCTTCGCTGAGCAATTCCTCGGCGGCGAATTCGCGGCCCAGGCCCACGTCGTAATGAATGCGGATCGGCTCATCCAGGCCCTTGGCCCAATGCGGCACGACATGCTCGACCAGCGCCCAGGTGCCGACCGGCTTTACATATACGCGCTGGTTCTTGTGGAACTGGGCCTTGGCCATGACGGGACTTCCGAAATTGCCCGCCAAGCTTAAGGAAGTGCTGTTAAGTCCCGGTTAAGGCAAATCTCCAACTTCAAGCAAAACTCCTGTAAAACCATGGGTATGGAGAGTCCTTGCGTCAAAATTTGCACCTATGACCCCCTAAGCGGCCTGTGCACGGGCTGCGGGCGGACACTGAAGGAAATCGGGGACTGGTTCTCGATGACCGACGCTCAGCGGCGGGCGGTGATGGAAGAATTGCCGGCGCGGCTCAGCAAGCCAGCCAACTGAGCTCCTTGGCCAAGGTCACGTTCTGGCCGACCACGATGATGCAGAGCGGTTCGGACGTTTCGGCTTGTGCGCCCAGCTTGTCGAGCGTGGTGGTGATGACCTGCTGGTTGGCGCGCGCCGCATTGGCGACGATGGCGCAAGGCTCGTTTGCGGGCCGTCCCGCCGCCATCAATGCATCGGCGATCTCGCCCGCGAACTTGCGCGCCATGTACAAGACCAATGTCGGTGCGCCGTGCGACACGGCCGCCCAGTCCAGTTTGGTCAGTTTGCCGTCCACGCCGTGGCCGGTGATGAAGGTGACGGCATGGTTGGTGTCGCGGTGGGTAACCGGGATGCCGGCATAGGCCAATCCCCCGATACCTGCGGTGATGCCTGGCACGATGCGGAAGTTCACGCCCGCCCGGGCCAACGCCTGGGCTTCTTCGCCGCCGCGCCCGAACACGAAAGGATCGCCGCCCTTCAGCCGCAGCACACGCTTGCCTTCTTTTGCCAATGTCACCAGCAGGTCGGAGATTTCGTCC
This sequence comes from Alphaproteobacteria bacterium, assembly GCA_046348525.1. Classification (GTDB taxonomy): domain Bacteria; phylum Pseudomonadota; class Alphaproteobacteria; order Micropepsales; family Micropepsaceae; genus Rhizomicrobium. The sequence goes on along the minus strand of JAXMEA010000005.1, from coordinate 73,925 downwards.
TGCTTGCAGCTGCGCACGCCGGCGCGCTTGCCGGCATAGATTTTCTCGGCATCCGACAGTTCCAGCAGCGTCTCATCCACCAGTGCGTCGAACAGGATGACGTCGGCCTGGGAGAGTGCCCGAAGCCCCAGCGCGGTGATCAGGCCCGGGTCGCCAGGGCCGGCGCCCACCAGCCACACCCAGCCCTTTTCAAGCGCGGGAAGTCCAAGTTTTGCAGCAATATCAGCGTCCATGTCACAGCTATATCACGCTGGCGCAGTGCGGAAAAATGGCCCGCATGGGCCCATTGAGATAGAGGTGGCAGGCAGCTAAAACCCCTTGCCCTTCTCGCCACGCCAACCCTCGCCACGCCATAAGTCAGGACGTCATGACAAAGCCCCGCAGCGACCTTGTTCCCAACACCGCCGATTACGAAAATCTGCCGCTGGTGACCGCCAACGGCTTTCGCGAATATGACGCGCGCTGGCTGTTCGGCAAGGAGATCAACCTGCTGGGCATCCAGGCGCTGGGCCTGGGGCTTGGCACCTACCTGCACGATATCGGGGTGAACCCCAAGGTCGTCACTGGCCACGACTTCCGTTCCTATTCCTCGTCCATCAAGCAGGCGCTGATCATCGGCCTGATGCAGGCGGGCTGCGAGGTGCATGACATCGGCCTGGCGCTGTCGCCGGTGGCGTACTTTGCGCAGTTCGCGCTGGATTGCCCGGCGGTGGCGATGGTCACCGCCAGTCACAACGAGAATGGCTGGACCGGGGTGAAGATGGGGGCGCAGCGGCCGCTGACTTTCGGGCCGGACGAGATCAACGCCATCAAGGACATTGTGCTGAACGGCAAGGGCAAGCCGCGCGATGGCGGCAGGTACATCGCCGTGCCCGACATGCGCGAGACGTATCTGCAGGCGGTGACCAAGGGCCACAAGCTGTCGCGCCCCATCAAGGTGATCGCGGCCTGCGGCAACGGCACCGCCGGCGCCTTTGCGCCCGAAGCCCTGCGCCGCATCGGCGCCGAGGTGATCGGCATGGATACCGAGCTGGATTTCACCTTCCCCAAATACAATCCCAATCCCGAAGACATGGAAATGCTGCATGCCATGGGCCATGCGGTGAAGGCCGAGGGCGCCGATTTGTGCCTGGGCTTTGACGGCGACGGCGACCGCTGCGGCGTGGTTGATGACCAGGGCCGCGAAATCTTCGCCGACAAGATCGGCGTGATGCTGGCGCGTGGTTTGAGCGCCCAGCACAAGAACGCGCAGTTCGTGGTCGATGTGAAATCCACCGGCCTGTACCTGACCGACCCGGTGCTGAAGGCGAACGGCGTCAAGACCGACTATTGGAAGACCGGCCACAGCTACATCAAGCGCCGTACGTCCGAATTGAAGGCGCTGGCCGGTTTTGAAAAGTCGGGTCACTTCTTCTTCAACCCGCCGATCGGCCATGGCTACGACGACGGCATTGTCGCCGGCATCCAGGTGCTGGAGATGCTGGACAAGGCGGGCGGCAAGAAGCTGTCAGCCTTGTATGACGCGCTGCCGCAAAGCTGGGGCTCGCCTACCATGGCGCCCTTCTGCCCCGACGATAAGAAGTATGCCGTGGTCGAAGCGATGGTGAAGGAATACAGCGCCATGAAGGACAAGGGCGAAAAGCTCCTGGGCCAGGCCATCGCCAGCGTGGTTACCGTCAATGGCGTGCGCGTCACCCTGGCGGACGGCACCTGGGGCCTGGTGCGCGCCTCCTCCAACAAGCCGTCCCTGGTGGTGGTGGTGGAAAGCCCGGCCTCGGAAGCCAATATGCGGGCCATGTTTGCCGACATCGACGCCCGTTTGGGCAAGCATCCCGAAGTGGGCGAATACGACCAAAAGATCTGAGCGGCTTGTCTTGAACGCCGGTCTGCGCGAGCATCCCCAAAAAAGGGAGGCGGGCATGGATCGGCGCGAGCTGCTGGCTGCGGGACTTGGCGGGGCGTTGCTGCCGCGCGCGGCGCTGGCCCAATCCACTATCGGTCCGCCCCATGAGACCGGATACCTGCCCGGCGATTCCCAGGAATTTATTGCGCTTTGGCCCGGCACGCCGCCGGGGGGCGAAGGCATCCATCTGGACCTGAAAGTCACCGACGCGGTGCAGCCGGATGGCTTCCATGTTCGTGCCGTCAGCCAGATTCAGACACCGGGATTTTTTTGTTTATCGCCCGGTGAAACCGACCGGCCTGGCCATGCTGGTCATTCCGGGCGGCGGTTATGCCGCCGAGGGCGGCGACCGCGGCGGGCGCGAGATCGCGCAGTATTTTGCATCGCGGGGCATCATCAGTTTCGTGCTGCGCTACCGCCTGCCGGGCGAGGGCTGGAAGAACCGCGACATGGTCCCGTTGCAGGATGCCCAGCGCGCCATGCGCTTGATCCGCGCCGGCGAATATGGCGCCCAGAAGCTGGGGGTGATCGGCTTTTCCGCGGGCGGCCACCTGTCGGCCTCGCTGGCGCTGCGCCATGGCATGCTGACCTATGAAAAGATCAGCGCCATCGATGGCAGTGACGCCAGGCCCTTCGTCGCCGCGCACATGTATCCGGTTATCACCATGGGCCCGGGCGCCCATGCCGGATCGCGCGACAAGCTGCTGGGTGAAAACCCGTCGCCCGATATGATCGACAAATGGTCCCTGGAAAAGCATGTCACCGCCGATGCGGTGCCGTCCTTCCTGGCGCTGGCGGCCGATGACGACATCGTGCCGCCCATGCCCAATGGCATCACCTTCTACAGCAAGCTGCAGGAAGCGAAGATCGCCTCACAGATGCATGTGTTCGAAGCGGGCGGGCATGGCTTTTCGCTGCATTGGGCGCAAGGAAAGCCCTGCGGCGCCTGGCCGGAATTGTTCTTGAACTGGGCGGGCACGCACGGCTTCAGGGCTTGAGCGCTTGCAGCAGGGCGGCATGGAACCGCGCCGGATCCTGGATCTGTGGTGAGTGGCCCAAATCCGCAAAGCAGATCAGCTTGCCCTGTTTGAAGCGCTTGACCGCCGCTTCCGCAAGCACCGGATAATTGCCAAGCGTGGCGCGAATTTCCGGCGGCGCGAGCTGCTTGCCCGGCGCGGTGTTGTCCTTGTCACCGATGATCAGCAGCACCGGCATTTTCAGGTTTTCGAATTCATAGAAGACCGGCTGGTCATAGATCATGTCGCTGATCAGAGCGGAATTCCACGCCACGATGGCCTTGCCCGGGCCCCGGTACATGCCCGCCAGCATCTGCACCCAGGGTTCATATTCCGGTTTCCATGTGTTGGCGTAATAGGTCACGCGCTCGTAATCGCGGATGCTGTCGGCGGTGGTCTTCAATTGTGTCTGGTACTGCGCATCCAGGCTCTGCCACGGCACGCCCTTGGCGCGCCAGTCTTCCAGGCCCAGGGGATCGACCAGCACCAGCCGTTCGGTATCGGCGGCGAACATCAGGCCATAGCGCATTGCCAGCATGCCGCCGGTGGAATGGCCCATCACGATGGCGCGCGTGATCCCCAGCGATTTCAGAAGATCGTGGGTGTTCGCCGCCAGCTGTTCAAAGGTGAATTCGTAATGCGCCGGCTTGGTGGATTTGCACCAGCCGATCTGGTCGGGTGCGATGACGCGGTAGCCGGCGCTGCTCAGGGCGCGGATGCTGCCTTCCCAGGTGGCGGCGCAGAAATTTTTGCCATGCAGCAACACCACGGTGTGACCGTTGGGTGTGGCGGGCTTAACGTCCATATAGGCCATGTCCATCGCCGCGCCCTGGCTCTGGAAGCGGTAATGCTGCAGCGGGAAGGGATAGTCGTAACCTTCCAGCATGGGACCATAGGCCGCTTCCTGCGCCGAAGCGGCGGATGTCAGCAGCAGCAATGCGAGTGCGAAGGCCTTCATGGCCGCAAACAATACGCCTTGCCCGCAAAAGGGAAAGAGTGTGATGTTCGGCAAAACAGGAGCGTCGGCGAGGTCGGTAGCGACAGCGTACCGACGAGCGGCCAAATATAAGGGGAGGGATTCATGGATCGCCGCAATATGATCGGCCTTGGTCTGGCTGCTGCTGCGCTGCCGAAAGTCGCGCTGGCCGACACCTTGATGCCGGGCGATGGCAGTGTTCCCAGTGATCCCAAGGAGATTGTCACTTTGTGGCCGGGCACCCCGCCGGGCGGCGCCGGGGTGCGCTTGCCTAACCGCATCCAGAACCGCGATCCGGGCGCCGCGCCCGTGGACCGCTATATCGACCAGGTCGGCAATCCCAGCATGATCGTGTTCCGGCCCGACCGGCCGGATGGTTCGGCCTTCATCGTGGCGCCGGGCGGCGGCTATTCGCGCGAGATGATGGACTTCGAGGGCACCGACGTGGCGCGCCGCTTCAATGCCGCCGGCGTCACCGTGTTCGTGCTGCGCTACCGCTTGCCGGGCGAAGGCTGGGCCAATCGCAGTGACGTGCCGCTGCAGGACGCCCAGCGCGCCATGCGGCTGGTGCGCGCCAATGCCACCAAATACGGCGTCGATCCGGCGCGGATCGGCTTCATGGGCTTTTCAGCCGGCGGCCATGTCGCCTGTTCCATCGCCACGCGTTTTGCCGCCAAGGTCTATGCCCCGGTGGACGCGGCCGACAGCGTGGATGCGCGGCCCAGCTTCTCGATGCCGATCTATCCGGTGGTCACCATGGGGGAAGGGCGCCATGCCGGTTCGCGCGACAAGCTGCTTGGCCTGAACCCCACCCCGGAGCAGATCGACGCCTATTCCTGTGAAAAGCATGTGCCGTCCGATGCGCCGCCGACCTGGATGTGCCTGGCGGCCGACGACACGGTGGTGCCGCCGATCCCGAACGCCGTGGCCTATTTCACTGCCTTGCGCGCTGCCAACATCACCGCCGAAATCCATGTCTTCGAGGAAGGTGGCCACGGCTATGGCATCAGCAAGACAGTGGGCAAGCCGGATGCGGCCTGGCCCGACCTGTTGCTGCGCTGGGGCGCCAGCCACGGATTCTTCAAGGGCGTCTAAGCCGCTTCCCGCTGCTGCACAAAATCCAGCGCCTCGCGCAGCACGCTGATCCCGGCGTCATGGCGCGGGGCGTTTTCGCTGAGATGCCGGCGGAACAGCCGGGCGCCGGGGCGGCCATTGTAAAGCCCCAGCATCGGCTTGATCAGGGTGTGCAGGCGATCCCCACGCGCCAGCGCGCGTTCGACATGCTCGCAATAGCGCGCTACCGCCGCATCCAGGTCGGTGGGCGCACCGCCGAAGAAGCGCGCATCGACCTGTGTCAGCAGGATCGGGTTTTGATAGGCGGCGCGGCCCATCATCACGCCATCGACATGGCGAAGATGTTCTTCACTCTGTTCGAGCGTCTCGATGCCGCCATTGATCAGGATGGTCAGTTCGGGATGCTCGCGCTTGACGCGGTAGACAAGCTGGTAATCCAGCGGCGGCACATCGCGGTTCTCTTTCGGCGACAGTCCTTCCAGCCAGGCCTTGCGGGCATGCACCGCGAACACGGTGACACCAGCCGCCGCGCAACTGGCGATCAGGGCGCGCAGCGAAACTTCCGGGTCCTGGTCGTCCACCCCGATCCGGCACTTGACGGTGACGGGCAGGGATGTGGCGTTGCGCATCGCCGCCACGCACTCGGCCACCAGCGCCGGTTCACGCATCAGGCAGGCGCCGAAGCGGCCCGACTGCACCCGGTCCGATGGGCAACCCACATTGAGATTTACTTCGTCATAGCCGAAATCGGCGGCGATCCGGCTCGCCTGTGCCAGCTTTGCGGGATCGGAACCGCCAAGCTGCAGCGCCAGGGGATGCTCGAACGCCTCGAACCCCAGCAGCCGCGCGCGGTCGCCATGCAGCACCGCGTCCGCGGTGACCATCTCGGTGTACAGCAGCGCGTTCCTGCTCAGGCAGCGATGCAGCACCCGGCAGGGACTGTCGGTCCAGTCCATCATCGGTGCGACGCTGAAGCGGTGGCTTAAGCTGTTCATGGCGTTGAATTAATTGTCCGGCCCCCAATTCTCAATGAAAATCGCGATCTTTGGGATAACGCCTTGCCGCGCCTATCCAATTTTGCGCATTGGCCGGGACTGTTGCATCATCGGGAAAACAGAAATTGGGTTTGGGGAGTAGATCATGGCATTCCTGACACGGCGCAGCATGCTGTCTTCGACGGCGGTGGCGCTGGTGATGGCCGGCGTTCCGGCCAACGCGCAGACCAAGCCCGCCGATACCGAGTGGCGCGGATATGCAAATGACCTGGCCAATACCCGCTATGCCCCGCTGGACCAGATCAACGCGTCCAACTTCGACAAGCTGGAAGTGGCCTGGCGCTTCCCCACCTCGATGCTGGGCGCGCGTCCCGAATATACCTGGGAAGCCACGCCCATTCTGATCAAGGGCCGCCTCTACACCACCGCCGGCACACGGCGTGACGTGGTCTGCCTGGACGGCGCCACGGGTGAATTGATCTGGATGTTCCGCAAGGATGAAGGTGTGCGCGGCCAGAATGCGCCGCGCCAATATTCAGGCCGGGGCCTAGCCTATTGGAGCGACGGCGCCAACGATCACCGCATTCTGTATGTCACCGCCGGCTATCAGCTGGTGGCGCTGGATGCCACCACCGGGTTGCCCGTCGCCGGATTCGGCGAAAATGGCGTGGTCGACCTGAAGCTGAACGATGATCAGGAGATCGATCCCAATGGCGGCGAGATCGGGCTGCACGCCACCCCGACCGTGGCGCGAAATGTGGTGATCGTGGGCGCCGCCCATGCCTCGGGCGCGGTCCCCGGCGTCAAGCCGCGCGCCAAGGGTTATGTGCGCGGCTTCGATGTGAAGACCGGCCAGCGCAAATGGATCTTCCACACCATCCCGCAAAAGGGCGAATTCGGCTACGACACCTGGCTGCGCGAAGGCGAGGCGGAAAAAGCCACCAACACCGGCTGCTGGGCGCAAATCTCGGCGGATGAAGAGCTGGGTCTTGCCTATCTGGGCATCGAGATTCCGTCGGCCGATGAATCGGGCCTGCACCGCCAGGGCAACACCTTGTTCAGCAACTGCCTGGTGGCGGTGGACATCGAAACCGGCAAGCGCCGCTGGCACTATCAGTTCGTGCATCACGACATCTGGGACCGCGACGTGCCCTGTGCGGCGATCCTGTGCGACATCCCGCACAACGGGAAGATGGTCAAGGCGCTGGCCCAGCCCAGCAAGCAATGCTTCCTGTATGTGCTGAACCGCGAAACCGGCCAGCCGATCTGGCCGATCGTCGAACGCAAGGTGCCCAGGGGCGATGTGCCGGGCGAATGGTATTCGCCCACCCAGCCGATCCCGGTGAAACCGCCGCCCTATGACGTGCAAAGCGTGGATCCGTCCACCATCATCGACTTCACGCCCGAGCTGCATGCCAAGGGGCTGAAGCTGCTGGCGAAGTACCGCAGCGGGCCGATCTATACCCCGCCTTCGCTGGCCAAACAGGATGGCACCTGGGGCACGCTGGTTTCCTTGGCGACGCAGGGCGGCACCAACTGGGCCGGCGGCTGTTACGATCCCGAGACTCACATGGTCTACACCTTCTCGGAGACCACGGTGGCCAATGACGGTCTGGTGCCGGGCAATCCGCGCTTCACCGATGCGGAATATGTGCGCGGCACCTTGGGCGTGCAGGCGCGCGCCAATGCCGTCATGGGCAGCGCTGATTTCAAAGGCCCTCCGGTGACCGCCGACGACAGGGGCGAAATCCGTCCCGGCGTGCTGACGGTGGATGGCCTGCCGCTGATGAAGCCGCCTTATGGCCGCATCACCGGCACCGACCTGGAGCATGGCACCCAGGTCTGGCAGGTCGCGCATGGCGACACGCCCGACAATATTCGCAACCATCCGGCGCTGAAGGGCCTCAATATCCCGCGCACCGGCCGGCCAGGCCTGATCGGGCCGTCGGTCACCAAGTCGCTGGTGATCTGCGGTGAGGCCGGTTTCGCTACTACGCCGACGGGAAAACGCGGTGCCATGCTGCGCGCCTATGACAAGAAGACAGGCGAGGATCGCGGCGCGGTTTACATGCCGGCGCCGCAGAATGGCTGTCCCATGACCTACATGCTGAACGGCAAGCAGTATATCGCCCTGACGATTGGCGGTAACGGCTTCCCGGCCGAACTGATCGCGTTCAAGCTTCCCGGTTAATAGCCGAGCTTCAGCATGGAGTTCGACTGGCCGTTCACCGTGGTCTTGTCCAGCCATTCCAGCGAGGCCTTGAACAGGATCAGGTGGTTCTTCTCCCACATGGCGTTGTGGGAGGAGCAGCCCAGGTCGATGAACAGCTTCTGGGGTGCGCCGATATCGGCATAGAAGTCGCGAACCCGTTCCGGCAGCACCTGCTTGTCGTTGATGCCGCTGACCATCAGGGTCGGCGTGGTCATGGCTTTCACTTTCGCGGGGCTCCAGCCCCAGCCGGTGGAGGACAGCGAGGCGCGGCGTACCGCCGGCGTGCGGGCCGCGCCCACCGCATCGGATTTCAGCATTTCCGACCACACCGAAGCGGCGGCGGCGGGATCGACCTGGCCGGGGCAGGGCGCCTGGCGTTCCCAATTGGCGGTAAACTGCTCATGGCTTTGGATGCTGTAGGTGGCGCCCGCAACCGGAAGGACCGCGGGCGGCGTGTCGGTGACGCTGCGGTTATAGGCCGGCGCCAGCAGGATCAACTTGTTCACCAGGGCCGGATGATTGGCGGTCCAGCCGCCGGCGCGGGGGCCGCCCTGCGACCAGCCAATCAGGTTCACTTTCTGCACATGCCGCAGCTTGCGGATGTACGACACCGCCGCGGAAATATCGTTCCAGTCGGATTCGATGTTGGTCAGCGCACCCGGATAGCTGGTCATGCAATTGGTGCCAAAGCCGGTCTGCGGCCCCGGCGCCGGTTTGCAGTCTTCGGCCATGGGCGCGGGCCGCGCCGAGCGGCCATAGCCGGTCATGTCCACGCTGAAGACATCATAGCCGGCGGCGGCCAGGTACCCCATCCAGCTGTAATCCTGGTAGGGGACATCGAAGCTGACTTCGGCGGGGGTCCCGGCGCCGTGCACGAACAGCACCACCTTGTCGCCGGCGCCCTTCTTCAGCACATCCGGCAGGGCGCGTTCGCGCACATACAAGGTGGACTTCTTGCCGGCGATGACCGGCACCGTCGACGTCACCGTGACGGTGTGATCGCGGCTTGTGGCTTCCTGCGCGGATGCGGGCACCGCCAGCAGCAATGCGGCAATCCAAGGATGTTTCATGATCCCCTCGCTATTTCGAATTGATGATGGGAAGCGCGTTTCCGGCAACAAAGGTACAGGGATTTTTCAGGCAAACGTCGCGTTGCATCTGGATTTGCTGGAGGTGGACAAACTGTTCCGGCGACAGGCCCATGCTTTGGCGGTAGGCATTATCCGCCTCGGCCCGGGCGGTTTCGGCACCCTTTCGCGCCTGTTCCGCCAGCTGGGTTTGCTGTTCGGTGATCTGGCGCTGCTGTTCCCGGGCGGTCTGCACGCGTTGGTTCAACACGCTGTCCGGCGGATTGGCCTTGCCAAGGGTAAAATCCACCAACCTGACCGGCACGCCGGTGCGGGTAATCACCTGCTCGATGCCTTGCTGCACCTGCTTTTCGATCTCCAGATTGGCCACGTAGGTGATAGCGACCTCATTCATGCCGTACTGTTTGACCGCGTCGCGCACGATATTTCGTATAGGTCCCTGTAAATTCTGGGCATACCAGGCCGGTAGCTGGGCGTTCTGGTGATGCTCATCGCTCATGTCCGCCAGCCCACCACTGTATTTCTGAACCAGAGCGACGCTATCGGTTACCTGCAGCTTGACATAGGCATCAAAGCTCAGCGGCACGCCGTCTTTCGACATCAGGTCATCGAAATGCTCCCTGACCATCTGCGGCATGACGTTCACATAGACCACGCTCGTCGTCCATGACACGAAGGACAGACCGGTTTTCACCGGCTCACTTTGCACGCCGCCATGTCCGAAGAACCAGGGCTTGCTGATCAAAACGCCTTCCTCTCCCGCATCGGGCGCGGCCCGTGTGCATGACGTGGACCACAAGGCCGTGGCGGCAAGCAAAGCTGCTTTAACGAAAGTCTTCACGGCACACCCCCGGCCAATTGCTCCCGGAAACAGTATGCCACAACCCCCGCCCCGCCGTCCTCCCTGGACGCCCGTTAGCGCTTGCACAAAAGGGGCGGGCAGAGCTTACTTATGGTGCTGCAACTTTGTATTGATCAGCTGGAAGAACACCGGCACGAAGAAGATCGCCAGCACGGTTGCGGTGATCATGCCGCCCACCACGCCGGTGCCGATGGCGTTCTGGGAACCGGCGCCCGCGCCATGCGCCAGGGCCAGCGGCGTGACGCCGGCGATGAAGGCGATCGAGGTCATCAGGATGGGGCGCAGCCGCAGCCTTGCCGCCTCCATGGCGGCGTCGAAGGCGGATGCCCCTTTCTTTTCCGCATCCACCGCGAACTCCACGATCAGGATGGCGTTCTTGGCGGACAGGCCGATGGTGGTCAGAAGACCGACCTGGAAATAGATGTCGTTGAACAGCCCGCGCGCCCAGGTCAGGCCCAGCGCCCCAACCACGCCCAGCGGGATGACCAGCATCACCGACAGTGGGATGGCCCAGCTTTCATACAGGGCGGCCAGGCACAGATAGATCACCAGGATCGACAGGGCATACAAGGCGGGCGCCTGCGCGCCGCTGGCTTCTTCCTGATAGGACAGGCCGGTGGTCGAAAGACCCACGCCGGGCGGCAGTTTCTCCGCCAGCTTGCGCATCTCGTTCAGCGCCGTGCCGGTGGAGACGCCGGGCGCGCCCTGGCCCTGCAGTTCGATGGCTTCCAGGCCGTTGTAGCGGGTCAGCGACGCCGGCCCGATGGTCCAGCGCGAGGTGGCGAAAGACGAGAAGGGCGCCATGGTGCCGTTGGCGCTTCTCACATACCAGCGGTCCAGGTCCTGCGGCGTCATGCGATAGGCGGAATCGCCCTGCATGTAGACGCGCTTGACGCGGCCGCGGTCGATGAAGTCGTTGATGAAGGTCGAGCCCCAGGCGGCGCTGAGGGTCGAGTTGATGTCGGCCAGCGACACGCCCAGGGCGCTTGCCTTGGACTGGTCGATATCGACATGCAGCTGGGGGGTATCGTCCAGGCTGTTGGGACGCACCTGCGCCAGCAGCGGGGATTGCGCCGCCATACCCAGAAGCTGGTTGCGGGCCGCAACCAGGTTGGCGTGGCCGATATTGCCGCGGTCTTCCAGTTCCAGGTCGAAGCCGACAGCGTTGCCCAGTTCCTGCACAGAAGGCGGCACGATCGGGAAAATCTGCGCGTCCTTGTTGGGGAAGAAAGTCATGAAGGCGCGGCGCGAAATGGCGACGGATGTGTTCTTCTCGCCCTTGCGCTCGCTCCAGTCCCTCAGGTGGGTGAAGGCCATGCCGGTATTCTGCCCCGAACCGGCGAAGGAGAAGCCGGCCACCGCGAACACGAAGTCGACATTGTCCTTTTCCTTGTCCAGGTAATAGTCGGCCACGCCCTTGGCCACCTTCAGCGTGGCGGGCTGGGTGGTGCCGGCCGGCAAGGTGATCAGGTTGAAGATGAAGCCCTGGTCCTCGTCGGGCAAAAAGCCGGTGGGCAGGCGGATGAAGAGCAGAACCACCAGCGCCACGATGCCGGCAAAGGCCACCATGGTGGCCCAGGTATGGTGCAGGAACCACCTGGCGCGGTCGTGGTACCAGTTGCGGAAATGGTCGAAGTTGCGGTTGAACCAGTCGAAGAAGACGCCGTGCTTGAGATGGCCGTCGCCTTCGATGGGCTTGAGCAGCGTGGCGCACAGCGATGGCGATAGCACCAGCGCCACCAGGATCGACAACGACATGGCCGACACGATGGTGATGGAGAACTGGCGGTAGATGATGCCGGTGGATCCGCCGAAGAAGGCCATGGGCAGGAACACCGCCGTCAGCACCAGCCCGATGCCGATCAGGGCGCCGGTGATTTCCTGCATGCTCTTGAGGGTGGCGTCGCGCGGCGACAGCTTTTCCTCTTGCATGATGCGTTCGACATTTTCCACCACCACGATGGCGTCGTCGACCAGGAGGCCGATGACCAGCACTAGCGCGAACAGGGTCAATGTGTTGATCGAATAGTGGAACATCGCCAGCACGCCGAAGGTGCCCAAAAGCACCACCGGAACTGCGATGGCGGGAATAAGCGTGGCGCGCCAGTTCTGCAGGAAGATGTACATCACCAGCACCACCAGGGCGATGGCTTCGATCAGGGTCACCACAACGTCATGGATAGACAGGCGGATGAAGGTGGTGTTGTCGACCGGATAGACCAGCTTCATGCCCGGCGGCAGGGAAGCTTTCAGCTCGTCCGCCTTTTTCTTCACCGCGTCCACGGTCTTCAGCGCGTTGGCGCCGGGCGCCAGGTTGATGGGAATACCGGCGGCGGGATAGCCGTTGAAAAGGCTGGCGATGGCGTAGGTTTCCGCGCCCAGCTCGACGCGGGCGACATCGCCCAGGCGGACCACGGCGCCGGTCGGCGCCGTCTTCAGGATGATGTTGCGGAACTGCTCGGGCGTCTGCAGCCGCGACTGGGCGGTGACGGTGGCATTGATCGCCGCACCCTTGACGGCGGGCTGGGCGCCGATCTGGCCGGCCGAAACCTGTACGTTCTGGGTCTGCACGGCGGCATACACATCTGACGGCTGCAGGTTGAAGTTCTGCAGCTTGTAGGGATCCAGCCAGATGCGCATGGCGTACTGGGCGCCGAACACGCGGGTAGAACCGACACCGGGCACGCGGCTCAGCGGGTCCTGCATCTTGGAGGTGATGAAGTCGGAAATATCGACATTGGTGTAACGGCCGGTGTCGTCATAGACGCCGACCACCACGATGAAGTTGGGCGTGTTCTTGGCAACCACCACGCCCAGCTGCTGCACGGCGGTGGGCAGCAGCGGCACAGCGGCCTGCACCTTGTTCTGCACCTGCACTTGGGCGATGTCGGGATTGGTGCCCGGCGCGAAGGTGGCGGTGATCAGCACCGTGCCGTCGGCATTGGACTGGGACGAGAAATACAGAAGATTGTCCAGGCCGGTCAGCTGCTGCTCGATCACCTGGGTGACCGAGTTCTGCAGGCTTTCGGAGTCGGCGCCGGGATAGGTGGCGTTGATCACCACCGATGGCGGGGCGATGGCGGGATATTGTTCGATCGGCAGGCTGAAGGCGGCGATGCCGCCGGCCAGCATGATGACCACGGCAAGCACCCAGGCGAAAACCGGGCGGTCTACGAAGAAGCGCGAGAGACTCATTTAGTGGGCCGCCGGGTTGGGCTGCGGGGCAGGCGCGGCGCCTGCGGGCTGCGGATTGACCGGTGCGTCAGGCATTGCCTTGGCCAGGCCCTCGGTGATCAGGCGGTCGCCGGCCTTGAGGCCTTCCACCACCTGCCACTGGTTGCCGACGGCGCGGCCGGTCTTGATGACTTTCAGGCGCGCGATGTTCTTGGCGTCGATCACCAGCGCGGTGGGCTCGCCCTTCTGGTTGTGGCCGATGGCGTTCTGCGGCACCAGGATGCCATGCGGGTCCACGCCCTGGTTGATGGTGGCGCGGACATACAGGCCCGGCAGCAGCAGGTTTTCCGGATTGGGGAAGATGGCGCGCAGCTGCACCGCGCCCGTGGCGGGGTCCACCGTCACGTCGGTGAATTGCAGCTTGCCCTTGAGCGGATAGGTGCTGCCGTCATCCAGCTTGAGCGAAACCTCGGCGGTCAGCTCGCCGCCGGCATTGGCGTTGCCGGCCTGGATGGCGCGCTTGAGCGCTATCAGCTCGGCGCTGGACTGGTTCACGTCCACGTAAATCGGATCCAGCGTCGACACGGTGGTCAGCGAGGTGGCCTGCTGCGCCGTCACCAGCGCGCCTTCGGTCACGGTGGACGCGCCGATGCGCCCGGTGATGGGCGAAGTGATGCGGGTATAGTTCAGGTTGATGCGGGCGCTGTCGGCATTGGCGCGGGCCTGCAGGTAGGCGGCGCGGGCATCGTCAGCATCCTGGGGTGCGATGGCGTTCTCGCCCAGCAGGCGCTGGAATCGTTCCGCCTTGGCCTTGGTGGAGGCCAGGGTCGCCAGGGTGTTGTCATACACCGCCTTATAGGGAGCCGGATCGATCTGGTAGAGCGGCTGGCCCGCCTTGACGGTGGAGCCTTCCACGAACAGGCGCTTCAGCACGATGCCGTTGATCTGGGGACGGATCTCGGACACGGCGAAGGGATGGGTGCGGCCGGGAAGTTCGACGGTCAGCGCCACGGGCTGCTCGGTGATGGTGACAAAGCCCACCGCCGGCGGGGGCATCTGAGGCTGCTGGGGCTTGCCACAGGCGGTCAATACAAGAGCCAGGCCCAGGAACGGCAAAAGACGGCGCGACATCAATACCCCCGAAAATCACGGATCAGGATGACGTTTGGCCCACAGCGCCACAGACATCCCAAGGCAGAAATAAAATCCCCCACGGCGTAAGGCCGCCGGGGCTCTTACATATGTGCGGCTGCGAGAATTGGAAGGGCGGAATTCGACCAAAGTGCGGCCAAGGCGGATTCTACGCCGTTTACGTTGTCAATTTGACACAAGCGGGCTTTGGCGGCCCGCCGTACGATGGGATCGGCCGGACATAAAGCCTGCTCGACATACCAGCCCAAGTGTTTGCGAAATACGCGAAGTCCCAGCGCGTCGCCATAGAAGCGCAGCGTGTCTGTAAAATGTTCAAGCGCAATGCCCAAACGGGAGGCAACATCGGGCTCCGCCGCCGGCCCTTCTGTATGCAGGGCTTTGTCGAGGGCGGCGGCGATCCAGGGCCGGCCATAGGCGCCGCGTCCGATCATCACGCCATCGGCGCCGGACTGGGCCAGTGCGGCGCGCGCGCTGTCCGCATCGATGATGTCGCCATTGACGATCACCGGAATCGAAACCGCCTCTTTCACATCCGCGACCGCACGCCAGTCGGCCTTGCCGCCATAGAACTGGTTGCGGGTGCGGCCATGCACGGTGATGGCCTTGACGCCCAGGCTTTGCGCCAGCGCAGCGATTTGCGGTGCGTTGCGGCTTTTGTCGTCCCAGCCCAGGCGCATCTTCAACGTCACCGGGCGTGAGGTGGCGTTCACCGCCGCTTCGATCAATTGCGCGGCCAGTTCGGGTTCGCGCATCAGCGCCGATCCCGACAGCGCGCCGGTCACTTCCTTGGCTGGGCAGCCCATGTTGAAGTCGATGATGTCGGCGCCCGCCTCTTCGGCCAGTTTCGCACCCTTGGCGATCCATTCGGGGCTGCGGCCCACGAGCTGGATGATCGTCAGGGGAAGACCATCGCCGACAGCCGCCCGGCGCACCACATCGGGGCGGCCGCGCGCGAAGCTGTCACAGGCCACCATCTCGGTCGCGACATAGGGCGCGCCGCATCGGCTGGCGATGCGCCGGAAGGGCAGGTCGGACACGCCCGTCATGGGCGCGGTCAGCACCCGGCCAGGGATGGTGACGTCACCGATCTGAAGGGTTGTGGACATGGGCGGGGACATACGCCCGCCCATGCTTTTTGTCGAGTTACGAGCCGACTTTGCGGATGCTGCCGGGACCTGCGATCCGCGTATCCAGCTTGGGCGGGTTGGAATGCAGGGTCACTTCGCTGGGGCCTGCGATGTCGACATCGGCTTCGTCGCTGGGGGCGATATGGGCCTTGTTGACTCCGGCCATCTTAACCTTGGCCTTGCGCCCGATGACGTGCGCGAAGTCGGCTGTGCTGACACCCGCCATGCGAATGCTCAGATCATCCACCTTGCCGTTGGCCGTAATAGTACCGACGCCCGCCATGTCAATGTCCAGCGCCGCCTGGTTCAGCCCGTTCAAGTTCATCTTGCCGGTGCCGGCCAGCCGAAATTTGCGGAATTCCCTGCCCGGAAAAGTGATGGTCACGCCTTTCAGGCGATTGTGCCAGCCGCGGCAATTCATATCGACCGTGCCGCCCCGAATGCGCAGATGCGCCAGCACCTGGGGATCGCCGCTGGCCTGCAGCTTGTCACCACTGCCGGGCGTGTAATTCGCGGTGCCCGGCATTGCGAGGCCAGCGCTGTCGCTGCCGTCCCAGTCCATGGTCCGGCTGGTGGCGGTGGCACCGGCAACCGTCTCGCAATGTTCGCCGCCGAAAAAGGGAAGATCCAGGCTGCCGAAATCGCGCGCCCCGATGGCAGCGCCTGCGCCGATACAGACGGCCGAGGCCGTCAGTCCGACGATGGCGATAATGGCGATCTTGGACGGCATGATGTTGCTCAGCTTCCGACGTTGTGAATGCGGCCCGACCCGGCGATATGGGTTTCCAGCTTCCTGGGGTTTGTGTGCAGGTTCACGTCTCCGGAGCCGGCAATGTGGATTTCCGCTTCATCGACGGGTGCGATGTCGGTATTGCCGCTGCCGGCGATATGCACTTCGGTGCGCTGCGATTCCACATGCGCCGTGTCGATATCGCCCGATCCGGCGATATGGGTTTCGACGCGTTCGACCCTGCCGTCGGCCTTGATATTGCCGCTGCCGGCGATCGACAGTTTCACCCGCTCCTGGTTGAGGCCTTTCAGTTCCAGGTTGCCGCTGCCGGCGATGCTGAACTTCCGGAATTCGCGGCCGGGCAGGGTAATCTCGATGTCGCGCGCGCCGTTGTGGCCCATGCGGCAGTCCAGTTCGACCCGGCCGTCGCGCACGCGGATATGGGGCACCAGCATCGGATTGCCGCTGATATGCACCTGGTCGTCATTTCCGGGCGCATAGGTTGCGCGCCCGGGAATGGAGAGGCCGACATGGTCGCTGCCGTCCCACTCGATGGTGCGGTTGATGGGGGCGCCGCCGCCAACTTCGCAGCGCGGCTTGTCATCGAACATGCCGATGTCCAGGCCGTCGAAGCCCTTGCCGAATTGCTGTCCGCCGATGGCGGCGGCGGCGCCCATGCAGACGGCCGAGGCGGTCAGGCCGATGATGGCGGTGATGGCGAGCTTGTGAACCATGATGTCCTCCTAGATGGCCTGGTTGGCGCTGTCGAACAGGCGGAAGTGCAGGCGGGCGTAGCGGATAAGCAGCTTGGCGATCATGTCCATCAGCAGCAGGAGCAGCGCGCCCCCGCCGATGGCGCCGAAGATTAGGCCAAGGCCGATGAGCAACTGCATGGCGGCATTGCCCATCACCCCACCCCAGAGCAGGTTGAACAGCAGGAAGGCGCCGCCCACGATGCAGCCCAGGCACCCCATCGACAGGCCGAAGAATATGGCGGCCAGCAGGCACAGGATGGGCAACAGGATGATGAAGTCGATGGTGGCCAGGCCCAGCAGCGCCAGCACCACGCCCAGGAAGTTGCCCGGGTTGCGCTTTTCTTCCCAGCGGCGGAAGCCGACCTCGGCGCGCAGCTCGCGCGCCAGCCGCGAGGGATCTCCAAGCGCGGCGGCCACTTCATCCTCGCTGCGGCCATCGGCCAGGCCGTCGGCGAAATGGCTTTCATAATCGCGCAGGATCTCGTTGATGTCGGTATGATGCATTCCCGACAAGCCGTCGCGAAGTTGCGCCATAAAATGCGCGCGGTTCATGTTGCCTCTCCCAGAATTTTTTTCACCGCGGTCTCGAATGCCACCCATTCGGAGACCTGTGCCTTCAGCGCTTGGGCGCCGCTTTTGGTGAGCTTGTAATATTTGCGCGGCGGGCCCGAGCCCGACTCCTGCAGATAGGTCGAGACCAGCCCGTCATTCTGCATTCGCCGCATCAGCGGATAGATCGTGCCTTCTCCCATCCCCACCGCCTCGGCCATGCGGCTGGCGATGTCATAGGCGTAGTTGTCGCCTTTGGAGAGCAGCGCCAAAACGCACATCTCCAAGACGCCTTTTTTCAGTTGGATCTGCAGAGATTCACCCATGGGCTATTGTCTATCACATGGTACCTTGCCGTGCAAGATACCATTTCACATTTCCGGGGTCTTAAGGCTTTGGCGGCTAAAACCGGGGTTATGAGCCTGTCCGACCATGTCAAAACCAAGCTGACCAGCCTGATGGCCCGCAAATTGGCGGTCCGCCCCGCCCGGCTGGCCGGGCACCGGCCGGTGGCCAGCATCAGTTTTGACGATTTTCCCAAGAATGCCTGGACCCTGGGCGGGCCAGTGCTGGCTAAACATGGGGTGCGGGGCACTTATTATACGGCCGGCGGTTTCTGCGGCCGTACCGTGGATGGCACCCAGTTTTATGACGGGGATGACCTGCGCGAGATGGCCAAGAGTGGGCACGAGATTGCCTGTCACGGTTTCGGCCACCAGCCGACCCCGACCCTGACCACCGAAGAACTGACGGCCGATGCCGAGCGCAACAAGGAATTCCTGCGCCCCTTCCTGGGCGGCGATGCCCCGGTCAGCTACGCCTTTCCCTATGGCCGCGTCTCGCCGCGCACCAAGCGCTTTTATGCGCCGCGTTTTGCGTCCGTGCGCGGGGTGCATCCGGGCATCAATGCCGGCCGTGTGGACCTGGCGCAGCTGAACACCGTGTCGCTGGAAACCCGCTGCTGGGACAAGGCGCGGATCGAAACCCAGATTCAGCGCACCCTGCACGAAAATGGCTGGCTGATCCTGTACACGCATGATGTGTCCAATTCGCCGTCGCCTTATGGCTCGACGCCCGAGATGCTGGACTGGGCGCTGACCCGCGTCGCCGCCGCGCGCATCCGGGTGATGCCGGTATGCGATGCTTTGCCGGTGGCGCTAGGCCTTTAAAGCCTTTTCTCTGAGAGCCGACAGCGTGGTCGTGGGTGTGATGCCTTCGGCGTCGAACTTTACATGGATCACCGACGGCAGGCCGGATTGTTCCGCCGCGATGAAGGCCGGCGCGAACTCGGCGGTCTTGCTTACGTTGGCGCCGAAGCCGCCAAAGGCGCGCGCCATGGCGGCGAAGTCCGGGTTCACCAAGTCGGTACCCGACACGCGGCCCGGATATTCCCGCTCCTGGTGCATGCGGATGGTGCCGAAGGTGGAATTGTCCAGCACCACGCAGATGATGGGCAGCTTGTACTGCATGGCGGTGGCCAGTTCCTGGCCGTTCATCAGGAAATCGCCGTCGCCATTGATCGCCAGCACGGTGCGCTGCGGATAACAGCTTTTCATCGCCACCGCCGCCGGCACGCCATAGCCCATGAAGCCGCAAATGGTGCCGATCTGGGTATTGAACTTGCGGAAGCGATAGAAGCGATGGATCCAGCCGGCATAATTGCCGGCGCCGTTGCAGATGATCGTGTCGTCGGCCAGGTGGCCGCGCAGCCAGACCATGATTTCGGACAGGTTCACGTCGCCGGGCTGCGGCAGCGGTTTTTCCGACCAGTCCAGATACTCCTGGTGCGCGGCGCTGACATCGCCAGCGGCACGGCGCGGCGAAAGCTTGTCCAGCGCGGCGGCGAAGGCGGTTGGCGCGGCATGGATCGCCAGATGCGGCGTGTAGACCCGGCCCAGTTCTTCGGCGCCGGGATAGGCGTGCACCAGCTTCGTCTGCGGTACCGGAATGCCGAACAGGGTATAGCCCTGCGAGGTCAGCTCGTTCAGCCGCGCACCGGCGGCGATCACCAGATCGGACGCTTTCACGCGCGCCACCAGCTTGGGGTTCGCGCCCAGGCCCAGGTCGCCCGCGTAATTGGGATGCAGGGGATGGAAATGATGGGCACGGCGGAAGGACGTACAGACCGGAATGCCGAAGCGTTCGGCAAAGCGCGCGATCTGACCCAGCGCGGTTTCGCTCCAGCGGCCGCCGCCCAAAATCAGCATGGGACGTTCGGCCTTGGCCAGCAATTCTTCCAGCGCGGCCACCTGATCGGCAGCGGGCGCAGTCTCGATCACCTCGGCGCGCGGCGCATCGGGTGACGTGGACGGCAAAGGCAGCATGTCATGGGGCAGGGATAGCACCACCGGGCCCTGACGTCCGGCCAGCGCGGTGGTGAAGGCGCGCGCCACCATCTCGGCCATGCGGTCAGGCTCATTGATCTCTGCGACCCACTTGGCCATGCCGCCGAAGAAGGCGCGGTAATCCATTTCCTGGAAAGCGTCGCGGCCGCGGTTTTCGCGCTCCACCTGGCCCACGAACAGGATCATGGGCGTGGAATCCTGCTGGGCGATGTGGACGCCGCCGGAAGCATTGGTGGCGCCAGGACCGCGGGTTACGAAACAAATGCCCGGCCGCCCGGTCTGCTTGCCCCAGGCTTCCGCCATCATGGACGCACCGCCTTCGTTGCGGCAGACGATCACTTGAATCCCGCTGCCGTGCAGCGCGTCCAGTACCGGCAGATAGGATTCACCCGGCACGCAGAAGACGCGGGTGACGCCCTGAATGCGCAACTGGTCGACCAGCACCTGTGCAGCGGTGCGGGCGGTGACTTCAGCGTGAACGGTCATCCGAACAGGACTTTCTCGGTATAGGCCAGGTCGCCCAGCACGGGGCGATACGGGCCCTTGAAATAGCGCGGCTCCTTGCCATCCGCATAGTGCGACAAGGTTCCGGGCAAGTCACCATCGATCAGGAAGCCCAAACGCCCGCGCGGCAGGAAATATTTGGCCAGCGCCGGCAGGCAGCGGCGGAAATCTTCCGGGCTGCGGGTGAACATCACATCCATTACCGGCATGGGCGGCTTGTCCAGGCGGCGCGGCTTGAAGACAAAGGGCGAAACGATGCCGTCGCGCTCCACCATCAGCGCGGTCATGCCCAGTTCGCGGTGATCGCGCAGCAACTGCGCTTCGGGCAGATCGCCCGGAATGATGTCGTTGACCGTGCCGCGACCGGGAAGCCCGAACACGATGCTGCGGCCAAAATTATAGGGCTGGAAGCTTTGCGCCTGGAGCGTGCGCCATGTATGCGGCGCCGGCGAGGCGTTCAAATAGGTGACATGCTTGAGCTTGGTCGCCATCGAGATCAGCAGGGTCGAATGGGTGCGCCATTGCGGCTCGACATACCAGCTGGAAAGATTGGAGATGATCTGGTCGCCGCGCTGTGACGAAATCAGCAGGATAACGCCCACCGGGCCCAGGCCCCCATCCAGCACATAGCCGTAGCGCGGCACGCCTTCGATCGCCGGAAGATGCTTCCAGCGCGCGAACCCGCTGGTCCAATAGCTGCGGGTGGAGCGTGGAAAGCCGCGCGCCAGCATGTCCGCCAGCCCGTCCAAGTCGCTCTCGGCGATGGCGCGGCAGCGCACGCGGCTGGACTGGGGATCGATGGTCATCGGCGCGGAAAAGCCCTTATTCCCAAGGCTTTATAAGCGGTTTGCCATTAGCGGAACGTTAAAGCTCACCGGCCTAGATTGTCCGCAGAATTTCCCGGAAGAAAGCCATGAGCGTCGAGACCATCGTCCGTGCCGAATTCGAACAGGTGGCCAGGGAGCAGGAAAAGACCCTGACCGGCCTGACCGACGATACCGTGCTGCTGGAATCGGGGCTGGATTCGCTGTGCTTCGCCATCATCGTGGCGCGGCTGGAAGACCAGTTGGGCGTCGACCCCTTCACGGCTTCGGAAGATGTCTATTTTCCCGTCACCATGGGCGACTTCATCAAATTCTACCAAGATGCCGCCCAAGCCTGATTTGCGGCCTGAAACCCTGAGAGCCGCACTCGCCAAAGGCGGAGCGACGCTCCTTTCCCGTGAGTATCCGGTGGAGCTGGGTGGCCATTGGCGCGCGCTGGATGCCGACCTGTCCGGCGCTCATGTTCTGCTGCGTACTTCCGGCCAGCTGTTCGCTGCGCTGGGCTTGGTCGAGCTGGACGGCGTTGCCGCCCGTATCGTCATCGCCCCGCCGGATGTGAAGCCAGAACACCTGGCTTCGGTGATCGAACGTGCCGGCATCACGGTCGTGGTGAGTGATGATGCCGTCCTGGCGGTAGAGGGCGTGAGCTTTGAAAAGCTGCATCTGCCGGGTGCGGGCAAGCCGATCGCGCCTTTGCGAAAGACAGAATGGGTACTCTTTACGTCCGGCACCACCGGCCAGCCCAAGATGGTGGCGCATACGCTGGAAGGCCTCAGTGGCGCCATCCTGCCCGGCGCCCAGGACGGCACCGTCTGGGGCACTTTTTATGACATTCGCCGCTATGGCGGCTTGCAGATTCTGCTCCGTGCCCTGCTGGGCAATGCGGCGCTGGTCCTGTCGGACGCCGATGAAGATGTGGCGGACTTCCTGGCGCGGCTGGCCAGGCATGGCGTGACGCATCTGACCGGCACGCCGTCGCATTGGCGCCGCGCCCTGATGAGCCCGGCCAACAGTCTCATTCACCCGCGTTATGTCCGCCTGTCGGGTGAAATCGCCGACCAGGCGATCCTGGACAGTTTGAAAGCACGTTTCCCCGATGCCGCGATGGGGCACGCCTATGCGTCGACGGAAGCCGGTGTCGGCTTTGAAGTCACCGACGGGTTGGAAGGATTTCCGGCGTCATTCCTGGATCGCGCCGGCCCTGTCGAAATGAAGATCGCGGGCGGCACCTTGCATGTCCGCTCGCCCCGCACCGCCAGCACCTATGTTGGCGGGAGCGATGCGCTGATGCGCGATGGCTGGGTCGATACTGGTGACATGATCGAAACGCGCGGCGATCGCTGCTATTTCGCCGGCCGCACCGGCGGCATCATCAATGTTGGCGGCCTGAAGATCAATCCGGAGGAAGTGGAGGCGGTGATCAACCGCCATCCCGGCGTGCGCATGTCGCGGGTTTCGGGGCGCAAGAGCCCCATCACCGGCGCCATCGTCATTGCCGATGTGGTGCTGAGCGATGTGGCCAATGACAATGCCACCTTCAAGCAGGCTATCCTGGATGTCTGCCGCGAAAAATTGCCGGCCTTCAAGGTCCCGGCCATGCTGCGTTTTGTGCCGTCGCTGGAGCTGACGGCTGGCGGAAAGCTCTCTCGTTCCCAGGAGGGGCGCCATGCATAACATCTTGATCAGTGGCGGCACGCGCGGCGTCGGCCTGGCGGTGGCCAAAAAGCTGGCCGCGGATGGCTTTCGGGTGTTCGCACTGGGCCGCAAGGAAAGCGATGACCTGGCCAAAGCCATCGCGTCTTTCGAGTCGGGCGTGCTGAATTTCGTGCCTTTCGACCTGGCCAACGTGGACGGCATTCCCGAACTGGTGCGCGAACTCAAGGCCGAACATGGCCCGCTTTACGGGCTGGTCAACAATGCCGCCCTGGGCACCGAAGGCCTGCTGTCCAACATGCACAATTCGGACATCGCGAAGCTGGTGACCTTGAACACCATCTCGCCAATCGTGCTGACCAAGTATGCCGTCCGCTCCATGATGACCTCGGGCAAGGGGCGCATCGTCAATATCAGCTCCATCATCGGCTTTACCGGTTACAGCGGCTTGTCGGTCTATGGCGCCACCAAGGCATCGATGCTGGGTTTCACCCGGAGTCTCGCGCGCGAAGTCGGCCGCATGGGCGTTACGGTCAATGCCGTGGCCCCGGGCTTCATGGATACGGAAATGACGTCCAGCATGAGTGACGACCAGCGCGCCAAGATCGCGGGCCGCGCGGCACTCAAGCGCCTGGTGGATGTGGACGACGTCGCCGCCAGTGTGGCGTTTTTGATGTCGGACGCCGCCCGGAACATCACCGGCACGGTGATGACCGTGGACGCCGGCAATACCGCTTAAAGCTTCAGGGCTTCCCGGACGCTCGCCGGCCAGGCGCTGATCTTGGCGCCGTGGGTGACGAACAGCGCCACTGCCAGCCGGTCCATGCCGAACGCGACGCAGCCGGTGTGCAGCACCTGGCCCCTGGCATTGTGCAGCCCCCAGACTTCGCCGAAATGTTCCTTGTGATAGTTGAAGCTCATGCAGGCGGTGGGCGACTCTTTCGAGCGTACCGGCACCAGCAGTTCGAACTTCAGCGCGTCGGCGCGCTGCTGGGTGGCCATCATGGTGCCGACCCGGCCGAAGAAGGGATCGTTGGCGACATCGACGGTATAGGGAAGGCCGATCATGTCGGCGATGCCCTGCGCGGTCTTGATCCAGGGTTCGCGGAATTCCTGGATCTGTTGCGGCGTGCCGATGCGGACATATTCGCGCATGCGGAAGCTCTGGAAGCGATCGACATGGCGCGACGGCTCATGGCGGAAGCAGTCGGCCGCCACGTCGAAGACATAGCCTTCGTCCGGCACCGTGCCGCGCTCGGCGGCGATGGGATAGATCGGGTAGCAGGCAGCCGGCGCCAGCACCAGGTCGGCGGGCTTGAGGTCTTCGGTCCAGTCCCCGCCGGCTTCATGCTTGGCGGCGGAACGGGAAATTTCCTTGTCGGTGCCCACCAGGGTGGATACCGCACCGATCAGGTTGGGAAAGCTTTGCAGGTAACCCTGCTTCTCCAGGCTGGCGCGCGGCATCACCGGCGGAAAGCGGAACACTTCGGCTGTGGCGGGCCGGTGGCGCGAGATCAGTGCCGCCAGCGCCTCGATCACGCTTTCATAAGCGCCGGTGCGGCCATAGACACCGTCCACGCCCGACGGCTTGAACAGCTGCGACACCAAAGGGTGCAGATGCTCCGGCTCGAACTGATGGTCGCAGCAGGCGTGCGAAATCGGCGTGACGATGTTCATTTTTAATCCCGGATGGAAGCAGGAATGTCGGACAGGATGGTCGAACTTGTCAGACTGGACAGGATGCGGTCATTGTTGATCATGATGGGCGAGGACAGAATGTCCCGCAGCGCCCGGCCCACCGACACATCGGTGTCGTTGCGATAGCCGGACAGGCCGGTGGCGCGCATGGCGTTCATCACCGTTTCCACGGCCATCTCAGAGGCATCGACCTTCAAAAGGTTGATGGCCGTCTGAAAGTCGATGGCGCCCAGCGCCTTGGGGTCGTGGGCGATGGATTCATAACGGTTCAAGGTGGCGGCAATCAGGGCGCGCAAAGCGCGAAGGTTCGCCAGCGCCTGGGTGAAATGCGGCACGCCGGGGGGCAGGGCGCCGGCGCGCTGCGCCTTGCGCATGAATTTCTTGGCCCGGTCCACCGCGCCGGCCGCGATGCCGGCCCAGTTGGCGGACCACATCAGGTGCGCGGTCGGTACCATGGTCTGGGCGTGGATGGGCGCATAGGGCCCGGGCAGGATCTGGTCGGGGCTGCCCACCGCCTTCAGCGAGAAGCCGGCGCTGCAGGTGCCGCGCATGCCCAGCGTGTCCCAGCCGCCGGTGATTTCCAGCGCATAATTCTTCTTTTCAAACACCACCAGCACCTGGTCGCCGGCATCGGATTCGGCGGAGCGGCGGGCGGTGGTGACCACTGCATCGGCCTGAACGCCATAGGAGATCACGCTGGCGTCACGCACCAGCACGATGCGGCCGCCCGTCTGCTCCACCGGCGCTTCGGAGGAACGCACATTGCCGCCGCCCTTGCCCTCGGTGGTGGAGGAGGCCAGCAGTAGCTGGTCGCGCACCATGCGGGTCATGAAGTCCCGGTGCCACGCACTGTCCATGCCGTGATAGACGATACAGGCCGCCTTCACCTGGTGCATCGCATAGATCATGCCGGTGGACGAACAGGCGCGGCCCAGCGTGTAGCAAACATCCACCACATCGGCGACGGATGCTTCCTCGCCGCCCAGCGATGCGGGCACCATGATGCCCAGCAGGTTCTCGGCCTTCAGCGCCTCCATGGCTTCCTGCGGGAAGCGGCTGTCGCGATCGACGGCGCCGGCATGCGTGGCGGCGACTTCGGCGGCCCGCGCGGCGCGGACCGAAATATTTTCTGTGGGCGAAGGGGCGGGGGCGGTCTGGACGGTCTGCAGCATGGCGCGCTCTTTGAAAATCAGACCCGAGAATAAGATTTAAGTCTGAAACAAGGGTGAACCGCGCTGATCTTGGTAAGCGCGGGGTTAACGCGTTTTGCGCGAAACCAATGCTTTACTGCTGTTGGTTAGATTGGCGGCTTCAGGAGCCGCTTCATGTCCGCCAAAGATCGCATTACCGCCATCGCCTCCCGCATGCTGCTCAAGCGCGGGGTGACGACCATCCCGGGTTCTTCGGACAATCTGCGCGATGCCGGCCTGACCTCGCTGGACATGGTCAACCTGATGCTGGCCATCGAAGCGGAGTTCGACATCGAGATTCCGCAAAGCGCCATGACGCCGGAAAATTTCGACACCATCGCCGCGATGGAATCGCTGGTTTCGGTCACCGCCCAAGCGGCTTAGGAGTTCTGCCTGATGCCGTTGGACAGGCATGCCCGCCGCTTCCTGGAAATGCTGGCGGCC
Organism: Alphaproteobacteria bacterium; assembly: GCA_046348525.1. Classification (GTDB taxonomy): domain Bacteria; phylum Pseudomonadota; class Alphaproteobacteria; order Micropepsales; family Micropepsaceae; genus Rhizomicrobium. The sequence continues at coordinate 47,654 of JAXMEA010000005.1, read as the reverse complement.
GCTGGCCAAAGCCGTGGCCGCTATGACGACGTGGAAGAGCGCCGCGCCGCCCTGACCAACCTTGCCGATCTGGTCGATCCGCCCGGCACCGAGCCCATCGGCGGGGTGCGCGAGCATCTGATGCCGGTGAGCGATGGCCATATCTCCTTGCGCATCTATTCGCCGTTGGGGGAGCCCGCGCGCGTGCTGCCAGGCATCCTGTTTTTCCATGGCGGCGGCTGGGTGGCGGGAAGCCTGGAAACCCATGACGGGCTGTGCCGGCGCCTCAGCAATGAAACCGGCTGCCGGGTGATCGCGGTGGATTACCGCTTGGCCCCCGCCCATCCCTTTCCTTACGGCCTGGCCGACGCCATCGCCGCGCTGAATTACGTCACCCAGAACACCAAGGCATTCGGTGTCGATCCCGCGCGCCTGGGCGTGGCGGGCGACAGCGCCGGCGGGACACTTGCCGCCGTGCTGTGCCGCGTGGCGCGCGATGCGGGCGGGCCGGCCATCGCCTTCCAGCTGCTGCTGTGCCCGATCCTGGATGTGCACGGCGAATCCGCCGCCCGCCGCGAATTGGCGGAAGGCTATTTCCTGGACAGCGAGACGCTGCGGCGCGACTTGGAACTGTACCTGCCGCGGGATGCCGAACTCTCCGATGTGCGCCTGTCGCCGCTGTGCGCCGAGGAATTCGCGGGGCTGCCGCCGGCCTTCATCCATACCGGCCAGTTCGATCCGTTTGGCGATGAAGGTGAAGAGTATGCCCAGAAGTTGGGCGGCTTCGGTGTGCCGGTGCATGGGCGCGCCCATCCCGGCATGATCCATTATTTCTATTGCATGCCGCGCATGATCCCGTACGCGAAAGAGGCGATGCAGATTATCGGCTCAGAAATCCGTTATGCCGTGAAGCTGCCCCAGCTGAGCGACGGGTTCACAGGCGGATCAGGCCCGAACTGATCCGGGCGTAAGTCTCCGCGTCCAGCGGGACATAGCCTGTGCCGCAATCGGCAAACAGCGAATCCGCAATGAGGGACGGATCGAAACCGTCCTGCGCCAAAAGCTGCTTTTTCTGTTTGAAGGTTTCGGTGATCGCCAGGCTGTCCACGATGCGCAGGAAAACGGGGCGGGCATAGGCGGGCAACCGCAAAGCCATGTGCGCGCGGAAATGTTCCGGATGGAAGGTTTCGTCCACTTCCAGCGCCGCCATGCCGCATTTGCCGCTTTGGCCGGGCACCGCCACGCCATAGATGTTGACGGCTTTCACGCCGGGCGCGGTCGCGGCCGCGGCGGCGACTTCCGTGGTGGCGACGTTTTCACCCTTCCAGCGGAAGGTGTCACCGATCCGGTCCATGAAATAGAAGAAGCCCTGTGCGTCCTGGCGCATCAGATCGCCGCTGCGCACCCAGGCATCGCCCGGCTCGAACACATCGCGCAGGATTTTCTTTTCGGTGGCGGACGCGTCGGTATAGCCTTCGAACCGCGCGGCGCCGCCGGCGATCTTGCCGATGGCCTCACCGGTCTCGCCTCGGGCCACGGCGCGGCACAGCCCGTCGGGCCCGCGACTGGGTGCGCCCGTTTCATTGTCGAACTGCACGATCGCAGTGGGGAAGCGGTGCGCCAGGAAAGGCGGAATGCGGCCGATGGCGCCGACCCGGCCTTCGACATTGTAGAGCGAGAAATTGCCTTCGGTTGCCGCATAGAATTCCAGGATTTGCGGAATGGCGAAGCGGTTCTGGAACGCTTCCCACACATCGCCCGACAGGCCATTGCCCACCGCCAAGCGTAGCTTGTGCGCCGGCACTTCGCCCTCATGCGCCAGCAGGTAGCGGCACAATTCGCCGATATACTGGAAGATGGTGGCGCCGCTGTCCGCGACGTCGCGCCAGAAGGCACGGGCGGAGAATTTCTCGCGCAAGATCACCGCGCCGCCCTTCAGCAGCACCGCGCCCGACGCCACCACGCCGCCCACGCTGTGATACATGGGCAGGCAGTTGTAGAGCTTGTCGTCGGGCGAAGCCCCAGTCATGCCGGCGAACCAGTGGGTCCAGCTCATCACCCTTCGATGGCTGACATGCGCTGCCTTGGGCAGGCCGGTGGTGCCGGAGGTATAGATCAGAAGGGCGCGGTCGTTTAGCGTCACAGCACGATCATGCACCGGCGCGTCGCCGGAAAAGCTTTCCAGCAGGCGGCTGAAGGCTTCACCATAATGCCAAAGCTGCGCGCCGCTTTTCAGGCCATAGGTCCAGGATTGGGCCGCGATGATGTGGCCAGGCGCGGCCACGGCGATGCAATGGTCCAGCGCTTCGCCCTTCAGGTTGGTATTCAGCAGCGCCACGATGCCGCCGATGGCGGTTATCCCCAGCCACAGCGCCAGGTAATCGGGGCAGTTGGGCAGCAGCAGGCAGACCGTGTCGCCCTTGCGGATATTCTGGGCGAGCGCCCAGCGCGACACCTGGTTGACGCGGGTCGCCAGCCGGGCATGGGAAAATGTTTCGCTTTTCGCGATCAATGCCGGGGCTTCGCCGAACTGCGCGCCCAGTTCCTGGATCACCGAGGGCAGAATGCGGGCCGGCGCATCCTCGATCTTTGCGGTCATTTCCAGCGCGCGCAGCCAGGCCTTGGACGGCGAAGCGTCTTTTCGGGCGGTGACAGGCGTCATCTGTGTCTCAAATTGGAACGGCGCGGATGACAGACTAGCGCGCGTTGCGTGGAAACCGCGTTAACGCGGGTCTTGTCACGTGGAGCATTGCGCCGAGATTTTGTTAATCCCCGCCGCTCTACAATGCCGGCACTTACCGGGACCCCTCATGCGCGACGAAACACTGGCATTGCACGCCGGCTTTGACGCCGATCCCGCCACGCGGGCGGTGGCGGTGCCGATCTACCAGACGGCGGCGTATCAGTTCGATTCCGCCGACCAGGGCGCGGCGCTCTTCAACCTGGAAGAAGAAGGCTATCGCTACAGCCGCATCGCCAATCCGACGGTGACGGTGCTGGAAGACCGCGTCGCAGCGCTGGAAGGCGCGGCCGGCGCGCTGGCCACCGCGTCGGGCCAGGCAGCGCTGTATTACGCGCTGGCCAACGTCGCCCAGGCTGGACAGAACATCGTCTCGACGCCGCAGCTCTATGGGACCACCCACACCCTGCTGCACAATGTGCTGCCGGGCCAGGGCGTAAAAGGCCGTTTCGCCGCCGGCGACAGCGCCGATGCGCTGGCGGCTTGCGTCGATGCCAATACCCGCGCGGTGTTCTGCGAGACCGTGGGCAACCCGGCCGGCAACATCTGCGATATCGAATCCATCGCGCGCATGGCCCATGCCAAGGGGCTGCCGCTGATCGTGGACAACACGGTCGCGACGCCGGTGCTGCTGAAGCCCGCCGACCATGGCGCCGACATCATTGTGCATTCGCTCACCAAGTTCATGGGCGGTCATGGCGCCGCCATGGGCGGCATGGTGGTGGATGCCGGCAAGTTCGACTGGATGGCGAACAAGGAACGCTTCCCGCAATTCACCACGCCGGATCATTCCTATCATGGCCTTGTCTATGCAGAGCGCTTCGGTGCCAAGGCCTTCATCGCGCGGGCGCGCAGCGTCTATCAGCGCACAACCGGCGCCATCCTATCGCCTATGAGCGCCTTCCTGCTGCTGCAGGGCATCGAGACGGTCAGCCTGCGTGTCGAGCGTCATGTGGAAAATGCCAAGGCTGTCGCCGAATTCCTGCGCGCCGACAACCGCGTATCCTGGGTGAATTATGCCGGTTTCCCCGACAGCCCCTATCATGGGCTGGCGAAGAAATATCTGGGCGGAAGGGTGCCGTCGCTGCTGACTTTTGGGGTCGAAGGCGGTTTCCAGGCCGGCAAGGATTTCTATGACGCGCTGGGCCTGATCAAGCGGCTGGTCAACATCGGCGATGCCAAGTCGCTGGCCTGCCATCCCGCCTCCACCACCCATCGCCAGATGCCTGAGGCGGAGCAGCGCAAGGCCGGCGTGACGCCCGAAACCATCCGCCTGTCCATCGGCATCGAACACAAGGACGACATCATCGCCGATCTGGACCAGGCGCTGGCGGCGGCAAGTGTTCGCCAAAGGAAAGCGGTATGAGCCGGGTCGAACAGTTTCTTTTGGGCGGCGGGCGCAACCGCACCGCCATCCATGTCGGGCTGGTCAACAACATGCCCGATGCGGCAATGCGCGCCACCGAATTGCAATTCGCGCGGCTGCTCAAGGCATCGGCCGGGACGCTGGATGTGCGGCTGCGCCTGTTCTCGCTGCGCACCATCGCGCGCAGTGAAGACACAAGGGCGCGGATGAACGGCTTCTATGACGATGCCGCTTTCCTGCAGGCCGCCAATATCGACGCCCTGATCATCACCGGCGCCCAGCCCTCCACGCCCGACCTGCGCGATGAACCCTATTGGGCCGAGCTTTCGCACCTGATCGATTGGGCCGAAGGCGGCACCATCTCGACCCTGTTTTCGTGCCTGGCGGCCCATGCCGCGGTGCTGCACCTGGACGGCATCGAGCGCCGCCCGCTGCCTCGCAAATTGTCGGGTGTCTATGACAGCGCGCGGGTGGAAGATGATCCGCTGTTCTTCAACACCGCCCCCGCCGTGCCGGTGCCCCATTCGCGCCGCAACGATATCGACGAGCGCGACCTGGCGGCCAAGGGGTATCGCATTCTCTCGAAACTCGACTTCAATAATGGAAGCGGGGGGCAGGTCGATATTTTCACCCGTGAACCGCCGGGCCAGAGCCGTTTTGTCTTCTTCCAGGGCCATCCCGAATATGATCCCGGCACCCTGGGCCGCGAATATCTGCGCGACATGGGCCGCTTGCTGCGGGGTGAAACGGCGGAACGTCCCGCGTTGCCGGAAAATTATTTCGACCGCGCCACCGAAGACCAACTGAAGGCGATGAGCGGCGAGACCGACATAGCGCGCTTCAATGACATCATCACCGGCGCCCTGCCGCGCCAGATGTGGCGCAGCAACACCATCAGGCTGTTCGGCAACTGGCTGACATTGGTGGCTGCCGCCAAGGCGCGCCGCGCCTCCTCGCGTACGGTCCACACCCGGCGCCGGGCTTCCTAAGGAGTCGGAATCGCGTCGAAAGCGATGGTCGTCCGCGGCTGCGTATCGCGGAACGGCACGGTGCCGTGCCACATATAGGATGGAAACAGCACCAGCCGTCCTGCACGCGGCTGGATGGCCCGGCGGATGGGATCTTTGAGGGCCACCTCCAGCGCCGGTTCGCCGAACTTGATCCAGCCTTGCTTGCCTTGCGCGTCTTCCACCGCCTTGGGCAGGGCGACATAGTAACAGGAGCTGATCCAGCCTTCGGGGTGGATATGGTTGGTGTGGAATCCGCAATCCTTCAGCCGCGACGACCAGGAGCCGGTATAGTCGAAGCTGCGTGCCCGGCGTGACAAAAGCGGATGCTTCTCGTCGGGCTTCAATTCGGCAATGTAGCGGGCTACTGCTTCGCCGATGCGCCGCTGGATTTTTTCCACCAGCACATGGCCGGCGCCGAACAGCTTGTCCGGCGTCTGGCTGCCATTTCGCAGCGACTGATCCAGATATTCGCGGGTAGTGGGATGCACCTGGTCCAGCCAGGCGTTCAGTTCGGCATTGAAGCTTTCCATGTCGGAATAGCCTTCCGGCGGCTCCAGGTCGAATGCCCGGACAAAGGTGTCATAGCCGCTCAGGATTTCGTCGCGCTCATCGTCCATCATCCGCCAGGCGGTGCCCAGCATCGCCAGGGCCAGCTGGTCATGCGGTTCCATGGCCAAGTTTTTCTCGCAAAGAGCCGCGGCGCGCTCGGGATCTCCCGACAGGATGGCGCCTTCAGCGGCGCAGCTGATCAGGTTGGCGTCTTCACCAAACCTGGCCATGACCTGGTCGAACACCGCCAGCGCTTCGCCGTGGCGCTTCATCAGGTTCAAAGCGTTGCCCACGCCGGTGGCGACGGCCTTGTCGTCCGGCGCCAGCGCCTGGGCGGCGAGGTACGCTTCCAGGGCTTCCTCGCCGCGCTTTTCATGGGTGAGAAACCAGGCTTTGGATATCAGCAGGTCCACGGTCCTGGGCGCGCGGTCATAGGATTTGAGATAATCCTCGTGTCCCAGCCGGTACATCAGGTCGTTGTGGAATTTGTGCCATTGCGGATTTTCCGGTTCGCGTTCCACCAAGGCGCGGGAAATCCGCACCGCTTCATCATAGCGCTTCAGGTCCTGCAGGATTTCGACACGGACGGCGTCGGAGACCGGATTGGGATCCAGCGCCACGGCATTGTCATAATGGCTCAGCGCCTCGTCATTCTTGTTCTGCCGGCGCAGCGCCAGTCCCAGCCGTTGATGCAGGGCGCCGCGCCCTTCCGCCGATGTGGCGCCTTCCAGCGCTTCGCGCAGTGGCGCTTCGGCCTCGGCCGGACGCTTGGCCGCCAGCAGCACATCGCCCAGGGACAGGCGGGCGCGTACATTTTCCGGCATCACGCGCAGCCATTGGCGCGCAAGCGACTCCGCTTCCTTCAGATCGCCCATCGCCTGGAAGGCGTTCACCGCCTCGAAATAGGCTTCGCCATAATCGGGTTTCAGCGCAATCGCGGCCTTGAAGGCCTTGCCCGCTTCCTCGTTGCGCTGCAGCCAGCGCAGGGCGGTGCCATGGCTGAAGGCCAGCACGGGCGCACGCGGATCGGCGGCGCGGGCGCGGCCGAACAGGGTGGCTGCATCTTCGTGCCGTTGCTGGTGCATGGCCACCAGCCCGGCCAGGTGCAGTACCCGGGGATCGTTTTGTTCCAGCCAGGCGGCCAGCGCCCTTTGCGCAGAATCGGGGTCACCCGCCTGCAGCGCCTGACTCGCGGTGCCCAAAGCCTGCAAAAGGCCGGGATTTTCCTGGATAGCCATCATGGGGGCACCCTATAGGAGCGCGGCGAACTGTGTCAGAACAAAAACTTGACGCCGAGTCATTATTAATCTCTGAAATTTCAATGCCTTGGCAAAATTGCGACAGAATTTCCAATTGTCGCAAATTGTCAGGAAATGCCCCTTCCCCCCTCGAATGGCGAGATTTAATAAGTATCTACGGGCGGGCTTTTCAGACATGACCATGCATTCGCTATTTCTCGACATCGGCTGGTTCTTGGCGGCGATCGCGGTGATCGGTACTGGCTATGCCTTGCTGTCCGCCGTTCTGGTCGGCCGCTTCATGCAGGAGACCGCCGCCGCGGCCGCATGTCCCGCCGTCACCATCCTGAAACCCCTGCACCAGGGCGAACCCGACCTGGCGCGCAATCTGGAAACCTTCTTCACCCAGGACTATGCCGGCCCGGTGCAGATCCTGTTCGGCGTGCATGATGAGGCTGATCCGGCCATCGAAGTCGTGCGCGCGCTGCAGGCCAAATATCCGGGCAGCGACACTGCCATCGTCGCCGACACCGCGCTGTATGGCGCCAATGCCAAGATCTCCAACCTGATCAACATGCTGCCGGCCGCGCGTCACGACACGCTGGTCCTGTCAGACAGCGACATCGCCGTAGGCCCCAAATGGCTGGCCCAGGTGACCACGGCGCTGGCGCGTCCCGGCGTCGGCATCGTCACTTGCCTCTATACTGGCGAGCCGGCCAAGGACGGCCACAAGCTGTGGTCGTCGCTGGCGGCGATGGGCATGTCCTATACCTTCCTGCCCAATGCGGTGCTGGGCACCAGCCTCGGCCTTGCCACCCCTTGTTTTGGTTCGACCATCGCGCTGAAGCGCCAAACCTTGGATGAAGTCGGCGGATTCGCCGCTTTCGCCGACCAGCTGGCGGATGATTACGAAATGGGCCGCGCAGTCCGCGCCGCCGGTTATACGCTCGCCATCCCGGCCATGGGCGTGGGCCATACCGCGGCTGAAAATTCCATGGCCGAGCTGGTCCGCCATGAACTGCGCTGGACCCGCACCATCCGCCTGGTAAACCCGGCCGGCCATCTGGGCAGCTTCGTCACCCACGGCTTCGCCTTCGCGCTCATGGCCGCTTTGTTACTGGATGCTAACGCTGTCAGCCTGGCCATCCTGGCCGGCTCGCTGGGCGCCCGGCTGCTGCTGAAAGCCCGGATTGACCGGCGTTTTGGCACCAATGGCGGGGCCTGGTGGCTGATGCCGCTGCGCGATCTGTTAAGTTTCGCGGTATTCGTCGCCTCGTTGTTCGGCGAAACCGTGCATTGGCGCGGGACGCACTTTGCGGTAGAGCCTTCCGGCGCGATGTCCCAGGTCTGAAGGCCTGAAAAGTTCCCATTTGTTCCCGCTTTTGCGGGCCAAGAGGTATGACGATGATGAAGTCCCTTTTCCTGCAGGCCCCGTCTTTCGAGGGCTATGACGGCGGCGCCGGCGCGCGCTACCAGATGAAGCGGGAAGTGAAAAGCTTCTGGTTTCCCACCTGGCTGGCCCAGGCGGCGGCGATGGTGCCCGGTTCGCGCCTGATCGACGCGCCGCCGCACAACCTGTCCTTCAAGGACATCGAAGCGGACGTGAAGGCGCACGAACTGATCGTCATCCATACCTCGACGCCGTCGTTCAAGTCCGACTGCAAGAGCGCGCGTCTTGTCCGCGAACTCAATCCCACCGCCAAGATCGGCTTCATTGGCGCCAAGGTCGCGGTCGAACCGCTGGAAAGCATGGCCGCTTGCCCCGAGCTCGATTTCGTGGCGCGCAACGAATACGACTTCACCATCAAGGAAATCGCCGAAGGCGCGGACTGGTCCACCATCAAGGGCCTGACTTATCGCGATGCGAAGGGCGAGATCATCTCGAATCCCGAGCGCGAAATCCTGGTGGACATGGACAAGCTGCCGTCGGTGCTGCCGCTCTACAAGCAGCTGGACGTGAAGAAGTATTTCGGCGGCTACCTGCTGCACCCCTACATGTCCTGGTATACCGGCCGCGGCTGCAAGTCGCGCTGCACCTTCTGCCTGTGGCCCCAGACCATCGGCGGCCACAAGTATCGCTTCATGTCCATTGACCGCGTGGTGCAGGACGTGAAGTACGTGAAGGAAAATTTCCCCGAGGTGAAGGAAATTTTCTTCGACGACGACACCCTGACCGACAATCACGACCGGGTGGAAGAGCTGGCCAAGGCGCTGGGCCCGCTGAACATCACCTGGTCATGCAACGCCAAGGCGAATGTTCCGCGCAAGACCCTGGAAGTGATGAAGGCCAACGGTCTTCGCCTGCTGCTGGTTGGTTATGAATCGGGCAACCAGCAGATCCTGCACAATATCAAGAAGGGCCTCTTGGTCGACGTCGCCAAGCGCTTCAGCCGCGACTGCCGCGAGCTGGGCATCGTGGTGCATGGCACCTTCATTCTGGGCCTGCCGGGCGAGACCCGCGAAACCATCCAGGAAACGCTGGCTTTTGCGAAGGAAGTCAATCCGCACACCATCCAGGTGTCGCTGGCCGCGCCGTATCCGGGCACCTTCCTGTACAAGCAGGCCAAGGAAAATGGCTGGTTCGCGTCCGACGTGGACCTGCTCACCGATGACGGCACCCAGATCGCGCCGCTGAATTATCCGCATCTGGGCCATACGGAAATCTTCGAGTCGGTGGAGGACTTCTACAAGAAGTTCTATTTCCGCCCCTCCAAGATCGCCGAAATCGTCAAGGAAATGCTCACCAGCCGCGACATGCTGGTGCGCCGCCTGCGCGAAGGCGTGGAGTTCTTCCAGTTCCTGCGCAATCGCGAAGACATGATCGTTTCCTAAGCTGTGAAGTGCCTGATCGTCACCGCCGATGACTTCGGCGCCAGCGTCGAAGTCAACGAGGCGGTTGAGCGGGCACATCGCAACGGCATACTTTCCGCCGCCAGCCTGATGGTGTCCGGCGCCGCTGCCGGTGACGCGGTGACTCGCGCCAGGTCCATGCCGTCACTGCGCGTGGGGCTGCATCTGGTATTGGTGGAAGGCAAGCCGGTACTGCCGAAGGGCGCTGTGCCCGATTTGGTGGACGCCAGCGGCAATTTCCGCACCGACATGGCGCGGGCAGGGGCGGCGATGTTCTTTCTGCCCAAGGTTCGCGCCCAGCTGGGGGCCGAGATTGAAGCCCAGTTCGCCGCGTTCGAGGCCACCGGCCTGAAGCTGGATCACGTCAACGCGCACAAGCATTTCCACCTGCATCCCACCATCGCCTCGCTGATCGTGAGGATCGGCAAGAAGCATCGGGTGAAGGGGGCGCGGGTGCCGCTGGAGCCGCAGGATGTGCTGGGTCGAATCGAAAGCCACAAAGCCTCCGGCGTTGTGGCGCTGACCACCCCGTTTGCGCGGGCGTTGCGGGGACGTTTCCGGCGGGCGGGCATCACCGCGCCCGATGCCGTGTTCGGGCTGGCCTGGTCTGGCGCCATGACGCAGCCGCGGCTGGCGGGGTTGATCGAACACCTGCCCGAAGGCCTGTCGGAGATTTATACCCACCCCGCCACCGGCCCCTATCCGGGCTCGGCGCCGGGCTACCAATATGCCGGCGAGCTGGCGGCCTTGACCGATCCGGCGATGGTGGCAAGCCTGGCCGCCAACGGCATCAAAACCGGAGGCTTTTTGGACTTTTCTTCGTAACAAAATCAATGGCTTAGGTCATCTTTGCGCGGGCGCATTTTGCAGTTCAATTGCCTGGTGCAAAGAGGTATTGCAGTAGCGAATTGGAGCGTTTCGATGAGTAGCCCCGCGTTTGCCATCCCGCCCGACCTCACCCGCGATACGGGCACCTGGCCGGGTGACGGCCCGATCAAGTTCGGCAGCGATGAACACAAGCGCCTTTTCTGCAAGACGCTGCTGGACACCCATGATCCGTACCGGCCCAAGGTGCTGGACTGGCCCAAGCTGGGCGAGGAAGCGGAGAAGCGCATCACCGCGCTGCCGATCTGGGACATCGCGGTCCAGACCGAGAACCGCGCCGGGCTGAATGTCTGCACCTACGCCGAGGGCGTCGCGGATGGCTTGTTGCGCAAGGCGATCGAATTGAACGGTTTCGAGGAGCGTCGTCACCGTCATGTGCTGGCCAACTTGGTGGAAGCCTATGGCATCAAGCTGGCACCGGAGCCGGTTTACGAAAAGCCGAAGAATCCCGAATGGGCCTTCCTGGTGACCGGCTACAGCGAATGCATCGACTCCTTCTTTGCCTTCGGCCTGTTCAAGGCCGCCAAGGACACCGGCTATTTCCCGCCCGAACTGGTTGAAACCTTCGATCCGGTGGTGAACGAGGAAGCACGCCACATCCTGTTCTTCGTGAACTGGGTTGCCTGGCATCGCCGCAACATGCCGCTGTGGCGCCGGCCCTATTTCGAATTGAAGGTGTTCGCGGTCTGGATGTTCCTGGTCTATGAGCGGATGGGCATCGCCTCGGATGTCTCCAACGGCCAGCAGGACAACAATTTCACGGTCAATGGCGCGGGCCAGCTGGGCTCGGATCTGGACGTTGGGGAGCTTATCGCCACCTGTGTCGCCGAGAACGACCGCCGGCTGGCGCCGTTCGATAATCGACTCAAGCGTCCGCGCTTCGTGCCGTTCATGGCGCGCCTGGCGCTGAAGTTCATCGGCAAGAAGAAGGCCTGAACATGAAGATTGGCTCGCCGGAACATCGCGACACCTTCTGCCGTCATTTCATGCAGACCTATACCGAGTTCGACCCGGACACCTTGCCCTGGCCGGACTTGGACGAGGCGGCGCTGAACCGCCTGAAGTCGGTGCCGTTCTGGGAAGAGGTTTTCTACACCGAGCGCCGCGCTGGCGCGATCGTGGCCGAGTTCGTGAAGACCATCCAGGATCCCGTGATGAAGGAAGCTGTGGCATTGCAGGGTTTTGAGGAAGCCCGCCACGCCAAGCTGATCCGCGTGATGATCGAGAAATACGGCATCGATGCCGCCGAGCGCCCCCTGGAAGATGTCAGCGACAATGTTGAAACCCGTTTCAAGGATTTCGGTTTTGGCGAATGCATGGATTCCTTCCTGGGCTTTGGCGTCTTCAAGATCGCCATGGCCAACGAGTTCCTGCCCAAGGAGATGTTCCAGATCTTCGAAACCCTGATGTACGAGGAGACGCGCCACATCGTCTTTTTCGTCAACTGGATGGCCTATAACCAGGCGCAGAAGGGTTTCCTGGCGAAGATGATGCTGCCGCTGACCGACTTCCGCTATTACATGCGCGCCCTTGGCCGCATGATCGGGACCGCCAAGCGCGGCAAGGAAATGAACGACGGCAAGGAATTTTCGACCACCCAGGCCAGCGTGTTCCTGGACGGCTTCACCTTCCGCCGCTTCCTGGAAGACTGTTATTCCGAAAATCGCCGCCGCATGGGCGTGTTCGACAAGGAGTTGCTGCGTCCCAGCTTCCTGCCCCAGCTGGCGGAAACCGCGCTGGGCGCTATGCGCCTGTGGAGCTTCCGCGCCAAGCCTTTGCCGGCCTGATGAAGTGGGCGCCAAAGCTCGGGATGGCCGTGGCGCTGCTGGCAGGCGTGGTCGCGGCTGCCTACCTGGTCTGGTCCATCGGCTTTGATGCCGTCTTCGCGGCGGTGGCGCGCGCCGGTTTCGCCGGCCTGGCGCTTTTGTGCCTGTTCGCGCTGACCGTCTTTGTCAGCCTGGCCTTTGCTTGGTCCACATTGTTGCCGCCGTCCCAGCGCCGCCCGCTGCGCGAATTCTATCTCGCCCGCGTGGTGCGTGATTCCATCGCCGAGATTTCACCTTTCTCGCCCGTGGGCGGCATGGTTGCCGCGGCGCGCCTCATGGTGCTCAAGGGCATGAGCCCCGCGCATGCCGCCGCATCCGTCGCAGGCGATGCCACCACCGAAGCCATGGCACAGGTCGTGTTTCTGGCCTTCGGGCTGGGTCTGGGCTTCACCCAGTTCCGCCACCTGCAAGGTTCAGGTCCGGTCACTGAAGCCATGCTGGCTGTGTTGCTGCTGGCGGTGCCTGCCATCGCACTGCTGATCTTCCTGCAGAAAAAGGGCGCCGGCCTTGCCGAGCGGATGGCGGCGCGCTTTTTCCCGCAGGTGCGCGAGGGCATTTCGTTTCATGCCGCCGTCATGGAGCTCTATGATTCCAAGAGCCGGCTGGCGGTATCGGCAGCGCTGCATCTGCTGGCCTGGATCGGTGCGGGAGTAGGAACCTACATCTCCTTTCGGCTGGTGGGCGGACAGATCGGATTCTTGAACGCCTTGGCGCTGGAAGCCCTGCTGTGCACCTTGCGCAGCATCGCCGCCCCGGTACCCGCCGCCATCGGAGTTCAGGAATGGGGTTACGCCATGCTGGCGCCGCTGTTCGGGATGCCGCCGGACATGGGGGTTGCGGTATCGTTGCTGAAGCGGGCGCGCGAAATCATCATTGGTGTGCCGGCGCTGCTGTACTGGCAGGGAGTCGAAGGCCGCAAGGCATTCGCTGCCACCAATGTCTGACGTCGCGCTTGTCACCGGAGCATCCGGATTCGTCGGTTCGGCCGTGGCGCGGGCGCTGGTGGCGCGCGGCATGCATGTGCGCGTTCTGATGCGGCCCACCGCCAGCCGGCTCAACATCGCCAAGCTGCATTGCGAGCCGGTGGTGGGCGACATGCGCGACCAGGATTCCATGACCGCGGCGCTGAAAGGCGCGCGTTACCTGGTCCATGTCGCGGCCGATTACCGGCTATGGGCACGCGATCCGAACGAGATCGAGCGCAACAATTTCCAGGGCGCCAGGGCCACCATGGGCGCGGCGCTGAAAGCCGGTGTGGAACGGGTGGTTTACACCTCGTCCGTGGCGGCCCTGAAGCCCGGCGACACGGCGGTGGACGAAAATTCCCGCCATACGCCGCAAAGCGTGATCGGCGCCTACAAGCGCAGCAAGCTGGTGGCCGAGCGCGAAGTCGAACGCCTGGTGCGGGAAGAGGGACTGCCCGCCGTGATCGTGGCGCCGTCCACGCCCATCGGGCCGCGCGACATCAAGCCCACGCCCACCGGCCGCATCATCGTGGAGGCCGCCACCGGCAAGATGCCGGCCTTTGTCGATACCGGCCTCAACCTGGTGCATGTCGATGACGTCGCCCACGGCCACCTGCTGGCGCTGGACAAGGGCAAGATCGGCGAAAATTACATCCTGGGCGGCACGGACGTGGCGCTGGAAACCATGCTGGGCGACATCGCCTTTTTGTCGGGCGGCAAGGCGCCCACAATCAAGATACCGCGCGCGCCGCTGTTTCCGCTGGCCTGGGCAGCCGAAGCGGTGGCCCGCGTTACCGGCAAGGAACCGTTCCTCACCGCCGACGCCCTGCGCATGTCGCGATACCGCATGTTCTTCAGCTCGGAAAAAGCCAAGCGCGAGCTGGGCTATACCGCGCGTCCGTATAAGGAAGGGCTCAAGGATGCGCTGGGCTGGTTCCGCGAGAATGGGTATCTTTCGTGATACTAATTTTGCAAATCGCTATCGGCATCGTTCTGGGCTACTGGATCATTGAGAATCGGCGTAGCGCTGTTGATGCGATAGTATCGGTAGGAACGCTTGTTCTAGTGATCGCGGCAATGATTGTCGTCGCTTTGATCTTTTTTATTTATATTTCGCAAATAGACGTCGCATACCCGGGGCACGCCGGTGCGCTGTTCGGCTTCTTGCCACTGGCGATATGGCTTTACCTGCTCTTGTTTCATAACGGCTTCTGGCTGTTGCGCGAGCGCGATACCCAGCCGGTGGCCGAGCCGGAAAGCTGGCCGTCCGTGGTGGCCATCGTGCCGGCGCGGGACGAGGCCGATGTGATCTTGCGCAGCATCGGCAGTCTGATCGCCCAGGATTATCCCGGCAGCTTGCGCATCGTGCTGGTGGATGACCAGTCCACCGACGGCACCGGCGCGTTGGCGCGGGGGCTCAATTCCGAACGCCTGACAGTGCTGACCGGCGGGACGCGGCCGCAGGGGTGGACCGGCAAGCTGTGGGCCATGCACCAGGGCAGCGAATATGCCGCCGCCTTCAAGCCCGATTATCTGTGGTTCACGGACGCTGATATCGCGCACAGCGCGGACAATCTGCGCATGCTCGTGGCGCGCGCCAAAGATGGCAACCGCGTGCTGGTGTCGCTGATGGCGCGGCTGAACTGCAAGTCGGCGGCCGAACATTTCCTGATCCCCGCTTTTGTGTTCTTTTTCGACATGCTGTTTCCGTTCGGCGCCGTCAACAATCCGCGCAATACGGTGGCGGCGGCGGCCGGCGGCTGCATGCTGGCGCAGCGCGAAGCTCTGGAACGTGCCGGCGGAATCGCCGCCATCCGTCACAACATCATTGACGACTGTGCGCTGGGCCGCGCCATGAAGCGCCAGGGCCCGATCTGGCTGGGCCTGACCGACCGTGCCGTGTCCTTGCGCCCCTATCCGCATATCGCCGACATCCGTCACATGGTGACGCGCAGCGCCTATGCCCAGCTTGGCTATTCGCCGCTGGGGCTGGCCGCCACCATGCTGGGCCTGTTCATGGTGTATCTGGCGCCGGTGATGACGGCGCTGTTCGCCTGGGGTGTTTCGCAACTGGCCGGCTGGCTGGCCTGGATCATCATGGCGCTGATGTTTCAGCCCATGCTGCGCTTCTATCGCCTGTCCCCGCTGTGGGGCCTGGCCTTGCCGCTGATCGGTGTCTTCTATGCCGCTTTCACCCTGCAATCGGCCATCCAGCACTGGTCCGGCAAGGGCGGCATGTGGAAGGGCCGGGCGCAAGCCGGTGAACGCGCATGAGCAGCGTCGCCGAACTGCAATCGGGCAAGGGCGCCAAGGACGAGAATTTCCCCGTCGCCTCAGTCCTGATCGCGCCCCAGCACCGGCCGCCGGTGATGGCCTTCTACAATTTCGTGCGGGCCGCCGATGACGTGTCCGATAGCGCGGCGGTGTCGGCGGATGAAAAGCTGGCATTGCTGGAACAGATGCGCGCCAGCCTGACAGGCGAGAGCGATGCGGTGCCCGAGGGCGTCAAGTTGCGCGAAATCTGCAAGGCGCGTGGGCTGTCGCCCGTGCATGCGCTGGACCTGCTGGAAGCTTTCCGCCGCGACTGTACCAAGTTGCGCTACCGCGACTGGAACGATTTGATCGACTATTGCCGTTACAGCGCCATGCCGGTGGGCCGCTTTGTGCTGGATGTGCATGGCGAAAGCCAAAGCCTGTGGCCCGCCAATGACGCGCTGTGCGCCGCGCTGCAGGTGATCAACCATCTGCAGGATTGCGGCAAGGATTATCGCGAACTGAACCGGGTCTATATCCCCGAGCCATTGCTGGCCGGGATCGGCGTGGAAGCACTGGGGCAGGACAAAGCCAACCCGGCTCTCACAGCGGTCATCGCCGGCCTGGCGCGCCAGAATGCCCAGCTTCTGGAAACCTCGCGACCCTTCGCGCGCGGGATAAAGGATGGCCGCCTGGCGCTGGAAGTCGACCTGATCCAGACCTTGGCTGACGACCTGAACACAATTCTCATGAACCGTGATCCGCTTTCGCGGTCCGTACATCATTCCAAGATGGATGTGGCTGCCCTGTTCCTGAAACGCCTTCCTTCCTTCGCGCTGATGCGCCTGAGACGCCCCAGATGACCAACGCAGAAAATATCGGCGCCCCCGCCGCCAAGGCCGTGCAGAAAAAGGCCAAGAGCAGCTCGTTCTACCTCGCCATGCGGCTGATGCCGGCCGAAGAGCGCGATGCGATGTTCGCCATCTATGCCTTCTGTCGCAAGGTGGATGACATCGCCGATGACGGCGTGGGCACGCGGACCGAACGGCACGAGAAACTGGAACAGTGGCGCGCTGACCTGCGCGGCCTTTATGCGGGCACCGTGGCGCCGCAGGTGCGCTTCCTGGCACCTGCCATCGCGCAGTATGGCCTCAGGCTGGATGATTTCCTGGCCGTTCTGGATGGCATGGACATGGACGTGGCCGAAGATATCGTCGCGCCCGACCTGGCAACCTTGGACCTGTATTGTGACCGGGTCGCCAGCGCGGTGGGCCGGCTTTCCATCAAGGTGTTCGGCATGGACGAGGGGCCGGGCTTCGACCTGGCGCATCATCTGGGACGGGCGCTGCAGCTGACCAACATCTTGCGTGACATCGACGAGGACGCCGCCATAGGCCGCCTCTACCTGCCGCGCGAATATCTGCAGGAAATGGATTGCTGCCGCTCGCTGGATGTGCAGGCCATCGTCAACAAGCCGCAGATTGACGCGGTGTGCCGCAAGGTCGCCAGCCAAGCGCATCATCACTATGACGAAGCCCGGCGCATTCTGTCGGCGCGGCCCAGGGGCCGCATCAAGACCCCGCGACTGATGGGTGCGGTCTATTCGGAAATTCTGTCGGCCAGCGAAGCACAGGGTTTTGCCGCCCCGCGCAAGCGTATTTCCCTGCCCAAGTCGCGGCTGATGTCGCTGGTGCTGCGCCAAGGCATCTTTGGATGAAAAAGGCGTACGTCATCGGCGCCGGGCTTGCCGGCCTGTCGGCTGCGACGATCCTGGCGTCTCGCGGCGCGGCGGTGACGGTGGTCGAGACCGCGCCCCAGGCGGGCGGGCGCTGCCGCTCCTATTTCGATCCGGGCTTTGGCGGCGTCATCGACAATGGCAATCACCTGGTGCTGTCGGGCAACCGCGCCGTACACGATTACCTGGCGCGCATCAGCGCAAAGGATGCGCTGGCCGGCCCGCCGCGCGCCGAATTCGATTTTGTGGATTTTCAGGACAATCTGCGCTGGACGCTGCGACCGGACGAAGGCCGCCTGCCGTTCTGGATCGCGCGCCCGGGACGGCGCGTGCCGGGCACCAAGGTCGGCGATTATCTGTCCTATGCGGCCTTGCTGCGCGCCGACAGGAAGACGCGGATCGGCGATGTCGTGGCGGACCGCGGTCCCTTGTGGCGGCGGTTGATGCATCCCTTCCTGCTGGCGGCGCTGAACACCGAGCCCGAGGATTCCTCCGCCGCGCTGGCCGGCGCGATATTGCGCGAGACGCTGGCCAAGGGCGGCCGCTATTACCGGCCGCGCATCGCCCATCCCACCTTGGCGGCAGCCTTCATCGACCCGGCGCTTGCCTACCTGAAAGACAAGAACGCCACCGTGCGGCTGGGCACGCGCCTGCGCGGGATGACCCTGGGACGGCGCAGCGTCATGGCGCTGGACCTGGGCGAGGCGGCGGTGCCGCTGGATCCGAACGATGCGGTGGTGCTGGCCGTGCCGCCCTGGGTGGCCAAGGATGTGATCCCCACCCTGACCACGCCCGATGATTTCCGCGCCATCGTCAATGCACATTTCAAGATGCGGGCGCCCCTATCTCCTGAAAGTGGGGGCGCGCCCGCCATGCTCGGGGTGATCGGCGGAACCGCGGAATGGATCTTCAGCTTCCCGGACCGCATCTCGGTCACCGTGTCGGGGGCGGATGCGATTGTCGATCAAGACCGCGAGACCCTGGCAGTGCGCATCTGGGCCGATGTCGCCAGGGCGCTGGAAATCACCGATCCCATGCCCCCTTGGCAGATCGTCAAGGAAAAGCGCGCCACCTTTGCCGCCACCCCGGCCCAGGATGCCCGCCGCCCGGCCGCCAAGACGGGCTGGCCCAACCTGTTCCTGGCCGGCGATTGGACCCAGACGGGGCTGCCCGCCACCATCGAAGGGGCGCTGCGTTCGGGCGAAAGCGCTGCGGCTTTGGCCCTGAAGCATCTGTCTTTATAGTGCGGTCATGAACCAGCTGAACGCGAGCGATTTTGTCGAGGTGGAAGGCGCGATCCGCGCCGCCACCGACTCGATTCTCGCCCAGCAAAAGTCGGACGGCCACTGGGTCTATGAGCTGGAGGCCGACGCTACCATCCCGGCGGAATATGTCCTCTTGGTGCATTACCTGGCCGAGACGCCGAACCTGGAACTGGAACGCAAGATTGGCGCCTATCTGCGCCGCATCCAGGGCGCCCATGGCGGCTGGCCGCTCTATCACGAAGGCGCCTTCGACATCTCCGCCACGGTGAAAGCCTATTTCGCGCTGAAGATGATCGGCGACGATGTCGATGCGCCGCACATGGCACGCGCCCGCGCAGCAATCCGCGCACGCGGCGGTGCCATCAAGGCCAATGTCTTCACCCGCATCCTGCTGGCGTTGTACGGTGAATGTTCCTGGAACGACGTGCCCACCGTGCCGCCGGAATTGATCCTCCTGCCGCGCTGGTTCCCGGTGCATCTGTCCAAGATGAGCTATTGGGCGCGCACCGTGATCGTGCCGTTGCTGGTGCTGTGCGCGAAGCAGCCCTTGGCGCGCAATCCGCGCGGCATTCGCATCACGGAACTGTTCGTGGACGGCGTGCCCGCTGCTTCGCCCCGCGCGCCGCACCAGAGCGCCGGCTGGTCGGCCTTCTTCGGCGCGCTGGACCGTGTGTTGAAAGTCATGCCCTGGCCCAAGGGCGCGCGCGACAAGGCGATTGAAAAGTGCCGCAGTTGGACCACCGAGCGCCTGAATGGCGAGGATGGCTTGGGCGCGATCTATCCCGCCATGGCCAACAGCGTGATGATGTATGACGTGCTGGGCTATCCGCCCGAGCATCCGGATCGCGCCATCGCGCGGCTGTCGGTCGAAAAGCTGCTGGTGATCAAGGATCACGAAGCCTATTGCCAGCCTTGCGTTTCGCCGGTGTGGGACACGGCCCTGGTGGCCCATGCCCTGCTGGAAACCAAGGACGAAAAAGCGGAAAGCGCCGTTGCGCGCGGGCTGGAATGGCTGAAGCCGTTGCAGGTTCTGGATGTGAAGGGCGACTGGGCGGAAGAAAAGCCCGATGTGCGCCCCGGCGGCTGGGCCTTCCAGTACCGCAACGATTATTATCCCGACCTGGACGATACCGCTGTGGTGGTGATGGCGATGGACCGTGCCGCGCAGCGGGACCAGTACAAGGACGCCATCGCGCGCGGCACCGAATGGGTGGAAGGCCTGCAGAGCCGTGACGGCGGCTGGGGCGCCTTTGACGCCGACAATTCCTATTACTACCTGAACAATATTCCTTTCGCCGATCATGGCGCGCTGCTGGACCCGCCGACCGAAGATGTGTCGGGCCGCTGCGTCGGCATGCTGGCGCAGCTGGGCAAGACGGACGATCCGCGCCTGAAGGCGGGCGTGGACTATCTGATCCGGAAGCAGTGCGCCGACGGTTCCTGGTGGGGCCGCTGGGGCGTCAACTACATCTATGGCACCTGGTCGGCGCTGGCCGGCCTGAACGGCGCGGGGCTGGAGCCGTCGCACCCCACCATGCAAAAGGGCGCCGACTGGCTGATCGCCATCCAGAATCCGGATGGCGGCTGGGGCGAGAATTGCGACAGCTACAAGTTGGACTACAAGGGTTATGAGACGGCGCCGTCCACCGCGTCACAGACCGCCTGGGCGCTGCTGGGCCTGATGGCGGCGGGGCAGGTCGATCATCCGGCCGTGGCGCGCGGCGTCAATTACCTGAAGGCGACGCAACAGGGCGACGGCTTGTGGGCCCAGCCGCATTACACCGGCGGCGGTTTCCCGCGCGTGTTCTATCTGAATTATCACGGCTATCCGAAATTCTTCCCGCTCTGGGCTTTGGCGCGCTACCGCAATCTCAAGACGGGCAATTCGCGACGGGTAGAGTACGGCCTGTGACAGGCCAAGCTCCCCTTGCTTTTCGCTTACTGGCTTTGCCGATGGTTGTATTTTTGGGTGCAGCCTTAATTGATAAATTGGGAAACTATCGCTGGTTCCAGCCCTATGACCGCGAGGTTTTCACTGCCGCAATTGTGATCTCCATTCTCCTTTATATTTTCTTTGGTGATCAAATAAGAGACTTGGCGAGGGAAGAGCAAGAGAAGCTCGACCGCGAAGACGAATTGCCATGACAATTATCGCAGTTACTGGCCTTGCCAAGGAAGCCGGCATCGTGGGTGTCTCCGGTGTGGTCGCGGTGGCTGGCGGTGGCGATGGCGATGGCCTGAAGGCCAAGCTTAATGCCCTGCATGGCGATATCCGCGGCGTGATCTCCATCGGCCTGGCGGGCGCGCTGTCGCCGCACCTGAAGGTGGGCGATGTGGTGATCGCCGAAAAGATCATCACCGGGGTGGAAAGCTGGGACTGTCACGCCGGCTGGCGCAATCGGCTGGTGTCACACTTGCCACAAGCGCATCAGGGTACCTTGTTCGGCAGTGACGTGATCATCGACAGGGCTGACACCAAGTCCGGCCTGCATGAAGCCACCGGCGCGCTGGCGGTGGACATGGAGTCTCAGGTCGCCGCCCGCTTCGCGACGTCGCGCAACCTGCCGCTGGCGTGGCTGCGGGTGATTTCAGATGACGCGACGCATGTGTTGCCGCCGGCGGCGCTGGTGGCGATGAAGCCGGACGGCGGCATCGCGCTGGGGCGGGTGCTGGGATCGTTGCTCAGGAAGCCGCAGCAGATACCGGCGCTGGTGCGCACGGCACGGGCATCGAACAAGGCGTTCGCGGAATTACTCCGCTGCCTCGATCTCTGTGGTGTTGGAATTGCCGGCCTTGATCTGTGACATCTTGTGTTCGACGTGACGCGAGAACACGAACTCAGCCGGGCGCTGCTTTGACAGGTCGATCTCGGGCGCGAACGGGCCTTCGGTCTTGATGCCCTTCATCAGGATCGGCAGCATCTTGAGCGGATGCTTGATCGCGTCGGTAGCGGCGGTGCCTTCGAAGCCGCAATGCACCATGCAGTTGGCGCATTTTTCATACTTGCCGACGCCGTACTTCTCCCACTCCGTGCCTTCCATCAGCTCGGTAAAGGTCTTCACATAGCCTTCGCCCAGGAGATAGCAGGGCTTCTGCCAGCCGAACACGGTCAGCAGCGGCATGGACCAGGGGGTGCATTCATAGGTCTGGTTGCCCGCCAGGAAATCCATGAACAGGCTGGAGTTGGTGAACTCCCAATTCTTGCCGCCATTGCCGCGCGCCAGGATCTCGCGGAACATGGTCTTGGTGCGTTCGCGGTTCAGGAAGTGCTGCTGGTCAGGCGCGCGCTCATAGGCATAGCCCGGCGATACGGTGATGCCGTCCAGTCCCAGTTCCATCATGTGGTCGAAGAAAGCGGCGGTACGTTCAGGGTCCGCGCCGTCGAACAGGGTGCAGTTGATCTGGACGCGGAAGCCCTTGGACTTGGCCAGCTTGATGGCGGCCACGGCCTTGTCATAGGTGCCGTCCAGGCAGACCGACTTGTCGTGCATCGCCTTGTCGCCATCCAGGTGGATGGACCAGGTGAAGTTCGGGTGCGGCTTGTACTGGTCGATCTTCTTGGACAGCAGCAGCGCGTTGGTGCACAGGATCACGAACTTGTCGCGCTCGATATAGCCTTCCACGATCTTGGCCATGTCGCGGTGGAGCAGGGGCTCGCCGCCGGCGATGGACACGGCGGGGGCGCCGCATTCGTCGATCGCGTCCATGCACTGCTGGTAGGACAGGCGCTGGTTCAGGATTTCGTCCGGGTAATCGATCTTGCCGCAGCCGGCGCAGGCCAGGTTGCAGCGGAACAGCGGTTCCAGCATCAGCACCAGCGGGTACTTGCCGCCGGAAAGATGCTTCTTCATCACATAGGCGCCGATCTTGGCGGCCTGGCGTATCGGCAGACCCATAGCTTTAAGCCCTCAACTCGGCGGGAAGGCGGAACTCGATATGTTCCTTCTTGCCGTCCATCTGTTCCACTTCCACGTCTTCGATTTCGCCCAGCGCCTCGATTACATGGCGCACCAGTTCTTCGGGGGCGGATGCGCCGGCGGTCAGGCCCACCACGCCCTTGCCCTTCACCCATTCCGGCTTCAATTCGCTGCCGTCATTGATGAGGTACGAAGGAATGCCTTCTTCCAAACCGATCTCGCGCAACCGGTTGGAGTTGGAGCTGTTGGCGGCACCCACCACCAGGATCACGTCGGCGATCTTGGCCAGTTCGCGAACCGACGTCTGGCGGTTTTGGGTTGCGTAGCAGATGTCGGAGGTTTCCGGGCCGACGATGTCGCTGAAGCGCTTCTTCAGGGCGACGATGATTCCCTTGGTGTCGTCGATCGAAAGAGTGGTCTGGGTGATGTAGGCGACCGGGGTGTTGGTGGGTATGTCCAGCGCGGCGACATCGGCCTCGTTCTGCACCAGGGTCACCGGCGCGCCGACCTGGCCCATGGTGCCTTCCACTTCGGGATGGCCGGCATGGCCGATCAGGATCAGGGTGCGGCCATGGGCGACGTAACGCTTGCCCTGGTTATGCACCTTGGAAACCAGCGGGCAGGTAGCGTCCAGCACGGGAAGGCCGCGGCTGGCGGCAGTCTTCACCACGGACTGGGGCACGCCATGGGCGCTGAACACGGTGACGGCGCCTTCGGGCACTTCGTCCAGCTCTTCAACAAAGCGGGCGCCTTTGTTCTTCAGCGTGTCCACGACATGCTTGTTGTGCACGATCTCGTGGCGGACATAGACAGGCTCGCCATACTTATCGAGCGCTTTTTCCACGATATCGATGGCGCGCACGACCCCGGCACAGAAGCCGCGCGGCTGGGCAAGAATGACTCGCATGTCGGTCCCTTAAAGGGTTGTCGGGTCTGATATCGGGTCTGGCCGCCCTCGGGGCCAAATCCCGTTATGGCGCTGCAACATAGCCATTTTCGCCTGTTGGGATAGGGGGTGCAACCCTTCTGGCCGCATGGGTAACAGGCCTGAACCGGGGGTGTGGTGAAATGGTACGGAACCTTGCCCCAAAGCGGCTGGAAAGCCGGGCAGTTTCAGGGCTACAAGCGGTCCAAACTTGGGGCCAAAAACCGTGTCAGACAGCGTCATCCAGGCCGCCCGGGCGGCAGTTCCCCAGCTGGCTCCGGCCATAGCCGCCAGCGCCAAGCTGGTAGACGCCAGCCTGGACGCCGTCCTGCCCCGTCCGGAAGGCCGCCAAGCCCGGGTCCAGGAAGCCATGCGCTACGCCGTCCAGGCGGGGGGCAAGCGGCTTCGCCCCTTCCTGGTGCTTCATTCGGCCCGGCTGTTCGGGGTGGATGATTCGCGTTCCTTGCGGGTGGGCGCGGCCATCGAGGCGCTGCATACCTACAGCCTGGTCCATGACGATCTGCCCTGCATGGATGATGACGATCTGCGCCGCGGCCGGCCCACCACCCATATCGCCTTCGATGAGATGACTGCCGTGCTGGCGGGTGACGCGCTGCTGACCATCGCGTTCGAGATCCTGGCCGATGCCCGTACTCATCCCGATGCTGACCTACGCTGCGCCCTGATTGCGCGGCTGGCGGATGCATCGGGGCATAGCGGCATGATCGGCGGCCAGATCATCGACATGCTGGCCGACAAGTCGTTCGGCGTGGAAGACGTGATCGACTTGCAGCGGCGCAAGACCGGCCAGCTGTTCGAATTCTCTTGCGAGGCGGGGCCGATCCTCGGGCAGGCCGACGCCCAGACCCGCGGCCGGCTGAAAGCCTATGCCGAGGATATGGGTGTGGTGTTCCAGATCACTGATGACCTGCTCGACGTGACCTCGACCGCGGAGAAGACCGGCAAGGCAGTGGGCAAGGATGCCGACATGGGCAAGCAGACCCTCGTCACCCTGCTGGGGCTGGAAGGCGCGCGCGCCGAGGCCGAGAAGCGCGCCCGCCGGGCGGTGGAAGCTCTGGGCCCCTATGCCGCCCGGGCGCCGGAATTGTCGGCCCTGCCATTTTTTCTTTTGGACCGGGACGCCTGAGCCCCGGCGGGCCTGCGACACCTCGCGACATCTGCCGTCTGGACCCAAACCGGGTGGAAAGCCAAGAATAGGGCGGATTTTTAGCCCCTTGTTCGGGTCCCATTCAGCTTTCGCGCGTTAGACCGGAGGCAAAGGAGATTTTCATGAACCGCATTTTGAAGTCCGTTTCCCTGGGCCTGATGCTGGCCGCCATTCCCGCCCTGACCATGGTCCAGACCGTGGCCGTCCAGGCGCAGGCCTCCGATCCTTCCGTGGCGCAGGTGCAGGGTTTCTATGACGCGTTGCAGGCATCGATGAAGGCCGGCGGCAGCGCCAAGTCCCGTTATGACAAGCTCAAGCCGGTGGTGGAAAAGGCCTTCGACCTGCCGGCCATGACCGCCACCGCCATCGGCCCGACCTGGGCCAGCCTGTCGGATGCCGACAAGAAGGCGCTGACCGATGCCTTCAGCCGCATGACCATTGCCAACTATGCCAAGAGCTTCGATTCCTACAGCGGCGAAAAATTCACCGTGGAGCCGGCCTCGGTGGCGCGCGGCAGCGACAAGTTCGTCAAGAGCACGATGAAGACGTCTAGCGAAACCATCGCCTTCAACTATCGCACCCATCAGGTGGGATCGGACTGGAAGATCACCGATGTCTATCTGGCCGGCAATATCAGCCAGATGGCGCAGAAGCGCAGCGACTTCGCCGCGACATTGGCGAGCGGTGGTCCGCAGGCGCTGGCGAAGCGGATTCATGCACTGACGGATTCAGATGCTGGGGTGAGACGTGACCGGCGTAGCCGAGCAAATCGATCCAGTGGATCGATTTGAGCGTCGAACGCCGCAGCGGCGCGCGACCAAGCGCGGCGCGAGGCCAGGACGAATTCCAGAGCCTAAAGCCTCAAACCTCGGATCGTTGAACTGAAGACTATGCGTCGGTGCGCCCAGGGCGGCGACAGGAACAACGTGGTCGCCAGCACCCAGCCAGCGAAATCGCCAGCTCGCCCATGCTGGCGGTGCCGGATGAATGCTGAGCCACAGGGTGCCGAAGCCGGACGCCGTGGTGGCGGCCGAGAAAATCACCGCGCAGGTCAGGCTGGAAGCCAGGAAGCAGCGCTGGCCGTGCCGCCAGGCCACCACGAAATAGATGTTGAACGCCACCCCGATGCCCAGCAGCAGCGGCAGGGCGATGACGTTGGCGAAGTTCAGCCGCAGTCCCAAAACCACGCAGGTCGCAAGCGTCAGAAGCCCCGACAGCACCAACAGCGCCAACGTCATCAGCACGTCATGGACGCTGCGCAGCACCAGCACCAGCAGGATGATGATGACGATGAAGGACAGCACGCCCGCTTCGGCAAAGGCGCCCACGATGGTCCGGCCGGATTCGCGGATGGAGATCGGCGCACCGGTGGCCTGGGGCGCCACGCTCAGCACCTGATCGGAGAAAGCCGACAGTGAGGCGGGGGTGCCGCTGGTATCCTTGGGGAACACCTGAATTCGGGCCGTGCCATCGGCGGCGTCCATTCGGCGCGCATGTCGGCCGGGCATGGTGTCGATGGTGACGGGCGCGGCCTTCAGCAGATCCGACACCTGGGCCAGCATGGTCTTCAGGCCCGGCACAATGGCTTCGCGCGCCCGCGCAATGGCGGCGGGACCGGCTTTCACCACCGCGTCCAGCGCATCGGCCAGGCGGCGGGCGTCGCGCGCGGCTTGTCCTGGGCATTGCCGGCGGCGGTGCGCAGCTTGCCGGCGGTATCCTTGAAGGCAGCGACGGTGTCGGCATCGCTGGGCAGGGAAGCCGCCACTTCAAACAGGTTGATTGTGGCGTCCAGCAAGGTATTGGCGTCGGCGATCAGCGCCAGCTTTTCCTTTTGCTGGTCGGGCACGAAGCTGGAAAGGTCAGGGTTTCGCCCACCAGCGGCTCCTGGCGGATGCGGGCGGCGACGCTGTCCGGCATCGCTCATGGACAGCGCCTGGACATCGATGGTGTTGGGCGAGGTGAAGGGGTTCTTCATCATGTCGAACAAGTCGACACCAAATTCCACCTTGGGGCTGCGCAGATCAGCAGTTGGAATCGAATTCGGGAATGCCATCAGGCCCAGCGACACCACGCCGGCGCCGGCGGCGATGCGCAGCATTCTTGCGATGCCTGGTCAGCGGAGTCGTCCAGGCGGCCCAGGCGCAGAGCCGACATCCTCGTCTTCGCCCGGCGGATTCAATTCCATGGTCAGCGCCGGCAGCCAGTGGAAACCCGGGAACGCCACGATCATGCCGATGCCGCCGCCTTTCCCAGCTCGGCGACGCCGGTATAGGTGGTGGGCAGGAACGGAAGAAGCGCGGCGGCTTCGGTGGCGGCGGCGGCCAGAACCAGCGGAATGCCGACGCCGCGCCCGGTATTGGCCAGCGAACGCATCAGATCGTCGTCGCGGTGGCGTTCGCTGCGGTAACGCACCGAGAACTGGATCCCGAAATCCACGCCCAATCCCACGAACAGCGCGATGAAGGCGATGGAGATGATGTTGAATACGCCCACCGCCATCAGGCCCAGCCCCATGGTGATGGCCAAGCCCACGAACAGGGTGACCAGGATGGCGAAGATGATCTTGAAGCTCTTCAGCGCCAGCCACAGGGTCAGCAGCACCCCGCCCATCATGGCGCCCACCATCAGTCCGGCGCGGTCGGTCAGGGTGGCGAACTCTTCGTCGGCCAGCGGCACGGGACCGGTCAGGCGCACACGCACGCCATGTTCTTGTGTCAGGCCCAGCGCACGCGCCTCGGCGCGGATGCGGTCATTGGCTTCCAGTCCCGGCTCCAGCGCATTGAAGTCCAGCCGCGGCTTGACCTCGATGAACTTGCGGATTTCTTCGGCGCGCGGCTTGGTGCCGGTGATCAGCGAACGCCAGGACAGGTAATCGGTCTTGCCGTGCGCGGCGGCATCCAGCACTTCGGCGAAGCGCGTCATCGGACCATCGATGTCGGCCAGCTTGGCCTGGCCTGAGCTGACGCCCAACAGCACCGTGTTCAGGTTGCTCATAAGCCCGCGCAAGGACGGATCGGCTGCCAGCCCGCCCAGGAAAGGCTGCGCCTTGATCAACTGCTGGGTGGTGTCCTGAACCTCCTTCAGCGGCAGCAGCATTAAGCCGTTCTGGGCGAAGAAAGGACCGCCATCGGGACGGTGGACGTAATGGAACAGCGTCTTGTTGGCCGCCAGCTTCTCGGTCAGGCGCGCGGCGGCGGACTCCGCCAGTTCGGGCGTGGCGCCATCGATCACCACCAGGGTCAGGTTGGTCTGTTGCGGGAAGGCGGCGTCGAAACGCGCCTGCTTCATGCGCCAGCCCACCTTGGCATCGATCAGCTGTTCGCTGTCGGTGTTCATGGCGAAATTATGGGTGGTGTACCAGGTCGCGCCCGCCGCCAGCAGCAGGCTGGCAGCGATCACGGCCCAGGGCCAGCGGCAGCAAAAAGCGACAATGCGCTCCACGATTGTCATGCCGGTTTTAAGCATTTTCCGGGCCCCGGTGAAAGCCGCAGCTTTCAGGTGGTCTTGGCCTTCTTGCGGGCATGGCTTAAACACTGGACAACCGGAGAACCCCATGAGCCATCCCGAACTGCTGCGGCTGCGAGACAGCATCGACAATATCGATGCGGCGCTGATTCACCTGCTGGCGGAACGTTTCAAGTGCACCCAGGCGGTGGGCGAGTTCAAGGCGGCCCATGCCCTGCCGCCGGCCGACAAGACGCGCGAGGCGGCCCAGATCGCGCGCCTGCGCCGCCTGGCCGAGGACGCCAAGCTGGACCCGGACTTCGCGGAAAAGTTCCTGGCCTTTATCGTCAAGGAAGTGATCCGGCACCATGAGGCCATCGCCAAAAGCCGGACATAAAAAAGGGCGCCAGCGGCGCCCTTTTGTTTTTAGAAAGCCAGCGGCTTGGCGTGCTTCACTTGCGGCAGTTTTGCCACCGCATCGGCCACCGCGTCCGGCACCCGTTCGTCCACTTCGATCAGCGCAATCGCGTCCTGACCCGGGGCGCTGCGGCCAAGGGTGAAGTTGGCGATATTGACCTTGGCGTCGCCCAGGATGGTGCCCAGCTTGCCGATGAAGCCCGGCTTGTCCTCGTTGACGATGTAGAACATGTGCGGCGCGAACTCCGCATCCAGGCCGATATCCTTGATCTGGATCAGGCGCGGGCGGCCGTCGGAGAAGACCGTTCCGGCGACGCGCCGGGTGGACGTGCCGCCCTTTTCATCCTTCATGGTGACGACGAGCTTGATATAGCCTTCGTAGACGCCCTGGGCATCGCGGCGTGTTTCGCTGACCTGGATGCCGCGTTCCTTGGCGATGACGGGGGCGTTGACCATGTTGACTTCCGCCAGCATGGGCTAGAGCAGGCCGTTCAGCGCGGCCTGCGTCAACGCGCGGGTGTTCAGCAGCGACGGGGTGCCTTCGTACACAATCTCCACGCCGGTCATGCTGGTGCCCGTGAGCTGGCCCGCGAAGGAGCCCAGCTTTTCGGCCAGGGAAATCCACGGCCGCACCTTCTGGGCCTCGCTGGCCGAGATGGACGGCATGTTCAGCGCATTGGTGATGGCGCCGGTCAGCAGGTAATCGGAAATCTGCTCGGCCACCTGCAGCGCGACATTTTCCTGGGCTTCGGTGGTGGAGGCGCCCAGGTGCGGCGTGGCCACGACCTTCTCGTTGCCGAACAGGATGTTTTCCTTGGCCGGCTCGGTCTCGAACACGTCCAGCGCGGCGCCGGCAACATGGCCGTTATCGATCGCTGCCTTCAGCGCATGCTCATCAATGAGCCCGCCGCGGGCGCAGTTGATGATGCGCACGCCCTTCTTGGTCTTGGCCAGCGCGTCGGCCGAAAGAATGTTCTTGGTTTCCGGCGTCATCGGCACGTGCAGGGTAATAAAGTCGGCGCGGGCCAGCAGGTCGTTCAGCTCCACCTTTTTGATGCCTAAATCGTTGGCGCGTTCCTGCGACAGATAGGGGTCGAACGCGATGACGCGCATCTTCAGGCCCTTGGCGCGGTCGGCGACGATGCTGCCGATATTGCCGGCGCCGATCAGGCCCAGCACCTTGCCGGTGATTTCCACGCCCATGAAGCGGTTCTTTTCCCACTTGCCGGCCTGGGTGGAGGCATTGGCCGCCGGCAGTTCGCGCGCCAGCGCCAGCATCAGCGAGATGGCGTGCTCGGCGGTGGTGATGGAGTTGCCGAAAGGCGTGTTCATCACGATCACGCCGGCGGCGGTGGCGGCGGGAATATCGACATTGTCGACGCCGATGCCGGCGCGGCCCACCACTTTCAGGTTCTTGGCCGCCTTCAGCACATCGGCGGTCAGCTTGGTGGCCGAGCGGATGGCGATGCCGTCATACTGGTCGACGATCTTGAGCAGCTCTTCCTTGGAAAGGCCGGTCTTAACATCGGCATCGACGCCGCGTTCCTTGAAGATGGCGACGGCGGCGGGCGAAAGCTTGTCGGCGATCAGGACCTTGGGCATGGGCGGTATCCTTGAATTAATTCAGTTGAGGGAGGTGGCGCTGGGGCTGCGCACGTAAAAAGGCGGGGCTTTGAGCATCGCGTCGGTGATGGGGTTGGAGCTGGTGCGGTCGACGCGGTGGATGTCGAACACCTGCCCGGGGACCTGGGCCTCGGCGGCCGCTTCGATGGCTTTCATCAGCGAAAGCCAGTCGCCGCCGGTGGCGGCGTCCATCTCGATCCCGACCAGGGGATGGCGGACGCCGTCATGGCTGACCTTGACCATCCAGGCAGCCAGCACATCAGCGCGGTCCTTGAACACGCCGGACAGCGTCTCCACCAGCGCGGCCGGATAGTCTTCATCCAGCGTATATTGCGGCACACCTGTGCCATCCAGCAGCTGCAGGATTTCCTGCGCCGACAATTCCTTGCCGTATTCGGAGGCGGGATTGAGGATCACGGGCGCGCCGCGGGTGATATCCAGCAAATCGCGGCCCTTGATGCTGAGGAATTTGGCTTCCTCCTTGATGAATTCCTGCATCCGGGGAATCGAGGAAAAGACCGGCAGATACTGCTTGCCGTCCTTCAGGCCGGTGACCAAGTTCAGCTTGCTGCCAAAGGCCAGCGAGAATTCCTCGGTGGCGCCTTCCTGGCCTTCGGCGCTGCCCATCACCAGCAGGTTGCTTTCCAGCAGCAGGCGATAGAAGTCCGGGCCGGCGGCGGGATTCTTCGCCGCCTTCACCAGCGCCTGTTCCAGTGCGTTTTCAGAAATGAACGGCATGGGAAACTCCCGTTGCGATGTTCAGCTTTTGACTTACTGCTTCACCTGCACGAAGGCCCAGTCCAGCCAGGGCGTCAGGGCCTCGATATCGGCCTTGTCCACCGTGGCGCCGCACCAGATGCGCAGGCCTGCGGGCGCTGCGCGATAGCCGGCGATGTCCAGCGCCACGCCTTCCTTGTCCAGCAGCGAGGTCATCTTCTTGATCAGGTCCTGCTTGGCTTCGTCATCAAGTGTCGTGAATGCCGGATCGGTGACGGCAATGCAGACACTGGTGTTGGAGCGGATGGACGCATCCTTGGCCAGGAAGCCGGCCCAGGCCGACCCCTGAACCCACTTTTCCAGCACATGCAGGTTGTCGTTGGAACGGGCGATCAGCGCCTTCAGCCCGCCAAGCCCTTCGGCCCAGCTCAGCGCATCGAGATAATCTTCCACCGCCACCATGGAGGGGGTGTTGATGGTCTCGCCTTCGAAGATGCCTTCCACGATCTTGCCGCCCTTGGTCATGCGGAAGATTTTCGGCAGCGGCCAGGGCGGGGTGTAGGACTCAAGGCGCGCAACGGCGCGCGGCGACAGGATCAGGATGCCGTGCGCGGCTTCGCCGCCCAGGACCTTCTGCCAGCTGAAGGTTGTGACATCCAGCTTGTTCCAGGGCAGGTCCATGGCAAAAGCCGCGCTGGTGGCGTCGCAGATGGTCAGGCCTTCGCGATTGTCGGGGATCCAGTCGCCATTGGGCACCTTCACGCCGCTGGTGGTGCCGTTCCACACAAACACCGCGTCGTGGCTGGGATCATACTGCTTGAGGTCGGGAATCTCGCCATACGGCGCCTTGAAGACGCGCGAGTCTTTCAGCTTCAGCTGCTTGACGGTGTCGGTGACCCAGTCTTCGGAAAAACTTTCCCAGGCGAACAGATCGACGGGACGCGCGCCCAGCATCGACCACAGCGCCATTTCCACCGCACCCGTGTCGGATGCCGGCACGATGCCAAGGCGGTAGTCGGCGGGAACGCCCAGCAGCTTCTTGGTGCGCTCGATGGCGTCCTTCAGCTTGGCTTTGCCGGGTTTGGAGCGGTGGGAGCGTCCCACCAGTGCGCCCTTGAGCGCTTCAGGGGTCCAGCCGGGGCGCTTGGCGCAGGGGCCGGAGGAAAAAAAAGGCCGTGCGGGACGCACAGCCGGACGAACAACTTCAGTCATCGCGGTTCATTCCTTCCAGAATGATAGCACCTCGTTGGGGAGGTGTGGCCCGCCGCCGATATAGGCGCAGCCCCGCGCGGCGTCAACGCAAAGATTGCAAAAAGAGGCCGGGGAACAGGCCCAGCTGTTGATGCGTTATGCAAAAGCCCAAAAATGTCAGGAACTTCCATGGCTTCCGTTACAACCGATAATGCCGGCCGTCCGCGCAAAAACCAGCCTTCGCTCAACCTGCCGTTGGACAAGGTTTCCTTCATCATCCTGAAGGCGCGCGAATATGACGTGAAGGAAGAAGATAGCGATCCCGATGACGGCTCCAACCCCATCGATGATGGCCAGACCGATGTGTTGACCGACAAGTCCGATGATCCGGTGCGCGAGGAATTGCTGGGCGCGATTCGCAGCCTGAACGATGATGAGCGCATCCGCCTGGTGGCGCTGGCCTGGCTGGGCCGCGGCACCTATGACATCGACGAATGGAAGGATGCGGTCGCCACGGCCCGCACTGAACATTCGCGCCGCACGGCCGAATATCTGCTGGGCCTGCCGCTGCTGGGTGATTACCTGGAAGACGGTCTGGCCATGTTCGATGAAGGCATCGTGGACGATGCCGACACGGCCGAAGGTGTGGATGGCGAGAACGAGCCTTTGGGTAATATGCGCGACAAGCCGGGCCGCCAGTAATAATCAGAGTGCCCGGTACATCACCAGCGCATCGACATAACCCTGTGTGGGATGATGGAAGGCGCCGGGCAGCCGGCCGATGGTTTCAAAGCCGCACGATGTCCACAAATGGATGGCGCGGGCGTTGGTGGAAATCACCTGGTTGAACTGCATGGCGCGGAAGCCGCGCTTGCGCGCCTCTTCCAGCGAATGCAGGCAGAGCGCGCGCCCCAGCCCGCGCCCGCCCGCATCAGCGGCGACCATGTAGCCGCAATTGGCGACATGGGACGCGGGTCCCGTGGAATTGGGCTTGAGATAATAAGTCCCCAGGATGCCGCCTTCGCCTTCGGCTACAAACACGATGTGTTCGGGCTTCCACCAATAGGCCAGGGCATCCTCGCGGGGAATGTCGCGCGGCTGGGGATAGGTTTCGCCGGCGCGCAGCACCGGCTCCAGGATCCGCCAGAGCGCATCATCGTCAGCGCGGCTGGCGGGCCGGATGATCACACTTCGATCTCGCCGGTCAGATACAGTGCACACGTGCCCTGGATGACCGTGCGGGCGCCGTCGTCGGTGCACAGAAGATCGCCGCCGCGCGGGGATGCCTGCCGCGCTTTCAGCGTCTTCTTGCCAAGCCGCCCCGCCCAGAAAGGTGTCAGGGCGCAATGCGCCGAACCGGTCACGGGATCTTCCGGTACGCCGTAGTAGGGCGCGAAGAAGCGCGAGACCATGTCATACGGCGCGCCGCCGCCCGCCGCGGTGGCCAGCACAGAACCGGCGCCGACCTGCATGGCGACCTTTTCCAGTTCGGGCTTCGGCTCCAGCGCCTTGACCTGATCGGGCGTATCCCACACCGCGATCAACGCCTTGGCCCCGGCGCCGCCCTTGGCGCTGATGTGCAGTTCTTTCGGGGGATTGGCGCCCAGCGCCTTGCCGAGCGCATCGGCAAAGCCGGCAGGTGGCGTGAAAGGCTCGCTGGCCGCCGATGGCAGCGACATGACGTTTCCCCCTTCGCCGCGTGTCACCACCAGTTCGCCTGACCGGGTGGCGAAGCGCGCCTCTTTCAGGCCGGTGTCCAGCTTGTTGAAGATGATCCAGGCGCTGGCCAGGGTGGCATGGCCGCACAGATCGACTTCGCGGTTTGGCGCGAACCAGCGCAGGCCAAAGGCGCCGGGACCGGTTTTCACGAAGAAGGCGGTTTCCGCGACATTGTTTTCCGCGGCGATGGCCTGCATCAGGCCGCCGTCCAGCCAGCTGTCCAGCGGCACGATGGCCGCGGGATTGCCTTCCAGCGGTTTGCTGGCAAAGGCATCGACCTGCCACATCTTCAGCTTCATGGCTTTCCCCTCAATTCAGGCGGAAAGCCTAGCGCGACTGCACAGACGGGGAAGCGCTATCCGCGCATGCCTGCCAAGCAGGCAGGACGCGTTACGCCGGCGCGGGAAGGGCGGCGGTGTTCATCGCCGCCTTCATGCCGCGCTGGAGCTTTTCAAAAGCGCGCACCTCGATCTGGCGCACGCGTTCGCGAGAGACGCCGTACTTCTGCGACAGCTCTTCCAGGGTGGCCGGCTCGTCCTGCAACCGCCGGGCCTGGATGATGTCGCGCTCGCGCTCCGTCAGCTCCTTCATGGCGCCCATAAGCAATTCGTGGCGGTCGCCCATCTCCTCGCGCTCGGCCAGGCGGGTTTCCTGGTCGGCGGTGTCATCCGCCAGCCAGTCCTGCCATTCGCTTTCGCCATCGGCGCGCAGCGGCGCATTCAGCGAGGCATCGCCGCCAGACAGGCGCCGGTTCATCTCGGTCACTTCGGAGGCGGTGACACCCAGCTGGTCCGACAGGGTCGCCAGGTGTTCTGGAGTCAGATCGCCTTCCTCGATGGCGCCGATATTGTTCTTGGCCTTGCGCAGGTTGAAGAACAGCTTCTTCTGGGCCGCGGTGGTGCCCATCTTCACCATCGACCAGCTGCGCAGCACATATTCCTGGATCGAGGCGCGGATCCACCACATGGCATAGGTGGCCAGGCGAAAGCCGCGGTCGGGATCGAAGCGC
Organism: Alphaproteobacteria bacterium; assembly: GCA_046348525.1. Taxonomy (GTDB): domain Bacteria; phylum Pseudomonadota; class Alphaproteobacteria; order Micropepsales; family Micropepsaceae; genus Rhizomicrobium. The sequence continues at coordinate 12,863 of JAXMEA010000005.1, read as the reverse complement.
TTGACCGCCTGCATCAGGCCGACATTGCCTTCGGAAACGATTTCGGAAACCGGCAAGCCATAGCCACGATAGCCCATGGCGATCTTGGCCACCAGGCGCAGGTGCGAGGTGACCAGGCGGCGCGCAGCCTCCGGATCCTCATGTTCCTTCCAGCGCTTGGCGAACATGTATTCGTCTTCGGGCGAGAGCAGCGGAAACTTGCGGATCTCGGTCAGATACCGCGACAGACCAGCTTCGCCCGACAGGACGGGAAGACCACGACCACTCATAATTCCCCCTTATCCGGGCGCTTGAAATGTAACGCCTGAGCGCCCCGACAGTTGATAGGAAATAAGCAGCGTTACGACTTATTCAATCCCCGCAGGGCTTGGACAAGTTCCGCAAAATCCGCAGGCCAGGGGGCCTCGAAACGCAAGGTCTTGTGCAGGCTAGGGTGCTGGAATCCCAGCACAAATGCGTGCAGCGCCTGGCGGGGGAAGTCAGCAGCCACTGTAAACGCCCTGCTTTCGGCGTCCGACTTGCCCCGGGGCGGGGTGCGGCTGCGGCCATATTGCGGGTCCCCGATCAGGGGGTGGCCCAGATGGGTGAGGTGGACGCGGATCTGGTGGGTGCGCCCGGTTTCCAGGCGGCACTCGATCAGCGAGGCGAAGGGCCGTTCGATGGGCCCGAATTTTTCGATCACTTTATAGCGGGTACGGGCGCTCTTGCCCCCGCTGCGCAGCACGCTCATGCGCTTCCTGTCGAACGGGCTGCGGCCGATCTGGCTTTCGATCAGGCCGCTGGCATCGCGCGGCGCGCCCCACACAACGGCGTTATAGGCGCGCTCGATCGTGTGATTGGCGAACTGCTTGGCCAGGCTCGCCATGGCGCGCTCGGTCTTGGCGGCGACCAGCAAGCCGGAGGTATCCTTGTCCAGCCGGTGCACGATGCCGGGCCGCGCTTCGCCGCCGATGGCCAGGTTCTTTTCGCCGCAATGGGCGATCAGGGCGTTGACCAATGTGCCGTCGGGATTGCCGGCGGCCGGATGCACCACCAGTCCCGCAGGCTTGTTGATGACGATCAGGTCTTTGTCTTCGTAAACCACCTCCAGCGGAATATCCTGGCCTTGCGGAATGGCGGGAGCGGTTGGCGGCACCGTCACGGTGAAAGCATCACCCGGTTTGACCCGGTGGTTGGCGTCTTTTATCGTCTTGCTGCCCAACGACACCGCGCCGCCTTCTAGCAATTGCTGGAGCCGCGAGCGGGAATAATCGGGCAGGGCGGTTGCGAGGAAACGGTCCAGCCGCCAGCCGGCATGATCGTCTGCCGCCAATGCGGTGCGCGCCTCCAGGGAGTTTTCCGTGTCCGACATGCCCGTCCATCAAGAGAGCCAGCGCCCGGCAACAAGCCGCCGGGCCGCGTGGGTGATCGTCATTATCATGAGCGGGCTGGTTGTGGTGGCTCTTTTGGCGGTGGTGTGGGGCTTTGCCCGCCAGAGCCAGGTCTACCTGGCGGCCCGCGCCCACAAGGCCGCGCTCCCGCCAGCCGCGCCGGCCCAGGCCGGGCCTGTGGCCGCCACCATCATGCTGGCGCCGGGCGCGCGCATCGTGTCGGCCAGCACCGATGCCGGCAAGCTGGTGCTGCATGTCCAGACCGCCACCGGCGCCGAAGTCGAGATCATCGATCTGGCCAGCGGCAAGCTCACCGGCCAGGTCAAGACGGCGCCATGAACGCCGTGCTGATGCCGGATGCATTGCGGCGTCGGATATTGGACGAAGCGCGCGGCGCCCATCCGGCCGAATGCTGCGGGCTTGTCGTGGGCGGGCGGGACGGGCAGCGGTTCAATGTCCTTGCCTTGCATCCGGCACGCAACCTCTCAGCGCTGATCCGCATCGTTTTGAAATCGATCCCCGTGACGGGATCGCGGCGCAGAAATGGGCGCGCGAGCAGGGAGCCTCTGTGATCGGCTGCTACCATTCCCATCCCGACGGACAGGCGATGCCATCCATCGCCGACCGTGCCGGCGCGGCGGAAAATGGGTTCCTCTGGCTGATCGCCGGAGGCGATGTGGTGAATCCCTTTGTCTATGACCGGGGCGTGTTCACCAAATTGGACTGGGGCGCCGACTGGGTGACATCGTCGGCATAGGTACGGAACTTGCCGTCCTTGTAGAGGACGTCATCAACATTAACCGTCTCGACCACCTTCCCATCTTCGCCGGTGATCTCGATGATGCGATTGTCGAGCTGGCCGCCGTGTAGCAGCTTCTCGCCCAGGATTTCGCGTCCCGCGCTCAACGCCTCGCGGCGCGCGGCAGCGGCATCCGCCAAATCCTGGCCTTCCTCGTCACGGTTGAGTGTGCCGCCTTCGCGGACATGAAAGAAAAAACGGGGCATGACAGTATTTCGCCTAGGGGATTCAACACCCTAACACCGCCAGCGCCCTGGCGTTCCGGTCCCGATTTCAAGGTTCGGGAACTTGCGGCTGGCGGGCGCGCCCCGCTATAAGCGCCCTCCCGCTGGCCCCCATCGTCTAGCGGTCAGGACGCGGCCCTCTCAAGGCTGAAACAGGGGTTCGATTCCCCTTGGGGGCGCCAATTTTTGCGGGGAGCGCAAAAATTCGCCCCAAGCACGTCCGCGCGACAGCGGCGTGAGGGCGTGCTTGAATGGCACGGTCCAGCGGAACTGGGGCTTCGCGCATGAAAGACCGCATCAGCGTCAAGATCATCAACCTGGCGCGCCGGCAGGACCGCCGCGCGGAATGCGACCGGGAAATGGCCGCGCTTGGCTGGAAGGAGGGCGATTATGCCTTTTTCACCGCGCGCGGACTTGCCTGGCGCGGGCGCGCGGGGCTGTTCGCTCAGCCATGGTGCGGCGCATCGCCGAATTCCTGTTCACCGACGACAAGCCTTTCCTTCTGGTGCTGGAAGATGACTTTTCCGTTCCGGCGCCTGCGGAATTTTTCGCCAGCCTGGAAGCGGCCGTGGCGCAACCGGGCTTCTGGGATGTGTTCCTGCTGTCCCACACTTTCGCGGTGCCGATTGTGCGCACCCCCATCCCCGACATGTTTCGCGTCATCAATGCCCAGACCACCGCGGGATACCTGGTAGGCCGGCTATATGCCTCCCGGCTGATGGAAGTTTTCTTCCGCTCCGCCGAAATGCTGGACCGGGTCGCCAAGATTCCCCAGCCGGCCCGCGAGATGGCGGATGTCCGCTATCGTTGCGATATCCTGTGGAAGCAGCTGCAGGACAATGACCGCTTCTGCGCCCGCATTCCGGCTCCGGTGGTGCAACGCCCGTCCTATTCCGATGTGGAAAACAAGATGGTCGATTACAGCGACCATCCCTAAGGCGCTCAAAAGCAGATCATGGTAATGTGAACTCTTCAGCAGAAAGAGGCTTCCATGTCCGGTAAATTCCTTCTGATGATACTGGCTTTCGCGTCCTCCATGGCGATGGCGCAGGACGCTTCGTCCAACTATCCCGACGGCAGCGGCGATCCGGACGCCACCACCTGCCGCACGCCCCAGCCCTTGCCGTCCTCGCGCATGGTGGGGCCCAAGGTGTGCAAGACCAACAGCCAATGGAAGCTGCTGCGCAAGAACGGCCAGGACATCAGCGCCGATGGCACCCAGATCATCGCCGATCCCAAAAGCGGCGGCTCCAGCGTGACCTGCGCCAGTTCGGGCGGCGGGGCCACCAATGGCGGCGCCGGCATGGCGGTGTGCCGGTGAAGGCCGCGGTCCCGCTTTTGCTGAGCCTGTTGCTGGGCGCCGATGCGCTGGCGCAGGAAAAGCCCGCTCTGCCCACCGAGAATGTCACGGTCAGCGTCATCAAGGACGGCGAAGCCGCCATCACCAAATTTGTCGAAGGCATGACGGTACCCACGCGGGTGGCCGGCAAGATGGCGCGCTGGAAGGATGGGGTGTGTCCGATCGTGGTGGGCCTGCCGCCCGATGCGGCCAAGCGCATGGCCGGCAAGATACGCGCCCTGGCCGCCGAGGTTGGCGCGCCGGTGAACCCGAAGGATACATGCCCCGGCAATATCGAAGTGATCTTCACCGGCCAGCCCCAGGCGCTGCTGGATTATGTCCGCATCATGTATCCGGTGCTGCTGGGCTATTACGACAACAGCGCCCAGGCCGACAAGCTGGCCACCGCCACCCGGCCCATCCAGTCCTGGTACATCACCAAGACGATTGATTTGCGCGGCAACGCGCAGGTGGATGGCGTGAAGAAGAGCGGCGGCGGGGTGCGCATCACCATGCCGGTGGCGGGTTATGGTTCTGGCGGCCCGGCCATGCCGGCGCAGGTGCTGGAAATGAACATGCCAGATGCCGCCCTGACCAATGTCACCGGCAGCCGGCTGGGCGACGGGCTGTCCAGCGCTCTCAGCAATGTGATGGTCGTGGCGGATATCAGCAAGCTGGTGGGGCGGGATGCCGAGAATGTCTATGATTATATCGCCGTGCTGGCGCTGGCGCAGATCACCCCGCCCGCAGCCTGCCAGCCGCTGCCCAGCGTCCTGAACCTGTTTGCCACCGGATGCAGCGGCGCGGTGCTGACCTCGGCGGACACCGCCTACCTGCGCGCGCTCTACAAGATCACGGCCACCAACACCTTCGCCACCCAGCGCCAGGAAATGGACGACCGGATGAAAGAGGCGCTGAAGGCCAAGCCCTGATCTGGCCGTGATCAGGTCCACAGGTCGGTGGAAAGATATTTCAGGCCGCTGTCGCAGATCACCACGACGATGGTCTTGCCCGCCATCTCGCCGCGCAGCAGTTGCAGCGCCGCCGCCACATTGGCGCCGGAGGAGAAGCCGCCGAAGATGCCTTCCGTCCGTGCCAGCAGGCGCGTGGTTTCGCGGGCCTGCGCCCCCGAAACCTGCAGATAGCCGTCCACCGGCACGCCTTTGAGGAAATCCAGATCGGGAATCGCATAGCCGCCGCCTTGGATGGGATGACCCGGTTGGGTGACGGCCTGGCCCGCGGCGGCGGCCGCGCCTTGCGGTTCGACCACAAAGCAGCGGATGGTGGCGTCGCGTTCCTTCAGCGCTCTGGTGACGCCGGCATAGGTGCCGCCGGTGCCGATGAAGTCCACGAAACCGTCCAGCGCGCCGCCGGTGGCGTCCCAGATTTCCGGACCGGTGCCGTGGTAATGCGACAGCCAATTGCCGTCCCGATGAAACTGGTCGGCGCGGAAACCATCGCGTTCCTGCGTCAGTTTCGCGGCCGCTTGTTCCACCAGCTTCAGGTCCCCGCCGGAAACCTGTCCCGGTATCGAGTCCGGCAATTGGTCCACCAACAGCACTTCCCCGCCCAGGGCACGGATCATCTGTGCCCGCTCCGGTGAATTTCCCTTGGACATCACCGCCACAAAGGGGTGGCCCTGGACGGCGCACAGGATGGCAAGGCCGGTACCGGTATTGCCCGATGTGAGCTCGATCACGGTCTGGCCGGGTTTCAGCGCACCGCTGCGCCGCGCCTCGTCCAGGATGCCCTGGGCGGCGCGGTCCTTCTTGGACGAACCGGGATTGAGATATTCCAGCTTGGCCAGAATGGCGCCGATGACGCCGGCCTGCGCGGTCAGCCGGTCCAGCCGAACCAGCGGCGTGTTGCCGATCGCTTCCACGACAGAGTGCAGTATGGCCGCCATGATCCCCGTCCCGTTTCGTAGCGGGCCAGCATAGGGAGCAGGCGCCGCCGCGCCTAGACGGCCGTCAGTTCCTGTTTCAGGCGGCGGGCCACGATCTTTTCCTCACCGGGCCGCAGGGTGATGACACCCAGATCCAGCGCATTGGATCCGGGCAGGATGAAGATCGACGGCTCGCCCATCCGCAGCTTGCGCGTGACATCGGCGCGGCTGACGCCCCTGGCCGCTTCATCCCAGGACACCCGGATATGGGGCCAGCGGTTGAAGATCTCCGGCAGGTACATTTCCGCCTTTACACCGGGCACGCTGTTGGCGCTGGCGATGATCACTTCGGCGCGGCGTTCCCATTCCTTCCATTCCTTTTCATGGTCGCGGTTGAGGAAGGATTCCAGGGCGACCAGGATGCCCAGCATCTCTTCCTTGTTGACCTTCATGCCGCGGCCGATGGTGGCGGATGTGGGGCTGTTGTTGGCGCGGGCGCCGGCGATCAGGTCGGCGCGCCCCAAAAGCAGGCCGGAAGATTGCGGCGCCATCAGCGCCTTGCCGCCGGAGAAACACACCAGGTCGAACCCCATCTTGATCCACTTGGTAACATTCTCCACCGGGTGCACATCGGCAGCGCAGTCGTTGAAGGTGGGAATATTCAGCTTCCTGCCGATCTCCACGAATTCGGCGTCCTTTATCTCGCCATGGTTGTTGGCGTAGTTCAGGAAGAACAGCATGGCGGTCTTTTCGTTGACCGCGCGCTCCAGTTCGGCGCGGGTCGTCACCTCCACCATTTTCACGCCGGTGTTGCGGATGCCATGGTCATAGGGAAAGCGATGCGCTTTCTGGACGATGACTTCGTTCTTCATGCCGGTCAGGTCGGGAATCTGGTTGACCTTGGTGCGGTCGGTGCCGGTCAGCACGCCTGCCGTGCCCAGGGTGAGGGCCGAGGCCGCGCCGGCCGTCACCATGGCGGCCTGCGAGCCCACCAGTTCGGCGATGCGCTTGCCCACCGCGTCATGCAGCTCCTCCACCTCCACGAAATAGCCGGAGGCATAGTTGATGGCCTCCATCACTTCGGGCCGCATCAGGGAACCGGAATGGGTGGTGTAAGTGCCGGCGGCGTTGATGAAGGGGCGCACTTTCAGCTCCGCCAGCAGGTCGCGCCTGGGCGCGGCCGCAGCGGCGGGGCCGCCCGCCAGTGCGGTGAAGAAGGAGGGCAGGCCGACGGCCCCTCCCAGAAAATTCCTGCGGCGTGTCGTCATGTGCCCCTCCTTGATTGTTCTTGTACGGTGTTATGGATCCTGCGCCACGATCACCGGTGCGCCATTGCGCACCTGCGGCTTGGGTTTGGCGGGCTCCGGCGCGTAATGCGGGCGGTCCAGGGTCTGGATGAAATAGTCCCGGCTGGGAAGGCCGTCCATCTCATGCTCCAGCGCAGGGTATGACGCTTCGGTGGTGCCGGGCGGTACGTCCTGGGGGATGCGGCTGTCGGCGCCCCTGATCACGGCCTGCTTGATGCCTTCAAACGCGGCCTTGCGTTCTTCTTCCTGTTCGAGCTTCGGGATGTCCATCGGCTTTTCCGGATCGACGACATAGGCCGAGGACAGGCGGATGCGATAGGCGGAGGAAATGCCGTCATAGCGCCCCGTCTTTGGATTGAGCATGCCGTCGGCATTGCGGCGCAGGGCGTAATACAACGCCACGGCGTCTTCATGTTCGCGCGTGCCCTGCTGGCCGCCATCCTGGGCGAAGGTGTTTTCGGCATACAGATCGCGCCAGTTGCGATAGCCGGCGATCAGGCCGGCGGCGGACAAGCCGTCGGCCGACAGGGTCAGCTTGATCTTGCCATTGGCGAAATTGGTATCGCCGGTCTGGTCATAGAACCAGGCAATGCGCGGGGTGTGCAAATGTTCGACCTGCTCGGTCATCACCACGCCATTATGAATCTTCGCCTTCAATCGGGTGTACTGGGCCGATTGCAGGATGCGGTAGGAATAGTCGGTGGCGACGCCCCCGCGCGCATCCTTGACGATGGTGTCCGGCGAATAACCGATCTCCAGCACCGCATCATCGTCGTTGCGCGGGTCCTTGTTGCCGGAGATCCGCACCACCATGGTGTAAAGGCCTTCCTGCATCTTGTCGTTGGCGCGCAGGTCCAAGGTGGCGTTGCCGCCGCCGCGCCAGGGCGCATCGCAGCCCCAGGCGCGATACAGATTGTTATCGATGCCCTTTTCGCCGTCCGGGCTGATGAAATCATTCGCCTTGATCTTGCCGTCCAGGTCCAGGCCGTCGCCGATGCGGCTGGTCACCTGCGGCAGGCCGGGATCGTCGGTGGCCCAGGGGTTCACATAGGTCTCGATGCCGCGCTTGTAGCCGCGATAGGACATGGCGCGCGCCCAGATATGGCGGCGGGTCAGGCCCGGGGTCTTGACCTTGTCCACGCCGGGCGGGGCGGTGACCCAGTCGATCTCTTTTTGGGAACGCCATTTCTGGCGCGCGATGGCTTTGCGCGTCTCTTCGGGGTTGGCCATGAAGACGGTGCTGCCATGGGGGCAATCCACGCCCGGCTCGATCTCGGCGCCGCGGCTATAGTCGGGGCGCCCGCCATAGCGGAAGGCATATTCGTAAGCACTGACCACAAAACCGCGGCTCCAGGGGGCGGCGGATGCGGGAAGGCTGGCGGCCATGAGGGTCATGGACGCAGCGCAAGCCATCAGACGCGGTTTGAGCATCATGGCGTTTCCCTTCACGGCTTGTGTGCTCCGCGTTAAGCCCGTTTTACCCCAAAAGCCGCACGGGCGGTAGCGGCCCCAAGCCAGGGACTGGGCGCCTTTGATATAGCGGCCCAGGACGGCTTCGGCGGTCAGAAGGCCGGCTGCATTAACCAGCCCATATTCACCTTGCCACGAACAAGCCGTGGCCCGGCTTGGTAAATGATGAGATGGTCGATCGGGGGCAGGGCCATGCAGTTCAACGTTTCCTTCGACACCGCCAATTCGCCGGACCTGGCCAAGCTGACCCAGGCCGAGCAGCAGGCCATCCTGGCCACCATGAATGCGGCGGCCCAGATCTGGTCGCATTACCTGACCCCCAGCAACGTCACCATCGACATCAAGATCGCGGTCGACAACCGGCTGTTCAGCGGCAATGTGCTGGCCGATGGCGGGCCCGACGCCTATCAGTCCACCGGCGCCACCTTCAACGGCAAGCCGGTCTATGACACCGGCACCGCGATCAAGCTGCGCGGCGGCGGTGACATCAACGGTTCGGCGCCCGAGATCGATATCGGCCTGACGGTGGATTCGATCCGCAATTATTTGTCCTTCAAGACCGATGACAGTGCCGCGGTGCCGGCCGGGAAATACGACGCGCTGTCCGTCTTCCTGCACGAGATCGGCCATGGCCTGGGTTTCATCGACACCGGCGACTTTGCGTCTTTTCCCGGCGTGGGCGTGTTCGACACGCTGGTGCAGAACGGAAAGTTCATCGGCGCCAATGCCGAGGCCGCCGCCGGAATGCCGCAAGGCATCGCGATGGAGCCTGGCAGCCTGTCGCATGTCAGCGAGTCCGGTCCGTTCGGCGGCGACCTGATGTCGCCCGGCCTGAATGCGGGTACCAATGTGCATATCTCGGCGCTGGACCTGGCCATTCTGCAGGACATCGGCATCGCGGTGCGCCAGCCCACGGCGGGAGATGATGAAATCTGGGCGCTGTATGGCAGTGACCTGCACCTGGGTGGCGGCAATGATATCGGCCATGCCGTGGCCGGCGGTTCGGTGATCTATGGCGAGGATGGCAACGATACGCTCTATGGCGACAAGGGCGCCGACAAGCTGTATGGCGGCAACGGCAATGACCTGTTGATCGGCGGCGGCGGCAACGACACGCTGAATGGCGGCGCCGGCAGCGATACGGCGCTCTATTCGGGCCTGGCATCGAATTACATGGTGACCAGGCTGTCGCCGAACAGCTTCCAGGTCTGGGACGTGCGCGCCGGATCCCCGGACGGCATCGACATGTTGACCGATGTGGAGAGCCTGAAATGGTCGGATGGCACGGTCACCAACCTGATGGGGCCGCAAAATCCGGTGGTGACCACCGCGGCGGTGACAGCGCGCGCCAACCAGACGCTTGCTCTGTCCAGCCTGTTCACGGTCAGCGATCCTGCCGGGTTGGCGATCACCAAATATCAGGTCCGTGACAACACGGCCGATCCCGCAAGCGGCCATTTTGTGGTGAACGGCGTGGCCCAGGCACCCGGCACTGTGATCGAACTAACGGCGGCCCAACTGGCCCAGGCCAGCTTTGTCACCGGCAGTACGGGCGATGCGCTGGAAATCCGGGCCTTCGACGGGACGAACTGGAGCGCCGCGGACAATGCCCAATGGTCGCCCTTCAACATCAATATCGCGGCCAACCGCGCGCCGGTTGTGACCACCGCGGCCATCAACGCCCAAAAGAATCAGGCCCTGGCGCTGTCCAGCCTGTTCAAGGTCAGCGATCCCGATGGCGATGCCATCACGAAATACCAGTTCAAGGACCTCAGCAGCGATCCGGCCAGCGGCTATTTTGTCGTGGGCGGCGTCAAGCAGGCGGCTGGCGCTGTGATCGAGATCACGGCGGCGCAATTGGCCCAGACCAACTTCGTCACGGGTACGGTGGGCGACAATCTGCAAATCCGCGCCTTTGATGGCACGGCATGGAGCGCCGCGGATAATGCCCAATGGTCACCCTTCGCCGTGTCGGTGCCCGCCAATCGCGCCCCGGTAGTGAATACCGCATCGCTCACTGCGAAGAAGAACCAGGCGCTGGCGCTTTCCAGCCTGTTCACGGTCAGCGATCCGGACGGCGATACCATCACCAAATACCAGCTCAAGGATCTCAGCGCCGATCCGGCCAGCGGCTATTTTGTCGTGGGCGGCGTCAAGCAGGCGGCTGGCGGCGTGATCGAGATCACCGCCGCGCAATTGTCCCAGACCAGCTTTGTCACCGGCAGCGTGGGCGACAATCTGCAGATCCGCGCCTTTGACGGCGCCGCCTGGAGCGCGGCGGACAATGCGGCCTGGGCGCCTTTTACGGTGTCGGTGGCGGCCGCGAACAACCGCGCACCCACCGTGGTGACAACCGGCATCACCGCCCGCAAGAACCAGGCCCTGGCGCTGTCCAGCCTGTTCACGGTCAGAGACGCCGATGGCGACACCATGACCAAATACCAGCTGAAGGACACCACGCCGGGCGCCGCCAGCGGCTATTTCACCGTGAATGGCGTGGCGCAGGCGGCCGGCACGGTGATCGAGATCACGGCGGTACAACTGGCCCAGACCAGCTTCGTAACGGGCAGCGTGAACGACAATCTCCAGATACGCGCCTTCGACGGCACCGCCTGGAGCGCTTCGGATTTCGGCAGCTGGTCGCCTTTCACCGTGTCCGTACTCGCCAATGCGCCCCCGGTGGTGGCCGCGCGCGATATCACCGCCCAGGCGGGTAAGACGCTGGCGGCATCCAGCCTGTTCACCGCCAGCGATCCGGATGGCGATACCATCACGCGCTACCAGTTCTGGGACGGCACCGCCGGCGCCAGCAGCGGCCACTTTGTCGTGAACGGCGTGGCTCAGGCCGCCAATACGGTAATCGATATCCCCTCTTCGGCCCTGTCCCAGACCAGCTTCGTCACCGGCAGCACGGGCGATGTGTTGCAGGTGCGCGCCTTCGACGGCAAAAGCTGGAGCGCCGCCGATGGCACGGTCTGGAGCGCCATCCACCTGACGGTACGTTAATTTAAAGGACCGGGCGCCTTGATATAACGGTCGCGGATGGCTTCGGCGGCCCAGAAGGCCAGCGCCCCGACGGTGCCGGTGGGATTCATTGCCGCGTTTTGCGGAAAGGCGCTGGCGCCCACCACGAACAGGTTCGAGACGTCCCAGCTTTGCATGTACTTGTTCAGGGCGCTGGTCCTGGGGTCGCTGCCCATCACCGCGCCGCCGGTATTGTGGGTGGACTGGTAGGGCACCGCGTTCCAGCCGCTGCGCACCTTGCCCATGGTCAATATTTTCGGATTCAGCGAGCGGGCGATCTTCTCCACCTGCTTGCTGACATAATTCTGCATCTTCAGGTCGTTTTCGGGGAAGTCGAAGGTGATGCGCAGCAGCGGGCGGCCATACTTGTCGGTGTAGGTGGAATCCAGGTCGAGATAATTCTCGCGGATGGCATAGCTGGAGCCGGAACCGCCAATGCCCATCACCCGGCCATAAGTCCTGGCGGTGGCTTCCTTCCACTTCGAACCCCAGCGCGGCGTGCCGGGCGGGACGGGCCGGTTGTTGATCGGCCGGCCATTGCTTTCGCCCGAGCCGATGGTGGCCCCGCCCACGAAATCCAGGTCGGAATGGTCGAAGGCGTCGCCATTGAAATCATGCGCCTGCATCGACAGGGCGCCGGCGCCCACGAACGGATTGAAACGCTTGTCGTCGAACACCATGGACGCGCCGCCGCCGCCTGTCTGGTAGCAGTAATTGCGTCCCACTACGCCTTCACCGGTCTTGGGATCGTATGGCTTGCCGATGTTGGACAGGAACATCATCCGCACATTCATCAACCCATAGCCGCACAGCACGATGATATCGCCCGGTTGTTCATATTCGGCGCCCGCCTTGTCGACATAGGTGAGGGATGTGGCGGTCTTGCCGTCGGGCCGCAGGTTGATCTTCAGCACTTCGCATTCCGTCCGCACTTCGAAGTGCGGGTTCTTCATCAAGACCGGCAGTATGGTGGTCTGCGGGCTGGACTTGGAGTAGTTGCCGCAGCCGAAGCGTTCGCAGAAGCCGCAATAGGTGCATTCGCCCATCGCGATGCCCAAGGGATTGATATAGGCGCGTGACAGGTTGCCCGATGGGGCCGGGAAGGGGTGCAGGCCCAGATTGCGCGCCGCTTCCCCGAACAGGGTCGAGGAATAGGGCATCTTCAGCGGCGGATTGGGATATTCGCGCGTGCGGCTCCCTTCAAACGGATTGCCGCCCGGCTGCACCTGGCCGTTGATGACGCCCGCCTTGCCGGACACGCCGCACAGATATTCGAACTTGTCGTAGCAATGCTCGACCTCATTATAAGTGACGCCCCAGTCCTGCAGTTGCAGCCCGGCGATCTTCCTGGCGCCATAGCGCTTGGTCAGGTGGCTCTTGGCCTCGAAGTCGGATGGGTAATAGCGCCAGGTAAAGCCGTTCCAGTGAACCCCGGCGCCGCCCAC
>JAXMEA010000004.1:0-175470 GCA_046348525.1 Alphaproteobacteria bacterium | reverse complement strand
GATCCGCGCCCTTTTTCGTTCACAAATGGAATGACCTACGTGCAATCCAGCGCGCTTGAGCAGATCAGCTATGACCCGGAAGGGCATACGCTGTGCGCGACGTTTCGCGACTCGGGCCGCACCTACATCTATGAAGACGTGCCGGAAGAAATTTATGACAGCCTGATCTTTTCGGATTCCCTGGGCGCCTACTTCAACGCCCATATCCGGGACCGCTTCCCCTACCGGGAAATCTAGGACACCAGCTTCAACTTTTCGCGAAAGCGCAGGCGACTTTCCGCGTCGATGGCATTTTCCTCCAGCTCCGCTGCCGCCAGTTCGAACTTGCGGCGGAAATGGTCGACGCTGGTTTCCGCCGCATGCGCCCGGAAGCGCGCCGCCAGCGCACGCATCTTCAAGGCCGAAGCTGGGTCATGGACCTGCATCATGTGTTGGAACGCCTTGACCGATTTCCCGTTCCGGTTGCACAAATGCACGCGTCAACCAATTGGTAACCTTCATGGACCAATGGTGAAGCATGCGCGCCGCCCTTGCCCTGCTCTTCCTTTGGCTTCTGGCCATATCCGCCCGCGCGGCGGACCCCGCCGCCGTGGCCAAGATCCATGGCGGCATCGTGGATTGCGTGGGCTGCAACCTGGCCGGCGCCGACCTGACCAACACCTGCGTCAAGGAACACGACCTGCACGGGGCCGATTTCACCGGCGCCAACGCCACCTTGATGTGCATGTCCTTCGCCAACTTCACCGGCGTCAGCTTCCGCGGCGCCGAACTGTCGGGCGCCAACCTGGCCGGCGCCAGGATGGACGGCGCCGACCTGACGGGCGCCGGCACCTCCATCACGTCTTTCCTGGGTACCGACCTTCGGAAGGTGAAGGGCCTGACCCAGAAGCAGCTGGATGTGGCCTGCGGCGACGCCACGACAAAGCTGCCTCCCGGCCTGAAGATCCATACCTGTAATTAGCCGCGTTTTAAAAACGTCCGGCTCACGTCTACGCGCTAGGCCTGTTGCGACTGTACCGCGCGGCGGAAGGCCAGCGGATCATTGATCAGCGCGAAAGGCTCATGCGTGCCGCCCGTGCCGATCACGATGATGGTGCCATAGTTCAGCATCCGCCCGAAAATATCCTGGTTCACTTCCACCGACTCCACCTTGGACAGGTTGATCTCGATGGTGCGGCGGGAAATAAAACCGATCTTCACGATCACCCGCCGGGTTGTGACGGCGAACTCGCCGGCCCATTGGCGCAGCCACGCCCCCGCCAGCGAGAAAATGCCAAGCCCAAGCACCACCGCGCCGATGGATGGGTTGATCACCGACCCCAGCACGATGCCGCCGATGATCATCACCGCCGGCGACAGATAGACAATCGGGTGCAACCCGGTCTCGTAGATGACCTCTTCGCCCGCGATCAGGTTGTTGCGGACGTAAGCGCCCATCTATTCCGCCGCCGCTTTCAGCGGATCAGGTTTCCAGCGCAAGACCGGCTTCCTCGCGGCCGCGGTCTCGTCCAGGCGGCGGCGCGGCGCCAGGTGCGGCGCGCCGGCAAAGCGGGCCACATTCTTGGCCAGCGCTTCCTCGGCCAAGGTGTACAGAACATGGATGAAACGGTCCAGCGACTCCTTGGATTCGGACTCGGTCGGCTCGATCAGCATGGCGCCATGCACCACCAGCGGGAAATACATGGTCATGGGGTGATAGCCCTCATCGATCATCGCCTTGGCGAAGTCGAGCGTGGTGACGCCGGTATTGTCCAGGAAGCTGTCGTCGAACAGCGCTTCGTGCATGCAGGGCCCGTCGCCGAACGGAGCGCTCATCACGTCCTTGAGCGAGGCCAGGATGTAGTTGGCCGACAGCACCGCGTCTTCCGAGGCCTGGCGCACGCCATCGCGGCCATGGGACAGCATGTAGGTCAGGGCGCGGCTGAACATGCCCATCTGGCCATGGAAAGCGCACATGCGGCCGAACGGCTTGGCGCCATCCGGCGCCGCGTTCATGTCTTCGATAAGGCGCAGCCCCTTGCCATCGGCCACAAGCAGCGGGATGGGCGCGAAAGGCGCAAGACGCTCGGACAGCACCACCGGTCCCGCACCCGGACCGCCGCCGCCATGGGGCGTGGAAAAGGTCTTGTGCAGGTTGATGTGCATGGCGTCCACGCCCAGGTCACCGGGGCGCACCTTGCCGGCGATGGCGTTGAAATTGGCGCCGTCGCAATAGAAGTACGCGCCCGCCGCATGCACGGCATCGGCGATTTCCTTCACCTCGCCCTCGAACAGGCCGCAGGTGTTGGGATTGGTCAGCATGATGGCCGCGACATCCGGGCCCAGCTTGGCCTTTAAAGCCTCGGCATCGACATGGCCATTGGGCTTGGCCGGCACCTCATCCACAGTGAAGCCGGCAAAGGCGGCCGTGGCGGGGTTGGTGCCGTGGGCGGAGGACGGCACCAGGATGCGCTTCCTGTCTTCGCCCCGCGCCGCGATGGCCGCACGAATGGCCAGCAGGCCGCACAATTCGCCATGGGCGCCCGCCTTGGGCGACATGGCCACCGCCGGCATGCCGGTCAGGGTGGTGAGCCAGTTCATCAGCTGGGAGATCAGCTCCAGCGCGCCCTGCGTCGTCGAAGTTGGCGCCAGTGGGTGCAGGTCGCCGAACCCCGGCAGCCGCGCCATCTTCTCGTTCAGGCGCGGATTGTGCTTCATGGTGCAGGAGCCCAGCGGATAGAGCCCGCTGTCGATGGCGTAGTTCTTGCGCGACAGCCGCACATAATGGCGGATCACTTCGGGCTCGCTGAGGCCCGGCAGACCGATCCGGCCCGAACGGCGCATGCCGCCCAGTTTCTCGTCGCCCACCTTCACATCGGCAAAGTCCACGCCGGTGGCGCCGTGATCCAGTTCGAAGATCAGCGCTTCTTCGTGGTCCAGGCCCTTGTCGCCCGAGATGGTGGACAGTTCTTCCGGCGTCACGGTGCCGGGCGCGATAGGTTGGCGGCGGTTTTCGCCCGTGCCGGTGGGGCGCCCCTGGTTGTTCATGCTCATCAGAGCGCTCCCTTCAGCGCGCTGACCAGTGCGTCGAAATCGTCATCGGTATTGGTTTCGGTGGCCGCCAGGATCAGCAGGTTCTGGACGGACGCATCACCCGGCAACAGGCGCGAGGCCGGCACGCCGGCGATCACGCCCTTGGCCGCCAGCGCTTCCACGATGGGCGCGGCTGGCCTGGGCAGCTTGACGGTGCACTCATTGAAGAAGGCGGATGGCAAAAGTTCGACGCCCGGCAGCGCCGCCAGCTTGGCGGATAAGGCCAACGCCTTGGCATGTTTGATCCGTGCCAGGCGCGTCAGGCCTTCCTCGCCCAACAGCGACAGATGGATGGTGAAGGCCAGGCAACAGAGCCCGGAATTGGTGCAGATATTGCTGGTCGCCTTTTCGCGGCGAATGTGTTGCTCACGGGTGGAAAGCGTCAGCACATAACCGCGGCGCCCTTCGGCATCCACCGTCTCACCGCACAAGCGGCCGGGCATCTGGCGCAGGAATTTTTCCTTGGTGGCGAACAGGCCGACATAGGGCCCGCCGAAATTCAGGCCGTTGCCGATGGACTGGCCTTCCGCCGCCACGATATCGGCCCCCTGGGCCCCAGGGGGTTCAAGAAGGCCCAGCGACACGATCTCGGTCACCACGGCGATCAGCAGCGCACCCTTGGCATGGGCGGCATCGGCAATGGGACGAAGATTGCGGATCAGGCCGAACACATCCGGCGACTGGACCACGACGCAGGCCGTTTCATCATCGATAAGCGCGATGATGTCTTCGGCACTGCCAGGCGTCACCGCGGTACGCTGCATGGGGCCGAACAGGCCGGCCACGGTTTCCACCGTCTCGGCATAATGGGGATGCAGGCCACCGGACAGGATCGCCTTGCCGCGCTTGGTGATGCGCTGGGCCATCAGCACGGCTTCGGCGGTGGCGGTGGAGCCGTCATAGAGCGAGGCGTTGGCCACTTCCATGCCGGTCAGCAGCGCCACCTGGGTCTGGAATTCGAACAGATACTGCAACGTCCCTTGCGCGATCTCCGGCTGGTAGGGCGTGTAGCTGGTGAGGAATTCCGAGCGCTGGATCAGATGATCCACCGCGCTGGGAACATGATGCTTGTAGGCGCCTGCGCCGCAGAAGAAAGGCGCCGCGCCGGCGGCGGTATTCTTTGCCGCCAGCTTCGACATATGCCGCTCGACTTCCATCTCGCCCTGCGTGTCCGGCAGGTTGAACACCGACAAAGGCGCCAGCGCCGCCTTGGGCACATCGCGGAACAGCGCGTCCACATCGGGCGCGCCGATCCTGGCCAGCATGGCACGGCGGTCATCGGGGGTGAGCGGCAGGTAACGCATCTTACAGGCTCTCCACGAACTTGGCGTAGGCGGCGGCGTCCATCAGCTTGGCGAACTCGCCCTTGTCGGACAGCTTCAGCTTGAAGAACCAGCCTTCGCCTTCGGGGTCTTCATTGACCTTGGACGGCTCCTTTTCAAGCGCGCTGTTGGCGCCGGTGACGGTACCGCCGGCCGGGGCATAGATGTCCGACGCGGCCTTGACGCTTTCGACCACCGCGGCTTCGCCGCCGGCGGTCACGGCCTTGCCGCTGGCGGGCAGCTCGACGAACACCACGTCGCCCAGGGCTTCGGCAGCATATTTGGTGATGCCGACGGTGGCCTCCTCGCCATCCAGGCGGATCCATTCATGCTGATCGGTGTAGCGGACTTCGGACATAAGGATCTCCTAGCGGCGATAACGGTTGGGAACAAAAGGCATGGGGGCGATCACGGCGGGCATGGCCCTGCCGCGCACCATCAGGTCGACGGCGGTGCCGTTGGCGGCGGAGGCGATCTCGACATAGCCCATGGCCAGCGGACCATTGAGGCTGGGGCCGAAGCCGCCACTTGTAACCTTGCCGATGACGCGGCCCGACTTGTCGGCGATCTCAGTACCTTCGCGCGCCGGCGCCCGGCCCTCGGGCAGGATGCCGACACGCTTGATGGTCTGCGGGCCAAGCGTCTTTTCGGCGCCGGGAAAGTCCTTCGCCTCCTTGCGGCGCTTGCCGATGGACCACATCAGGCTGGCTTCCGCGGGATTGCGCGTGGTGTCGATGTCATGGCCATACAGGCACAGACCTGCTTCCAGCCGCAGGCTGTCGCGCGCGCCAAGCCCGATCGGCAGCACGTCGCTTTCCCCGAGCAGCGCACGGGCCACCTTTTCGGCATCGGCGCCTTCGATGGAAATCTCGAAGCCATCCTCGCCGGTATAGCCAGTGCGGCTGATGATGGCGGGGGCGCCTGCCACCGTGGTGCGGATCACCTGCATGAAGGTCAGCGCGGAAACGCCAACCGCATGGCGCGCCAGTACATCGGCGGCCAGCGGCCCCTGCAATGCCAAAAGTGCGCGATCGAAACGCGGCGTCAGGGTGGCGGCATCTTTCAGCTTCTCGCCGATATATGCAAAGTCGCCTTCCTTGGTGTCGGCATTGACGACGAGATACAGATCCGCCTCGCCCGCCAGGCGCGAGAACATGAAATCGTCCAGAATTGTGCCCTCATCGGTCAGCAGCAGGCCATAGCGCTGCATGCCTTCCTTCAGGCCGGTCACATCGGCGGGGGTCACGCGCTCCAGCGCGGCGGTGTCGCCGGCGAGAAAGCCCTGCCCCATGTGCGAAACATCGAACAGACCCGCCTTCTCGCGGGTGTGCAGGTGCTCCTTAAGTACGCCGGCGGGATATTGCACCGGCATTTCGTAGCCGGCGAACGGCACCATCTTGGCGCTCAGCTCCAGATGGAGGGCATAAAGCGGCGTACGGCGAAGCGTGTCGGTCATAAATGGTCCCAATAGCAAAGCATGCGCCCGGATGGACGCGCGCCCCTTCTGTCATGGGAACCTGAGAGTTTTCCTTGGGCAGAACCCAAGTTACCCCTTCGGCGGACACCGCAAGTGCGGGGCCACTTTCCAGAAGTTCATCACCCGATCGCGGTCCGTTTGCCTGAGAGTTTCCGGGGCGGTTGCTCCTTCGGCGGCCTTTAAGAGGCGCTCTCCCGCGTGGGGTCGTGTGCTGGCCAACCCCACGGCGCCGTCCGGCGGGCGGGAATGTTGCTGTGCATCATAAGGGGGGCAAAAGGGGAGTCAACGAAGCCCGCGGGGCCCGCAAAGTTACTCACATTCTTTCAGGAACTTCGATGCCCAAAAGGCCCAAAACCCGGGTCAAAACCGCCAAAACCAGGGCGCAAAGCCCCAGCCGGGAAGCCCGCAAAGCCGCATCCGGCTCCGACAGGATATGGTGCTCGCCATAGAAGCGACTGAAATTCTGGGCCAGCTCGAAGGCATATTCGCACAGCATGTTGGGCGCGCGCTTGTCTTCGGCCCCCTGCAGCGTGTCGCCCAGGGACAGAAGCTGCAGCATCAGCTTGCGCTCCTCCGGCGAATGAATGGCGGGCACGCCCGGCGTGAAGCCCTGCTCTTTCGCCTTGCGCAGGATCGACTGGATGCGCACCGCCGCATATTGCAGGTACGGCCCTGTCTTGCCTTCGAACCTGGAGAACCGCTCCAGGTCGAAAATGTAATCGGTGGTGCGGTGGTTCGACAGATCGGCGAACTTGATGGTGGCGATGCCCACCTTGCGCGCGATCTCGGCGCGTTCTTCGGCGCTGAAATCGGCACCGATGCCTTGTTCCGCAAGCCGCTTCTCGGCTTCCGCCGTGGCCATGCCGATCAGCTCATGCAGCTTCATCACTCCGCCGGCGCGGGTCTTGAATGGCTTGCCGTCGGCGCCGTTCATGGTGCCATAACCGACATGTTCCAGCTGCGCCTTGCCCGACAGGCCGGCCTTCTGCGCCGCCCGGAACACCTGTTCGAAATGGCCATGCTGGCGGTGATCCACCACATAGAGGATCAGGTCGGGATTCTGTTCGCGCACCCGCTCGATGATGGTGGCCAGGTCGGTGGTGCCGTACAGCACCCCGCCTTCGGATTTCACCAAAATCAGCGGCGGCAGCGGCTTCTTGTCGTCGTCCTTCGCCACCGGCACGACCAGCGCGCCTTCGCTGAGTTCGGCCAGGCCGCGCTTTTTCATATCCTCGATCATGGGCGGGATCAGCGCATCGACGCTGGATTCGCCATTCCACAGGTCGAACTTGACGCCCAGCGATCCGAACTCGCGTTCCAGGCCCACCTGGGACACGGCGATGAAGTGCCGCCACAAGGCGCGGTAGCCGGGGCGCCCCGCCTGCAGGTCAACGGTGGCGCGCCGCGCCGCTTCCAGACGCGCCGGATCGGCCTTGCAAGCGGCCGAAGCGCGCGGATACAGGGTTTCCAGATCGTCCATGCTGACGGGCGAAGTTTCGGGATAGGGCCCGGCAAAGTTCACGTCGAAATAGATGGGCGCGGTGCCCTCGATTTCGATTTCAGAAATCAGCTGGCCCATCTGCAGGCCCCAGTCGCCCAGGTGCACGTCGCTGACCACGCTCCAGCCATTGGCGCGATAAAGCCGTTGCAGGCAGTCGCCGATGATGGACGAGCGCAAGTGCCCCACATGCATGGGCTTGGCGACATTGGGACCGCCAAAATCGATCACCACCGTCTTGCCGTTGGGCACGGCCACGCCATCGCCGATCTTGGCGGCGCGTTCATTCAGCGCCGCATCGGTCAGATCCAGGTTCAGGAATCCGGGTCCGGCGATTTCCACCTTGGCGAACAGGGGATCGGATTTCAGCCGCGCGGCAATCTTTTCGGCGATGGCGCGGGGATTGGCCTTCGCGGCCTTGGCCGCGGCCAGTGCACCGTTGCACTGGAATTGCGCCAGGTCGGGCCGGTCGGAGGGCTGCACAAGGCCGAAATTCTTCGGAAAGCCCTTCCGCGGCGAACGCCTGCCCGGCGATGCGCGAAAGTTCGGACGCGAGCGATCCCATCATGGAACGTAGCGGTTCTTGGTCTTGTTGTATTCGATCTGGGCCGGCGTCATCTGGAAGCCCGCCATCTCCTGGTAGTTCCAGGGCAGCTTGCCATTGCTGACATGCAGCGCGATTTCATCCGGCGACTGCTTGACGGTCACCACCGTGGCCCCAGGGGCGAAGGTGAAACGCAGGCGGTACAGGCGCTTCTGGAAGATCTTGGCATTCTCATGCACCACCACGAAATAGGGCACCGTATACGTCGCCGCCTCCTTGGTGGGCGCGCGGGTAGCGCGGAAGGTCAGCTCCAGCGAGGCATGCACAAGGCTGCTCTTGGTGTTGAAGGTGCAGTCGCCTTCGGCGTTGATCAGCGAGACGGTGTAAAGCTCATTGGCCAGGTCGGGCTGGGTGCCGGGACGGAAGATGGTGACGCTCTGGGTATCGGCCAGGATGGCCGGCACCGGGCAGATGGCGATCTTGGTGGAGCAGCCCATCACCAGCAGCAGGGCTGCCAGCGGCAGAAGGCGGATCAGGCGGGCATTCATCAACGCAGTTCTTTCCTTGACCACCTCGAAAATCAGGTGGCGCTTGACTTTTCCCCGCCCCGGCCCGACTCCTCGGACGCCCGATTTGGGCGCCGGACCATAGCCAAGCAGACCCCTGATGGAAAGCATAGAACACCAGAAAAGCCAAGCTTTCCTGCCGTTTAGGCTCGGAGCCTAGCGGAAATGGCTGTTTATACCGAAGTCAGTTTCGAGGAGCTGGAGCGGCTGCTGGAGCAGTACGACATCGGCACCCCCCTATCCTTCAAGGGCATCGCCGAGGGTATCGAGAATTCCAACTTCTACCTGCAGACCGACCGGGGTGCTTTCATCCTGACCCTGTATGAAAAGCGCGTGGCGGCGGAAGACCTGCCTTTCTTCCTGGGCCTGATGGAGCATCTGGCGCGGGGCGGCGTGCATTGTCCGCTGCCCGTCAAGACGCGGGATGGCCAGTCGCTGGTGACCCTGAACGGGCGCCATGCCGCCATCGTTACCTTCCTGACCGGCATCGCCCTGCGCCGGCCCGACGTGGCCCATTGCGCCGCCGGTGGCGCCGCGCTGGCCGGACTTCACAAGGCTGGCGAGGGCTTTGCGCTCAAGCGCGCCAACGCGCTGGGGCCGGCCGGCTGGCGGCCGCTGGCCGAGGCCATCCATGGAGCCGATACGATTGAGGACGGGCTGGATGGGCTGATCAAAACTTCGCTGGAAGACATCACCGCGGCCTGGCCCAAGGCCCTGCCCGCGGGCGTGATCCATGCCGACTTCTTCCCCGACAATATCCTGTTCGTGGGCGACCAGGTCGGCGGAGTGATCGACTTCTATTTCGCTTGCAATGATTTCTATGTCTACGATCTTGCCACCATGCTGAACAGCTGGTGCTTCGAACTGGACGGCAGCTACAACATAACCAAGGGCCAGGCGGTGATCGGCGCCTATCGCCAGCAGCGCCCGCTCAGCGAGGCGGAAATCGACGCCCTGCCCGTCCTGATGCGCGGCGCGGCGCTGCGCTTTTTGCTGACACGCACCTATGACTTCCTGAACCAGGACCCCAATGCGCTGGTGCGGGTGAAGGACCCGAAGGAATATTCCAAGAAGCTGCGCTTCCACAACAAGGTGAAGCACGCGCGGGAATACGGACTTTGATCGATATCTTCACGGACGGCGCGTGCAGCGGAAATCCCGGTCCCGGCGGCTGGGCCGCGATCCTGCGCAGCGGCCATCACGAAAAGGAACTGAGCGGCGGCGAGACGGCGACCACCAACAACCGCATGGAACTGATGGCGGTGATCGAGGGCCTGAAAGCGCTGAAGAATGGCGGTCCCGTCACCATCCATACCGACTCCCGCTATGTCATGGACGGGGCGTCGAAGTGGATCTTGGGCTGGAAGAAAAAAGGCTGGAAGACCGCCGACAAGAAGCCGGTCAAGAACGAGGATCTGTGGCGCGCGCTGGATGACGAAATGGCCCGCCACCAGATCCGCTGGATTTGGGTGGCAGGCCATTCGGGCCATCCGGAAAATGAGCGCGCGGATGAACTCGCTCGCGCTGCTATTCCACGTTAGGGAAGCTGGCCCGAGGACAGAAGGTACTCGGCGCTGGACACTTCAAACGCGCCCGGCTCTTCGACATTCAGCGACGTCACCACGCCATTGTCCACGATCATGGAATAACGCTGGCTGCGCTTGCCCATGCCGAACTTGGTGCCGTCCATTTCCAGGCCCACGGCGCGGGTGAAATCGCCATTGCCGTCCGCCAGCATGTGCACCTTGTCGCCGGCCTGCTGGTCCTTGCCCCAGGCGCCCATCACGAAAGCGTCATTGACGGAAAGGCAGGCGATCTCGTCCACGCCCTTGGCCTTCAGCGCGCCGTAATTGTTGACGAAGCCCGGCACATGCTTGGCCGAACAGGTGGGCGTGAAAGCGCCTGGCAGCGCGAACAGCGCCACTTTCTTGCCGGCGAAGAACGCGTCGGTGGAAACGGGGGTGGGCTTGCCGTCCTGCATTTCCATCAGGGTGGCAGAAGGAATCTTGTCGCCGACTTTGATCGTCATGGGAGTCTCCGTTGAATGAAAGGGATCAGCCGACTTCCGGGGCGGCCGCTATGTTGTAATGCCTGGCAATGTAATCCAGTGCCGACGCGCCATCGAGCGGCTGGGAAAAATAATAACCCTGGCCGAATTCGCAGCCGATCTTGCCCAGGAACTGGGCATCCGCCTCGCTTTCCACGCCTTCGGCCACCACCGCGCGCTTGAGCTCATGGGCCATGGAAACGATGCCCGACAGCACCACTTCGCCATCGGTGTCGATGTCGGTGCCGCCATGGCGGGACAGGAAACTCTTGTCGATCTTGACCGTGTCGACCGGCAGGTTGCGGAACTCGCTGAGCGTGCTGGCGCCGGTGCCGAAATCATCGATCGACAGCCCCGCGCCGGCCTCGCGGATACGGGCCATGATCTGGGGCAGCTTGGCGTCGGCGGCGATGGCGCTTTCGGTGATTTCAAGGTTCAGCGTGCCTTCGGCGATGCCGCTGCCCGACAGGATGGTCCGCAGCAGCGCCTCGAAACCGGCATCCTTCAACTGGCGGCGGGAGAAGTTGACGCTGACGAACAGTGGCGGCTTAAGGGGGAAATATTTCTGCCAATGCGCCAGGTCGCTGGCGGCGCGCTGGAGCGCGAAACGCCCCAGTTCGACGATCAACCCGGTTTCCTCGGAATGGGCGATGAAATCGCCGGGCGAGATCAGGCCCTTCACTGGATGCTGCCAGCGCAGCAGCGCCTCGAAACCGGCAACCGAACGGTCCGATAGGCGGATGATGGGCTGGTAGAACACATCCAGCTGGTCGGCGGTCAGGGCGTGGCGCAATTCGCTTTCCAGCGCCACGCTGTCCCCGGGCGCCAGATTTTCCATTTCGGCGGACCAGACGCGGGCGCAGGCGCCGCCCTGGCGCTTGGCGGCGATCAGCGCCAGTTCGGCATTCTTGATCAGGGCGAAGGGATCCTCACTCTGCGCACCGGTGGCCAGGCCCACGCTGCACGGGGCAAAGACTTCGCGGTGCCCCACGCCATAAGGCTTGCCACAGGCTTCTGCCAGGGCATTGCCGATGGGCTGCGGCGCGCGGCGGGGATTGGGAAACAGGAATGCAAAACTGTCGCCGCCGACGCGGAAAATCTGGGCCGGCTCGCCCAGCCCGGTCAGGCGCTCGGCCACCATCTTGAGAATGCTGTCGGCCCCGGCATCGCCCAGGCTGGCATGAATGGCCTTGAAGCGGTCAATGTCCAAAAGCGCGAACAGCGACTTGTCGAAGCTCTGCCCCAGCGCATCCAGCGCTTCCATCAGCGCCACCCGGTTGCCAAGACCGGTCAGGGCGTCGCGCGGCAAGGCGGCATCGCGCTTGCGCTCGCTTTCGGCGGCCAGCTGCGCGAACTCTGCTTCCTTGCGCTGGGTGACGTCGGAGATCAGGCCCAGGCAGTCGGACGGCACTTCCTGTTCGCTGACAATGGTGGCGCGCAGTTCCAGCCAGCGATAGGGCCCGCTGCCGCCGCGGGCGCGAAATTCCAGCCGGAACGCCAAGCCGGGACGCTGACGATATTCCTCCAGCGCCCTGGAATAGACTTCGCGATCCTCGGGATGGACATGATTGATCCAGTCGCCATGCGACAGGGTGGTTTCGTGCATCGACAGGCCAACCATCTGGGCGGCTTCCGTCGACAAGGTCAAAAGCCCGGCGCGGAAATCCAGGTCGAACACGCCCTGATGCGCCGCGCCGATGGCGGCACGGGCCAGGCTGTTGAAGGGCGCATTCGGATCTACAGGCTGGGTCTCGTCGACCGGCGCCTGTTCTTCCAGCAGCTTGGCGGCATACGATCCGTGCAGGAACGGCAGCACCGCGATTTCCTCGGATGCGATCACCGCCAGTGCCAGCAGGATGGCGCCCGCCGCGGCAAAGCCGCCGGTCGCCGCGGGTCCGGTGAGATTTTCGCCCAAGCCCCCAACCGCCATCACGGCAGCGGCAACGGCCACCAGCGCAAACGCCCCGGCGCTGGGCGCGATCACCTGCGCCGCCTTGTGGCCGCTCCTGCCGCAATAGACCAGATATGCGGCCACCGCGATGGAGCCCAGCACAATGGCGATGTCGGTGAGCAAGGTGGCGCCCGGCAGGCCCAGATAGGCGGCGGCGCCCAGCGCCATCAGCCCCCACACGGTGCGGCGGAAATGCTTTTCATATTTGGGCCAGGTGTCGCGCACCGGGATGATGGCATTGGCCAGTTGCGCGCCGGCCGCCAGCGCCAACGCGGTCAGGAACGCCGACAGGCCGAACGGGCCGCCGATGCGCGTGGCCAGGTTGCCGTCGAACATGCCGGTGCCCGACAGCCAGCTGAGCAGCAGCATCAACAGCGTGATCGCCACCCAGCGCGGCGCGGCATGGCCGATCAGCACGGCCAGGCCACCGGTGATCAGCGCGGCGGCGGCGATCAGCGCGCCCACGGCGGTGATGAAGATGGCGAGCTGGCGGTTGTGCGAGGACAAGGCCGGTTCGGTCCAGGCAGCAAGCGCCGGCGGGCTGTCGGCGCTGCCCACGCGGATGGCCAGGCCCACGGTGGAAACCGGCGGCACGATCACGCGCCACGCGCGGCGGCCATAAGCCGAAGCGGTTTCCACCACCGTGCCGGAATCGGAACTGGCCAGCGCCAGGATGGCGGGACGGGTGCGGCGCGGCAGGATGGACAAAGCGGCACGCGGCGGCTGGCCGGCCAGCAGCACGCGGGTGGCGGGCCGCACCGAGTCATTGGAGACCTGCACGATGTACCAGCTGGAACCGTCTTCCTCGGTACCGCCGCCCGGCGCCTTGTAGGGCGACAGGAAGGGTTTCAGTTCCAGCACATTGTCGGTCTTGCCGAAATTCACCTGCGGGGCCTGGGGCGCGGGCTTGGCCGGTCCTGCGGCAAGCGCGGGCAATGCCGCCGTCAGCAGCGCAACACAGGCAAAAATCAGGCGGCGAACTCTTGTCATGAATCTCTGTGTGGCGGAGCGCGCTAACCTAGCTGCGCATCTTCCTTGAGCAAAGCATATAGCAGGTGATCGGCCCATTCTCCGTTGATCAGGAGATAGCGCCGCGCCAGGCCTTCCTGGCGGAACCCGCAGCGGGCCAGCAGCTTCTGCGAGGCCAGGTTGCCGGTCAGGCAGGCAGCCTCGATACGATGAAGGCCCAGGGTGCGGAAAATGAAAGGCACCAGCGCTTTCACCGCCTTGGTCATGTGGCCCTGGTTGGCGAATCTCGATCCAACCCAGTAACCCAGGGTGCAGCATTGGGTGACGCCGCGCCGGACATTGGACAGGGTGCAGCCGCCCAGCAGCGCATCGTCGCTGGCGCGCATGACAAAAGAAGACATAAGCCGAATCCAGCCGCGTCTCCCTTCTGATAGCGCTTGATGCGGCGGCGGAACGCGCCGCGCGTCAGTTCATCATCGGCCCATACCGGTTCCCAGGGCGTGAGAAACTCGCGGCTTTCGGCGCGCAGCTTGCTCCACACCGGATAGTCGGCGATGCGCGGATAGCGCAGATAGATGCCGTCGCCATGGATGACCGGCTGCTGGCCGCCCGGAAAGGTGAGCCCGCGCATGAAGGCGATGGGGCTGGTCTTTGCGAAAGCGGCCTTGACCATCTATTCCGCCGCGTTCGCGATGGTGGCGCCGAAGCGGCGCGAAAAAGATGCGTGGGCTTCCAGTTTCTTCACCGGCCCCACCGCCGCAATGGTGGGCGCGCCGGCCTGCATCACCGTGGCGGCATAACGTTTCACGGCGGCCGCATCGATGGCGTCCAGCTGGGCGACGATTTCCGCGGCGGGCTGCACCCTGCCCAGCGCGAACAATTGCCCGGCGATCTGTTCGGCGCGTGTGCCCGGCCGCTCCATCCCCATCAGCAGCGAGACTTTCAGCTGGGCGCGGGCGCGCGCCACTTCCGCTTCCGTCAGGTTGCCGGCAATGGCGTCCATCTCGCCGGCGATGACGGCGGAAATCTCCGCCGCCTCGTCTTCGCCGGTGCCGGCATAGACGCCCAAAAAGCCGCTGTCCTGGAAGCCGCTGGAAAAAGCATAGATGGAATAGCAAAGCCCGCGCTTCTCGCGCGCTTCCTGGAACAGGCGCGAGGAGGTGCCGCCGCCCAGAGCGGTGGCGTAAATCTGGGCCACGAAATAGTCCGGATCGGCGTTGGACATGCCCGGGAAGGCGTAAGCGACATGGGCCTGTTCCAGGTCCGAGACTTCGCGGAAATCGCCGCCGGTGTAATGGGCGGGCGTGCATATCGGCACCGCGCCCCTGTTCAGCCCGCCGCACTTTTCCTCGGCCAGCGCCAGGATCGCATCATGGGTGACCGCGCCGGAGGCGATCAGGGTCATGCCGTCCAGCCGGTAGTTGGATGCCATATAGGCCTTGAGCATGTCGCGGCTGAAGGCGTTGACCGTGTCTTCGTCGCCCAGGATCGGCCAGCCCAGCGGCTGGTCCTTGTAGATCTCCGATTGCAGGTGATCGAACACGATGTCGTCGGGCGTGTCGCGCGCCTGTCCCAGCTCCTGCAGCACCACTTGGCGCTCACGCTCGATCTCGGCGTGTTCGAAGGTCGGGTTGGTCAGGATGTCGGCGATCATGTCCAGCGCCAGCGGCACATCGGCTTTCAGGACGCGGGCATGGAACGCCGTCTGCTCGCGGCTGGTATAGGCATTGAGCACGCCGCCCACCGCTTCAATCTCTTCGGCGATGGCGCGGGCGCTGCGGCTGGTGGTGCCCTTGAACGCCATATGCTCCAGCATGTGGGAGACGCCCATTTCGGCGGGCTTTTCGTTGCGGCTGCCGGTATTGACCCAGACGCCAAGCGCGGCGCTTTCAAGCGATGGCATCGGGTCGGTAACGACCGTCAAGCCATTGGAAAGTTTGGATATTTCCAAGGTCATAGACCCAGTCTATTGGAGATGAACTGGCGAAGCAAAGACAGGTCGTTCGGCAGGACATCCAGCTTTTCCGGCAGGTCCATGACCTTCTTCAGACCAGCCGGCATGTCCGGATCGCGGCCGATGGCGCGGGCTACCGCAGCCGGGAATTTGGCGGCATGGGCGGTCGACAGGATCACCATGGGGGTGGCCGAAGCCGGTATCTGGCGGGCGGCATGCACGGCCACGGCGGTATGCGGATCGATCACCTGCCCGGTCTCGGCCGCCACCGCCTTGATGGTGGCGATGGTGTCGTCGTCGTTGCAGGCATAGGCGCTGTAGCGGGCGCGCAGCTCCGCCAGCACGGGCGCGGGCAGCACCAGCTTGCGGGTGCGGGCAAAGTCGGACATGGCGGCCGCGGTCCAGTCGCCGTCGCGGCCACTGGCTTCGAACAGCGCGCGCTCGAAGTTGGAGGCGACCTGGATATCCATGGAAGGGCTCAGCGTGGCGTGGCTGGCGCCGGACGCATACACGCCTTCGTTCAGGGCGCGGGCCATGATGTCGTTGGCGTTGGTGGCGATGACCAGCCGCGCCACATTCAATCCCATGCGCATGGCGGCTTCACCGGCAAAGACGATCACCGAAATTGCCGGGTGGGCACCACAAAGGTCGCCGGCTTGCCCAGCGCCGCGGTGGCGGTGAAGTAATAGACCGCCTGGGCGGCGATGCGGGCGAAGTTGATGGAATTGACGGCGGTCAGGCCGATCTGATGCGCGAACTGGACTTCCGCGAACAGGTCCTTCACCAGGTTCTGCCGCGTCGTCGAAGCTGCCTTCCAGCGCGATGTTGTGCACGTTGGCATGCGGACTGGTGGTCATCTGCTTGCGCTGCACGTCGCTGACACGGCCCTGGGGTGCATCACGAAGACTTCGATGTTGGGCAGCCCGCCCGGCGCGGCAATGGCGGCGCTGCCGGTGTCGCCGCTGGTGGCGGCCACGATGGTCACCTTGCCGCCGCGCCGGTTCAGGGCGCGCGCGAACAGCCGGCCCAGGATCTGCAGCGCCACATCCTTGAAGGCGAAGGTGGGGCCATGGAACAGTTCCAGCAGGTACTGGCTGCCGTTGGAGGTGGGCGCGATGGCGCGCAGGGGCGCGATGGCGGGCGATTCAAAGCCGGCATAGGCGGCCTGGATGTCGGCCTTCAGTTCGTCGGCGGTAAAGGACTCGCCGGCAAAACGCGACAGCACTTCATAGGCCACGGCCTGATAGGGCTTGCCCGCGAAGCCCGCGATCTGAGCCTGCGTCAGCTGCGGCCAGCTTTCAGGCAGATACAGGCCGCCGTCCGGCGCCAGGCCGGCCAGCAGGACATCGGAAAAGGAGGCTTTGGGCGCCTGCCCGCGGGTGGAAATGAACTTCATAGTCAGGGGGTTATAGGGCCGGATTCGACCTCAAACCACCTATTTGAACCCGATACGTCCCCTGGAAATATGATAGGCAAACCAGACACCTAGCAGGCAAAGCGCCAACCCATACCAGGTCACCGCATAGGACAGGTGCTGGTTGCGGAACGTCACCACGGTCTTGCCGCCCTGCGGCCAGCCCCCGGGGTTGGGGGCGCTGTCAGCCTCGATCACCACGGGCGCCGACAGAACCAAGTGATCGGCGGCGGCGATGCCCTTCAGGTCGCGCGCATACCAGGTGCGATGCGCCGGATCGGGCGCTGGCGTGAAGGGGCCCGGCGGGTCGGGCACGCGCCACACGCCAGTTACTTGCGTGCGGCCCGCCACGTTGCCTGCCGTGCGGGTGGCGGGATCAAGCTTGTCCTTGGGCACCTCACCCCGGTCCACCATCAATGTGCGGCCGCCTTCGGTCACGAACGGCGTCAGCACATGATAGACGGCGGCGCCGGCGTCGGTGGTGAAGACATAGGCCTCCCTGGCGTGATCGAAGCGGCCATCCAGGATCACGCGGCGATATTGCGCCTCGTCCGCCGGCATCGCCTGGATCGCCTCAAGTGTTACGGGTGCCGCCGCCATGTGGCTGTTCACCCGGTCGATCAGCGCCAGCTTCCACTGCAGCCGCTCCAATTGCCAGGTGCCAAGCCCGCACAGGATCAAAAACAGGATGGCGCAGGCGATCGTGAGACCGGGATAGGGGCGGAAGGTCATTCGCCCAGCCTGCCCTCACCCGCCTTGTGCTTGAACTGCAGAACCAGCAGCGCCGACTTGGACAGGCGCAGGAAGATGGCTGTGAGAAGGCAGATCAGCGGCAGCCACAATGCGGCATGCACCCAAAGCGGTGGCTGAAACGTAAATTCGACCCACAGCGCCAGCCCGCAGACGATGGCGCCCACGATCAGGATGCCGAACACCATCGGCCCGTCGCCGGCATCGAACATGGCATAGTCCAGCGCGCAGGCCGGGCATTCTTTGCGGAGCGCGATATAGCCATGGAACAAGGGCCCCTGCCCGCAGCGCGGACAGAGGCCCTTGAGGATGGCCAAAGTTGTGTTGGGCGTTTGCGTGGCTTAGCCCTGCACCAAAGGACCCTCGCCCCACACATAAATGCAGGCGAAGAGGAACAGCCAAACCACGTCCACGAAGTGCCAGTACCAGGCCGCCGCTTCGAAGCCGAAGTGGCGGGTCGGGGTGAACTGGCCCGCGATGGCGCGGAACAGGCAGACGATCAGGAAGATCGTGCCGACGATGACATGGAAACCGTGGAAGCCGGTCGCCATGAAGAAGGTCGAGCCATAGATCGCCTGAAAGTTGCCGGCGCCCGCGGCCAGCAGCGCATGAGCCGAGCCTTCGGCAAACGGCACCAGCGCCAGGTTGTTGAAGCCAAAGGTAAAGGGCGCGTGGGCATATTCGTAAGCCTGCACGCAGGTGAAGCACAGGCCCAGGATCACGGTCAGCGCCAGGCCCTGCACGGCGCCCTTCTTGTCACCGGTCTGGATGGCATGGTGCGCCCAGGTGACGGTGGTGCCCGAGGTCAGCAGGATCAGGGTGTTCAGCAGCGGGAAGTGCCACGGATCCAGGGTGACGATGCCGGCCGGCGGCCAGGCGGAGACGCCCACGTCATTGTGGAAGATGGCGGCGTTGAAATACGCCCAGAACCAGGCGACGAAGAACATCACTTCTGAGGCGATGAACAGCAGCATGCCGTAGCGCAGGTGCAGCTTCACCACCGGGGTGTGGTTGCCCAGCACCACCGATTCCTTGATCACGTCGCGCCACCAGCCGGCCATGGTGTAGAGCACGCCGACAAAGCCGATCACGGCGATCCAGGGCGATCCGGCCAGGAAGCCGAATGCGCCATAGTCCTTGTTCATCCAAAGGACCGCGCCCACCATCATGGTGAAAGCGAAGACCGAGCCGACTACCGGCCACGGGCTGGGGTCCACCAGGTGATAATCGTGCTTCGCGTCGCTGCTCATGGTCTTAGCCCCTCTAGTGGCCGACATGATCGTGCCATTGCACGATCGACATCAGATAAAACAAAATGACCACACCGGCGAGCGTGAGCCCCAGTGCGATGTTGCGTTTACGGCGCGCGCGGTCCGCATCGTCATCCCTCACGACCCCAAAACCGACGGGAGTGAAAGCGCCGGGATCCCGGCCAGCTTTTCGATGATGAGGGTCGCGAACAGCGCCGCCAGATACACCAGCGACACACCGAACAGGCGGTGGGCCGCGGGCTCTTTTTCTTGGTTCGTCTCAAGATAGGTGGCGATGGCTTCCTTCAGGAACCACAGGCCGATGCCGGCCGAGGCCGCCAGGTACAAGACGCCGCCGATATGCAGAAAGGCCGGCAGGATGCCCAGCGGCATCAGCACCAGCGTATAGAGTAGGATCTGGAAGCGGGTATGCGGCTTGCCGCTGACGACCGGGAGCATGGGCACGCCGGCATTGGCATAATCCTGCGACCGCCACAGCGACAGCGCCCAGAAGTGCGGCGGCGTCCACATGAAGATGATCGCGACCAGCAGCAGAGGCGCGAGGCTGAGGTCACCCGTAACCGAAGCCCAGCCGATGGCCGGCGGCAGCGCTCCCGACAGGCCGCCGATCACGATGTTCTGCGGCGTGCGGCGCTTGAGCCAAAGCGTATAGACCACGACATAGAAGAAGACGGTGAAGGCCAGCAGGCCGGCCGCCAGGAAGTTCACGAACAGGCCCATGGTCGCCACCGCGGCAACAGCAAGCGTCCAGCCGAACGCCAGCGCTTCTTCCCGCGCAATGTACCCCATCGGGATGGGGCGCTTGGCGGTCCGGGTCATCAGCCCGTCAATGTCGCTGTCATAGGCCATGTTCAGGCAGCCCGACGCGCCCGCCGCCACCGCGATGCACAGCAGGGCGGTGAACCCGGTCAGCGGATGGATGGCGCCCGGCGCCGCCACGATCCCGGCCAGCCCCGTGAAGATCACCAGCGACATGACGCGCGGCTTCAGCAGCGCGAGAAAGTCGCCGACGGTCGTGACACGGGGATAGGCCAGGGAAAGCGACATTGGTGCTTACTTGATCCCAACTACTTGATGCGAGGCAGCTCGTTGAACTGGTGGAAGGGCGGCGGCGAGGACAGGGTCCATTCCAGCGTGGTCGCGCCAACGCCCCAGGGATTGTCCGCGGCCTTGCGCTTCTTGGCGAAGGCTTCGAAACACATCACCAGGAACACCAGCACGCCGAAGCCGGCAATGAAGGCGCCGATCGACGACACATAGTTCCAGCCGGCATAGGCATCCGGATAGTCCGCATAGCGGCGCGGCATGCCCGCCAGGCCCAGGAAGTGCATCGGGAAGAAGGCCAGGTTCACGCCCACGAAGGTGATCCAGAAGTGCAGCTTGCCCAGAA
Organism: Alphaproteobacteria bacterium; assembly: GCA_046348525.1. GTDB lineage: Bacteria > Pseudomonadota > Alphaproteobacteria > Micropepsales > Micropepsaceae > Rhizomicrobium. Next base: position 155,245 of record JAXMEA010000004.1, on the reverse strand, counting down.
ACTCGCTGTACATGTAGCCGGTGAACTTCGGGAACCAGAAGTAGAAGCCCGAGAAGATCGCGAACACCGCACCCAGCGACAGCACATAGTGGAAGTGCGCCACCACGTAATAGGTATCCTGCAGCACGACGTCGACGCCGGCATTGGCCAGCACAACCCCGGTCACGCCACCGACGGTGAACAGGAAGACGAAGCCGATCGCCCACAGCATCGGCGTCTTGAACTCGATCGAGCCGCCCCACATCGTGGCGATCCAGCTGAAGACCTTGATGCCGGTGGGCACCGCGATGACCATGGTGGCGAACACGAAATAGGCCTTGGTGTCGACCGTCAGGCCCACCGTGTACATGTGGTGCGCCCAGACCAGGAAGCCGATGAAGCCGATGGCCACCATGGCGTAGGCCATGCCCAGGTAACCGAAGATCGGACGCTTGGAGAAGGTGCCGATGATGTGGCTGATCATGCCAAAACCCGGCAGGATCAGGATGTACACTTCCGGGTGTCCGAAGAACCAGAACAGGTGCTGGTACAGGATCGGATCACCGCCGCCGGCCGGGTTGAAGAACGAGGTGTGGAAGTGGCGGTCGGTCAGCAGCATGGTGATGGCGCCGGCCAGCACGGGCAGCGACAGCAGCAGCAGGAACACGGTCACCAAGATCGACCACACGAACAGCGGCATCTTGTGCAGGGTCATGCCCGGCGCGCGCATGTTGAAGATGGTGGTGATGAAATTGATGGCGCCCAGGATCGAGGACGCGCCCGCGATGTGCAGCGAGAAGATGGCAAGATCCATCGCCGGACCGGGCGAGCCGGTGGTGGAAAGCGGCGCATAAATGGTCCAGCCGCCGCCGACGCCCATGCCGGCGGAGTCACCTTCCACGAACATGGAAAGGACCAGCAGGGCCAGGCTGAAGGGCAGAAGCCAGAAGGAAATGTTGTTCATGCGCGGGAACGCCATGTCCGGCGCGCCGATCATCAGGGGCACCAGCCAGTTGCCGAAACCGCCGATCATGGCGGGCATGATCATGAAGAACACCATGAGCAGGCCGTGACCGGTCACGAACACGTTGAAAGTGTGCGGTTCTTTGAAGACCTGCAGGCCGGGGAACATCAGCTCGGCGCGCATCATCATGGAGAAGAAGCCGCCGACGCAGCCCGCGACCACCGCAAAGATCAGGTACATCGTGCCGATGTCCTTGTGGTTCGTCGAATAGACGTAGCGGCGCCATCCGGTCGGATGGTGCGAATGATCGCCGTGGTGGGCGTCGTCGTGATGGGCGTCGAAGGTGGTGGTCATGATCGTATTTCCTATTTCGACGCGACGCGGGTGGCGTCGTTACCGAGGGCGGCATACTTCTTCTTGGAGTCCGCCAGCCAGGCGGCATATTCGGAATCGCTCACCACATGCAGCTCGATCGGCATGTAGGCATGGCGGGCGCCGCACAGTTCCGAGCACTGGCCATAGAATACGCCGGTCTGGGTGGCCTTGAACCAGGTGTGGTTGGAGCGGCCCGGCACGGCATCCATCTTCACGCCCATCTGGGGCATGGCCCAGCTGTGAATGACGTCGGCGCCGACGGTTTCGACTTCCACGACCTTGTTGACCGGGACATACAGGGCATTGTCGGTGCCCAGCAGGCGCGGCTTGTTCGCCTTGGCGGCGTCGGCATCCGACAGCCCCAGGCTGTCAAAGGTGAAGCCGGCGGCGGAACCCGGATATTCATAGGTCCAGAACCACTGCTTGCCGATCGCCTTGATGGTCACATCGGGCTTGGGCACCGCCGATTCGAAATACAGCAGGCGGAAGGACGGCACGGCGATAAAGACCAGGATGATGACCGGGATCAGGGTCCAGGCCACTTCCAGCAGGGTGTTGTGATGGACCTTGGACGGGACAGCGTTGGCGCCGGCGCGATAGCGCACCACGATCCACACCAGCAGCGCCAGCACGAACAGGCAGACCGCCACGATGATGTAGAACAGCAGGCGGTGGAAATCCTCGATCTGCTCCATCACCGGAGACGCGGCGGCCTGGAAGCCGACTTCATAGTTCGCCGGCAGGGCGGCCGCGGGAAGTGCCCAGAAGGCCAGGACGGCGGCAGCCGCCGCACCGATACCGGATTTCCGCAAAAACATGCTCGCGACCTCGCAATAAACCAGGCGTGGGAATCCCCGCCCTTTTTCAGATTCTTGGCGGGGATTTAGAGGGGTTAAGCCCTTAAAGTCATTGCGACCTTATGGCACGTCCCTGTCGGCGGCCAAGGGGACCGGAGCCCCCACGGCCCCCGGAACCCCGCCCCGCCTTGTCTGGCGGGCCCAATACCCCGATATCTAGGGGCCAAACACGCATTTCGCGGGGCTTTTTGCCGCGACCCGGAGACCAGCATGGCCGATCCCGATCTCTTCTTCTCACGTACCGGCATGGACCGGGGCCGGGTCCAGCAAACTGTGGATCAGGCGCTGAATGGCGCGGACGACGGGGAATTGTACCTGGAATACAGCCAGTCCGAATCGTTCAGCTTTGACGATGGCCGGCTGAAGGCCGCCACCTTCGATACCTCCCAGGGCTTTGGCCTGCGCGCCGTGGCGGGGGAAGCCACCGGCTATGCCCATGCCTCCGACATCTCCGAGGACGCCATCGCGCGGGCGGCCGATACGGTGCGCGCCGTGTCCCGGGGTTACAGCGGCACGGCGGCCGGCGCTCCGGCCCGCAGCAACGTCAAGCTCTATACCGATATCGATCCGCTGCAGACCGCGGGCTTCGAGAAGAAGGTCAAGCTGCTGGAAGAGATGAACGGCTATGCCCGCGCCAAGGACGGAAGGGTGCGCCAGGTATCGGCGTCCCTGTCGGGCGAGTGGCAGCGCATCGAGATCATCCGCGCCGGCGGCGAAACCTATTCCGACATCCGCCCCCTCGTCCGGCTGAACGTGTCGGTGGTGGTCGAACAGGATGGCCGCCAGGAAAGCGGCAGCTTCGGCGGCGGCGGCCGCGGCGGTTACGAAACCTACCTTGAAGCCGATTATTGGCAGGGCGCCATCGACGAAGCGCTGCGCCAGGCGCTGGTGAACCTGACATCGATCCCCGCCCCTGCCGGCGAGATGACGGTGGTGCTGGGACCGGGCTGGCCCGGCATCCTGCTGCATGAAGCCATCGGTCACGGCCTGGAAGGCGACTTCAACCGCAAGAAGACGTCGGCGTTCGCCGGGCTGCTGGGCGAGCGTGTCGCCGCGCCCGGCGTTACCGTGGTGGATGACGGGACCATCGACGGGCGGCGCGGCTCGCTGTCCATCGACGATGAAGGCACGCCCACCCACCGCACCGTCCTGATCGAGGACGGAATCCTCAAAGGCTATATGCAGGACCGCCAGAATGCCCGGCTGATGGGCGTGGCCGCCACCGGCAATGGCCGGCGCCAGTCTTATGCCTCGCCTGTGATGCCGCGCATGACCAACACCTACATGCTGGGCGGCGACAAGGACCCGAAAGAGATTTTGGCCAGTGTGAAAAAAGGCATCTATGCCACCAACTTCGGCGGCGGCCAGGTCGACATCACAAACGGCAAGTTCGTGTTCAGTTGCACCGAGGCCTATCAGATCGAGGACGGCAAGCTGGGTGCGCCGATCAAGGGCGCGACCTTGATCGGCTCCGGTCCGGAATCCCTGACCCGCGTTTCCATGATTGGCAACGACATGAAGCTGGACACCGGCATCGGCACGTGTGGCAAGAACGGCCAGAGCGTCCCGGTGGGCGTGGGCCAGCCTACCTTAAGGCTGGATGGGCTGACCGTGGGCGGCACCGCCGCCTGATGCCCAGATACTGGTTTCGCCAAAAGACTTTCGGTTACGGCTGCACGCCCAACACCTGGCAGGGCTGGGCGATGACCGTGGTCAGCCTGGCGCTGCTGTTCGGTGTGGTGCTGGCCGGCCCCGCGATCCGCGACAACAGCCTGCGCGTGCTGTTCATGCTCGGCGCCGCGGCGATCATCTTGGTGCCTTTCACCGTCATCGCCTGGAAGAAAACCGAGGGCGGCTGGCGCTGGCGCGGTGGGGACGAGTGAGCCTGATCTTCAAGATCGTGCCGCGCGCCGAATGGGAATCCGAAAGCGGCGATTATCACGGCTCGGCCCATGACAGGGCCGACGGCTTCCTGCATTTTTCGACCGCATCGCAGCTGCCTGAGACCCTGCGGCTTTATTATGCCGGGCAGGACGACCTGGTGCTGGTAGCGGCGTCCGTCGCCGCTTTGGGCGACAAGCTGAAATGGGAGCACAGCACCACGCGCGGCGAAGACTTTCCGCACCTGTTCGCGTCGCTGTCACCCGACGCGATCAAATGGGCGCGGCCCATAACCCGGGACAGCGCAGGCACATTCCTTCTGCCGCCGCTGGATTGAGACGCGCCGCAGCCTGGCCCAAACGCTAGGGCGCCGCCTGGTAGGTCTTGCTGAAACCGTTGCGGTCGTTGGTCATGGTGATCTTGCCGTCCTTGGTGATCTCGGCATGGATCGCATGCCCCTCATCGGGCGGCGAAGTGAACATCTGCTTGGCATGCGCGGCAATGGCCGCAGCCGGCGGATTGAGGTTGGCGACATAATTCTTGTCTTTCGTCCATTCGGGATGGGCGTAGCTGTCGTGGGTCTGCCACAGCGCCATCAACCCGGGCGAAGCCTTGATGACCTTGATGGGATCGGCATCGCCGCCCTTCTTGCCGCCCGCGCCCATCAGGGCGATGTCGGGATGCATGTCGGCGATGGAGGCGGGATTGCTGCTGATCACCGAGCCATGTTGGGTGACAATCAAGAGGTTCACATGGCCCAGCTTGCCCACCGGGCAGGACAGTTCACGCTCCTTGTCCCAGGACAGGTCGCCGAACATGGCGATGCGCACCTTGCCGAATGTCAGCAGCGAGGCGACTGAGCGGCGATTCTCTTCGCCGCCTATGTCCTTGCTGCTCTTGCTTTCGGCGGTATCGCAGGCCGCGATTTTCTGGCCGGCGCCCGGCAGCGGCTTGGACAAGACCACGCCATCGCTGGACACGATCGTGTCGGTCATGGAGCCGATCTGGATCACCTGCCCCGGCTTGGCGACGATATGCTTGTGGCCTTTGATGGTCTCAAGATATTTCGGATAGAGCTGGTCCGGTGCACCGCCGGCCAGGTCCGGCGGCACCACCTCGCCAGGCTTGAGGTGCTCGGCATTGGGGCCGTGATCGATGAAGGTGTCGATCGGGATCAACTTGGCCAGCTCCGACACGCCGCCGACATGGTCCATGTGATAGTGGGTGGTGATCACATAATCGATCTTGGACAGGCCCAGCTTTTTCGCCGCCGCGGCGATGCGGGTGGCGCTGCTCTTGGCGCCATCGGGCGATGGCAGCAGACCGGCGCCGGCCGGCCAGCCGGTATCGATCAGCAGCGACTTGCCTTCGGGCGTGACAAACAGGGTACCGCCGCCGCCTTCCACATCGATGGAAACGACCTTCAGGGTGCCTTCGGCGGAAATAGCAGGAACGGTCAGCGCCGAGGTCAGCAGCGCGGCGGCCAGAAATTTGCGGATCATGTCATTTCGCTCCGTAGGTCTTGTTGTAGCCATTGCGTTCATTGATGACGGTAACCTGGCCGTTCTTCTGGATGCGCAGGCGCAGGCCGAAGAACTTGTCTTTGCTCTGGTCGGTGCTTTCGTTGGAGATCATCTCCACTGGACCATTGATGTCGGCCGCCACCGTGGTGGTGTGAAGCTGCCACACGCCCTGGATTCGCGGACTTTCCTTGATGGTCTTCATGCGCGCCGCATCGGCACCCTTGCGCGCGGAGTTGCCGACAATCGCCACCACCGGCGCCAGCGCGTTCACGGCCGCGGGGCTGCCCGACAGGCCGGTGCCATGATGGGTGGCCAGGTACACATCCACCTTGCCGACCTTGTCGATGGGGCAGAACAGGTCTTTCTCGCGGTCCCAGGTCAAATCGCCGAAGGCGGCAATCCTGGCCTTGCCCCAGCTGATCACCGACGCCGTGGAGCGTGCATTCTCCTCGCCGCCATTGTTGGCCATGGGTTCCATCCCGGCGCAGGACGGATTGTCTTCACCCGCGCCCGGCAGCGGCTTGGCAATCGGTTTGGCGTCAGCCATCACGATGGTGATGGTCATGCCGCCGACATGGAACACATCGCCCGCCTTGGCGACGATGTGCGGCCGCTTGCCGATCAGTTCGACATAGCGGCGATACCCGAACTCGCTGGAACCGGGCGGCGGGTTCTTCATGTCGATTTCGGCGGCGTTGGGCGCGGGCGAGGCCTTGGTCTCGCGGTTTTCGCCATGATCGATCACCCGGTCGATGGGAATGCGCGCGAGCAGGCCCTCGAAGCCGCCAATATGGTCGCCGTGATAGTGCGTGATTAGCAGGGTATCGATCTTCTTCAGGCCCAGCGCATGGGCCGCCGCCACGATACGCTCGCTGCTGGGATGGTCGCCCGTGGCACGGCTGACTTCCGGGTTGCCGGTGTCAATCAAAAGCGATTTGCCGTCCGGGGTGACGAACAGGGTGCCGCCGCCGCCTTCCACATCGATGGACACCATCTGCAGGGCATCGTCTTTCGCCATGGCTGGCCCAATGGCCAACAGCGCGGCAAAACAAACGGATGCGGCAAACTTGCGCGTCATAAATCCTCCCAGGCTTTTTGGCCGATTTTTGCGGGCAGACTAGAGCTTTTGCCGTGAGCCCGCTAGGCTTGCTCCATGATCCCCATCACCGGAAAAGCACATGACCTGGGCGACGGATTTTTCGTCACCCGCCTCATCCCGCAAATTGCGCGGCGCAGCATCGGACCTTTCGTGTTCTTCGATTATTTCGGGCCCGTCGACTTCGCCCCCGGCAAGGGCATCGATGTGCGCCCACACCCGCATATCGGGCTGGCCACCGTCACCTATCTGTTCGACGGCTCGCAGATGCACCGCGACACGCTGGGGACGGTGCAGGAAATCAGGCCGGGCGACGTCAACTGGATGACCGCCGGCCGCGGCATCGCCCACAGCGAACGCACCGGCGATGACGTGCGCGCCGCTGGCCATCGCATGCACGGCATCCAGAGCTGGGTGGGCCTGCCCATGGCGGATGAAGAAGCCCCGCCCGCCTTTCAGCATTTCGGGGTGGCCGATCTGCCGGAACGCGAGGACAAGGGCGTTACATTGCGCCTGATCGCGGGCAGCGCCTTCGGGCTGACATCGCCAGTGAAAACTTTTTCGCCCATCTTCTATGCCGATGCCCGTTTTGCACCGGGCGGGGCGCTGCATTACAGCGCCGAACATGAAGAGCGCGCCTTCCTGGTGATCGAAGGCGAGGTCCAGACCGGCGAGGCTCAGACCCACGGCCCCGGCGCCATGCTGGCGCTGGAGCCGGGCGAGGAAGTCACGCTGTACGCCGACAGCCCTGCGCAGGTGATGCTGCTGGGCGGCGCGCCGCTGGACGGTCAACGCCATATCTGGTGGAATTTCGTTTCGTCCTCGCAGGACCGCATCGAGCGCGCCAAGCAGGAATGGAAGTCCGGCAAGTTCGGCCTCATTCCCGGCGACGATAAAGAGTTCATTCCCCTCCCCGAACCGAAAGTCCGATAGATGAAGTTTAACCGCCTGGGCCGCACCGGTCTTTATGTTTCCGAAATCTGCATGGGCACCTGGGGTTTTTCGGGCCGCAACTATTTCGGCGGCGCCATCGGCACCCTGGACCAGAAGACCGCCACCAGCTTCATCGGCCGGGCGCTGGAAGCGCGCGTCAATTTCATCGACACCGCCAATGTCTATTCGTTCGGCGATTCCGAATTGATGACGGGCCAGGCGCTGAAGGATCTGGGCATCAAGCGCAGCGACGTGGTGCTGGCGACCAAGGTGTTCGGCCGCATGGGCCCCGGCCCCAACGACATGGGCGCGAGCCGCGGCCATATCATGGACAGCGTGTCGCTGAGCCTGGAACGGCTGCAAACCGATCACATCGACCTGTACCAGATCCACCATTCCGATCCGGTCACGCCGCTGGAAGAAACCTTGCGCGCGCTGGACGACCTGGTGCGTCAGGGCATGGTGCGTTACGTCGGCGTTTCCAACTGGGAAGCCTGGAAGATCATGAAGGCCAACGGCCTGGCCGCGCAGCACGGGCTGGAGCGGTTGGAGACCAACCAGATTTACTATTCGCTGGCCGGCCGCGATCTCGAGAACGAGATGGTGCCAATGATGCAGGACCAGGGCATGGGCGCCCTGGTGTGGAGCCCGCTGTCGGGCGGGTACATGGCCGGCAAATATACCGCCGGTGACGGCGTGATCCCGGATGCCGGCCGCCGCGCCAAGTTCGACTTCCCGCCGGTGGACAAGGAAAAGGCCGACAAGACCGTGCTGGTGATGCGCGAGATCGGCAAGAAACACGGTGTGTCGGTGGCGACCGTGGGCCTGACCTGGGTGCGGCAGAAACCCTTCATCACCTCCACCATCATCGGCGCCACGACGATGGAGCAGCTGAACGACAATCTGAAATCGGTGGAGTTCAGCCTGACGGCGGAAGAAATGGCGCGGCTGGATGAAGTCAGCGCCGAGCGGACGCAATATCCCTATTGGATGATCAGCCGCAACAATGCGACGCGCGTGCCCACCGGCGCGCCGATCACCGTGCCTGGCTCGGTGCCGCCGAAGGCCTAGGAGCGCCGGCGAGAGCCGGAGCGACAACCTTAAAGAAAGTTATATTCGGTGAAGAGCGGGGTCAGGTCCCTGCCCCAAGCGCCGTGATAGTTCTTCAGCATTTCCTCGGCGCGCGTGTAGCCGCGTGAAACCAGTTCGCGCAGGGGATTGAGGAACCCGTCCTCGCTCATGCCGGCGCCGTCCAGCGCGGCGCGGCGCTTCAGGCCGGCGGACGAAATTTCCAGCATGCGGTGCGCCAGATGGTGCACGGTGGTGTCGCGGAACGGCGTCCTGAAGCCCTGTTTGCCCACGCCGTCGCGCAGCGCCTGCCGCTCTTCCGCCGTCCAGTCCTTGACCATGTCCCATGCGGCATCCAGCGCCTGGCTGTCATAGAGCAGGCCGACCCACAGCGCCGGCATGCCGCAAATGCGCCGCCATAGCCCGCCATCGGTGCCGCGCATTTCCAGGAAGCTCTTCAGCCGCACTTCCGGGAAGATGGTGGTCAGGTGATCGGCCCAGTCGCTCATCATCGGTTCGATGTGCGCGACCTCGGGGATTTCGCGGGCCAGGAACTTGCGGAAGCTCTTGCCGGCCATGTCGATATACTTGCCGTCGCGGTAGAGGAAATACATCGGCACATCCAGCGCGTAGTCGACATAGCGCTCGAACGACATGCCGTCTTCGAACACCCATGGCAACATGCCGGCGCGGGCATTGTCCACGTCGGTCCACACTTGCGCGCGATACGACAGGAACCCGCTGGGCCGCCCTTCGCGGAAGGGCGAGTTGGCGAACAGTGCGGTTGTGACGGGCTGCAAAGCCAGGCCGACGCGGAATTTCTTCACCATGTCGGCTTCGGATTCGAAATCCAGGTTCACCTGCACGGTGCAGGTGCGGAACATCATGTCCAGGCCGTAGCCGCCGACCTTGGGCATGTATTCGCGCATGATCTTGTAGCGGCCCTTGGGCATCACCGGCGTCTCGGCCAATGTCCAGTTGGGCGCGAAGCCGAAGCCCAGCACGCCCACGCCGATCTCGCTGGCTACTTCACGGGTCTGCTCGAGATGGGTGTTCACCTCGGCGCAGGTTTCGTGGATGCTCTTGAGGGCAGCGCCCGACAATTCGAACTGCCCGCCCGGTTCCAGCGACAGCGAAGCGCCGTTCTGGGTCAGGCCGATGATGTTCTCGCCTTCCTTCACTGGCGCCCAGCCGAAACGCTGCATACCTTCCAGCAGCTGGCGGATTCCCGGCTTGCCATCATAGGCAACCGGTTTGTGGGTCTTCAGGTCGTAGACGAATTTTTCGTGCTCGGTGCCGATGGACCAGTCGGCCTTGGGGCGGCAGCCCTTCGACAACTGACGCACAAGGTCGTCGCGGCTTTGGATCGGGCCGCTGGCGGACTGCGGAATGGACATGAATGAAGAACCCTCTGCAGGCGTACTTAGGCACGGGGCCGGACCGGCGCAAGCGGCTTTATTTTCGCCTTGACTTAATTAAGTCGATACGGAATCAATAGGGCATGAGTGCATTGCAGGCCCTTAGCGATCCCACCCGCCAGCGAATCGTCGAGATGCTGGCCGCCGGCGCCCTGTCGTCCGGCGAGATTGCCGGCCGCTTTGACCTTTCGGCCCCGGCGATTTCCCAGCATCTGAAAACCCTGAAGACCGCGAAGCTGGTGACGGTGAAGACCGACAAGCAGAAGCGCATCTACTCCTGGACCCCGAGGGCGTCGGCGCGAAGTGTCCGACTGGGTGGCGCGCATCACCGCCTTCTGGAATCCCAGGCTGGATGCGCTGGAAGCCGCGCTGAAAAAGGACTCCACATGAAAGGCGAGCTGATTGCCGAAAGCGCCGTGCGCTTTGTGCGCGAATTGGACGCGCCGGCGAAAAAGATCTGGGGCTTCCTCACCGACAGCAAGATGCTGCCGGAATGGTATGGCGAAGGTTCCATCGAACCGCGCGAAGGCGGCGCCGTATCCTTGATGGGCGGGCATGTGCGCGGCGTGGTCACCGGCTGGCGGCCGAACCAGTTTCTTGCCTACACCTGGAATGTCTTCTCGCCTGGGGAAAGCGTATCGCGCTTTCCGGTTTCCTATCTGGAATTCACGCTGGACGGATCGAAGCTCACCCTGATCCACCGCCCCATCCCGCAGGCGATGCAGGCCCAGACCATGATGGGCTGGCACACCATGTTCGACCTGATCCAAGCCGGGCTGCGTGGCAACTTCCCCCGACGCAGCGATCTTTTCCCCAAAAACGCCGAGCTATACGGCGTCGATATCCAAAAATTGAAAGGGTAATGACATGGGCGAGAAAGCCAAAAGACTGGATGCCAACACACTTCAATTCGTGCGCATTCTGCCCGGACCGATCGAAAAAGTCTGGGACTACCTGACCGACGCCAAAAAGCGCGGCGAATGGTTCGCCGCGGGCCCGATGCCCGCAAGGATCGGCGAACGCTTCGAGATGCGTTTCAAGCATTCCGACCTGTCGCCGCATACCGCCGAGCCGCCGCCGCAGATGGTGGAGATGGACAAGGTGGGTCACACCTCCAGCAACGTCCTGCTGGCGTTCGAGCCGCCTACGCGGCTCGCCTTCACCTTCGGCGGCGAAAAGAATCCCGCCAACATCTCGGAAGTGGAATTCCGCCTCGAGCCGCAGGGCGACAAGGTCAAGCTCACCCTGACCCACTGCAAGATTCCCACCGACGATTATGCCGACGGCGTCTCGGTCGGCTGGCACAGCCACCTGGACATCCTGCAATCGCGTACCGAAGGTACGATACCGCCTGCTTTCTGGGATGTGTGGCGTCACGCGCGAACTTTGTACGACAAGCCCTGATACCCGTTCCCTGCGCGCGCGAGGCTTGTTAGGCTCGCGCGCGATCAGGGATACAAGCAATGACCAAGAAAATACCGGTCGGCAGGACAATCGCCCACGCCTATCGTTTCGTCTTCACCCAGCCGTTGGCGATCTTCAAGGCCGCCTGGCTGCCGATGCTTGCGTCATTGGCCGTGGCTTTCCTGTTTTTCAAGCGCATGATCTTGTTCATGACCGCGGCCCAGGCGCATGACCCCGCCGCGGTCAGCCTGTTCGGTTCCATCGTCCTGCTGATCGCCCTGCTCCTGGTGTTCTTCTTTGCGCAATTCACCGCCATCACCGAGACTGCCATGGGGCGGCCAGCGCCGTCCTGGATCGCGCTGCATTTCAGCTGGACCATGTGGCGGATGCTGGGAAGCTTCCTGGCCGGCGCCGGCGTCATCGCGGTTGTCACAATCCTTGTGATTATCGTGGCCTATCTGGCCGGGCTGGGCCTGGATGCGTTGGTCAAGGCGGTGCCGGGCCTGCGATTGGCCAGCGCCATAGCCGCGGGGCTTGCAGTCCTTGCCTGCCTCTGCGTGATTGTCTTCACCGCCACGCGCTTCCTGTTCCTGCTGGGACCGGTAACGGTGTCACGGCAAGGCTTGGGCCTGGCGCGCAGCTGGGAATTGTCGAACCGCAACTTCTGGCGAATGTTCCTGGTGACCTTGTCCATCCTCATTCCAGTCGGCATCGCCAACCGGGCTCTCAGTTACGCACTGGTGGGACTTCCGCCCACACTTCCGGCGAACCTGTCCAAGGCCGCACGGGATGCCGCCGAAATGGCGTGGCAGATCACCCAGATGAACAAGATGACGGAGCTTTGGTACATCTTCCTGCCCATCGCGGGCCTGTTGATGCTGTTCCAGCTGGGCGCCGGCTGCGCAGCGCAAGCCTTCGCTTACCAGAAGCTGACCGAGGATGACGGCCTGGCCTAGCTCCAGTCCCCCGCCACCGCCTGCCATATCGCCAGCGCCGCCAGTGCCGCAGTATCGGCGCGCAAGATGCGCGGTCCCAATGTCACCGGCACCACGAACGGCAGCGCCCGCAGCGCGGCACGTTCCGCCGGATCGAAGCCGCCTTCCGGACCGGTGAGAATTCCGCACGGCCCGCCACGGCTTTCGCGCGCGGCCTGGGTCATCGCCTTGGCATCGCCGCCCTCATCACAGAACAACAGGCGCCGGTCCGCCGGCCAGGACGCCAGCAGCTTGTCAAAGCTGACGCCAGCGCGGATCTCCGGCACCGTCAGCCGCTCCGACTGTTCGGCGGCTTCCACGGCATTGGCGGCCATGCGCTCTTCATTGATGCGGGTGACGACGGTGCGGCGGGTAAAGACCGGCTGCAGGACCGAGACGCCCAGTTCCACCGCCTTCTGGACCAGGTAATCGGACGGCGTCTTCTTCACCGGTGCAAAAGCCAGCCATATGTCAGGCACGCCGCGCTGGGGCGAAAGCTGTTTGCGGCAGATCGCCGTGACACCGCGCTTGGCGGCCTGCGTCACTTCGGCCAGCCATTCCCCGTCGCGGCCGTTGAACAGCGACACCAGGTTCCCGGCCTGCGCGCGCAGAACATGCAACAGATAATGCGCCTGCCCCTCGTCCAGGGCTACGGCCACGCCTTCGCCCAGATCGCCGGTCACATAAAGACGGGTCTTGCCGCCAGCTTCCGCCAGTTCTGATTTATTAAGTTCTTCGCTCATGCCACAATTCACCCCGATGCCCACCAAATCGCAAGCCATCCCTTTGGACGCCGTGCCCGCAAGCTGGGTGGAACATGCCTCGCCGCGGCTGCAGCCATACCTGCGGCTGGCGCGGCTGGACCGGCCGATCGGCACCTGGCTGCTGCTGTGGCCCTGCATCTTCGGGCTGCTCCTGGGCGCGGCCGCCGACGAACGCCGCTTCCTGGAGTGGCGCGACCTTTATTATGTGCTGCTGTTCGGCGTCGGTGCGCTGGTGATGCGCGGCGCCGGCTGCACCTTCAACGACATCATCGACCGCGACATCGATGCTTCGGTGGCGCGCACCGCCGGACGGCCTATTCCCTCCGGAGCGGTCACCCCGCGTCAGGCCGCCGTGTTCCTTGTGGCGCAGTGCCTGGTCGGCCTGGCGATCCTGCTGCAGTTCAACTGGTTCGCGGTGGCGCTGGGCGCGTCTTCGCTGCTGCTGGTCGCCGCCTATCCCTTCATGAAGCGCATCACCTGGTGGCCGCAGGCCTGGTTGGGCCTGACCTTCAACTGGGGGGCGCTGCTGGGTTTCGCCGCGCAGACCGGCCGCCTCGATGTCGGCGACGCCATGCTTTATGCGGGCCTGATATTCTGGACCCTGGGCTATGACACCATCTATGCCCACCAGGACAAGGAAGATGACGAGCTGATCGGCGTCAAATCCACTGCGCGGCTTTTGGGCGGCGATACGCGCAAATGGGTGCTGCGCTTCTATGCCATCGCCTTCACCCTGATCCTGGCTGCCGGCTTCACCGAGCATACCGGCTGGGCTTTCGCCTTTCTGATGCTGGCAGCCGGCGCGCATCTGCTGTGGCAGGTCAAGCGGCTGGACATCGACAGCCCCGCCAATTGCCTGGCCATCTTCCGCTCCAACCGCGAAGCGGGCGCATTGATCGCGACCGCATTCTTGCTCGCAAGCTGGCTGGGGTGACGTCGCTTTCCATCCTGACGGCGCATGGGCTGCTGATTTTCATCGGCGCCGAATTGCTGTGGTCGCTGACCCCGGGCCCCACCGTCATGCTGATCAGCGCCTATGGCTTCAAGGGCGGATTCAAGGATGCGCTGGCCGCCATCGCCGGCACCCAAACCGGCAACACGCTGTGGTACGTGATCTGCGTCACCGGTTTGGGCGCGCTGGTGACCGCTTCGCCGCTGCTGTTCAAGTTCATCAAGCTGGCGGGCGCGGCCTATCTGATCTGGCTCGGCCTGTCGGCTTTGTGGAAAAGCCGCCACGCCGGTCCCGAAACGTCGGGACCCAAGCTGCGCGGCAAACCCTATCTGCAGGCCACGCTGACCCAGATGGGCAACCCCAAGGCGCTGCTGTTTTTCGTCATGCTGGTGCCGCAGTTCCTGGACACGCATGCGCCGCTGGTGCCGCAATTCACCATCATGTTCCTGGTCACCCTGGTCGGCGAAAGCATCATCCTGACCGGCTATGGCGCGCTGGCAGCTTATGGCGGCCAGAAGACAGCGCCGCACCACGCCGTCTGGCGCGAACGTATCAGCGGCGTGGTGCTGCTGGCACTGGGCGTGATGGCGGCGCTGGCATGACACCAGAGCAGTTCATCACCACCAACGCCGTCCTGATCGCCCCGCCGCTGGTGCCGGAAATCAAATTGCACCTGGCCACCGAAGTTGTGCCCTTGTGGCGCGCCACCGAGGAAGAGCTGGAAAAGATCGGCGTGCCGCCGCCCTATTGGGCCTTCGCCTGGGCCGGCGGTCAGGCGCTGGCGCGGTATGTGCTGGACAATCCGGAGCTTGTGCGCGGCAAGCAGGTGCTGGATATCGGTTCCGGGTCCGGCATCGTCGGCATCGCCGCCGCCAAGTCCGGCGCCGCCCATGTGCTGGCCGCGGACATCGACGCCCATGCCTGCGCCGCCATCCTGCTGAACGCCACCGCCAACGCTGTCGACATCACCACCACCCGGGACGATGTGATCGGCCTGCCCGGTGCCTGGGACGTCATCCTGGTGGGCGACCTGTTCTATGAACGCCCACTGGCGGAGCGGTTGCTGGCCTGGCTGCAACCAATGGCCGTATCGGCATTGCTGGGCGATCCGGGGCGCAACTATTTTCCCAAGCAGGGCGTCGAACGCCTCGCACTTTATTCCGTCCAGACCACGCGTGACCTTGAGGACCGGGAAATCCGCGAAACCGGCGTTTACCGCCTGACGCGGGACTAGGCGGCGGGAAATCCCTCTGTCACAGTGAGACCAGCAGCGCTGGGGATTTGCCATGATCTTGTTCGACCGCGTCAAACCGCTGGACGCCATCATGGCGACAGCAGAGAAAAAGGGCCTGCACCGGGCGCTGGGACCGTTCCAGCTGACCTTGTTGGGCATCGGCGCGGTGATCGGCACTGGTATCTTCGTGCTGACATCCGAGGCGGCGCAGAAAGCCGGCCCCGGCATGATCCTGTCCTTCGTGGTGGCGGGCTTTGTCTGTGCCGTGGCGGCGCTGTGCTATTCCGAGCTGGCCTCGATGGTGCCGGTGGCGGGCAGCGCCTACACCTACACCTATGCCGTGGTCGGCGAGATGATGGCCTGGATGGTGGGCTGGGCGCTGATCCTGGAATATGCCGTGGGCGCCAGCGCCGTGGCGGTGGGCTGGTCCAACCATGCGGTGGGATTGCTGCACGGTTTCGGATGGGAGTTCCCGTTCCATCCGCAATGCCGATGCGCCGTGGCCAAGGTCGAGCTGATGTTTGGCGCCGCACCCACCGAAGAAATTACCAAGGCGCTGCAGGTCGGCGGCTGGGTCAACGTGCCGGCCATCCTGGTGGCCGGGGCCGCCACTTGGCTGCTGGTGCTGGGCACCACCGAAAGCGCGCGGGTCAACGCCATCCTGGTGCTGGTCAAGATCACCGCGCTCACCCTGTTCATCGCCCTGACCCTGCCGGTATTGCATGCGGAGAACTTCACGCCCTTCGCGCCCACCGGCGCCACCGGCGTGTTCGGCGCCGCCGCCTCCATCTTCTTTGCCTATGTCGGCTTCGATGCGGTTTCCACCGCCGCCGAGGAAACCAAGAATCCGCAGCGCAACGTCCCCATCGGCCTGATCGGCGCGCTGGGCATCTGCACCCTCTTCTACCTGCTGGTCGCCAGCGGCGCGGTCGGCGCGCTGGGCGCGCAGCCGGTAATGGAAGCCGGCAAGGTGCTGTCGCCCGGTTCCGCCGAACTGATCGGACGCTGTGCCCTGATCGGCGAAGGCGCCGCCCAGCCGCTGGTCTGTTCCAAGGAAGCACTGGTGCATGTGCTGCAAACCATCGGCTGGCCCGCGCTGGGCCGCCTGGTGGGCCTGGCAGCGGTGATCGCCCTGCCCTCGGTGGTGCTGATGATGATGTTTGGCCAGACCCGCGTCTTCTTCACCATGGCGCGCGACGGGTTGCTCCCCGACAGGCTGGCCTCGGTCCATCCGCGCTATCGCACCCCGCATGTGGTGACCATCGTCACCGGCATCGGCGCCACCGTCGCCGCCGCATGTTTGCCGGTGGGCAAGCTGGCGGACTATTCGAATTCGGGCACGCTGTTCGCCTTCACCATGGTGGCCATCGCCGTGATGGTGCTGCGCAAGACCGATCCGAACCGCCGCCGTCCGTTCCGGATGCCCGGCGTCTATATCATCGCGCCGGCGGCCATCATCGGTTGCCTGGTGCTGTATGCGTCGCTGCCGCTGACCGCCATCCTGGTGCTGCCGGTGTGGGGCGGTGTTGGCCTGTTGGTCTATTTCCTTTATAGCCGCCCGCGCAGTCATGTCGGTCGGGGCCTCATCGACACGCCCGATGACACGAGCCGCAGCATCATCGAACCCTAGGTCCGCATCCGCCTATGTCTTACAAGTCCCTCCGGGATTTCATGGCCCGCCTTGAAAAGGATGGCGAGCTGGTGCGGGTGAAAGAACCCGTCTCCACCGTGCTGGAGATGACCGAAATCCAGACCCGGCTGATTGCCGAGGGCGGGCCGGCGGTGATTTTCGAAAAGCCCATCAAGGCCGATGGCACGCCAAGCGCCGTGCCGGTGCTGGTCAACCTGTTCGGCACCGTCAAACGAGTCGCCATGGGCGTGACCATGGGCGGCAAGGATCGCGCCACGGGTGCGGACCTGCGCGAAGTCGGCGAATTGCTGGCGCAATTGCGTCAGCCACAGCCGCCGCGCAGCTTCGGTGAGGCCACCGAGCTTTTGCCGCTGGTGAAAACCATCCTGGCGATGAAGCCCAAGACGGTGGGCAAGCCCGCCTGCCAGGAAGTCGTGCTGCGTGGGGACGACATCGATTTGTCCAAGCTGCCAGTGCAGACCTGCTGGCCAGGCGAACCTGCGCCACTGATCACCTGGCCGCTGGTGGTGACCAAGGGCCCCACCGACGCGCGCGAAGACAATTACAATCTGGGCATCTACCGCATGCAGGTGCTGAACAAGAACCAGACCATCATGCGCTGGCTCAAGCATCGCGGCGGCGCGCAGCATCACCAGCGCTGGAGCAAGGAAAAGCCTACACCCCTGCCCGCCGCCTGCGTGATTGGCGCTGATCCCGGCATCATTCTGGCGGCGGTGACGCCGGTGCCCGAAACCCTGTCCGAATACCAGTTCGCCGGATTGCTGCGCGGCCAGCGCGTGGAACTGGCCGATTGCGTCAGCCAGCCGCTGAAAGTTCCGGCCGAAGCGGAGATCGTGATCGAGGGCGAAGTCTCGCTGTCCGACTATCACGACGAAGGCCCTTATGGCGATCACACCGGCTATTACAATTCGGTGGAGCAGTTCCCGGTCTTCACCGTCACCGCCATCACCATGCGGCGCGATCCTATTTACCTGTCGACCTACACGTCGCGGCCGCCGGACGAGCCGTCCATTTTGGGCGAGGCGCTGAACGAAGTCTTCATTCCGCTCATCAAGCAGCAATTCCCCGAGATCGCGGATTTCTGGCTGCCGCCGGAAGGCTGCAGTTACCGTATCGCCGTGGTCAGCATGAAGAAGGCCTATCCCGGCCATGCCAAGCGGGTGATGATGGCGGTGTGGTCCTACCTGCGCCAGTTCATGTACACCAAATGGGTGATCGTGGTGGACGATGACATCAATGCGCGCGACTGGAAGGATGTGATGTGGGCAGTTTCCACCCGCATGGACCCGGCGCGCGACGTTACCATCATCGAGCACACTCCGATCGACTATCTGGACTTCGCTTCGCCCCAGTCGGGCCTGGGCTCCAAGATCGGCCTGGACGCCACCAACAAGCTGCCCCCCGAAACCAACCGAATGGGGCAAGAAGATCGTCATGGACCCAGATGTGATCCGCAAAGTCACTGACAATTGGTCAAAGCTGGGCCTGCCTGGGAGCGGTAAACCCATCTGGTGATGCCGCCGCTACGTTAAAATCTCCGCAAATGGTGGGCTCAGAATGAACCATCGCGCTATCTTTACGCCATGGGCCTGGTCGCCGTTTATCTCGCCACGACAGGCGGATGCGCGCCGCTCAAGAAATCACCGACATCCAGATGCTGGATAATGGCGATAGCCGCTACCTGGTCCCGGTCAGATGAATGGCGCGCCGAAACTGCTTCTTCGATCCCAGCTCTGTCGTCGGCGAAGTCACTGACGACATTGCCAAAGAACTGGGGTTACGAGAACTGCTGCCGGAAGCGTCACCAACAGGTGCGGTACGAAACTGCCAAATATATCGTGGTCGACGTTCCAACTCGGCGATTTCACTGCTGAGCGTCAGCCGTGATGGTAATCCCGGGCGGCGACGGCCATCGACGGAATGTTCGGCATAGATGATGTCCCGCTAGGCCATGGACGTGGATTTCGGCACAGGTCGATTGAAATATTTTTCAGGATCACTGCCCGAGCAGAAGTTCTTTATTGGCACTACCCGCGGTCGCCGCAATTCCAATCATTCCAGGCGCGCTAAACATCACAAGCTGGGCTGGCAGCTCAACGAAGAAATTCGGGCAGTCATCGCCACCGGGCAATGATGTTTCCACAATGACATGGACAATGCCAAAGGCTGTTCGACCTGACACCGGAGTCGCCTGGCGTCGTGCCAATGGCAACATGAATGGCACCGAAGCTGGCAAGCTATGCCCATACGTTCGATACCCTCGCCTTTGGCGGCGACCAGTGTTCGCAATATGCGGGGTTGTCATGATCCCGGATCACATGAACGTGGGGACCACGCCCGCCCGCCTGAACTAGTGCTTGGCATGGACGTCTTGAAGTCTTGGACATCTAGCTGGCCGCAAGGAAAAGGCGCTTTATGTCAGCGAAGGCTTGCCGCCGCACCAACCGTTGGAACGAATGGCGCGGATGGATCAACTGGTTGCGGCAAGTCCGGCCAACGCCGCCTTTCGCAACTCGCGCTGCTACAACCGCGCGCTGCAGAAGGTAAATCTCGAGGGCGCGCTGGAAGATTGCGAAATTGCCCTGAGGGCACGGCCGCAAAGCATCGCCATCGCCGACAGCCGGGCTTTCACCTTGTATCAGCTGGGCCGCTACAAGGAAGCCTTGGAGGCATATGACCAAATCTTGGCTAAGGATCCCACAAATCTTGGCTAAGGATCCCAAGCAGGCGGTGTCCCTGTATGTGCGTGGCCATGCCAAAAAGAGCCTCGGCGACAGCGCTGGTGGGGATGCCGACATCGCGGCGGCAAAAGGGCTGAACGCCAACATCGAAAACAACTTCAAGGTCGCCCACCTGTCCGATTAGGCAATGAAAATTGTGATACTGGCGCCCGCCCTCCGACAGGTGTAGGTTGTCGGCATGCGCAACATGCTGCTCCCGATTCTGCTGCTGGCCGCGACCGCTGCCAACGCGCAGGACTGCGCCCCCGCCAAATTGCTGGCGTCGGTGCCGCTGCACAGTGCCGAACCGGAAAGCAATATCCGCACCGTGCCGGTCAGCCTGAACGGCACCACGCGCCACATGATCCTGGACACCGGCGGCGCGATCACCCAGCTGTCGCGCGACACGATCGAGGAATTGCAGCTGCCGGTGCGCGACAGCGGCGCGCGGGTCTATGACATTAATGGCCGCGTTTCGAGCCGCTTCGCGGTGGTGGGCGATTTCACCTTCGGCCATCTGAATCGCAAGGACGCCGCGCTGATGGTATGGCCCGAACCCAAGCGCCCTTATGCCGGCGAACTGGCCCAGGACATGCTGCAGCCCTACGACGTGGACGTGGATTTCGGCGCGGGCATGCTGAAGATGTACGCCAAGGATCATTGTCCCGGCCCCACGGGCTGGACGCCGACGGCGCGCACCACCATGCGCAACAAGGGTTGGCACCTGCATATCCCCGTCACCCTGGACGGCCACACCTATGACGCCATCTTCGACACCGGCTCGCGCCACACCATCATGCGGCTGCCGGTGGCGCGGCGTGATTTCGGGCTGACCATGGAATCGCCGGGCATGACGCCCTACCGCGCCATCAACGGCGACAGCTTCCTGAACGGCTCGCTGCGCAATTTCTCCAAGATGTCGTTCGGCGGCATGACCATCGACAATCCGGAAATCCTGGTGGTGCCCGATGTGATGAACCGCAACGCCGACCGCAGCCGCATGGCGCAGAACGGCGCCCGTCACCATAATGATGACCTGATCCTGCCGGAACTGTCGCTGGGCATGGATGTGCTCAAGCATCTGCACCTGTTCATGGCCTTTGGCGAACAGGCGCTCTATATCGCCCCCGATGTGACGGTGCCTGGCACCCCGCCGCATCTGTCCAAACCTTGACGCGCCCGCAAAGGTGCGGCATCCGGTGGGCATGACCAGCCCTCCCAAGCGTGATCCCCAGGCCATCCTGAGTTCCCTGCTCGATGCCGCCAAGCGTGCCGGCGCCGACGCCGCCGACGCCCTGTTTGTCGAAGGCGTCTCCTCCAGCGTCTCTTACCGGCTGGGCAAGCTGGAAGATGTCGAGCGGGCGGAGAATTACGACCTGGGCCTGCGCGTCTTTGTCGGCCAGCAGGTGGCGTTCATTTCCTCCACCGATTTGTCCGCCGATGCTTTGGCGGCATTGCCCGAGCGTGCGGTGGCGATGGCCAGGCTGGCGCCGGAAGACAAGTTCGCGGGCCTCGCCCCCACCGACCGGCTGGCCAAGACCATTCCGCAACTGGACCTGGAAGACCCCGACGAACCCAGCGCCGAACTGTTGATCGAACGCGCCCGCACCGTCGAAGGCGCGGCAATGGCGGTTGCGGGTGTCACCAATTCCGAAGGCGGCGGCGCGTCTTTCTCGCGCAGCGCCGTGGCGCTGGCGACCTCGACCGGATTTTACGGCCGCTATGCCGCCACCAGCCATGGCATCGGCGTCGCCGTGCTGGCGGGTGAAGGCACCGGCATGGAACGCGATTACGACCAGGCCAGCGCGCGCCATGCCAGCGACCTGCGCAGCGCCGAAGATATTGGCCGCACCGCGGGCGAAAAGGCGGTCAAGCGCCTGAACCCGCGCAGCATGAAATCGCAAAGCGTGCCGGTGGTGTTTCACCCCGATGAAGCGGGCGGCTTGCTGGGCCATTTTGCGGGCGCCATTTCGGGCGCATCCATCGCCCGCGGCGTTTCATTCCTGAAAGACAAGATGGGCCAGAGCGTGTTCGGCCCCGGCATCAACATCATCGACGATCCCCACCGCGTGCGGGGCCTGCGCTCCAAGCCGTTCGACGGCGAAGGCGTGGCCAATGCCCGCCGCGCCTTCATCGAAAACGGCAAGCTGACCAGCTGGATCATGGATTGCGCCAGCGCGCGCCAGCTGGGACTTCAAACCACCGGCCATGCCGCGCGCGGCACGGGCGGACCGCCCGCGCCATCCTCCACCAACCTCTATCTGGAAGCGGGGACGCTTTCGGTGAAGGACCTTATTGCCGACATCAAGCAGGGCTTCTATGTCACCGAATTGATGGGCATGGGCGTGAATGGCGTGACGGGCGATTATTCCCGCGGCGCGGCCGGCTTCTGGATCGAGAATGGGCAGATCGCCTTTCCGGTTTCCGAAGTGACCATCGCGGGCAATTTGAAAGACATGTTCGCCAGCCTGACCCCCGCGAGCGACCTGGAATTCCGTCATGGCGTCAACGCTCCCACCGTCCGAATCGAGGGCATGACGCTTGCCGGCGCCTGAAGACCTGACGCTGCTGGAAGACACGGTCCGCGAAGCTGGGCACATTGCGCGCAGCTTCTATGGCGGCGACTACAAGCGCTGGAACAAGGAAGGCGGCAGCCCGGTCACCGAAGCCGACCTGGCAGTGAACAAGTATCTTTGCGACACGCTGACGGCGGCGCGCCCCGGTTATGGCTGGCTATCGGAAGAAACCACCGACGATCCATCGCGCCTGGAACGCGCCACCGTCTTCATCATCGATCCCATTGACGGCACCGTGGCCTTCCTGAAGAACCGGCCGCACTTCACCATCTGCGCTGCAATCGTGGTGGCGGGGCGTCCGGTCTGCGGCGTGGTCTACAATCCCATCACCGACGAAATGTATTCGGCGCGTGAAGGCGCCGGCGCGCACCGCAACGGCAAACAGATCCATGTCGGGGCGCGCGATGTGCTGCAGGATTGCGCCATGCTGGGCGACCGTACCCAGCTTTCGGCCCCGCCCTTTCCGCCCATGCATGTGCAGAACCGCAACTCGGTGGCGTACCGCGTGGTGCTGGTGGCGGACGGCAGCGCCGATGCCAGCGTCAGCCTGACCTCCAAGCGCGACTGGGACCTGGCGGCGGCCGACATCATCCTCAGCGAAGCCGGCGGCAGCTTGACCGACACGCGAGGGGAAACGCTGGTCTACAACAAGCCGTCCGCCAAGCAGTCCAGCCTGATTGCCGCCAATCCCGCGCTCAGCACCGAAATCATCGCGCTCCTGCGACAATAAGAGAATTGAGCGCGCCCGCTTTGTCGGGCTTCAATGGTGCGCCGCAAGAAAGCCGAGTCCCCATGTCCGATGAACAGCTTCTGCATTTCGTGTTCGGCGGTGAGCTGAAAGATACCCAGAGCGTCGAATTCAAGGACCTGACCAAGCTGGATTTCGTGGGCATGTATCCCAACTTCGCCGAGGCCAAGAAGGCCTGGCGCGCCAAGGCCCAGGCCACCGTGGACAATGCCCAGATGCGCTATTTCGTGGTCCATATGCACCGGCTGATGGAGCCGGAGGACGATCACCACCACTAACCCGCTGGGTTAAAAAGGCTTTTTGCCTCCCCCGCCCCCGCATGCTACCAAGCGGGCGCATGAGTTCCCCAGGCCTGTCCCCAACCCCCGCCACCGGCGCCATCATCCGGCGCCTGTTGCGCGACTATGTCAGCGGCGAATGGGGCCTGCTGCTCCTAGCGATCACCTGCATGCTGCTGACCAGTGCCATCGGCGGGTTGGTGCCCCAGATGGTGAACTGGGAAATCAAGCTGATCTTCCTGCGCCACCAGGCTGAACTGTTGCTGCCCTTGTCGCTGGCGGTGGCCGCGGTGGTGGGCGTGCGCGCCATCACCCTGTTCCTGGGCCGCATGTGGCTGGACTCGGCGGCCGAGCGCACCGTGGCGGCGGCCCAGCGCGACATGTTTGGCCGGCTGATCCGCCGCGACCTGGCTGACCTCAATGCCGTGCATTCGGGCCAGTTCGTGTCCAACTTCCTCTATGACGCCACCTTGATGCGCGATGGCTTGACCCAGGGCGTGGCCGCCGTTTTTCTCGAGGCGGTGCAGCTGGTGGTCTATCTCACCTATGTGCTGGTCAGCGACTGGCAGCTGGGCGCATTGGCGCTGATAGTCCTGCCCGGCGTCGCCTGGGCGATGGAGCGCCTGGGCGGTTCGATGCGCCGCGCCGCCACCCGCGGCATGCGCGAGACCGGCGATCTTTCGGTGGTGCTGTCCGAAGCCATGGATGGCCGCCGCATCATCAAGGCCTATGGCCTGGAAACCCACAGCGTGGCCCGGGTGGATGCGCGGCTGAAGTCGCGGCTTGGCACATTGCTCAAAGCCGTGCGCCTGCGCGCCGCCGCCGCCCCGGTCACCGACCTGTTCCTGGGCATGGTGGTGGGGTTGGTGCTGTTCGCCGCCGGCTGGCAGAACCTGCACGGCCAGATCACCCTGAACGCCTTTGCCGGATTCCTTACCGCGCTGCTCCTGGCGCAGCAGCCCTTGCGCAACTTGTCCCAACTCTGGCCCACCGCCTCTGCCGGTATCGCGGCGTCCGCGCGCATCTTCGATGCCATCGATGCCCGGCCCAGCATCGTCAACCGTCCGGGCGCCGTGGCGCTGACGCCCAAAGGTGGCGCAGTCAGCTTCCGCAATGTCGGCTTCACCTATCAAAAGGACGGCGCGCCGACCCTGTCCGGCGTTTCGCTGGACGTTCCGGCCGGCCAGAAGATCGCCCTGGTGGGACCGTCCGGCGCCGGCAAAAGCACCATCTTCAACCTGCTGCTGCGCTTCTATGACGCCAATGCCGGCACCATCGTCATCGATGGGCAGGACATTTATGGCGTCACACTGGAAAGCCTGCGCGCCGCCATCGGTGTCGTGACGCAGGAAGCGGTGCTGTTCGACGAAAGCATCGCCGACAATATCGCGCTGGGCAAACCCGGCGCCTCGCTGGGCGAGATCAAGGCGGCTGCCCGCAACGCCGCGGCGCATGACTTCATCGAAGCCATGCCCGAAGGTTATGACACGCGCGTCGGCGAAGGCGGGTTGAAACTGTCAGGCGGCCAGCGCCAGCGCATCGCCATCGCCCGCGCCATGCTGCGCAACGCGCCCATCCTTCTGCTGGACGAAGCCACCAGCGCCCTGGACGCCGAATCCGAGCGTCAGGTGCAGGATGCGCTGACACGGTTGATGAAGGGGCGCACCACCATCGTCATCGCACACCGGCTTTCCACCGTGGTGGATGCCGATCGCATCTATGTCGTGGACAAGGGCAGCATCGCCCAGGCCGGCACTCATGCCGAACTGATGGCGGCGGATGGCATATATGCCAATCTTTACCGCCATAACCTGGAAGACGTGCGATGAGCCTTCCCTTTGGCTTGCGCGCCTGGCGGCTGCTGACCGGCATGGCCTCGCCTTTTGCGCTGCTGCTGCTGCGCCGGCGGGCCACCCGCGACAAGGAAGACTGGACCCGGCTGAACGAACGGTTGGGGGTTGCGGGACGGCCGCGGCCAGACGGCCGGCTGGTGTGGATCCATGGCGCCAGCGTGGGGGAAAGCCTGTCAGCCCTGCCGCTGATTGAAAAGCTGCTGGAACATGCCAGCGTGCTGGTGACCAGCGGCACTGTCACCAGTGCCGCCATGATGGGCCAGCGGTTGCCGCCAAAAAACGGCAACAACATCGCACTACATCAGTTCGTGCCGCTGGATGTGCCAGGCGCGGTGAACCGTTTCCTGGATCACTGGAAGCCCGATGCCGGCCTGTTCATTGAATCCGACCTGTGGCCGAACCTGATCCTGGGCGCGGCGGCGCGCGGGGTGAAGCTGGCGCTGGTCAATGCCCGCATCTCCGCCCGCTCGGCCGAACGCTGGGGCTGGGCCAAGCAGAGCATGAAGCGGCTGCTGTCGGCTTTTGACATGGTGCTGGCGCAGGATGAAGATGGCGCGCATCGCTTCCGCGAACTGGGCGCCCGCAATGTCCAGGTGGTGGGCAGCCTGAAGGCCGATGCCCCGCCACTGTCCTGCGATGAAGACGCCCTGGCCGAACTGCGCCGCCAGATCGGCGGGCGCCCCGTTCTGCTGGCCGCCCAAACCCATCCCGGTGAAGACGAGACCGTGCTGCCGGCCCACGACATCCTGCGCGAACGCTTTTCCGATCTTTTGACTATCCTGGTGCCGCGCCATACCGCCCGCGCTGCCGACATCGAAATGTTGTGCGGCAGCCGCGCCACCAAGCGACGCTCCGCCGGCGATGCGATCTCGCCCCAGACCGCCGTCTATATCGCCGACACCATGGGCGAGCTGGGACTATTCTACCGCCTCACCCGCTTCTGCTTTTTGGGCGGCACCCTGGTGCCGCTGGGCGGGCATAATGTGCTGGAGCCGGCAGCGCTGCATTGCGCCGTGCTGGCCGGGCCCAACACGGCCAGCGCACCGCGCGCCTATGAAGCGGTGCTGGAGGCGCAGCAATTCGGCCTGGTCACCAGCAGCGCGGATATCGCGCGCGAAGCGGCGCGTCTGCTGGAAAATCCCGCCATGGCCGCGGCTGCGGGCGATGCGGCGGCGCGCGGCGCAGCCACCCAGGCGGGTGCGGTGGCCCGCACCGCAACGGCATTGCAGACGATGCTCAATGCGCGCGCCTGAGTTCTGGCAACAGCGCGGGCTGGCGGCAGCATTGCTGGCGCCGCTGGGCTGGCTGTACGGCGCCAGCGTCGCCATCAAATCGCGCGGCAAAAGCTTCGACCCCGGCCTTCCCGTGATCTGCGTCGGCAATCTCACCGCCGGCGGCAGCGGAAAGACGCCCATCGCCATCGCCATTGCCGAACTGCTGCGCGCCAAGGGGCACAAGCCATATTTCCTGACGCGGGGTTACGGCGGAAGCGAACGCGGCCCTGCCATGGCCACGCGTGGTCACACCGCCGCTGTGATGGGCGACGAAGCGCTGCTGCTGGCGCGCACCGCACCCACCATCGTGGCGCGCGACCGTGCCGCCGGAGCGCAGCTGGCCAAAGACAAAGGCGCCAGCATCCTCATCATGGATGACGGTCACCAGAACTTCGCCCTGCGCAAGACCTTGTCGCTGGTGGTGGTGGACGGCGAGGTCGGTTTCGGCAATGGCTATCAGATTCCCGCCGGCCCCTTGCGCGAGCCGGTGGCGCAGGGCCTGGCGCGCGCCGATGCCGTTATCCTTGTCGGCGATGGCGCACCAGATCTTGGCGAGTATAACGGCGATGTCCTGCGCGCCCATCTCAAGGCCGATGGCGCGGCCCTTGCGGGCAAGGCGGTGTTCGCCTTTGCCGGTATCGGGCGGCCCGAGAAGTTCGCTGCCTCGCTGGAGAGCAGTGGCGCTATGGTGCTGGGAAGCTGCTTCTTTGCTGACCATCATCCCTATACCGAAGACGAGATCACCGAGCTGCGCGCCGTGGCCGGCGATGCGCAGCTGGTCACCACCGAAAAGGATTTCGTGCGCCTGACCACGGCCCAGCGCGAAGGCATCCGCATACTGAAAGTTGCAGCCGTCTTTGATGACGCAGTTGCAATAGAGCGCTTGCTTGACAGCGTCCTTTCCAGGGCCTAGCCCCAAGGCCATGTCGGACGCTCCCATCCCCCTGGGCCAGAAGCTGCGCTATGGCGCGGAAGCGGCGCTGTTCTTCGCCTTCATGGGCATGTTCCGCATGCTGGGACCCGAGACTGCGTCCGGGCTTGGCGGTTGGATCGGCCGCAACATCTTTTCCCTGCTGCCGCCCGACCGCATCGCGCGCGCCAACCTGGCCGCCGCCTTTCCGGAGATGAGCGCAGACGAGCGCAACCGCATCCGCCGCACCATGTGGGACAATCTGGGCCGCGTGGTAGGCGAATATCCGCACCTGGCGCGCTTCTCGCCCAAGGGCGATGATCCGCGCATCACCTACAGCCTGCCGCCCGGCATGAGCCTGGAAGATTTGAAAAGCAAACCGGTGATCTTCCTGTCGGGTCACCTGGGCAACTGGGAGATGCTGCCGATTCTGGCCGGACAACTGGGCTTTGACGGCGCCGCCGTGGTGCGCCCGCCCAACAATCCCTATGTGGCCGCCTGGGTGGCGCGCCAACGCCGCATCAACGGTCCCGACACCATGATCGCCAAGCACAATGCGGCGCGGCCGATGGTGGCGCAGCTGAAGGCCGGCAAGATGTTGTGCATGCTGGTGGACCAGAAGTTGCGCGAAGGCATCGCCGTGCCCTTCTTCGGCCGTGATGCGTTGACGACACCCGCGCCCGCCGCGCTGGCGCTGAAGCTGGGCGCGCATGTCATCATGGCCGCCAACCGCCGCGTCGGCGGTCCACGCTTCCATGTCACGGTGCAGCCGGAGCTGGAATTCAACGCCAGCGGCAATGAAGCCGATGACATTGCGCGCCTGACGGCCGCCATCCAGGCGAGCATCGAGGACATGGTGCGCGCCAATCCCGGCCAATGGCTGTGGATTCACAATCGCTGGACCACGCCCCGCGACATCGCCATCCTGCAGGGCAAAGCATGAGCACCCGCGATACCATTCTCCACAAGCTGTTCTTCGGCCGCGATCCGCTGAAGGGCTTTCCCACCGACAAGCCGACGGACCTGCAAGGTTGGCATTCCCAGCACCCGTACTTGGCGCGCGCCATCAACGAGGCCAAGCCGGGCATCGTGGTGGAGGTGGGCGTGTGGAAAGGCGCTTCGGTCGTCACCCTGGCCAAAGAGATCCAGCGCCAGAAGCTGGACGCGGTGGTGATCGCCATCGACACATGGCTGGGCTCGTCCGAGCATTACCTGTGGGAGAAATTCATCCCCGACTTGGATTTCGAGTTCGGCTATCCCCGCCTCTATCACAAGTTCGCCGCCAACATCGTCAATGAAGGTCTGTCGGACATCGTGGTGCCGCTGCCGCTGGATTCCATCAATGCCTTCCAGCTGCTCAAGGAAAAAGGCATCCGTCCCGATGTGCTGCATATCGATGCCGGGCACGACTATCATTCGGTGATGGCCGACCTGAAAGCCTGGTGGCCACAGCTGAAGGATGGCGGCGTGCTGGTGGGCGACGATTATTTCTCCAAGCCCATCATCGGCCAGGGCAAGTGGCCGGAAGTGCGCCAGGCCTTCGACGAGTTCTTTGCCGCCAACAGGCACACCGTTTTCGAAAATGGCGACGGCAAGTGCTACGTCGGCAAACCTGCCTAAAGCGGATCGGGCTTGGGCTTGCGCGTCGATAGCGACGGATCAAGCCGCACCTGGAACCAGTTCATCGCCCAGTGCAGATGCGGACCGGTGGCGCGGCCCGTCGCGCCGATCAAGCCGATGCGCTGGCCGCGCTTGACCACATCGCCGGGTCTCACCAATCGTTTGCTCTGATGCAGGTATGACGTCGATACGCCCTGGCCGTGATCGATCAGCGTAAAGCCGCCGTTCAGGTAATAGTCGTCGCTCAAGGCGACCACGCCATCGGCGGGTGCATGGATCGGCGTCCCCGTGGGTGCGGCCATGTCCACGCCATAGTGCGGCGACATCGGCGTGCCATTGTCGATGCGCTGGCTGCCAAAGATGCCGCTTTCGATGCCCGGCGCCGGCCAGTCGAAGCCAGACAGGAAATCGCTGCCGCCGCTGTCGGTCAACCGCGCCAGGAAGATCAGCTCCGCCTCATGGGCGATGCGCTCGGTGACTTCCGGCGGCGGCGTCACCGTATGCCGCGGCAGGCCGTTCACATGCTGGATGTCGTACGTGCGGACAGCCGGCGTATAGCTGCGGCTGTCGCCGCCGCCGTCGGGATAGCGCACCGTGATCAGCCACCGGCTTGGTCTGGTCGGGGCCGAAGCCGAACACAAAGCGGCCATCGGCGGTGATGCGCAGGGGGCGGCCATCGAGCGCCGCCACCGAACCGGGCGGGGCGCTGCCCATGGCCAGGCTGCCTTCTGGCTCATGGAAACCGGTGATGGAAAAGCGGATGGGCTTGTCGGCCGCGAAAAGCGGCGAAGCGATGGTAGACAGGCAGGCGCCGACAAACAGGCGGCGCCGCATCATTTCGGAACCAGGCCCTTTTCCTGCGCCCGCTTCGTCGAGACATCGGGGCTGGCATAGGCTTCCTGCAGGTCCACGCTCCAGTAGCGCAGCGCATCCAGCGGAATATGCGCGCCCGTCACCGCGCAGACGACATAGCCGCCGGGCGTGATGATCTCGTACTCGCCGTCGAGATAGTGAAGCCGGGCCTCGCCCTGGTCGCGTTCCATTACGTTCATAAGCTCATTGTATCCAATTGAGGGTCAGAAAAGCGAGCCCTGATCCCTGGCAGGCTTTTTCTTGTCTGTTTTGGGCTTCGCCGCGCCCTCGCCCGCCACGGCCTTGGTATCGCCATCCACGAAGGTCAGGGTCAAAGATTCGCCGGCTTCGACCTGGGCGGCCCGGCGGCGCACCTTGCCATCGGCGCCGCGCACCAGGGCAAAACCGCGTTCCAGCACCGACTTGTGCGACACGCTTTCCAGCACCCGGGTCAGCCCGTCCAGATGTTTCTTCGCCTGCGCCAGTCGCGCTGTCTGGGCGCGGGTGGCGCGGGCGGACAAGGTGGTTACCCGTTCCCCGCACACGGCCATGCGGTCGCGCAACATGCGGTCACGCAGCTGCGCTTCGGCGCGGGAGAACTGAACCCGATGCACCTGCAGGTTCTTGCGCAAGCTTTGCCCCAGCCGCTCCCCCGCCTGGTCCAGCCGCTGGCGCGGCGTAGCAAACAGGCTGTCGGCGCGCGGCAGCACCCGCGCCAGCTGCGCCAGGTGGCGCTGACGATCCTTCAGCCCCTTGCTGAAACAGGTGAGCATACGGCGCTCGAAATCCATCGTCTGCGCCAGAAGCTCAGTGCGTACCGGCACGGCCAGTTCCGCCGCCGCCGTCGGCGTGGGCGCGCGCATGTCCGAGACAAAATCGATCAGGGTGGTGTCGGTTTCATGCCCCACCGCCGAGATCAGCGGAATGGTGCTGGCTGCCACGGCGCGCACTACCGCCTCGTCATTGAAGGCCATCAGGTCTTCGACCGAACCGCCACCCCGCGCCACGATGATGACGTCGGGCCGCGGCACGAAACTGTTGAAACCGGCAATGGCGGCCGCGACTTCACTGGCCGCCTTTTCGCCCTGCACCGCCACTGGCCACAGCAGCACCCGGCGGGGAAAGCGTGCTTCCAGACGGTGCATGATATCGCGGATCACCGCGCCCGTCGGCGATGTGATCACCCCGATCACGTCGGGCAGGAAGGGCAGCTTCTTCTTGCGCGCCGCATCGAACAGGCCTTCGGCGGCCAGCTTCTTGCGCCGCTCCTCCAGCATGGCCATCAGCGCGCCCAGGCCCGCCAGCTCCACCTGCTCGACAATGATCTGGTAGCGCGAGGACCCGGCATAGGTGGACAGCTTGCCGGTGCAGATCACTTCCATGCCCGCTTCGGGGCGGATCTTCAGCCGGCCGGTATTGCCGCGCCAGATCACCGCGTTCAGCACCGCCTTGTCGTCCTTCAGGTCGAAATAGACATGGCCGGAGGAATGGAATTTCAGCCCCGAAATCTCGCCCCGCACCCGGACAAAGGCGAACTGGTCCTCGACCGTGCGTTTCAGGGCGGCGGACAATTCTGTTACCGAAAATTCGGGCAGGTTGGAAATCGGTGCGTCGGGCATGGCTCCCATGATACAGGGGGGCGGCGTTGAAAGGCGAGGATTGCGCGTGAAGGTCTTGTTGGTGGGTTCCGGGGGGCGTGAGCATGCGCTGGCCTGGGCATTGTCCAAAAGCCCGCTTTTGACAAAGCTTTATTGCGCCCCCGGCAATGCCGGCATAGCTGGCGTCGCCGAATGCGTCCCCATTCCGGCTACGGACTTTGCCGCCCTGGCCCGGTTCGCGACCGAGGCCCGAATCGATTTCGCCGTGATCGCAGCCGACGCCCAGCTGGTGGGCGGTTTGTGGGATGTGCTGGAAGGCGCCGGTATCCGCAGCCTGGGGCCCAGCAAGGCCGCCGCGGTGCTGGAAGGCTCCAAGGGCTTCGTGAAAGAGCTGTGCGACGAACACGGTATTCCCACCGCCGCCTACAAGCGCTTCACCGCGCCGGACCCGGCCAAGACCTTCGCCGACAGCCTGGGTTATCCGGTGGTGATCAAGGCCGACGGGCTGGCCGCCGGCAAGGGCGTGATCATCGCCGCCGACCAAAGCGAAAGCCACAAGGCGATCGACTTCATGTTCGAAGGCGGCTTTGGCGAAAGCGGTCACGCCATCGTGATCGAGGAATTCATGGAAGGCGAAGAGGCCAGCTTCTTTGCCTTGTCCGACGGCACCAATGTCGTTCCGCTGGCCGGCGCCCAGGATCACAAGCGCGTGGGCGATGGCGATACCGGTCCCAACACGGGCGGCATGGGCGCCTATTCGCCCGCCCCGGTTTTGCCGCCGTCGCTGGAGCAGGTGGCGATGGACAAATTCATCAAGCCCACCGTCGCGGCGATGAAGGCCAAGGGCATGCCCTATATGGGCGTGCTGTATCTGGGACTGATGATCACCAAGTCCGGTCCCAAGCTGGTGGAATATAATTGCCGCTTCGGCGATCCGGAATGCCAGGTGCTGATGCCGCGCCTGAAAAGCGATCTGCTGACGGCGCTGGTCGCAGCGCGGGACGGCAAGCTGATACCGCTGGAATGGAAAGACGATGTGGCGCTGACCGTGGTGATGGCCTCCAGGGGCTATCCAGGTTCGTACGAAAAGGGCCATGTCATCACCGGGCTGGACGATGCCGCCAAACTGCCCGGCGTCACCGTGTTTCATGCCGGAACCGAACGGCGCGGCAACGATATCGTGGCGGTCGGCGGCCGGGTGTTAAATGTCACCGCCCAGGGCAAGGACGTGGCACAGGCGCAGGCCCGCGCCTATGAAGCGGTCAAGCACATACATTGGACCAGGCGCCTTCTGCCGCTCCGACATTGGCTGGAGAGCGTTAAAGCGCTGAACCTGTTGACAGACCGACACCAAACAGGCACCCAACGGTCATGCTTTTGTGGGCGGGCTTTCTATCCATCCTGATCGGCATCGCCGCGCTGGCGATCGACCGCGTTCCCTGGCCCATTTCATCTGATGACCATGTCAGCGCCCGCGCCCACAGGGCGCTGGACGGCATCACCCATTATGCCAAGGCGGGCCACTGGCTGGCCGCCGCCATCCTGGCGCTGATCGTGGCGGCGGGCATGCGCCACTTCGATGCTGCCGGACCAGGTCACCATGCTGATCAACTATTCGGTGGCCTTCATCGCCCAGCCTGACATTGGGCAGCGCCGTGCTGCATGTCATCAAGCTGGTGCTGGGCCGCCGCCGCCCGCGCGACGACATGGAGATGGGGCTGTACGGCTTCATGCCGCTGGCCTTCAATCCCGACTACAACAGCTTTCGTCCGGACATGCCCTGACCATCTGCTGCGTGGCGGTGATCTTCACCTGCGTGTGGCCGATGGCCTGGCCCATCTGGTTCGGCATCGCCGCGCTTCTGGCAGTAACGCGCGCGCTGCTGACGGCGCATTTCCTCAGCGATGTCCTGATCGCAGCAACGTCAGCTGATCAGCGGCGCGTGAAGGTGTGCAGCTGGAAAGCTTCTCCGGTTTCTCGCCGGCCTGAGGTTCTCGGACAGAACCAAGGCCGCTCACAAACGCCTTGCTCTAAAAAACGCCTTCAATATCTCGCCCGCTTCCGCGGCATGCGGTTCGGTCTGTTCCACCACGGGGCGATGATGACAGGTGGGCTGTTCGAAGAAGCGCGGGCCATGCAGCACCGCGCCGCCCTTGGGATCACAGGCCGCGAACACCAGCCGCCCGATGCGCGCCATCGCCATTGCGCCTGCGCACATGGCGCAAGGCTCCAGCGACACATACAGCGTGGATCCGATCAGCCGCTCATTGCCCAGCGCCGCCGCGCCCTTGCGCATCACCAGCATCTCGGCATGGGCGGTGGGGTCCTTCAATTCCAGGATGCGGTTGCCGTCCTGCGCCAGCAGCGCCCCATCGGCCCCAAGCAGCACCGCGCCCACAGGCACCTCGCCCCGCAAGGCGGCCGATTTCGCTTCTTCCAGCGCCAGTGCTATGGCTTGCCCGTCATTCATGGGTGCAGGAGATAGCATTGCCCCCCTCCGAAAAGCTATCCGGCGACCGCATAGCCAAAGTCATCGCCCGGGCTGGCATCTGCTCGCGCCGGGACGCCGAAAAGCTGATCCTGGAAGGGCGGGTCAAGCTGGACGGCGTGCTGGTGACTTCGCCGGCCGTCAATGTCACGGCCAGCAACGTCGTGCAGGTCGATGAAAAGCCGCTGGCCGAGCCGGAAGGCGCGCGCATGTGGCGCTATCACAAGCCGTCGGGCCTGGTGACCACCCACAAGGACGAAAAGGGCCGGCCCACCGTCTTCGCCAACGTGCCCAAGCATCTGGGCCGGGTGGTGTCGGTGGGGCGGCTGGACTTCAACACCGAAGGCCTCTTGCTGCTGACCAATGACGGCGAAATCGCGCGCCGCATGGAGATGCCCGCATCGGGCTGGACGCGGGTCTATCGCGTGCGCCTGTTCGGCAAGGTGACGCAAGCGGATCTGGACAAGCTGGCCAGCGGCATCACCATCGATGGCGTCAAATACGGCCCCATCGTCGCGGACCTGGAACGCAGCAAGGGCATGCACAGCTGGGCCACCGTCAGCCTGAAGGAAGGCAAGAACCGCGAGATCAAGCGGGTGATGGAGCGGCTGGGGCTGAAAGTCTCGCGCTTGATCCGGGTTTCCTATGGCCCCTTCCAGCTGGGCCAGCTGGCCGAGGGCCAGGTCGAGGAAATCCCCTCCCGCCTGTGGCGGGAAAAGCTGGGAATCGGCCGCAAAAAACGTGCTGACCGGGACGGTTAAGACCGCTATAAGCCCGCCTCTAACCGGGAGACGGCCATGGGAAGCATGAAAGACAAGCGCAAGAACCAGTTGCCTGCGCCCTATGCCGCCGAAACCAAGGATGTGCGCTTTGCCGGCACCTTCGAGGTGCGGGTGCCCGTCCCTGAGCGCAACAAGCCGCAGAAGGTGCCGCTTCAGTTTCCCACCCTGTCCGCCGCCGAGAACTGGATTCACAGTCCCGAAGGCAAGGAAATGATCGCCGAAATCCTGGAAGACGCCCGCAAGGGCTGAGCCGCGCAACTGCGCCGGCCGCACCAAGTCTTAATCATCTTCGTATCCCGTTAACCACCGGAATCGCTGGGTTTCGCGAACCCCGCACGGCCCGGTGGTAAGCGGATGTTCACTTTTGGCGTGGTAATTCTTCACACCGAACAAGGTTGGAGACTGCCGACTATGCGTAAACTGATCCTCATCGCCGCCGCGCTGGCCTTTGGCAGCCTGGCCGCCAACGCCGATCCCCTGCAGGACGGCGCCCGTTACTTCCAGCGCAACGACTACCAGCGCGCCCTCGCCTCCTGGCGCCCCATGGCGATCCAGGGCAATCCGGTGGCCCAGAACAATCTGGGCATCATGTACCTGGATGGCAAAGGCGTGCCGCAGAACACCGCGGAAGCTGTCCGCTACCTGTCGCTGTCGGCTGCTGCCGGCTCCTCGCTGGGCCAGAACAACCTGGGCGGCCTGTATCGTGACGGCAAGGGCGTTCCGCGCGACTTCGCCCGCGCCGCGCAGTGGTTCTCTGCCTCGGCCGCGCAGGGCAATTCCGCCGGCATGTACAATCTGGGCCTGATGTATGAAATGGGCCAGGGCATCAAGGCCGAACCCTTCCACGCCTACATGTGGTACGCGCTGGCCGCCGAACAGGGCAACATGCCCAACGCCGCCGCCCATCGTGACGCCCTGTGGCGCCGCATGACCCCGGCCGCGCAGAACCAGGCCCGCCAGCTGGCCATCGCCTGCAAGCGTGCTGCCTATCGCGGCTGCCGCTAAGCGGTAGCACCCAAGACAAAGAAAAGCGGCGCTGGAACCAGCGCCGCTTTTTTGTTGCCTGATCGTGGCGCGTTAGTGGAGCGCGCCGAGCAGATACAGGATCAGGATGATGATCAGGATGGTGCCTACGGAAATACCGCCACCCACCGCACCATAGCGGCTGAAACCAAAGCCGCCGCCGGCCAGTAGCAGAACAAGCAGAATGATCAGCAAAAGAGACATGGGATTACCTCGCTGTATGGCAGAGGTAATGTCGGTGAAGGCTTAAAGTTCCCTAATTGCCAAATTCCACCAAATACCCCGCCACGCCCTCCTGCGGTTCGCCATTGCCTAGCGAGGTACTGAGCAGGCGGCGGCGATAGGAGAACAGGGTCACGCAGCAGACCTTGTGCACGTCCCACATGCCGCCATGCTGGAAAGCGCTGAACATCCATTCGGCGAAATGGCCGCCTTCGGCATGGCCGCTTTCATAACCGGTCCAGAACAGCGTGCCCTTGCCGCCATCGGCGGCGCCGTCAGGGCCCGTCACCCAGCGCCATTCACCGGGCGCGGTCTGGCGCCCTCCCAGGAATGTGGTGTCGGTATCGTCGCCGTTGGGGAACACCCTGGTCATGATGAAATCGAATTCGGGCTTGTCGCCGATGGTAAACGGCCAGGTACCTGGCGGCCTTCGAAGTTGTCCTGGCGGCGGCGCCCCGCGCCGCCGCCCAGGTGATATTGGGCGCGACCACATATTTGTAGGCATGGCCGGTGGGCGCCTTGATGACATCACTCGACTGCAGGACCGGAAGGTTTCCTGCTCGGCTCGGCGGGGACGCTGAACAGCAGCTTCCAGGTGATGGCGACCACCAGCAGCGCCGCGGCACCCACAGGCCCCAGACGATGCCGCGCATCGATTCCGGGTGAAAACCGAACAGCCATGCAAAACCCCATGCCCGGGCGGGATCATAGAGGGGCCGATGGGGAAAGCTACGGCCTGAATCGTACCGTACTTCAAGGCAGGATGCGGAAGCGCCGCAAAAGCGCCCAGCCACCCAGCACCAGCACTAGGCAAAGCCCCAGCCCGGCCCAGAAGCCGTGGCCGGCCTGGGCCCGGGATGCCCCATTCATGCCGAATGCCCCCACCACGAAGGTGGGCGGTAAAAGCAGGGTCGAGATCACGGTCAGGGCCGACGGGGCCCGTTGCTGCAGTCCGAGCCGGCTGCCGATTTCCTCGTACAAAAGCCGCGAGCGGTCGGACAGGGCGGCGGCGTCGCGCTCGAAATCCTCGGCCTCCTGCTGCAGGTGCGGCAGCTGTTCAGCAGAGGCCCGCCCTGCACCACATGGCACGCCGACATGGCCCGGTGCATGGCGCCGCGCAGGGCGGAGAACTCGCGGGCATAACGCGACAGCTCGCGCCACCAGGGTCCAGCACATCGCGCCCGATATGGTCGCGGTCGGCCAGCACTTCGTCCTCGATCCGGCCCAGCTCGCTGCCCAGCACCACCAGCCGCTGCTCCACCAGGCCGGTGAATTCCTCCTGCAAGCGGACCAGCGCGGAGACCGGCGTGGGCAGCGCGCCGCCGCCTTCGACATGCTGGCGCACATGCTCCAGCCCGCGCAGGGAATGCAGCCGCGAGGTCACCAGGTGGCCGCCATCGAACCAGAATGCCAGCCGCCCTGTCCCCAGCGAATGGTCGGCGAAGTCGCGTTCGATGTCGGGCAGGACGCCATAGGCGCCGTTAGCGGTGAGGTGAAACTGGATGCGTTCCTCGCGCGGGTTCAGCAACAATTGCCGGGCGGCGGCGGGCAATGGCTCGAAGCCTTCGATGAAGCGCTTGGCGCGGTGATCGGCCAGACCCAGGTGCAGCCAGATCCAGTCATGGCCGTGGTCCAGGTGCGCAGCGAGGTTGTCGTCGCCGGCGCGCGTGGCGCGGCCATCATGGAACAGGAAGGCGAAGACAAGACCGGCGCAGCGTTCCAGCATGTGACGCTGGTACAGCCGCCTTGTGACGGTTCTGTTACAGGACTTTAGACGTGCTGGCCGCCGTTGATCATCAACTCGGAACCAGTCACATAGCTGGACTGATCCGTGCACAGATAATAGATCGCCTTGGCCACTTCCGCCGGCTCGCCCAGGCGGCGCAGGGGAATGGTCTCGACGATCTTCTCGGTGCCCGGCGACAGGATGGCGGTATTGATCTCGCCCGGCGCGATGGCGTTGACCCGCACGCCCCAGGGACCGAAGTCCGCCGCCATCTCGCGCGTCAGCGCCGCGGCCGCCGCCTTGCTGATGGAATAGGCCGCGCCCGCGAAAGGATGCACGCGCGATCCGGCGATGGAGGTGACATTGACGATGGAGCCCTTTGCCGCCGCCAGTTCGTTCTTCAGGCCTTGCGCCAGCCAGATGGTGGAGAAGAAGTTCACCTCGAACACCTGGCGCCACAGCTCGTGGGGGGAATCGAAAATCCCCAACCGTTCGCCCCCGGGGCCCTTGGGCGAGATGGCGGCGTTGTTGACCAGCGCGTGCAGCTTGCCGTCGATCAGGCGGGAGCGCATCTCCTCGGCCGCGCGCCTTGTGTCGGCCGGATCGGACAGGTCGACCTGGATGTGATCTTCCGGCCCCGCCGCCCAGGGGCAGTTTTCCGGAAAGGCGTGGCGCGAACAGGTGATCACCCGCCAGCCGGCGCTGGAGAAGCGCTTCACCGTGGCATGGCCGATGCCGCGGCTGGCCCCGGTCAGGATCAGGGTGCGCTTTTCGTCGTCAATGTGGTTGGGTTCCGCCATGGCGTTACCCTATCATTCCGCTTGATCCCCGATCCACCTTGTTGGAAACAAGGTCATGCACGAACAGCAATCCCTGTCCGCCCTTGCCCTGCTCCTGGCCGCCGCGGTGGGTTGCGGGCTTTTGATGAACCGGCTGCGGATGCCCGCCGCCGCGGGCTTCATCCTGGTGGGCATGGTGCTGGGCCCCACGGGCATGGGCCTGATCCAGACCGATGACAGTATCGAGACCCTGGCCGAGCTGGGCGTGCTGATGCTGCTGTTCATCATCGGGATGGAAATGCGGCTGGCCGCCTTTTCCAAGTCCCTGCCCTTGGCGCTTGGGGTGACCGGCGTAACCTGCGCCATCATTCCCACCTCGGTGGCGCTGTTCGCCTATGCGGTGCATGGCGAAGTGCTGGGCGGGGTGGTGATCGGCTTCATGCTGTCCATCTCCTCCACCGCCGTCGCCATGAAGATGATCGAAGACAGCGACGAAAAGGACACTCCCGCCGGGCGGCTGTCTGTGGCGATTTTGGTGGCGCAGGACCTGGCGGTGGTGCCGCTGCTGCTGATCACCAACACGCTGGGCGGCGCGCTGACGCCGAAGGCGATGATCGGGGTGGGCACCAAGCTGGCGCTGGCCTTCACCTTGCTGGCGGTCTTCATCCATGTGCTGACAAAAATCAAAAGCTTTCGCTTCCCGGCGTCTGAATATCTGCTGAAGAATTTCGATGTCGGCACCTTGGGCGTGCTTGGCATCTGCTTTGCCGCCGCCGCGGCCTCGGGACTTTTGGGATTGTCGCCGGCACTGGGTGCCTTCCTGGGCGGGCTGGCAGTGGGGCATTCGACGTTGCGGCGCGGCGCGCTGACCATGGCCCAGCCGGTGCAAAGCATCCTGTTGTTCGTGTTCTTCCTGTCGGTGGGCCTGCTGATCGACCTTCACTATCTGGTCCGGCAGGTCTGGGTGATCGCCGCCGCCCTGGTGGTGGTGACCGGCGGCAAGACGGTGCTGAATTTCATCCTGCTGACCCTGGCGGGACAGAAATTCGACACCGCCTTTGCCGCGTCGCTGTTCCTGTCGCCGGTGGGGGAGTTTTCCTTCGTCATCGCCGCGGCGGGTTTGGCGGCGCACACGCTTTCGCCCGAAGGCCACAAGCTCGCCATCGCGGTGATCGCCATGTCGCTGCTGGTCAGCCCGATCTTCTTCCTGGGTGCGCGCCTGGCCCACAGGCTGGCGATGAAACATCTGGGCCTGGCCGCGGAGCCCAAGCCTGCCTATCTGGCGGCGGGCGCCGATATCTGATCACCAGGCCTGGAACAGGCCGGCGTCATACCAGTCCCAGATGAGATAGAAGACAAATTGCGGCTGGCGGTCACCGCCGCGGTCATTCAGCGGAAAGCGGCCGCCAAAGCTGGCCAATATGTGCTGGCGGGACGAGAGGCTGACCTGCAGCTGTGGAACAATGTCCCATTGCAGCTTTTCGCCGGGCGCGAATGCCTGGGTCGTCAGCAGCTCCACCTGCGGCGACCAGGAACGCCCCCAGCCTTCGTCTTGCGCGAACGTGCGCCCGAACGCGAAATTGCCATGCGCTTCGGTTGGCAGGCCCCTGCCGGTGGGAAAGGCGCCGAATACGTCGCCCTGCAGGAAATAGTCGCCCATGAGCTGGGCGAACAGGCCGTGGGTTTCAAAGGCCCAGCTTCCCGAACCCAGCCCCTTTGCCGCGCTGCCGGTGGGCAGCACCACTTCGCCCAGCATGCTGAAGATGGTGCCCTGGTCCACATCCGCCAACAGGTTCTGCTTCCAGGCCACGCCGATGTCACCGATCCCGGTCTGGGTATGCGGTGCGCCCGCAACGCTGGAAATGGGCAGATTGAGTTCAAGCTGGCCGGTTTCGCCGAAACGCTTCTCGAAAATCGTCGTGGACGTGAAGGCGTAGGAGCCCCTGGTATTCAGTTCATTGATGTTGACCAGCTCGTCTTCCGGGAAGGCCTTTTCGGTGAACATGGCCAATGGCAGGTTGAACTCCCCGCGCGGCCAGCCGGATTTTTCGCATTTGGAGCGCAGGTATCCGATTATGGCGTCGATTTCATCATCGCTCAGCGCCTTGTCGAACGCCGGCATGGCGCGGGGAAAGGCCCGTGCGCGCCCGCCGCGGTGGATGGTGGAAGCCCAATCGGTGTCAGCCTCGCGACTGGCAAAGCTGCAATCACCAAAATCCGGCATCTTGATTCCGTAACCGGAAAATCCCAGGTCCGAGAGCTTGCGATCGCCGCGTCCGGTTTCGCCGTGACAGGCCGCGCAATTCTGCGTGAACAGGGCATGGCCATCCGCCGGCTTTGCCGGCTCGGGCGCTGCCGCCATCAGCGCGGTGGATACCAGCGCGAGCCCGCAGAATGCAGCGACAACGGACAGCAGCTTGGATGCAGGCAACACGCTTCATCCCCATGACCGGTGATAAGCACTGATAGTGCGATCACCCGCGTTGACGCAATAACGCGCGCGCTGTTAATTCGCATCACAAAGGCCGGAAGCACTGCGCATGCGAATGATCCGCAATTACCGAGCTGTCGCGCTTGCCTGTTGTGCGCTCATCGTCATCTGCAGCGCCGCCGTATTGAGAGCACAAGAAACTTCTCCGGCCGAAGCAACCGCGGAAGTTCCGCGCATGCCGGAAAATCATTTTCTCTTCGCCACGGGCAGCCACTGCATTTCCTGCCACAGCCAGATCCACGCGCCGGATGGCGAGGATATTTCCATCGGCTTTCAGTGGCGCGCATCGGTCATGGCCAACTCCTCGCGCGATCCCTACTGGCAGGCGGGTGTGCGCCGCGAGACCATCGATCATCCGGCGGCCACCGCGGCGATCGAGGACAAATGCTCGACCTGCCACATGCCGATGCAGCGTTACCAGGCTCGCGCAGAAGGTTCTCGCGGCGAAATCCTGAAATATCTCGGCGCAGTCAGCAGCGGGGCAGCGCTGGAAGAACCGGAAGGCGAACTGAAGGATGCCAGGGATCCCAAGGCAACCCTGGCGGCGGATGGCGTCTCCTGCACGCTTTGCCACCAGATCCAGAACAGCAACCTGGGCCAACGTTCCAGCCTGGACGGCGGCTACCTGATCGACGTGACAAAGAAGGACGAAGAGCGGGAGATTTTCGGTCCCTTCGACAAGCCCGATGAAGGCCGCCAGCGGCTGATGCACTCCACAACCGGCTTCACCCCCAAAAAGGTGGACTATCTGGGCGATTCCGCGCTTTGCGCCTCGTGTCACACGCTTCTGACCGCTGCGCTGGACGACAAGGGCAACCGGGTCGGCACCTTGCCCGAACAGATGCCATATCAGGAATGGCAGCACAGCGAATATGCCAGGACCGACAGCTGCCAGGACTGCCACATGACGCAAGTGAAGGGTAAAGGCGCCCATTACCTCCGTTCATGCCGAGGACCATGAGGGCGTGTTCCGGCACATATTCGTGGGCGGAAACTCAACGCTCTTGCGCATGCTGAAGGACCACGCAGGCGAACTGGGCGTGATCGCCACTGCCGAGGGAGCTGGAAGCATCTGCCGCGCCGCAGCAAAGCGCTACTGGCCCATGATACCGCAACCTTGGCCATCGCAAACACCGCACGGTCTGACGGCCGGCTGACATTCGATGTCGCGGTGACAAACCGGACCGGGCACAAGTTGCCCACGGCCTATCCTGCGCGCCGTGCCTGGCTGCATGTGACGGTGCGGGATGCCAGCAATGCCGTGGTGTTTGAATCGGGTGCCGTGCGGCCGGACGGGTCGATTGTGGGCGGCGACAATGACGCCGATCCACAGAAGTTCGAACAACCACACTACAGCCGCATCACCCAGCCGGACCAGGTGGAGATTTTCGAATCCATCATGGGCGATTTCCGCGGCCGGGTAACCACCGGGCTGCTTTATGGCAGCCATTACCTGAAGGACAATCGCATCCTGCCAAAGGGGTTCGACAAGAAAAACGCTGATCCGCAAATTGCCGTTGTGGGACCGGCACGGGACGATCCGCGTTTCATTGGCGGTTCCGCCGCGATCACTTACAGTGTCGCGGCGCCACGCATCACGCTGCGCGCCCCTACCGGATATCGGCCGAGCTTCTGTACGAATCCATCGGCTATCGCTGGGCCCACAATCTGGAGCCGTATCAGGCTTTCGAACCCAAGCGCTTCCTGGGCTATTACACTTCGCAGGCCGCCAACATGGCCAAGCCGGTCGCCAACGCAAGCGCCACCCTGCGCTGGGCGCGGCTATCCCCGCAGCATACGTGCAGGACCTGATCGCGCTTGATGAAGGTAGTGGTACAGCGCGCCGGCGACATGCAGCGCGATGAAAGCCAGCAGCACATAGACCAGGATGTTGTGGATGTCGCCTGCCTCGCTGGCCCCAAGGCCGAACAGCAGGGCAAGGGCGGCAAGGTGATGATACCCAGCAGCTGACGTCCCAGCGCGAGTTCGCCGCCGCCCAGCCCAGCACCGTCATCACGAACACCAGCGCATACAGCGAAAGATGGGTGATGCGGGACAGCCAGAGCTCCCAGCCCGACAGGCCATCCGCCATCGCCACGGGACGAAACAGGCGCCAGGCGAAGCGCGCCACGATCACGGCGAATATCACCGCGCCGATCAGCAGGTGCCAATGCACCCAGCCTTCATCCAGCGTCGTGCGCCCGATATGCGGCATGATGGAGCCGACCGCATACTGCGCCGCCAGCAGCAGGAAGATCGCCCAGTGAAACAGCTTGGCTGTGGGGCCGTAACCGGCCGAGGGAAGGTGGTTTGCCATGGAATCCCCGCTTGGTTCGCGAAGAATGCTAGATCGGCATTTGCGCCGTTGGTGCGACTAATACGCAGTCACTTGTTAAGATCAGCCAATATTTTCCGGCAGCGGCTCGATGCCATCCGGGTCCTGGTGGATGATGACGTCCGCGCCTGGATAGGCCTGCAGGATCGCGCGCTCCACCGCATCGCTGATGGCATGCGCCTCGGCCAGCCTCATGTTGGGATCGAGACTGAGATGCAACTGGATAAAGGTGGCCCGCCCCGCCGACCGGGTCTTGAGGTCATGCACATTTTTCACCGCCTGATGCGTGCGGGCGATGCGGCTGATACGGTCGCGCTCCTCCTGCGGCAGTTCGTGGTCCATCAGCTGGTTGAAAGCGGTGCGCCCCACCCCGAATGCGGTGAACGCCATGATGCCGGCCACCGCAATGGCGATCAGGGGATCTGCCAGGGTCCAGCCCAGCAGGCTGCTCAGCAACAGCGCCAGCACCACGCCGACATTGGTGACCAGGTCGCCGAAGTAATGCGCCTGGTCGGCTTCCACCGCCACCGAGCCGGTCCGGGCCACCACCTTGCGCTGGTACAGGATCAGCGCGATGGCGCAGGCGATGGCCATGCACATCACCAGCAACGCCTGGATGCTGTTGTCGATGGGTTCGGGCGCGATGATCCGGTTGATGCCCTGGATCACCAGGAACAGCGCGGAGGCGCTGATGAAGGCGCCCTGTGCCAGCCCCGCCAGCGGTTCGGCCTTGCCATGGCCGAAGCGATGCTCGGCATCGGCGGGGGTCAGCGCAGAGCGGATGGCGATCAGGTTCAGTGATGACGTGAAAAGGTCCAGCGCCGAATCCGCCAGGGACGCCAGCATCGCCACCGAATGCGAAGCGAAATAGGCAAAGGTCTTGATCCCGACCAGGAACAGCGACACCGATACGGACGCCCAGGCGGCGCGCTTCATCAGCCCCCCGGCCCGCGTATCGCTCACGGAAACAGTCTCTCGGTGCGCCACGCCTCGCCGGCATGGTCGCGTTCATAGACCAGCCGGTCGTGCAGCCGGAACGGCCGATCGCGCCAGAATTCGATACGCAGCGGCGTCAGCCGCCAGCCGGTCCAGTGCGGCGGGCGCGGCACTTTGGTTAGGGCGTACTTCAGTGCGTATTCAGCGATGGCCTTCTCGAACACAAAGCGACCTTCCATGGGGCGCGACTGCGGCGAGGCCCAGGCGCCGATCTGGCTGTCCTTGGGACGAGTGGCGAAATAGGCATCGGCCTCGGCTTCGGAAACCTGGGCGATCAACCCCTTGACCCGCACCGCCTTGCGCAGGCTTTTCCAGTGGAAGTTCAGCGCGGCGCGCGGATTCACCGCCAGTTCGCCGCCCTTGATGCTGTGGGAGTTGGAATAAAAGACAAAACCGCTGTCGACGCCCTTCAAAAGCACCATGCGCACATTGGGCACCCCATCCGCATCGGCGGTGGCCAGCGCCATGGCGTTGGC
The DNA here is from genome assembly GCA_046348525.1 of Alphaproteobacteria bacterium. GTDB lineage: Bacteria > Pseudomonadota > Alphaproteobacteria > Micropepsales > Micropepsaceae > Rhizomicrobium. The sequence goes on along the minus strand of JAXMEA010000004.1, from coordinate 110,425 downwards.
GTCGTTGGGCTCGGCGCCTTCCGCTTCCTTCATCCAGTCCCGGAACAGCGCAAACGGATCGCCGCCGGCGGCAATTCCGCCGTCATCCAGTGGTCCACCTGTCTCCATCGTCATGCGGGCCGTCCTAGCAGTTTCGCCTGTGTCAGGGTAGCCTTGCGTCCGCATGTCCAGAAACCACAAGATTTTTCCGTATCTTGCCGCGGCGCTGCTGTTTGCCGCCACGCCGGCCTTGGCCGCCCACAGCGGTCCCGAACTCGCGGCGATCTTCGACAAGGGCGTCGCCGCCTATGATGCGGGCGACTACGAAAACGCTTTCAAGATCTGGTGGGATATCCGCTTCGAGGACCTTGCCGCCATGCGCAACCTGGGCCTGATGCTGCGCAAGGGCCAGGGTACGCCCAGGGACCCGCACAAGGCCGAAGAGGTTTACATGCGGGCCGCCGTCGCGGGCCTGCCTACCGCCCAGGCCGACTTGGCCGACATGTATCTGAAAGGCGAACTGGGCCCGCCCGACATGCGCAAGATCGTGCCGCTGCTGGAGGCGGCCGCGGCCGCCAATCATCCGGTGGCGCAATATCAGCTGGGCCAGTTCTACGAGACCGGCGCGCCGCCCTTTGTACCGCAGGATCTGGAAACCGCGCCGCCAGCTTTACGCCTCCGCCGCCAGCCACGGCATGAAGGATGCTGCAGAACGGTCGGCCTTCCTTGGGACTGCCGGCCGCCAAGGCTGCTGCGCGTCCAGTGCCGCGCCCGCCCCGCCGCAAGCAGCGGCGCCCGCCGTGCCCGCTACAGCGCCGCCAACGCCCGCGCCAGATCCTGCTCATTGAACGGCTTGCCCAGCTTGGGCGCCTTGACCTCGATGCCGCCCGGCAGTTCGGCATAGCCGGTCGCCAGGATCATCTTGGTCCCCGGCCAGTTCTGGGCGATTGCGTCCATCAGCTGCGTACCGCTCATGCGGGGCATCGACTGATCGGTGATCACCAGGTCGAAGCGTTGCTTGCCCAGTATCTCCAGCGCTTCGGCGCCCGAACCTGCTTCCACCACCTGGTGTCCCATATCTTCCAGCATGGCCACGGTATTGAACAGCACCAGCCGATCGTCATCCACCGCAAGGATATTCAGCTTGCCGGTGGAAGCCTGGGTTTCCGGCGGCCTGCTCCAGCCTTGTCACCCGCGCCCTCCCGGTGCCGAACGCAGCCAGAATTTCCGCAGTGGTGCCTCGCCCGGCTTGCTGCGCATCAATAGGCGCCCGCTCATCTGCTCGGCCATGCCATGCACCATGGACAGGCCAAGACCGGTACCCTTGCCCACGCCCTTGGTGAAGAAGGGCTCGGACGCACGCGCCAGCGTCTCCGCGTCCATGCCTTCGCCATTGTCGGTGACCGACAGGCACAGATAATGGCCGGGCGGCAGGCCGCTGACATGCCGCAGGTCGCCGCGCGGCAATGACGATGCGCCGGTTGCCCTTCATCGCATCGCGCGCGTTGACGCAGAGATTGAGCAGCGCCAGTTCCAGCTGGTTGTCGTCCGCCACCGACTTCCCCAGGGAGGCGGGAAATTCGGTCTGTATTTCCACATCCTTGCCCAGGGTGTGATCCAACAGTTCAGCCATGTCGCGCACCAGCGCCCCCACATCCAAAGGATGCACATCCATGTCCTGGCGCCGCGCGAAAGACAGCATGCGCTGGGTCAGGGTGGCGCCCCGCCGCGCGCCCTGCAGGGCGTTGTCCAGCAGGCGCACCATGGCCGGATCCTCCGGCATGCGCTTGCGCAGCAGTTCCAGCGACCCCATCACGGCCCTCAGCAGGTTGTTGAAATCATGCGCCACCCCGCCCGTCAGCTGGCCGATGGCATCCATCTTCTGCGACTGGAAAAGCGCCTCACGGGCCTGCTCCAGCGATTCCTGCGCCTCTTTGCGCTCGGTGACGTCGCGGGTGATCTTGGCAAAACCGATCAGCTCGCCCTTGTCGTCGCGGATGGCGTCGATGATGACATGCGACCAGAAGCGGGTGCCGTCCTTGCGCATGCGCCAGCCTTCGATTTCGAACTTGCCTTCGCGCGCCGCGGTGTCCAGCGCCTTGGCCGGCTTTCCTGCCTCGCGGTCCTCGGGCGTGTAGAAGGTCGAGAAATGCTTCCCGATGATTTCGTTCGAACTGTAGCCCTTGATGCGCTCGGCGCCGGAATTCCAGTTGGTGACGATGCCCTCGGGACTGAGCATGTAGATGGCATAGTCGGTGACGCCCTGAATCAGCAGGCGGAACTGCTGCTCGCTGCGGCGCAGGGCTTCCTCGGTGGCGCGCCGTTCGGTCAGGTCGCGCGTCACCTTGGCAAAGCCGGTCACCTGGCCGGATTCGTCGCGAATGGGATCGATGATGACATGGGCCCAAAAGCGGCTGCCGTCCTTGCGGACGCGCCAACCCTCGGCTTCGAATTTGCCCTCGCGCGCGGACGTCTCCAGCGCCCGGGCGGGAAGATTCGTGGCCCGGTCCTCCTCGGTATAAAAACGGGAGAAATGCTGGCCAATGATTTCCTCAGGCTTGTATCCTTTGAAACGCTGGGCGCCGGCGTTCCAGCTGGAAACGATGCCGTTCCTGTCCAGCATGTAAACGGCATAATCGGTTATGGCCTCGACCAGGACGCGGTAACGCGCGCTTTCATCGGGGGTATAGGCCCGGTCGACGCTCAACGGCTTGTTCATATTTGATATTCCTGCCCCGTGCGGTGAGAACGGCCACCGGGTAAAAAAGTTCCACGCCTCCCTCCAAGACCTTGATATAGTGCGATAAACGGCCCAATTAAGGACAGCATGAAAGACCCTTACGAAGTTCTGGGCGTGCCCCGCTCGGCCAGCGAGGCCGACATCAAGAAGGCGTTCCGCACGCTGGCCAAGAAGCATCACCCCGACAAGCATGCCGGGGATGCGGCCGCACAGAAGCGCTTTCAGGAGATTTCGGGCGCCTATGACATCCTGGGCGACAAGGAAAAGCGCGCCCAGTTCGATGCCGGCGCGATTGGCGCGGACGGCAATCCCAAGGGTTTCGATCCCCGCCAAGGAGGCTTTGGCGGCGGCGGTTTTCGCGGCAATCCGTTTGGCGGTGGCGGCGGTGCAGGCCCCGGCGGCTTTCATTTCAGCTTTGACGACGCGCCGGGCGGCGCGGCCGGTTTCGAGGATATCTTCGCCGACCTGATGGGCGGCCGGCGCGGGCGTGGGCAACCCCGGGCTGCAAAGGGCGAGGATTTTTCCGCCGCCGTCACCGTCAGCTTCGATGAAGCGGCCATGGGCGGGACCCGCCGCGTGGCGTTGCAGAACGGCGAACAGATCGACGTGAAAATTCCGGCCGGGGTCAAGGACGGCCAGACCATCCGCGTGAAGGGCCGCGGCGGCGCGGGCCGCGGCGGCGGGCCCAATGGCGACATCCTGTTGACCGTGTCGGTGTCGGCGCATCCCTGGAAAACCCGCGACGGCAACGATATCCGCATGGACTTGCCCGTGACGCTGAAAGAAGCGGTGCTGGGTGGCAAGGTGCCGGTGCCGACCCTGACCGGCACGGTTTCGCTGAGCGTGCCGCCCAATTCCAACACCGGCACCACGCTGCGGCTGAAGGGCAAGGGCATCGCGGCCAAGGACGGGCCGGGAGATCTGTATGTCCGATTGGTAATCTCCTTGCCGGACAAGCCGGACTCGGCCCTCAAGACCTTCCTGGAGGGGTGGGGCGGCGACTATGACCCCCGCGCCAAGTTACGCTAACCAATTGAAATATAGCGTGTTTTCGCACACGCAGAATCCCGTTTGGCGGCTGGCCTATTCAGGGTAAATCACTGCCCAGCAAACGGGGAAAACAGCATGGCATTTCCGGGTCTCATGAAGGGCAAACGCGGCCTTGTCATGGGCGTGGCCAACCAGCATTCCATCGCCTGGGGTATCGCCCAGGCGCTGCATGACGCCGGCGCCGAGCTGGCATTTTCCTATCAGGGCGACCTGTTCAAGAAGCGCGTAATCCCGCTAGTCGAACCCTTGAAGCCGGCGGCGATGATCGATTGCGACGTCACCAACCCGGACTCCATCGACGCCGCCTTTGCCGAACTGGGCAAGGTGTGGGGCTCCCTCGACTTCGTGGTTCATGCCATCGCCTTCTCCGACAAGGACCAGCTCAAGGGCCGCTATGTCGATACCACGGCGGAAAACTTCCGCATGACCATGGACATCAGCTGCTACTCCTTCACGGCGGTGGCCCAGCGTGCCGAAAAGCTGATGACCAATGGCGGCTCCATGGTGACCCTCAGCTATCTGGGCGCCGAACGGAACATGCCGCACTATAACGTGATGGGCGTGGCCAAGGCGGCGCTGGAAGCCAGCGTGCGTTACATGGCCGAGGACCTGGGCAAGAAGAATATCCGGGTGAACTCGATTTCCGCCGGCCCGATCAAGACCCTGGCCTTCGCCGGCATCGCCGACAGCCGCTATATCCTGAAGTGGAACGAATATAATTCGCCCCTGCGCCGCACCGTCACACAGGGCGAAGTGGGCAATGCCGCGCTGTACCTGTTGTCCGACATGGGCAGCGCCGTCACCGGCGAAAACCTGCATGTCGATGCCGGCTATCATGTCGTGGGCATGAAGGCCGAAGACGCGCCCGACATCACCGTGCCGCAGAAGACGGATGGGGCTTAGTCTACCGGACGGGCTGACGCTGTATTTCGCACGCCACGGCCAGACCGAGGCCAATGTCAGGAAGCAGTTCTCCGGCTACAAGGACACGCCGCTCACAGAGCTGGGCCTGAAGCAGGCCGCGCAGGTCGGGCATATCCTCAAGCGCGAACTGGGCGCTGCGGAGGACTATCGCTTTGTCTGCTCCCCCCTCGCCCGCGCCGTGACCACCATGAAGATCGCGCGCCGTGAGATGGGCTTGCCCGAAGACGGCTTTGCCACCGACAACCGGCTCAAGGAAATCAACCTTGGGGTCTGGGACCAGCTGACCAATGACGAGGCCCGCGCCCAGAGCCCTGTCCTTTTCGAACAGCGCGGCAACGACAAATGGCATGTGCGGGTGCCGGGCGGAGAGAATTACGCCGAGGTCGCGGCCCGGGTCACCGACTGGCTGAACGAGCTTAAAACCGACACCATCGCCATCAGCCATGGCGCCACCACCCGCATCCTGCGGGGCCTGCTGGCAGGGCTGGACTGGCGGGAAATGAGCGCCCTGGACGAGCCACAGGGCGTGGTTTTCCGGGTGCGAGGCGGTGAGGTGGTCCGGCTGGACTGAGGCAGAGCAAGCGAAAGGTCCAGTGAACCTTCGCCCGCCGAGCGCCGAGCAGGCCTGAAGGGCCTGCGAAGGCAAGCCATGCCGTAGAGCGATTGGACCCCTGATTTGAACGGGAACCCCAAATCGGGGTATCCCCTTGCCCATCATGAGCCACAACACCTTTGGCCACCTGTTCCGCGTCACCAGCTTTGGCGAAAGCCATGGGCCGGCGATCGGCTGCGTGGTCGATGGCTGCCCGCCGGGCATCGAACTGACCGAGGCCGACATCCAGCCCTGGATGGAAAAACGCCGTCCCGGCCAGTCCAAGTTCGTCACCCAGCGCCAGGAGCCGGACACGGTGAAGATCCTGTCCGGCGTCTTCCAGGACGAGCGGCTGCCCAGGCAGGTCACCACCGGCACGCCCATCGGATTGCTGATCGAGAATGTCGACCAGCGCTCCAAGGATTATGCCGACATCCGCGACAAGTTCCGGCCCGGCCATGCCGACTATACCTATGATGCCAAGTATGGCGTGCGCGACTATCGCGGCGGCGGCCGCCAGAGCGCGCGCGAAACCGCCACCCGTGTCGCGGCCGGCGCAATCGCGCGCAAGGTGCTGGACAAGCTGTATGGCAAGGTGACGATCCGCGGCGCGCTGGTGCAGATGGGCAGCGAAAAGATCGTGCGCGGCAACTGGTCGTGGAACGAAGTCGACAACAATCCATTCTTCTGCCCCGATGCGAAGGCGGCAGCCGCCTGGGAAATCTACCTCGAAGGCATCCGCAAGAACGGCTCGTCCGTTGGTGCGGTGATCGAAGTGGTGGCCGAGGGCATTCCCGCCGGCCTGGGCGCACCGGTCTATGGCAAGCTGGACAGCGAGCTGGCCAGCGCGCTGATGAGCATCAACGCCGTCAAGGGCGTGGAGATCGGCGATGGCTTCGCCACCGCCGGCATGACCGGCGAAGAAAATGCCGACGAGATGCGCATGGGGAACGATGGCAAGCCGCTGTTCCTGGCCAACCATGCCGGCGGCATCCTGGGCGGCATCTCCACCGGTCAGCCCATCGTGGCGCGCTTCGCGGTCAAGCCCACCTCGTCCATCCTGTCGCCTCGCCGCACCATCGACAAGGCGGGCGCTGAAACCGACATCCTCACCAAGGGCCGCCATGACCCATGCGTGGGCATCCGCGCCGTGCCGGTCGGCGAGGCCATGATGGCCATCGTGCTGGCCGACCAGGCCCTTCGCCATCGCGGACAGGTCGGATAAGACCTCCGGGAATAACAAGGCATCCCGACCTGCCATAAGCTGAAATCCGCCGGTCAGTTGGAAGAGGTTGCGCTAAATCAAACGCCGCGACATGCCCTAGGGATAATATGGACACCAAGGGGCTCGAGCGTGCGCAGCTTACTTTGGAAGCTTTTTCTGTTGTTTTTGGCTGCTGATACCCAGGGCGCCATAGCCCAGGACGTGGAAGCCGGTCATCGCCTTGCCAGCACCTGGTGTTCGGGTTGCCACCACGTGGAGTATTCCGCGACGGGCCCTCAGCGTGACTCAGCGCCGCCCTTTGTCTCGGTAGCCGCCAGGGCATCGACCACCGCAGCGTCGCTAAATGTGTTTCTCAGCACGCCCCATTCCGTAATGCCGGACTTCTCCCTCAGCCGGCAGGAAATTGCCAACCTGACCGCCTATATTCTCAGCCTGCGCTCATCAGAACGGCAGAAGAACTGATCTCGGGAAGATAGCAGGCCCGACGTGGGCCCTGGCCAGCGGACGAGAACTTCGGACAGCCAACGTCCGCGTTGTGCCAAAAGCAGGCATTCACATTGGTGCCTGACGCGATTTGGTCCAGGATCGAACGAAGCCGCGAGGTCCGTTACGACGACGGCTATTCATTTCAATGCCTGACGGCAAACCCGCTAATGGGCATTGGGCAAAAGTTCAGAGAGCAGCCGATTGGGGAAACGGCGCCGCTGCACGATGGCGTAAAAGGTCTCGACCACCTCCGGGATGCGGCAATATTCCACCAGCACGCCGGATTTGAGTTCATCCCGAACAACAATCGGCGGCACTAACGTCAGGCCTTCGCGCTCGCGTGCCAAAAGCCGCAGCATGGCCATATCATCCACCTCGGCCAGAATTATCGGCCTGATCCCCGCTCTTTCTAGTATGCGGTCAAAGGCCACCCGGATGTCGCTATCCAGACTGGGAAGCAGTATCGGCCGCGTCCGCAGATCCTCCGGAAAGCGGAATTTGCGGCGCTTGCCCATCGGTTGCCCCACCAGGCTCACGGGCTGTTCGTTGAGCAGGTGGTTACGGAGCTGGGTGCGTGCATCGCGAGGTGCCGCGCTGTTGGCCAGCACCACATCCAGGCTATGGGCTTCAAGTTGCGCTAGCAAATCGCGCATATTGCCGGATCGCACGACCAGCTCCACATCAGACCGGCCCACTAGCGGACGCAGAAATTCTAGTTGGAAATTGCGGGAAAGGGTGGTCAGCGCACCCACTCGCAGGATGGCGCGGCTTGCCACACGCCGGTCTTTCAACGTGCTGACCAGCTCTTCACCGGTTTTGAATACGGTATCGGCATAATCGAGCGCGATTTTTCCTGCCTCGGTCAACGTCAGCCTCCGGCCGGCGCGCTCGAACAGCGAATGACCGATCTGATACTCCAACTTCTGGATCTGAACAGAGAGCGCAGACTGGGAAAGGTTCATGTGCTGGGCCGCCCGAGTCAGGCTACCCTCATGTGCAACCGCCCAGAAATAGCGCAGGTGATTGTAATTCAGCTCGTTCATATCGTTCTATATAATCGAACGATTTCCGCTAAACAATGAATTTTAATTGATAGGGCCGAGCCTATAGGTCTGCTTGAGCGCATCCGTTTGCAAAGGAATGCCCAGTGCAGAGTGATTTGCTGGTGCTCGCCGTTCCCGGTCCACTAATGGTCGCCGCACTGGTTGCCTTTGCAGGCAAGGGCTTTCGTCCGTGGCTCAGTCCCGCGTTCGCGGAAGCTTGCGCCCTGATGGCATTTCTCGCCGCGATCGCAGTTGCCGTTGTCGGCCAGCACGATACCGTGTGAAGCGGGCTTTCGCCCTCTTACATTCCGGATCGATGTGGTGAGCCTCGTAATGCTGGTGTCGTGACTTTCATCGGCTGGATCGTGGTCCGGTACGCCAGGTCTATCTGACGGCGAACAGCGGCAGGGTCCATTCACCGCCTGGTTCTGTTCGACATTGAAGCCAGCGATCCTGCTGGCTGGCGCCGGCAATTTCACCCAGTTGCTGCTGGCTCGGATCGCCACCAGCATTTGTCTCCAAAAGTTGCTGTTATTTTATGGTGACCGGAGCTGCGCGCAGCGGGCGGCCCGCAAGAAATTCATCATCGCGCGGCTTTCGGACATGTTTCTACTCGCGGCGGTACTGTGTCTGGCAGGGGCCTACGGCACCCAGGATATCGGCGCCATCCTAGTGGCCGCGCGGAGCGGAGCGGGTGGCGAGCTGGCCATCGCTGGTGCGGCGTTCCTGGCTTTGGCGGCTGTGCTCAAGTCCGCGCAATTTCCCACACATGGCTGGCTGACGGAAGTGATGGAGGCGCCCACCCCCGTCTCCGCACTGCTTCATGCGGGGCTGATCAATGCCGGCGGTTTTCTGCTGATCCGCTTTGCCGACGTGATGCTGCTGGCGCCTCTGGTGCTGGCGGCATTAGTTTTTATCGGCGGCTTCACAGCGATCTTTGGGGCCGCGGTAATGCTGACCCAGCCCGCTGTGAAGACGGCGCTCGCCTGGTCCACCGTCGCGCAGATGGGATTCATGATATTTGAATGCGGGCTTGCCCTCTTTCCCCTAGCGCTTCTGCATATCGTCGCCCACTCGCTTTACAAGGCGCATGCCTTTCTGGCGTCCGGCGGCGCGGTAGAGCAGGTCCTGTCCGTGCGCCGGCCTGGTGCGGTTGCAGTTCCGAGGCCAAGCGCGGTGTTGCGCGCTTTTGCTGCGGCACTCGTGATCTATGTCATGATCGGCCTTATCTTCGGAATCGCGCAAAAACCGCCGCAGGCTGTCGCGCTTGGCGCCATTCTAATCTTCGGTGTTGCCTATCTTCTCGCGCAAGGTTTTGCCGATGCAGCGCCCAGGGCGCTAGCCTGGCGCACGGGCGTTTGCGCCGTTGCAATATCGACCGGATACTTCGCGTTGCAGGCGATCGCCACCACCTTCACCAGTCCGCTTCTCCCACCACCGCCACATCCCGGCGCTCTTGAATGGTCATTGATCAGTCTTGCGGTGTTGAGCTTCGGGCTGGTGGCGATTGCACAAGCCATGTTTCCGCTCTGGGCCTTCCACCCCGCCGCGGCAGGGCTGCGGGTTCATCTTTGCAACGGCTTCTACACAAATGCCGTTTTCGACCGGTTGGCCGGCGGCTGGTCAATTCGCCATCGTTCATGACCACGGAGACAAAAATGATTAAGCCCGGTCATTTGCCAAGGCTCGACCCTCGCACAATAGACGCCAGCCTTGATCGCGCCATCCGCGCAATCCCACCGCTCTGGCCGCTGTCTTCCAGTGTCGCCGTCAATCCATTCCTGGGCCAAGCCCCTGAAACGCTGGCCCAGGCCTCGGAGAGACTGGCGCGGATTGCGGATGTATCTCTCACCATGCCCCGCGCTTGGTACCGGGAAAGAATGGGCGCAGGGGCCATCACGCAGGACGATCTCGCCGCCGCCTGGTCGAATGCCCCGCCGGCGCTTCGACCGTCCGATCTGTCTGCGTTGCGGCAGGCAATAGCGTCCGATAGGCCGAAATCACAGCCCCTTCCAACGGTCGCGCAACTGGCAGCCAGCATCTCTGGCCAGGACTGGCCCCGGTCTGGTCGCGGAGAGATCTCGGAGTCCGGGCTGCCAGTTATTTCGATAATGGTCAGGCTGTGGCCGGCGCCTCAGGGCAAAGGCGCTTATGCCGCCCGGCGGCTTCTGCTGCGACGCACGATCTGACCCCAGAAATTGCTGGCCGCAGGTTTTGCGCGCCATGTCGCGACGCACCGGAAAGCGCGATGGCTGCCATTTGCCGTTGCGCCGAGACGCCTGGCCTGCGCAGGGTCTCGATAGCTATTTCCATCAGTTGCTGTTGACCCAGAGCGGCTGGGCACAGTTCGCGCGCTACAGGCTCTGGGAGGCGGAATTGTCGGGCGGTTCGGACCGGACGCTCGCCGATTTTCTGGCGATCCACCTGCTGTGGGAGGAAGCGCTTTTTATACAATATGCACGGCAGATCGTGATCGCGTGGTCGAACATTTGCTGGCATCACGCCCAACCTTCAAGCGCAACGGCGGAAGCTGTTCTCGATGCGATCCTGCAAAACGCGTTGGAGCTGGGCTCGCAGCGCAGGCTTGCGCAATCCCTCGCGCACCCGGGGCTTGCAAGCCCATCCGGACGGCCCAGCGTTCAGGCCGCGTTTTGCATAGACGTCCGCTCGGAAGTTTTCCGCCGTGCGCTGGAGAGCCTGGACCCTGACATACAGACCAAAGGTTTTGCCGGCTTTTTTGGGCTCGCCGTCGCGCATCGGTCAGCGGCTTCCGACATCGAGGAACGCCGCCTTCCGGTATTGTTGAATCCCGCTTTCTGCACGCATGCGCCAGAAGATAGTGCGCTGCTCCGAATCAGGGCGCGCACACTTCGCGCTCTAGGGCGGTTCCAGATGGCGGCGATTTCGTCCTTTGCCTTTGTCGAAGGCGCAGGACCGCTCTATGCCGGAAAATTGTTGCGCGATGCTCTGGGTTTGCCGGTCAGGGCAAACTCTCTCACCCCAGCGCCGCAGCCTGATCCGGCTCTCGATCCCCGTACCAGGGTGGAGACGGCCGCCACTATCCTGCGGGCCATGTCCTTCACGGACAACTTCGCACCGTTAGTGCTGCTTCTGGGGCACGGCGCCAATGTCGTGAACAATCCCCATGCCACCGCTCTTCATTGCGGGGCCTGCGGCGGCTATCCCGGCGATGTGAACAGCCGGCTTCTGGCTGGCCTGCTCAACGACCCTGTGGTCCGGTCCGGCCTTGCAGACAAAGCTATTCCGATTCCCGCCGACACGGTCTTCGTGGCCGGCTTGCACGATACCACCACCGATCGCGTGACGCTGTTTGATAGCGATGGTCACAAGATTGATTGGCAAAAGATTGTTCCCATTAAAGATCTTCTGGAAAAAGCCGGCGCCATCGCACGCCGGGAACGGGCTCAGCGTTTCCCCGGGACCAACGCCAAACAGCTGGCGAAGCGTAGCCAGGATTGGTCGCAGACGCGGCCCGAATGGGGTCTTGCCGGCTGCAGCGCCTTTATCGCCGCGCCGCGCACGCGGACGCGGGGCAAAAATCTTAGGGGCCGCGTATTCCTACATGACTATGATTGGCAGAAGGACGAAGGCTTCAAGATCCTGGAGCTGATCCTGACGGCGCCTGTGGTTGTGGCAAGCTGGATCAGCCTGCAATATTACGGCTCGACCGTGGCGCCCCGCATTTTCGGGGCCGGCAACAAGCTTTTGCACAATGTCACCGGTGGCATCGGTGTGGTGGAAGGCAATGGCGGCCCCCTGCGCGGCGGACTGCCCTGGCAGTCGCTACACGACGGCGCGCATCTGGTCCACGAGCCTTTGCGGCTCACCGTTTGCGTGGAAGCGCCGCGGGCGGCAATGGCTGACATCCTGGCTCGTCACGGCAATCTGCGCGAATTGTTCGAAAATAAATGGCTGCAACTCTTCGCGCTGGACGACCGGGGGCAGATGGCCTGGCGCTATGCCGGCAAGGGTGAATGGGCGGCTTTTGATAGCACTCCGGCCCGCTGCGAGGCTGCTTGAGCCCGCGCGCGCAACAATCCGAATAATTCTACCGGGGCGATCATGGCCAATCATCTGGCTGCACTGGAAGCTGAAGCCATCCACATCATCCGCGAGGCGGTGGCAGAAGCGAGCAATCCGGTCATGCTGTTCTCGGCTGGAAAGGATTCCACCGTTATGGCCCATCTAGCCATCCGCGCCTTTTATCCTGGCAAGCCGCCTTTCCCGCTGCTGCACATCGATTCCACCTGGGAGTTTCGCGCGCTGCTGGAATTTCGCGATGCCTTCGCTGCCAGGCATGGCTTCAGACTCATCGCGTGGGCCAATGAGGAGGGGCGTGCAGCCGGTATCAATCCCTTCGATCATGGCGAGCGCTACACCGACATCATGCGAACCACGCCCCTGAAGCAGGCTCTCGACGACGGCAGATACGACCTGATCTTCGGTGGGGGACGGCGAGACGAGGAAAAGTCCCGCGCCAAGGAGCGTGTGGTGTCGGTGCGCGAGGCCTCGCATGCCTGGGAGCCACGGGCGCAGCGGCCCGAGCTTTGGCGGCTTTACAACACCAGGCTGGCCAAAGGTCAGACAGCGCGTGTCTTTCCGCTTTCCAATTGGACCGAGACCGATATCTGGACCTACGCCCTGCAAAAGAATATCGAGCTGGTGCCGCTTTATTATGCGGCGCCTCGTCCCGTTATAGCGCGTGGCAATGCACTGGTCGTGGTTGACGATGAAACCCGCATGCGATTTCAGCCGGGCGACGAATTGACCATGCGCAAGGTCCGTTTCCGTACTCTGGGTTGCTGGCCGGTTACGGGCGCCATTGAGTCCGAGGCCACTGACCTGATGTCCGTGGTGGGGGAGACTTTTGGCGCTTCCTCGTCCGAGCGGCAGGGCCGCATCAGCGACGGCGAAGAAGGTGGATCTTTGGAAAAGAAGAAGCGAGAAGGCTATTTCTGAACCGAGTCCAAGCAGCAAAGGCCTTTGCCCAGCTCAAGACCGGAATGCCATTAGTGAATGTCCGCTTTGGGCCAAAAACAGACACAAGCGGCTGTCAACCGGTTGGCCGCAAGTTCGAATCTTGCCCGGGGAGCCATTCTTTTCAAAGACTTATGCGAAAATAGTCCAGCCTCTCGCTGGACTTTTCTTGTCCAGGGCAACGCTCGGGGCAACATCAGCGACTCTTGGCGAATGAGAAATTGTACTTTCGCTGACAGGGGCTGAGCCAATCTTCCTATCGTCTCAGCCGACCGCGGGGCGCTCTACTAGGGTGGCCCTGGGCCGATCCTAACGTCGCATTGAAGCCATCCAATCTCGTAAGTCCTCTGGCAACGTCAAAGTGCGACTGCCGCACTTAAGTTCTGGAAAGCGTGGTTCTTTGATCGCTTTAAAATTAAAGTTCGGTCGATGCCACCAGCCTTAGGGCCTCTCTGATCGAGCAAGCCAACATCAATTCTGCACGCTGGCCCTCACCGAACTGCTTTACGTTTTGAGGATTGTGAGGCGCATTGCCGTCGGCGAAGTGGCTCAAAATCGCCCAAAACACGCTTTCGACGCAGTTGGGCCTTCTTTCGAAACCTGGCCTGGTCGCCTCAAGGAGAGATGGTCGGCCGATTTTTTATCGCGTAGAGTTTGATGAGATAGCAGATCTTATTGCTTTCCTGGCCAGGATTGCACTGGTGGCCGAGTGAGAGGACCGCGTTAGCGGGAATATATGGCAAAGGGTCCAAAAGGTGAGTATCGACCTCGCGACGCCAACGCGAGCGCCGTGACGACTGCGAGAATTGCGCCCAAGCTGATAACAAGGGGAATTAGGTCCGGTCCCCAAATCGGCGAAACCAAAATCATCAAAAAGCACCCGGAAGCGGAAGTCGTCTAAATCAGTATGACGCCATATCGTTCACAGCATCAGTTCAAGTTGAACGGTCCAACTCATTTGAGTAAGCGGCCTGATGGATATCCGCTTTTGGTCAAAAGCGGTCATTCGTACCGGGTGAGCCCAATGGCTGCTTTTGGCCCAAAGCGGACATTGAGGTGACGAGCATTCAGGCGGCTTTGCTGCCGGTTCGAAAATATAGTTAGTCGGGAACCGTCCGAAGGATTGTATTAGCTTTAAAAGGCTGAGCAGTGTCTGTCTATTAGGGGACACTACGCCCACTCGGCTAGGACCCATCTTACCCCCACAATCGAGAGTGGCCCATGAGCTGGAAGAGCATCCTGGGCTCCCTGATCCGTTGCGAAATCTTTGCCAGCTACGACTGGCTGGGCAATTTTCGCATGTCGGCAAGCGGAGCTTTGGCAGTTATAGTTTTCGGAATTTTGGTTATCGCCCTGTCACATGCGTTGGGAGGTTGAATGCCAAAGACCAAGAGGACTCCGGGCAAGCTAAATCGCTTCGCCATCGTACTGGATACGCTTATGGCAACGCACGGGATGAATGAGCCCGCATTGCTCAAAGCTATCGGTAAACGCAAAGACCAAAAATCAATCAAATCAATCAGGAGCTGGCGCACCGGTAGAACGAGGCCAAGGGCTGGCAAGTACCTTAATGTGCTCGAAGCGCTGGAACAAACACTCTCGCTGCCGGTTGGGCGCCTCGCCAATCTATCTGGTGCGCGGGCTTCAGTCTTTTACAGGGTTGCCAAGAAATTTCATTTGTCTAGCCAGCAGCTCCTTCGCTGGCACATGCCCGACGATTTTGATGTGCGTCCGGAGGCAGAGCGTCAAGAGATTATGGATTGGATATCAGCGAACGTCCTCCCCTGCGGGACGGCCTTCGGAAAATATCAGAGCAAAAATACGCGGACGAAATTTGCTGTCGTCTTTCCCAATATCCCCCGGGAAATTGGAGGCCGGTCCTGGATGGGGCACCGCCTTAAACAAAAGCACCTGGTAGAAGCTTTCAAGCTGCATGGCACGCTACGGGCGCCCCCGCGACTTGAGCGTGAGATGCTGCGTATGCTGAGGTTTCATACAGCCAGCTTACCGCCGAAGGGTTACAGGAGGCGCAAGAAATGGACGAATGCGACCGCTAGGACCATTTGTTCCCGCTATGGGATCATCCTTGGTGCGCTAGCGGCTCCTGCCGACCGACACGTTAGGGGCTTGGGAGTGCCGGTAGAGCACCTAACCATGGGGCTCTTTGTCTTTCCCGACATTTGGGAATGGTATTTGCGCTGGTATGAAAAGCGTCGAGGCTTTTTCTCCAACTCGGAAAAGAATGCCCTTTACGACATTAGGCTCTTAACCCGAAAGCCTACCGGCTGGATTCGGCAGCATCCCTATCTCGCCACAAGATTAAAGCCCATCGACGGACTGCTGTCGCAGAAGGAAATCAACAGAGCGAAAACAAATTGGGGAGCTGCCTGTGACAGGATGCACGAGTACGCCAGCAATCGCCTGTCTGAGCTAATTGGCGTGATAAGAATGCATCGCGATCCGTTTGCGCCAATTTTGCCTGTGCTTGCCCATGAAAGCCCCCTGAGCGAATACAAAAAGATTGGCGACGAACTTCTACGGCGCCTACCAGATGAGCGGAGGTTCGATGACCGCCGGCGGCTGATGGCCGAGTCAACGACCACGCGGAACTATTTGATGTTCCGGTTCGCACTGCATCTTGGCTTGCGACAACGCAATCTCCGGGAGTTATTGCTTTGCCCTCCTAAGCAGAAGCCGCGGGATACCTCTGTGCTGGAAGATTTGCAGAGGGGCGAAATCAGATGGAGCAGCACTGACAAGCAATGGGAAGTCTATGTGCCTGCTATTGCGATTAAAAACGGTGCGGCTGACTTCTTCCGGGGGCGACCCTTCCAGGCTGCCCTTCCAGACTTAGAGGGTTTGTACGGGTGGATCGGCAGCTACTTGAAGCACCATAGGGGCTTTTTGCTGAACGGTTCACCCGACCCGCAAACATTCTTCGTCCGCACAATGCGAGAACCGGGCGACGAGGCAGAGTTGAACATCACCTCGTACTATGCGGTGTGGAAGCTCATGATCCAGAAGTATGGAATATACAATCCCTATACCAAACGCGGAGCAATTAAGGGGCTTCTCCCGCACGGGCCGCATGCTGTTAGGGATATTCTGGCAACGCACCTCCTTAAAACCACTGGCTCGTATGAGCTCGCCAGCTTTGCGATTCAAGACAGTATGGCTTCGGTGATGCAGCACTACGCTCGGTTTCTGCCCCACGAAAAGGTTGCCCGGGCTGCTGAGGAGCTAAACAAGGTCTGGCGGCATTAGTGCCTCGCTGTGCTCTTGAATACGGGTGGGGGTGTGCTAATCGGACTTCATGGGGCCAGCCGAAACGCCAAGTGGAATACAGCCTTTACCAAGCCTACAGGCTGGCCGCGCCTTCGCGGCCCTGGCCGTGCTGGCCTTTCACGTCAGCGGTCTGCTCGAACTTCCCAAATATGGCGCCACCCATTTTGCCCGCTCATGGCTGATCAGCGGCGGTCTGGGCGTTGACTTCTTCTTCATCCTCAGCGGTTTCATCATCCTGCACGCCCATATTGGCGATATCGGCAAGCCACAGGCATTCGGGCGCTATCTCTGGCGCCGCTTCTCGCGCATCTATCCGATCTACTGGATCTATCTCAACTTGGCGCTGGCGGCATTTCTAGCCTTCGGCCACCGCTACGGCTGGCAGGAAATCCTGTCGAACTATACCCTGCTGGGGCCTCGGCCTGCTACCAGCATCCTGGCGCCCGCCGGCACATTGTATCACGAGGTCACCTTTTACATTCTGTTCGCGTTCGGCATCCTCAACCGCAAACTCGGCGCTGCCGTGCTGGCGCTGTGGCTTGCCGCCATCCTTTTCATCCATCACGACAACCCCTTCACCAGCATGCGCGACCTGGAATTCATCCTGGGCATGGCCGTCCGTGCAATCACCTTCCACATTCCGGCCAGACACTATCGCCTGCCTTTGATCACCGGAGCCGCGCTGGCTGCTCTGACCCTGTGGATCAACCACACCGACATGACAACCTCGCCCCGTATCACCGGCCTGGTGGAAGCCGCCAGCGCCTTTTTCATCCTGGGCTGCGCCTTGGCAGACCGCGCCCGGGCCTGGAGCGTCCCCAAACTGCTCCAGTATCTGGGCGATGCTTCCTACACCCTATATTTAACCCACTTGGCGTTCCTGTCGCTCTTTCTGAAAATTCTATCGCTGACAGGTTTTCTGGCTACCGCGCCACTCTCGATTACCATTGTGGGACTGATGTTGATTGCTACGCTGGGCGCTGCCGTACTGTATTCAGCTCTAGAGAAGCCGTTGCTTAGACGTATTCGCGGCAAACGCTAGCCGCTTTCTTACATCCTACCTTCTGGACCAAGCCCTGACTGGGGCCTCAATCCATACAAAAGTAAGGCTCGCTACACCAATTACAGCGGCGAGGTAAAGCGCAGCCAATCCTAACTGCATCGGGATAGATGCCGCGCGAGTCAAAGCCGACTCAATTAGATGCCCAAGAGCAAACGCTATCGCCGCGTGGACCATGTATATCGAATAGGAAATCGTCCCGAGCCAACGCATCGGCTTGCTTACCAGAATCCAAATGGCGCCCTCCGGCCCGGATAGCGCCGTCGATAGAATAAGCGCCGCGGACAGGGGAATTATCCAGATCGGCCCCACGCCGCCGGAAGCGGCGAAACCGATGGCGGCAAGCAAAAAGAGCCAAGCCACCCAGCCCACATCACAACCCGGCTTAACCCTGTCACGCAGATGGAGATAAATGCCGCAGGTGATTACACCCGCGAAAAATCCCGCCACTCCACGAACCCATCCGTTGTTAAACGTCCAGTCCATCGCTGGACCGTAGATCGTCAATACAGCTGTAGCGATGAGGCTTAGAGCGGCAGACATGATCAAAACAGTAGTCCGCGTCCGTAAGAACAGTGCGATGACCGCAAACAAGAGATAAGCGTAAAACTCGCTGCTGATGCTCCAGGACGGCCCGTTGAACGTCAACGGGACGATATTGAAGCTCTGGAGCAAAGTCAGATTAACGATTATTGCCTTCCAGCCACCAAGCGAGAAACTTGCGTGATGAACAGACATGAACAGGCCTGCCAACGGCTTTGCTAATTCGATAGCTATAAAATAAAGAAGCGTCACAAAATGCATCGGATACAGCCGCCAAAATCGTAGCCATACAAATCGAGCGAGCTGTCGTGTTGTCCCTAGTCTATCGTTGTAGGCGTAAAATATTGCGAATC
This sequence comes from Alphaproteobacteria bacterium, assembly GCA_046348525.1. Classification (GTDB taxonomy): domain Bacteria; phylum Pseudomonadota; class Alphaproteobacteria; order Micropepsales; family Micropepsaceae; genus Rhizomicrobium. The sequence goes on along the minus strand of JAXMEA010000004.1, from coordinate 92,147 downwards.
CGGACAGCACGAAGAATAGATCGACCATCAAGCGCGCGTTCGCGACATAGGGCACCAAAACTGGTGTTGTCAGTCCGAAATGCCCAACGACGATAAATAGGGCAGCAATGCCGCGCAGCGTGTCCAGCGCGATAAGGTGCTGTCGATGAGTGGTAGAACCACCGAAGGTTGTATTATTCACGTTCCCGGTTCGCCCCGACGCCATCTGCATTTCTACACGACATAGGCGTAGGAGCAATTCCCTTTGCATGTTCCAAATGCTTCCCAAAATGGCTAGGTTCGGGCGGGATAGGGGAACGCATGAGCGATACAGGAACACCAAGGTCACTCAAGAAGCATTATCTGCTAATGCCTCTCCGGGCCTTGAACACCGGCCTACGAAAGCTTGCGGCTAAAACCCATCGCCTGGAGTGGCTAGCCACTTGGTGGCTCTCACCAGGCCCCGAATGGTTCGACCATTTCGGGGACCAGTTCTATACCACGCGCGAGCAGAGCAATACGTTCTGGATGGAACGCGGCGTCTTCTCCCGCATGGTGATTAAGCAGGGTGGATCGATGCTGGAGCTGTGCTGTGGCGACGGCTTCAATTCTCGGCACTTCTATTCTACCAAGGCCGGGCAAGTCCTAGCTGTCGACTTTGACCATGGCGCCCTATGGCACGCCCGACATTTCCATTCCGCTGGGAATATCGAACACCGCTTTCATGATCTGCGTACTGGCTTACCGCCCGGCAAGTTCGACAACATTGTGTGGGATGCCGCGATTGAGCATTTCACCGAAGAAGAGATTGACCGCATCCTTTCGGGGATAAAGGGGCAGCTAACGCCTGAAGGTATTCTCAGTGGTCATACTCTGGTCGAACTGGAAACTGGCGAAAAGCATCTTCACCAGCACGAGCGTGAATTTAAAGGCATCGAGGATCTGAAGACCTTTTTTAAGCCGCACTTCAAGCACGTTTATGTCTGGGAAACCAAGCACCCCCGCCGGCACAATCTCTATTTTGTGTGTTCGCAGGTGCCGGTCCCGCTCTGCGGCAATTGACCTAATGCGGATATTGCAAACCTAGAATTTCTCGGGTTCTAGCTCTCAGGCCGCGATATACAAATCGGATGCCCGGCCAAACGCCACTCAGTCGATCTTCTCCCGCAAACCCCTTGCCAGACATTGCAAACTGCGTTCTGGCCAATATCCAATCAAACACGCTGACTGGCAGCCACGAGCAGTTTAGCACCGCAAGTTTCAGTAGTTCTTGGTTTCGGCGAACAGTGAAATGAGTGCCGTCGAACCGCACATCTTTGATCAGCGGCCCCAGCCCGCTCATGAGGGCTGTGTCGCAGCCGTGACGTTGGCGTAATACATCGTCGAATAGCCACCCAGGAAAGTGGCACGCCAGGTGACAGCCCCGGAACGCCGGCGGCTGCCTCTCGTAGTAAGCGAACGCCTCCATCTCTGTCAGCGCATAGGTCGGGTTCTTTTCGTCAAACTCCTTCTGGTATTCAGCCAACCGTTGCTCGTCCCGGAAGAACCTAATGATATACCGGCAATAGTCTTCCGCGACACGAGTAGTCACATAGCCATTAAGACATTTGCCGCTGCACTGCTTTGTATAGTCGTACCCCTCGGCAGCAAGTACTTGCTCGAATGGCTCGAGCGTAGTGGCAATCATTACGTCGCTGTCGAAATGCCAAAATGCTTCTAGCCCTTGGGACTGTACGAACGCGCTCAGAATGAACCAGCGCTCCAGGACATACTGCACCCAGTTCCGGTCACCCGGCGGCGAGACATGGCTCTTCCCCTTGATGACCTTGAAGACGGACAGGAACTCCCTCCCTAGCGCGGAGGAGTAGTCGTCCAGCAGCACATGCTCCCAGCCTGCAGCCAAGGTGGTCTGCCGGTTCGCCGCATCCCCGATCAAAATCTTCCGCCGGTCGGGGTTGGTTAGGCATGCGGCCTCGAGGGAGCGGGCTAAATAGGGCGTGTCTCCGTAGTGCGTGAAAATTAGTGGTGCCGCGTCAGCCATGGCCCGCCTTAACACAAGGCGCTCTTACGCTAAAGAGCAGGTTAAAAGGATAATTGATGGCCATTTCGGGCTGGGCGGAAATGTCTGCTATTGGCGCTTAGCGGCTGCCCTGGTCCAAGACGGAAATTGGGCCAACTATCAAACTTAGCGCGCGGTGCCAACCGGACCGAAATCTAATATAGGGCTTCCAGCATCGAGGCTGGGGAGCGTCGTGATGACAACAATAGATCCGGACGCAGTGCGCCGACCTTCGTCCAACCTTCGACGCACGCTTTTTGTCGTTCTGGGCTTGATGACGCTCTGGGCGCTTTACATGTATGAACTTCCGATCATCTACGACGCCAAGAACGTGGCACGGTTGATGGGCTTTGGCTGGGTGTTGCTGCCACACGGCCTAGCGGGCCTCATAGCCTTCCTGATCGGGCCGCTGCAATTTTCCGATAGCTTGCGCGCCCGCTAGCTGGGCCAAACAGTGCCTAGGTCGACGTTCTGGCGGGGGTGATTCGCGATTTGGATCAGATTGCGAAGCAATTGCCCCTCCGCGGGGGCCAGGGCCGCGAGTTCCCCGTCAATGTAGCCGATATACGTCCTCAGACGTTCGCGACCTTGATGGCGAATCCTAGCGTTTTGCCCTTGTGCTTGATGTCGAACAAATGGCGTTGAAATTGGGCTGAAGTCATTGACGGGCCCCTTTGAAAGGACCTCAAAAATTTGCCTTAACTCGTTGATTTAAGATAATAAAAGGTGCAGGGCAATCTGACTCACCGCCCGCCAGCTCCGTCGTTGTACTGGCGCCCATCTCTCGTGCATTATATCCTGCATCATCTGCGGCTATAGGAATGCAAGCGGGATCGATGACCGGATCTGCCGCTGCCTCTTGGTTTCCCGATCGGCGATCTCTCCCAGCGCCTGGCCCTTTGTCAGCATCGACCCAGCCCCGTGCTTTTGCGGTACCCGTCAGCGCCGCCTCCCGGGCCCTAGCAACCGTCTTGAGGCTGGATAAAGAGGGTTCGGAGACCATGTCTTTGGCGGCGCTGAAGGCCATGGCTGTCCAGGCCAGGCTGACAATTTGTCGATTTCCTCCTCTTCCCACTCCACTAACAGCGCTTACGCCAAGAAGTCGCTTTGCGCATATGACCTTCAACGGCAGGGCGGATAGCAACCGCCTCCGCCGGCACCACGCGCGTCAGCACAAAAGGCTCGACCACGGCTTCAACCTCGGGTGCTGGCACCTTGCTCACGATCCTCAGCCTCGGCTGGCCGGCCCCTGAAGGCGCGCCTGGAGACTTACGAACGGTACCGTCCCCTTTCCTGCTGTTGTGGCCGGGGCACATCCATACGCTTCCAACCGTTGATCTTAAAACTTTAAAATGTAACGCTATTTGCTCCTTATGCGTGGCCGAGCCTCCCTCATAGCCCAGCGTTTCATTCTCGAAAAATGTGATCATTTTGAAGTCAGTATCTCAATTGCAGGCGGCTCCAATGACTTGGCGCGGGTTCCTTATGTTGGGGATAGTATTGACTGCCATAAGCTTTTACTGGGCAGCATATACTAGCTTGGCAAAAATGAGGCATTGCCGATACGAGCCAGCCTCTCGCGGAGCAAAAGCGTATTTGCGACGTAACACCCCGGGAAACATCCGAACGATACCTGTGATATCTTGCGGGATGGCACAATTAGTAATTTATAACCCATAGTAGTTTATGGCCCGCGCTAATAGTCCTGGGAATACGCGGTCGAAGTAGCCAGAAATATTTCGACTACGGCACGCCTGCACGGTTTAGTCACCAGCCAGTGTCTTGGGCATGCCGGTTTCAGATTAGGAGAGACCGATCCTTTATCAAGAGATCACGGCCACTCAAGTCAGCCAAGATTAAATAATGTCCGGCCTGAACCAACAGCGGCCATTCAGCTCAGGGCTAGTTACCGAAGGAGCCCGCTCATGACGCTGTTCATCCCGAGCACCGAGTCCGCCTCGTGCCCCGGAGTATGCAAATCGGAATCGCATTTTTGGGTTATGTACAGACGAACAGGATGGGAGCCACGTTTCCGCGATAGCCTCGCGCCGCTTTCAGCGCGTGAAACGTTCGTCCTGCGGGGCAGCAATAATTTCTCCATCTATCGCGAGCCCTGCAGCGCTGTCATGGCAAATCACAGAGATCCGCCGAATTCGCACCGCTCAAGACCAAGATTCATCGCATTAGAAAATAGTATAGATGAACGGTGCGATGGCGGAACCTTGGGCAAGCACAAGCAGACCGCCGATCAACAACAGGGCGAGGATGACGGGTAACAGCCACATTTTTTTCTTTGCCCTAAGATAGGCGAAGAATTCTTTGGCAAAGTCCCCCAAGAGATGCACCTCTTCAGTATAGTAAGACCTAGAATTAGAAATATCCGATAAGCATTATGAAGCATTTTTCCCCTGCTTGGTAAACGGTCCAACATGGCATTTTCAGATCTGGCGGAATCCAAGAAGGCGACGATCGCAATCGGATTTTCGGTTGCGGTGATCTTAATTGCGTTCGAACTTTTCGCCTGGGCGCTTATTGGCTACCGATTGCATTACAGCGCTACCCCCTTCTATGCCTTGCCGAAGGTATCCGCTGATCCATGCGAACAATGGATACTGGACCTCCAGCTCGGTGATATACACGACGCGTCCGCGGGCTGCTCGGTGCGCGACAGCGTTTATGAGAAAGGCTTTGTCAGATACACCCACGCGACCAAGCCTCATCCGGTGGCCATTGTCACTCTAGGCGGATCAACAACAGATGGCCTGCTCCGCCTTGCGGACGGCTATACGTGGCCGTATTGGATGAGCCGGCTCGGAAATGAGGAGGCAGGCAACCGCGGGTTGTTGGTTCTTAACGGCGGCACCGGAGGCTTCTCATCATCCAGGGAATTGCGGAAGTTAGAAAGAGACGTCCTACTGCTCAATCCCCGTCCTGAGATCGTCATATCGCTAAACGGGATAAACGACGTTGACGGTTATGACGGGCAGATGGAACTATCAATCCCTTATTACAACGAGCGTCAGCTTCAACTCATCAACGGCGAGCGAACCGCCTCAGGCACTTTCCTGCCGAATTCGCAATTGCTGGCCCATCTGTTGATCGACCGCATCACGCGATCGTTGATGGGGACACCTCGTATCGAGGCCGTCAAACCTTTTCGATTAGATCCACGTTTCGAAAAAACGCTGCCCCGCGCTAAATTCAAGACCAAGGGCGAACTCTGGAAATTCAATGTTTCCATGATGCACTCCATCTCACAGGCGATTGGCGCCAAATATCTAGTTTTTGTTCAACCGACGATGGGACTGAAGTCGGAAAAGGTCGAAGGCATGTCCGTCAACGACAAGAAGATTCACGACCAGATCGCGCAGGACTACTCTGTGGCCATCAACAAAACCTACGATGAAATTCGGCCGCTGTGTCACCAACTGGACTACTGTGTCGACATCTCTGAACTGCTAAAGTATGACGGGGTCGACCTCTATCATGATCGGCGGCATCCTAACGCCCGGGGTAATCAAATCATTGCTGAACGGGTGCTGAAGGAATTGTCGGACCGTGGATATCGATCCGCAGCATTAAAATAATGTCCCCGCCCTGAAGGCTCCGACAAGCACAATAGTCGCGGATTGAAAAAATTGTTATTGGGGCGGCCCATTTCGACGCTGAATGGTCATAGTTGCGCACTCAAAGCGACCTCAACTGAAGGCAACGCGCCACTATCCGGGGACAACTTTTTATCTTGAACACGCCCTCTTATATCCAGATGCGCGGCCTCCCCACCGATAGAGATCGGCAATCGAGTCCGCGCCTCCACCAGATTAATTGTCGCTGGCACAGGGCTCACGACATTTCCTTGGAGGTTTTCCGCCGAATTAATTCTAGCGTTATGATAGGTCAACGAAATGCTGCGATCGCTCCGATCCGAAAAACTCGCTTCAAGTGAGAATAGCCTTGAATCACTATCCAAACTAAAACCCAACGTCCGGCCGCGATAGCGCATTCCGTCAAGATAAGCCGAGTTATTATAGGCTACGCCATTGAATACACCGCCGCCAAACAGGTTAACGGTTGCGATACTGTCCGTATACTCCGTCGTAAAACGGCCCAACCCGGCACGGAATGGCAGCCAAACGCTCGCACCTATCAGATGGCTCGTGCCCGTATGCAAAAAGGGGCCGGTGTCTTCATTCATGACCTGGCCATAAAGTTCGTATGACCAACGAAAAAAGGAACGACTATATCGAACGTCAAATACTCCCTCGTCATTGGTTTGATTCGTTCTGACCGCGTCGTTGCTAAACGAAAAGTAGTCAGACGGAGAGCAACGATGTCCACTGCCGCACATCTCGGTCGTTCGAGACAGGCCAATTTCCAGATGCGCGATTGGATTGAATGAAAAGCGGGTGGCGATATATGCCGTGTCTCGCGCCACGCGCGGGCCATCGAGAACACCTAACAGAAATTCCGCACGCCACGGCCCCAGCCATTTTAAAATGGGAATTTCCAATGGAGCGGAAGACAAGCGCGTAATTCCAATTTGCGGCATCGGTGTCGCGTTATTCGATAATCCAAGTGCGGCGAACCATCCAGGCCCCCACCAATGATCGACATAACCAGCATAAACTGCGAAATCATCAATTCGCTGGGTAACGTATGTTCCCTCCAATGTAAGAATTCGTCGGTCGCTGCCATTCCCCGAACGCGCTCCGACATTTAAATGAATTCCCGTCGTATCAGTCAGGTATTCGAGTGAAATTGTTTCCTGCGCCTTCTGACGGCCAAGAGCGTCGAAACCGCGCACAAGCCCGGGCTCCGTTGCCAAATCTATGGATAGCCTGGCGCGCAGCTGCCCTGTAGTGGTCTCGAGGTCTCGGTTTTTGATGACGTTGGACGCTGCCACGCCAATATAATCATAGGAGCCGGAGGGGAGCTTGGGTGCGGATATTCCAATGCCCCAGGGGAGCGGCCATTGCGTGACAACAGAATCAACAACGCCGGCAGCCGAAAGAACGCCGATGTTGGAGCGCAGCTGTTCGTTACCGACTTCTGCCCATGCACCTGCGTGAGCAGGCATTCCCATCATAGCCATCATGGCACCAAAAAAAATGCCGCACCCCAATCGCCTGAGCCTTGCCAACGCCGCCACCGGCCAGGTACATCGTCGGATTTTTCTACACACTTGGAAGCAATCCTTAAGGGACCAAGACGACGGTGGAGCACCCACAAGTCTCCAGCTCCTTGGCCCCGAGATAGGCGCACATGTTCGACGACTGCCAGTTCGGATACGTCAAGTCATCAGCATGTATGTCTGTGGCCATCGGTTTCATTCTGCCTCGCGACAGCCCGGCCAAATTCAGGCACGGAGATTTCAAGCAATCTTAAAATCCGCTGGGAATCCAATGAGGCACAAGCCCCGCGCATCTCCAGAACTTGCTGCCGCAGAATTTGAAGGTCGGCAGTACGAGGAGATACTTTGAATATTGATTTGGTCGACGTAGGGGTGAGATCTTCATCCGCATGCACGACTTCTTCGTAAAGCTTTTCGCCTGGCCGTAACCCGATTATTTTAATTTTAATGTCTATGTCGGGTCGCTGACCCGAAAGGCGAATCATCTGACGAGCGAGATCCAGGATTTTTATCGGTTCGCCCATATCTAAAACATAGATGCACCCACGTATGTCATCGCTTCCTACGCCGCGGGCGCTAGCCTGCAAAACCAGGCTGACAGCTTCCGGAATCGTCATGAAATAGCGGGTAATATCCGGGTGGGTAACCGTCACAGGGCCGCCTTGGTTAATCAATCGCTGGAATAAGGGAACGACTGAACCAGCGGAACCGAGCACGTTACCGAAACGGACCGTGACATAGCGCGTAACGGAAGGAGGATTAGAGCTCTGATCGATCGCCTGGCAGAGAGATTCCGCCATGCGCTTAGTGGCACCCATGATGCTGCTCGGATTAACGGCCTTGTCAGTGGATATTGTACACATCAATGGCACGCTACACGCCGCACAAGCGTCGGCAACATTCAATGTGCCCAGAATATTGGTTTTAACGGCTTCCAGCGGCTGGCTTTCCAGCAAGGGAACATGTTTCAGCGCCGCGGCGTGAAATACGACGTCAGGTTGGAAGCGGCGTACCTGCTCCAATACCAAAGCGGTATCACGCACATCCATCAACGCTGTTTCGTAAGTCAATCTCGGAAAATTCTGGCTACACTCCATTTCAATGGAATAGAGATTGAATTCATTGGCATCGGTCAGAAGCATCTTGCTGGGTTTCAAGCCAGCCAGCTGACGGGCCAATTCACTGCCGATGCTGCCGCCGGCGCCGGTGATCAGGATTCTTTTGCCGGTTACCATTGCGTTAACGGCCAGATTGTCGGAAAGCGCAATCTCCGGCCGTCCAAGCAGATCGGAAATTGCAATTGGGCGCACAGGATGGCCATCCTGCACTGCCCCAAACGCCGGCAATTGCCCTACGGTCAGATTGAAGCCCGACGCAATATCCACCAGTCGTTCAAATTCCTGACGGGTGGGATGATCGCGAGCCAGAACAAGCATTTCCGGGAAAATGCCTCGCGCTTTCAACTTCGAAAGCGCCGCCGCCATGTCGTCAATTCGCCCAACAACCTCAACACCGTGAAGATATCTGCCGTGCAGGTAGGGATCATCAGAAAACACGCCGACAATCTCGTTGTGAGATTTCGACTTTCTCAAAGACTCCCTGATAAAAGCGTCAATTTTGTCTGTATCTCCCACCAGCAAAATCGGCTTGGCATTCCCAAACGAAAGGCGCGACCGGTTGATCCCGACGGTTCGACTTTCAAATACGGCTCGCGCGACCAACCGCGGTGTCAGTAACAGTACCGATGTACTGCCCCATAGTAAGATAAGTGACCGTAACCCATCCTTGTTTCCCCAGTCGGATTGAATGAGCAATGCTTCCAGGAGCCAAAATCCCGCGCATGTAATAGTGATCGTCCCAATCAGGCGCAAAAAGTCTTCGAAGTTCGTATACCGCCAGATCGTGCGGTAGGTGCGGAACCTCCAGAAGACGAACATCGCCAACAAGCAGTACAAGACGATATGCAGCGGCCGACCGCTGCGAATCGACAACATAGCGCTGCTATCAACCCACCGTACGGAAATGGCTACCGCGATAGCATATGCAAAGGCGCACCCGAGCACGTCCAAGTAAAGGCGCGAAACACGCCAAATCCATGCCGCAACCATTGTCTATATTCTCTTATTAGTTCAAAGAGTTATATAGGCATCACGCCTATGCCGCCCTTCCTTGGGATCAACTTACAGCGACAGCGCGACGGGCACAATTTTGATAAATTGTCGGTAACGGTCCTTGTATCGACCGCCCAAAAAACAGGCTATCTATGTTTACTGTATTAACACCTTCACTTGACGTGCGCCGCCTGCCCGAATTCCGGAAATCGCCCGGAGATGGCTTCGGTGACGCGAGTAGCGACAAGCTGGGAACCGCGATCAGTCACATGCACAGGATCGACAATGTAATCGCGCGTTTTTGGTAGGGTGCGATCAAGATCGATCAGCAGAACGTCCTGCCGCGCAGCCACATCGCGCACGATGTTGTTCATGTCTTTGTAGAGGGCGACATAGTCAGGCCAGGAAAAGCCTGACCGATGGAGACCATTGCCGCGCTCATATAGAGCGCGAATGAAACGGTCGCCTACTTCCATGCGGTTAAATTGGGTCATCAGCACCGGCTCCACGTGCCAGGCCCGCGCCAGCGCCACCTCCGCCTCGACTGCCGAGCGGTAGTCGTCGAGTATCTGTATTTTGGATGGCGAAACACCTCGATAGCCGATGAATTCATCGCCGCCGCCGCCCGTTCCCGGCGGGTGCGCGAGCTGCCACAGATTCGGAAAAGCCAAATTCTTCACGGCGACCAAAAGCGCGTGCAGCGGCCTCGGGCTCGCCAGATCTCGATCCTCCGAGATAATTTGGCGGGATGGGGGCGCGCGCCAATAGCTGCCGGTATTGGATAGCAGCGCGAGATCATTAATATCTTCCATCAGCACCACCGCATGCGGCCGATATCTGAGAATCTTTGCCAATATCAGGAACGTCCCGTGCAGTGTATGGCTGGCAGAGACGCCAGAATTGAGGGTCCTCACCAGCGCACCATTGGCGCGCCAGACCAACTGCTGGGATACCAGATAGGGAAAGCGCTGGTCCTCACCCACATCGGCGCATTCCGTGGTGGATCCGCCTACAAATGCGATTCCCACTTCTCCCCTATTTTGCTTCGGTCCGATTATGAATCCGTCTTCGTCTGTCCGCAGTGTTATCGTGCGCGGCTTAAAACCATCCTTGGTCCTGGCATAAGCCTCGTCCCGGACGATGTGCAGCGTAAGGTTGGGCGGGTGCTCGCGCAGGACGATTGCGCGGTAAGGGATTTCCTGCTGCGGAGGCCTGAAGTGCCCTATCGCCATATCGGCCAGCTTGAGCACAGCTACGAAGATGATGAAGCTCGCCGTCAACCGCTTCAATTCCCCCGTCTTCTGCGCGCCGCGTGACTTCGCCTTTTCCACCGCCCCCCCCAAAAAAGCTCAATCCAGATTGTATAGGCTGCGCATGTCGCCTTTCAACGCGGGATCTTGGTCCGCCTTGCGCAAGATGGCATTGCCAATCACAAGCGTCTCCATCTCGCAATTCATGAAGCAGCGGAAGGCATCGGCAGGGCTGCAGACAATGGGCTCGCCGCGAATGTTGAAGCTGGTATTGACCAGGACCGAACAGCCGGTTCTGTCACGGAAGGCGCGAAGCAGCGCATGGTAGCGCGCATTGTGCTGCGGCCCAACGGTCTGTACCCGCGCCGAATAATCGACATGCGTGACGGCAGGAATGTCCGAGCGCAGCGCCGCCAACCGTCGAATACCTTTCAGGCCTGCTTCGGCTGAAGTCGGAGCGCGGCGGCGTTCTTCACGTACCGGCGCCACCAGGAGCATGTACGGACTTTCCTGATCAAGGTCGAAATAGCGCGCTGCATCTTCCGCCAGAACCGATGGGGCGAATGGACGGAAGCTTTCGCGATATTTGATCTTAAGATTTAGCTGTGCCTGCATCCGGGGATTGCGTGGATCGCCCAGTATTGAGCGCGCGCCCAAGGCTCGCGGACCGAACTCCATTCGGCCCTGAAACCATCCTACCGCGTGGCCAGCCTCGAGGGCGAAGACAGTCTCGGCCAATAACGACGCTTCGTCATCGATCAGCGTGTAACGCGCCTTCGCTTTGTCGAGCGCCGTAACGATTTCTTCATGGCTGTAAGCGGGACCCAGATAACTGCCATTCATGCTGTCGCCACAAACGGGTGTGCGCGGCTGTTTCGCATGGCGATGATAGGCGATAAGCGCCGCGCCGATGGCACTGCCGGCATCGCCCGGCGCCGGCTGAATCCAGAGATCGCGGAAAGCCCCATCACGCAGGATCTTACCATTGGCGACGCAGTTCAGCGCCACGCCGCCGCCCAGGCAAATATTGGCAATACCGAAGCGGGATGCCGCGTCTCGCGCCATGCGCAGCAGCACCTCTTCCGTCACCAGTTGCACCGAAGCGGCGAGGTCCATTTCACGCTGGCTGAGCGGGGACTCCGGCTGGCGCGGCGGACCACCGAACAGGTCGTGGAACTTGCGGGTTGTCATGGTAAGACCAGCGACATAATTGAAATAGGAAAGATCGAGATGAAAGCTGCCGTCCGGTTTCACATCGATGATGTGTCCGCGGATCAAATCGGCGTAGCGCGGCACGCCATAGGGTGCCAGGCCCATCAGCTTGTATTCGCCGGAATTGACGCGGAAGCCGCAATAAGCCGTGAAAGCGGAATAGAACAAGCCCAGCGAGTGGGGCCAGCGGATCTCGCGCTTCATCTCGATGCGGTTTCCCCTCCCGACGGCCAGCGAGGCAGTCGCCCACTCCCCCACCCCATCCACGGTCAGGATAACGGCTTCCTCGAACGGTGACGGATAAAATGCGGCGGCGGCATGACTTTCATGATGTTCGGCAAAAAGCAGGCGATTGGCCACCAGCGCGCCGGGCGCGATAGCCTGCAATTCGCGTATCAATATGTCTTTCTGAAACAGCTTGCTGCGCAACCAGAGCGGAATCGCCTTCCGAAAGGACGCGAATCCATAGGGCGCAGAACCCAGTTGGGTTTCGAGCAGCCGTTCGAACTTGATGAAGGGTTTCTCGAAAAAGACGACGTAATCCACATCGTTCAGGTTGACCCTGCCATCGCGCAGGCAATAGGCGATGGCATGGCGCGGAAAAGCCTCGTCATGCTTGATGCGGGTGAAGCGTTCTTCCTGGGCGGCGGCAACGATCCGACCATCCACGCTCAGTGCCGCGGCACTGTCATGGTAGAACGCTGAAAGGCCCAGAATGCGCATGGGTCAGAAGACAGCGTAGATCAGCGGGCCCAGCGCCGATGACTGGGCGAAGACCAGCAGGCCCGCGACCAGCGCCAGCGCCAACAGCACCGGCAGCAGCCATACTTTCCTGCGTGCCACCAGAAAACGCCAAAACTCGGAAAGAATCGACATCGTCCCGCCTTAGAACTGGTTTCGCATGGACGATGACGTGTCCCGCGCCTCAACGTCGATCCAGTAGCTGTCGCCCGCCGCCGACTGTTTGCGCCGCAAGGGATCGTACCATAGGCGCATCGCAAGACCGAAGGGCGTAACGATGCCGAAATAAAGCACGCCCATCAGGATAGGACTGACGACACGGTGAAGCAGCCTGCCAAATCCCAGCCATAGGACGGCCAGCGGGTGCAGCCAGGACGGATGGACGATACTCAAAGCCGCCAGCAGCAGCGCCTCCGAAGCCAGGATTTCCGGTACGATCGTCGTGCGGCGGAAGGTCCAGGCCAGGATCAGGCAAAGCGCGGCGACGGCAAACCCACAGGAACGATCCGAAGGCAGTGGCCGCGCAGCCTCCGTCAGGCGTTCATGGAAATCGCCGCTCATCCGGTCTGCGCCTCATCCGCGAGTTCATAGAGATCGCTGAAGATGCGATGGGCGACAACACCTTCGCCGAATACGTCGGTCGCCATGCGGCAGCTTTCCGCGCCCATGCGGCAGCGAAGCGCCTTGTCCAGCACCAAATCGCGCAGACGGGCGGTCATGCACTGGTTGTGGCGAATCGGCGCCAGGAAGCCGTTGCAGCCTTCCATCACCGTCTCGCGGCGACCGATCCGTTCGGTGGTGACGGTAGGCGCGCCTAAGGCCATGAATTCCAGTATCGCGCATCCGCCCGGCAGCCAGGCGATCGGCGCCGGGTGCGGTAGCGATGGCTTGAGAAAGCTCAAAGCCACGACAGCAACTGCCGTAAACGCAAGAATGGCGAAACAAGACACCAGTCCGCGCAATGCAAACCCCAGCAATATAAGCAGGGGTGCGATCGCCAACCCACAGGCGGCGCATTCAGATCGGCTAGGCCGACCTTCTGCAGCCAGGCGCTCGTGAAAGTCGCCTGCCATTTCCTTCGTCAGGCTTTCACCAACTTATCCTTCTTCGGCTCGGACAAGATAAGCACGACTTGCCACGCCTGCCAGCGAATTCCCGGAATCTTTAGCACGATCGAATCCAACAATTCCAATACCCAAAGGAGGGGCTTGAAGAAGAATGTATTCCGGAACGGAACCGCCAGGATTGAAAAAAGGTAGTAGAATCGTAGATCGACCTTGCCGAAATAATTTTCCATAAGCTTGAAATCCTTTCGGCGAAGGATGTGGTCCACTTCCCACTCGGTGCGCAGATGCGGTGTCAACTTGCGGTAGGTGTGGATGATGATGTTGTGCGCCAGAGCTTCGTCTCCGATCAGCTTGCCATCCGGCTTCAGGACGCGCGCCAGTTCCGGAATCGCACGGCTCAGATCAAGATGGTGCAAACAGCCATATTCCGTGATGATGTCGAACGTGTTGTCAGGAAAGCCGGTATTTTCCGCGTCAGCCACCCGGTGTTCAACAATATCGCCCACTCCATTGGCGACCGCAAGATTGTGGCTGTTTTCGATGGAGACATCCGAAATATCGATCCCGATAACTTTCTGGGCGCCGGCCTTGGCGATAAGCATGCCGTCTTCGCCGTTGCCGCAGCAATAATCGAGGACGACCTTGCCCTTTACATTCTTACTGTACCAATCGAGAATGAAGTTACGGCTGAGACGCTCAATCGCGTAATACTTCATATTCGCCCAGGCCGGATTTTTCTGGATTGTGCCTTCGAGCTCTGGCGACCAACGCGTCTCAGCAACACCCGCGTCTTCGGTGACGAGACGGTGAGTGTTGTGGAAATCGCGTTCCTTGATCTTGCGCTCTTCAAGCTCCAGCATGGCAATCTCCAGTCGATTTAATTCCATAAACATCGGCTATGATACGTTCCGCTACTACGGATTCGCTGAATTCGGCAACGGCGAGAGCCCGGCTAGCCACGCCCATTCGCGCCCGTAATTCCTCGTCTAACAAGAGCTGGCGGAACCGTTTGGCCAATTCAGCCGAGTCCTGAATGGGTACCAAAAAGCCGTTCCGGCCGTCAATGACGACCTCCCTGCAACCGATCCAGTCGGTCGTCACCAGGGGAATTCCGAAGGCCAAGAATTCCAGCATTGAACGGGGCACACCCTCTCTATAGTAGGAGGGTAGGCATCCGACCTCCGCCATGCCTGCAAAAATGCGCGCGTCGGTACGAAATTCGTTCACCAGGATCGTGTTTTTCTGCTGATTTTCAGTCACAAAGCTCTCGGGAATACCTTCGGGGCTATCCACGTCCCATGGCACCAGTGCCACAAACCGCCAGCCCTCAATATCCTGAAGCTGCCGAGCGGCCTCAACGAACTCACGAACGCCCTTGCTCCAAATCATGCGCGCAATCATCACTACGCATCTCTCATCGGGCCCAATTCCAAGCTCGAGGCGCAGCCTGGCGATAGCGGAGGGATCGACTGCGCCTGGCGCGTAATCGTCAGTGTTGATGCCGCCACTGCGGATCACCACCACCTTCTCCCGCGGCAACAGGTTCGACTGCACGAATTCGTCCGCATCGTCCGGATTCTGAAACCAGACGCTGTTGTGAAGCTTAAAGCCTGTCTTATAGAGAAGAGCGGTAATCGCGCCGATGATGTGATCTTTCAATCCGCGCCGCCTGGCGAATACCGTGCCGGCGCCTGACACCAATCCAACCACCTTGGGTATGCCGGCCACCTTGGCCGCGATCGCGCCATAGATATTCGGCTTAATGGTCATGGTGTGCAGGATGTCGACATGTTCCCTCTTGAGCACACGATACAGGCGCCAGATCAATCCCAGGTCGCGGATCGGAGACATAAAACGATACATCGGTATGGTAATCACGCGCGCGCCCAGCTTCTCCAGCGCGCCTGTGAATTTTCCAGGTGGCACGAACAGAGTGACGTCGGCGCCGCGAGCGACGAGCTGACGTATCAGCCCACCTCGAAAATTGAGCATCGAAAAGTCGTCGTTTAGCATCAATCCGATCTTGCGGCCGGCCAAGCTCATCAAGGGTCGCGCCGCCGCGTCGCGCTGGCGGCCCAATAGACCTTGTCAGAGAAGCGGATGTTCTCGCAACCAGCGTCGATTAGCATTTTCGTGAGCTCCTTGCGGGTGAAGCGGTGCTCGATGCGGCTTCCGAAGCGGTCTAGCGACAGGGTCTTCATGTAGTAGAAGGTCTCGTGCCGGTTCTCCGACAACGGAATACCGTCCACATTGACGCCCAGCTTCTCCAGCACCAGCGACAGGCGCGACAGCGGCCAATAGGCCAGCAATGCGATCAAGTTTGTGACGACGTTGCGCAGGGCGAAGGGCAGCGCCGAAACGATACGGCGCACCATGTCGGACGCCTTCCAGATGGCGCGGAACCACAGCGGGCGGTTGTCGAAGCGGTAATAGACATAGACCAGCAACGGCGCGCCTGGCTTCAGCAGCTTGACGCAGGCATTCAAGCCCGCCACCGGATCGGGTACATAGTGCAGCACACCCAGCACATAGCCGAAATCCTGGCTCTTCTCTGGCAGCGGCGGATTGCCGACTCCGGCCTCGAAGAAACTGGCATTGGTAATGCCAGCATCGGCCAGCTTCTTGCGCGCGGTTTCGACGGCGCGGCTGGGCTCGATGCAGTTGAGGTGGCCGACGCGCGGCGCCACCAGCTTGGCCCAACGGCCGGTGCCGCAACCCATGTCGAAGCCCGTGGCGTTCTTGCTGACCAACTCCCAGGGGAAGATGTCGAAATAGCCGTCGAACTCGCGCTGAACGTCTTCCTTGGGCATCGCGGCCTGGTCGTATTTGCTCCATTGCTCGCCAAAGCCGTGGACGATGCCCGGGTCGAGGTTCGCCGCGCCGCCATTGTCCGCGTCAGATTGCGCCATTGTCATTCTCTCCAACTCGCGCAATGCGCGAACATCTTGCTACTGCTTGCGGGCTGCGCAGAAGACAACCTTGTGCACCACGTCCGGCGCCCCCGCCGACACGGGCTCAGGCATCTCGATGGTAGCGGTATTCTCGTCCACCGAAGCGGGCAACGGAACCATCCGGCCGAACACTAAGCGCTTCAGCCAGGCCTTGCCGCCCATAGTCTTGGGCATCAGCCCCAGATTCACCACCACATACTTGATGGGACGAAAGATGCGCTGGCGCAGCGAGATACGGTCGGTGCGCACACCGCCGAAGAAGCTGCTTTGGAATCCAACGGCGCCCAGTTCGTTTCCCAGCTCGACAACGCCGAGATAGCGGTGGCTGAAGGGACTGGGATTGAAATCGAACAGATCCTTGTTCGCAGTGGCGATCAGAAGATAACCGCCGGGCCGCAGTACACGGTATGCCTCGGCAAAAAACTTGTTCGGATGCGGAAGATAGTAAAGGGCTTCGAAGAGGATCACCACGTCCAGCGAGGCGTCGGCAACGGGGACATTCTCGGCATCGAAGGTGCGGATATCCAGGCCAGGATTGACTGCGCGGGTGCGAACCAGAACTTCGTCGGAAATGTCGCCTGCCATCAGTGAGCGCGCTTCGCGCTTCAATAGCTTCAACCCCTGGCCGCCGCCGCAGGCTAGCTCGACCACGTCCTTGCTGCGGCAATAGCCCAGCGCCCAAACATAGCGGGACGTCAGACGCTCAAGCTGTTCTTCGGAAACATCCTGGCCCGGTAATTCGGTCAAGTTGACGAAGTGAGAGGTCATGTTCCTGTCTTGCCGGCAGGGCCGGATGGGGCTGAATCGGCTGGGATTTTGAGCCCTAATACACGGAAAACAACTCCAGCGGCAAGCGGTGCGCCGACGCCCCCCCTGTTCCACTTTACCTTAGTATTCCAGTATTGTTTGCGGCAAGGAAGGTCGGCTCCTGAAGCAGCGGCCCTATAGCGGTCCAGGCCCGCCAGCCACCAGCAGCCGCATGATTTGTTGGGCGCATCAACTGCTGACGCGGCAGGCGACCACAGGCCGCCAAGGCCGAAAATTTCGCGGCGTACCCACCCTGGAACGGTATTCCGGCATGCTTCGGCAGTGGCAATTGGAGTGGAGGCGCCTGCGCCCTAGCCTAAAAGTGGACGCGGATTTTGCAACCCCAAACAAACTCTTACGCCCGATCGGACGCAGCCTGGCGCGTTCACAATCACCCCAGATAAACATGAAATAGCACGTCGCAGTTCATCCGGGGGGGGCTATGACGGACTGCCGGTATACATAGCTTTGAGGCAGAAATTCCAGGCATGATCGGCTTTGACATTAGCAACCGCGTGGTGCTAGTTCCGCGATCTGGAGCCAACCTGACGCCGCTGGTCCGCAGACGACCGACATCCATCCAACGGGCGCCGGACCAACCGCAAATGGCGCCTCGCCAGCAGGGAATGTTTGTGACCTATCTGATTACAGGCGCGGCTGGCTTTATCGGATCGGCCCTGGCCAAGCGCCTTCTCGCGCGAGGCGAAGAGGTCGTCGGCATCGACAACCTCAACGACTATTATCCCGTGCAGCTGAAGAAGGACCGGCTGGAAGACATCGGGCGCAACCATCCCAAAGGCTTCAAGTTCATCCAGCTCGATTTCGCTGAAATGGTCCAGTTGCGGGCCTCGCTGTCGCCGCTGCGAATTGAACATGTCGTGCATCTGGGGGCACAGGCCGGTGTGCGCTATTCCCTCACCAATCCCTTCGCCTATACTCAGTCCAACCTAGTCGGCCATCTCAACATGCTCGAATACTGCCGGTATAACGACAATTGCCGCCAGATGGTCTACGCATCTTCTTCTTCGGTCTACGGCGCTAACAAAAAGCGGCCTTTCTCGGTGGACGACCGGGTTGACCATCCCGTTTCGCTCTATGCCGCCACTAAGAAGGCGGACGAACTGATGAGCGAGGCCTACAGCCATCTCTATCGCCTTCCGCAGACTGGCCTGCGCTTCTTCACCGTCTATGGCCCCTGGGGCCGGCCGGACATGGCGTATTGGAGTTTTACAAAGGCGATCCTTGCCGGCGAGCCGATCAAGGTTTTTAATCACGGCGACATGCAGCGCGATTTTACCTATATCGACGACATCATTTCCGGCGTTATGTCCTGTATCGACCACCCGGCAACGGACGACGGGGCCGTCAAGCCCGGTAGATCCCGCGGCCCCCATCGTATTTACAACATCGGCAACAACACGCCAGAGCCGCTTCTAGGCATGATCGCTACGCTGGAAAAGGCGCTGGGCATTCCCGCCCGGCGTGAGCTGCTGCCGATGCAGGACGGCGATGTGCCATCCACTTTCGCCGACATCAGCGACATCCAACGAGATTTGGGCTTTAAACCCACCACCTCCATCGAGGTTGGCCTGCCTCGCTTTGTGGACTGGTACCGCAAATATCATGGCGTCTGAAAGCCCGCCGTGACCTCAGTCGAAACTCCATCTGCGGCCAAGCGGCGAATAGCCATTTTCGAACCGCACATTTTTGATGTTATGAGCGGCAACCAACGGCATGTGGAAGCGATGCTGAAGCTGTTCAACCGCGCCGTGGCCGAACCCATATTGCTGACGCCGCGCCAGACCGCATATGGGGATGGATTGGTAGCGCTCGGCATCCGGGTTGCCGTGCTGCCCGCACCTGGCATACTGAAAAAATTCGGCAGCGACATTTCAGAAACGGGCCTTGCCGGCAGGTTGAAGATCGCGCTGGCTCTGCTAGCCTATTGGCCATCGGTATTTTTTTGGCTTTGGCGCAACCGTATCACCGTGGTGGAATGCAACAGCACCCGCGGCGTGTTGATGGCGGGGCCGCCGGCAAAGCTTTTGAGGCTACCGCTGGTCTTCTACGTCAAAGGGCACCTCGAAACGCCCCTGCCCGACCGGATCGCGCTCAAGCTCGCCGACCGTGTGCTGTTCCACGGCACCCGAATCCGTGACCGCACCTATCCAGAACTGATGGCAAAGATTGCCCACAAGGTTCAGATCCTTCCCAACGGCATCGATCTGAGGGAGGTCGACGCAGTTCTTGCCGATCGAGTGGCGCAGGAAGCGCTGCGCACCGAGATCGGTGCTGGGCGCGATGCCGCGAACTTTGCAACCGCCGGTCAGATTTCCGAGCGGCGCGGTCAAGATCGGCTCATCCGCGCCGTTTCCGAGTTGCAACGGCGCGGTGTCGCCTGCCGCCTCTTCATCATCGGCGACTATGTCACGGACGAATTCCTACCCTATTACAACCATTGCCGCGCATTAGTGGAGGAGCTGGGCGTGCGCGATGTGTTCTTCATGGGGTATCGGCGCGATGCCGTGGCGATCATGTCGGTGATGGATATCACTGTCCTGCCTTCACGCGATGAGGGCGTTCCCAAGACTATCCTGGAAGGGATGGCGCTGGGAAAAGCGGTGATCGTGACCGACGTCGGCAGTGTGCGCGATGCCGTCAGCGATCAGGAAGGGATTATCATTCCCGCCGACCAGCCGCAAGCGCTGGTAGATGCCATGGAAAAACTGGCGAACGACCATGCTCTGCGCAAGATTCTGGGTGAAGGCGGTCGGCGCAGAGCGCTTGCGGAGTTCGACATTGTCCGCAACATTCGCGGGCTGGAAGAAATCGTGCTTGCACTGAAATAGCCGCGCCTACTCGGCCGGTTGCAGCATCGAGCCAGCGCGTTCCGCCTTCAGCACACGATACTGTATGCGTAACCGGTTTGCGAAATAGATTACCAGAAGCGGGAGCCAGGCATGCTTCCAGGATTGCGAAAACAGGCTGGTCATGTCGGCGCGCAACGCAAAGGCCACGATTGGCGCCACGTTTATGTAGAACAGAAGTGAAATAATACCAGTCGCGGCACGCCGATAGGCCCAGCGGATTATCAGCCCGACCAGGCCAAGCAGCAGGATGGCGCCCGGCGTGCCCCAGATCATGTAACCTTCAGGGACGATACCGCAGCCATAACCCTTTCCCATCTCCAGCGCGCCTGGAAAAAACATATTGATGAAAACCACTTGCGCTACTGCGCGATCGGGCACAGCGTTCAGGAAGCCAGGCAAGAATGACGTCAGCAGTTCGTCCCACAGCACCTCCGGGCCGTAAGGCGGCATTCCCGTGGGCCAATGGCCGATCAGAAGGGCAAGGTTTGTACCCGGCGTACTGAATTCCGCGCTCAGCGCAACATAGGTGAACAGCGCGCCCCACATGGCCCAGGTCCATTTGGTAACGCCGACAAGGCCAATGCGGGTCATGAAGTTAAGCATCATGCCTCCCACCACCGCGGCGTCTTCCGGCGCCACTGTTGATCGCACCAGGCTCATTTTCATGTAATTCATGGCAGCCATCAGCAGCCCGCCCACCGCCGTACCTGCCGTCATCATCCAAAGCCGGAAGCGAAAACCATAGGCAGACGCCAGCATCGCCAGCAGCACGACCCAGCGGAAAAAATAGTTTCGCTGCCCCATGGTCAGCACGACCAGGATGAAAAAAACGCTGACCCCCGCCACGATCAGCCAGGCAATCAACGGCCGGCGATTGATGCTGGCCTCGCGAACAATCAGTAGGACCGACGAGGTCGACAGAAAAATGAAAAGGAAGGATACCCGGGTCAGGACACCGCCCCGGGCAATGAGGTCGAACTTGTCCGCAAAGCCTGAAGCCGCGATGAAGCGGACCAGCGCCAGAGAGCCAACAAGCGTAAGCAAAAACATCGGCCAGGCGAAGGACGATATTTTCCAGTGCTCGTTCGCCTCGCGCAGCGGACGGCGAACGTCAACGATATTGATGCCGATAGCAAGAAAAGCGGCAATGCCCGCCAGGCCTTCCACGCGCATCGCCTTAACATAATCACTGAGATCGAACTGATAGCCACCCCAGATGATTGGATTCAGGCCCATGTAGCCCAACAACGGCCCTGCATCGGAATACAGCATGTAGGCCAGGCCGAACCAGATGATGGGGTGGAGGAAGTCCCCCTTCACCGCGCTCCAGCCCACTGCCACCGGCGCGGCCAGCGCTGCCATCATCAACAGAATGTTGTCGGTAAGAGCGATGACAGCCATCGAAATCAGGCAGACGGCAAGAAAGAGCGGATAATATCTATCCTTGGTCCAACTCATTCGATCTAGCTCGCCTGCCGTGATCATAATCGGCCTCGCCTCAGGAACAGCGATGGCTGCACCCAGCAGCGTATGCCCAGACGAGCGTAGGCCAAAGCCGAAAGGACTGCAAAGGCGCCCGCGCCCATCATAGCCGCGCATGCCGCCACATTCGTCAACGTCAGGCTATGGCGCAGCACGAACAAGCTACCGAGACATAGACAGATTGTAAGAATGAACGTCAAGCCAACCGCGCTCTGATTGCCGCTCACGCCCATCACCACGGCGGCCGGGGAAAAGGCCGACTGTAGCTGGAGGCCCAGGCATAGGATTGCCAAGGGACCATACGCAGCGGCATAGGTAGGGCCCAGGAAGACGAGCAGGAATGAGCCCAGCAACAGAAATCCACCCGTGATCGGCAGCACAACAAAGAAGCACGCCGTTGCCGCCAAGCCTGCTATCCAGTTCATTTCCTCGCGATCGTCGCGAGCGAAAGCACGCGACAGCCGCGGCATGGCGGGCAGGTTCGCACCATAAAGCACGATTTGTATAACGTTGGCGATGCGCATTGCGAGCGCGAAAATGCCGGCAGCCTCCACGTTCAGGAAAAAGCCCAGGAAAATAACAATCAACTGGTTCTGATATTGGGAGAAGCTTGAAACGATCATCATCGCAGGCGTGCTGAAAAGCCATTCGCGTATATGGGCGCGCGGCAAGGCCGCGCGAATGCCGGGTCGACGGTGGCGCAACAGCAGCACACTGCTCAGCAATAACGCGCCTGCGAACGACGCTATCAGACAAATTCCGGCCAGCAGGAGGCGCAACACCGGATCGATACCGGATATCCAGCATAGAACCAATAACAAGAGCAACAGCAGAGGCTGCCCGATTACCTGCGAAATCTGGCCGGTCAACACTTGGCCCAGGCCACGCAGAGCCGCATCATTGATCTGGCCCAATGCCAGCAAAGGCAATGCAGGAAGAATTGTCAGTAGCCCCCAGCGCAGCGCAGGATCGAGACGGCTGCCAAACAGCAAAAGCCCGATACTGCTTAAGCCAAGCGCCAATGCGGCTGTGCAGGCGATGAACAGACGAGCGGCACGCAAATAGCCCGCCAATAAATTCCATTCTTTCAGTTCGGAATAGACCGCCACATAGCGCACCGTGGCGACATCCAAGCCCATTCGAACAAACAGCACGAGGATGTTGAGAATCGAGAGTGCAACGGCATAGGCACCATATCCGGCCGCGCCCAGATATGTTGCCAATAACATATGCGTCAAGATGGTCAGGCCGCCGCCAAGCACGCCGAACATCACGGTTCCTGAAAAATGCGCGAAAAAACTGTCGCTGCGCAGCCGCGCGACCAGCACGCGGATCATACCCCCTGGGAAGCGACGGCCCCGTCGCGCGACGTCACAATGCCGGCGGCGCCAGGCGGCGGTGTAGGCACCAACTCACGATTGCGACGAGCCACGGACACCAAGTCTGCAGGCGCGCCAAGTGCCTCCAGAAGCGCCACCACGCCCTGGAGCGCCCTTGGCTTGGAGAGTATTGCCATCGCCGTCAGCCAGATCAGCCGGACGTCGAGCCACAAGCTGCTATGGGCGATATAGAACAAGCCCAACCGGCTCTTCCAAGGGCGAATCAGCTGGTTATAGGCGATATCGGGATCTTCCTTTCCCGCCAGAATATCACCCTCGTCCGAAAAGACGATCGAGGAAAAATCCGTGATGCCCGGCTTTACCCTGAGCAGGCCACGCTCTTCTCGCGTATAGAGGTCGGTCTCGCGCTTCACGTTTGGCCGCGGGCCTACCAGGCTCATGTCACCCTTCAGGACGTTCCAGAGCTGCGTCAGCTCGTCCAATTTGTAACGTCGAATGAATTGACCGACCGGGGTAATGCGCATGTCGCCGGAGGCGGTGGAATCGACTCCCGACTTGTCCGCATTTTTGACCATGGAGCGCAGCTTCACCATACGGAAGATGCCGTCGTTTCTGGCGGTTCGCGGCGCGACATAAAAAGGAGAATGACCATCCTGCCTCCACACCAGAAACATCACCGGCAACAATATCGGGCTGGCAGCGATTAGCCCTATCAAGGAAAGCAGGATGTCGAGCACGCGCTTCATGGCGTATCCTTCACCATTGTTTCCGCAAAATCTGCAACCTGCTGCGCGGTCGGGTAATAGATTTTTTCCAGCACCTTGCTGGTCGGCGCCGGCGCGTCCGGCAGGGTAATACGCCGCGAACGCGCACGGAAGGCGGTGGGCGGCAGGGTCTCGGCCACGCCCGCGATCACCTCGCCTGCCAGGCCGCAAGTCGCCCAGCCGCCATCCACCGCCAACAGGCGGCCTGTTTTCTTCACCGAGGCCGCCGCGACTGAATGATTCAGCGGGTTTAGCACCCGCAGATCAACCACCTCGGCGCTTATGCCTTTTTCCGCCAGCAAATCCGCAGCTTCCCGCGCCAACACGGTGGAATAGCTGGCCGATACCAATGTGATGTCCGTCCCATCGCGAAGCACCTTGGGACCCTGCTTGGCCATATCCACAAAGCCGGCGGGTGCAACTTCTTCCGCCTGCTCGTAGCACCAGCGGTCGTCAATATAGAGCACGGGATCGTTGCAGAGTGTGGCCGCTATCAGCAGATCGCGGGCGTCACCCGCCGTGGCGGGCATCACCACGCGCAGGCCTGGGATGTGAGCGTACCAGGAATGCAACGCCTGACTATGCTGGGCACCCTGCTCGCCACCGCGATTGACGATGGCGCGAATGACGACGGAGGGAGACTTGCCGCCCAGCATGTGCCGCCACTTCGCGGCCTGATTAACGATCTGGTCCGCCGCCAGGATCATGAAATCCATGCGCGGATGGATGACAATGGGGCGATAGCCGTTCAGCGATGCTCCGATGGCAACTCCGGTGGTGGCGAGCTCGGACACGGGTGTGTCGATCACGCGGTGCTTGCCGAAATCCTTATCCAGGTCTTTCATCGACGCGCCGACATACCAAGGACTACACAGTCCCTGGCCGATTGCGAAGACGTCCTTGTGATTGGACAACAGGTAACGAAAGCCGTCCAAAATGCCCTGGGCGTACGAAATCCGCGTACTCATGCGCGGCTTTCCGCATAAACCAGATTCAACAGCGCACTCTCCGGCGGAAACTCCGCATTGCGGGCGCGCGAAACCGCATCGGCAACCATCGCCCGGGATTCGATTTCATATTGCCGGTATTCGTCATCCGTGAGCTGTACAGCGGTCACCATGCCGGCGCGTAGCCGCGCCAAAGGATCACGCTTCTTCCACGCTGCCAGGGTTTCCGGTTTGCGTAGCACACCGACATCGATATCTTCCTTGGGACCCACATGCCCGCGCCAGCGGAACGTAACAGCTTCCAAGAAGCCTGGACCCTCGCCCGCGCGGGCCGCCGTCACCAGTTCGCCCGCGGCACGCGCAACGGCGGCGACGTCATTGCCGTCCACCGTCAGGTGCCGCATGCAATGGGCGATTGCGAAGCGTCCCATACTGTCAGCCGGCTGGCGCAGATTGATGTCAAGATGGCTGGAATAGAGGTTGTTTTCGCAGACGAACAGCATCGGCAGATGGTAAACTGCTGCCATATTCATCGATTCATGCAGCGCACCTTCTTCGCAGGCGCCATCGCCGAAATAGGCGACCCCTACATTGCCCTTGCCGTCCATCTTGGCGGCCAGGGCGGCGCCTACGGCCACAGGAATGGTGGCGCCGACGATCGGGACAGAGCCTTCGAACCCCACGCTCGAATCCTGCAGATGCATTGAGCCACCCATACCTTTGGACGCACCCGGCAGGCGGCCCAGTATCTCCGCAAACATCCTGAAGAGGTCGCCCCCCATCGCCAGGTAATGCGAATGGCTGCGATGATTGCCATAGGCGCGATCGGTATTGCGCAATACGGACGAAACGCCTGCGGCCACCCCTTCTTGCCCGATACCGAGATGACAGGGGCAGACCGCTTCCCTGGATTCGATGAGTTCGGCGATGGCCTCTTCTGCAAAGCGAATGGTAAGGATCATCCTGAGCATCTTGCGCAGGAGCGCAGCATCAAAGCCGCTGAGGTCCAGCGGGCCGTTGAATTGCGTGGGGTCCGCGAGCGGCCCTAGGCGCGTGACGGACATGAAAATCTCTAGCTGTTTTGCTGGTAGAAAGCCCGAATAGTGTCACAGATATAGCCAACATCTTCATCACTCAAGGCCATGTGCATGGGCAGCATGAAGGTGCGCGTAAACAACCTGTCCGTGGCGGGGCAATCGCGCTTGAGGCCCAACGCCTCGATCTGGTGAATGGGCTGGCCGGACCATTGGATCAGGGTGCCGATGCCATGGGCCTTGAGGTAGTCACGCAAAGCGTCACGGTGGTTGGACTCGATCTCATAGTTCTGGAACACGTCGAAGTGATCCGGCTCAGTCCCGGGCGCCGGTGGCAGTGTGAGGTGAGATATGCTGCCCAACTGCTCCTGGTAGAGAGACGCGATCTCGCGGCGGCGCGCGATATCCTGGTCGTAGGTCTTGAGACGGTGATGCAGTACGGCGGCCTGCAAATTGTCGAGGCGGCTGTTGGTGCCCCATGTGACGAACACGCCATCATCGTTGCGGCCATGGTCGCGCAGAAGGCGCACCCTTTCGGCGACTTTGTCATCATTGGTGAAGACCGCGCCGCCGTCGCCGAAGCAACCCAGCAGCTTGGCCGGATAGAAGGAGATGGTGCCAAACGCTCCAAATGTGCCGGCGCATTGGCCCTTATATTTTGATCCCAGCGCTTGGGCGGCATCTTCAGCGATGATCAGATTGTGCTTCTCGGCGATGCTACGGATCGCGTCCATATTGCAGGTACGACCGTTGACCTGGGTCGGCATGATGACCCGGGTCTTGGGTGTAATCGCCGCCTCGATCGCGTCGGGATCTATCATGTGGTCGGGGCCGCAATCGACAGGCACCGGTACCAACCCCGCGAAATGTGTCGCGCCAGCGGTGGCGACGTAGGTGTGGGACGCGATAATGACTTCGCTGCTCGCAGGGAGGCCAAGCGCCCACAAGCCTAGGAGGATGGCATTTGTACCGTCGGCAACACCGATGGCGTGCTTGACGCCAGCAAACTTCGCGACCGCTTCCTCGAACTCCCGAAGTTCCTTCTGCATGATGTAGGCGCCGCGCTTCAGAACGCCCATGACGACGTCGGTCAAGCCGGCTTCGTCATTCATGAACAGAGCGGGATAATTGAAGAACGGGATATTCCGCTGAGACACAACTTCCTCCTCGCAGCCCAGGCGCGGCCTACGCTGATAACAATTAAATTACCTCAACTGATAGGACTGTTTGACGGTATTTGCGGGAAGAGCTGCATGGCCGCTCGCCGGCTTTGAGGAAGACCATATACCGAAACTGTAGCGCAAAAAGCAATCTATATTTTCTTCAATATTCAGTGACTTAGCCGTGCCGGCGCGATTTCCTGGCAGCTAGACCGCTGTACAGCCCCGAATTTGTTGCGGCGATATCGAGCGAAGTAACTGACAGCGAACCCGGCGATCAATCCGAGAAAAATCGTCATGAGAAGGGTCGGCAACACAGAGGGCGAAACCGGGCGCTCTTCCACGGAAGCAACCGAAATCGCGCGGGCCGCGAATGGCAAGCCCGACGAAGCCGAAGCAAGCTGCTTGGCGTCCTCCTCGATTGCCAGCGCCAACGACATGCGCACCTCCGCAACCGATTCCCGGCTCATCCTGTCACTCAGGAACGCCATGTGGGCGTTGATACGAGTGAGATACTGCTGCCGGATGAGTTCGTTGGCGGCGCGATATACGGCATCTAGGAAATAGCGGGCGAATTTGGGATTGGAGTGTCTGTACTGCAGCCGGTAGATGTTAGAAAGACCGACCTTGGACGCCGAGAGATTCTTTGAGATGTAATCTGCAAGCCTTTCTGGCGTGGGTGCCGTCCATCCCGGCCGTCCCAACAGGGTGCGACCCACGTCAACCATCGCATTCAAAACTGACGGATTCTGCCGCCAGCTCTTTGTCGCGACATCCCAGTCTCGGGAAAAGATGGCCTGCGCAAGTCCACGCTCTTTCATCACCTGACCGGCGACATCCGGCGAACTCAGCGTATTGATGAATTGGTCGTAAGCGGAAACCGTGCTGTCCGCACCACCCAGGGAAATGCCAAGACTGCTAGCGACTCCCGCGGCGGCGCCCAAACGGCTCGATTGGCTGCCGCCGATATCCGCCGGCGCCACGAAAAGAGACGCTTCAAACTGCTTGGGAGCCAGATTGAGATAAAGGAGGCCAATCAACAGAACCGCGGCAAAGGTTCCCCAAAACCAGCGTCGCTCCGTGCGCGCGAGATACGCGATGTCAATAATCATACGCAAATCAGCTGCACTTTCGGGTTTATTCTGGGTCATGCAAAGTCCACTTGCCGACGAGATTGCGCCCATCGGGTGCAACTGACCGGGGCTTTGGGCACGCCTTGACCCAGATACCACCGCGCCCGAACGCAGACAAGGGCACCCACGCATCAGCGCGCCGGTGGCGCGCCTCCCGCGCGCTGCAGCCAGGCTTTGAAGCGCGAAGTACGCCGCAAATTCTGGATCAACGTGGCGGTGCGCATATCTATGCCCTGCCGCCCCAGATGATAGTCGCTGTCATAGAACATGCTGCTGGGAAACACCGAATCGGACAGGCGTCCAACCATCGGCACTCCGTGCGTAGAATAGAAGCGTTCGATAGCCGCCAAACCCGGATTGTTGTGATACGCGGGGAAATCTATCGTGTTCGGCCACGTGGGAAATACTGCGATATCATTGGCAGCGGCCCATAATAGGAAATCTGATATGCCGACGGCGCCGGCGCTGTCGGGGCGCAACGAAATGGGCAATGGCTCGAAATTATGAATGGTCTGCAGGTCGCTTTCACTTCGAGGCGGCAAGCGCTCGACGTCCGCATCACCGAGATTCGTGATACGAGAGACGTTATCGGCCGCCAGGTTGAGCTTTGCCGGATCAAAATTGCGTACCTGGATATAGCGCCAAGGCGTGACGTAGAATGCGTAAGCCACGCGCTGAACCATCGGCAGTGTATCGAGATAATCGCCGGCGCACGCATAAACCGCATCGATCATATTATCTGACGGCGTGTCGTAGTAATAAGCGAGGAACTCGTGAGCCAAAATTACGGCATCGCCCGGGTGCAAAATCTTGCGCGCTTCAAACAACTGCAGTCCCGGGCTGTAATAGCCCAGCAGACCCATGTTGTAGGCAGACACGTCGAATGCCTGCGATAGCTTCGCGGCGCTGATGCCCATCGTCGCTCCTGAGCCCGCCACAACGACAATCTTGGGAGACGGCACCTTGGTGCCAAGCTGAACTTTGCGCTCGATATAATGGCATTGCGCAAAGCTAGACGGCGTGAAGCGGCCGCGTTGCGTCCAGGCGAACGCGCTCCAAAACCCGGCAAGTGTCAGAACGGTCAGGACGAGTAGCGAAAGGTAACGGGCCGGACTCATTTGCTAGAACTGAAAATAAATGAATTCACTAACTGCCCCTGCATTGATGTTTCGCAAACTGAAGAATAGCATCACACCAGTGAGCACGGCGATAAGCGGCGTCGCCCGCCACGTCAGGAGCCGCCACCAGTGCGGCGCTTGTGCCTCAGACTTGGCGAAGGCCGTGATTGTCATGGTGTTGGGGAAAGCCCAGGTCAGCACAAGGCCCATGATACAAAGCGCCACTGCCATTGCCCGTTCCGGCTGCCGCGAGACCAGAGGCACTATATGCAGACCAAGAACACGGATGCCGTCAGGATGATGTAGTGCGTTCATCAGCAATGCGGGAACGCGGACGCCGTTCAAACCGAGCATGCCGGAATAGACTTCCGCCGCCGCATGCAGCGAGGTTGCGCGGAAGAGCACCCAGGCGACCACCACGCAAAGTAAAGTGACGCACCGGGCGGACCAAAACCCCAACCGAAGGCGCTCACGCCCGGCGGTAGCAAATTCCCATAGATGATTCACAACGAGATATAGTCCGTGCAGCCCGCCCCACAAAAGAAAATTCCAGCCGGCGCCGTGCCACAAACCGCCAAGTAGCATGACGATGATCAGATTAGCATAGCGACGGACGGGACCACGACGATTGCCGCCTAGGGGGAAATAGAGATAGTCGCGCAGGAAACGCGACAGGGTGATGTGCCATCTCCGCCAGAAGTCGATGATGCTTTCCGACCGATAGGGCGAAAGGAAATTT
Source organism: Alphaproteobacteria bacterium (assembly GCA_046348525.1). Lineage (GTDB taxonomy): Bacteria > Pseudomonadota > Alphaproteobacteria > Micropepsales > Micropepsaceae > Rhizomicrobium. Next base: position 62,252 of record JAXMEA010000004.1, on the reverse strand, counting down.
ACGGGCAACCGAATGCCAAACATCAGCGCAAGCCCCAGCGCCATGTCGGAATACCCTGAGAAGTCGAAGTAAAGCTGAAAGGCATAGCAGAAGGCACCGGTCCAAGCCGCAATTGCATCGGGATGCCCTCCGGAAGCAGCGGCGTTGAAGGTTAACGATGCACAAGTCGCGAAAGAATCGGCCAGCACCACCTTCTTGGTTAGCCCAATCACGAACAGCGTCAGCGCCAACGGAAACTGTTCAAGCGTGACAGCTCGAATACGCTCCAATGCGAACTGCGGCATCATCTCCTTATGATGGATGATGGGGCCGGCGATGAGATGGGGAAAAAATGTAACAAATAATCCATAACGCGAAGCGTCATATTCATGTGCTCGGTTACGCGCTGCATCGACCAGGAACGCGATCTGGGTAAAGGTATAAAATGAGATGCCGACCGGCAATTCTATGCCTGTCATATCGAGAGAATATCCAGCCGCGGCGAGGATCTCTGTGATGAAGCCGCCATATTTGAAATAGGCTAGCAGCAACAGATTCACTGTAACCCCGAAAGCCAGCAAGGCGCGCAGCGGCGCAGCCTTCGCCGAACGCAATGCCAAGGCCCAACCCAAAACATAGTTGAATACAATGGAGAAAATCAGGAGCGGCAAGAACCGCGGACCCGACCAAGCGTAGAACACAAAGGACGCCACCGTCAGCCAAATCTGGGCACAACGAGGACCGAAAAAGCGTTTGAGCATGAAATAGCCCAGCAGGACGCAGGGCATGAATCCGAACAGAAAGATGTCGGAATTAAAAAGCACCGGGGATATTCACTTTTCGGACAACAGAGCGGCAGAAATCCGCAAGCTAGCCATACTTGTCTTCGGGAGCAACGGCGATCAGGCTGAACAGTGCACGACTGACATCCGCCATACGGGCTTCCGCAGGCCACCGTGCCTGCGGCGATGATCTGGCGTGAAGCCCCGTCAGCCTCTGATAGAAAGTCAGATGATACCATGTGAGCGAAATGGGGTGCGAACCCCGTCCGTACCAACTTTGCGAGGCAGAAAGGCATGGCGGAACGGGGCCCCTTGCGCAGCCAGCGGGCCCGCCGTGCGGAATAGTCGGTATGCGTTGCATGAGGATGAGGTTGCGTTGTGCAGGCAGAAGTTCACCTGACCAAACTCGCGCGCCCCGCCGGCCTCGCGGTAGTGGTCTAATCGGGTTATAGAAGTATTACAGGCCGACTTGGCTGTGCAAGTTTAGACAACCGTCGCGCTTAATTGCAGGCATAGCCACTATGTCATCGTTGCGGCCTCCCCAAGCTGACCTGCCTCGCCCATTTGTCCAAAGTATTTCATGACAGATAAGAAGGACCCAACTTTGCGGGAATAACCGCATAATGCCGTCCTCAAAACAGGGGGATGTCTATCCCCATATAATGGAGGCGGCCGGGGGACGTGCAGCACTGTCACGATGCAAATCCGCCATTGTCCGAAAAGCAAAAGGCCCGGCGCGAGGGTAAGTCGTCCGAGCCTTCGAGCTGTTGGCGGCATGGAGGATGCCGAGAGCCCCCCAGCTCTTTGAGAATTGGAACTCCAAAGTGGTTTAGAGTCAACACAAGCCCAGTTTTTCTTACAGTCTCCGAAGTAGTGTTGGACAAACCCCGCTGTCAAACCAATGAGATGTCCCGGTAGCGTCCACGCTGCCGGGGCCAGTTCGCAATCGCCTGTCACTTCGCCGGCCGCGCAACTGTCGCTCTTACTGTTTTCAAGATCGTGTGCCATGCCCGAAACGCGTTAACGTCACCGACGTCCAAAGCCTCCCCTGCCTTCTTACGGGCTTCGATCACAGCTGATGAGCCAAGAAACGCGACCATTGCGTCGGCAACCTTGGAATTGCTGGCGGGATCCATTGCTTATGCTTGCTTTTGTTATGGCTATTGATGTCGCAGACAAACACGGCGGCTTGATCCTAACTTTCAAAGTTTTCCATGTCTCCTAGAATTAATGCCAAGACTGGTCTACATGCGACTGCCTGGGAGGCGTCAGGACCGAACTCCTGAACCATGAAACGCGCCACTTTGAAGACCTCGATTTTTCCATGGCGACCATGTTTAGTATAAGCTAGCTAGCGGACGACTTCCCAAAGGCTTGTTGTCGTGGGCCCGGCATGAACCAATCAGGCGCCGCCTCTTGGACTAGTGTTTCAGGACAGCATTTGTTCCGCCGCATCATCAGCCTGCACGGCGCCCTATCGCTGGGGTCTATGTTGCAGGGCTTTATTACGGCCACCCAGGCCAAGGCCCTCGTCAACAGAGCCACGGACTCGCAGCGTGTCTAGGATGGTCCGACGAGTGCCGCCCTTGGTGCGGTATAGGAACGGGGCCGCTTCCGGGCACGCACTGCTGGTCCAACGTCCGGCTCGAACAACCGTAGCACGGCTTCTTCATGGTCTAGGTCAATGGCGGCTTGCCAAGATTGGGCCAGCAGGGTTCGTTTTGTCTAGCGACCGCTATTCTTTCCTCCGTAGGGGCGGATATAACATGCGCTTTAGCCAACGGGGGCTTCTTGAAGATCAGTGACGCAATAGGGCAATCGCCATGTCCGGTTTGCGGGCCAAACCAAGTAAACTGGAGAATGAACAGGGTTAGCAGCAACTGGGGAACATCTACTGAGATGACTTGCCGTAATTGCGGATACTCCAAAACCGAAATGACTTACCCGCAACGTGGGCAATCGGACCCCGAAGGCCAATCGGGGAACCCTGGACGCCTGCGACCTAATACTGAGAATTCGTCAAGCTGAAGTCAGAAGGCAGGTCGTACGCTGTTTGATGGTCGCTGAACCGCCACGCTGGGTTTGGAACAGCATTATCGCTTGCCAGCAACAGGAGACAGAGTTTTCGAATTGGGGCGATTTCAACTAAACAATTGCGCCAACACTTAATTTCGTTCATATATTTTGCAGTTCGGGCGATATGGCGGGGCATGAGAAAAGGAACTGATTCAAAGACTTGCCATAGGACAAATGGTCGTCCTAGCGCTTTCCGGATTCACCGCCCGATAGTCTTCGGGATGGCTTTTCTGATCGGATTTCCCCAATCGACAATTGCCCAGCTCGGGACCATGTCCCCAACGCAGCTGATCCAGACACAACAGCAGTTGCAACAACGGCAGTCCAGAGATCTTGCGCCGGAACCCGCGGTGCCACAGAGCATTGTTATTCAGCCTGTCGAATCGGAAAAGAAAACGTTCCTGGCACCTTCAAGACTGGAGCAAATTCTCTCCGCACGTGTAGGTGTCCAGTTATCCCAGTTCGGATATGACCAGTTCGGCAGAGGCCATGCCGTAACAGTGCCGCAAACAGGCGCAATCCTCGACGATTATATTCTGGGGCCCGGCGATGAAATTGCGATTTCGCTCCGAGGACAGGAAAATAATGAATTTCGCGCTGTTGTGGACCGCAATGGTCAGGTGAGCATACCTCGCCTGAACCCAATTACCGCGATAGGGCGCAATTTCGGGAGCTTCCGGCAAGACGTGCGGTCCGCTGTTAAAAACAGCATGGTGGGCACTGAGGCATTTGTATCGGTAGACCGCGTACGGCAGATCAGTGTCCAGGTCTCGGGCGAAATAAACTATCCGGGCCAACGGCTTGTGACGGGCCTGTCCTCAGTACTTGATGCCATATTGCTTTCGGGCGGCGTGAAGAAAACCGGATCCTTGCGAAACATCCATGTACGCCGGGGTAATCGAGACTTTGTAATTGATCTTTACAGCGCACTGACTGACAGAGCTAGCGGTTCTAATGTCCGATTAGCCGACGGTGACCGCATCATAGTGCCGGTATTGGGCCGGACAATCGCGGTGACAGGTTTGGTTCGGCGCCCGGGCATTTTCGAAATGGCTGCCGGTCAGTCGAACATGACGGTGCGAAGCCTGCTCGCTCTTGCGGGTGACGAGGAAGTTCGGGGCCGCTATCGCTTGTCTGTATTGCGCATCACCCAGGATGGCTCGTCGGAAATGAGCCCCGTTGAGCGAGCAAGCGGTATCATTCGGGATAGCGAAATTCTTTTGGTTCAATTGGGCGCCGATCAGACGACTAAGAGCGCGACATTGTCGGGCGGCACGGGGCTCGCGGGCACCTATTCAATTCTGCCGGGAACGCGTTTATCAGAGGTTCTGAAGGCGCCAGGCGCCATGGGGAAATATCCTTATACGCCGTTTGGAATAATCGTACGCAAAAACACCACAACTCTCATGCATTTTCTAGTGCCTTTTAGCCCTGTGGCAGTGCTGGCGGGCCGTGAGGACCAGGCATTATTGAGTGATGACGTAGTTCGCGTCTTGTCGGTCAATGAAGCGCAACTTTTGAACTTCATCGTGCAGTCCTATGTTGAGGGACTTGCGAACGGTCAAAGTGAATTACGCAACCAGTTAAGGCAGTCCAACAGCGGAAGCACCGTTGCTTCCGAGGTGGCTGCACAATCCGGTCAAAATACCGGCCTTATGAATGTCAGCAGCGTACCCGCAGTCGTGCAGCGTAGACTGATCATGGAGTTGCTGAATAAAGCGGCACCGGGCTCCACCCTCGCGCAGCAACAGGAAGACGAAAAGAAAGCAGAAGCTTCGCTCCTTCAGAAGAAGGAAACGACACGGCGTGAGGAGGACAATGACGCCCCCCAGAAGCCCGAAGATGGCGACGTTGCCAGAGCCTCGCCTCCGCACTCCACAAGCCAAATCTCGCCTAAAAGCCCAACCGTCCAAACCCTACCTGAGAACTTCACAGGCCAATCGGTAAATGATGGTCACTTCGCCACCAATCGGGAAGTGCAAACTTTTGGTCAGTTCGCACGTCAGTTAAACATAGATCCCCAGATTTTGGTCAATTTCCTTTTGGAAAATCGGATGCGGATCGACGGTGCGGTACGTGGGCCCGGTTACTTCCTGATAGGGCCCAACGTTTCTTTAAAGGAAGTCGTAGAGGCCGCCGGGGGTACCGTCAATTGGGCGGATGAAAGTGGTGTTGAACTGATTTCCACGGTTATCGACTCGCAGCTTGGGCGCGCGGTTACGCAGCAAAGGTCGATGCCGCTGAAGCAGGACACGCTGGCGAGCTATATTGTGAAGCCACGCGATCAGGTCCGTTTCAGCCAAATATATGCGGATGTAGATTCCGATTCGGTTTCGATACAGGGCGAAGTCCGGTTTGGCGGGACGTTCACGATTATGCGAGGCGAGCATCTTTCGCACGTGCTGGCTCGTGCCGGCGGCCTCACAGACATTGCTTATCCATATGGGGCCGTCTTTTTGAGACAGTCAGCTGCACAAAAGGAACGCGAGTCTTTCGTTCGTGCCGCCGACGAAGTACAAAATCAGCTTCTTGCGGCGATGACGCGCGTTGGTACGAGCAGACTCGATCCCAACGCATTCGCATCGATGCAGGGGTTTGTCACGGAACTGCGAAATCAGCGTGGGGTGGGCCGTATTTCCGTGACCGTCGACCCGAAGATACTAGCTAAGAACCCGGCCCTTGACCCGATGCTGGAATCGGGAGACGTCATATACATTCCACAGCGGCCTACTACGGTTTCCGTGCTTGGGCAGGTGCTGCAGCCTGGAAGCTATGATTATGTTCCAGGCGCGACGATATCTTCGTATCTCAAGAAGGCCGGTGGCTATTCCAGCGCTGCGGATGAGTCACAGACTTTCGTGGTCCTGCCTGACGGCTCCGCGCAGCGCGTGACAAGTGGATGGGTCAGCTTCAATGCAGACACAATCCCGCCAGGCAGCACTGTAATGGTTCCGCGTGACATTTCACCGCTAGACCTGCGCCAGACTATCATAGACGTCAGCCAGATATTCAGCCAGTTCGCCGTCGCCATCGCCTCCGTTGCAGTTCTCTCGAAACAATAAACGGTACTCTCTTATTCAACACGCGCGGCAGGCGCCGAAGAACAGGGCCGTTCAAAGAAGCATGTGAAATCCGTGATAAAGTCAGTGGGCCTGGCTATACTGTTGACCTGCGCGGGCGGGGCAATGGCGCAGGACACAACTTATGTCACCGTGGCGGAAGGGGTTTTGCACGGATTGCGCGACGGTGGTACGGTTTCCTACAGAAATATCCCCTTCGCCGCGCCGCCCATAGGAAAACTGCGCTTCGCCCCGCCCAGTCCACCGCTGGCGTGGCGAGGCGTGCGTGACGCTTCCCATTTTGGACCCACGTGTCCCCAACTTCGGGGCATACGCCGGCCCGTTGCCCAACTGGTACGGCCGTTCAGTCACTACCTCGCAAGAATAATATTCCCACCAGATCCGCTCGGTGTACAGTTTCAGGCGACCGGCGGGTACGACGAAGACTGTCTGAACTTGAACATCTGGACCGCCGTACGGCCCAAAGCAAATCAACCCGTGGTCCTTTTTCTGCACGGCGGCGGCTTTTATCAGGGAGGCGGAAACGCGCCCATCCAACGCGGCACAAGCTTCGCAAGGTCTGGCGTCATCTTCGTCAGCATGAACTACCGTCTTGGCGCGGCGGGCTTTCTCGCCATTCCCGAGCTCGCGAGGGAGCAAGGTGGCTATTCCGGAAACTACGCCCTTCTGGATGTGTTGGCAGCCTTGCGTTGGCTGCGGCATAATGCATCCGCTTTTGGGGGGGATCCCGCCAAAATAACTGTGATGGGGCAATCCGCGGGCGGTGCACTTGCGTTTGCGCTCTTACACTCGCCCCAATCCCAAGGCCTTTTTCGCGGCGTGATTATCCAGAGCGGCATCCGCATGACGCCCCCCTGGATGGACAGAAGTGCAAGTGAGAAAGCCAGCATGGATTGGGTGGCAAGCAAAGCTTCACCGCAAACGTTGCAGACCTTGCGCCGATTGCCAGCTGCCGCCCTGACCGCCGAACCGGGCAAAATATTTCAACTAGGCCTGACGGCAGACGGCCACGCTCTGCACAGCAATAACCCTGCCCTGATCATGAATGTCCCGATCATGACAGGCTGGAACAAGGATGAAGGCGTTGTCCCTAAAACATTTGACTTTTCCCAGGCATCCGCATGCGATCGATTCAGTACTGAGTTGAGCAGACTTCTGAGAGGCAGCGGGAAATTGCCCTTCCCTCCATACAAGTGCAACCCACATAATTTAGCGGCCTTGCGCGTGGCAAATCACGAGGAATTATTGATGAGCGGCGCGGAATGGGCGCGAACACATGGCAAATTAAATCCATTGTACTTTTACGATTTTGAGCACGTATCCCGCAATCCTGCAGCAAGGGCTTTGGGCGCGTACCATGGTGCGGAACTGCCCTATGTTTTTGACTCCCTGAACGAGTTGGACGCGCCCTCAACTTCTGAGGACCAAGGGCTAGCCAGATTAGTGCACACTTATTGGCTAAACTTTATTAAGAACGGCGATCCGAACAGCAACGGGCTTCCAAAATGGCATGCTTTTGAAAAGGGCAATAACAGGGTGATGGCCTTGAGTAGATTTTCACACATGCGCCCCATCGCCAAACCCGATCGGCCGGCCGATTGATTTGCCATCAATCCAGTACGCTCTATAACTGTCAAATATCGATGCAGTTCTGAACCTGGTTGGTGAAGTGGCCGCCCCTTATTTCACGCCACCACGCGAAAATTCAGCGGGCGACCTCCACAAATGAATAATACTTCTTGTTAATGCGCAATGAAGGGCTCCGGCGATATGCATTTCAAGCCCCAACGACTTGGCTATGAGGCCCCTCGCTACAGTGGTAAATTTCGTACCCTGAAAACGTGTCGATATGTCGTTTAAGAAACTCCTCGGGACTTGGTTGGTGTGCGCCCTCATTGTCACGGCCGCTACAGCCGTGTCGATCCGTTGGTTGGATATCCCAATCGCCCAGCTGTATGCGCACAACATCAATCGCCTCGCACCTATCGGGGATCGTCTAGGTTCTTCTATTCTGATTTCCGGCGAATTATTCCTAATGGCGATATTGATAACTATTCGCCTTTCACTGGGGTACCTATCAGATCTGGGCAAAGCCATCTTGATTTCCATCCTTGCCTCGTTGACCGCATTCGCAGCCAATGACGCAGTTTTAAAAGTCTTCTTCGGACTTCCCAATCCTGGGATGTTTCTATTTTTTGGCGCTGATCATACATTTCATTTTTTCCACGGCAATATTGAAAGCAGTTTCCCTTCAGGACATATGGCTTTGGCCGCGGGTGCTGCAATTGCCATTGCTCGGGTGTATTCGAGATTTCTGCTACCACTTATGGGGTCCATTCTTGTTCCAGCTGCAGCGCTGATCATTGGTGATTGGCATTTTCTCAGCGATGTAATCGCGGGTATCTTTATCGGAGCTACCGCCGGTTTTATTGCGGGCGAGTTGTGGGTGCAACACAGTGGGCGGAATACGGCGTGATACGCCTTCCCCGCGGCCAACGGTTCCGGTCGGGCCCGTCGGCGCGGTTCACGGCGGTCCGAACCGCCGTCTCCAAATTCGCCGATCCCGGCGGCACAGACCGGCGCAATCTGAGGCATGCAGTCTCCAAATACATCTCCAAAGCCTCCGGCGGTGCCGGGCGGGCGGCCCAACGTGTGGGCCCGTTGCAACGGGTCGGCGCCGGCCTAGTCAATTCCTCAACTCCGCTACTAACGCCGGCGCCGAACAAGCCCTCCGGTCGCTCAACCTCGACACCTGGCCGGAAGGCCTATCGAAGAGATTTCGTCAGCCAGGCCGATTACATCTGCCCCGAAGGTTGCAGCATCGATGAAGGCGTCGCCCGCGACGCCTTCATCGCGACGATTGCCGATCTCGCCGGTGCCGGTATCACCGACGTCGACGGCCTCACCGAAGGCCAAATCCAGACCATCCTCGAACTCTACACGAGCCACGCCGTCGGAGCCCGCCTCTGCAACGATATCGGCACCAAGGTAATCACATTGCCCGCTGACCCGCGGGCGGCGGGAAATGTCCAGGCCCAGTTGCACCATTTCGGTCAGCGCGGGGTCAGCGACGCTGTCAGCCGCACGGGCATCGATGTGCGCGCCCTGACACCGGACGGCGTCACCCGCCTCGTGGCCGATATCTATCGATCCGCTTGAGATTCTGAAGACCCTGGGCGATGAGGCCGCGCGATGAGACGCCATCTGATCGTCGCCCGGATCGGCGCAGGGGATAAAAACGGCGTCCGCGCGGCGAAGGAGGAGGTCTCACCTGAATTGCCCCTGCTCGGGCGGGAGCGGCTCGATTACCGGCATCGGCCGGGCGTTGAACTATTTGAAGGGACTGGGCCTAGCGCCGAGTGAACTCGGTGCTGACTTCTTCGTCCTGGCGGCGCATGTGCATGCCGCCGACACACGCATCTCGCGCGCGACGGAATCGCAGGACGCCTGGACGCAGGAGATTCGGTTGGTCATTCCTGTGAGCGATCCGGCGAGCTAGAGCGGCGCCGCGCCAGTCGTCACGCGGGCGTTGAAATTCCTCACCGGCGACCGCTGGAGTATCGGGTTCCGGCCGCGGCCCGCGAAATTTGCGGTCTTGGTGGACGGGCACGCCCGAAGGCCGCGCCGTTCGACGCGGTGAACCTGTTTCGGGCGATCTGGACAGCCTGATCGGCGCCATCGATTCTCAGGCCAAAGAGGGAACGCCACTCTTGGTCAGCCATGACGGCAAAGGCCTGTCAGCCAGTCCCAAAAGGCTTGTTACCACGGTCTGTGTGTGGCCCATATGAAGCCGTCGTTCGGCCGGCTGCGGGTGCGGGTGCGGGTGCGTATGAGTGTAGAACACGACCTCATCAGCGACGTCGAAGAAACCACCCGCTACCGTTCCTCCTCTTCTTCGCGCTCGGCGTCGCGGCCGACACGGCGCTGCCAGAGCCCTTCACCGTGAACGTGCCCGAAAACGGACTGATCGCGCTCAACGTGCCGCTCGATCGCTTGCGCCTAGGAGCAATTAGCACCCGCACGACACATCCATTTTACATGGGGCGTTGGAACGAGTTGCTGCTGGCGCTGGGGATTGTTGGCAGGTTGGACTATTCCTATTGGGGGTAAGACCAAAGGTAAGATGGTCGCGGCTTGTGCCAATCACATGCTCCTAAAGAAGCTGGTGCCGTATTCGCTATCCTGTTCGTCGCCCTCTAAGGGCCGATGGGCAGGTCAGGCACAAGTCCATTGCGAATAATGTCTGCCCTACACCATCCGACGCGCTGCCCTGCGCGGCGTCGCTGGTATCTGCTATGGGCTGGCCGATCTCACGGCGCGGCGGCTGGACAGCATACAGGCAGAAGGTCGCCAGATCCAATCCGTTCAGGTAGCGATCGATAGGTTGGTCAAGCGTCCTGATCTGGCCGCGTATTTCATTCACAAGCCGGGACCGCTTTATGACGATCCCGCGCGCCGACCTGCGCTCGCTGCGGGCCATCGCCGGGGCGTGGAAGAAGTAACCGCCTTATCGCTGGTTTCCGAACAGCGCCCCTGGAATATCCGGGCATGTCCGCGCCGCTCGTCGATTTCCATTGCCACCTCAATCTCTATCCGGACCACGCCGAGCAGGTGCGCCGCAGAGAAAGGATGGTGTCTTCATTTGACCGTCACCAGCACCCCAAAGGCATAGGCACGCAGCCACGAGCGGACCTCCCACATCAAATACGTGCGCGCCGCGCTGGGGCTCCATCCTCAATTCGCCGGGGTACGCGCCGCCGAAATCGAGCTGTTAAAGAACCTCCTGCCGCGCACCCGATATTTGGGGGAGGTCTGGCTCGATGCCGGCCTGCGCCTTCACAAGTCGGACTCCAACGCACAGCAGCGAACAATCTCGACGGGGGCCCGGTGGGTCCTTCTTGGCCGATCTGGCACTGGGGGCATTGCGCGCGCCCGTCCTCCCCCTCTCCCTCGCATAAAAAAAAGCGATTATCGTTTGCGAAGACTCCTACCAAAACGGAACTCGGCTCGGGTGGGAATCGCTAGCTTTCTCGAGCACCTAACGTCGTATAGGAGATATGAGCCATATTAAACGGGCCCAAGTCGCATTTGTGGTAAAAGCACTACGGGGTCAAGACCGCCATTCCACTTGGCTGCGGGATCCTGGAATCAGCAACGAACCTGACCTCTAGCGCAAATCTGATCGGCTCGACAATTAGCCCCAGCCCCCTGGCTTAGGGAGATAAATCAATCTTTGAGACACGAAACGATCGGCCTCGCCAACAACCGCATTGCGCGCCTCATCAAGCCGATCTCTAACCGCGATGACTTGCTCCTTTGTCCAGTTGAATTCTCGTCCCATATCCCAGGGCAACCTTGATAACTCGCGGTCCAGGGTCTTGACCAGGTAACTTCGACCGTCGAGAAGTTCGCGTTCTACAAACTTTCCCGTCAATTCCTGTATTTTCAGCTCGAGCAGCTTGAGGCGGAGGTTTAGGTATCTTTCTTTGCTCCTGCTGCGCCTTCTCACCGGGCCGCACGATTTTGAGTACCCAACATACCATCGTATGCAACCGATAAGTGGATACTCGCCCCGGGCCACACGGGGCAATCCCTTCTTCGTTAGCTGGCGAACGCGCTGCTGCGTTACCCCCAATATCCATGCGAGATCTATCACGCTAACGATTGGACACTCTCCTAGGTCCTCAAGAGTGATCAAACGCTGACCATACCAACCCACTTAAACACACGAGCGCCCGAGGATGCGTAGTGCTCTCGCCTGGATAGCGCTCCCGCCCTCACTCTTGTCAAATATCTCTGTGACAGCAACAGCGGTTGCTGCATCAAGTTTTCCGCCTTCTTCGAGAGCAGATTCTATCAGGTCTAGCGATGCTTCAGGTCTTGCCGCAGGAAACCTATGCACTGACTCTCCAAAGTGGACTGGAAAGACCCTTTCGCCCCCCGTCTGTATTCCAAGATTATTATCTCGCTTAGGCGAAATATATTCAGATGATTTTATCTCAGCCGCATCAGTAGGTAAGGAATCCCGCTGCCCAACAACCGGCCGTTTTTCTCGGCAAATACTGACTTCACCGGCGCCAAATGATTGGGCGACTCCCCTATCATCCAGGGACGACGTTTGGTCAGATGCCCTATCTTCGGGGCCGAAGTTTACTCGATAAATCCGAAGCCTTTTATTGAGCGGGTGCTTTTCCCTCGTGATGTACCCCAGGTTTGCCAAGTTGGTCGCTGCTGCAGAGAAGCTGTCCGGACGACAATTACAAAGGCTCGCCAGCTTTTTATTCCCTGCCCAGCACCCCGCTCCGCGGCCTCTGAGCGTTGAAAGGCGGTCGTGAAATGAGATGGCCCCCAAAGCGCGCAGCTCAAGAGCACTCAGCCGCTTGTCAGAAATTGCTCTCATCGGGAGCGCTCCAAAGTAGCGTGAGTGATTGACGCCTTGATGCCGTGTTGGCGTTCGGGTAGATTCAGGGCTGATCGGGCCGTCAAGCTGATCATCAATTGAAAGCCTCTCGGGTCTAGCCCCGGGAGGCTTTCGTCTATGAGATGTGTTCATTTCGCGTTTTTACCGGACTTGTTGGAGGGCTTGGGCGGTTGTTGAGCCACTCGTCGATATCGGTTTCTCGCCAAGCGATGCGGCTTTCGGACAACTGCATTGGCCGCGGAAATTTACCTGAATTGGTGAGCCGCCGAAGGTGATCCCGCGAATACGGAATCCCTTTATCTGGTCCAAGCCTGTCAAACGTCAGGATCTTCATGACTGCCTCTTGATGCTTCCGAGAGCAATCACTGCGAGGAGTCGGCCGTCCTGTATAGACTGCCTGGGTAGATAGATTTGCAGAAACTAAATTACGCTCGGCTCCACATTACGCGATAGATGCCGGGATCAGTGAAGTTGGGTCGCGAATGGGGGCCCCGCTTGGGAGCGGGGCGATTTGTCAAAGCCAGGACCATCCGCACGCTGTTGGCGCACTTTAAAAGGGGTAGCGGCGGCAGATTTAAAAAATCCGTGACAGAGATCTTTGGCTCAGGGGGCATCGCATAAATCAGCGCGACGGAAAGATGAATGACTGGCCAGCTTTCGTCCCATATCGTGGCCAACGATCGCTCCTTTTTCTCGCCGTCCTGTGCTGCAATACGGGCAAATATCTCCTGCTTGGAAATCGGGCTTCCATCGGGAAACCCAGCGCGCTTCCCCCGCCGATTGGCAACAGCTTCCTCCACGAACGGTTTTGCTGCCTTACCCGCGGTAAAGCGGTCATTGATCTTCCGAATTCCGTCTTTCAAATGCTTTTCGAGATCTTCGAAGGGCAAGCGCGAGTAGCGAGAAGGCGGTATGCCCGGTCTCCACGTTGGATTCTCATCGAGCGCGGCTTGGATCTGCGATGCCAAGACGGCCCTCGCAAAACGTTGGCGCTTTCTCTCGTCCATGGGATATGCCGCGAGCGCCAGAATATCGGCGCCAACGTCGTATTGAACGCGCCCGAGTACTGGAATGACAAAATCGGGAGCCATCTAAACCGCTGCTTTTCGCCTTACAGGCGTGGGTTCTCTTTTTAGAATCGCTTTCAACCTTTCGTCCCAAAGGTTAAGGCAATGTGATTTCTCGTCCCTATATGTGTGTTGGTCATAGACTCGGTGAAGGCCCCTTTTGGCATGTGCGATGACTAATTCCCGGATGTTGTCCTGAACAGGAAGGGCCGAAAGATGCGTTCGCACCGTCCTTCGGATGTCGTGAATCACCCATGGGGGAGTGTCAGCGGCTGCTTGAGCAGCGCCCTGCCCCATCTCAGATGCCATCAAAGCGCCAATCCGGATCTTGGCCTTAGAGAAACCACTGATGGGCTTTTTGCCGCCAGTGCTAGAAAACAAATATTTCCCACCCAAGCGCGGGAGCGCTTTGAGAACTTTCACAGCGGAGTCTGATAGCGGCACTTCGTGGGCCCGGTCGCCCTTCATGCGCGCCTTAGGAATCGTCCAGAGGCGGTTTTCAAGGTCGAACTCGTCCCAACTGGCGTCAGCCACCTCCCGTTCCCGCTGCCCTGTGATCAGAAGCAACTGGAAGACGGGACCGAAGGGGTATCCCAGCCGCTCTAATCCGGCCCACAGCGCGCGGATCTCACGATCGGTGAGGATCCTGCTACGCGGTTCCTTGGGTTGCCCAATGATGTCCCGAGCGCTTAGGCGGGCCAAAGGTGAGGCCTCAACCCCATGCTCCCCCGAATTTATCGCCCAGTTGTAGAACCGCCGCAGCCAGCCAAAGGCGTTGTAGGCCTGGTACGGCGCTCCCCGTTCGGCGATCGCCCGAATCGCCTCGGCCGCTTCGCGGGGGGCAATCTCAGTCACTAGGCGGTTGCGCCACCGGGGCAAGAATTCCTTGGCCATGATCGCCCTGGCTTCCCCAGCCTTGGCTAGGCGGGCCGCACACCGGTCCAGGAAGGCCTCGGCCACCACTTCGAAGGTATTGGCCTGCTGGAGCCTGACAGCGGCTCGCCGGCGCTCCTCCTCTAGGACGGGGTCAATCCCCTTCCCGATCAGCGAGAGCCAGTCCCGGGCTTTCTGGCGGGCCTCCTCAAGTGTGATCTGGCCGTAAGTGCCCAATGCCCGGCGGGTCGGGTTAAGCGGCTTGGAGGGGTACCTGGCCACCAACACGAAGCTTTTGTTGCCCCGATCTGTTAGCCGGAGAGCCAAGCCCGGAACGAGCGCGTCAAAATAGTCCTCCCGGCGACCGGGAGCAGCGGTCTTTCGGCTCTGGATGAAGCGATCAGTGAGGTTGATGCGGCCCATTTGCCCTCGCGAAATCTGTTAAATGTTGCCCGCACCGTTTTGGCCCCTAAGGGCAACGCCGGGGCAACACGGGGCAACATCTGGCGGTGTCGCCCAGCGTCGCCCAACGTCGCGCGAGTTTTCGGAAACATCAATCCTTCCGGGACCTTATTCCTGTGACTTGTCGTACCAAGTCGCCCCATATCGCTGCGACCAAAACTGCTGTCAACCGCTTCGCCATCGCGGCCAGATCGGCTAAACTCTCCCCATTACAACCGGGGGATTTCATGACGCGATTTTCCGCGTGCCTGCTCGCCGCCGGGGCTTTGGCCCTGGCCGCCCTGCCCGCTTCGGCCCAGACCGACAAGCGGCACCTGATGCACTACCTCACCTGCGACCGCTCCCCCTGGAGCGCCTACATGACCGGCTATCAGTTCCACCATGCGCCGGAGCGTGGCCCCGGCCATATGGACAGCGTCATCCACTATCTCACCTGGGACGGCAGCTGCTGGGAAGCGCGCTGGAACACCGGGCTGCGCCTGTGGGAGCATACGCCCCTGACCCGGCCGGGACCGATGCACCGCGGCGTGATCCTGAACTATCTGGGCTGGCGCAACGAAAAGCTGACGGCGAAAAAGACCTTCGACGACTACTTCATCGTCACCAGGTCGTACTGATCACCCGCCCTTGGGTCAGTTCGGAGGCCAAGGTCCCGGCCCCTGCTTCTTTGCAGGATAAGGCCCGGTGATATCCACCGCCGCCTCGCCCGGCTTGGGCAGGGCGAACGCGATCAGCACCTGGTGATACAGCGCGTTCTCGCGCGGCGAAGGCCGGCGCGCGCCGCCCGGTCCGCCCGCAGCGATGACCACATACTGGCGGCCATCCTTGCCGGTGTAGGTCATCGGCCCGGCATCCGAAGAGGCCGGCAACTTGACCTGCCACAGCAGTTTTCCGGTGCGCGCATCATGGGCATAGAAGCGGTCGTCGGAGGGTGCGGCGAACACCAGACCGCCGCCGGTCGACAGGATGGGACCGATGCTGGTGGCGCCCATGTCATGCGCGCCCGAGCCATATTCATCCTCCAGCGAACCCAGCGGCACGCGCCAGTCGATCTTGCCCGTTCCGATATTGACCGCGACCAGTTCGCCCTGGCGGCCGCCATTGCAGCTGCGCCCATTCTGGTCGTGGAAACGCACATTGCTGACATTGACGGTCAGGCCGCCATTGCCTTTGACGCCGCTGGTGGTCTTGGCCACCGTGATATGGGTTGGCATGTTCGAGACATTGGCGAAGGCGACCCCGCGCACCGGATCGACGGACACCCCGCCCCAGTCCATGCCGCCGATGGCGCCGATGCTGTTCAGCGCCCAGGCCCCGTCGCCCTTGGGCACCGAAAAAGGACCGACATCTTCCAGCTTGCGTTCGTCGAACAGCGCTTTGCACTCGGCATTGGCCTGCGCGGAGAGCTGGCTCAGCTGATCGCGCTTCACCGTGGCCGGGATCAGCGGGGGCGGTGAAATGGTGAAGG
The DNA here is from genome assembly GCA_046348525.1 of Alphaproteobacteria bacterium. Taxonomy (GTDB): domain Bacteria; phylum Pseudomonadota; class Alphaproteobacteria; order Micropepsales; family Micropepsaceae; genus Rhizomicrobium. The sequence continues at coordinate 46,044 of JAXMEA010000004.1, read as the reverse complement.
GCTGGGTGGGCGAGGATTTTTCGCCCGGTATCTGGCTTTGCGCCACGGGCCGTTCCTCCCAGGGATGGATGGGCTTGCCGGTCGCCGCATCCAGGATCCAGATCATCGCCTGCTTGGTGGGTTGCACCACCACCTGCACGCGCTTGCCGTCCTTGGTGACGGTCAGCGGCGCCGCCGCGGCATTGGTGTCCAGGTCGTAGATGCCGTGATGATGTTCCTGGAAGCGCCACTTGATCTTGCCGGTCGCCGCATCGATGGCGACGGTGGAAGCAGAGCCGGCATTGTCGCCCGGCCGCCAAATGCCGAGGTAATCGGGACTGGGGGAGTCGGTGGGCACATAGATGGTGCCGGTGACTTCATCCAGGGTGATGTGCCCCCAGCCGCCCATGCTCACCACGCTTTGCGTGTCCGGCCCCCAGCTGTCGCCGCCAGGTTCCCCCGCGCCTGGAATGATGCGCGCGGTCCACAGCAGCTTGCCGGTGCGAAGGTCATTGGCGTGGGGATCACCAGGCTGCGCCGGCGGCGGCAGGAAGCCGGTGGCGCCCATGGTGATGATGGTGTTCTTGTAGATGATGGGCGGGGAATTGGATTGGACGCCGCCGCCAATCTTGCCGCCCTGCGCCGGATTGGGCAGGCCGATGTCCAGGCCCGTTGCAGGCCAGTCCGAAGACGGTTGCCCGCTCTTGGGATCGAAGCCGTACACATTGTGGCCCCAGATGGCGATGATGCGCGGCTTCATGGCGCCGTCGCCCGCCCAATAGGCCAGGGCGCGGCGGTCAAGTCCGGCGCCGATCCGGACCGGCGGTTTGGTGCGCCACACTTCTTTTCCCGTTTCCGCCTGCAGCGCGATGATGTCGCCGGTCTGGGGCTCGGAGATGTAGAGCAGCCCGTCGATCATCAGCGGCCGGATTTCCCAGGTGCGGCCGAACTTGCCGCTGTCCCACACCCAGACCGGCTTCAGTCCCGCGACATTGGCGGCGGTAACCTGCTTGAGGGGCGAATAGCTCATGCGGGCGTAGGTGCCACCCCAATCCTTCCACTCACCGGTCTGCGCCTGCGCCGTCGCCAGCCCGATGGTCAGCGCCAAAGCCGCCGCCTGTGATAACCCGCGCCTGTTCATGACCATCCCCATTTTTGTGCAATCTTGCCAAAGCCTAGCACAGTTTGCGGGCACCGGAACGCCAGTGGACTTCCCGCCGCGTCTGAGGTGTCATGGCTCTTTCCTGACGCCGAGGATCATCTTGAAACGCTATTTTCCGGCCCTGATCGCCGCCGCCATGATCCTGGGTGTCCTGACCGGTTTCCTGATCAACAGCGGGCTGGCCCCCGACCAGGCCAAGTCCGCCGCCGCCGGCCTTACCATCATCACCGACGTCTTCCTGCGCCTGATCAAGATGATCATCGCGCCGCTGGTGTTCTCCACCCTGGTGGCGGGCATCGCCCATATGGAAGACAGCGCCGCCATCGGCCGGGTCGGGGTGAAGACACTAAGCTGGTTCCTGTTCGCGTCCCTGATCTCGCTGACCCTGGGGCTGGTGATGGTGGAATTGCTGCAGCCCGGCGCCGGGCTGTCGCTGGCCCTGCCGCCCACTTCGGCAGAGTCCGGCGTGGCCACGGCCAGCTTCTCGTTGAAAGATTTCATCACCCACCTGGTCCCGGCCTCGATCATCGACGCCATGGCTAAGAATGAGATCCTGCAGATCGTGGTGTTCTCGGTGTTCGTCGGCTCGGCGGTGGCGGCGCTGGACGGCAAGGCGCCGCTGGTGCTGGCTGCCTGCGAGCAGCTGGCGGCGGTGATGCTGAAGATCACCAGCTATGTGATGGTGCTGGCGCCGCTGGTGGTGTTCGCGGCGCTGGCCTCGACGGTGGCGACCTCGGGACTGGGGATCGTGGTCGTCTACGCCAAGTTCGTGGGCGGTTTCTACCTGTCGCTGGCGATTCTGTGCGCCATCCTGCTCGCCTTCACCTTCCTGGCGGTGGGCCGGCGCACGGGCGAACTGGTGCGCGGCATCCGCGAGCCATGGCTGCTGGCTTTTTCCACCGCAACCTCCGAAGCCGCCTATCCGGGCCTCCTGGCAGGGCTGCCCAGATTCGGCGTGCCGCGCCGCATCGTCAGCTTCGTGCTGCCGCTGGGTTATTCCTTCAACTTGGACGGCTCGATGATCTACTGCACCTTCGCCAGCCTGTTCATCGCCCAGGCCTATGGCATCCATCTCAGCCTGGCGCAGATGATCACCATGCTGGCGCTGCTGATGATCACATCCAAGGGCATCGCCGGGGTGCCGCGCGCCTCGCTGGTGGTGATCGCCGCCACCTTGCCGGTGTTCCATTTGCCCGAAGCCGGATTGCTGCTGATCCTGGGCGTGGATCATCTTTTGGACATGGGCCGCAGCGCCACCAATGTGGTGGGCAATTCGGTCGCCGCGGTGATCGTCAGCAAGTGGGAAAAGCAGCTGCGCACCGCCGAAGAAGCCGCGGCCGCCGTGGCGCGGGTCTAGTTCGAAGAATTGCCGTTGTTCGGCTGCACATTGTCGAACGGACTGGCCGCCGGCATGTCGCGCCAGCGCAGGGTATAGAGCACGCCCGAGCCGACGCTGAGCTGCGGCTCTGACGGCGGCGACGCCTTCATCTGCTGCTCGCGCACCCGCACGCATTCCTGCACGCCCGTGCCCAGGTCCGGGAAGTCGCCCGAAATATCCATCGCCCGCAGGAAACAATCATCGAAGAAAGTGTAGTGATCCAGCTCGCCGCAGCCGAAGCTGGTGCGGTCGGGGCGCGAAGCGGTCATGATGATCCGGTTATCGGCCGCCAGCGGCGGCACGAACTGGCCTGCATAGCAGGATGACATCACCACCACGGTCGGCCGCTTGCCGCAGGCGCTGTTCACCATGTCGCGCATCTGCTCGGGCCCCAGCACACCGTCGCCAATGATGATGCCGGTGGGCACGCCATGGGAAGTGAAATAGATCAGGCAGCCGGCCTTGGCCTTGGCGGCGGTTTCATGCATGGCGGCGGCGATGTCGGGAATGCCGGTGTGCAAGGTACCGTCGTCGTAATCGGCGGAGAACTGAACCATGTTGGACTTGCTGAAGCCGATCTTGGCGAAGGCCGCGGCCAGGTCATGGCGGCCATTGTCGAATACCTTGGACGGCGCGCCGGAATGGGCGCGGTAGTCGCCGGCAACCAGGATCACCGCCCAATCCTTGAAACTGGCGAGGTCGGATTTCGGCGCCTCATCGGTCCTGGAGGAGGCATCGTCCCGCAGCAGGTACCATGCACCTGCCGCGCCCAGCGCCAACACCAGCACCGCACCCAAAGCGATGAGAGTTTTCTTCAAGCCCCAACCCGCTCGAAACCAGCAACCAGCTCAATATGCGTCGACCAGAGGAATTGGTCTATCGGGGTAACAGGCCCGATTTTGTACCCCCCGGCCAACAACAGGGCCGCATCCCGGGCAAAACTGTCGGCATTGCAGGAGACATAGGCGATCAAGGGGACCTTGGACCTGGCCAGTACGCGGGCCTGCGCCTCCGCACCGGCCCGGGGCGGGTCCAGCACCACGGCATCAAAGGGTTTCAGCTCGAGCGCCGTCAGGGGCAGCTTGAACAGGTCTCGCTTTTCGGTTGTGACGGGCTTGAGGCCCTTGGCGCCCTTCACTGCCGCCGCCAGGGCGGCCAGCGCATCGCCATCCTGCTCCACGGCATGGACTTTGGCCTTGGCGGCCAGCGGCAGGGTAAAGGTGCCCACACCGCTGAACAGGTCGGCGATGGACTTGGCTTTGCCCACGATCTTCAGCACCTGTTCCTGCAACGCCGCTTCGCCCTCGCGCGTGGATTGCAGGAAGGGATTGGAGGGCAGCGCCACGCTTGCGCCACCCAGCGTGACTTGCGGCACCGCCGTTTCGAACACCGTGTCGCGCCCCAGGGTCAGGCGCGCGATCCCCAGCCCGAACAGTGCCCGGGAGAGAGCGGCGGCCAGCGCCGGGGTCAGGTTGCGTGTCCAGCGGAAGGCGCAATCGAAACCGGTATCAGTTTGGGTAACATGCAGCTCCGCCGCCTCGCCCACATTGAACAGCGGCTCCAGCTTCTGGCGCAGCGCTGTAACCAGCGCAAACAGCTCCGGCGTCAGAACTTCGCACTGGTGCATGTCGATGACGGTATGAGACTTGGCGGCATGGAAGCCGATATGCAGGCCTTCAGGCAGGCTCTTGATCTTGAAGACGGCGCGGCGGCGCGTTTGCGGCGGCACAATCACCGGCGCCAGCACCTCGGCATTCACGCCGGCCTTCATCAAGGCGTTCTGGACAGCGGCGCGCTTCGCCGCCGCGTAATCGGCAGGCGGCAGATCCTGCAGCAGACAGCCGCCACAGGATTCGAAGTGCCTGCAGATTGGGTTCAGGCGATCAGGCCCGACTTCAGGTGCGAGACTTCGCTGCCACGACCCAGAGCCAGCAGCGCCGTGCGCAGGATGCCGTCGGCATCCAGGCCCGCCTGCGCATACATCTTCTCGGGCGTATCCTGATCCTGGAACACATCCGGCAAGGTCATGGGACGAACCTTGAGGCCCCGGTCCAGCAGGCCGTCATGCGCCAGGAAATGCATGACATGGGCGCCGAAGCCGCCGGCCGAGCCTTCCTCGATCGTGATCAGCACTTCGTGTTCCTTGGCCAGGCGGCGGATCAGGTCGGTGTCCAGCGGCTTGGCAAAACGCGCATCTGCGATGGTGGCGGACAGGCCGTAACCGCCCATGCGTTCGGCGGCCAGCAGGCACTGGGTCATGCGGGTGCCGAAGTTCAGGATGGCGATGTTGCTGCCCTGCTTGATGATGCGGCCCTTGCCGATCTCCAGCGGAACGCCTTCGGCCGGACGGGCGACGCCGGTGCCTTCGCCGCGCGGATAGCGCAGCGCGCTGGGGCGGTCGTCGATGGCGGCGGCGGTGGCCACCATATGGGTCAGTTCCGCCTCGTCCGAGGGGGCCATGATGACGAAGTTGGGCAGTGCCGCCAGGTAGGCGATGTCGAAGCTGCCTGCATGGGTGGCGCCGTCGGCGCCGACCAGGCCGGCACGGTCCATGGCAAAGCGCACCGGCAGCGACTGGATCGCCACATCATGCACCACCTGGTCATAGGCGCGCTGCAGGAAGGTCGAATAGATGGCGCAGAAGGGCTTCATGCCTTCGGTGGCCATGCCCGCGGCAAAGGTCACGCCATGCTGCTCGGCAATGCCCACGTCGAAGGTACGTTCCGGGAAAGCCTTTTCGAACAAATCGACGCCGGTGCCCGAGGGCATGGCGGCGGTAATGGCGACAATTCGGCTGTCCTTTTTGGCTTCCGCGATCAGGGCTTCGCCGAACACCTTCTGGTAGGCGGGCGCCTTGGGCGTGGACTTGGCTTGCTCGCCCGTCAGCACGGTGAACTTGGCGACAGCATGATACTTGTCGGGGGCAGCTTCCGCCGGGGCGTAGCCGTGACCTTTCTTGGTCACCACATGCACCAGCACCGGACCCTTCATGGTGTCGCGGACATTTTCCAGCACCGGCACCAGGTGATCCAGATTGTGGCCGTCGATCGGGCCGACATAGTAGAAGCCCATTTCCTCGAACAGCGTGCCGCCCATGGCCATGCCGCGGGCGTATTCCTCGGTGCGCTGGGCAACCTTGAACAGGCCGCGCGGCAAGAGCTTGCGCGCCAGGCGCTTGGCGATGTTGCGGATGCCGGTATAGGAGCGCGACGACACCAGGCGCGCCAGATAGGCACTCATCGCGCCGACGGGCGGGGCGATGGACATGTCGTTGTCGTTTAGGATGACGATCAGCCGGTTCTTGTTGGCGCCGGCATTGTTCATGGCTTCATAGGCCATGCCCGCGCTCATCGAACCATCGCCGATCACCGCAATGACATTGTTGTCGCCGCCCTTGAGATCGCGCGCCACCGCCATGCCGACACCGGCGGAGATCGAGGTCGAGGAATGCGCCGCGCCGAACGGATCGTATTCGGACTCGCTGCGCTTGGTGAAACCGGAAAGACCGCCGCCCTGGCGCAGGGTGCGCATGCGGCTGCGGCGCCCGGTGAGGATCTTGTGCGGATAGGCCTGGTGGCCGACATCCCAGATAATGCGGTCCTTGGGCGTGTCGAAAACATAGTGCAGCGCCGTGGTCAGCTCGACCACGCCAAGGCCGGCGCCGAAATGGCCGCCGGTGACCGACACGATATCGATCAGGTCGGTGCGCAGTTCATCGGCGAACTGGCGCAGCTGGGACTTGTCCAGCTTGCGCAGGTCTTCGGGCAAATCGACCTGGTCCAGCAACGGGGTCTTGGTATTGGGGATGTTCATCGCGTTATGCCGTTTCCATGCTTTGACCAGATTCAGGAGCGCCGATCTGCGGTCCGCCCGCACCCAGCACGATTTTTTCCAGCCGCCCTTCGGCGGACTTCAATTTCTTTTCGCAATGCGCCTTCAGCGCCTGCCCGCGTTCGTACAAGGCGATGGAATCCTCGAGATCCACCTCGCCCTGCTCCAGCCGCGAGACGATCGCTTCCAGCTCCTTGAGCGCGCCTTCGAAGCTCAGTTCTTCGATGGCTTTGTCGGATTTGGCGGGGGGAATGACGCAGGCTCCAGCTATTCTTGTCGTTTCGGTGGATGCCCGAAACCGCAGCGCACCATAATCGCAATTATGGTCTCGCCAAGCCAGCTTCGTGCCCCCGCACACAGCAATTATAGTTCAAGGGCCCTTACCAGCAAGCAGTTTCCTTGCCGCCGATGTGACCAACTGGTCACGGCCGTGGCAGATGCGTCGCCCGCAGCTGCAGGGAACTTCCCGGACCCCCTTGGGGCAGGCTGGAAACCTGGCCCACCAGGCTCTGGATAGCGGGCAGGTTCAGCAGCGATTCTACCCGCCCGAACAGGTGCAAGCTGGCGTCCAGCCCGTCCGACAGCATCCCCAGCCGGGCCAGGAGCCCGGTCCTGCGGGGATAGACCTTGAAGCTCATGCCGTCCGCCGGGACCCCGCCCAGACTGGCGGCCTGTCCCGCCGCGGTCCAGAAACCGCCCAGCAGATCGACCAGCCCATGGGCCTTGGCGTCCGTGCCCGACCACACCCGGCCGCGGGCGGCCTCGCGCACTTTCTCCAGCGGCAACTTGCGGCCCGCCGCCACCTTGGATGTGAAGTCGTCATAGATGACGTCAGCCTGGTGATTGAGGTTGGCCCATTGCTCCTCGGTGAAGGGCTGCAGCGGCGAGTCCATCAGCGTGTTCTTGCCCACCGCCACCATTTCGGCATTGGCGCCGACCAGTTCCAGCGTCTTGTTGAAACTGACCTTGCCGGTGAGCACGCCGATCGAGCCGGTGATGGTGCCGGGCTGCGCCACGATCTTGTTCGCCGACAGCGAGATGTAATAGCCGCCAGACGCCGCCACGCTGCCCATGCTGACCACCACGGGCTTGCCGGCCTTCTGCGCCACCTTCACGGCATGCAGGATCTGGTCAGAGGCGGTGACCGAACCGCCCGGCGAATCCACCCGAAGCACGATGGCCTTGATGTTCTTGTCGCGCGCCGCCTGCGCGATCGCGGCCGACAAGTCGTCGCTGGCGATGCCGGACGAGGTGTTGAGCAGCGAGTTCTTGGCGGTGCCGTCACGGATTTCGCCTGCCGCCTCGACAATGGCGATGTTGGCGGCGCCGAACTTCTCGTTGGCCTCTTTCACATAATCGGTGAACTTGACCGTCTTCACGCCGTCACCGGCGCGGCCATTTGCGGCGGCGCGGGCCTCATCCTCATAGCCGATGCGGTCCACCAGCCGGCGCGAGCGCGCATCCTCGGAAAATTGGGGGCTGGCCTCCAGCGCCGCGATCACTTCGGGCGGCGTGATGTGGCGGTTGGCCGCCATCTGCTTGACCGCGCCGTCATAGACCGAGTTCATCAGCTGAGTCAGCTGTTCGCGGTCGGCCGGCGACATCTGCTTTTCCATGTACATGTCGGCGGCGCTTTTGTATTCGGCGCGCTTGGCGATCTGGGGGACCGCCTGGATCTTGTCCAGGGTGCCGCGCAGGAACAGCTCGCCCCCGCCCGCGCCCGCCACCGAGAAGGGCGCCTTGGGCATGACCCAGATTTCATTGGCGGCGCTGGCCGCCAGGTAATCGCCCAGCCCCGCGCCAAAGAAGGCTGACGCCTGGGCGATGACGAACTTGCCCTTGGCCCGGAAGCGGCCGATGGCGGCGGCGATTTCCTGCGCCTCGGCGGTGGAGAGCGCGCCATTGCCCAGCTTGACCACCATGCCCTTGACCCGGCTGTCGCGGCCCGCCGCGTCCAGCCCCAGCACCACGTCCATTACCGTGGCGCGGCGGGGCGTGAAGATGCTGCCCGGCGCAGCGGCGCTGTCATCGATGGGTTCGCGCAGATCAAGCGCCAGCACCATGTTGCCGGGCAGGCCGTCGCCGCGCGCCAGCGACACCACCAGCAGCACGATGAACACAACCACCACCAGCATCACGGCCCTGGCAAAAAGGTTCACCACCGACAGGAACAGGTCGCGCAGCCAGCCCAGAAAACGGATCATGAAATTTCCTTGAGACAAAAAGCGTGCGCGCAATCTAACGAAAAAGCCCGGCTCCCAACAGGGGCCGGGCCTTCGCGCTTTTGTCTTGAATGCTTAGTGCTTGGTCGCGTCGCGGATGGCGACCTTCATGCCGCCCACCGCATTCTGCACCTTGCCGGCGGCCATGTCGGCAGCGCCTTCGGCCTGCAGCTTGGCGTCGCCGGTGACCTTGCCGGCCGCCTGCTTGATGGCGCCCTTGGCCTGGTTTGCGGCGCCTTCGATACGATCCTTGTCCATAATTTGCTCCTGAATGGGGTTTTGCGCGGGGAACACGCTGATAGAATAACGGCCCGGTCCGGCCCCGGTTCCCGTAACCTTGGCGGCGATCCGGCGAATGCTTATCTGCGTAGAAATGGCATGGAGAAAGTGATGCAGCGACGGATGTTCCTGACCGCCCTGATGGGCGGCGTGGCCGCAGGGGCCCTGCCCGCCTCTGCCTATGAAGTCACCAAGAGCGATGCGGAATGGAAGAAGCAGCTGTCCCCCGCCGCCTATGACGTGCTGCGCCATGAAGGCACAGAACCGCCCTTCACCTCGCCCCTGAACAACGAGCATCGCAAGGGCATCTTTGCCTGCGCCGGCTGCGCGCTGGACCTGTTTTCCTCGGACACCAAGTTCGACAGCGGCACCGGCTGGCCCAGCTTCTGGAAGCCGCTGGACAAGGCGGTCGATACCAAGACCGACAAAAGCTTCGGCATGACCCGCACCGCGGTGATGTGCCATCGCTGCGGCGGCCATCTGGGGCATGTGTTCGACGACGGCCCCAGGCCGACGGGGCTGAGATACTGCATGAACGGCGTGGCAATGACGTTCAAACCCACAAAAGCATAACTCTCCATGGGCGGGCTCGACCCGCCCATCCAGTGCCGCAAGCGCTGGCGTTTGTAACCCTGGATGGCCGGCTCAAGGCCGGCCATGGTGATGTGCGAAACAAAAAAGGCCGGTCGCGAGACCGGCCTTCTTCTTTTCAAGAACGTCTGGCTTACGGCGTGGCCGCTGCCGGCGCAGTGGCGTCGGCCGCAGGCTGGCTGACCGGCTTGGCCTTGGCCTTCGCCTTGGCGACCATGTCGTCATGGGCGGTGGCAAAGCCCTTCAGCGAGAAACCCAGCGGATAGGTCTTGCCGTTGTCGGCGGTGATGATGACCTTGGCGTTGCCGCTGGCGCTGGCCAGCTGTTCGATCATGCCATTGTCGACCGCCATCTCGACATAGCAGCCGTTGCGGTCGCAGCGGCGGTACTTGAGCATCGGCGAGGTGTAGGTGTCGGTCTGCAGCTTGACGCCCTTGGGGATGGAGACTTCCAGCGGCACGGTGATCTGAAGGGCGTGGCGGTTCAGGCTGGGATAGAAGGCGATGGACAGCGCCACGACCCGCTGGCGGGTGCGCTGGTCGTCCAGTTCCTGCAGCATGTCGCACGGGCTGGGGCTTTGCACCGGAAAACAGCGCACCAGCCAGTCATCCACCCGGTTGACCTCGGGCTTTGCGCCCGCGTCCTGCGCCGATGCAACGCCACAGGCGAGCATCAGGCCGGCCAAGGCGCCCATCAGGAGTTGCGTCTTCATCACGACCTCAAATCAGGGACTGGCCGGCGCCGCCGCCGGAGCGGCCGGCGTCTTGGCCTTGGCCCTGGCCTTGGTCACCATGTCGTCATGGGCGGCGGAAAAGCCCTTGAGCGAGAAGTTCAGGTTGTAGACCTTGCCGCTGTCGGCCGCGATCACGATCTTGCCGGCGTCGCCCGAGGAGCGGGCCAGGGATTCGATCACGTTATTTTCCACCGCCAGCTCGACATAGCAGCCGTTGCGGTCGCAGCGGCGATACTTGAGCATCGGCGAGGTGTAGGTCGAGGTCTGCAGCTTCAGGCCCGCGGGGATCGACACTTCCAGCGGCACCGCGACCACCAGGGCATGGCGGTTCAGGCTGGGATAGAAGGCGATCGACATCGAGATCACGCGCTGGCCGGTGCGCTGGTTGTCCAGTTCCTGAAACATGTCGCAGGGGCTGGGGCTCTGGATCGGGAAGCAGCGGACGGCCCAATCCTGAACCGTATTCACTTCGGGCTTGTTGGAGGCCGGTGCCGCAGGAGCGGCCGGCGCGGCGGCGGGCGCCTGCGCCAGCGCGGCGCAGGTCATCAATCCGGTAAAGGTGGCCGCAAGGACGGTCTTCAACATCATGAGAAGAGCCTCCAGAACCAGGACTTGCGGCGGGAGTCCGCGGACTTCCAGGCGCTGAGCGACTGGGAATAGCCCTTGAACGAAACCGGGAAGGTCGAAGGCTTACCATCCAGGCCGGCGATCATGATGGCGACGTCGTCGGAATTGTTCTTCAGGCCGCTGGCCAGGGCATCGTCAAACGGGGTCTGGGCGATGCAGCCGACGGTGTTGCAGGTGCGGTACTGAATGATCTTCACCGGATCCTTGCCGATGCGCAGGCCCATGCCCGCTTCCAGCGCCACGCCATAGGGCAGGATGAAGCCCATGATCTTCTTGCCATCCTTGTCGGTGGTGATGGTGGCGCGAGCGATCGGCGCCGGCGTCGCCTGGGTGCGGTCCATGATATCGGTCGACAGCTCGCAGGCACCTTCCTTGGCGGCGGCTTCCGGGCATGCCACGCGCCACTCGTCATAGGTCGCGACCGAGGCGGCATGGGTGTTGTAGGTGGACACACCGCGCACCATCCAGCCCAGCAAAAGGCCGACCAGCAGCGCGACACCGCCCACAATCAGACGTTCAGTTTTCATGGGTCCGTTTCGCTTTAATTTCCTGGTTTTGCCCGCAATATCCGCCGGTTGGCGGCATGGTGGCGTCAAACCGGGGCACGAACTACCAGATCAGGGCGGCAAAGGGAACGCCCCCTGCCGGGCCTTAGGCGGATTTGGTGAATGTGACGGGCCTTTAATCCCTAGTTCTGCGCCACCAGCACCGGCTTTTCCCGGTAATAGGCGGGCCAGACGCGCTTGAGCGCCGCGATCTTGGGCAGGTCATTGACCCGGATATAGGCCGCATCCGGGTTCTGGAACAGATAGTCCTGGTGATAGTCCTCGGCGGGGTAAAAGGCCTTCAAAGGCTCGACCTTGGTGACGATGGGACCAGCGAAAATATGGGCCGCATCCAGCTGGGCGATATAGGCCTTGGCGGTAGCTTCCTGCTGCGGCGTGGCGGCGAAAATCTCGGAGCGGTACTGGGTGCCAGTATCTGGACCCTGGCGGTTCAGCTGGGTGGGATCATGCGCCACCGAAAAATAGATTCGCAGCAGCTGGCCGAAACTGACCTTCCTGGGATCGAAGGTGATCTGGACCGATTCGGCATGGCCGGTAGCGCCGGTGGAAACCTGGTCGTAATTGGCGGTCTGCTTGCCGCCGCCGGCATAGCCCGACACGACCTTTGTGACGCCGTTGACGTGCGCGAACACGCCCTGCTGGCCCCAGAAGCAGCCGCCGGCCAGCACCGCCACTTCCATGAACCCGTCAGGGGTGGGATCGGCGGCGGCGGCGGGGATTTCCTTGTTCAGGTCGCCGGCATAGGTGCGCACCGCCAGTTGCGGCACGATGAAGGCCGCAGCGGCGGCGGCCATGACAAGATACAGGGGCTTTATCGGCATGGTGTCGGTCCTGAAGCTTCTACGCCAAATTCCTTACGTCAGTTACTTCGTCCGGATCACGCGGCGGTTACACGAAAGCGCCGGCCGCCGCGGCAATGGCATCATATACCAGATCCAGTTCCGCCGCCGTGATGCCATAGGGCGGCATGACATAAATGGTATTGCCCAGGGGACGCAGCAAGACGCCCCGTTCCAGGAAAAAGGCCATCATCCGGGGACCGATCCCGGCCAGGTAGCCCGGATCGGGAACCTTCAGGTCCAGGGCGGTGATGGTGCCCAGCCGCCGCACATCGCCGAAGCTGGAATCGGCGCGGAAGCGGGCCAGACGTTCTTCCTGCATCGCGCACAGCCTGGCGATGCGGTCCATCACCGGTTCGGTCCGCCAGATTTCCAGGTTGGCCCGCGCCGCCGCGCAGGCGATGGGATTGGCGGTGAAGGAACTGGAGTGGAAGAACGTGCGGCTGCGATCTTCCGAATAATGCGCCTGGAATATCTCCGGCGTGCAGAGCGTGACGGCCAAAGGCAAGCTGCCGCCGGTCAGGCCCTTGGCCAGGCACAATATGTCCGGCGACACGCCCGCCTGCTTGCAGGCGAACATCGTGCCGGTGCGGCCAAAGCCGGTCATGACTTCATCGGCGATGAATAGCGCGCCATTGCGGCGGCAGATAATGGCCAGCGCGCGCAGCACTTCGGGCGGATACATCAGCATGCCGCCAGACCCCAGGATCAGCGGCTCCACGACCAGGGCGGCGGCGTCCCTGGCCACCTCCTTCAGCAAGTCCAGGGTTTCCTGTTCGCGGCCCGCGTGCGGGAACGGCAGGCGCACCACATCGAACAGCAGCGGCGCATAAGGCGTGGTGAAAACCCCGCGCGCGCCGGCCGACATCGTGCCCACCGTGTCGCCATGATAGGCATGCTCCAGCGCGATGATCCTGGTGCGCGGCTTTGGTTGATTGTTCCAGAAGCCCAGCGCCATCTTCAGGGCCACTTCCACCGATGTGGAGCCGCTGTCGGAAAAGAAGACGTGGGACAGGCCACGCGGCGCGATGCGGATCAGTTCGCTGGCGACATCTTCCGCCGGCTGGTGGGTCAGGTTGGCGAAGATCGCCTGGTCGAGCTGGTCGGCCTGCGCCTTGATCGCTTCGACGATTTTGGGATGGCGATGACCATGCGTGATCACCCACCAAGACGAAATCGCATCCAGCAATCTTCCCTTATCGGTTTCCAGCCAAACACCCTCGCCCCGCGACACCAGCGGAAATTCCGGTGTCAGCGCATGCTGGGTGAAGGGATGCCATATTGGTGAAGAAGGGGCAGGAGATGTCACGCGAAGTGCGCCTGCTCAAACGTCTTGCCGAACACACCAGCCAGCCGCCCGGCCGTCAGCGGTTCGATCACCGGCAGCCGGCCGAGGCGCTTCACCTGACCCATTTGACAAATGATCTTCTCGCTTTCGTCATTAGCATCGCCGATGAAAGCCACGCCATGCAGCGGAATATCGCGGCGGCGGATCGCCTCGATGGACAGCAGTGTGTGATTGATGGTGCCCAGCCGGGTGCGGGCGCACAGGATCAAGGGCAGCTTCCAGCGCGCGAACACATCGATGAACAGAATATCCGGACCCAGCGGCACCATCAGCCCACCCGCCCCTTCGATCACCACCGGGCTGTCCGGCGGAACCAGGCGGTCGGGATCGATGGTGATGCCCTCTTCCGCCGCGCCCTGGTGCGGTGATGCCGCCAGCTGCAAGGTATAGACGGATGGCACGATCTGGGCGCCCGACAATTGCGCCACCACATCATTGTCGCCGGGCAAGCCCGCCTGCACCGGTTTCCAGTAGCGCGCACCCAACAGCCCGCACAGGCCGGCGCTGAACACCGTCTTGCCGATATTGGTGTCGGTGCCCGTGACGACGAATTTCACTTGATATCCCCTTGGCGCGCCATCGCGGCGGCCAGATCGGCCAGCAGCCGGTCCACATCGCCTTGCGTCACATGCAGGGTCAACGCGATGCGCAGCCGCGCGGTGCCTTCGGGCACAGTAGGCGGGCGAATGGCGCGCACGTCATGACCGCGTTCCTGCAACGCGGCGGCCAATGCCACAGTGCGATTGTCCTCACCCACGATCACCGGCTGGATTTGGGTATCCGATGGCAGAATGCCGATTTTGCGCAGGCCTTCGCCGGCATGGCGCACCAGCGCGGCCAGTTGCGCCCGTTCCTGTTCGGCGCTTGCGCAGATCTTCAAGGCCTCGCGCACCACCGCCGCCATCAGAGGCGAAGGCGCTGTGGAATAGATGAAGGCGCGGCCGCGATTGACCATGAAGTCGCGGTACAGGCGCGGCAGGCAAACCAGCGCGCCCGCCGCACCCAAACCCTTTCCACATGTGTGCAGGGTGATGATGTTGGGCGCGCCTTCATACGCGGCGCTCAGCCCCCTGCCCTGGTCGCCATGCACGCCGGTGGCGTGGGCTTCGTCCAGGATCAGCATGGCATCATGTTGGTGCGCCAACGCCACCAGTTCGGGCAGCGGCGCACGGTCGCCGTCCATGGAGTAAAGCGTTTCCACCGCAATCCACACGCGGCCCTTCCCACCGGCCGCGCGCCATCCGGCGATAATGGCATCCATCGCGCCTGCATCATTGTGCGGCGCTGATATCGCCTGGATGCGCGCCGGGTCCAGTCCGTCGCGGAAGCTGGCATGGATCAGCGCGTCATGGACAATCAGGTCGCCGGGGCGCGGCAAGGTGGCGGCGATGGCGGCATTGGCGGCAAAGCCGGTTGGGAAATACAGCGCCGTCTCGCTGCCGAAGAAGCTGGCGGCGTCTTCTTCCAGCGCTTCATGCTCGGGATGGTTGCCGCGGAGCAGCCGCGAGCCGCCTGCGCCGACCGGCACGCCACGCGCCAGCGCCGCCGCCGCCGCGTCGCGGAGTGCCTGGCTTTCGGCCAAAGCGAGAAAATCATTGGAAGTGAAATCCGTACCGCGCCTGGACGCCAGTGCGCGCAGCCGCCCCTTGGCAGCCAGCGTCTCCAGCACGGTCTTATGCGGGTCTTCCACAAGGCATGGATTCCACACCCCCCCGCAAAGGGCAAGCTTACAAAGCGTCGTCGCCGGTCTCACCGGTGCGCACGCGCAGAGCGGCTTCCAGATCGACGACAAAAATCTTGCCATCGCCGATCTTGCCGGTGCGGGCCGCCTTGGTGATGGCGGCGATGACATCGTCCACCCGGCCATCGGCCAGCGCCACTTCCACCTTCAGCTTGGGCGTGAAGGAGATGGTGTATTCCGCGCCGCGATAGATTTCGGTATGGCCGCGCTGGCGGCCATAGCCGCGCACTTCGGTCACGGTCATGCCGTAGATGCCAAGAGCGGTGAGTTCTTGGCGCACGCTGTCCAGCCGGTGCGGCTGGATGATGGCGGTGACGAGTTTCATGGCGATGCTCCTAGCGGTTCATGTGATAGCCGGTCTCGCCATGGGTGGCGAAATCCAGGCCCAGGGTTTCATGCTCCAGGTCGACGCGCAGGCCCACCAGCATGCCGGCGATCCTGGTGATGATGTAAGTCGCGACGGCCGAAAACAGTGCCACAGACACCACACCGATCGCCTGCACACCTAGCTGCTGCAGCGGCGCATGATTGATGTGCCCGGTGCCGCTGCCGATCAGCGCCATGGCGGGCAACAGCAAGGTGCCCAGCGCCCCGCCCACGCCATGCACGCCCAAAACATCCAGCGCATCGTCCACGCCCATCACGCGCTTGACCAGCCACACCGCCAGGTAACAGACACAGGACGCCGCCGCGCCCAGCAGCACCGCGCCCAGCGGCCCTGCGACACCCGCGGCCGGCGTAATGGTGGCCAGGCCCGCGATGGTGCCGGTGACGGCGCCCACCAGCGACGGCTTGCCGAACTTGATCCATTCGATCGCCATCCACACCAGCGTGGCGCTGGCGGCCGACAAATGCGTGGCCAGCATCGCCATTCCCGCATCGGCGCCCGATGACAGCGCGCTGCCCGCATTGAAGCCGAACCAGCCCACCCACAACAGCGACGCACCCACCATCACCATCCAGGGCGCGTGCGGCGGGCGAATGCCATGGGGAAATTCATGGCGCGGCTGGATCATCCAGGCGATCACCAGCGCCGACACACCGGCGGTGACATGCACCACGATGCCGCCAGCGAAATCCATCACACCCATTTTCGCCAGCCAGCCGCCACCCCATACCCAATGGGCGACAGGCGCGTAGACGATCAGCATCCACAGCGCCGAGATCAGCAGCACGGCGGCGAAGCGGATGCGCTCGACATAGGCGCCGATGATCAGCGCGGGCGTGATGACCGCGAAGGTCATCTGGAACATCACAAAGACGCTTTCGGGCAAATGGGTGCCGGCCCGCACGCCATCGCGTGCCATGCCGTTCAGGAAGAAGGCGGCGCCGTCGCCCACCCAGTCACCGTCGCCGCTATAGGACAGCGAATAGCCGACCGCGAACCACAGCACCGAGCAGATGGCGGCCACGGCCGCGCACTGCACCAGGACCGACAGGATGTTCTTGGCCTGGACCAGCCCGCCATAGAACAACGCCAGCGCGGGCAAGGTCATCA
The DNA here is from genome assembly GCA_046348525.1 of Alphaproteobacteria bacterium. Taxonomy (GTDB): domain Bacteria; phylum Pseudomonadota; class Alphaproteobacteria; order Micropepsales; family Micropepsaceae; genus Rhizomicrobium. Next base: position 29,250 of record JAXMEA010000004.1, on the reverse strand, counting down.
AAAGGACCAGCGCGGTGGCGGTCAGAATCCAGGCGGTATCAGCGGCGTTGATCACGGTTTCCTGCCCCATTTTTATGCAAATCCGTGGTCCGGATTTTTGCCTATTCTGTAGGCAGAAGGCTCGGGGCCGCAAGCCGCAGCGGGGCCGAACACGCGACTTTCCGGCCCGTTCATGCGTTAGGGGCATGAAACCTGTGGAACTTCTTCTTGGCCGCCCCCGTGATTCACGCGACCCCGGACCTGTGGACCAGCCTGCAGCTGCTGGTGGTGGACGGCGGCGTGCGGGTGGTGGTGGGCATCGTCATCCTGGTGATCGGCTGGATGGCGGCGACCTGGGCCAAGCGGGGGCTGGACGCGGCCCTGGCCCGCATCCCCATGGACCTGACGCTCAAGCCCCTCATCGCGCAGCTGGCGCGCTACGCCATCTTGATCCTGACCCTGCTGCTGGTGATCGGCAATTTCGGCGTCCAAACCACGTCGCTGATCGCGGTCCTGGGTGCGGCGGGCCTGGCCATCGGCCTGGCGCTGCAGGGCACCCTGTCGAATGTGGCGTCCGGCGTGATGCTGCTGGTGCTGCGGCCCTTCCGGGTGGGCCAGTTCGTGGAGATCGGCGGAAAGCAGGGCACCGTGCGCGAGATCGGGTTGTTCACCACCCTGCTTATCACGCGCGACAGCGTCTATGTCTCGATGCCCAATTCCCAGGTGTTCGGCGCCACCGTCATCAACTACAGCCGCGAGCGGCTGCGGCGGATCAATATCTTGGTGCCGGTGGACTGGTCCAATGACGTCGAACAGGTGGAGCAGGTCATGCTGGCGGCGCTGGCCACCAACGAACTGGTCATGAAGGACCCGCCGCCCAGCGTCGTGCTTCAGGAGATTCAGGAATACGCCATGGTGATGCGCGCCCGCGCCCATGTGCGCAGTCCCGACTATTGGAAGGCGCTCTGGTCCTTGCAGAAACAGGTCAAGATCTCGCTGGACAAGGCGCAGATCCTGCCCGCCGTGAACCGCCAGGCGCCAGTGGTGCGCGCCGAACCTGATGTGGCGGCGAACCGTCCGGCTAATCCATCGACTGGAGCGGCATGATCGCCTTCCCGGCTTCATAATCTACGACCGGTGTTTTGACCTTGTAGCCCAGGGTCTCATCCTTCGAGGCGCGCCAGGCATCCACCACCATGTCACGCAGGTGGTTGGCGGCATCGGCCAGGCGCTGAACGGCAAAATGCCTGGATTCCGGTGTCGCAACGTCGAAGGCGCCAGCCTTGTCCAGATGGTAAAGCTTCACGGTCCATTGTGCGGTGCCGGCCAGATAGGCCTGGGTGCACCCCTGCAAACTGTCATCGCAATGGGCCAAGGGCCCCATCGCTGCGGCGATATCTGCCTCCTTTACTTGGGCGCCGACAAAGACGGATTCAAACCTGGAGTGGAGGCCCGGCCCGGTGACAAAGCTTTCCGGATTGGGACCATCGCCCCAGCCATTGTAATGTACGCTGACATGCATGGGCTGGCTGGCATCCTCGACGAAATGCGCCCACACGCCCAGGTCGCGCAGCACAAGCATGCGGCGCACATCCAGCAGGCGTCCATATTGCCGGCGGTCGGCTGCACTGACCTTGAAGGCGGGCGCATGTTTCACCGACGCCTGCCAGGCGCGCAGCAGCGCGAAGTCATGCACCAGCTGCTGCCAGCCCTCCAAGATGTTGTAGGGCAGAAATCCCGCCTTGTATTCGTTGCTGCCGATTGCCCGCAAGGCGGTGTCGTAATCCTGGCGCGTGGCGGGCAGCGCCGACAATTTGGGCCCGCCCAGGATGGTGAAGTCATCCGAGACATCCAGGAAATGACCGGGATCAAGATCGGCGTCGTGCGGTTGGCCGGCACCGCGTGACATGTCGGGCTCCTGCGACAGGGCGCCGATCTGGGCTATCGCCAGATCGCTGCGCAGGAAGGCGGGAAGGTCGGCGGGAAGGCTCTTCATGGCCACTTCGCTGATCATGTGGTGGCCAAAATATCCCCAGGCTCCGGCAGGCACCGGCGCCATCGCCAGTATGACCGCCAGAAGAAGTTTGCGCATGTATGCGTATCCTTGAAGACATAAAGGCCGGCACGAGGCCGGCCTTTATCCGTAAATCTGTCACCGTTTCAGAACACCGAACGCAGTGTCACCTGGAAAGTCTGCGGCGCGCCGATCGCAAAAGTCGGATAGGAGCCGCAGGCGCTGGAGGACGGCAGGGTCGGAATGAAGCAGGGCTTGGACGAGATCGAGCCCAGATACTTCTCGTTGAAGATGTTGAAGCCGTTCAGCTTGATGTAGGAGCCGGTCCAGCCGATCCCCGCCAGGTCATAGCTGATATCGGCATCGGCCACATAGTAACTGGGCACCTTGTAGTCGTTGTTGTCGGTGGCGAAACGCGAGCCCGTGTATTTGCCGCCGATGCCGAAGGTCCAGCCCTGGATTTTCCACTCGATGCGCTGCGATGCGGTCCAGTCCGGCGTTTCCACCAGCGTCTTGCCCGCCAGGTTGATCGGCGCGCCGCCCGAACCCACCAGAATGATGGCCTGGGGACCGGCGCTGACCCGGCTCTTGGTGTAAGAGACCGAGTTGTAGAAGGACAGGTCGGGGGTCAGCGCCACGTTGGCTTCGGCGTCCACACCGTCGACGTTTACCGAGCCGATGTTGCGGTCAATGGAGATGCCCTGGTCCTGATCGAAGCTGGTGACGATGCGATTCTTGAACTGGGTGTTGTAGGCGGTAATCGAAGCGGTCACCTGATCGGAGACATAGCGGTAACCGATGTCGTAGTTGGCAGATGTCTCCGGATTGACGGTCGAGAAGCTGGAATAGACGCAGCCCGGCGCGTTCGGCGTGGAAACGCCGCCCGTCACGCAGCGACCATTGTTGCCGCCGTTATACAGGTTGTCGGTGCGCGGCGCCGCCAGACCGGCGGCATAGTCCACGAAAAACTGGTGCTGCGCGCCGAACGGCGAAACCGAGATGCCGACATTGGGCAGAATGCGATTGAAGTTCACCGTCTTCTGGGCCGGCGGGACATACAGGCTGCCCAGTACCGCGGCGGAGGAACCCGGCGCCTGTGGCAAGGTGACGGTATTGTTGGCGCCCAAGGCAGAGGTCGGATTGCCGCTGGTGCAGGTCGGGAAGCCGACATTCGAGGTGCCGGTGACCTGCAGATAGCAAAGCTGGTTCAGGTCACGGGTCATGAAGGGAGATCGCACGCCGGCGCTGACATGCGCCATGTCGTCCCAGAAATTGCCTTCATAGGCGAACGCCACCTGGTTCAGGAAAGCGTGGCTGCGGCGGTCGCGGCCGCGCAGCGGCACGCCATCGACCGACAGCACGCGTCCGGCCATGTCGCGATAACCGCCGAACGGATCATAGGGCCGGCCCGACGGGTCCAGCACGCCATACTGGCCGGTCTGGCGGTGGAAACCGAAGTCGCCGGTATAGGCGAACTGCACGGTATGGTCCTCGTTCACATGCCACACCAGCGAGGTGTTAATCCCGTAACGGATGGTGTTGGTGTTGTTGGGGCTGTAGACGCCGACTGTGTCCAGCGCATCATTGTCACCGTTCAGCGCCTCGCCGATGACGGCGGGGTAGCGAGACCCGGCCAGGCGCGGGTCCGTTTCGCTGAGCGAGGTGTAGCCGCCGCCATTCGCCAGCACATACTGAATGGAGGGATCCACCGTCAGCGACAATGCGTCGGTCAGATGGAACAGGGAAGACATCCGGATATTGCCGGTATCTGAAGGATTGATGCGCACGGCATAGAAGTTGGTGCACTGCGCGTCATTCTGCACACCGGCAGCTCCGGGCACGCGGGTGCAAGTGGGCTGCTGATCAAAATTGTAGCCAAAGCCCAGCACATTGTTGACGGCGCCAGTCCCGGTGAAGCTGCCATTGACCCCGAGGGCCAGTGCAGGCGCATTGGGACCACCCGTCACCAGGGGGAACGGGGTGACGCCAGTGAGGACGCCATTGACAGGCTGGATGATGGAGGTGGTCGGGTAATAGGTAGGATTGTTGTAGAAATTGTTTCGGTTGGAGTTCCAGTGCATCGCCAGCTGTACCCAGCCCAGTTCGCCCAGGTCCTGGTAGATATTCGCGTTGAACTGCTGCTTCTTCAAATAACCCGGGCCGCGGAACTTGTCGTAGCTGGTGTAGGAGAAGGAGGCGAAGGCGATGGTGCGCCAGGGGCCGAACTCACCGGTGTCGATGCGCACGAATTCGCGCTTGTAATTGTTGGTGCCGGCGCTGGTGTCCAGCATCACGCCCCATTCGTCATTGGGTTTGGCGGTGACTATCGAAACCACGCCGCCGGTGGCCGCGGCGGTGGGACTGTCCACGTCCGTGGTTCCCTGGTTGACGCTGGCCGAGCCTATGATTTCGGAATCCGCCACCTGATTGGTGAAGATGGCGTAGTTGCCGGTGTCGTTCAGCGGCATGCCATCCCAGGTAAATGAGATGTGATTGCCGTCAAAGCCGTGGATGCGGACATTGCCGCCCGAATTGCCGTACGGATCGTTGTTGGTGAAGTTGAAGCCAGGCACCTTGTTCAGCATGTCGAACACCGACTGGCCAGCCGGCTGCTTGTCGATGAAGTCCTGGGTGATGGTGGAGCGTTCCTTGGGAACGGTAACCGGCTTCATGATGCCGCTGATCTGTTTCTCGCTGGTGACGGTGACGGATTCGACGGAACTTTCGACGGCCTGGGTCGCGGTGGACTGGGCCATGACCGGCGCCGTCATCAGCGCGAGAATTAGCGGGCTGACGCCCGTCATCAGGATTTTCGCCGTACGCAGTTTCATGTCTGTTCCCCGCTATCCGTTCATTCGGATGCGCGCACCCCTTCGCAGGCGCAGCGCCATCGCCCGCGGGTGGTAGAGGCCGGAGTCAAAACTTTTGTGAACTGCGGATGGCGATTTTTATACGCGCGTGAAATGTCTACGGCCGTCGTCGTTGCGTGAAATTTTTCCACGCAGCACGACGCGCCTTTTCCCACGACAGTCCGGATTCGGTTTGATGACATGACGCCGAAATCTCGCGGCAAATGCGCATCCGCATTTTTCGAATTCATGACGGATGAAATTTTGGGCGGCGGATTGCGCGAAACGCAGTCAGGCGCCTTGGGCCTGTGGACAAGGGCGTGCGGCGAAATGGCTCGCGAAACACCCGGCATCGCGGCGCGCCAGGATACGGAACGCCCTTCACCCCCGAATCTTTGAAAATCCCCGGGTCATGCTAAAGATGGGACCATGAACAGCATCGGCCACATCATCTCCGGTAAAACCGTGACTGGCACGGGCGGGACGCCCGTGTTCAATCCCGCCACCGGGCAGCAGACCGGCCAGGTGGCCAGCGGGGGACCGGCCGAAATTGACGCGGCCGTGACGGCGGCGCGCGCCGCTTTTCCGGCCTGGGTGGCCACGCCGCCGGCCCGCCGCGCCAAGGTGATGTATGAGATGCGCCGGCTGCTGGAGGCGAACAAGGACCGGCTCGCCCAGGTTATCAGCGCCGAACATGGCAAGACCCACACCGATGCCCTGGGGGAAGTCGCGCGCGGCCAAGAAGTGGTGGAGTTCGCCTGCGGCATTCCGCACCTGCTGAAAGGCAGTTTCAGCAAGAATGTTTCGGGCGGTGTCGACACTTATGACGAACGCCAGCCGTTGGGCGTGGTGGCGGGCATCACCCCTTTCAATTTCCCCGTCATGGTGCCTCTGTGGATGATGCCGATGGCCCTGGCCACCGGGAACTGTTTCATCCTCAAACCATCGGAGCGTGATCCTTCGGCGCCCAATCTTCTTTACGAATTATGGCGCGAAGCGGGTTTGCCGGACGGTGTGCTGAACGTCGTCCATGGCGGCAAGGATGCGGTGGACGCCATCCTGGATCATTCCGAAATCGCAGCGGTCAGTTTTGTGGGTTCCACGCCCATCGCCTCTTATGTCTATGCACGCGGCTGTGCGGCGGGAAAGCGGGTGCAAGCATTGGGCGGGGCCAAGAACCACCTTGTGGTGATGCCCGACGCCGATCTGGACCAGGCGGCCGATGCCCTGATGGGCGCGGGATATGGTTCGGCCGGCGAGCGCTGCATGGCAGTGTCGGTCGCGGTGCCGGTGGGCGAAAAGACCGCCGATGCGCTGATCGCCAGATTGAAGCCGCGGGTCGCCGCGCTGAAGATCGGCCCGGCCGATGACGCGGCCGCCGAGATGGGACCGCTGGTGACCGCCGCCCATCGCGACAAGGTTTCTTCCTATATCGATGCGGGCGCGGCCGCAGGCGCACAGGTCGTGGTGGATGGCCGTGGCCTGAAGCTGCAAGGCTATGAGAAAGGCTTCTGGCTGGGCGGCACCCTGCTGGACCATGTCACGCCGGACATGAGCGTTTATCGCGATGAGATCTTCGGCCCCGTGCTGTCGGTGGTGCGCGCCGGCGATTACGCCCAGGCGGTAGAGCTGATCAACGCCAATCCCTTCGCCAACGGTACCGCCTTGTTCACACGCGACGGCGATGCCGCGCGCGATTTCGCGGAACGCATCCAGGTGGGCATGGTGGGCATCAATGTCCCCATACCGGTGCCGGTGGGCTATCACTCCTTCGGCGGCTGGAAATCCTCGATCTTCGGGTCGCATGGCGTTTACGGACCCGAAGGCGTACACTTCTATACAAGGCTGAAGACGGTGACATCGCGCTGGCCGGCCGGCATCCGGTCCGGGGCGCAGTTCCACTTCACCGAGCGTTGAACGGAAGGCCGCCGCTGGCGTTTTGACAGTATGAAGTTGCTCCTTGCACCGATCCTTGTGATGGCCGCCTGCGCGCCCGCGTTGGCGCAGCCGACGGTGGTTTGCCCGTACGGCCAAAACTGCAACGGTGCACCGCGCGTGCCCTTCCCGGTGATCAATCCGGCGCAAGGGATGGCCAATGTGCTCGCCGCACCGTCACGCCAGAACCAGCCGCCCCAGCAGCAGATTCCTTATGGCTATACGGCGCCCATCGCCACGCCGCCGCCGGCCCTGCCCCCGGGGACTTCTCCGTAAGCGGCGCGTAAAGCTGTATCCATCCACTTTGTGAAGCTTGCCATGTCGGCTAGTGTCCCCGCCGCTTTTGGGGACCCTGTGACATGCGTGCGCTGACCAGACGTTTGATGCTTACCACCACCGCGGCGGCGACCGCGTTCACCGCCCTCCCCGCGGCCGCGCAGGCAACCCCGCCCACTTCCAATCCACAAGATACCGACTGGCCCACCTATGGCGGCAATCTCGGCTATTGGCGCTACAAGGCGCTGGACCAGATCAATGCGGCCAATTTCAACCAGCTGCAGGTCGCCTGGCAGTTCAAGACCGAAAATCTGGGCAGCCGCCCCGAATTCATCCTGCAATGCACACCGCTTCTGGTGAAAGGCCGGCTGTTCGCCACCGCCGGATCGCGCCGTGATGTGATCTGCCTGGATCCGGCGACGGGCGAGCAGCTGTGGATGCACCGTTCGCCCGACGAAGGCCTGCGCGCCTCCAGCGCGCCACGCCAATTGTCGGGCCGCGGCGTCGGCTACTGGAGCGAGGGCACCGAAGAACGCATCCTGTATGTCACCATCGGCTACCAGCTGGTGTCGCTGGATGCCAAGACCGGCATCCCCGATCCCAACTTCGGCAACAACGGCATTGTCGACCTGAAGCTGAATGACGACCAGGAGATCGACCTGGACCGCGGCGATATCGGCCTGCACAGCGCCCCCACCATCGCCAAGGGCGTGGTGATCATCGGCGCCGCCCATACCGCCGGCAACACGCCGCAGGTGAAGAACAATGTGAAGGGCTATGTCCGGGGCTTCGACGTCAAGACCGGCAAGCGGCTATGGATCTTCCACAACATCCCCATGAAGGGCGAGTTCGGATACGACACCTGGCTGAAGCCCGGCAGCGCGGAAGAGGCGGGCAATGCGGGCGACTGGGCGCAGATTTCCGCCGACGAGGAATTGGGCCTGGCCTATCTGGGCATCGAACTTCCCACCGGCGACCAGATGGGCTTCTACCATCCCGGCAACAGCCTGTTCAGCGAAAGCGTGGTGGCGGTCGACATCCTGACCGGCAAGCGCAAATGGCATTACCAGCTGATCCATCACGGTCTGTGGGACTATGACATCTGCGCCGCCGCCATCCTGTGCGACATCCCGCACAACGGGAAAATCGTGAAGGCGCTGGCCCAGCCCACCAAGCAGAGCTTCCTGTATGTGCTGAACCGCGAGACCGGCGAGCCGATATGGCCCATCGTCGAACGCAAGGTGGTCCCGGGCGACGTGCCCGGCGAATGGTATTCCAAGACCCAGCCCATCCCGACCAAACCGCCGGCCTTCGATCGCCAGGGCGTGACCAGGGACGACCTGATCGACTGGACGCCGGAGCTGAAGCAGAAGGCGCTCGACGTGGCCAGCCATTACAAGCTGGGCCCGATCTATACCGCACCGATCATGGAAAAGCCGGAAGGCCCGTTCGGGGTCATCAACCTGCCCGGCTATATCGGCGGCATCAACTGGCCGGGCGGTTCGTATGATCCGGAAACCCACACCGTCTATACCTATTCCCAGACCAATCCGCTGACCATCGGCGGCATCATTCCCAATCCCGATCACACCAAGGGTGCTTTCGATTACGTCCATGCCAACCTGCCGCCACAGAATGGCGTCAAGGTCGGCGATTTGACGGTCGACGGATTGCCGCTGATCAAGCCGCCCTATGGCCGCATCACCGCCACAAACCTGGCGACCGGCACACAGACCTGGCAGGTCGCCCATGGCGAGACGCCCGACTACATTCGCAACCATCCCGCGCTGAAGGGCATCAAGATTCCGCGCACCGGCATGATCGGAAAGATCGCGCCGCTCACCACCAAGTCATTGGTGATCTGCGGCGATCCCATGACCTATACCGACGAAACGGGGCGCAAGGGCGCGCGGCTGCGCGCCTATGACAAGGCGACCGGCGAGGAAAAGGGCGCCGTGTTCATGCCGGCCGAACAGTCCGGCTCGCCCATGACCTATATGTTCAAGGGCAAGCAATACATCCTGCTGGCCATCGGCGGGCGCGGCTTCACGAGCGAATTTATCGCCTTCCGCCTACCTGGCTGAAACAACGCCGTTTATTTCGCGGGCTCCAGCTTGAGCAGTTCGCCGGTCGCGGGGGTGGTTTCGGTGATGGCGGTGCCGCCGGAGTCCGTTACCACATAAACGGCGCCGTCCGATCCCATGCGCACGTCGCGGATGCGCTCCTTGCGGTCGGTCAGCAGGGCTTCTTCTTCCACCACCTTGCCGTTTAATAGCTTGAAGCGCGACAACTGGCGGCCGTTCAGCATGCCGACAAAGACGCTGCCCGCCCAGGCCCTGGACTTGCCGGTATAGAACGCCAGGCCACCGGGCGCCGTCGACGGCGACCAGTAATAGACCGGCTGCTCCATCCCCGGCTTGGTCACTTCGCCATCCCCGATGGGCGCGCCGCGATAGTCGATGCCATGGCTAATGACGGGCCAGCCATAGTTGGCGCCCTTTTTGATCAGGTTGAATTCGTCACCGCCGCGCGGGCCATGCTCGACTTCATACAGGCTGCCATCGGGCGCGAAGGCCAAACCTTCGGGACTGCGCAGGCCGATGGCCCAGATTTCCGGCAATGCGCCCGGCGTGCCGATAAAGGGATTGCCCGGCGCCGGCGCGCCATCCTTGGTGATGCGGATCACCTTGCCCAGGTGGGTGTCCAGATATTGCGCGACGGCCCAGGGACGCGGACCGGCATTGTCGCGGTCGCCGATGCAGACATACAGATAACCGTCGGCGCCGATGGCGATGCGCCCGCCGGTCTTGGTGCCCGCCGCCAGTGTCTGGTCGTTGGGCGCAAACGGCGTGGTCTTGAGCAGAACCTTCACATCGCGAATGGCGCCCGCCGCTTCATCCAGCACGGCGCGCGCCACGGCGGTGTTGTAGACCGTCTTGTCCAGATATTCGAAGTAGGTGAAATAGATCGTGCGATTGGTGGCGAACGCCGGGTCCAGCACCACGTCCAGCAAACCGGTCATGGGCGTGGAAACATGCAGACCATCCAGGCCGGACAGCGGCGCACCCACACCATCCTTGCCGACAATGCGGAAGGCGCCCGGCAACCGTTCGGTGACCAGCAGCTTGCCATCGGGCAGCAGCGCACTGGCCCAGGCGGCATGCAGCTGATTTGTAAGCACCGTCACCTTGAAGTCGGTGGCATGGTGATAGGGCGCGCGGGTCTGCTGCGGAAACTGGCGGGTGTCCACCTTCTTTTCCGGGGTGCGCGCATCGATGGGCTGCCCCTCGATGGTGCCATAGGTTGGGGTGCGCGGCAGGCCACCCGCATTATAATCCGGTGCCGGGCCCGGAGGACGCGGCTGGGTCGGCGCGGGCGTCTGGGCGATGGCGGGCAGCGTGCTCAAAGCCAGCACAAGAAAAAGGCGTTTCATGAATTCCCCCTCATTTTTGCGTTCATTAAAGCGGCAGCATGGGGGCGCGGCAAGGCTAGCCGGAACCCAAAGCGCCGTGCCATGCTTTCCTTGTCGGATAATGGACGGGATAAAAAGATGAGATTTTCGCTTGCCGCCGCCGCCCTGCTGGCGGCCACTGCCCTCAGCGCCTGCGTTGGACCCGAAGGCAATCCCAACGGATCGCCTTATGCCACCGAGCCAGGCGGCACCATGGCGGTGAAGCCCGAGATGGTGGGCATGGTCACGTATGATCCCTATGCCACGCCGGCGCCTTTCGTCGACATGCAGATGGGCCAGCCCGCGACCAATCCGCCGCCGCCCGCGCCGCTGAACCTCAAGCCGATGCGGTGACTTTCCCCTCCGGCCTTCGCATCGCAAGCGCTGCCATGGCCACCTCCCAGCTTTAAGCGCGCTTACGCGCGCGCGGGGAGGATACCGCCCAGTATCTCGAAGGACTTCATCCGCGCCGCGGGATCGAAAATCTGCGCCGTGACAATGATCTCGTCCGGACGGTAGCGGGCTATGAAATCCGCCACGCCTTTCTTCACCGTGTCCGGTCCGCCGACGACCGAGTGGCGCAACAACTTCTGGATCAACGCCCGCCGCTGCGGATCCAAACTCTGTTCGTAATTGGGAACCGGCGGCGCCAGCGGCGCATCGTTCGCCTGTTGCGCGGTGGAGAACAGCAATCGCGCTTCGTCATCGGTATCGGCGGCCACCACGGTCAGGGACAGCATCACCTTGGGCTGGTCCAGCCGCGCGGACGGCACAAAGCGGCCGCGATAGGTGGCCAGCGCCACCTCCAGCTGGTCGGGCGCAAAATGCGAAGCATAGGCGAAAGGCAAGCCCAAGGTGGCGGCCAACTGCGCCCCGCCGGCGCTGGAGCCCAAAATCCACACCGGCACACGCGAACCTTCGCCAGGCACCGCCCGCACTTTCTGGCCCGGGGCGGCCGGTTCCAGGAAGAACAGCAATTCCTGCACGTCACGGGGAAATTCTGCGGCATCGTTCGGCTGGCGGCGCAGCGCCTGCAAGGTCGCCGGGTCGTTGTTGATGCCGCGTCCCAGACCCAGGTCGATGCGCCCCGGATGCAGCGCCGCCAGGGTACCAAACTGTTCAGCCACCATCAGCGGCGCATGGTTGGGCAGCATGATGCCGCCAGCGCCGATGCGGATGGTTTTGGTGTTGGCGGCGACATGCGCCATCACCACCGCGGTGGCGGCGCCCGCCACGCTGGCGGTGTTGTGATGCTCCACCAGCCAGTATCGGTGATAACCCCATTCCTCGGCACGCTGCGCCAAGGCCAGCGTCTCCCGCAGGGCGGCGGCAGCGTCGCCGCCCTGGCGGACAGGCGTGAGATCGAGGATGGAGACCGGGATCATGCCGCGACTTTAGCCCACCAGCGCTAATGCAGATAGGCCGGAGCGGGACGCGGGAATTTGGCGCCCGGCGCGGATTGGCAGGCAAAGTTGCGCTCGTCCTTGGCGTCCCCGCCCTTATAGAAAGCGCGCTGCGGATAGGGACATAAGGGCCGGGTGGCCACCGCCGCGCCCGCGGCGTCGAACTTGGTGGCAATAATCCGCCCGGGGGCGGTGCCCTTGTCGCGCCAGGCATCCAGCGCCTTGAGCAGGTCGTGATCGACATCGCCCTCCTTGCGGTCGGCGCCCTGCCCGAACATGTCGGGCCCATCGCCGCCGGTGCAGTGGGCCACGCCGGGCGCCATATAGAGCCGCGCGAAACTCTCGCGGCCGGGCATCGCCGCACCGATGCGCTCGTAATAGTTGATGGTGTCCAACGGTCCGACAATGGCGTCTGCCAATCCATGGAACACAATCAGCTTGCCGCCATGGGCGGCAAAGGCCGACAGGTCCGGGCTGGTCTGGTTCATCACCGGACCCAGCTCGCGGTCCACCTTGTCCATGTCGCGGTCGAAGTCGAATTTCGTCACGTCGAATTCCGCGCCCATCGCCCAGGGCGCCAGCGATCCGACAAAGCCCTTGACTGTCACATCGCGCGCACCGAACAGGCCGCCCAGTTGCGGTTCGCTTCCCAGCGGCCAGCCCGGATAGAAAATTTCCTTGGTCCGCCAGTTGGTGAAGCCGCCATAGATTTTTTCCAGGGCGGTGGCCTGATCGGGGTCGAGGCAGCTGGAAATGTCCTTCTGGCCCGGCTTGCAGATCATTTCGCGCGGCTTGAAATCGCATTGGGTGGGATCGGCCAGGAAACGGTCGCCTGGCGCGCCACCAAACTTGCCGGCGCAGCGCTTCAGCACTTCCTCATGCACAGCCGCCAGCTTGTCCGGTGCGATCCAGCTGCGCGGGGTGGCGTGCACATCCAGCCCCGTCTGCAGGAATGCCAGGTGCAGGCGCGTGCGGTTGTTGGCCGGCGCGCCCGCCAGGATGGCGTCATAATCATTGGGATACAGCTGCGATTCCATCAGCGCCTGGTGTCCGCCGGTGGAACAGCCCGTGAAATAGGACAAGACCGGTGCGCGGCCGTAGTAACGTTGGGTCAGGGCCTTGGCCAGCATTGTCATTTCGTGCGTGGAACGATAGCCCCAGTCCTTCAGCATCTCCGGCTGGCCAGTGCCCGCCGCCCAGTTGGCGCTGGAGGCCGGAAACGTCCCCATGTCGGTGTTGGTGACGGCATAGCCACGGCGCAAACCGCCAGCCAGCGCGCCGAACGAAATGGTGCCGGCAAAGCCGCCATTGCCGGTGCCCAAAAGCTTGCTGTTCCAGCCCGAAGCTTCTGGCAACCAAAGCTCCACCAGAATGTTGGACCGGCGATCCGTGCCTGTCGTCGCGCTGATGCGGCAGAAGGCGGGCAGATCGTCATAGGAGCGCCCCGCCAAGGTCAGCTTTTCGCGCGCGGGCACATCCTCGGCCGAGCGGACCAGGCTGTTTTCGATCTTCAATCCGTTCAGCGCCGTGCAGGGGCTGGCACCGGCCTGCGACGCCGTGCCCAGCGCCGCAAGCAGCGCCAACGCCCCAAGAGCGGCGCGCATTACGGCGTGCCGGGCTTGTAACCGGGACCGCGCAGCACCCGTCCGGGGGTGGCGTTGGTAGGCTTGCTGTCGGCCACCACCGCCTTGCCGTTCACCAGCACCCAGCTGATACCGCTGGCATAGACGTCGGGATGCTCATAGGTAGCGTTGTCCTTGACCGTGTCAGGATTGAACACCACCACGTCCGCCTTCATGCCGGCACGCAGCAGTCCGCGGTCGTGCAGGCTGAGCCGATTGGCCGCCTGGGACGACAATTTGCGCACCGCTTCTTCCAGGCTGATCACATGCCGGTTGCGCACAACGTCCGCCAGAATGCGCGCGTGCGAACCAAACGAACGCGGATGCGGGATCCCGAAGGAGGTGTGCACGCCAGCCGGCAGCGCGATACCGTCCGAGCCGATGTCCACCCAGGGATACTTGAAGGATTCCGCCACCGCCTGTTCGCGCGCCGGATTGGGCGGGCCGATATGGAAGCCTTCGGCCTTCTGCTCGACCAGGAAATCCACCATCGCCTCTTCCGGCGAGATATGGGTGCGGTCAGCCACCTGCTGCATGGTGTAGCCGTCATATTTCAGGTTGGCCGAAGCGAAGTGATAGTCCTTGTACTGGCCGGGATTTTGCTGCAGCTCCTTGACCACGCGGGCGCGGTTGGCAGGAACCTTCAGCCGCGCGGTGATGGCGGCGGCGTCGCCTTCCTGCGCCCATACCGGCAGCAGCTGGCGCACATAGGTCCAGCCGATGGTGTAGGGGTAGGCGTTGGCGGTGACGTCGATGCCCTCGGCGCGCGCCTTTTCCACCATGGGCACGAAATCCGGATTGCCGGCGATGCTTCCGCCGACATGCAAAATCTCCACCGGGATATGCGCGCCCTTTGCGATGGCGATGGTCTCTTCCAGGCCCGACAGGCCCGGCCCCGGGCGCATATGCACGGTGTAGATGCCGCCATAGCTGGCTGCGACCTTGGCCAGTTCGATCATCTGGTTGGTGTCGAAGAAGGAGTTGGGCAGGTAATAAAGACCGGCGGACAGGCCGGCAGCGCCCTCATCCATGCCCTGGGCGATCAGGCCCTTGATCTTGGCCATCTCCTCCGGAGTGGGCTGGCGGTTGCCATAGCCCATCACCGAAGCGCGCACCTGTCCTGCCCCCACATAAGACACGACATTCGGGCCGATGCCCTTTTTCTCGAGGTATGAGAAGAAGCCGCCCAGGGTCGTCCAGGTGCGCTTGACCGGCGGCGTTACCATCATGGGATCATCCACCGCCGGACCCAGCACCGGACCGGCCGACAGATGTTCGCCCATCAATTCGGTGGTGATGCCCTGGGTCACCTTGGACAGGCCGCGGCCGTCAAAGGCCAGGCCGAATTCCGAATGGCTGTGCATGTCGATGAAGCCGGGGGTCACCACCTGCCCCGCGGCATCGATCACCTTCTTCGCCTTCACCGGAGCGCGGCCGACATACACGATCTTGTCACCTGTGATGGCGACATTGGCCTGCATGCGCGGCCCGCCGCTGCCGTCGATCACCTGGCCGTTCTGGATCAGCAAATCCACTTCGGCCGGTTGCGCAAAACTGGTTATCACCGGAACGCCGGCACACAGAATGGTGGCGGCAAGAAGCTTGCGGACTGCGATCATGTTGTACCCCTGGTACTGCGCTTTTGCGCGCTTCTTCCTGGTGGCATCGAAGGTGATGAGCTTTTGATCCTTGCTTTCGGTACCCAGCTCTTTGCTGCCGGCCGGAAAGCCGTTGCTCTTGAGAAGAAAGGCGGTGATGTCGGCATTGGTGGCCGGGCTGAGCGAGCCGGGGCGGCCCAGCGGCATGGCATGGGTGATATAGTTCACCAGCACATCGACGGTGCTGCCCGACCAGTAGGTCGCAAAGCGGCCCACCAGCGGCGGAGTCTCGAAGGTGCCGGACAGGTCCGGACCATGGCAGCGGCCGCAATTCTGGCGATAGGCAGTCTGGCCGCGCGCTGCCTGGTCTTCGGTATAGACCCCGTCCCATGTTGATTGAGTATGGGCCGAGCGCGCCTGCGCGCCCGTCGCCATCAACACCAGACCGACAACAAGGATGATCTTGCGCATGTCCGCCTCAGCCCCGCTTCACGGGATAGTGGGCGAACAATTCCTCGATCACTTTCACGGCCCGTGCGGATTCAGCCGGGTTCACGCTTTCATCGCTGTTGTTGTAGCCCTTGAGCTCGCCATTCTCGAGCGCCATGACCATGATGCCATCGCTCTTGGACAGGACCTGCACGTTGCGATAGGTCAGCGCGTAATTGACCTCCGGCTGCGGGATCAGCCAGGCGGTCTGGCCACGCACCGGCACCATCGCCTTGTCCTGCCACAGATCGCGCGCCGCATAGCCGGTGCAATCGATCACCACCTTCTGCGGCAGGTGCCCCAGTTCGGCCGGGGCATGGAAATCGCGCATCACGATCTTGCCGCCGCGGGCGAAGAACTCTTCCGTCAGCAAATGGCCATATTCGGTGAAGTTGAAGAACATGGTGGTGGACCGCGCCGCGTATTTCACGGGGAACGGGTTGACCTCCGGCGGCAGTTCCTGAGTGTGGGGCGTGATGTCCTTGATGCGGTCGCCATAGCGGGCAAAATCCTCGCTGGAGGTGGGCCCGCCGGTCCAGCTGGGCGGCGGCAGCTTGGGCCAGGTGGGATCCACTGGCTGGGGCGTGCCGCGCGGATTGTCGGTCAGGTAATAGTGATCGGTGAAGGCGATCGGATTTCCCGCCATGCCGATGTAGGGGCGGAAATTCTTCCACGAGATGCGCGCCATCTGTTCCCAGGTGTCGCCGAAGTTGGAAGGCGCTTCGCTGGTCAGGGCGATGCGCGAATCCGGCGTCCAGCTGCCATTGGCGCGGACCGAGCGGGTGCGCGGCAGCAGTTCGCGGGCATAGATGGTGACCTTTACCCCGGCGCGAAGGGCAGTGATGGCCGATGTCAGGCCGATGATGCCACAGCCCACCACCGCGATTTCCTTTGGGCTGCTGGACAGGGCCTTCGCGACCGCCATGTCGGCGCTGCCCCAGGACAGCGACCAGCCCGAGCCGCCATGGCCGTAATTGTGCACCACCATCGCATCGCCGACCTGCTCCACATCCAGGTTGGGCCCCTTGGTGCGGAACGGACGGATACACACTTTATAGTCGAAAAAGCGGTCGGCATGGGCGCGCACCGGCGCCAGCACCGGCGGGCGGTCCATCAGGGGCACGGTGGAAACCGGCTGGGGCACGGGCGCAGGCGGCGGCGGCGCGGATTGCGCGGCGCAACCGCCAAGTCCGACGAATCCGCCCAGCGCGAGCGAATTCTTCAGAAGATGCCGCCGGTCCATGAATCCACCCCTTGCAACCCCGGGGCTTTATAGCAGGGGACACGGGGTTCGTCTGCGGCCGCGACATTTCTTTACACGGGTTTGGTCGCGGCCCAGATCACATGACGCACGCCGCGCCCCTTGTTTGCGCGCGCCTTGACCACTTCGACCGCAAATCCGGCACGGCGCAACTCTGCCGTGAACGCATCGCTGGGCGCAGCCGACCAGACCGCCAGCAGCCCGCCCGGCCGCAGGGCCTTGCGCGCCGCTTCCAGTCCGCGGCGCGTATAGAGACGATCATTGGCCTTGCGGCTCAATCCGTCCGGACCATTGTCTACATCCAGCAGGATCGCATCGAACGCGCTGTTGGCGGCCGCGATGGCGGCCCCAACATCGCTTTCATGTACCTGCACGCGCGCATCATCCAGGCAGCCGGCGGTAAGCGCGGCCATCGGTCCGCGCGCCCAGGCCAGCACCGCCGGCACCAATTCGGCGATGACGATTCTGGCGTCCTTGTCCAAACCTGCCAGCGCCGCGCGCAGGGTGAAGCCCATGCCGTAGCCGCCAATCAGGATGCGTGGTTTGCGCACGTCCCGCAGCCGCTCGCTGGCGAGCTCCGCCAGCGCGATTTCCGAACTGCTCATGCGGCTATTCATCAGCGGCGTGGGGCCCGCGAAAATCGCGAACTCCGTGCCTCGCTGCATCAGCTTCAAAGTCCCCTCACCGCCAGGCACCGCCGCGGTATCGAGATGGACCCAGGGAATCACCGCTTGGCTTTTTTCTTGGCTGCTGCCGGCTTGGCGGCCTTCACCGCCTTCTTGGCTGCGGGCTTGGCTGCCGCTTTCGGCTTGGCTTCCGCCTTCTTGGCCTCTGCCTTTTTGGCTTCGGCCTTTGCCTCTGGCTTCTTGGCCGCACTGGCGCGGGGCGCGAGCTTGATTTTTGCGGGCGCTTCCACTGGCGTCTTTTTGGGCGGCTCCACGATCTCCGCCACCTTGGGCTTGGGCGGCAGCGGCGGAACCGATTGTCCCGACATCAGCATCAGCAGGCGTGGGGACAGGGTCTTGGGCTTGGCGCTGGCCGCCGCCACCGGCGCATCGCTGAAGAAGGCCTTCACATCGGCGCCGGAGCGGCAGATGCGGGCCTTGCCGCCATTCGTCAGCACCGGTCCGTCCAGCAGCGAGGGATGTTCCACCACCCCGTCCCAGAATTCATTCTCGCTGAGAAAACGGTCATCCAGCTGCAGGGAATGAAACAGGGGATCGTATTTCCTCACCAGGCTCTGCTCATTGGCCTTCACCAGCGCGGAAAGCTTCTTGAGCTCGTCACGGGTGGGCGGCGCAGCGATGACATTCACCACAACCGCTTCCTGTCCGGCATGGCGCACTTCTTCCAGCACGTCCTCGGCGATGTCCGAATCCGGATCGCAATAGATGGTGATGCGTGCGGCGGGCTTTTCGGGGCGGGGCGGCGCGGCCGGAGTGGGCAGCAGCACCAGGTTCACCGCCTTGGGCCCCTTGGCGTCGGGCTGGGTATCGAAGGTGACACGCTGGCCAGGCTTCAGCCCCGGCAGGCTGCCCGACGAAGCGGTGGGGACAAAGACATCCTTGCCGCCGCCATCGGGGGTGATGAAACCAAATCCCTTGGCGGCGTTGAAAAACTTGACGGTACCCTGCGGCATGAAAATCCTGGTCGCGCGGCACGGCGATGCATCGCCTTGCCGGATGTTGATAGGTCAGTCTTGGGGTTTCGACTGTCCGCACCCTGTGGGCGGAGGACGCATGACAGCGTCCGGTCGAATCCTGACCTTTCTATACCCAGCGCAATCGCAATTGCCAAGCCGCGGCGGCTTATCGCCGCAAACCGCGGCGCGCGTTGGCCGTCAGCCGCCCTGCCAAACCAGCTTGGCATTGGCCAGTTCGCGCGCGCCCAAGGCGCCCAATTCGCGCCCCACACCGGAGCCCTTCATGCCGCCGAACGGCGCACGCGGGTCGGAGCGGACAAAATCATTGATAAACACCGCGCCGCATTCGATCTGGCTGGCCACTTTGTTGGCCCGCGCCACGTCCTTGCTGAACACCGTTGCCGCCAGGCCATATTCGGTGTCGTTGGCCAGGCGAATGGCTTCTTCCTCTGTCTTGAACGGAAAGATCAGCGCCACGGGCCCGAAGAATTCCTCGCGCGCCACGGCGGCGTCATGCGGCAGGCCGGTCAGCACGGTAGGCGGATAGAAATATCCTGGCCCATCGGCCGCCTTGCCGCCGGTGACAATTTTGGCACCAGCCATTACCGCATCCGCCACCTGCCGCTCGGTCGCCGCGCGCAAGTCGGCGCGGGCCTGGGGACCCAACTTGGTGTCGGCGACCATGGGATCACCCATCTTCAAGGCCGACGCGGCGGCGGCAAACGCGGTGACGAATTCGCCTATCACGCTTTCCGCCACCAGGAAGCGCTTGGCCGCGATGCAGCTTTGCGCATTGTTGGAATAGCGCGACATCACCCCGAACTTCACCGCGCTGGCGATGTCGGCATCTTCCAGCACAAGGAAGGGATCGGAGCCGCCCAGTTCCAGCACCACCTTCTTGCCATGGCGGCCCGCAAGTTCGGCCACCGCGCGCCCGGCCTTGACGCTGCCGGTCACCGTCACGGCGCGGATGCGCGGATCGGCGATGATGTCCGCCGCCGCTTCCTTCTGCACCGACAGGTTCACATACAGGCCCGGCGGGCCGCCGGCATCACGCACCAGCTTTTCCATTTCAGCTGCGCAGCCCTGAACCGTCTCGGCATGCTTGACAATGACGGTGTTGCCGATCAGGGCCTGTGGAATGAAGAAGCGCAGAACCTGCCAGAAAGGCAGGTTCCACGGCATGACGGCAAAGACCGGGCCGATAGATTCATAGACGATGCGGCCGGGTGTGCCCGGAATGGCTTCGGTATCGAGATAGGCTGCCCCCTCACCTGCGAAATGCCGTGCCCCAAAGGCGGACTTCTTTACCTCGCCAATCGCCTCCACCAGCGGCTTACCCATCTCGGACACGATCAGCTTGCCATAGGTTTCCGCGCGCTCTTCCAGCAAGTCCGCCAGGCGGAGCAGAAAGGCCTTGCGCTCGTCCAGCGACGTGCGCGACCACCTTTTCCAGCCATCCCAGGCCAGTTGCAGCCGCTGCTGGATTTCCGCGGCGGTATGTTCGGGATAGGTGGCGATCAGGTCGCCGGTGGTGGGGTTGCGGGATTCGAACATGCATTACCCTCCTGTGAGGCATTCGCTGCGATAGCGCGCGATGCAGGTGGCTATGACCTCATCGCCGGGACGCTTCCACCAGTTTTCGCTGGAGAAGATTTCCACTTCCTGGGGCCCGTGGAATCCGGCGGCTTCCACCATGCGCCGGATGCTGCGCAAATCGATGACACCATCGCCCATCATGCCCCGGTCCAGCAGCAAGTCGCGGGTCGGCACCAGCCAGTCGCAGATATGATGCGCCAATATGCGCCTGCCCGCTCGCGCGATTTGCTGCGCCAGCTTGGGGTCCCACCACACATGATAGACATCCACCGCGACGCCCAGCCCCTCGCCCAGCGCATCACAAACGTCCAGTGCCTGTTCCAAGGTATTGATGCAGGCGCGGTCGGCGGCATACATGGGATGCAACGGTTCGATGGCCAGCGGCATCTCGTTGGCGCGGGCATAGTCGAGGATGGCAGCGATGCCATCGAGCACCATCTGGCGCGCGGCCGCGATATCTTTTGATCCTTGCGCCAGTCCACCGACTACCAGCACCAGGCAGTCCGCGCCCAGGGCGCAGGCTTCATCGATGGCGCGCTTGTTGTCGTCGATGGCGGCGGCCCGGCCGGCAACATCGGCGGCGGGAAACATGCCGCCACGGCAAAGGCCGGTGACGCGTAGGCCATTGGCGCGCACCATCGCGGCAGCCTCTTTCAGTCCTGCCTTGGCCACCTGGTCGCGCCAGGGCGCCACGGCACGGATGCCATGTTTCACACAGGCATCGATCGCCTGGCCCAAGGTGAATTGTTCGCGCACCGTGGCCAGGTTGATCGACGGCCCATCCAGACTCACGCGGCGCCACCCACGGCCAGCACCCGCTTCATCCGCGTGACTGCCATTTGCGGATCGCGCAGGCAGCCACAGGCGTCGGCCAGCCGGAACAGTTCGGCCAAATGGACCAGCGAGCGCGCGCTCTGTTGCCCGCCCAGCATGACAAAGTGATCCTGCAGGCCGTTCAGATAGGCCAGGAACACCACGCCGGTCTTGTAGAAGCGGGTCGGCGCCTTGAAGATGTGGCGCGACAGCGACACGGTCGGCGCCAGGATGGCGTGGAAGCCCGCTTCATCGCCCGCGCCCAATTTGGTCAGCGCCGCCGACGCCGCCGGCGCGATGGCATCGAAGATGCCCAGCAGCGCATCGGAAAAGCCCTTCTCGTCCCCCGCGATCAGCTCGGCATAATTGAAATCATCGCCGGTATACATGCGCACGCCCTGCACCAGGCGCCGGCGCATGGCGATCTCTTTTTCAGCCGACAGCAGCGATATCTTGATGCCATCCACCTTTTCCGGGTGGCTGTTGATCAGATCGACGCACACATTCATGGCCGCGCTATGGTCATCGGCTCCCCAATAACCTTTCAGCGCCGGATCGAACATCTCGCCCAGCCAGTGCAGGATCACCGGCTGCTTCACCTGCCCCAGGAAGCGGTCATAAACCTTGAGATAGTCATCCGGCGAACGCGCCGCCCGCACCAGCGCGCGGCTGGCCATCAGTATGATGCGGCCGCCCAGCTTTTCGACGAACTCCGCCTGGCTTTCATAGGCGCGGATCACATCGTCCAATGTCAGACCGGCGGCCGGCAGAAGATGATCGGTGCCCACGCCACAGGCGATCAGCGCGTCCTTGCGCCCGCGCGCTGCTTCCAGCGAGCGGCGGATCAGTTCCTGCGCCCCGCCCCAGCTCAGCCCCATGCCGCGCTGGGCGGTGTCCATCGCTTCGGCCACGCCAAGGCCCAGGTCCCACAGATAGTGGCGGTAGGCGATGGTGCGGTCCCAATCCACATTTTCATCCAGCCAGGGATCATTGTCGGCGAAAGGCGCCGCAACGACATGCGCCGCCGAATAGGCGATGCGGTTCCAGCCCCTGGGCGCGGGCGCCGTCACCGGCACGCCGCTGACGGCATAAGGCTCCAGCCGGCCATCGGCGCCCGGCAGATCGATATGCAGGGAGGTCTTCAGCATCACAGGCTCAAGGCCGGCACGTCGATGACGCGCCGTTCGGCCCAGCTTTTCTGGCCCAGTTCCGCCAGCTGCACGCCCTTGGCGCCTTCAAACAGATCGCGCGTCCAGGGGCCGTCCTCAGCGACATGGCGGATGAAATCTTCCCATTGCTGCTTGAAGCCGTTTTCATTCACCTTGTTGTCCGGCACGTCCTGCCACTGATCCTGGAACGGCATGGTCTGGGGCTGGTCAGGATTCCACACCGGGCGCGGCGTGTTCACCCGGTGCTGGCTGTAGCAGCGTGTCAGCCCCGCTACCGCTGATCCCAAAGTGCCGTCCACCTGGAAGGTCACCAGATCGTCGCGCTTCACGCGCACCGCCCAGGAGGAATTGATCTGGGCGATGGCGCCGCCTTCCAGTTCGAAGGTGGCATAAGCCGCGTCATCGGCATCGGCATGATATTCCTGGCCGCGTTCGTCGAAGCGTTTGGAGATATGCACCGCGCCGGTACAGCTGACCGAGCGCACCTGCCCCACCAGATTGTCCAGCACATAGCGCCAGTGCGGCAGCATATCCAGGATGATGCCGCCGCCATCGGCCTTGCGGTAATTCCAGCTGGGGCGCTGGGCCGGTTGCCAGTCGCCTTCGAACACCCAGTAGCCGAACTCGCCCCGCACCGACAGGATGCGGCCGAAGAAACCGCTGTCGCGCAGCAGTTTCAGCTTCTGCAGGCCGGGCAGATAAAGCTTGTCCTGCACCACGCCATTCTTCACGCCTGTGTCGCGCGCCATGCGCGCCAGCGCCAGCGCCTGCTCCAATGTCTCGGACACCGGCTTTTCGGCATAGACATGCTTGCCGGCCTTCATCGCCTGGGTCAGCAGGTCGAAGCGCATCGATGTGGACCCGGCATCGAAGAACACCGTGTCATCGGAATTGGCCAGCGCCTTGTCGATGCTGTCGGCCACCCGTTCGACGCCGCACGCCTTTGCAATCGCGGCAACCTTCTGGCGGTCACGTCCCACCAGGATGGGGTCGGGCATCACCGCGTCGCCATTGGCCAGCTTCACCCCGCCAGCGGCGCGGATGGCGCAGATCGAGCGCACCAGATGCTGGTTGTAGCCCATGCGGCCGGTGATGCCGTGCATGATGATGCCAAGGCGCTGCGTTGCCATTCCCGTCCCCGCTCAAGTAACCACACAGTTACTAGCGCCCCATTTTGCTGTCAAATCGGGCCGGCCCCGGTGATTGAATTGGCCGGTTCCACGCCTTAAGCATGAGGCATGACAAAGCCCGCCAAGCCGGCCAAGGCCAAGGGGATGCCCCGTCCGCGGGGCAAGGCCAACGAAGAACAGGTGCGCGACGCGATCCTGACCGCGGGCATCGCCGAATTCTTCGAGCACGGCTTTGGCGGCGGCCGAGTGGACGCCATTGCGCGGCGGGCCAGGACCAACAAGCGCTATCTGTATGTCTATGTCGGCAACAAGGAGGCCATCTGGCTGGCAGCGCTGCAGCGGGTCTATGCCACCATGCGGGCGGGCGAGCGCGAACTGAACCTGGAGAATCTTGCGCCCGATGAAGGCATGCGCAAGCTGATCCGCTTCAATTTCTGGTTCCATGTCGAGCATCCCGAGTTCATCCGGATGCTGAATGACGAGAACCGGCAAAAGGCCAAGAACCTGCGCCGCTCCACCACGGCGCAGAAAATGTATTCGCCGCTGCTGGCGCTGATCGAAGGATTGCTGCGCCGCGGCGAAGACAGCGGCCTGTTCCGCAGCGGCGTCGATCCGGTGCAGCTGTATATCTCCATCGCCGCGCTGAGCTATTTCTATTGCTCCAACCAGCACACCTTGTCGGTGATCTTCGGCCAGGACCTGGGCGAACGCCGCGCCGTGCAGAAGCGCGAAGAGCATGTCGTGTCGGTGATCATGGGTTACCTGGCGCGTCCGAAAAACTGAGGCCGAATTGACAGGGTGAGACCCCGTGCATAACCATGCGGTTACGCGCGTGGGGCTCGCATGGTCGGCACATCCAGAACTGCCTGGTGGAAAGACGTCACGGCGCATCAGTGGCTGGTGTTCGCCATCGCCTCCACCGCCTGGTTGTTCGACATACTGGAGCAGCGCATCTTTTCGCTGGTGCGCATTCCCTCGCTGTCCGCATTGATGGATCTGCCCGGCGGCGACCTGCAGGTGCAGGGAACGGCAAAAGTGGCCACGGCATTGATGCTGGCAGGCTGCGGCATTGGCGGGCTGTTTGGCGGCGCGCTGGGTGACCGCCACGGCCGGGCGCGGCTGCTGACCTGGTCGATCGCAGTGTATGCGGTGTGCAACGCCCTCACCGCGATGGCGCAGACCCCGGGCCAGCTGATCGCGCTGCTGTTCATATCGGGCCTCAGCTTTGGCGCCGTATTCGGGCTGGCGGTGGCCATCATTACCGAAACCGCGCCGCCATCGGCGCGGCTGGCCATGCTGGCGCTGCTGCAAGTGATGTCGGCGGTGGGCAATGTGCCGGCGGTGATCAAGCTGGTGGACGCCCTGGCGGTGGCCGGCGTCATCGCCATGCAGGATGTGTGGCGCGTCCTGTTCTGATCGGCGCAACGCCGATTGTCCTGGCCGTCATTGCCGGTTTCAAATTATCCGGAAACCGAAACCTGGCTGCGGCTCAAAGCGCAAGCTGCGCTTCGCCCGCGATCAACGCCTATGTCGAGGCTATTCCGGCGAGCGCAAGACCGCGCAACCCGTATTTCGGCACCGCGATTTCGGCCTCGGGCATCATCGGCCTGTGGGCGATCGGCGAATATGCCGTTGACCTTCAAGACGTGATCTTCACCAGCTATTACGCGCCGGACCACGACCCGGCTGCGCTACCAAGATCTGGTCGCCCAGACCAAGGGTAAGGCGCATCCTGCAAATGATCGGCGGTGGTCTGGGATGGCCAGCTTCGGCTGGGCCGCGGAACGCTTTGGCCGCCGCGCCGCGTTCATCGCCACCTTCCTGGCGGCCTTCGTCACCACGGTGTTCGCCTATTGGCACATGGCAAAGCCCGATGGACGCCTATTGGATGATGCCGGTGATGTCCTTTGCCTATAACCTGGGGCGCTTCGCGGCGGTAACAGCTTCTTTTCGGCAGCTATGACCACACGGGTGTTCGCAGGCCTCGCCTCGCCGCTGCCGCTGCGCTTCTCGGCCATCGTGATGTGCGTCATATTCCTGTTCGGCGCCGCTACATCACCTGGTTCGCGCCGGAGACCAGGAGCGTTCCGCTGCGCGATTGATTGGCGTGATACAGTTCGGCGCTGATGCCGCCGACCGCTCGGTGTCCATATGGGGCGTGCACCCGATCCCGGCTGCGGCACCGTCCCCAACTGCTGGACTGCTCAACCGTATAGCGCGCTGCCATATTCCGCGACGGCCTTGTCAGGTCCGGCACCGCCAGCGCGATATGCTGGACGCCTTCATGACCGCGCGTGCACTTAGGGTAATCCGGCATAGATGTTGGCCGGCTCGGATGGCGCCAGCGACCCAGTAATAGTGAATTGGGTATAGTTCTGCGGGCCTTCGTAATGCGCCAGCAGCAGTACTTGCCATGATAGAGCGTATTGGCGCGTTCAGGATCAATCCATCTTTGCCGGCGGAAAGCCAAGCTTTTGCCAATAGGCTGACACCGGCGGCATGTCGCGCGCCACAAAACCGAAATGCTGCACAATGGCGGGCCGCCCGGCCGCGCCGCCATCCACTGCTTTCATGCCGCCGGGACGCAGCACCAGCCCCAGGCTGAACTTGCCGTCCGCTTCGGTGTCGAAATAGGTGAAAGTCGCATTCTGCCCAGGCATCTTGGTGGTCTGCAGCACATCCACGCCCAGCCCCTTCATGCGCGCGACCTCGGCCTTCAGCGCCGCTTCGTCCGGCACTTCGTGCACCATGGAAAAGATGCCGTCGCCATGCTTGTTCAGGAAATGGGTGTAGGCATTCAGCTGCCCTTCGGCCGGCTGGATCATGTCCACCGTCAGGTTTCCGATGTGTCCGGTGATCTGCCAGGCATGCACGATGGACGGCTTGCCCTTGTAGGTCACCGACAAGGCGACGTTGGGATATTCCTTGATGTCGGCCAGGCCCATCGCCTCCCAGGCAGGACGCACCTCGTCGATGTTGGTAACCACCCAGGTCACCCTGTTGAGGGTTTTGTAGAAGGACGGCGTCTGGGCGTTTGCCCCAGTATTGAGCAGCAGCGCGGCCAGCGCGAAACAGAAAACTTTCAGGGACTGCTTCAAGGCACACTCCTCCAGCGTCCGATTGACTCCAAACCGGGCTTGAGTAACTGTATGGTTACTTATCGGGGAAGGCAAACGGCATGAAGCGCACTCTGTCCTTTTTGACCCTTGGCTTTCTTGCCGCGTCCGCGCCTCTGGCCGCGCAGGACATGAAGCAGATGCACATGAACATGCCCCCAGCCGCCAGCCCTTCCGCTGCCGCACCTGCCACGGTGCATGATTCCAAGCTGACCTATGCCAGGGACATCGCGCCGATCCTGGCCGATAACTGCCAGACCTGTCACCGCGCCGGCGAAGGCACGCCCTTCTCGATGGACAAGTACGAGACCGTCAAGATGTGGGCCAACAACATCAAGCGGATGGTCACCAGCCGCCGCATGCCGCCCTGGTTCGAGGACGGAAAGACCAAAAAGTTCGAAAACAATCGTTCCCTGGCCCAGGCCGACATCGACAAGATCGCCGAATGGGTCGATGCCGGCGCACCCCAGGGCGACATGAAGGACATGCCCAAGCCCAGGCAATGGGTGGAAGGCTGGAGCATTCCCAAGCCCGACATCGTGCTGCAGCTTCCCAAGCCGTTCCAGGTCCAGGCGCACGGCCTGATGGAATATGAGTATGTGATCATTCCGACCGGTTTCAAAAAGGACACCTGGGTCCAGTACATCGAAGCCGCGCCCACCGACCGCAAGGTGGTGCACCATATCGTGGCCTATGTGCGCGTGCCCGGCTCCAGCTATTTCCGCGGGGTACCGCTGAACACTTTCTTCACCGCCAAGGAAGCGGAGAAGTTCAAGCCCAAGGCGCCTTACATGGTGCCGGACATGGCGCCCGACACCGGAACGGATGGCAAGCCTTTGCCGCGGACCACCACCAGCAAGGGCGGCGGCGCCGACGTGCCAAGCGACTGGCTGGTCGGCTATGCCCCGGGGCAGACACCGGACATGTACAAGGATGGCGAAGCCAAGCTGATCCCGGCCGGATCCGACATCGTGCTGGAGCTGCACTATATGCCCAACGGCAAGGCCACCTCAGACCAGTCGCGGCTGGGCCTGGTGCTGGCCAAGGGCAAGGTGACCAAGCGCGCCATGACCCTGTCGGCCGACAATGACAAGTTCAAGATTCCACCCTTTGATCCCAACTATCGCGTCGACTCGTCCTACACCGTTCCCGAAGACATGACCCTGGTCGGCATGCACGCCCACACATGCGCGGCAAGGACGCCCAGTACGCCATCGTCTTCCCGGACGGGAAAAGGACACCTTGCTGAACATTCCCAACTACAATTGGCGCTGGCAGCTTTGGTATAACTGGCCCAGCCGATCAGCATGCCCAAGGGCACCCGCATCGAATGCACCGAGCATTTCGACAATTCGGCGGCCAACAAGGAAAATCCCGACCCCACCAAGACCGTCACCTGGGGCCAGCAGACCATAGACGAGATGATGGTGTGCATGTTCAATGTGGTGTTCGACTCCAAGTTCACCACCAGGCAGATCCTGCGCCCGGCCAAAGCGGCGGTGAAAGCCGCGGAAAAAGCCACGGGCAAAGACAAGTCTTAGGCATCCACGGGGCCACATGACCGGACGCATATTCAGGCGCATCACCGCTTTGGCGGCGCCGGTCGTGTTTTTCGCCGCCGCCGCCAGCGCGCAAACGGCACAGACCGTTCCGGTAGGCCCCGGCCCCTTTGCCGTGGTGGTCAACCCGGCGACCCACAAGGCCTATATCGCCACCGGCGAAGGCGTGGCGGTGGTGGACGGCAACGCCAAACTGCTGGCCACCATCAAGACCGAAACCGCCGTGGCGGCCATCGCCGTCAACCCTGTCACCAACCGCATCTATACCGCCCATCCGGGCGACAGCACGTCCACCATCATCGATGGCGCCACAGACAAGGTGGTCAGCGTCATCAAGGCCGGCAGCTATCCCCAGGCGGTGTCCATCAACCCGAACACCAACAAGATCTTCATCGCCAACAATTACGGCCACAACATCACGATCCTGGACGGGGCGACCAACGCCACGGTCAATGTGCGGGTGGGCCAGGGGCCGCGCACGGTGCTGGTGAACCCCAACACCAACAAGGCCTATACGCCCAATTACGGCAGCAGCGACGCGACTGAAATCGACGGCAACGCCAATACCGGCACCTCCATCCCCACCGGCAAGCATCCCTGGACGCTGACCCTGGATCCGGGCATCGACAAGATCTATGTCGCCAATGAAGACAGCGCCACCGTGTCGATTATCGACGGCGCCACGCGCAAGGTGACCGACGTGGCGGTGGGCGAAATGCCCTTCGCCATCGGCTTCCATACCGGCAACCACCGCGTCTATGCCCTGAGCTATGGCACCAGCACCATGGCGGTGATCGATCCGGTCAAGGGCGTGCTGCTGCACACCGTCAAGCTGGACGCCCAGCCGTCGGCCGTCGCGGTGGACAGCAAGACCGGCAAGGTCTATGTCGCCGAACAAAAGACCGGCAATGTCGCGATCTATAACGGCGCGACGTACAAGCTGCTGGGCAAGGTCAGGTGCGGCACCATTCCCTATGCCATGGCCGCCGACAGCGAGACCGGCAAGGTCTTTGTCGCCAACATGTTCAGCAACGACGTCACCGTTATCACTGGCGAGAAAAAGCCATGACGATCATCCGTCCCACCCGCCGTGCGGCCATCGCCGGCGCCGGCGCAGCCCTGGTGGCCGCCCCCGCCCGCGCCCAATACCCGCTGCACAAGCCCCGCTTCCGCGCCGTCCTGATGGCCGAGCGCGGCAGCGGCGATCACCAGAGCTTTGTCGATGCCGGCAAGGCCTATATCGCCAAGATAGCGCCGGAGAGCGATTTCGCCTTCGACTCCATCACCGGCACCAATGCCATCAATGACGAGTTCCTGGCGCAATATGACGTCTTCATCCAGCTGA
>JAXMEA010000003.1:0-176595 GCA_046348525.1 Alphaproteobacteria bacterium | reverse complement strand
GCTCCCGCTCACGCTGACGCTCCCGGCCTGCGCATCCTGCTGGCCGAAGACAATCCCATCAACATGATGCTGATCCGCGAGCTTTTGCGCCGCCGCGGCCACACCGTCACCGAAGTCACCACCGGCAATGATGCGGTGCAGGCGATGGTGGGCGGCAGCTTCGACCTGTTGCTGACAGACATTCACATGCCCGGCATGGACGGCATCGAGGCCGCCCGCGCCATCCGCCTGTCCGAACAACGCATGGGCAAGCCGCGCACGCCCATCGTGGCCCTGACCGCCGATGCCCTGGATGGCGGCAAGCGCGCCTGCCAGGAGGCGGGCATGGACGGTTTCCTGACCAAGCCGGTGGACCCCGCCGAGCTGGAGGAAATGTTCCTGATGCTGTTCCCTAGCGAGGAGCGTTCGCATATCGTCGCGGCATGACCGCTTCGGGGGCGCGGAAGCGCTATTCTTTCAAGGACTATCTGAGCCCGCGCGTGCTGGTCATGCTGGCGCTGGGTTTTTCGTCCGGCCTGCCTTTCCTGCTGGTGGGCAACACCTTCGGCTATTGGCTGCGCGATGAAGGCACCACCCTCAAGGCCATCGGCTTTATTTCCTGGGTGGGCATCGCCTATTCGCTGCAATTCGCATGGGCGCCGTTGCTGGATCGTGTGCCGGCCTTGCGCATCCTGGGCCAACGCCGCGGCTGGATGGCGCTGTCGCAGGTCTTCACCGCGATCGGCCTGTTCGCCATGGCGATCGTGGGCACATCCCATGGCCTGGCCGCGCTGGGCGCCTGCGCGCTGCTGGTGGCCTTTGCCTCGGCGACGCAGGACATCGCGATTTCCGCCTGGCGGATCGAGATCGCCAAGGATGCCGATGAACTGGGCCTTCTGACATCGGCCAATACGATTGGCTATCGCATTGCGCTGCTGTGCACCGACTCCCTCATCCTGGTATCGGCGCAGCATCTGGGTTGGCCGGTGTCATACACCATTTGCGGCGTGGCGATGGGCGTGGGCCTTCTGGCCAGCCTGATCGCGCGCGAACCGGCGCGCACCGACACGGTGATGGCCCGCAATGACGAGCGCCCACTGTGGAGCCCGCGTGGCTTCTTCGATGCGGTGGCGGGGCCCTTCATCGTCTTCTTCAAGACCCACGGCCCGATGGCGGTGATCATGCTGCTGGCGATCAGCTTCTACCGCGTGCCCGACTTTGTGCGCGGGCCCATGCTGAATCCCTTCTATCATGACGTCGGGCTGACCAAGGATGTGGTGGGCACGGTGCGCGCCACGGTGGGCATGGCGTCCATCTTCGCCGGCGTGGCGGCGGGCGGCTTTTTGTCCCTGCGGCTGGGTTACATGCGCGCCCTGATCCTGGGCGGCATCCTGCAGGGCCTGGGCGTGGCCTCTTTCGCCCTGATGACCGCCACGGGCGCCGACGTCTTCTGGTTCTCGGCCGTGATGGCGTTCGACGATTTCGCCATTTCCGTCGCCGGCGTCACCCTGGTGGCCTATATGTCCAGCCTGACCAGCCTGGGCTACACCGCGACGCAATATGCGCTGCTGTCCTCGACCTATGCCTGGGCCGGCAAGATCCTGAAGGGCTTTTCGGGGGTGATGGTCGAAGGCCTGACCGCCCGCTTGGGCCTGATGAATGCCTATGCCGTCTTTTTCATTGGCTGCGGGGCCATCGCCCTGCCTTCGCTGGTGCTGTTCACCATCCTGGAACGCCACCGCCGCCGGGTTGCCATTAAACCCGCTTAACCCCTCGATTTTTGACTGTCACAATCCATTGCCCGGCCCCCCGGGGATGCGCTAAAATTGTCAAACTGTCGCATTTGGGGTCTATCCCCATGACAGGAGCCGAGGTGCGGTGAGTCGGGGGGCTCGATCGCATCGAACAAGGAACGACCGTGGTCAATATCTACGAAGCCGGACCTTTCGAGGGACGCCTGTTGCAGTGGCCGGTACTGGCCACCACCGGCGCGCTGGAAGTGCGCCTGGCCGAGACCGAGCACGAAATCGAACAGGCTCAGCGCCTGCGCTACGAAGTTTTTTACGAAGAGATGAGCGCCATCCCCTCGCCCAAGATGCGCGAGCAGCGGCGCGACTTCGACAAATATGACGATGTCTGCGACCACCTGCTGGTCGTCGACCGCGACGCCCATGACGAAGACGGCCAGCCGCTGGTGGTGGGCACCTATCGCCTGACCCGCGAGAAGGACGCCAAGCGCGCCGGCGGTTTTTACACCGCGGGCGAATATGACCTGTCGCGGATGCTGAACGGCATGCCGGCGAACACCAAGTATCTGGAACTGGGCCGCAGCTGCGTGCTGAAAAGCTATCGCTCGCGCCCCGGCACCATGCAGCTGTTGTGGAAAGGCCTGATGGCCTATGTCGCGCGCTTCGACATCGACGTGATGTTCGGCTGCGCCTCGCTGCCGGGCACCGACGTGACCGAAATGGCGCTGCCGCTGTCTTACCTGCACCACTATCACCCGATGCCCGAAAACGTGCGCATCAAGGCGCGGCCCGAACTGTTCGTGGACATGAACTGCCTGCCCAAGACGGCGGTGGATCCTCGCGAAGCGCTGCGCTCCCTGCCACCGCTTTTGAAGGGCTATGTCCGCGCCGGCTGCATGATCGGCGATGGCGCGGTGGTGGACCGCCAGTTCGGCACCACCGATGTGTTCATCTTTTTCCCGCTGTCGGACATGGATGCCCGTTACAAGAGCCGTTTCGGGCTGGCCAAGTAATCACTTTCAATTTTGGGGGATCACGTGCGCACATTCCTTCTGGCGCTTTCCTTGACGCTTGCCTGTGCCGCGCCGGCATGGGCCGAAAAGACGTTGATTGAATCGCCGGACGCGCCAAAGGCGATCGGGCCTTATTCCCAGGCCATCCAGAGCGGCAAGCTGGTGTTCGTGTCCGGCTCCCTGCCCTTCGATCCGGCCGGCAAGATCGACTACAGCAAGCAGGATGTCTCCGCCCAGACCCGGCGGGTGATCGACAATATCGCCCTGGAACTGAAGGCGGCGAACCTGACCCTGGATGATGTGGTGTCCGCCACCGTTTATGTCACCGACGTCGACGACTTTCCCGCCGTGAACGCGGTCTATGCCAGCTATTTCCATCCGCCCTATCCGGCACGGGCGTTTGTGCAGGTCGCCAAGCTGCTGCGTGGCGCCAAGGTGGAAATCAGCGTCATCGCGGCCAAGAAGTGAAGCGCCTGGCCGCGGGAATTCTGGCGGCCGTGATCGCCACGCCGGCATGGGCCGCGGATTTGCGCGCGCAGGTGGGCGCCTATCGCGCCGCCCGTGAAATAGCCATTGTTGGGCAACTGGATGAAATGGTCCGCCTGAAAAGCGTGGCGGCGGACCCCGCGGGGTTGGCGGCAACCGCGTCGTATCTGGAAAGCCAGCTCAAGGCGCGGGGCTTTGAAACAGCGTCCTGGTCGGCGGGGGGCTCGCCGCCCGTGGTGTATGGCCTGCTCAAAAGCCCCGGCGCCAGGCGCACCGCGATCTTCTATGCCCATTATGACGGCCAGCCGATTACCCGCTCGCAATGGTCATCCGATCCGTTCGTGCCGGTGATGCGCGACGGGCTGGCGGGCAAGGATGTGGACTGGAAGAGCGGGGCGCCGCCGCTCAATCCCGAATGGCGCCTGTTCGGGCGCGGCGCGGCGGACGACAAAAGCGCCATCCTCTCGTTCCTTGTCGCGTTCGATGCCTTGAAAGCCGCAAAGCGCAAGCCTTCGGTCAACATCAAGGTGGTGTGGGAAGGCGAAGAAGAACACGAGTCCGCCCACTTGGACGCGATCCTGAAGGCGCACACTGCCGAATTGCAATCCGATGTCTGGCTGATCGGCGACGGGCCGGTGCACCAGTCGCGCACCCCCACCATCTATTTCGGCGCCCGCGGCAGCTTGGGGCTGGATGCCACCATCTATGGTCCTCTGCGCGCCTTGCATGACGGGCATTATGGCAACTGGGTGCCCAATCCGGCCGCCATGGCCGCTGAACTGATCACCCAGATGCGCGACGGCGAAGGCCGCATCATCATTCCGGGTTTCAGCGATGATGTGCGCCCCCTGACGGCAGCGGAAAAAACCGCCATCGCGCAATTGCCGCCGGTGGAAGACAATCTCAAAAAAGAATTTGGCATCGGCCGCACCGAGGGCGGTGAAGGCCTGACCGCCAGCACCATGCGCCCGTCGATCAACATCCGCGGCATCCGTTCCGGCCAGGTCGGCGCCGAAGCCAACAATGCCATTCCGGTGGATGCCGTCCTGTCGGTGGATTTCCGCCTGGTGCCGGGCCAGACCACGCAGCGCGTACAAGAAAAGGTTGAAGCGTTCCTGAAAGCCAAAGGCTGGACCGTGCTGCGGCAAACGCCCGACATGGCGACGCGGCTGGCCAGTCCGCGAATCATCAAGCTGAACTGGGGCCTTGGCTATCCCGCGCTGCGCAGCGACATGACCAGCCCCGCCGCCAAGGGCGTGATCGCAGCGGCGCAAAAGGCGGCTGGCGGGCCCGTGGCTATCCTGCCCATGATGGGCGGCAGCGTGCCAATCATTATGTTCGACGAGCTTTTCCACCAGCCGGTAATCGGTATTCCGCTGGGCAACCACGACAACAACCAGCACGCCAGCAACGAAAATATCCGGCTGCGCAACCTGTGGGACGGGATCGCCCTCTACGCCGCCCTGATGGCGGAGTTGAAGTGGTAACCCTCTCCCGCGCGCTTTGGCGCGCTTATACGGGGGAGGTGGCGTAGCAGCGCCTGCGCTGCGAAGCCGGAAGGGGCAACTAGGCGAGATCGAAGAGCAAGACTTCGCTGGGCGCCTTGGAGCGGACCGCGATCTGGGTCTGGTCGGTGATGGCGGCGGCGTCGCCCGTGCTGAGCGTTTCGCCATCGACCACCACTTCGCCCCGCGCTACCTGCAGCCAGGCCTTGCGGCCCGGCGCCAGCGGGTGAATGGCTTCGACATCGCCGTCCATCTTGGCCACCCAGATTTCGGCGTCCTGGACCAGACGCACTTCATTCTCGCGCGGATCGGGCGCGGCGATGCGGCCAAAGTGGTTGCGCACGGCCTCCGCATCGATGGTCTTCTGTTCATAGCCGGGCTGGATGCCGCGCTTGGACGGCATGATCCAGATCTGCAGCAGGTGACAGACTTCGGTCGGGCTGGCGTTGAATTCGGCGTGCACGATGCCCGAACCGGCGCTCATGCGCTGGATCTCGCCGGGGCGGATGACACCGCCGCCGCCAGTGGAATCCTTGTGGGCGATGGCGCCGTCCAGGATGTAGGTGACGATTTCCATGTCCCGGTGCGGATGCGGGGGAAAGCCCGCGCCGCCCTTGATCCAGTCTTCATTGATCACCCGCAGCGGCCCAAAGCTTTCATGGGCCGGGTCGTAATAGTCGCCAAAGGAAAAGCTGAAGCGGGAATCCAGCCAGTCGATCTTGCCCTTGCCGCGGTCTTCAGACTTCCGGATCGTGATCATTTGCGAATTCTTTCAATGGCATCCCAGACCAGGGCGGCGATATCGGCACCGCCGAACCGTTTGACCTCGTGGATGCCGGTGGGGGAGGTAACGTTGATCTCGGTCATATAGTCCCCGATCACGTCGATCCCAGTGAAGATGAGGCCCCGTTTTTTCAACTCTGGTCCGATGGCGGCGCATATCGCCTTTTCCCGGGCGGTCAATTCCGTGGCTTCCGGGCGGCCGCCCACATGCATGTTGGAGCGGGCTTCGCCGCTGGCCGGAACGCGGTTGATGGCGCCGGCGAATTCCCCGTCCACCAGGATGATGCGCTTGTCGCCCTTGCGCACGTCCGGAAGATAGCGCTGCACGATGACGGGCTCGCGATAGAACAGGGTAAACATCTCCATCAGGGAGCCGAAATTCTCGTCATCCTGCTTGACGCGGAAGACGCCGGCGCCGCCATTGCCGTAAAGCGGCTTGAGGATGATGTCCTTGTGTTCTTCGCGGAAAGCGCGGATTTCGCGCAGGTCCGAGGTGATAAGAGTGGGCGGAATGAAATCGGCAAATTCAGTGACGAACAGTTTTTCCGGCGCATTGCGCACTTCGCACGGGTTGTTCACCACCAGCGTCCTGGGATGCACACGCTCCAGGATATGGGTGGCGGTGATGTACGCCATGTCGAAAGGCGGATCCTGGCGCATCAGCACCACATCGACCGTGGACAGGTCCCGCACCGCGCCATCGCCCAGCTGGAAGTGATCGCCCTTCACCGCCTGCACCGTCAGCGGGCGCACATGGGCGGTGACCTTGCCGTCGCGGAAGGTCAGGTCGCGCGGGCCATAATAGAGCAGGGAATGGCCGCGCTTCTGCGCTTCCAAGGCCAAAGCGAAAGTGGAATCGCCGCCGATGTCGATCTTCTCGATCGGGTCCATCTGGATCGCGACGGTCAATGCCATGTCACACCTTCAAAATTCGGGACGCCAGACATCGCGATGGTGAACCGGAAAGGCGCCCGGCGCGATGGCGATAATGTCAAAACGGCTGCCGCGCCGGGCCAGGCCCGGGCGGCTGGCGAGATATAGGCGCGCGGCATGGGCAATGCGAGTCTGCTGGGCCGGGCCAACCGAATCCGCAGCGATGCGGGCCTCTTTTCGCGCCTTGACCTCGACAAAGCAGACCGGCCCAAAGGGGGCGGCCGCCACCAGGTCGATTTCCCCGGCATGGGTTTTCAGCCGCCGCGCCAGGATGCGGTAGCCCTTCAGCCGCAGCCACAGCGCCGCCCTGGTTTCGCTGGCGTGACCGCGCTGATGGGCGGCAAGACGATCACTCATCTTTCAGTTCCAGCGCCCGGCCATAGAGTGCCTTTCGTGAGCCATCGGTCAGGGCGGCGATCATGTCGGCAGCGGCCTTGACCGGCATGAAAGCCAGCGCCGCTTTCAGGGCGGCATCCACCTTGGCATCGTCGGCCACAACTTCCAGCGGCGGGCCGACCAGCAGGGTCACTTCACCTTTAGGAGCGCCCGCCTTTTCATAATGCGCCGCCAGTTCGCGCAAAGATCCGCGCCGCACTTCCTCATGCAGCTTGGTCAGTTCGCGGGTCATGGCACAGGGACGGTCGCCCAGCACATCGGCCATTGCCGTCAGCGATTCCGTCAACCGCTGCGCCGATTCAAAAAAGATCAGTGTGGCGCGCACGGTCTTCAATTCTTCCAGCGCGGTTTTGCGCTCCCCCGCTTTGGACGGCAGGAATCCCGCGAACAGGAACCGGTCGGACGGCAGGCCGCTGAGGGTCAGTCCCGCCAGCACCGCCGAAGGCCCCGGCACCGCCACGACATGGGCGCCGGCCGCAATCGCATCCCGCACCAGCTTGTAGCCGGGGTCGGACACCAGGGGCGTGCCGGCATCGGACACCAGCACCACGCCTTGCCCTTGTTCCAGCCGCGCCAGGATCCTGGGCCGCATCTCGCCGCCATTATGGTCGTTGTAGGGGATCAGCGGCCGGGAGATGCCATGGATGGCCAGCAGCTTGGCGGTGACGCGGGTATCCTCGGCGGCGATCACGTCGCAAGCTTTCAGGATGTCCAGGGCGCGCAGGGAAATGTCGCGGGCATTGCCGATCGGGGTGGCCAGGACATACAGCCCTGCCGCCAGATCGCCTCTTTCTTTGCTTACAGGAGTGCCGGGAACGGATTTACCCGCCGCCGCCAAAGGCTTAAGTTCACGCGCCAAAGGATTGCCCGATGCGTTTGTTGTCCCGCTTTTGTGCCATTGCCGCAGCCGTTGCGATAGCCGCCTGTACCCCCAAGCCGGAAGCCCCGCCCCCGCCCCGCCCATGATCGCGGTGCCCCAGGGGCCCATCGCCGCCAATCCGCTGGACAAGGACCTGCCCAGCTATCTGCGCCTGCCCGGCCTGGCCGATGGCGTCACCCCCGTGCGGGTCGGGATCATCCTGCCTTTCACCAGCAGCTCGGCGGGCACCCGCGCCCTGGCCGGTTCCATGCTGAAGGCCGCCGAGCTGGCCATGTTCGCCGCCGGCAACCGCAACATCCTTTTGATGACCGCCGATGAAGGCAATGGCGGCGCCAAGGCGGCGGACGCCGCGCAACAGCTTTTGGCCCAAGGCGCCGAAGTGATCGTCGGCCCGCTGTTCGGCCCGTCGGTGTCGGCGGTAGCGCCCATCGCGCGCGACCGCGCCGTGCCGGTGCTGGCTTTCTCGACCGAGAAGAATGTCGCCGGCAATGGCGCCTATCTCCTCAGCTTCCTGCCACAGAATGAAGTGCGCCGGGTGATCAGTTACGCCGCTGCCAATGGCCATCACCAGTTCGCGGCGCTGGTGCCGCAGACCGCGTATGGCGATGTCGCCAAGGCCGCCTTCACCGATTCGGTCGCTGCCGCGCGCGGCACTGTAGTGAATGTGCAAAGCTTTCCGCCCACCGCCGCCGCTGTCGCCGCACCGGCCAGCGCCGTGGCCAAGAGCGGCGCCGATGCCGTGCTGATCGCCCAGGGTGGCGTGATCCTGCGCGCCATCGGCCCGACCCTGTCGCTGGACGGGGCGACGCGCGACAAGGTGAAATTGTTGGGCACCGGCTTGTGGGATGACGATCCCGCCATCGCGCGCGAATCCAGTCTGCAAGGCAGCTGGTATGCCGCGCCCGCGCCCAATGCCGATGCGGAGTTTGTGTCCAAGTACCGCGCGGCGTTCGGCACTGCCCCGGCGCAGCTGGCATCACTGGCCTATGACGCGGTATCCCTGGTGGCGCTGTTGTCGCAAGGACCCGCCTATCACCGCTTCACCGCAGCGGCGCTGATGGACCCCAACGGCTTTGCCGGGGTCAACGGCATCTTCCGCTTCAACAATGACGGCACGTCGGAACGCGGCCTGGCGGTGCTGGAAATGACTGCGGCGGGCCCGGTCGTTATCAGCCCCGCGCCAACGACCTTTCAGCGCAAGAACAGCTAAAGCAGTTCTTCGATAACGCGGTTGAGCAGCAAACGCCCGCTGGGCGTGGCCGTCAGGACGTCGCCGTCCATTTTCAAAAAACCCTGATCTGTAAGCACGGCGATCTTTTTTGGGTCTGGCCGCGTGCCCCAGCGCTTTTCATAAGCGGCCAGATCGAGACCTTCGGCTAGCCGCAGATTCATCAGCAGGTGTTCGCGCGCCGCTTCCTCGTTCGACACGGCAACCTGCTCGGCCAAGCCCTGACCGTTCTTGGCCACCGTGTCACGCCAGCGTTCCGGCAGCTTGATGGCGGCGGTGGCGGTGCGCTGGCCTTTGACATCGAAGCGGCCATGCGCGCCCGGCCCCACGCCGGCGTAATCGCCATAGCGCCAATAGATCAGGTTGTGGCGGCTTTCCTGACCGGTGCGGGCATGATTGGAAATCTCATACGCCGGAAGACCCGCGCCTTCCGTCAATTCCTGGGTCGTCTCGTACAGGCCGGCGGCGATGTCTTCGTCCGGAATTTGCAGCTGACCATTTTTGTGCAGCAGGGCATAGGGCGTTTCCGGCTCGATGGTGAGCTGATACAGCGACAGGTGATCGGTGCCGAACGACAGCGCTTCTTTCAATTCGCTGCGCCATTGCGCATCGCTTTGATCCGGGCGGGCGTAAATCAAATCCAGTGAAACCCGGCTGAAATTGCTCATAGCCAGCTTTAGCGCCGCCCTGGCTTCGGCCACGTCATGCAGTCTGCCCAGCTTCTTCAAATCGGCATCGTTCAGCGCCTGCACCCCCAGCGACACGCGGTTCACGCCGGCAGCGCGGTAGTCGGCAAAGCGCGCCGCATCCGCGCTGGCCGGATTGGCTTCCAGGGTGATTTCCGGATCATTCGCCATCGGCCACAGCGCAGCGATCTTCTGCAGCACGCGGCCCACGGACTTGCCGCGCATCAATGATGGCGTGCCGCCGCCAAAGAAAACAGTTTCCACTACCGGACGTGCGGATTGATTCTGCGCCACCCAGTCCAGTTCCGACAGGATGCCGTCCACCCAGCCATCTTCATCAATGGCAGCGCGGACATGGGAATTGAAATCGCAATAGGGACACTTGGCGGCGCAGAAGGGCCAGTGAACGTAAACGCCGAAGGCCAAGTCAGAGACTCTCGGTGAAGATGCCCGAATGCAGCAGCTTCTCGAATGCCTTGGCGCGGTGGCTCATGGCGTGCTTCTTCGCCGGATCGATTTGCGCAAACGTCTCTTCCATGCCGTTGGCGATGAAGATCGGGTCATAGCCAAAGCCATGATCGCCGCGCGGCGGAAAGGTCAGGCGGCCATGCACTTCGCCTACAAAGGTCTGGAATTCACCCGAAGGCAGCGCCACGGTCAGGGCGCAAACGAATTTTGCCTTGCTTGTTGTAAGCCCCTTGTGCCGCAACTCGTCATGGATGCGGGTCATGGCGATGCGGAAGTCTTTTGTGGGACCGGCCCAGCGCGCCGAATAGATTCCGGGCGCGCCGTCCAGCGCCTCAACACACAGGCCGGAATCATCGGCCAGCGCGGCATGGCCGCTGCCCTTGGCGCTGGCATGCGCCTTGATCTCGGCATTGGCGGCGAAGGTCAGGCCGGTTTCCTCCGGCTCGGGCAGACCCAGCGAACCGGCGCTGATCGGTTGAATGCCGTGCGGGCCCAGCAGCGCCTTGATCTCGCGCACCTTGCCCTGGTTGTGCGAGGCGACGACCAGGTGGCTGCCGCGCGGCAGTCTCACGCCAAGGCTTTCTTCTGCAGGTCCACCAGTTCGCCGATGCCCTTGCGCGCCAGTTTCAACAACTGGCCAAGCTGCTCTTCGGTGAAGGGCGCGCCTTCCGCGGTGCCCTGGATTTCCACCAGGCCGCCGGCGCCGGTCAGCACGAAATTGGCGTCGGTCTCGGCGGTTGAATCTTCGTCATAGTCCAGGTCCAGCACCGGCTCGCCCTTGACGATACCGCAGCTGATGGCGGCGACGTGGTCCTTGATCACCGGCGCCGTCACCATGCCGATCTTCTTCATGAAGGCGACGCATTGGCCCAGCGCGACAAAGCCGCCGGTGATGGCGGCGGTGCGGGTGCCGCCGTCAGCCTGCAGCACGTCGCAGTCGATGGTGATTTGGCGTTCGCCCAGCGCCGACAGGTCGCACACGGCGCGCAAAGACCGGCCGACCAGCCGCTGGATTTCCTGGGTGCGGCCCGACTGTTTGCCGGCGGCCGCCTCACGGCGCATGCGGTCATGGGTGGAGCGGGGCAGCATGCCGTATTCGGCCGTGACCCAACCCTTGCCGGAGCCCTTCAGGAAGGGGGGCGCTTTTTCTTCCAGGCTGGCGGTGACCAGCACATGGGTATCGCCGAACTTGACCAGGCAGGACCCCTCCGCATGGCGGGAAAAGCCGGGGGTCAGGGACACGGCCCGCATCTGGTCAGGCTGACGGTTGGAAGGGCGCATGGAGCCTCATATATCGGTCTGCTAAAGTCGGGCGTTACCTACAGGCTCCCCGAACCCGTAGGCAACCACGCACGAAAATGCCAGGAATTTCAATAGCTTGAGCTTTGAGACCCGTTCCTCCTTCTTGATGCCGCAAGGCTTTACGGACCGCCCGCGCGAGGTCTTTCGCCATCTGGTGGAAGCTTTCCTGGCGTCCGGGGAGCCGGTGGGCTCGCGCACCCTGTCCCAGCGCCTGCCCCTGGCCCTGTCCCCGGCCTCGATCCGCAATGTGATGGCGGACCTGGAATCCATGGGGCTGCTCTATGCCCCGCACACCAGCGCCGGGCGCGTACCAACCGAAAAAGGCCTGCGCCTGTTCGTGGACGGCTTGCTGGAGATCGGCGAACTGGCCCCCGACGAGCGCATCGCCATCGAGGCGCGCATGTCCGGCAGCGGCCAGCGCATCGAAGACGTCATGACCCAGGCGACCCAGTCGCTGGCGGGCCTGTCGCGCTGCGCGGGCCTCATGGTCACGGCGAAACAGGACAGCCCGCTCAAGCATGTGGAATTCGTCGCCGTGGCGCCGGGCAAGGCCATGGTCATCATGGTCAGCGAAGACGGCCAGGTGGAAAATCGCGTCATCGACACGCCCGCCGGCCTGCCGGTTTCGGCCATGCAGGAAGCCAGCAACTATCTGGGCGCGCGGCTGCGCGGCCGCACCATCGATGCCGCCCGCAGCGAAATCCTGGCTGAGCTGGACGGGGAAAAGCGCGAGCTGGACGCCCTGACCGCCAAAGTGGTGGCCGCCGGCTTGGCCACCCTGGCGGGTCCGGAAAAAGTGCTGATCGTGCGCGGCACCGCCAACCTGCTGGACGACAGGCTGGAAGGCCAGGCCGACCTGGACCGCATCCGCACCCTGTTCGAGGATATCGAGCGCAAGGCCGACCTGATCCAGCTGCTGGAACTGGCCAAGGACGGCGCCGGGGTACGCATCTTCATCGGATCGGAGAACCGGCTGTTCTCCTTGTCCGGTTCCTCGATCGTGGCGGCGCCCTATGCCAATGCCCAGGGCAAGATCGTGGGCGTGATCGGCGTGCTGGGCCCCACCCGCCTGAATTACGGCCGCATCATCCCCATGGTCGACCACACCGCCAAAGTCATTGGACGACTGCTTGCTTAGAGTTTAAGGACACGCCCCATGAACGACGAACCCATGCAACTGCCCGATTCCGAAAACCCCCACGCCGCCGAATTCGCGGTGCTGGAAGCCTTGAAGAACGAGGTGGAATCCCTCAAGGACCAGCGCCTGCGCGCCCTGGCCGAAGTGGAGAATGTCCGCCGCCGCGCCGAAAAGGAAAAGACCGAGGCCAGCCAGTATGCCGTGACCAAGTTCGCGCGCGACATGGTGGCCATCGCCGACAATTTCGCCCGCGCTTTGGCTGCCGTGCCGGCCCAGACCCGCGCCGCCGCCGACCCGCAGGTGCAGGCGGTTCTGGATGGCGTGGAAGCCACCGACCGCCAGCTGATCCAGACGCTTGAGCGTTACGGCGTCAAACAGATCGACACCAGCGATGGCAAGTTCGATCCCAACCTGCACCAGGCCATTGCCGAAGTGCCCGGAAACGGTAAGCCCGGCGGCAGCATCGTGGATGTGGTGCAGACCGGCTTCATGATCGGCGAGCGGCTCCTGCGCCCCGCCATGGTCACGGTTGCAAAAAAAGAAGTGCCCGCCCAGGCCGGCAACGTGGATACTCAGGTCTAGTCGCCTTCAAAGTCCCATAGAGGGGGGACGTCATGTCGGAACTCAAGATCGTCGTCACCGGCGCGTCCGGGCGCATGGGCCGCACCCTGATCCGCGAAATCGCGCAGGGTCACGGCATGGTGCTGTGCGGCGCGCTGGAGATGGAAGGCCATCCCAACCTGGGGCTGGACAGCGGCACCCTGGCCGGCATGCAGCCCAATGGCATCAAGCTGACGGCCGATCCCTTGCCGCTTCTGGCGCATGCTCAGGCGGTGGTGGATTTCACCACGCCCATGGTCTCCACCATGCTGGCCGACCTGGCGGCGCAGGCGCGCATCGTCCATGTGATCGGCACCACCGGTTTTGACGCCAAGGCCGAAGCCCGCGTGCAGGCCGCCGCCCGCCATGCGGTGATCGTCAAGTCCGGCAATATGAGCATGGGCGTGAATTTGCTGGCGGCGCTGGCCGAACGCGCCGCCAAATCGCTGGCCGATTACGACATCGAGATCCTGGAAATGCACCACCGCAACAAGGTGGATGCGCCGTCGGGCACAGCCTTGCTGCTGGGCCAGGCCGCTGCCAAAGGCCGCG
Organism: Alphaproteobacteria bacterium; assembly: GCA_046348525.1. Taxonomy (GTDB): domain Bacteria; phylum Pseudomonadota; class Alphaproteobacteria; order Micropepsales; family Micropepsaceae; genus Rhizomicrobium. Next base: position 162,898 of record JAXMEA010000003.1, on the reverse strand, counting down.
GCATCACGCTGGAAAAGAACTGGGTCAAGACGCGCGACGGCCATACCGGCGCGCGCAAGGATGGCGATATCGGTTTTGCCACCCTGCGCGGCGGCAGCGTGGTGGGCGAGCATTCGGTGATCTTCGCCGGCACAGGCGAGCGCATCACCCTGTCCCATTCGGCCGAAGACCGTTCCATCTTCGCCCATGGCGCCCTGACCGCCGCCAAGTGGGGTCATGGCAAGAAGCCGGGCCTTTACAGCATGACGGACGTTCTGGGTCTGTGAAAAAATTCAGCGCCGCCGAAGCCGAAGAGTTCTTCGCGCGGCTGAAAAAGCTGGATCCCGAACCCAGGACAGAACTCAACTACGTCAATCCTTATACCCTGGTGGTGGCCGTAGCACTGTCGGCGCAGGCCACCGACAAGGGCGTGAACAAGGCGACGGAAAGCCTGTTCAAAAAGGTGAAGACGCCGCAGGCCATGCTGGACCTGGGCGAAGAAGGCCTGATCGAACACATCAAGACGATTGGCCTGTATCGCGGCAAGGCCAAGAATGTCATCGCGGCGGCCAGGATCATGGTCGACAAGCATGGCGGCCAGGTGCCACGCGACCGCGCCGCGCTGGAAGAATTGCCGGGCGTGGGCCGCAAGACCGCGAATGTGGTGCTGAACGTGGCGTTCGGCGAACCGACCATCGCGGTGGACACCCACATCTTCCGCGTTTCCAACCGCACCGGCCTGGCGCCGGGCAAGGATGTGCTGGCGGTGGAATTTGCGCTCGAGAAGATCGTGCCCGCGCATTACAAAAGCCACGCCCATCACTGGCTGATCCTGCACGGCCGCTATACCTGCATCGCGCGCAAACCCTTGTGCCCGGTCTGTGTGGTGCGCGACCTGTGCCGCTTCAAGGACAAGACGAAAGAACTGCCGGACGAGAAACAAAAAGCTCCGCGATCCAAAAAATCTCACCATGGGCGGGCTTGACCCGCCCATCCAGGACAACAAACGCCACAGCTTCCAGCTCTGGATGGCCGGCTCAAGGCCGGCCATGGAGAGTTTGTTTAAGACGTCTTTGGCGGTGAAGCGCGCAAAGCGGTAAGGCAGGCCATGTCGGCGGCGTTCTGCGGCCCATGCGGCAGGGTCTCGACATGGCGCACGGCCAGCGGAGAGCCATACAGAAAGAAGAAGGCGCGGCAGGCGGCGCCGTCATAGCGCCACATCTCGGTGGCGCCGTCGCGGCGGACAAAGGCGGGGCGGCCAAAGGCGGCGGTCAGCCCGGTAGCCGCCATGTTCATGTACTGGCCCGGTTCCCCGCGCGGCGGGGCGGCGGGAATCCGGCTGGCTTGGGCGGCGGGCTGCGGGCCCTTGGCGGCACAGCCGGCGACCGCCAACACGGTCAGCAAAAGAGCGAAGCGGCGCAACATGTCGTGCCTTCTGCACCAGCCCCGCCTGCTGGACAAGGGACATATTCGGCGTGTAAGCGGGGCCAGCATTTTCGGGGGTTTCCATGCCGCATCAGCAATATGACGTCGCCGGTCTGGGCAATGCCATCGTGGACGTGATCGCTTCGGTCGATGACCGTTTCCTGTTGACCCATCGCATCGCCAAGGGCGGCATGACCCTGATCGATGAATTCCGCGCCAAGGAATTGCTGAAGGTGCTGGCCGACAACCAGCAGACCATGAGCAGCCTGCATGAAGTGGCAGGCGGCAGCGCCGCCAACACGCTGGCGGGACTGGCCTCGCTGGGCGGCAACGGCGTCTATGTCGGCAAGGTGTTCGACGACCGGCTGGGCAAGGTGTTCGCCAAGTCGATGTCGGCGCAGGGCATCACCTTCACCACCCAGGCCACACGCGAAGGTTCCACCACCGCCAGCTGCCTGATCGCGGTGACGCCGGACGGCCAGCGCAGCATGAGCACCTATCTGGGCGCCTGCCGCGAACTGACGCCGGACGATGTCGATGAAGAACAGGTCGCCGCCGCCCGCGTGCTGTATATCGAGGGCTATCTGTGGGACGAGGAACACGCCAAGGAGGCCTCGCGCAAGGCCATCGCCGCCGTGAAGGGCGCGGGCGGGCGCATCGCCCTGTCGCTGTCCGACAGTTTCTGCGTCGGCCGTTTCCGCGACGAGTTCCTGCATCTGCTGGACCGGGATGTCGGCATCCTGTTCGCCAACGAGGATGAATCCAAGGCGCTGTTTGAAGCCGAGGATTTCGACGGCGTGGTGGCGGGCGCGAAAAAATGGGGCGGCATCGCCGCTCTTACCCGTTCGGCCAAGGGCTGCGTCATTGTCGAGGAAGGCATGGTGCACGAAATTCCCGCCGCGCCGGTCAACCGCGTGATCGACACCACCGGCGCGGGCGACCAGTTCGCCGCCGGCTTCCTGTATGGCCTGACCCACGGCAAGGGCCTGGCCGACTGCGGCCGTCTTGGCGCGCTGGCAGCAGCGGAAGTGATTTCGCATTACGGAGCCCGCCCCGAGACGTCGCTGAAGGACCTGGCCGCGAAGGCGGGACTGCTCTAGTCGCCGATGACCTGCAGCACCACGTCGCGCCGGTGCGGCGCGTCGCGATGCTCGAACACATAAATTCCTTGCCAGGTACCCAGCGCCAGGCGGCCCTTGTGCAACGGAATCCCGACGCTGGTTTGCGTCAGCGCCGAGCGGATATGCGAGGGCATGTCGTCCGGCCCTTCGGTGGTGTGGCGAAAGCGCGGGCCGCTTTTGGCCAGATGCGCGAAGAAATCCTGCAAATCCTTCTGCACATCCGGATCGGCATTTTCCTGGATCACCAGCGAAGCCGAAGTGTGGCGGATGAAACAGGTCAGCAGCCCGTCCGCGATTTTCGCATCCCGCACGAAATCTTCCGCCGCAGCGGTGAATTCATACAGCCCGGGGCCACGGGTCGAAACCGTGATGCTGTTGGTCGACTGTCTCATCTGTTTTTGCGCAAATACACGTAAAGCGCGCCACCGCCGCCATGTTTGGCATGGGCCGGCTGGACACTGGCAATCAACGCGGCAAGCTCCGGTTCGTTCAGCCAGCGCGGCACCATCTGCTTCAAGACGCCATGCGCCGACAACATCCAGGACGCATTCTCGTCGTTTTTCGGATTTCCCTTGCCGGTGATCACCAGTACCAGGCGGTAGCCGCGCTGATGCGCAGCCGCCAGCCAGCTGAACAGGGTGCGATGGGCGGCCACTTGCGTCATGCCATGCAGGTCGATGCGGGCATCCGGTTCCAGAAGGCCGCGCCGCATCCGGTCCTTGGTGGCGCCATTGACGCCGCTGGCGCCCGGGCTGGCGCTTTTCCTTTTGGGTGCAGCCTTGACCAAAGCAGCCCGGATGGGGCGGCCTTCCCTGAAGGTCTGTTCGAACAGCTTGCGCTCTTCGTCGGTGGTGCCGCGCCGGCTCATTGCGGATAATCGCGCCCGGCGCCCAAATTCGCGGCCAGCGCGTTGGGCAGCAGCACATACAGCCGTCCGGGCGCTTTCATGGCGCCGGCGCGGCGTTCCGCGTCCGCGCCAAAGCCGAAGAACATGTCGGCGCGCACCGGCCCGCGAATGGCGCCGCCGGTATCCTGGGCCACCATCACACTGCGCACAGGATCGGGCCCATCCGCGGCGACATAGAAGGGCGCGCCCAGGGCATGGATGCGCTGGTCCACCGCGATGCTGCCCATGGGCGTGATGTTGACGCCCTGCGACCCCGTCGAGCCCAGCGCCGTGTCGCCCAGGGCCCGGCGCTCAAAAAAAATATAGCTCTTGTCTGTTTCCATCACGGCGCGGGCGCGCGCCGGATTGGCCAGCAGCCAGGCGCGGATGGTCTGCAAGGACACGGTCTCGCGCGCCAGCGATCCGTCGGCGATCAGGGTGCGGCCAATGGCGGTGTAGGGCTGGCCATTTTCGCCGGCATAGGCGATGCGCGCGTTGCTGCCATCAGTGAACGCCACCCGGCCAGAGCCCTGGATCTGCAAAAAGAAAAACGCCACCGCATCATCGGTATAGAACAGCACCGGCGCATCCAGGCCCCTGGCATTGATCTGGGCCCGGTCGGCATAGGGCACCAGCGCATGGCCGGACACCTTGCCGGAAATATGCTCACCCTTCAGTTTGGGATTGAACAGGCCAAGGTCCGCGCGCACCAGGTCAGGCGGCAGGCCATAGACCGGTGTCTGGAATGCGCCCGTCCGGGTTCGGCTGCCGCTGATCTGCGGCTCGTAATAGCCGGTGAACAAACTTGGATTATCGGGGGCGCTGCCGGAGACCGCATAGGGCGTGAAGTTCTTTTCGAAAAATGCCTTGGCATCGCCGCTTGCGCCGGCGCAAGGCGCGCGCCAGTCCGCGACCGTGCCGGCATAGCCGGCCCCGCCCATCGGCGCGCTATCGGGTTTGTTGGTCAGCACGCCACAACTGCGCTGGAAGGCTGCCAGCGCCGCGCCGGCGTCGGCGCTGCTCCAGTCCGGCAGATCGGCGAAAGATGCGCGCGACAGATGCAGCGTTACGGCCGGTATCGTGGGCACCGCCGGTTTGGGCGGAGGCGCGCTGGTGCAAGCCGCCAGCGCCAGCAGCGCGAGGGCAAGAAGCTGTCTATTCCGGAACATCGCCGGACGTCGCCACCAGCACCCAGTTGGGATCCGTGGAATCCAGGTTGCGCTCGAAGGTCCACACATCGATGACAGTGCCGGTGGTGAATTCGGCGGTGAAGCTGACGGTGACTTCCGCCATCCGCCCATGCAGCGCTGAACCCACGATGCGCGCATCGGCCAGTTTCACAAAAGCGGCCGCGGGCGCGGTGCGCGCGGTGATGCCGGCATCGAAGGCGGCGAAGACATCGGGCGACAGCAGGGGCCGCAAGGTCTCGCGGTCGCCGGCAGCAAAGGCATTGACGATCTGGGCATAGGCCTCGCGCGCGCCGGCCAGGAACTTGACTGTGTCGAAGCTGCTGTCGGCCAGCTGGATTTCCAGGATGCCGTTCGAGGTCTGCACCGGCTGGGCCTGGGCCTGCAGCGCGCTGGGCGCCTGCGGCGAAGGCGCGGCTTGCGGCGTGGGTTCATGGCCGGTGCGGCGCCCCAGGACCGTGTACAGCCGAAAGCAAACGACCCCCGCCACCATGGCGGCGACCAGAAGAACGAGTGTCTGTGAATCCGGCATGTCAGGAACCTTGGGTTTGTTGGCTGTCCCGGCCCGCGGGGACCCTAGCCGCCGCAAACGGGCCTGAAAAGCGCCTTTTACCAACCGAGCCCGCGCCTTCGCTTGTCAGCCGCGCGCGATCCATGGTAGCGCCCGGGCCGAATTTCATTGAAAGACCGCCATGAGCAACGAAGGAACCCCCGCGCCGGCAAATCCGGGCCTGCCCAACCTCCAGGTCGTGGGCCAGTACATCAAGGACCTGTCCTTCGAAAATCCCGGCGCCACCGCCAACATCGCGGACCGCCCGCAGATCGAGCTGGCCGTCGACCTGAACGCCGCGCGCCTGGCCGAACAGGACATGTTCGAGGTCGAACTGAAGATCCGCGTCGACGCCAAGAATGAAGGCAAGCCGCTGTTCCTGCTGGAAGTCGCCTATGCCGGCATCTTCCGCCTGACCAATGTGCCGGACACCGGCACCCAGCAGATGATCCTGCTGATCCAGGCGCCGCACATGCTATTCCCGTTTGTGCGCCGTATCGTGTCGGACGTGGTGCGCGATGGCGGCATGCCGCCCTTGATGATCGAGCCGATCGACTTCATGCAGCTGTACCAGGCCCGCGTCGCCCAGGCGACCAATGCCCCCCAGGGCAGCGCTTAAGGGTACAGCCTAAACGTCCAGCTTCCACAAATCTTTGCCGCCTAATTCTTTGGCGACAAAGGCGGCGTGGAGTTCCAGCTCTATCGCGGTGATCAGCGGCGCCAGTTTTTCGGGGCGCTGGCGCGCCGCGCGCACCGTGTCGCCGGCCTGCGCCGCTGCCACTTCCACCGGCGCCAGCATCAACCCACGCTGGCGCCCCCCGATCAGCTCCAGATAGATTTCCGCCGTCAGCTGGGCATCCAGCAGCGCGCCGTGCTTGGTGCGCGCCGACAGATCGACCCCGAAGCGCTTGCACAGTTCGTCCAGCGAATAGCGCGCGCCCGGAATCTTGCGCTTGGCGATTTCAATCGTGTCGATGGCGCGCGACAAAGGAATGCGCGGGCGGTTCACCCGCTCCAGTTCGGCATTGATGAACTTGATGTCGAAGCTGGCATTGTGGATCACCAGCGGCGCGTCCCCCAGGAATTCCAGGAACTCTTCCACCACATGGGCGAAGAGCGCTTTGTCGGCCAAGAATTCGTTCGACAGGCCATGCACGCGCTGGGACTCGATGGGCACGTCGCGTTCGGGGTTCAGGTAGAACTGCAAGGTTCGGCCGGTCGGGATGTGATCCATCAACTCGACACAGCCGACTTCCACGATCCGGTGTCCGTCACCGGGCTCGAAGCCGGTGGTTTCGGTATCGAAGACGATCTCACGCACTGATTTTATTCCTGACGTCGGCAAGAATCATTTTCACCTGTTCGCGGGCGTGATCCAAGCCCTTGTCGGTGAAGACCACATAATGGGCCTGTGAGCGTTTTTGCGCGTCGCTCATCTGGCGGGCTTTCAGCGCCTCGAACTTGCCCTCGGTCATGCCGGGACGGGCCATTACCCGCTGGCGCTGGACATGCTCTGGCGCGCTGGCCACCACCACGGCATCCACCTGGGCGCCGACTTCCAGAAGCAGCGGGATATCCAGAAGGACGATGGGCGCGGTAGCCGCCGCAATGAACTGCTGGCGCCGCTCCGCCACCAGGGGGTGCATCAGGGCTTCCAGCCGCGCCAGCGCGGCCGGATCGGCGGCCAGCGATTTGGACAAGGCCACCCGGTCCACCGCGCCATTCTTGGTGGTGCCGGGAAAGGCGGCTTCGATCATGGCGGCGGCTTCGCCGGCATAGAGTTCATGGATCACGGTATCGGCGTCGAATACCGGTACGCCTTCGGCGGCGAACAGCTTGGCGGTTTGCGTCTTGCCCATGCCGATCGAGCCGGTCAGGCCGATGACAAACGGCCTAGCCACCCAGCACCTTCACCAGCGCCGCGCGCAGGCCTGGCGTCACCGCGGGCCGCACACCGAAGAAAGCTTCAAAAGACGGCACCGCCTGGTGCATCAGCATGCCAAGGCCGTCGATGGTCTTGTGGCCGCGCGCGGCGGCGTCTTTCAGCAGCTTTGTTTCCAGCGGATTGTAGACGATGTCGCACACCGCGGCGGATTTGGGCAACGCGCCCAGATCAATATCCAGCGGCGGATTCTGGCCCATGCCGGCGCTTGTGGAATTGACCACCAGCGCGGCATCGCCCGCGACGTTTTTCCAATCGCCCAGAGAGCCCGGATGTACAGGCGCTTTCACTTGTGCCGCCAGTGAAGTAGCCAGGGTTTTGGCGCGATGGGCATCGCGGTTGAGCAGGTGGATGCTCGCCGCACCCAGCATTTCCAGGCCCAAAATGGCGCCGCGCGCCGCGCCGCCCGCGCCCAGCAGCACCACGCTCTTGCCTTCCAGTGTGCCGATATTTTCGCGCAAGGATTCGGCCAGGCCGACCGCGTCGGTGTTGCGGCCCAGTATCTTGCCGTCCTGAAACACCAAAAGGTTGGCCGCGCCCGCCGCGTTGGCCGCGCCGTCCACGCTGTGGGCTATGGCGAAGGCCGATTCCTTGTGCGGCACGGTGACGTTCACGCCCTTGAATCCGGCGCGGCGCGCGCCGTTGATCACCTGGGTGAAATCCTCGCGCCCCGCCGCCAGCGGCACCATCGCGCCGTCGATGCCATGTTCGGCCAGCCAAAAGCCATGCAGCACCGGCGACAGGGTATGGCTGACGGGATAACCGATCACGCCGGCCAATTTTGCCTTGCCCGTGATGCTCATGACTCCAATACGCCTTCCTTGCGCAGCTGGCTCAAAACCTGCAGCAGCGGCAGGCCCAGCACCGAGAAATAATCCCCGTCCACTCTATCGAAAAGCTGCGCCCCGCGCCCCTCGAAATGATAGCAGCCCACGCTGGACAGGATCGCCGGGCCTTCCTGGGCCAGATAATCGTCCAGGAAATCCAGGCTTAAATCGCGCATCTGCATGTGGCAGGGGCTGGCATGCGTCCACAGCAGGGCGCCGTCGCGGGCCAGCGCCGCCGCCGAGACCAGAAGATGCGCATGCCCCGACAGCCGCGCCAGCAAGGCGCGCGCCGCATCCAGCGTCGCGCATTTGCTGAGATATTCACCGCCAAAGGCGATGACACTGTCGCCGCCCAATACCGTCCTGCCCGGATGGCGGCGCGACACGGCGATCGCTTTTTGCTGCGCCAGGGTTGAAGCGACCTTGGCGGCATCGGCGCCTTGCGCCTTCAGATCCGCCATCAGGCGGTCTTCGTCCAGGTCGGCGGGATCAGCGATGAAAGTCACGCCAGCCGCGGTGAGCAGCATCTTGCGGCTGGCGCTTCCCGATGCGAGCACCAAACTCACGCGCGCGTTTCCTTGCGCTCGGTCAGGAGATTCATCACCGCTGCCGCGGTTTCTTCGATGGAACGGCGCGACACATCGATCATCGGCCAGTCCTGGTTTTCGAACAGCTGGCGGGTGGCCGCGACCTCGGCGCGCACCGCATCCAGCTCGACATAATCGCTGTCACGCATTTCGCCCATGCTGGTCAGCCGGTTGCGGCGCACCTGCACCAGACGGTCGGGCGACACCCACAGGCCCACGATCAGCGGCCGTCTGGCGGCCAGCAGTTGGCGCGGCGCCGGCAGGCGCGGCACCAGCGGCACATTGGCCGCCTTTACGCCGCGAATGGCCAGGTACACACAGGTCGGGGTCTTGGAGGTGCGGCTGGCGCCGGTCAGGATCACTTCCGCCTCGTCGATGGAATCCAGCGACTGGCCATCGTCATGGGCAATGGTGAAGTTCAGGACCTCGATGCGGTCCAGGTAGCGAGCATCCACCTCATGCTGGCGGCCGACCTTGTGGGTTTCAGAGGCGCCCAGAAAGCCGCGCAGCGCCGTCACCGGGCCTTCCAGAACATCGATGCAGCGCACTTCGATGTCGGCACACCGGGACACCAGCCGTTCGCGCAGCCGCACATTGGCCAGGGTGAAGAAGACGATGCCCGGCATGATGGCGACATGGTCCAGGGCGCGGGTCAGCTGGGCTTCCGAGCGCACCAGGGCATAGGGGTGGACCATCACGTCCACATTTTCGAACTGGGCCAAGGCGGCGGTGGCCATGGCATGCAGGGTTTCGCCGGTGGAATCCGACACAAGATGAACGTGAAACTTCTGATCCACAGGACTATCCAAGATTTCGCACGGGCTGTGCGCTGGCTGGGGTTAACAGGGCCAACAGACCACAGGCTGCGGGCCAAAATGGGCGGCGGTGTTCAAACCCCGGACGGTTTGGGGACACAAGCCTTAACGGCCAACATACCATGCCCGCCCTTTTGCGCTGCCACAATTTGTCCAAGTCCTTGAACCAGCGCCCACCTTCGCTTAAGCCAAAACGGTTCTCACAGTTTGGCCCACAGCCCACAGCCCTAACATCATCTTCACCATCTTAGATACTTAGGAATCTTGTTTTGAAGAGTGACCGGAAACTTGTGCGGGTGTTGGAAGGGTCTTGCGAAAAGGCCCCGCCGGTCTGGCTGATGCGCCAGGCTGGACGCTACCTGCCCGAGTACCGCGCCTTGCGGGAAAAGGCCGGTTCTTTCTGGGGCATGGCGCTCAATCCCGAATATGCCGCCGAAGTAACACTGCAGCCGATCCGGCGCTTCGGCTTTGATGCCGCGATCCTGTTCAGCGACATCCTGACGGTGCCTGAGGCCCTGGGCCAGAAAGTGACCTTCACCGCCGGCGAGGGTCCCAGCATGGCGCCGGTGACATCCACACAGGGGTTCGAGCTCAGGCGCGACAAGTGGGCCAGCTATTTTGAGCCGGTCTACGAGGCGTTGCGGCTGACGCGGGCGGGGCTCACCCCCCAGACCACCTTGCTGGGCTTCGCGGGCGCTCCCTGGACCTTGGCGACCTATCTGGCGGCGGGAGTTGGCGGCGATGAACAGAAGGCTGCCAAGCTTTGGGCGTACCGCGATCCACAGGGTTTCGCGGGCCTTTTGGATATTTTGGGGGAATGTGTCGCCTTCCACCTGGTGCGCCAGATCGATGCCGGCGCCGATGCGGTGCAGATCTTCGACAGCTGGGCGAGCGGATTGCCCGCGGCGCTGTACGACCAGGTGGTGATCCAGCCGACCAGGCAAATTGTTGCGGCGGTCCGTGCCGAGCGCCCCGGTGCGAAGATCATCGGTTTCCCCCGCGCCAGCACCCTGGCCGGATATGAAAGCTATGTCCGGGCTACCGGTGTCGAGGCCGTGTCGCTGGACACCGCCGCGCCGATGGACTGGGCGGCGAAGAATTTGAATTGCGCCCTTCAGGGTAACCTGGATCCCATTGCCTTGATCGCTGGCGGGGAAGCGCTGGACCGGGCGGTGGATGATATTTTGGCCGCCACGTCCGGCAAGCCGCATATCTTCAACCTGGGCCATGGCATCCTGCCGGAGACGCCGATTGCCCATGTCGAACAGCTGCTGAAGCGCATCCGCCGATGAAGCTTGCCGTCGTGATGTTCAATCTTGGCGGCCCCGATTCCCCCGAAGCGGTCGAGCCGTTCCTGCGCAACCTGTTTTCCGATCCCGCTATCATCAGCCTGCCGGCGATCATTCGCCTGCCGCTGGCGCGCTTCATCGCCAAGCGCCGTGCGCCGATCGCGCGCAAGATTTACGAACAAATCGGCGGCTCTTCGCCCATCTTCGCTGAAACCCGCAAGCAAGCCGACTCGCTGGAAGCAGTACTGAAAGGTGATGGCATCGAATCCAAGGCATTTGTCTCCATGCGCTGCTGGCATCCGTTCAGCGACGGCGCGGCAAAAGCGGTGAAAGCATTTAACCCCGATAAAATCGTGCTTTTACCGCTCTATCCGCAATATTCCACCAGCACGACGGCGTCCTCGATCAAGGACTGGCACCGGGCTGCGAAGAGAGCCGGGCTCACCGCACCAACATCGCGGGTCTGCTGCTATCCCTGGGATACAGGCTTTGTCAGCGCGTCAGTGGCAACCATCCGCGCTGCCATGGCGGGCGTGCCGGATGGTGTTTCCTATCGCATGCTGCTGTCGGCGCACGGTTTGCCCAAGCGGATGATCGACAAGGGTGACCCCTATCAGTGGCAGGTCGAACAAAGCGCTGCGGCGATTGTGAAAGCGCTGGACATGCCGCAGCTGGAGCCGGTCGTTTGCTACCAGAGCAAGGTGGGACGGCTGGAATGGATCGGCCCGGCCACCGATGCCGAGATCGAGCGCGCCGGCCGCGATGGAAAGGGCGTGATCGTGGTGCCGCTGGCCTTTGTCAGCGAGCATTCCGAAACCCTGGTCGAACTGGACATCGAGTATCGCCATTTGGCGGCCCAGCACGGTGTGCCCGATTACCGCCGCGCCGCCACGGTCAGTGCAAACCCGGATTTCGTGCAGGGCCTTGCAGGACTTGTGCGGGGCGCGCTGGAAGGCAAGACTGTGACCTGCGCCGGGGGGCGCATTTGTCCGGCGGATCAAAAACGCTGCGGCTTTGGAGAACGGTAATGGACGCGCTTCGCAACGAACTCGCCAATTACATCCCCTGGTTCCTGGCTTTTCACATCATCGCCGTCGTCGCCTGGATGTCGGCCATGCTCTATCTGCCGCGCCTGTTCGTCTATCACACCGAAGCCGCGCCGGGTTCGGAGTCCAGCGAGCGTTTCAAGGTGATGGAGCGCAAGCTGCTCAAGGCCATCATGAACCCGTCCATGATCGCGGTATGGATCCTGGGTCCGCTGCTGGCCTGGCTGACTGGCGCCTATCTGGACACCTGGATGCAGATCAAGTTCGTGCTGGTCCTGATCATGAGCGGCATGCACGGCGTGTATGTGCGCCGCTGGCGCGACTTCGCCAATGACCGCAACACCCATTCGGCCCGCTATTACCGGATCATCAACGAAGTGCCGGCGGTACTGCTGGTGCTGATCGTGCTGCTGGTGAAGATCCAGCCCTTTGGCGAGTGACGAACGCCGCCAGGCGCCGCCAGGATGAACCGCCTGAAACATTAATTGCGGGGCGGTCCCCGGGGGAGGCCCCGGGAGCCATATTTGCAAGCCCCTCAAATCACGCTATAACCACCCCGTCTGATCGACCCGCGCCCGCGGACATCTGGGCGGACCGCCAAACGGTACAGGGTCGAAACCAACCTCTTTCGATGATCGGTCCGGGGCCCCTCGCCCTGTCTCCCATCGAAATCCAATCTCCCTACTGCCTCTGGATACCCGACCATGACCGTTCAAGATGGCCTGCAAGTGATGAAGCTGCAGGATCTCAAGAATAAAAAGCCCGCCGACCTCGTGACTTTTGCCGAGGAGCTCGAGATCGAGAATGCCTCCTCCATGCGCAAGCAGGACATGCTGTTCGCCATCCTCAAGGAGCTGGCCGAACGCGAAGTCGAGATCACCGGCCAGGGCGTGGTGGAAATCCTGCAGGACGGCTTCGGCTTCCTGCGCTCGCCGGAATCCAACTATCTGCCGGGCCCCGACGACATCTACGTCTCCCCCTCTCAGATCCGCCGTTTCGGCCTGCGCACCGGCGACACCGCCGAAGGCCCAATCCGCGCGCCCAAGGAAGGCGAACGCTATTTCGCGCTGCTCAAAGTCACGACTATCAATTTCGAGGACCCCGAGCAGATCAAGCACAAGGTCCATTTCGACAATCTGACGCCGCTCTATCCCACCAAGCCCCTGAAGATGGAGCTGGAAGACCCCACCCTGAAGGACAAGACCGGCCGGGTGATCGACATCGTGGCGCCCCAGGGCATGGGCCAGCGCGCCCTGATTACCGCCCCGCCGCGCACCGGCAAGACGGTGATCCTGCAGAACATCGCCAAGGCGATTGCCGCCAACCATCCCGACGCTTTCCTGATCGTGCTTCTGATCGACGAGCGCCCCGAGGAAGTCACCGACATGCAGCGCACCGTGCGCGGCGAGGTCATTTCCTCCACCTTCGACGAACCGGCCACCCGTCACGTCCAGGTCGCCGAAATGGTGATCGAAAAGGCCAAGCGCCTGGTCGAGCACAAGCGCGACGTGATCATCCTTTTGGACTCCATCACGCGTTTGGGCCGCGCCTACAACACCGTGGTCCCGTCCTCTGGCAAGGTGCTGACCGGCGGCGTGGACGCCAATGCGCTACAGCGCCCCAAGCGCTTCTTCGGCGCGGCGCGCAACATCGAGGAAGGCGGTTCGCTGACCATCATCGCCACCGCGCTGATCGATACCGGCAGCCGCATGGACGAAGTGATTTTCGAAGAGTTCAAGGGCACTGGCAACAGCGAAATCATCCTGGACCGCAAGGTCGCGGACAAGCGCGTGTTCCCCGCCATCGACATCATGCGTTCGGGCACCCGCAAGGACGAGCTCTTGGTGGAAAAGGGCACCTTGGCCAAGACCTATGTCCTGCGCCGCATCCTGTCGCCGATGGGCACGGTGGACGCCATCGAATTCCTGCTCGACAAGCTGAAGTCGGCCAAGAACAACGCCGACTTCTTCGAAAGCATGAATACGTAAGCTTTGCCGTCAGGCGAAAAGACTTGAGGCCGGTCGCAAGACCGGCCTTTTTCTTTATGGTCTCAGCGCGATGGGCCTGAGATCGCCGACCAGGAATATCCAGGCCGCGGCACCGGCCGCTGTCACCAGGCCGATAAAGCCCAGCGCCCAGTCGAACGATCCTGTCTGCTGATAGATCACCCCGATCACCAGCGGCGTGACGATGCCCGACAGGTTGGCGGCGGCGCTGAACAGGCTGCCCACCATCCCCAAGGTGCCCGGCGGGGCGACTTCGGACAGCGCCGTCCAGCTGGATGACGACATGGCCTGGGCAAAGAAAGCCACGGACAGGATCGCCGTCACCAGCGCGTCGCTTTGCACATAGTTGGCCAGCACGATCGTCGTGGCCAGCAGCAAACCCATGATCACCGGCAACTTGCGCGACAGGTTGAGCGAGGCGCCGCGCGCCAGCAGGAAATCCGACAACCAGCCGGCGAACAGGATGCCGAAGAATCCCGCGATATAGGGCAGCGAGGCCAGCGCCCCCATCTTGATCCAGGCCATGTGGCGCACCGTGACCAGATAGGTGGGAAACCAGGTGAGGAAGAAGACGAAGGTGGAATAGGCGGCGAACTGCGCCGCGCACAGGGCTATGATCTGGGGCTGCCGCGCCAGAGCCCATAAAAGCGCCGGGGTAAACTGCGCCGTTTCCGCGCTGATGCGGCCGCCGCCCTTTTCGATTAACGCCAGCTCGGCGCTGTTGACAGCGGGGTGTTGCGCAGGCTCGCGGTAAGCCCGCCACCAGATCGGCACCAGGATCAGGCCAACCGCACCGCTGACCAGGAACAGTGCGCGCCAGCCATGGGCGCTCATCAGCCACAAGAGCAGCGGGGTGGCAAAACCCAGCGCGACATATTCCGCCGAAGTATAGACGCCGATGGCACGCGCCCGCTCAGCTCGGGGAAACCAGGCGCCCACGATGGAATTGTTGGCCGGAAAGCAGGGCGCTTCGAAAAGCCCCAGCGACAGCCGCCAGCCGAACAGCGAAGCAAAGCCGGTGGCCGTGGCGTGCATCAGCGTGGAGAGCGACCAGCCGGCGATGGCAACCAGATAGGTCAGCCGTGCGCCGAAGCGGTCCAGCGCCAGCCCGCCTGGCAGCTGGGCGAGAAAATAGCTCCAGGAAAAGGCCGAGAAGACCAGCCCCATCGCCACCGGCGACAAGGCGAACTCGTGTGCAATGGCGGGCGAAGCGATGCCGATAATCGCCCGGTCCAGATAGTTGGTGGTCACCCCCAGGCTGATCAGCGCCAGGATGCCAAGACGCACGCGCGTGGGCTTGTGGGTGTCCATCCCAGGGCTAATCCGGCTTTCGCGCCGCGCCGGAGACATGGTCGTAGCTGATCACCCGCGTGATCTTCCAATCCGGGCCGGTCTGCTGCCACAGCATGGTGAACTTGGCCATGCCGGCGGTTTTGGGATCACAGGCCGACAGCTTGTTCACCGGGCAGAAGACGTGGTCGCCGACTTCCACCGCGCCGAAGGTCTTGAGCGGATAGGCTTCCAGTGATCCGGGCACCAGCTCGCGGTGGGTCTTGCCGCAGATATTGTTTTTGATGGCGTCGATGAAGGCCTGGCGGCCGCGGGCGAGCCCGGTCTGGTCATGATAAAATTCCAGGTCTTCGCTGACCATGTTGGACAGGGTGGCGAGGTCGCAACTGTTGTAGGCGTCGAACAGCCGTTTGTCCTGGGCCGCGATGGTGTCGAACAGAGGCCCAGTTTTGGGGTCGACATAGGGCTGGGCCAGCGCGGGCGACAGCGCCAGCATCGCAAACACCGCTGCCGCCAACTTTCTCACGGGGCCAATCACGGGGTCAGGATCGTGGCGCCGGTGGTCTGCTTGGATGTCAGCGCGTCATGCGCCTTGGCGGCGTCTTTCAGCGCATAGCGCTGGTTGATCGCCACCTTCACCGCGCCGGACGCAATCACCGCGAACAGATCATCGGCACAGGCCTGCAGTTCGGCGGCGGTGCTGGTGTAGTGCGCCAGGGTCGGCCGGGTGACAAACAGCGAACCCTTGGCCGCCAGGATCGCGGGCGAGAAGGGATCGACGGGACCCGAAGCATTGCCATAGGTCACCATGATGCCGCGCGGCTGCAAACAATCCAGCCCCGCCATGAAAGTGTCCTTGCCGATGGAGTCATAAACCACCGGCACGCCCTTGCCGCCGGTGATTTCGCGCACCTGCTTTTCCCAGCCGGCGTCTTTGCTATTCAGCACATGGGTGCAGCCATTGGCCTTGGCCAGCGCGACCTTTTCCGGCGAGGTGGTGGTGCCGATCACGGTGGCGCCCAGATGCCTAGCCCATTGCACGCCGATCTGGCCGACACCGCCGGCGGCAGCGTGAAACACGATGGTTTCGCCAGCCGAAACGCGATGGATCTGGCGCAGCAGATATTGCGCCGTCATGCCCTTGAGCAGGATCGCGGCGGCGGTTTCATCGCTGATCCCGCCCGGCAGCTTCACCAGCTTGGTGGCGGGAACATTGTTGGCCTCGGCATAGGAACCGATGGCGCCGCTGGAATAGCCGACGCGGTCGCCCACCGAAAAGCCGGTGACGCCTTCGCCAATCGCGGCGACGGTGCCGGCCGCCTCCGAGCCCAGGCCCGAAGGCAGCGGCAAGGCATAGAGACCGGTGCGGTGATAGGTATCGATGAAGTTGACGCCGATGGCGGTGTGCCGGACCTGTACCTGGCCCTTGGCGGGCGCCGGCAGGTCATAGTCGACATATTGCAGCACATCGCTGCCGCCAGTCTTCTCGAAACGGATCGCCTTGATCATCGGATGCCTCCGGTTGGCTTAAGCTCGCTGCTGCTGCTGGCCGCGCAGCTGTGGCGGCAAGGTCAGGGCGTCGGACAGGGCCGCGGGGTCGGTGATGCCGTTGGAGCAGGTGCCCGCCTGGCAGATGTACGCCGTGGGCTGGCCGCCTTCCATGCCGCGGCCATGTGCGGGGTGCTGCTCGGGCAAGGGATCGCCCGGCTCGATCTGGATCACCATGCCGTTGGGCATGGGCTTGCCCCACACCGCCTTGATCAGTTCCTGGGTCCTGGAATTGCCCTTGTGGCCAATCACCACGATCATCAGGCTGTTCACCAGATATTCGAAGCCCACGAAATAACCGCCCGATCCCTGGATCATGCGGTTGGCCTCATTGCCGAAGGTCACCGCCAGGGTCGAGGCGCGGCCCATGTAATCGGTGTTGGCGGTCAGCAGCGCCAGGCGCGTCAGGACGATCAGCATGGTGCCGTTGACGCTGGGGGCCGGATTGTCGAACAGCATGCGCGGACGCACGAACAGCTGCTCGACATCGTCGGCATAGAAGCAATAGCCATTGATGCTGCTGTTCCAGAAATGCTCGTCCAATACCTTGGTCCAGGCCTTGGCCTGGTCGATGAAGCGCTCATCGCCGGTGACTTCCCACAGTTGCAGGGCGGCGCGGGCCATGTCGGCATAATCGTCGGCGATGCCGGGGCTGCCGGCGGTGTGCGAAAGACGGTCGCCGTCGCCGAGCAGCTTGATCACGCCATCGAACGCCGTGGTGGCGGCTTCAATCCATTCGGGCTTGTCGAACACCTTGCCGGCGCGGGCGATGGCCGCGATTACCATGCCGTTCCAGTCGGCCATCACGCGGTCATCGCGCGTCGGCGCAACGCGCTTGGCGCGCGCCGCCAGCAGCATGTCGCGCTGCTTGGCCAGCAGGGCTTCGTCCGCTTCATTGGCGGGCACGGGGTTGCCCAGCCGGCGCGGCAGGTTGCGGCCCAGCACATTGCCGTCGCGGGTGATGCCATAGACCTGCTTGAAGCGGGCCGAGAAGGTGCCCACCAGGGCGGCGTCGATTTCCGCCTCGCTCCAGGTATAGAACTTGGCGTCTTCGACATGCGAGCCCGAGGAGATGGAGGCGGCGAAGACATCGCCTACCTTCATGTCGCGCAGCAGGAAGGCGATGGTTTCGGCGACGCGCTGGCGGCACAGCTCGTTGCGGTTGAATTGCCAGACGCTGCCGCACAGGTCGATCATCTGCGCCTGGTCGTAGAGCATCTTTTCAAACGCCGGTTCCAGCCAGCGCTCGTCCAGGCTGTGGCGGAAGAAGCCGCCGCCGATATGGTCATAGGCGCCGCCGAACAGGATGCCGTCCAGGGTGGTGAAGATGATCTGGCTGAACTGGGGCGTGCCGGTGCGCAGGAAGGCGCGCCACATCACTTCGATCAGCAGCGGGTTGAGGAACTTGGTCGACCCCTGCATGCCGCCGAAGAAGATGTCGTAACGCTGGGCGATGCGCAGCGCGGTCAGGTCCAGGTTCATGGCTTCCTGGCCCGTGGTCATGTCGCGGTTGTAGAGATGATCCACCGCCGCCTTGACCTTGCCGGCGGTGTCGTTGGCGCGGGCGCGGTCGTTCTTCCACAGATCGGCGCAGTCGCGGATCACGCTGGCGAAGCTGGGATTGTCGGGCATCTCCTGCGGCGGCTGATAGCCGGTCACCCACCACGGAATACCATCGGGGGTCAGGAAGATGTTCAGTGGCCAGCCGCCCGGATGCTGCATGATGCCGGCGGCGCCCTGGTAAAGCATGTCCAGGTCGGGCCGCTCTTCACGGTCGACCAGGATCGGGATGAAGTTGTCGTTGATCTGCTGGGCGATCTCCGGATTGCTGAACGCCTCGCGCCCCAGCACATTGCACCAGTGGCAGCCGGCATAACCCGTGGACAACAGGATCGGCTTGTCGGTCTTTTTGGACTCGGCCAGGGCCTGGGGCCCCCAGGTCCGCCATTTCACCAGGTCATCCTTGTGCGAAAGAATATAAGGGCTGCTGCTTTGGCTCATCGTTCCGTTCCAAAAGTGTAAGGGCCAATGGGTGCACGCAAGAATGCTTCCCGCGGGCCCGCTTCTGTGATGTTTTTGGGGCGGGGTTACTTACATCGAAACCGCGGCCCCGCAAAACCCTGAACAGGGCGTCAGGCGACAGCCGGACCGCCCCAAAATAGAGGCTGGCGCATGAAGGTCACGATTGAGATGGATATGACCCCCCAGGAGGCCCGGGCCTTCATGGGGCTGCCCGATGTCGAGCCCATGCAGAAAAAGATGCTGGATGACATGCAGGCGCGGATGAAACAGGCCTTCGACGCCAACGACCCCGAGGCCATGATGCGGGCCTGGATGCCGCTTGGCGGGGCCGAGGCTTTCCAGAAGTTTCAGAAGCTGATGTGGGACACCGCATCCAGCATGGTGAAAAAGGACGGCAAATAGCCTCTTCCATGCATTCCACCATCTTCGCCCTGGCCAGCGCGCCCGGCCGCGCCGGGGTGGCGGTGGTGCGGGTGTCGGGCCCCGATGCGGGGCCAATTGCTGCGGCCTTGGCCGGCCCCCTGCCCGCTCCCCGCCAGGCGGCCGCGCGGCGGCTGGTGCATGAAGGGGCCCAGATCGACCATGGCTTGCTGCTCTGGTTCGCTGCCCCGGCCAGTTTCACCGGCGAGGACGTGGCCGAATTCCACATCCATGGCGGACGGGCAGTGCGCGAGGGGCTGTTTTCCGCCCTTTGGCGCTGGGCGCCCGTCCGGCCGAGCCGGGCGAATTCACCCGCCGGGCGGTGGAACACGGCAAGTTGGACCTGACCCGCGCCGAAGCCATCGCTGATCTGGTGGACGCACAAACCCCGCAGCAATTGCGCCAGGCGCTGCGCCAGCATGATGGTGTGCTGGCGGATCTTTATGAGCGCTGGCGCGCGGCCCTGATCGTGGCGCTGGGCCGGGCCGAGGCGGCGATCGATTTTTCCGATGACGGGGTGGGCGAAGGGGAATTTGCCGCTGCTCGGGCCGCTGCTAAGGAAATATCTGAGCAAATACAATCACATATGAACGATGCCGGGCGCGGTGAAACGCTGCGGGAGGGCCTGCGCCTGACCATCCTGGGTCCGCCCAATGCCGGCAAGTCCTCGCTGATCAATGCCCTGGCCCGGCGCGATGTGGCGATTGTTTCGGACACGCCCGGGACCACCCGCGATGTGGTGGAGGCGCAATTGAACCTGGGTGGCTATCTGCTGCTGGTCGCCGACACCGCCGGTGTGCGCGAAACCCAGGACACGATCGAGGCTGAAGGGGTGCGCCGGGCGCTGCGTCATGCTGCGGGCGGCATGACCCTCTTGCTGTTGGACGGGTCGCAGCAAAATCCTCGCGCCGGATTGCCCGCCGATCTGCCCGAGCCGGACCTGGTTGTCTGGAACAAGGCGGATCTGGGCTTCAAGCGCGATGGTATCTGCATCTCGCTCAAGACTGGAGAGGGGCTTTCCATGCTGCAGGACATGCTGCAGCAAAAGGTGCAGCAAAAGCTGGAAAGCCAAGGCGATGCGCCGCTGCTAACCCGGCCGCGCCATCGCCATGCCCTGACCGAGGCGCGTGCTCATTTGCTGCATGGGCTGAGTGCAGCAAAGGATCAGCCCGAATTGCTGGCCGAAGATCTGCGTCTCGCCATGCGCGCCATCGGTCGCATCACGGGGCGGGTAGATGTGGAAGAGCTGCTGGATTTCGTGTTTCGTGATTTCTGCATCGGAAAATGAGAGCCGCAATGAAAGCGCTTGGGTTTGCAGGTTTGGCTTTGCTCGTGGCAACGGCGGCCCATGCCGATCCGCGCGATGAGGCGTTGTCGGGCATGCTGCGCTGTTCGGGCACGACCGATAAGGCGCAGCGCCTGGCTTGTTACGACGCGGCGGTGGTGCGGGTGCCGGGCGCGCTGAACCCACCCCAGCCGGTGTCTATGCCGCAAGCGAGTGCTGCGCCGGCGCCGGCTGCTGCGGCGGCGCCTGCACCGGTGCGCCGGGTTCGCAAAGGATTTCTCTCCGGCATTTTCGGCAGCACGCCCAGCCGCGCGCCGCAAACCACCGTGGCGCAGTTCGGCATCGAGACCATCGCCGATGGTGGCCGCAATGCCGAACCTGGCCCCATTGATGGCGATGCCTTCGACAAGATCACGGCCCGCCTGGTCAGCTATGACGTGGAAGGCGGCTACATGACCGTGAACCTGGATAACGGCCAGTCCTGGCGCCAGACCTCTGGCGAGCCCGTCGGCACCCTGCGCGATGCCGCCAGCCGCTATGTCGTGACCATCTCGCGCGGCAGCGCCAGTGCCTATGTCATGAAGCTCAGCCATTTCGGCCGCCAGCTGACGGTGCGCCGGCTCAAATAACTTCAATGCCTTGCCGCTTCGCGGCGGGGCCCTTGTGGATGGATTTGGCGGCGCGTATTGAGCCGCCAATGAGCTACGACGTCATCGTCATCGGCGGAGGACATGCCGGCTGCGAAGCAGCCGCCGCGTCGGCGCGCTTTGGCGCCCGCACCTTGCTGCTGACTCACACGCTCGAAACTCTGGGCGAGATGTCCTGCAATCCCGCCATTGGCGGTGTCGGCAAGGGCCATCTGGTGCGCGAGATCGATGCGCTGGATGGCTTGATGGGCCGGGTCGCGGATGCGGCGGGAATCCAGTTTCGCCTGCTCAACCGCCGCAAGGGTCCTGCGGTGCGCGGTCCGCGCGCGCAAGCGGACCGCAAGCTGTATCGCGCGGCGATGCAGTCCAAGCTGCGCGAAATTCCGAACCTGGACATCCGCGCCGCGAGCGCAGAAGACCTGATTTTAAAGGATCAAAACGTCGTCGGGGTTTTGACCGCGGATGGCGAAGCGATTGCGTGCAGCAAGGTGGTGTTGACCACCGGCACCTTCCTCAATGGCCTGATCCATATCGGTGAGACAAAAATTCCCGCCGGCCGCATGAAGATCGCCGACGGTGTCGAGGCGCCGTCGATCGGCCTGTCGAAGACTCTCTATGGTTTCGGTTTGAGGATGGGCCGGCTGAAGACCGGCACGCCGCCGCGCCTGGATACCCGCACCATCAACTGGGCGAGCCTGGAGATGCAGCAGGGCGATGATCCGCCCCTGCCCTTCTCCTTCCTGACGCAAAAGATCACCACGCCCCAGATCGCCTGCGGCATCACCCGCACCACCTTGGCGACGCATGAGATCATCCGCGCCAACCTGCACCGCTCGCCGATGTATTCAGGCCAGATCGCTTCGACGGGTCCGCGCTATTGCCCGTCCATCGAGGACAAGGTCAACCGCTTCGCCGACCGGGAGTCGCACCAGATTTTCCTTGAGCCAGAAGGACTTAGTGACAATTTGATCTATCCCAATGGCATTTCCACCTCCCTGCCCCAAGATGTGCAGGTGGCGCTCCTGGCCACGATTCCGGGGCTGGAAAAGGCTGTGGTGCAGCGCCCCGGCTATGCCATCGAATATGACTATGTCGATCCGCGCGAGCTGGCGCCGTCGCTGGAAGTGAAGTCCGTGCCCGGCCTGTACTTGGCCGGCCAGATCAACGGCACCACCGGATACGAGGAAGCAGCAGCGCAGGGGTTGATGGCAGGCTGGAATGCTGCCCGGGCAGCCGGCGGCGGCGCCCCAGTCATCCTGGACCGGGCCCAGGCCTATATCGGCGTGATGGTCGACGACTTGGTGACCAAGGGCGTGTCCGAGCCCTATCGCATGTTCACCAGCCGGGCCGAATATCGCCTGACCCTGCGCTCCGACAATGCCGATCAGCGCCTGACCCGGCTGGGCCAGGATGGCGGGATCGTGGGTTCCGACCGGGCTCAGGCATTCACCGCCAAGCTGGAGAGGCTGGATGTTTCACAAAAAACAATGCGCTCCCTTACCCTGACCCCGAATGAAGCCGCCAAACATGGGCTGGCGGTACGCCTAGACGGGGTGCGCCGAACCGCCTTGGACTTGCTCAGTCTGACAGACTTCCCCTCCCTCATCCGGATCTGGCCGGAACTGGGCGCCATCGAACCCGGTATTGTCGAGCAGTTGGAAATCGACGCCCAATATGCCGGCTATCTGGACCGCCAGGATGCCGACATTGTCGCCTTCCGGCGGGATGAGGGCCGCGCCCTGCCCGCTACTTTGGATTATGGGGCTGTGATCGGGCTTTCCAACGAGGTCCGGCAGAAGCTGGAGGCCATACGACCGGCGACTTTGGGCCAGGCCTCCCGTATCGAAGGCGTCACAGCGGCGGCCCTGACCCTCATTCTGGCGCATGTGAAGGGCCTGAAAGCCAAGAAGAGCGCCGGCAACAGCCAAAGCGGCCAAAATGATGCCATTCGGGCCTGAGGATTTTGCCGCCCGGACCGGTGTTTCACAAAAAACACTGGCTCAGCTGAAGGCCTATGCCGACATCCTGGCCGACTGGAACGAACGCCATAACCTGGTGGCCCGAAGCACCCTGCCCGAGCTGTGGCAGCGCCATTTCTGGGACAGCGCCCAGCTGGCACCCCTGATCCCGGATGGAACTCGCACTTTGGCCGACTTGGGCTCCGGCGCTGGCTTTCCTGGATTGGTCCTGGCGGCCATGCGGCCTGACATCGCCGTGACCTTGCACGAGGCCACCACCAAGAAATGCGCATTCCTGCGCGCCGCCGCAGAGCGGATGGCCCTGCACGTCGGAATAGAAAACGCGCGGATGGAAGATTTGCCCAAAAGGCCGTTCGACGTGGTGACGGCCAGGGCCTGCGCCCCCCTGCCCCAGCTGCTCGAATACGCCCACAGCTTCGTGAGTCCGAACAGTGTTTGCTTGTTCCTGAAAGGACAAAATGTAGGGTCCGAATTGACGGAAGCCGCTAAATATTGGAACATGAAGGTATCTCAGGTCCCAAGCCAGACCGATCCTTCGGGTGCTATAGTGACCGTGAGAGAGCTGGGCCCCCGTCATGTCACTACCCCAAAAACCGCGCGTCCTGGTGGTCGCAAACCAAAAAGGCGGGGTCGGTAAGACCACCACCGCCATCAATCTGGGCACCGCCCTGGCTGCCGTTGGCGAGCCGACCCTGGTGATCGACATCGACCCCCAGGGCAACGCCTCCACCGGGCTGGGCCTGCACCGCCAGGACCGCAAGCTGACCACCTATGAAGTGCTGACCGGCCAAAGCCCGCTGGCCGATGCCATCGTGCCTACCCGCATCCCCGGCCTGTCGCTGGTGCCGGCGACCGTGGACCTGTCGGGCGCCGAGCTGGAACTTGCCGACATGGCCCGACGCAATTTCATCCTGCGCGACGCGATCGAGGAATATTCCGCACACGGAGGAAATCAGTTCTCCTACATCCTGATCGATTGCCCGCCTTCCCTCACCCTTCTCACGCTCAATGCAATGGCTGCCGCCGATGCGGTGATGGTGCCGCTGCAATGCGAGTTCTTCGCGCTGGAAGGTCTCTCGCAATTGATGAAGACCATCGAACTGGTGCGCGACAAGCTGAACCCCACGCTCGAGATCCAGGGCATCGTCCTGACCATGTTCGACAAGCGCAACAAGCTGAGCGACCAGGTGGCCGACGACGTGCGCGCCACGCTGGGCGAAAAAGTCTATGCCACCGTGATCCCCAGGAACGTGCGCATTTCCGAAGCACCCAGCCATGGCGTACCGGCGCTGGTCTATGACCTGCGCTGTCCGGGCAGCCAGGCTTACATCAAGCTGGCGGGCGAATTGATCCAGCGCGAACGGGTCAGGGCCGCGGCATGAATCCTCCCCCGCAAGATCGTCCCCGCGGTTTGGGCCGCGGCTTGTCGGCGCTGATCGGTGATGAAGTCGCCGCGGTGAAGGGCGAGCCCATCGCCAAGAAGGACACCCGCACCTTGCCGGTCGCCTTCCTGCAGCCGGGCAAGTACCAGCCACGCGAGACGTTCGACCAGGAGCCTTTGGCCAACCTTGCCGCCTCCATCAAGGAAGTGGGCGTTCTGTCGCCCATCCTGGTGCGGCCCATCGGGCCGGACCGCTATGAAATCGTGGCCGGCGAGCGGCGCTGGCGCGCCGCCCAGATCGCCAAGCTGCATGACGTGCCGGTGATGGTGCGCGAACTGGGTGATGACCAGGCGCTGGAAATCGCCATCATCGAGAATGTCCAACGCGCCGATCTGAACGCGATCGAGGAGGCCCAGGCTTACCAGGAGCTGATCGAAAAATTCGGCAGGACGCAGGAAGACGTCGCCAAGGAGATCGGCAAAAGCCGCTCCCACGTGGCCAATACCATTCGACTGCTGAAGCTGCCGGAAACCGTGAAAGCCTGGGTGCGGGAAGGCAAGCTGACGGCCGGCCATGGCCGCGCCCTTTTGGGCGTACCCGACCCCGAAGCCCTGGCCCGGGAATTGATGGCCGATGATGTGACGGTGCGGCAGGCAGAGCGCCGGTCGGACGCCAAAAAGCATCCGGGCAAAGCCCCGCCGCGCGACCCCAACATCACCGCGCTGGAGGCCAAGATTTCCAACGCGCTGGGCCTGAAGGTTTTCATTACCCACCGGATCCACAAGGGCAAGGACAAGGGCGAGGTCAAAATCAGCTATTCCAGCCTGGAACAGCTGGATGAACTGACCCGGCGGCTGACCCGGAGCTGATGGGCCGAACAGTGTTCGCAAATGCGCCCGGCTGGGGACAGCTGCCGGAGGTCGAAAGCTGAAATATCAACCCGCACAGCGGGTTAATCTCATAAGTTCAGCTTATCCACAAAGGGGATAAGACTGGGAGCAAGAGTTGCTGGCCGGTGTCAGCAAGGCCCCGTAAGACCCTCAAACCCTTGATCTGAATCGCTATTTTGTGCGCCGAAGCGCTTCGGCCACATCGATGCGGCCGTCATACAGGGCCCGGCCCACCACCACGCCTTCAATGTTGGGCTCGTTCGCCGCCAGCAGATTGTCGATGTCGGCCATGGACCCGACCCCGCCCGAGGCGATGACCGGGATGGACAGGGCCCGGGCCAAGGCGGCGGTGGCAGTGACATTGACCCCCTTCAGCAGCCCGTCGCCGTCGATGTCGGTGAACAGGATGGCGGCGACACCGGCATCCTCGAACCGCTTGCCCAGATCGATAGGGGTCAGTTCGCTGACACTGGCCCAGCCCTCGGTGGCGATCTTGCCGCCCTTGGCATCAGCGCCCACCACGATCTGCTGCGGGAAGGCGCGTGCCGCGTCCTTCACAAATTGCGGGTTGGTCAGGGCGGCGGTGCCCAGGATCACCCGGGTAATGCCGGCCGCCAGCCAGCCTTCCACCGCGGCCATGTCCCGGATACCGCCGCCCAGCTGGATGGGGCAGGGGGTGGCGGCGCGGATGGATTTGATGGCTTCGACATTGGCGCTGTGGCCGGCAAAGGCGCCGTTCAAATCCACGCAGTGCAGCCATTTGAAACCCTGGTCGGCAAAGGCCTTGGCCTGGGCGCCGGGATCGGTGTTGAACACGGTGGCGTCTTCCATCACGCCCTTCTTCAGGCGGACGCAGACGCCGTCCTTCAGGTCGATGGCGGGGAAAATAATCATCTTTTCAACTCTCCATGGGCGGGCTTGACCCGCCCATCCAGGGCAACAAGCACCGTGTATGCGGCCCCTGGATGGCCGGCTCGTGAAGTTTACCCTCCGACCGCGCTTCGCGCGGTTCGGGGGGGCCGGCCATGGTGAAGAGGGGAATGTCAGTCACGGACGCCAGCGCAGGAAGTTTTCCAGCAGCTTGATGCCGGTGGCCTGGCTCTTCTCGGGATGGAACTGGGTGCCGGCGATATTCTCATTGCCCACCATGGCCGTCAGCGGCCCGCCATAATCGGTGGTGGCGATCAGGTCATCCTCCAGCGCCGGCTTGAGCTGAAAACTATGGACGAAATAGGCGTGGGCACCCGGCGGGATGCCCTCCAGCAGCGCATGTTCGCGTTCGATCTTCAGCTCGTTCCAGCCCATGTGGGGGATCTTAAGGTTCGGATCGCTGGGCGTGATCTTGACCACTTCGCCGGCGATCCAGCCCAGGCCCGCATGACGGCCGAACTCGACGCCGACGGTGGCCAGCAATTGCATGCCCACACAGATGCCCAGGAACGGCGCGCCGTCTTTCAGGACCTTCTCGCGCAGGGCAGGGACCATGCCCGGCACCGACGACAGGCCCTTCATGCAATCGGCAAAGGCGCCAACCCCGGGCAGCACCACCCGCTCGGCATCCTTGACGGCCTGCGGATCGGCGGTGGTGACGATGTCGAACTTGCCGTCCGCGGCGCGCGCAAAAGCTTTCGCCGCGCTGGCGAGGTTGCCGGAACCGTAATCGATCAGGGCAACCGAGGGCACGTCAGTTATCGTCCATTTTAAGAGCGGCGATGAAGGCTTCCTGCGGAATCTCCACCTTGCCGAACTGGCGCATCTTCTTCTTGCCCTCTTTCTGCTTGTCGAGGAGCTTGCGCTTGCGGCTGATGTCGCCGCCATAGCATTTGGCCGTCACGTCCTTGCGAAGCGCGCTCAGGGTTTCGCGCGCGATCACCTTGCCGCCGATCGCCGCCTGGATCGGGATCTTGAACATGTGGCGCGGAATAAGGTCCTTCAGCTTTTCGCACATCGCCCGGCCGCGGCCTTCGGCGCGCTGGCGATTGACCACCATGCTCAGCGCATCCACCGGATCGTCATTGACCAGGATGGACATCTTGACCAGGTCGCCTTCTTCATATTTTTCGATGTGATAATCGAAGCTGGCATAGCCGCGCGACACGCTTTTCAGCCTGTCGTAAAAGTCGAAAACCACTTCGTTCAGCGGCAGCATGTAGATCACCATGGCGCGGTTGCCGGCATAGGTGAGTTCGACCTGGCGGCCGCGGCGGTCCTCGCACAGCTTCAAGACACTGCCCAGATATTCGTCCGGCACCAGCACGGTGGCCTTGATCCAGGGTTCTTCGATGTGATCGATGTAGGTGACATCCGGCATGTCGGCCGGGTTGTGCAATTCCTTCATCGTGCCGTTGTTCATGTAGATGTGATAGATCACCGACGGCGCGGTGGTGATCAGGTCCAGGTTGAATTCGCGCTCCAGCCGCTCGCGCACGATTTCCAGGTGCAGCAGGCCCAGGAAGCCGCAGCGGAAACCAAAACCCAGCGCGGCGCTGGATTCGGTTTCATAGGTGAAGCTGGCATCGTTGAGGTGCAGCTTGCCCAGCGCATCGCGCAAATCCTCGAACTGGGCCGCATCGACCGGGAACAGGCCGCAGAACACCACTTGCTGCGCCGGCTTGAAGCCGGGCAGGGGTGTATCGGTGCCCTTGCGTTCGTCGGTGATGGTGTCGCCCACCTTGGTGTCGGCGACCTGCTTGATCTGGGCGGTGATGTAACCGACTTCGCCGGGACCCAGCTTTTCCACGCCCACTTTCTTGGGCTTGAACACGCCGATCTGTTCCACCTGATAGACGGCATCGGCCGCCATCATGCGGATCTTCTGGCCCTTCTTCAGTTCGCCATCGATGATGCGCACCAGCACCACCACGCCCAGATAGGCGTCGTAATAGGAATCAATCAGCAGCGCCTTCAGCGGCGCGTTCAGCTCGCCCTTGGGCGGCGGCAACCGCTTGACCACCGCTTCCAGCACCTGATCGATGTTCAGGCCCGTCTTGGCGCTGATCGGCACCGCGTCGGACGCATCCAGCCCGATCACGTCTTCGATCTGGGCCTTCACCCGGTCGGGCTCGGCGGCGGGCAGATCGATCTTGTTCAGGACGGGCACGATCTCCAGCCCCGCATCGATCGCCTGATAGACATTGGCCAGGGTTTGGGCTTCCACCCCCTGCGAAGCATCCACGACCAAAAGGGCCCCTTCGCAGGCGGCCAGGCAGCGGCTGACTTCGTAGCCGAAGTCGACATGGCCCGGCGTGTCCATCAGGTTCAGGACATAGTCCTGGCCGTCCGCCGCCTTGTAATCCAGCCGCACGGTCTGGGCCTTGATAGTGATGCCGCGCTCCCGCTCGATATCCATCGAATCAAGAATCTGGTTGGTCATCTCGCGGCTGGAGACGGTGCCGGTGAACTGGATCAGCCGGTCGGCCAGGGTGGATTTGCCATGGTCGATATGGGCGACAATGGAGAAATTGCGGATTTTCGAGAGATCGGCCATTTGCCGGGGGGTCTAGCAGGTTGAAGCCCCCCATTCCACAGGCTTTTCCGGCTATAACCCGCCCATGCTGCATTACCTCTATCTCGATTATGGGGGCCTGCCCAAGTACCGGCGGGAGCTGAAATACAGCCTGATTTCCCTGGCCCAGGAGCTGGGGGAGCGGGACGCCCGGATCGCGGTCTATACCGACGCCCCCCGGCTTTACGAGAAATGGCCGGTCGAGGTGGTCGATATCACCGACCGGATCTGGCCATGGTCGGGGCAGGGTTTCTACCATCACCGCATCAAGCCTGCGGTGGTGCTGGATGCGCTGGGCCGGTTCGCCGGGCCGGTCTGCTTCATCGACAGCGACAGCATCATCCAGCCCGGCTTTCATGCCGAGGTGTCGGCCAAGCTTGCGCCGGTGGAAAACTGGTCGGTCACCAAGACCGCGGTGGTGATGAACCGCTTCGAGCTGCGCAATCCGTTCCCGGCCCTGAAGGGCTTTCGCACCCGGCTGCCGCATTTGGGGTCGTACCGCTATGACATCGAAAACAGCTGGATGTTCAATTCCGGCCTGATCGGGGTGACGCCGGCGCATGTCCCGATCCTGGAAGACACGCTGGCTTTTATCGACGCCCTGATTGGGCGGGCACGGAAATTCCCGACGCTTGAGCAGTTCGCCCTCAGTGAAGTGGTGCGGTTGAACCAGGTGCCGATTGCCGAGGTGCGGGATAGTTTCCTGCATTACTGGCAGGGGCGGCGGCGCATCTATATGGCCAACCAGATTGAAAAGACCCTGTCGCCCGACTGGGATGACCTGACCCCGCCGAAGGAATGGGCGCAAATGAATTACTGGGCGATCCGCGCCTACAATTACTGGTATGGCATGCAGCACATGTTCGACGGATGGCGCAGCAAATGAAGCCGCAAAAGCCCCAGAAAAACGACGTTGCGGACCTGTGGCCCGGTCAGTCGGTGGCGCTGCTGAAGGCGCTGCATATCCTCACCCCTAATGGCGGGCTGAATGCGGACTCGCGCCGTAAGCTGAAACAGGTGCAGCACCTGGCCCAACTGATCAAGCCGGCGATCGATGCAACGCTGGGCGAGAAAGACCAGCCGGTGCTGGCCGATCTGGGTGCGGGCAAATCCTATCTGGGCTTCATCTTGTACGATTTGTATTTTGCCAAGGCGGGCCGGGGCGAAGTGATCGCGGTGGAAGCGCGGGCCGACCTGATCGAAACCGCGAAGAAGATCGCTGCCGAAAGCGGCTTTGACCGCATGCGCTTTGTCGAAGGCAAGATTGCGGACAGCGCGGTGGGCGCGGTGGATATCGTCACGGCGCTGCATGCCTGTGACACCGCCACCGATGAAGCGATTTTGTTTGCGCTCAAACACGAAGCCAAGTTCGTGGCGCTGGTGCCCTGCTGCCAGGCCGAAGTGGCGCGGCAACTGGATGATGTGAAAGGGCCGCTGGATCAACTTTGGCGCCACGGCCTGCACCGGCGCGAGATGGGCGCGCATCTCACCAATGTGTTGCGCGGCCTGTACCTGGAAGCCCATGGCTACAAGGTGCGGGTGACCGAATTCACCGGCTTTGAACACACCCAGAAGAACGAGATGATCTTCGCTGAACGCCACCAGCGCACCAACCCGCGCGCGCGGGCGGAGTTCGACAAGCTTGCGAAGGAAATCGGCGTCGCGCCGAAGCTGCTCAGCTTCGAAACATAAAACTCACCATGGGCGGGTTTAACCCGCCCATCCATAGTGCCGCTTGCTCTGGATGGCCGGGTCAAGCCCGGCCATGGAGAAATGGGTTAGGAACGCAGCGTCGCGCCCAGCTTGACCGCGCCGGCCACAATCTTCTGGGCCAGGGCGTCGATCTCGGCGTCGGTCAGGGTGGCGGTTTGCGGTTGGATGCGCACGGCCACGGCGACGGACTTTTTGCCTTCGGGCACGCCCTTGCCTTCGTACACGTCGAAGACGGTGACGGTGTCGATCAGGGCGCGGTCGGCCAGCTTCACGGCCTTGACGATCTCGCCGGCGGCCAGCCCCGCGTCCACCACAAAGGCGAAGTCGCGCTCGATCGCCTGGAAGGGCGAGGGTGCGAACAGCGGCTTGGCCTTGCCGCCCTTGGATTTGGCGTCCGGAATGGCGTCCAGGAAGATTTCAAATCCGGCGGCCGGGACTTTCAGGTCGAAGGCGGCCAGGACCTTGGGATGCAGTTCGCCAAACTGGGCGATGACCTTGGGGCCCATGGCGATGGTGCCGCTGCGGCCCGGGTGATACCAGCCGGGTGCGCCCTGGGTAATAGGCGCCGACATGGGCGCGCCGGTGATGGCTTCCAGCGCGGCCAGCAAATCGGCCTTCACGGTGAACACATCGCTGGTGGCGGCGGCCTTCTGCCAATGACGCTCGGCATGACCGCTGCGGATGGCGGCGGCGATGGTCTTCTGCGCTTGCGGCATGCCGCTGTCGAAGGCGGCGCCGATCTCGAACAGTTGCAGGTTGGCAAATCCGCGCGCGGAATTGTGGGACGCCGCCGCCAGCAAGGACGGCAGGATCGAGGGGCGCAGCGCATCCAGGTCGGACGCAATGGGATTGGACAGCTGGCGCGCGTCATCGCCGCCGCCGAACAGGGCGGCCTGGTCGCGGGCGATGAACGAGAATGTCACGCATTCATTGAAGCCGCGCGCCGCAATGCTGCGGCGGGCGGCGCGGGTACGGCGCTGGGCCTTGGACAGGACGGGCGCGGCCACCGCACTGGTGCGCGGCAGGGCCACCGACGGCACATCCGTCAGCCCATAAATCCGCACCACTTCTTCCACCAGGTCGGCGGGACCGTCCACGTCATGGCGCCACGACGGCGGCACCACCTGCAAGGCGCCATGGTCTTCGACCACGAAGCCCAAATCCTGAAGGATCGAGACGATCTTATCGCGCGGCACTTTCACACCGCCAAAGCTTTCCACCAGCGCCGTATCGAAAGTGATGGGCTTGTGCGGCGGCGGCAATTCACCGGCGATCACCACATCGGATGCCTCGCCGCCGCACCATTCCAGGATCATCTGGGTGCAAAGCTCCAGCCCCGGCAGCACGAATTGCGGATCGACGCCGCGCTCGAAGCGGTAGCGGGCGTCGGAGATGATGCCCTGCTTGCGGCCGGCGCGCGCGATGCGCGCCGGATCGAACCAGGCCGATTCGATGAAGACGTTTTTGGTGTCTTCAAAGCTGCCGGTATCCATGCCGCCCATGATGCCGGCGATGGCGCGGGCGAAACTGTCATCGGCGATGACGATGGTCTGGTCATCCAGCACATAGGTCTTGTCGTCCAGCGCGAAGACCTGTTCGTGATCATTGGCCATGCGGGCATGCAGATTGCCGCTCAGCTTGTCGGCGTCGAACACATGCAGCGGGCGGCCGCGGTCCTGGGCGATCAGGTTGGTGGCATCCACCAGCGCCGAGATGGACTTCATGCCCACGCTCTTCAGGCGGTCCTGCACCCATTGCGGGGCGGGACCATTCTTGACGCCGCGGATCAGGCGGCCTGCAAAGATCGGGCAGGCGTCCTTGTTTTCCGGCGTGAAATCCAGGGTGATGGTTTTGGGGCAGGGGAATTTGCCCGCGATGGGCTGGACCTTTTCGGTCTTCAGCTTGCCAAGCCCGCTGGCGGCCAGGTCGCGCGCGATGCCGAACACGCTGGCCGCATCACCGCGATTGGGGGTGATGGAAACATCGAACAAGGGGTCGTTGGCCAGCAAGCCCGCTTCGACCAGCGCCGCCACGACTGGTTGACCGGCCTTGGCGCTGTCCTTCAGCTCGATGATGCCGTCATGATCTTCGCCCAGCAGGAGCTCGCGGGCGCTGCACATCATGCCGCGCGATTCCACGTCCCGGATCTTGCCGATTTTCAGGGCTTCGCCGGTGGCAGGGATCACGGTGCCCGGCCGCGCCAGCACCACCTTGATCCCGGCCCGCGCATTGGGCGCGCCGCACACGATCTGCAGATTGTCCTTGCCGTCGCTGACGCTGCACAGCCGCAGCTTGTCGGCATTGGGATGCTTCTCGGCGCTGATGACCTCGCCGACGATAAAATCCTTTAGGCCCGCGCCCGGGTCGGTGATGCTTTCGACTTCCAGGCCGATGGAGGTCAGGCGCGCGCCGATCTCTTCGGGCGTGGCATCGGTGTCCAGATGCTCTTTGAGCCAGGAGAGGGTGAATTTCATCGGGAAAGCCCCCCATCGATGGTGGGGATGTCCAGCGGCTGGAAGCCATAATGCTTCAGCCAGCGCAGATCCGATTCAAAGAAGCTGCGAATGTCGGGCATGCCGTATTTCAGCATCGCCATGCGGTCCAGGCCGAAGCCGAATGCAAAGCCGGAATATTGCGACGAGTCGATGCCGCAATTCTCCAGCACCTTGCGATGGACCATGCCGCTGCCGCCCAGCTCCAGCCAGTCATTGCCCGTGCCAAACGTGATCTTGCCCGGCACGCTGCGGTCGCAGCGCATATCCCATTCCAGCGACGGTTCGGTGAAGGGAAAGAAGCTGGGGCGCGCGCGCAATTCGATCTGGTCGATCTCAAAGAAGGCCTTGCAGAATTGTTCCACCGTCCATTTCAGGTGGCCCAGGTGAATGCCCTTGTCGACCACCAGCGCTTCGACCTGGTGGAACATGGGCGAATGGGTGGCGTCGCTGTCCACGCGATAGGTGCGGCCCGGCGAGATGATGCGGATGGGCGGCTTGGTCTTCAGCATGGTGCGCACCTGCACCGGCGAAGTGTGGGTGCGCAGCACATGGCTCGATCCATCTGCCTGCGGCGACACATAGAATGTGTCCTGCATCTGGCGGGCCGGATGGTCGGGGGGAATATTCAGCTTGGTGAAGTTGTAGTCGTCGAACTCCACGTCGGGGCCCTCGGCGACGCCAAAGCCCAGCTCGGCGAAGATGGCGACGACTTCGTCCAGCACCTGCGAAATCGGATGGATGCTGCCGGTGTTTTCGGCGCGCGCGGGCAGGGTGACATCCAGCGTCTCGCCCGCCAGCCGCGCATCCAGCGCCGCATCGGCCAGCTGGGCCTTGCGGGCAGCGATGGCCTCGGTCACCGCATCGCGCAAGCCGTTGAACAGCGGGCCCTGGACCTTGCGTTCTTCGGGCGACAGCTTGCCCATGGTGGCCAGCAGCGCGCTGACCGAACCCTTCTTGCCAAGGGTGTTCACGCGCACGGCTTCCAGCGCGGCTTCATCGGCCGCGCCGGAAATCTGCGCCATGATGTCGGACTGAAGAGCGGCGATATCGGTCATGCAAACTCCGGAAGGTAAGGACCGGCGGACGCGTGCGCCCGCCGAATCTCCGGTGAAGTCTGCTTAGGCTTTCGACGCCTGATCCACCAGAGCCTTGAACGCAGCGGGCTCGTGGATGGCCAGGTCGGACAGGACCTTGCGGTCCACCACGATCCCGGCGCCGGCGAGCCCGGCGATAAATCGGCTGTAGGTCAGGCCATGCTCGCGCACGGCGGCGTTGATGCGCTGGATCCAAAGGGCGCGGAAGTTACGCTTGCGCTCCTTGCGGCCGATATAGTTGTGCTGCATCGACTTGTCGGCAGCGGCATTGGCCGTGGTGATGTTGTTCTTGCGGCGGCCACGCATGCCCTTGGTCTGCTTGAAGACCTTTTTGCGGCGGGCGCGCGACGGTACGGAACGGGGTGAGCGGCTCATGGTTTAGATCCCCCCGCCATACGGCATCCAGCGCTTCACGCGCCGGGTTTCGGATTCAGACAGCGTATCCATGCCGCGCAGGTCGCGGGTACGGGCGGGCGAGTTGTTGATCAACCGGTGGCGCTTGCCGACCTGGTGGGTCTTGATCTTGCCCTTGGCGGTGATTTTGAAGCGCTTTTTGGCGCCCGACTTGGTCTTCATCTTGGACATTTTGCTTTTCCTCTAGGGGCGGTTACGCCCGGGTCGCGTTGAGAGCCGCCACGGCATGTCCGGCCGGGCCACTCGAAAGAGCGCGGGTTCTATAAGGGTGCAAAGCCGGGCGCAAGCCCGAAAAGGGCTATTTGCCGGGCGATTTGCCGTTGCCGCGGTCGCGGGTGGGCGATGCGGTGGACTTGCCGGTAACCCCGAAATCCTCGGATTTGCTGCCACCTTCGGCCATGTCGAAGCCCTCGGCCGCCAGGCCGCGCTTCAGAAGCTCCCGCACCGCAGCAGCCCGGCTCGGCATGCGCTTGGCAAATCGCCAGCTTTCCAGGGCTTCCAGCTCCTCGCCGGTCAGCATGATCTGAAGGCGCTCGCCGCGCGCCAAGTCATTCATAATGCACCGCTTTTTAACGCGCCAGCTTGGTACTCAAAATGAGTAACGGGCTGACTCCGAGAGTTCCTCCTATAGAACCCCATCTAGGACCCATGGGTTCCTTGCAGCAAGGGCTAAGTTGGTACCAATTGGGGCGAAGACTAACTTAAGTCATTGAAATAGATCGATTATTACCTTGCGGTCCCGGCTTTGGGGGTGCATGATCGCGGCTGAAAGGAGGGTGATCCCATGGATACCATCCTCACCCAACGTCCCACCGACCCTATGTCTGCCGAAACAGCCGATCTGGTCGCCGAAGCCAATCACCGCATCGCCAACAGCCTGACCCTTCTGGTCAGCATGGTCCGGATGCAGGCCGTTTCGGTCAAAAAGGGCGCCGAGACCCTCACCAATGCCGAAGTGCGCCACCTGCTCGACGGCGTGGCGGCGCGCATCAACACCATCAGCCAGCTGCACCGCATCCTGGCACATTCGGGGACCGAAGGTTCGGTCAGCCTGAAGCCGCATCTGCGCGAAGTCACCGATGCGCTGGTGGCTGCGCTGTCCTCGCCCGAGCAATCGGTGCGCGTGAATCACACCGGCGGTGACTGCATTGTCCTGATGCGCCAGGTGCAGCCCATCGTGCTGATCCTGTGCGAGGTCTTCATCAACGCCATGAAGCATGCCCACCCGGCCGGCGTGCCCCTGGTCATGACGGTGGATTGCACCGCGGCCCCGGACGGCCGCCTGGTCCTGTCCATCAGCGATGACGGTGTGGGCCTGCCTGAAAACTTCGATGTCTCTGGCGGCGGCATGGGGTTCAAGGTCATGCGCAGCCTCGCGGCCGAAATCGGCGCCGAACTGCAGATCGTCTCGACCCATTTCGGCCTGTCGTTCCGGCTCTCCCTGCCGGCCGGCGCCATGGCGGGGACCAAGCTCGCCTGATCTGCATTTGGACGGCTTGTTGAAGGGCCGCGCCGCGATTAGCCTTTGCCCAATTCAAAGGCGGGAGAGCCCATGTCCCTGGTTGCGGAATTCAAGAAATTCGCCATGCGCGGCAATGTCGTGGACCTGGCGGTCGGTGTGATCATCGGCGCGTCCTTCACCGGCATCGTCAATTCGCTGGTCAATGACATCATCATGCCGCCGATCGGACTGGCGCTGGGTGGAGTGGATTTCTCCAACTTCTTCCTGGTGCTCAAGGGCGATCATGCCGTGGACACGCTGGCCGCCGCCAAGGCGGCCAAGGCCGTGACCCTGAACTACGGCCTGTTCATCAACGCCTGCATCAACTTCCTGATCGTGGCCTTTGCCCTGTTCATGCTGTTGCGCCAGCTGAACAAGCTGGTGGCGCCGACCCCGGCCGCGGAAGCAGCCCCCGCGCCTTCCGAGGAAGTGCTGCTGCTGCGCGAAATCCGCGACAGCCTGAAGCGCTGATGAAAAAGCTCCTGCTTGCCGCGGCGATGCTGGTGGCCGCGCCGGCCTGCGCCCAGCCCGCCGACAATCCGGCAGCAGCGGTGGAGGCTTTTTATGCCGTCTATGGCCCTTTGCATGTCAAAGGCGGCGGCATTCCCGATGCCACCGAACGGGTGCGCTATACCCCGGTGCTGAGCCCGCGCCTGAACAAGCAGCTGGCCCAGGCCGCCGCCGCCCAGGCACGGCTGACCGCCAAGGTGAAGAATGCCGTGCCGCCCATGCTGGAAGGCGACATCTTCTCCTCGCTGTTTGAAGGGGCCAGCGCCTGGAAGGTCGGCGCCTGCCAGGTCGCGGGCCAGACCGCGCGCTGTCCGGTTGCGCTGAGTTATGCTCCCCCGCCTGAACCCGGCCGCAAGGCCGAAAAGCCCGCCAACTGGAACGACACGGTGGTGCTGGTCTCCACCCCGCAGGGGTGGAAAGTGGACGATGTGATCTATGACGCCGGTTTCCAGTTCGGCAACACCGGCAAGCTCAGCGGCATGCTGGCCATGGTGGTCGCGGCCAATCCTTGAAGGGCGGCCGAACCGTAACCATTTGCCAATCCGGGCGAATTGGACAGGGAAAGGAAAGACAATGACCGACACAAAACTGCGTGACCTGACCCCCGAACAGCACCGCGTCCTGCGCGAGCATGGCACCGAACGCCCCGGCTCCAGCCCGCTGAATCATGAGAAGCGGCCGGGCGAGTTTGAATGCGCGGGCTGCGGCGCCGAACTGTTCGATGCCCATACCAAGTTCGACAGCGGCACCGGCTGGCCCAGCTTCTGGGACACCAAGCCCGGCGCGGTGAAGACCACCACCGACACCAGCCATGGCATGGTGCGCACCGAATTCCACTGCGCAAAGTGCGGCGGCCACCTGGGCCATGTCTTCAATGACGGTCCCGGGCCGACCGGCCTGCGCTACTGCACGAATGGCTGCGCTTTGGATTTCAAGCCCGCCGAAAAGTAAGCCCGCGGGCCAAGAACAAGGCCGCGGTTCGTGAGAACCGCGGCCTTTTCATTTCCGGCAATCCCTAGAAGTTGTCGCGGGACCGGGCCGCTGCCGTGGCTTCGGCATCGCGCAGGGAATCGCCTTCCGGACCTTCCAGCGCTTTTTCGGCATCCTTGCCCATGGCCGGGATGTTGGACCGGTTCTTCTCGACGAAATCCGACTGGTCCTTGAGGAAGCTGCGCGAGGCGGCGTAGTCGCCCTCACCGACGATCTGCTTCTTCTTGGCCGGGCTCTTCTTGGCCTTCCTGGCGGGCGCCTTGCGGGCGGCAGCCTTCACGCTCTTCTTTGATTTCTTTGCCGTTTTCTTCTTGGCCTTGCTGGCCTTCTTCGCAGCCGTCTTTTTGGCTTTCCGGGCAGGGGCCTTCTTCTTGCTCGCCTTCACCGCCTTCTTCTTGCTCGCGGCTTTCTTCTTTTTCTTCGCAGCCATGTCATTCACTCCATGGTTTTCATGTGACGCAAAAACTGTACGCGCCTTCGGGCCAATGCGCGAGTGTCCGCTTCGTTCCGAAAATGATTTGTTTTGTGACAGCCGCGTCATCGCTGGGCGCCTGTTGCCGCGTTCACGGCTGCCGCCTAGCATGATGGCATGACGGGGCTTTACCTTGATGACTTCCACGTCGGCCAGCGCTTCACCAGCGGCACCCATGCGCTGGATTCGGCCCAGATCAAGGCATTCGCCGCCCGCTTCGATCCCCAGCCCTTCCACCTCAGCGAGACGGACGCGGACAAAAGCTTCTTCCAGGGGCTGGCCGCCAGCGGCTGGCACACCGCGTCCATCACCATGTCGCTGCTGGTCAAAAGCGGCATGCCTATCGCGGGCGGCCTGATCGGCGCGGGGGGCGAAATCACCTGGCCGCGCCCCACCCGTCCCGGCGATGTGCTGCAGGTGGAAAGTGAAATCCTGGCGGTGACGCCGTCCCGCTCCAAGCCGGAGCGCGGCATGCTGACCGTGCGCAGCCAGACCAGGAACCAGAGAGGCGAGGTGGTCCAGATACTCACCAGCAAGATGCTGGTGTGGCGCAGGCCGGGTTAAGCGCGAGCGAGGCATTCCGCCGAGCGACAAGCCGCATCCGACAGCTTCCTTCCCCCGCGAGCAGAGCGAACGGCGGGGGAAGGTGTCACAGCGAGATGTTGGCGGAGCCAACTCGAGCTGCGACGGATGGGGGCAAGAATTAAAGCGCCCTTGCCGCGCCGCTTTCGGCACTGTGGCGGATGCGGGAATCCTCCAGATCCAGCTCGCGCTCAATACGCCGGCGGGCTTCGTCGCCGATTTCACCCCGATAGTAGAGGTCCGCGATGCTGGCGCGCTCGGCGTCCACGAACTGCAATTGCAGGTTGGCGCTGGCATTGCTGATGTCGCCCGTCGCCAGGTCCTGGCAGGCGGCGACGAAATAGGCGCGCCGGTCCTCGTTGCGCCGCCGCAGGGCGCGCACCGTTTCGGGCGCCGCCACTGCCCCTTCCAGGGAATCCAGCCGCGCCAGCGCCGCATCGATGCTGGCCAGGCGTGCGCTGATCTCCCGCTGTTTTTCCCGGTCGGCCTCGCGCTTGCCATGCTCGGCAATGCCAAGCTTGTGAATCACCCAGGGCAAGGTCAGGCCCTGGCCGACAAGGGTGACCAGGATCACCACAAAGGTGGCCAGCAGCAGCAGGCCGCGTCCCGGGAAAGGTGCGCCATCGGCCATGATGGGAATGGACAGCGCCGCGGCCAGCGACACCACGCCCCGTATGCCGGTAAAGCCGACAATGAAAGTGCCCTGCCAGGGCGGCGCCGGATCGCTATTGCGAATTCCGGGAAATGCCAGCCGCGTCAGATACGTCACCGTGAACACCCAGATGAAGCGGACCGCCACCAGCACCAGGCAGACGCTGATGCAGGCCAGCGCCAGATAACCCCACTCACTCCATTCCAGCGTGTCGGCGATGACGCGCGCCTGCAAACCGCACAGCAGGAAGATCACGCTTTCCACCAGATAAACCACCAGGTCCCAGACGAAGAAGCCCTGCAGCCGCGTGGCCGGCGAGATGTAGCGCGGGCCGTTCCAGCTGATGAACAAGCCGCACACCACCGTGGCAAGCACGCCCGAGCCGCCCAGGGATTCGGGCACCCAGAAGGCGGCAAACGGCGTCAGCAGCGCGAACACCATTTCCACGCGCGGATCGGCGGCCCAACGGCGCAGCGCCAGCGCGCCCCAGCCCAGGAAAAGCCCCCAGATGATTTCGCCCGCCACGATGGCCAGGAATTCTCCCACCGCGGTCACCACCGAGAACTTCAGGCCTTGGGTCACGGCCGCCACCGCGAAGCTGAACAGGATCAGCGCTGTGGCGTCGTTCACCAGCCCCTCGCCTTCCAGGACGGTCAGCACACGCTGGGGCAGGGCAAAGCGGCGCGCGATCGCCATGGGCGCCACCGCATCGGGCGGCGATACCACCGCGCCCAGCACAAACCCGACTGCCAGGGGCAGGCCCATGACCCAATGGGCGACATAGGCAACCGTGATGGTTGTGAAGACCACAAGCCCAACCGCCAGCAACAGGATGGGCCGAAGATTTTCGCGAAAGCCGCGCCAGCTCATTTGCACGCCGGCGCGATACAGCAGCGGCGGCAGGAAAAGGCTCAGCACCAGATCGGGCCGCAACTCGATGCGCGGCATGCCGGGCAGGAAACTGATCGCCAGGCCCACCAAGACCAAAAAGATGGAAGCTGGGACGTGCGTGCGCCGTGCCCCCAGCGCCGCAAAGGCTGTGATGGTCATAAGCAGGAAGATGACGGGCAGGACGGGCTGAAGCATGGAACTTAGTGTGATGCCGCAATTGACCCGGAGCAACCGTGCCATATCGGCATGATTGCGGTGTCAGCCCAAGACCGGCACGAAAATTGGCGAAGACTCGCCGCGGCTCGGGCCCTTTTGAGGCCCATTTCCGCCACACTGCCGCATGACGCTTGTCCGGGCCCCGGGGCAGAAACTCACAAGGGAACAAGCGATGAAAAAATTGAAGACCGCCATCCTCGCCTCAGCCATGGCCGCCGCCGCCATCAGCCTGGGGGGATGCGCGACCCGTGATTATGTCGACCAGCATGTTGCCGTCGTTGATGCCAAGGCGCAGGCGACCCAATCCCAGGTGGACCGCCATTCGGCCCAGCTGGCTCAGCTTGATCAGTCCACCAAGGAAGCGCTGGATCGCGCCACCGCGGCGGGCAAGCTGGCGGAAGGAAAGTTCCTCTACTCCATGGTTCTGTCGGACGACTCGGTGAAGTTCAAGGCCGCCAGCGCCAAGCTTTCCCCCGAAGCCCAGCAGCGCCTGACCGAGTTCGCCGAAAAGCTGAAGACCGACAACCGCAACGTCTACCTGGAAATCCAGGGCCATACCGACGCGCGTGGTTCGGACGCCGCCAATCAGCGCCTGGGTGAAGAGCGTGCCGAAGCGGTTCGCGTGTTCATGAACCGCCACGGCGTGCCGCTGAACCGCATGTCGGCGATTTCCTATGGCAAGGAAGATCCGGCCGGCAGCAACAAGACCCGCGTGGGCCGCGCCCAGAACCGCCGCGTGGTTCTGGTGGTGATGTCGTAAGAAACAGAACTGTTTGAGAGAAGGGGCCGCATCGATGATGCGGCCCTTTTCTTTTGGTGCCCTATCTTTTCAGGCCTAGCAGGTCCGACCAGCGCCACGCGTCGGTGCCGATGGCAAAGCGGGTGCCACCATCGGCCAGCGACAGGACCACCGTGCCATGCATGGGCTGGTTGCGGCAGGTTTCGGACGAGAAGGCGACTTTCCACATGATCGCCTGGCGCACCGCAGACAGGCCCTTGCCTTCCTGCGCACCCGACCGCACCCAGTCGCCATTCCACATCATGATCGCCTTGCCCTGGCGGTTCGCGTCCGCCACGGCGTTGTGCACCAAAGGATCGCTGCGCAGCGCCGCCTGCACCGCGCGCGCGGTGTCACAGCCGCCGCCACCACCACCGCCGCCGCCGCCCTCTTCACCCGCACTGGCGGCGCCGACCAGCGGGCGTCGGACAGGATGTCGGAATTGTCGACCGGAACCGGCGAGGTGACTTTCACCAGGGTGGATTCTGTGTGGGATGCGCCATGAGCGGCGGCAGTTGCTGGGGCGCCTGAATGTCTGGCTCAGGCGGGCCTCGGCGGCTCCGGCGCTTTTTCCACGCTGAGCAGGGTGAGCTGAAGTTCTGGCTGGGCCTTCTGCTGCGGCGC
This sequence comes from Alphaproteobacteria bacterium, assembly GCA_046348525.1. Taxonomy (GTDB): domain Bacteria; phylum Pseudomonadota; class Alphaproteobacteria; order Micropepsales; family Micropepsaceae; genus Rhizomicrobium. The sequence goes on along the minus strand of JAXMEA010000003.1, from coordinate 121,338 downwards.
GTGATGGCGGGGCCAGAACAGCGCCGTCAGCACCGCATGCACGCCAGCCGTGAAGCCCCAGCCCAGCGCGCGGTCGCGGCGGGATTTGTTGGGCGCGTGGCTGGCAAGCTGTCGCTCCATGATCGAAAGGGAGCATGGACCCAAGGCAAGACCATGGCGAGATCATGCCAGAGTTCCGTGCCGTTTTGGGAGAAAGTTAACCAAGCGTGCCTCTTGGCACCGCGCGGCATGTTGGGGCGCCATTCATTGCGTCCCGCACATGAATGGCGCACTCGACAGGATTCGAACCTGTGACCTCTGCCTTCGGAGGGCAGCGCTCTATCCAGCTGAGCTACGAGTGCCGGTGCCGCTGGCTATAAAGAAAACGGGCCCGGCTTGCAAAGCCGAGCCCGTTTCCCGCGGAATTTCCCAGAAAATTACAGCCAGCTGGCGACGCCGCCATGGCCCGAGCAGGTGCCTTGGCGGTTCTTGTAGGTGACGGTGGTGCCGTCCTTGCATGGCCGAACCGCCCGTGGGGGGCCGCCATCATCATCGAACCGCTTGCGGCAGCCTTGGGTTTGGCCGTCATCGCCATGGAGTAGGCGGCGTCCGCCTTCGGCTTGGCGGCCATCATCATGGTGCCGCCCGGCGCGGCGGCAGCGGTTTCGGGCGCCTTCTTCATGCAGGTGCCCATGTAATCGGTGTACTTGGTCTTGGCCTTGTCGGCCTCCTTCATGGTCTTCCATGTGGCGGCGCAGCTTTTCATGCTGGCCTGCTGGGGCGTATCGGCGGCCTGGACGGGCGAGATGGCGGCAATGATGACCGCGGCGGCAAGAAGCATACGCATGATGACCCCCTTATGGTTTGGCGGCGCAATCATCCGCGCGCCCGCCCGCAGCCGCAAGGCGCGTTACCGAAATTTATTGCCCCTCTATTTGGAGAAGAAGGCGCCGATGGCGCGCTGCGCTGCATCCGCGCTGGCGGCGGCGGGCAGGGTGGTGATCTGCGCCTGGGGCAGGGCCGCCGCCAGCACCGGTGTCAAATCGGGACCGTCTTCCAGCGGCAGCAGCGCGAGCTTGCGCACCTTGCGCAGATCCTCGGTCACTTCGGCGCCCAGCATGGTGGCGGGCCAGGCGGGATCGCCCGTCACCCCGGCAAAGGCGGCCGGGTCCAGGGCATGCACCAGTACCAGCCGCGCATCGGCGGGGGCTGTCAGCCCGCCCCCCAGCAGCGCGACCAGGATGTCCGATCCTGCCTGGCCGCGCGCCACCACCAGCACGGCGCGCGCGGCAAGGCGCGGCCCCAGCGCGGCGCAGTCCATGAACAGCGGCTTGCCGTCGGGACTTTTGGCCGGGTTCAGCCGCGCCACCGTATCCAGATGCGCCACCTTCACAGGCCGCGATGAAGGCGCGGCGGGCGTGGCGGTATGGGCTTTCACCATTTGGATTTTCATCGGGCATGACTCTAGTCTAGCGCATATGTCCGCGTTCGGCGTCCTGGAAGAATTGCGCAATCGCCCCATCGGCGACCAGGCGCCCGCGCGGGCCGCGCGCATGAGGCTTTCGCCAGCGCATCGTCATCACGCGGGACAATGAACTGTACGGCGAACCGGTGGTCAGGCGCGCGAGGCGGGCCTTGCCGGCGAGAATTTCTATGCCTCGGGCCGCAACCCGCCCTATTGGCACCGGGTCGATGGCGCCACCGAAAATATGGCTGCGCCAAAGCGTGGCGGAAAAACTGGTGCGGGTGAATGCGCGCATTGCGCCGGTGGGGCTGGAGCTGTTCTTGTTCGACGCTTGGCGGCCGCGCGAGAGTGCAGGCCTACTTCCACGATGTGTGGATGCCGCGCGAGTTGCAGCGCCGTGATCCATCCTTGAGTGGCGCAGCGCTGACCGAGGAAGTGGAACGCTACTGGTCCGCGCCGTCGGAGAGCGCCGATGCGCCCGCGCCGCATGCCACGGCAGCGGCGGTGGACCTGACTTTACGTTGGATAGGCGGCGAGGCGCTGTGGATGGGGTCGCTGTTCGATGATGTCACCGCGCTGGCCAATCGCGACCGCTGAAGATCTGGATGCGCAGAATTTTCCTTTTCCGATCAGGAAGCGCGCGCCAACCGCCGCCTGTTGCACTGGCTGATGATCGAAGAAGGCTTTGCCGGCCATCCCGACGAATGGTGGCACTTCTCCTGGGGCGACCAGATGTGGGCGGCGCTGACGGGCGCGCCTGCCGCGCACTATGGACTGGCGGCTATTCCAGAATAGGCCGGAACGCGCCGTCCCAAGCTTCGCCCGGCGGATGTTTTTCGTAATAGGCGATGCGCGCCAGGTGCAGGTCGTACATCTTCTGGCTGGCGCCGGACAGGCGGCGGCATTGCGCGATCAGGTCGCGTGCCATCTGCCAATGCTGCTTGCGGATGGCCTGGAAGATGTGATCGTGGAACACGGTCAGGGCGCGGAATTTGGGCGAGGCGCGCGCCACCGGATTGCCCATGATGGCATACAGGGTGACGGGCGGATCGCTGGCGCCCGCTGCAATCGTGTCCACTTCCAGGAAGGCAAAGCCGCGCTCGGCCAGCCGTCTTGTTTCCTCCGCCACGATCAATGCGGGACCATACTGATGCGACAGCGCCTGGATGCGCTGCGCCAGGTTCACCGCATCGCCATTGACGCTATAGACCATGCGGCCATAGCCGCCATAGCCGCCGGCGATCACCGGGCCGGTCGCCACACCGACGCCGATTTCCACCGCCGCGCCTTCGCCGCGCTGTTGCAATTCTTCGGTGACGCGCGCGGACATGATGGCCATGCCATTGGCCGCCTCGCAGGCATGCAGCGCATGATCGGCATCATCCAGCGGCGCGTTCCAGAAGGCGGCAAAACCATCGGCGGTCAGCCGGTCGATGGTGCCGCCATGCGCCAGCGCCTGGTCGATCAGGGGTGACAGCGCCTTTTGCATCAGGGCGGTGAAGCCCGCCGCATCGTCTTTATAAGACGCCGCCACACCCGCCAGCCCGCGCACCCCGCACACCAGATAGGTGACGGTGCGTGTTTCGCCATCCAGTTTCAGAAGGCTGGGGCGGCGGGCGATCTTCTCGATGGTGGCGCGCGGCAGGGATCGGAAAACGCCATGCGCAGCCCGGCATAGGCCAGCCGCATGTCCTGAATCCAGGCCACGGCGCGCCGCGCCGAACGCCAGCAGCAAAAACAGCACCGGTGTCGCCGCATCGGCCAACAGGCCATGCGCGGCATACAGATACCAGGACGCCAAACCCGCCGCAGCCGATCCCGCCATCACCAGCGCCGCGGGCTCAGCCCAGTCCGAAGCGCAGCAACAGGATCATGCCGTGCCCAGCAACACCAGCACCAATGCTTCCACTATGCGCGACCATGCCGGACGCACCAGCATGGCGCGGTTTGCCAGATTCTCGATGCTTTCGCTGATCACGCTGGCGGCGCTGGCAGGGCCCAGCGGCGTCTTTACTGTCTGGCCTTCCATGCCGATCACAACCACAGCGCCTTTAACAGGTACCCCCGCCAGCGCGTTGGGATTGAGTATCCGCTCGGACACGTTGGCGGCGTAATGCAGCCGCATCCGGCCGCTGCCGTCGGTGGACACAGGCCCGGCCGGTGTCTCCAGCGATGCGATGCCGGTGCCGGTGAGAAAGGTGAGGGGGTCGCGCTCATTGCTGGTGACGGTAATGTCAGGTTTGCCTTCCGCCACCCGCAGGACTTCCGCTGCCATGCCCGGCACCAAGCCATTGCCCAGCTGGAACACCAGCGGCACACGGCGCAGCACGCCGTCGCTGTCCGGGATCAGGTTGATCGCCGCCGATCCGGCGGCATTGCTTTCCAGCACCGCCGGCGCGCCGGTGGCGGCGCCTAAGCGCGGCACATGGCCGAAGGGATTTGCCGTGCCGCGATAGACAAAGCGCGCCTTGATATGCGGCTCGCGTCCGCCCACGCCCAGCACCACCGGCATGATCACTTTGGTTTGGACGATTTCCGCCGCCAGGTCGTGGCCCGGTTCGGGCAGCTTGGTCAGGGCGGCACGCGCCGCATCGCTTCCGGGGGGAAGCCGCGCCGCCATGCTTTGGGGCGATGCCGCCCCTTCCATCGGCGCGGTCAGCACGATCAGGCGCGCGCCCTGCGCCGCCAGGGTGCGCGTCACCTTCACCAAACTGTCTTCATCCAGCGACGGAAGTTCCAGCGACCGGACCGTCAGGCGCCCATCGGCAAAGGTGCGGGCGGCGTGGCGCTGGAAAGAATCGAACAGCATGTTGCTGGCCGCGCCCTGGATACCCAGTGCGTCAAACAGGATGACGGCCACGCCCAGCGCCAGCACCAAGGCGGGCGCCAGCCAGACGGACAGCGGACGTGTCCAGGTCGCCGGGGGTTTGGACGAATCCATGCCGGGCCAGAATATTATCGTTAATTGTCGAAGCGAGCACAGGTCCGCCTCCCCTTTGCGCGAAGCGCTCAAGGGAGGGTGGCTCCAACGTTCAGGCGAGCGTCAGCGAGCCAGGGAGAAGTTGAAGCCGGAGGAGTTCACTTTGAAGTTACGCGGATCGCGACCTGGGCCAGCAGGATTTTCGCGCCCTTTTTCTTCAGGGCGCGGTCGGTCACCGCCTGCAGCCGGTCGGCGATCACGCCCACATCGGGCTGGGCGTCGGTGCGCACCACATTGGCGGTGAAGGTCATCAGGTTGCGGATATAGGCGTCGCGCAGCACCGGCATGGAGCGGGTGACTTCTTCGTGCAATTCCTCGTTGGGCACATCCAGGCCCACGCCCACCATCAGCATCCCGGCCGGGCGGTTGTCCGCAACGATGGTGGAATAGATCGGATCCACCATGATGTAGCTCTTGGACTGGGTGGTTTTGTGCTCTGGCGCTTTTTGGGCTTTCTCGCCATGCTCTGCGGCACGCCCGGGCAGGGCCGCCAGGGCGAGTGCAACAATGGCCAGAAGCGTGGGGCGCAGCATAAGCGCCAGTAAGCGCCGGATTGGTAAACCGAATTTTAACAGGGGGCACAAATGAGCAAAATCGCCAGCTTTTCCGCGGCCTTGTTGATGGGAAGCGCCGCGCTTGCGGCTGATCATCCGGGGCAGAAATTCCAGATTTCTCCCACCTCGCTGGCCAAGCCCTATGCCACCCCGGCGGCCGGCAACGAACCTTCGACCATCCCGCGCCCGGCGGGGACCATGCCCGAAGTGCCCAAGGGTTTTTCCATTTCCATTTTCGCCGATGCGCTGTCTTCGCCGCGCTGGATGGCGGTGGCGCCCAATGGCGATATTTTCCTGGCCGAGCCGGGCGGCGACTACAAGGCGCGCCCCGGCGGCAAGATTACCGTGCTGCGCGACACCAATGGCGACGGCAAGGCGGACCAGCGCTTCACCTTCCTGCCGGGTTCGGCAGGGTTCGTGTATCCGCACGGCCTGGCCTTCCATGCCGGCTATCTCTATGTCGGCGATGTGCGCGGCATCTGGCGCTTTGCCTATACCAATGGCCAGACCCAGGCCGGCAAGCCCGAGAAAGTCACCACCAAGGTTGCGGACCTGGCGCCGAAAAACGGCCACATCACCCGCAACATCGCCTTTGCGCCGGATGGCACGCTCTACCTGGCGCTGGGGTCGCGCGACAATATCTCGGACTACAAGCCCGGGGCGCAGGTCTTCAAGATCAACGCCGATGGCAGCATGAGCGAATATGCCAGCGGCATCCGCAATCCGGTGGGTATCGCCTTTGCACCGGGCTCCAGCGCGCCGGTGGTCGTCACCAACGAACGGGACGGGCTGGGCGATGAACTGCCGCCCGATTATCTGACCACGGTCAAAGCTGGCGGCTTCTACGGCTATCCGTACGCCTATATCGGCAAGAATCCCGATCCGGTGTGGGGTGCAAAGGACCCGGGCGGCAAGGTCGCTTCCACCATCACCCCCGATGTCCTGTTCCACGCCCACAGCGCGCCGACCGGGCTGGCTTTCTATACCGGCGCGAATTTCCCCGCCGACTACAAGGGCGACGCCTTCGTGTCGCTGCATGGTTCCTGGAACGCGGGCAATCCCACCGGTTACAAGGTGGTGCGGGTGCATTTCGCGAACGGCAAGCCGGTCAATGGTTATGAGAATTTCGCCACAGGCTTCTGGAACGGCATGGGCAATAGCGGGGAACCCGCCAAGGTCTGGGGCCGCCCGGTCGGCCTGGCGGTGGCCAGGGACGGCAGCCTGCTGATCGCAGACGATGTTGCGAACCTGGTCTGGCGGGTGACGTATACGGGGAAGTAGCGAGGTCGGTTCGGAACCCATCCTTTGAAGAGGATGGTGGAGCTGAGCGGAATCGAACCGCTGGCCTCCTCATTGCGAACGAGGCGCTCTCCCAACTGAGCTACAGCCCCGAACCGGTTTCCGGCCTTGGCCGGAGGCGGCGGTTTTAGGGACGGGGGCCGGGGCCGTCAAGCGGCCCTGATTTTCGGGCTTTTCGGGGCCGGTTCCCCCCGGTACAACAGGCCCATGCTGAACCCCATCGCCGCCCTGCTGATCTATATTCTTGAAATCTACAAGTGGATCGTGATCGCCGCGGTGATCGTGTCCTGGCTGACCGCCTTCAACGTCATCAACCAGTACAACCAGTTTGTCCGCACCATCCTGCGTATCCTGATCGGCCTGACCGAACCGGTGTTCCGGCCCATCCGCAAGGTGATCCCGGCGGTGGGCGGATTGGACCTGTCGCCCATCGTGGTGTTCGTGATCATCTGGTTCCTCCAGTACACGATCCAGTGGGCCTCCTTCCGCTACGGGCTCTAGGCCATGACCGCCACCGTGATCGACGGCAAGGCCAGCGCCGCCAAGCTGCGCGAGAAGATCGCCGCTTACACCGCCGAACTGAAAGCCAAACACGGCATCCAGCCCGGCCTTGCCACCGTGCTGGTGGGCAATGACCCTGCTTCGGAAGTTTACGTAAAGAACAAGCGCAAGACGGCCGAGGCCATCGGCTTCAAGTCAGTGCATGTCGAACTGCCCGCCGATGTTTCCCAGGATGTTCTGATCGCCAAGGTCAGGGAACTGTCCGCCGATCCGACAGTGCACGGGATTTTGGTGCAGCTTCCTTTGCCCAAGCACCTGGACGAAAATGCGGTGCTGGACGTGCTGGACGCCGCCAAGGATGTCGATGCGCTGACGCCCAAGAATGCAGGTCTGCTGCTGTCGGGCCGCGCCCATCTGGTCAGCTGCACGCCGTCAGGCGTGATGCTGCTCTTGAAGGAATATGTCGGCGACATTGCGGGGAAAGAGGCGCTGGTGATCGGCCGCTCGCTGCTGTTCGGCAAACCCGCGGCGCAATTGCTGCTGGCGGCCAACTGCACTGTCACCATGGCGCATTCGCGTTCCAAGGATTTGCCCGGCCTTGCGCGCCGCGCCGACATCCTGGTCGCCGCCATCGGCAAGCCGGAATTCGTGAAAGCCGACTGGGTCAAGCCCGGCGCGACCGTGATCGATGTCGGCATCAACCGCGTCGATGCGGGTGATGGCAAATACAAGCTGGTTGGTGATGTTGACTACGACGCCGCGAAAGAGGTTGCGGGTGCGATTACCCCGGTGCCGGGCGGCGTAGGGGCGATGACGATCATCTGCCTGATGCACAACACGCTGATTGCGGCCTGTTCGCAGAACAATCTGCCGCTGCCGACGGCGCTCTAAATCTTCTGCCGCAACTCTTTCACCAGCTGGTCGGGCGAGATCGCTTCATCATAGAAGCTGATCAACTTGCCGTTGGGACCCATAAGGTACAGCACCGAGGAATGGTCCATGCCATAGCCTGCATTCGGCTTTGCCGGATCCAGCGGCTTCTTCACGGCATAGACGCGGTACTTCTTCTCCACATCCTTGATGGCGTCCACGCTGCCAGTCAGGCCGACAAATTGCGGCCCAAACGCTTTCATGTATTCGGCCAACACCTTGGGGGTGTCGCGTTCCGGATCGATGGTGATGAAGATGGGCGTCACGCGCCGGGCATCGCCGCCCAGCCGGTCCAGCGCCTGGGCCATCACCGCCAAGGTGGTGGGGCAGACATCGGGACAGAAGCTGTAGCCGAAATAGATCAGCATGTAGCGGCCGCGGTAATCGGCGTCGGTGACGGTCTTGCCATTATGGTCGACCAGCTTGAACGGCCCGCCGACATCGGCCTGCCCGGTGATCACGGTTTTGCCCAGCCCCGGAACATTGTTGCTTTCATGCCAGAGCAGGCCGCCGGCCAGGGCCGCGACCAGAAGCAGATAGGGCAGCAGGGCTTGCTTGTTGCGCCACATGGCCAATGCTCTAATCCCAACCGGCAGTTCAGGGAAGTGGGATTTGGCGCGCACGGACGTGGTACGGGGTTTTGCGCAAGGCGTCGGCACTGGCGGCCGGGTTCGCCTGCGCACCCTGTCGAACCTGCGCTGGCTGGCGGTGGCGGGGCAGGCCGCCGCCCTGTTCCTGGTCTATTTCGCGCTGGGCTACACCCTGCCCATTCTTTATTGCAGCATCGCCATCGCGGTCAGTGCCGCGCTGAACGTGGCCTTGGCGGTGCGCTATGCCCCCTCGCATCGCCTGACCAACCGCGAAGCGACTTTCTATCTGGCCTTTGACGTTTTGCAGCTGGCGGCGCTGCTCTATCTGACCGGCGGCATCGCCAATCCCTTCGCTCTGATGTTCCTGGCGCCGGTGGTGATCGCGGCCGCCACGCTCAATCTGGGCAACGTCCTGATCCTGGCGGGCATCGCCTTCACCTCGGTGTCCCTGATCGCGGTGGTGCACAAGCCGCTGCCCTGGCCGGCGGGTGAAGCCTTGCTATTGCCGCAGCTCTATCAGGCCGGCATCTGGACCGCGCTGGTGATCGGCATTGGTTTCACGTCTGTCTATGCCTGGCGCATCGCCTCGGAATCCGCGCGCATGTCGGCGGGTCTTGCCGCCACCCAGCTGGCGCTGTCGCGCGAACATCGCCTTGCCGCGCTGGGCGCGCTGGCCACGGCGGCGGCGCATGAGCTGGGCACGCCGCTCGGCACCATCGCGGTGGTGGCGCGCGAGCTGGAACGCTCGCTGCCGGCCAATTCTACCGATGTGGAAGATGTGAAACTGCTGCGCGAGCAGGCCGAGCGCTGCCGCACCATCATCGCCCGCCTGGCCAACCCTGAAGAGGCCATGCTGGGCGCCACCGCCCGGCTTCCGCTGGGCCCGTTCCTGGAAGATGTCGCCGGCGGCCATCGTGGCGATGACATCGAGATCAAGGTCACCATCACCCCGCCCAGCGCCGAAAGCGCCGTGCCCCAGGTGTGGCGCGCCCCCGAATTGCTGCACGGGCTGGGCAACATCATCGAGAATGCCGCCGACTTCGCCGCCACCCTGGTGGCGGTGGAGGCCAGCTGGGACGATCAATATCTGAACATTTCGGTGGCCGATGACGGGCCGGGCTTTGCGCCGGAAATCTTCGTGACCCTGGGCGAGCCCTACATCACCTCGCGTCCCGGCCATAACGCCCTGGGCGAAAACGACATGGGTCCGCAGGGCTCCCTGGACGAGCATGAAGGCATGGGGCTGGGCTTTTTCATCGCCAAGATCCTGCTGGAACAGACCGGCGGCGTGGTTAAGGCCGAAAACCCGCCCGGCGGCGGTGCGCAGGTGTCGATCCGCTGGGCGCGCGGGGTGATTGACGGACCCCAGCCGCCGACCCAGTCCGAGACAGGCTGAAATGTTTGACCGCACTGCAAAAAAGACCTAAAGCGCACGCCAGATGAGTGACGAAAAGACGCTGCTGCTGGTCGAAGACGACCGCCCCCTGCGCGAACGCCTGGCGCGTGCCATGGAAGCCCGCGGTTTTACCGTCGCCCAGGCAGAGTCCGTGGCCGAAGGAAAAGCCCGGGCCAAGGACGCACCCCCCGCCTATGCCGTGGTCGACCTCAAGCTGGATGACGGCAACGGGCTGGACGTGGTGGAGACCTTGCACACCATCCGCCCCGAAAGCCGGGTGGTGGTGCTGACCGGCTTCGGCAACATCGCCACCGCCGTTGCCGCCGTGAAGTATGGCGCCATCGATTACCTGCCCAAGCCCGCCGATGCCGATGACATCCTGGCGGCGCTGATGGCCACGCCCGGCACCAAGCCCAAGCCGCCGGAAAATCCCATGTCGGCCGACCGCGTGCGCTGGGAACATATCCAGCGCGTCTATGAACTGTGCGGCCACAATGTTTCGGAAACGGCGCGCCGTCTCAATATGCACCGCCGGACGCTGCAGCGGATTCTGGCGAAGCGCTCGCCGCGATAGTTCTTTTATGGTCGCACGGACGAGCGCTACACGGTTGCTGGCGCAACCGCTCCGCGTTCGCCGCTGCTCCGGAATGCCGGAGCAGTCTTGACGATTGCCAGCGCGATCAGCATCGCCGCCGCCCCCGCAATCATGTCGACAAGATAGTGTCCGCCAAAAAATGGAACGGCGCACAGCATGACGATGTTCAGCGCGATGATGCCCGCGCCGATGATCCCGGTTTTGCGGAAGGCCCAGCAATAGGCCAGCGCCATGGCGGTGTGGAAGGACGGAAAGCTCACCACGCCCGTCATGCCTGACAGCGAAAAGCGCATGTCCTGGCCTGACAGCAGATGCTGCATCACCGGCACGAAACCGGTGTCGGTCTGGATCTCATAAAGCTTTGACGGTCCCAAGGCGGGAAACAGCAGCGCACCCGCACAGGCCAGCAGGCCGGTTGCCAGGAACAGCCAGAACATTTCGCGCAGTTGCGGCTTGGCGTTCATCAGCCCCAGCAGCAGGCAGAAATACAGTCCTTGATAGACAAGACTGCCATAGGCGATGCCCAGCACCGCCAGCAGCGCCGGATGGGCATGGACGAACTGGTATCCGGCCAGCCAGTCAAAGCCCAGCATCCGGTCCATCGCCATCAAGCGTGAATCGACCAAAGGACCTGCCGAGGCCAGGCACAGATAGGACAAGGCGCAGATGGCGGTGGAGCCCGCCAGGGTCAGCGCGAAATATTCCGCCATCAGGCCGCCGCGCGATGCTGCAAAGATGCGCAGCAACAGCGCGATGCTTAACGCCAGTCCCAAGACCAGGAAGTCTTTTGCGCTCGCGGTGAAATCCAGCTGGATTTGGGCCGCCCACAGCGCATCAACCAGCGCCAGCGCGCCCAATGCGCACCATTCTGGCACAAAATCGCTTCTCAGCCTGTGTTTCAGCCCCGTCATGACCGGGGCATTGCAAAGCCGTCACCAGACGCTCAGCGCTTAACCGTCTTTGCAGTTTTCTTTTTCGCCGGCGCCTTTTGGGTTTTCTTTTTTGTTTTTGCCGCGCGCTTGAGGGGCTTCAGCGCCGCCAGCGGTGCGGCGCGGCCCACCAGCATTTCCTTCAACACTGTTTTGGTCAATGCCGACAGGCGGATCAGCACAAAGGGAAAATTGCGATAATGGTCCGTGATGTAGAAAAGCTTGGGTTCGGCCTCCAACATCATGTCGCGCATTTCCATGGAGCCGACCTGAAGAGTGACGGCGTCCTCCTTCTTGTGCGTCTTGGCCAGGAAGCGGTCATGGATGAAGACGGATGGTTCGCGGAACCATAGCCGTTCGTCGGTGCCGGGGATCGACAGCATCACCTGGCGGGCTTGCGCTTTATTCATGGTCGCTCCCGCTCGGGCGTACGCTCCTACTCAACATCCGGGATCACCAGGCCGGGGGTTTGCGCCAGCGCCATCGCATCCAGGTTGCGTGACAGCCGTTCCGCCGCGCAGCGGGCAAAGGAAATCGTCACCGCCTTGCGCCGGCTGGCATGCAGCGATTGCGCCTCGGCTTCCTTGATGATCGACCCGCCATAACGGTCGGCCACGATCAACCCGGTCTGGTGCGGCACATGCTCGGGCGGGAAATCCGGCGGAATGGCGAAATAGAACAGGTCGCAGTAATCCAGATACTCCGGCCACTTCCCGTCGCCGCGCAGATCGGCCAACGCCACCTTGATCTCCACCCCCAGCATCTCGCCGCCCGGCCCGATCGCGGCGACGTCCAGCCGCCGGCCATTGGGCAAGGTGAATTCCAGGATGGGCGAGTAGCCTTCTTCCAGCAGAAGACGGCTCACCCCCCGCGCAACCTCGGCGGCGGTGGAGGAACTGATCATTTTACAAATCACCATGGGCGGCCTTGAGCCGCCCATCCAGAGTCAAAGGCTCGATGCTAGTTTGGGACCCTGGATGGCCGGGTCAAGCCCGGCCATGGGGAGTTGGGTTAGAGCGAGCCTTTGCTCGAAGGCGAAGCGCCGTCCAGCCGTTCATCGATGCTGATCGCCTGCCGGAGCGCCCGGGCCAGACCCTTGAAGCAGGTCTCGACAATATGGTGGCTGTTGTCGGCGTACAGGTTCTCGATGTGCAGGCAGGCGCCGGCATTCTGGGCAAAGGCCTGGAACCATTCCTTGAACAGTTCGGTGTCCATCTCGCCCAACTTGGGCTTGGGGATGGTCACCTTCCAGATCAGGTAAGGCCGGTTGGACAGGTCCAGCGCCACGCGGGTCAGCGCCTCGTCCATCGGGATCAGGGCCGAGCCGAAACGGGTGATGCCGGAAAAATCGCCCAGCGCCTGCTTCACCGCCTGGCCGATGACGATGGCGGTGTCTTCGGTGGTGTGGTGGTAATCGACATGCAGGTCGCCGGTGGCCCGCACTTTCAGGTCGATCATGGAATGACGGCTGAAACTCTCCAGCATATGGTCCAGGAAACCGATGCCGGTATCGATGTCGGCATCCCCGGTCCCGTCCAGGTCCAGGGAGACCGCGATCTCGGTCTCGCGGGTCTTGCGTTCAACGGTGGCGGTGCGCATCGGGAGTCCTTGGTTTTGGGCTGTATAGCAGGGGGTTCCGCTGGGGTGAATCCCATATGACGGCAAAGCATATGTCATAATTGACATATCCTGTTGACCCCCCTGCCAAACCCTGTAAAGAGGGGCCGCTTCAGAAAAGTTAAAGGGTCCAAATGGCGCGCTCTGACTATCTCTTCACCTCCGAAAGCGTTTCGGAAGGCCATCCCGACAAGGTTGCCGACCGCATCTCCGACGAGGTGGTGGACCTGTTCTTCCGCGAAGGCCCCAAGGAAGGCATGAGCCCCTGGGATATCCGCGCCGCCTGCGAAACCCTGTGCACCACCAACCGCGTCGTCATCGCTGGCGAAACCCGCGGCCCCAAGAAGGTGCAGGCCGGTGACGTGGAAGAAGTCGCGCGCAAGGCCATCAAGGACATCGGTTACGAACAGGACGGTTTCCACTGGCGCAACGCCAACATCGAAATCCTGCTGCATGCCCAGTCGGCGCATATCGCCCAGGGCGTCGACGCCTCGGGCAACAAGGACGAAGGCGCCGGCGACCAGGGCATCATGTTTGGCTATGCCTGCCGCGAGACGCCGTCGCTGATGCCGGCGCCGCTCTATTACAGCCATAAAATCCTGGAATTGCTGGCCAAGGTGCGCAAGTCGGGCAAGGAGCCGACCCTGCTCCCCGACGCCAAGTCGCAAGTCACGCTGCGTTATGCGAACGGCAAGCCGGTGGAAGCGACCCAGATCGTGCTCTCCACCCAGCATGCCCATGAACACCAGACCAGCGCTGATATCCGCAAGATCGTGGAGCCCTACATCCGCGAAACGCTGCCCGCCGAATGGATCAACGACAAGACCGTGTGGCACATCAATCCCACCGGTTCCTTCGTGATCGGTGGTCCCGACGGCGACTGCGGCCTGACGGGGCGCAAGATCATCGTCGACACTTACGGCGGCGCGGCCCCGCACGGCGGCGGCGCGTTCTCCGGCAAGGATTCCACCAAGGTTGATCGCTCGGCCGCCTATGCCGCGCGCTATCTGGCCAAGAACGTTGTGGCCGCCGGCCTGGCCGACCGCTGCACCATCCAGCTCGCTTACGCGATCGGTGTCGCCGAGCCGCTGTCGGTCTATGTCGACCTGCACGGCACCGGCAATGTCGACGAAGCCAAGCTGGAAAAGATCCTGCCCCAGGTCATGAACCTGAAGCCCCGCGGCATCCGCGAGCACCTGGACCTGAACAAGCCGATCTTCGCCCGCACCGCCGCCTATGGCCATTTCGGCCGCGAGCCCGACAGTGAGGGTGGGTTTTCGTGGGAGAAAACCGATCTGGCCGCCGCCATCAAGTCGGCGCTCTAAGATCTGCTTTTGGAATGCCGGCCGCCGTCCCGATCCCTCGGGGCGGCGGTTGTGCTTTAAGGGGGCCGATGAATTCGCCCGACCACCCAGACCGCAATCGCCGCAAGCTGTATGGCCGCCGCAAGGGCCCCAAGCTGTCGGCGCGGCAGGCCGGCCTGCGCCAAACACTGTTAGGCGAGCTGGCCTACATCCCCGGTAGCGACCCCAAGGCGCAATTCCCGAACAGTGTTCAGGACGTCTGGCTGGAGGTCGGTTTTGGCGCCGGCGAGCATCTGGCCTGGCAGGCGGCGCATCACCCGAACGTTGGCCTGATCGGGGCCGAACCGTACCAGATGGGCATGGCCAAGCTATTGACCAAGATGGAAGAAAATCCGCTGAACAATGTTCGGCTCTATGAGGGCGATGGGTTGGACATCATCCAGGCGCTGCCCGATGCCAGCCTGGGCCGCTTCTTTCTGCTGTTCCCCGATCCTTGGCCAAAGACCCGCCATCACAAACGGCGTTTCCTGCAGATGGAGATGCTGGACCAGCTGTTCCGCGTGCTGAAGCCGGGGGCGGAACTTCGCTTCGCCACCGATGACAAAAGTTATTTGCCCTATGCCCTGGAACGGCTGATGGCCCATCCGGGCTTTAAATGGCTGGCAAAGGGGCCGTCCGACTGGAAAAAGCGGCCCGCCGACTGGCCGCCAACCCGCTATGAAACCAAAGCGATCCGGGGCCTGCCGACTTTTTTACGGTTTGCGCGGCGTTAGCCGCGCAGGGTCTGCGCTTTTGCCAGGCGGGGCGGGCGGGGGTAGAAATGGGCATGAGCAAGTCCGAAGACGATGACGATTATGTCCGGCCGATCTACCGCACCAGCCTTGGGGAATATGCCATCGTCGTGGTGGCGGCCTGCTGCACCCTGGCATTCATCCTGATGATGATCCTGCCCTCGCCCTTCGCCAAATATGAAAAAGCCAAGGCGCAGGCGGAAAAAGACCAGCGCGCAAAAGCGCTTGCCGCCCCGATTCCGGGCGGGGAAGTCAGCGTCGGCATCAGCCCGGCCCGGAAATAAGCCCATAGCTGCTTGAATAAAGCCGTCCCCAGGCGTAAATAGCCGCCATCCCAAACAACAAGACGTGTTGTGTGGCGGTCCGGTAAGGGCCGCCGCGGGCGAAAGGCTTTGGTTTTGTCAGTACAGGCTGCATCCCATCTCGAACCTGTGTTTGAACCCGTGATTGAAAAAGCGGGTTTCAAGCTGGTGCGCCTGCGCATCATGGGCGGCGCCGCGCGCACGCTCCAGGTGATGGCCGAACGTCCCGACGGCAGCATGGATGTTGAAGGCTGCACCAGCCTCAGCCACGCGCTGCTGGATTTCATCGAAGCCGAAGATCCCATCGAAGGCGATTACGAGATCGAAGTGTCTTCGCCGGGCATCGACCGCCCGCTGACCCGCCCCGCCGACTTTTCGCGCTGGTCGGGCCATGAAGCCAAGATCGAACTCACGGCCCCCGTCGAAGGGCGCAAGCGGTTCCGCGCCACCCTCATGGGCCTGGATGGCAGTGATGTCATGATCCGGGCCGATAACACCGACATCAAGTTTCCGTTTCGCGCCATTGCCAATGCGAAACTCGTTCTCACCGACAAGCTCATCAACGAACATTCAAAGACGCGCCTAGCGCAACAGGAGAAGTAAAATGGCAGGTACCGTAGCCGCCAACCGGCTGGAACTTTTGCAGATCGCCGACGCCGTCGCGCGCGACAAGTCCATCGACAAGCAGGTCGTGCTGACCGCGATGGAAGAGGCGATGCAGCGCGCCGCCAAGGCCCATTACGGCACCGAGAACGACATCAAGGTCGATATCGACCCGCGTACCGGCGAAACCCATGTCTCGCGCTATTTGCATGTCGTGGAAATGGTCGAGAACGACAAGACCGAAATCGCCCTGGCTGATGCCCGCAAGCGCAATCCCGACGCCCAGATCGGCGACATCATCGCCGAGACCCTGCCGCCGGTGGATTTCAACCGCATAAATGCCCAGAACGCCAAGCAGGTGATCGTGCAGAAGGTGCGCGACGCCGAGCGCGAGCGCCAGTATGACGAATACAAGGACCGCATCGGTGAAGTGGTGCATGGCGTGGTCAAGCGCTCCGAGTTCGGCTCGGTGGTTGTCGACCTGGGCAAGGCCGAAGGCGTTGTCCGCCGCGACGAGATGATCCCGCGCGAGTCCTTCCGCGCGGGCGACCGCATCCGCGCCTATATCTATGACGTGCGCCGCGAAACCCGCGGTCCGCAGATCTTCCTGTCGCGTTCGCATCCCCAGTTCATGGTGCGCCTGTTCGCCCAGGAAGTGCCGGAAATCTATGACGGCGTGATCGAGATTCGCGCCGTGGCCCGCGACCCGGGCAGCCGCGCCAAGATCGCGGTGATCAGCAAGGACTCCAGCATCGATCCGGTCGGCGCCTGCGTCGGCATGCGCGGCGTGCGCGTGCAGGCGGTGGTGCAGGAACTGCAGGGCGAACGCATCGACATCA
Organism: Alphaproteobacteria bacterium; assembly: GCA_046348525.1. GTDB lineage: Bacteria > Pseudomonadota > Alphaproteobacteria > Micropepsales > Micropepsaceae > Rhizomicrobium. The sequence continues at coordinate 104,664 of JAXMEA010000003.1, read as the reverse complement.
TTCCGTGGAATAGCGAAGCGGCGACCTTCATCGTCAATGCGCTGGCACCGGCCGAAGTCACCAAGGTGGTGCTGGATGAAGACACCCACCGCGTCGAAGTGGTGGTCCCGGACGAACAGCTGTCGCTGGGCATCGGCCGCCGCGGCCAGAATGTCCGCCTGGCCTCGCAGCTCACCGGCTGGCAGATCGACATCCTGACGGAAGCCGAGGAATCGGAGCGCCGCCAGAAGGAATTCACCCAGCGCACCCAGCTGTTCATGGAATCGCTGGACGTGGACGAAACCGTCGCCCAGCTGCTGGCTTCGGAAGGCTTCGCCACCATCGAGGATGTGGCTTACGTGGACCTGGGCGAACTGGCCCAGATCGAAGCCTTCGACGAAGAAACCGCGCAGGAACTACAGAGCCGCGCCGTCGAATTCATCGAAGCCCGCAACAAGGAACTGGACGACAAACGCTTGGCCCTGGGCGTCACCGATGACGTGCTGGAAGTCGAAGGCGTTACGCCCGCCATGGCGGTGGCCTTGGGCGAGCACGAAATCAAGACCCTGGAAGACCTGGCCGGTTGCGCCAGCGACGACCTGATCGGCTATTACGAGCAGAACAAGGACAAGGAGCGCGTGCGTGTTCCCGGCGCCCTGGACGGCTTCAACCTGACCAGCGACGACGCCAACGCCATCGTCATGAAGGCGCGCGTCAAGGCCGGCTGGATCGAAGAAGAGCCGGAAGTGGCGGAAGAAGCCGCTGAAGGCGCGGAAGAAACCGAGGCCTGATGACAGCAGTGGCGCACAAGATGGATGAGGAGGACGATATGCGGGAACGCCGCGATATCGTGTCGGGCAATGTCATGCCCGAAAACCGCCTCATGCGTTTTGTGGCGGACCCGGACGGCCATGTGGTGCCCGATGCGGCCGCCAAGTTGCCGGGCCGGGGCCTGTGGGTGGAAGCGTCCAAGGCGGCCATCGACAAGGCGGTGGAGAAGAAACTGTTCTCCCGCGCCGCCAAGGCGCAGGTCACCGCCACCGCCGACCTGTCGGAACGTGCCGAGAAAGCGCTGGTCACACGCATGATCGGCGATCTGGGCCTGGCGCGCCGCTCCGGCGCGCTGGTGCTGGGCTTCGACAATGTGCTGCGTGAACTGGAAGGTCCCAAGCCGCCCAAGGCGTTGATCGAGGCCTTTGACGGTTCGCCCGATGGCAAGCGCAAGCTGTACGCCGCCGCGCATCGGCTGGAACTGGATTGTGCGGTGATCGAATGTCTGACCAGCGCCGAATTGGGCTTGGCGCTGGGACGCGAGAATGTGATACATGCCGCCGTCCAACCGGGCGGTCTGGCCGAACGTCTAACCTTTGATGCGGAACGCCTTTCCGGCTTTCGCACCCCGAATGGAAACCAGCGCGCGCGAGCGGGCTCGGAGAAAGCAAAGTCATGAGCGATACCGACGAAACCAAGCGCCCGGGCAAGACCCTGTCGCTGAAGAAGACGGAAACCTCCACCGTCAAGCAGAGCTTCTCCCATGGCCGCACCAAGGCCGTGGTGGTGGAGAAGAAGCGCTCCGCCGCGCCGCCCGCGGCCACCGCCAAGGTTGCCAAGGCGCCGGTCGAAAAGCCCGTCGAGAAGGCGCCCGCGCCCGAAGTCGCCCCCAAGGCCGCCGCCGCCGCTCCTGCCGCCGCGCCCGCGCGCGGTGTTGTGCTGCGCCAGTTGTCGGACGAGGAAAAGGCCCGCCGCGCCGCCGCCCTGGCCGATGCGCGCGTCTCCGACAGCGAAGCCCGCAAGATCGCCGAACAGGAAGCGGCCCGCCGCGCCCGTGAGGAAGAACAGCTCAAGGCCGAACGCGCCGCCGCCGAAAAGCGCAAGATCGAAGAAGAGGCCCGCAAGGCCGCCGACGAACTGGCCAAGAAGCGCGCCGAGCAGGAAGCGGCCCGCCGCCTGGAAACCCCCAAGGTCGCCGAGACGGGCGAAGCCCCGCGCCGCCGCCTGGAAAATGACGAAGAAGAAGAAAGCGGCGCCAAGAAGATTGGCGGCAAGCTGGTTCCGGCCAAGGCGCCTGCGCCCAAGAAGGCCGAAGGCGAACGCCGCCGCGGCAAGCTGACCGTGACCCGCGCGCTTTCGGATGATGACGAGCGCGTGCGCTCGGTCGCCTCCTACAAGCGTCACCTGCAGCGCGTGAACAAGGGCCACCAGCAGCAGCCCGCCGGTCCCGCCGGTCCGCGCGACATCATCGTGCCCGAAACCATCACCGTGGCCGACCTGGCCAACCGCATGGCCCGCCGCTCCGTCGACGTCATCAAGGTCCTGATGAAGAACGGCATGATGGCCACGCCCAACGACATCATCGATGCCGATACCGCCGAACTGGTGGCATCCGAATATGGCCATGTGGTCAAGCGCGTCGCTGAAAGCGATGTGCTGGAAGGCCTGACCGGCGCCAAGGACGAGGATTCGCACCTGGAGCCGCGCCCGCCCGTGGTCACGGTCATGGGCCATGTCGACCACGGCAAGACCTCGCTGCTGGATGCGCTGCGCAAGACCGACGTGGTGTCGGGCGAAGCCGGCGGCATCACCCAGCATATCGGCGCTTACCAAGTGAACCTGAAGTCGGGCCAGAAGATCACCTTCCTGGACACACCCGGCCACGCCGCCTTTACCCAGATGCGCGCCCGCGGCGCCAAGGTCACCGACCTTGTGATCCTGGTGGTGGCTGCCGACGACGGCGTCATGCCCCAGACGGTTGAAGCGATTGCACACGCCAAGGCGGCCGGTGTGCCGATGATCGTGGCGGTCAACAAGATCGACAAGGGCGACGCCAATCCCCTGCGCGTGAAGACCGAACTCTTGCAGCACGAAGTCCAAGTCGAAGACATGGGCGGCGAAACCCAGGCCGTGGAAGTGTCCGCCACCAAGGGCACGGGCCTGGACAAGCTGGAAGAAGCCATCCTGCTGCAGGCTGAAATCCTGGACCTGAAGGCCAATCCCGACCGCGCCGCCGAAGGTGCCGTTGTCGAAGCCAAGCTGGACAAGGGCCGTGGTCCCGTCGCCACCGTGCTGGTGCAGCGCGGAACGCTGAAGGTCGGCGACATCGTGGTGGCCGGCGCCGAATGGGGCCGTGTTCGCCTGCTGGCCAATGAACGCGGTGAATCGGTCAAGAGCGCCGGTCCCTCCACGCCCATCGAAGTTCTGGGCCTGTCGGCGCCTCCCGAAGCCGGCGATGAAATGGTCGTGGTGGAAAACGAAGCACGCGCCCGCGAAGTGGCGGAATACCGCGCCCGCAAGCGCCGCGAACAGCGCCAGGCTTCGTCCTCGCGCCAGACGCTGGATCAGCTGCTGCAGACCCGTGAAGCCGGCGAAAAGCGCCTCTTGCCGCTGGTGCTCAAGACCGACGTGCAGGGTTCGAGCGAAGCCATCCAGGGCGCACTGGCCAAGCTGGCCACCGCCGAAGTGGGTCCGCAGATCCTGCAGTCCGGCGTGGGCGGCATCACCGAAAGCGACGTGATCCTGGCCCATGCCAGTGGCGCGGCCGTGATCGGCTTCAACGTGCGTGCCAACAATCAGGCCCGCGACCGCGCCAAGCGCGATGGCGTGGAAATCCGCTATTACAACATCATCTACAACCTGGTGGATGACGTGAAGGCGGCCCTTTCGGGCATGCTGACGCCCGAGACCCGCGAAAAATTCCTGGGCAATGCCGAGATCCTGGAAGTGTTCAACATCTCCAAGGTCGGCAAGGTGGCGGGTTGCAAGGTCACCGAAGGGCTCATGCGCCGCGGCGCCAAGGTCCGCCTGATCCGCGACAATGTCGTGATCCACGAAGGCGAACTGTCGACCCTCAAGCGCTTCAAGGACGAAGTGAAGGAAGTCCAGGTCGGCCAGGAATGCGGCATGGGCTTTGTCGGCTACCAGGACCTGCAGAAGGGCGACGTGATCGAGTGTTTCGAAGTCGAAACCATTCAGCGCGCGCTTTAATCCTCCCTCACCGGTGATCGATGTCATCGACCGGCACCAAGACTGGGCCTGACTTCGCCGCCACCTTGACGGCGGTGGAAGCGGCGCTGTGGGCCTCGGATATGCCCAAGGCCATGCGGCTGAGCGAGGATGCGGTCGCCGCGGGGGCGGGTCATCCCACCTTGTTGGGACTTGCCGCCCTGCAGCGCATGCATGCGGGCGACAATCACGGCGCCCTGCCGCTGCTCCAGCGCGCGCGCCAGCAAACGCCAAAGCATGTCGACCTGCTCTATGCCCTGGGCGAATGTCTGAGCCGGCTGGGCCGTCCGCGCGACGCGCTCGAGGCATTTGATGCCGGGCTTTCCGTCGCGCCTGAAGCGCGGCTGCATTTTGGCCGCGCCATGGCGCTGGAAGACCTGAACGAGCTTGATGGCGCCCGCGCCGCTTTTGAACAGGTGCTGGCGCTGAACCCGGCCCAGTCCGAAGCCCTGTCGCGCCTGGCCTTGCTGGCCATGCAGCGCGGCGATGCGGCGGCGGCGCGCGATCTGGCGCAACGGGCGCTCGCCATCGACGCCAATGACGCCACCGCACGCATCGCCTTGGCCGGCGCGGCGCTGGAGCAAAAAGACATTACCGCCGCCGAGCTGGCCGTCACCGCGCTGGTGCAGGATCGCAGCCTGGGCCCTGTGAACCGCGCCTATGCCTTCTCGCTCGCCGGCGACATCCTGGATGCACAGGACCGCACCGAAGAAGCCTTTGCCGCCTATGCCGCGTCCAAGGCGATCCAGCGCGATGCCTTCCTGCCGTCGATGCAGAATGTAGAGCGGGTGCTGGCCCGTGAAACGCGGCTGGCGCATTACTTCCGCCGAGTGCAGACCTGGCCCGGCGCGCAGCCGCCGCAAGACGGTCCCAAGACCCATGTCTTTTTGGTCGGCTTTCCACGCTCCGGCACCACCTTGCTGGAACAGGTGCTGGCCAGTCATCCCGATATCACAGCGATGGAAGAGCGCACCTGCCTGATGGATTCGGCGGCCGCCTTCTTCGGCAGCGATGCCGATCTGGACCGCTTGGCGCAGCTCAGTGACCTGGAACTGCAGCCCTGGCGCGACGCCTATTGGAAGCGGGTGGCTGAAACCGAACCGCCGCTGACCAAACCGATCTTCATCGACAAGATGCCGCTGAATTCGGTGTTCCTGCCCCTGATCGCGCGCCTGTTTCCGTCCGCGAAAATCCTGGTTGCGCTGCGCGATCCGCGCGATGTGGTTCTGTCCTGCTTCCGCCGCCGCTTTGGCATGAATGCGGGCATGTATGAATTCACCGAACTGGAAAATGCCGCGGTCTATTACGATGCGGTGATGACCTTGATCGGGCTGTACCGGGACAAGCTGGCGCTGGATTTCGCCGAGGCGCGGCACGAAAGCCTGGTGGCGGATTTCGATGCCGAAGCTTCGCGGCTTTGCGCGTTCCTGGGCGTGGAATTCAACGACACCATGCGCGCCTTCGCCGCCCGCGCCCGCAAGAGCGCCACGCCTTCAGCACCCCAGATCGCGCGCGGCCTGTCCGACGCCGGTGTGGCGCAATGGCGGCGCTATGCGGCGCAGCTTGAACCTGTTTTTCCCTTGCTGGCGCCGTTCGTGGCCCGGTTCGGTTATCCGGAGAAGTAGCGATGCCCCGTCCTTCCAATCGAAGCGGCCGTGGACCTTCGCGCCGCCCCCATCGTGGCGGCGGCAACGACAAGGGCGGCCCGACCCAGCGCCAGTTGCGGGTGGGCGAAGCCTTGCGCCACGCGCTGGCGCAGGTGCTGCGCGAGAACGACATCCGCGATCCCGAACTGGAAGGCGTGTCCGTCACCATCACCCAGGTGAAGCCGTCGCCCGACATGCGATATGCCACCGTCTATTGCGAACCCTTAGGGGGCCAGAACGCCAAGCAGATCGTGGCGGCGCTGAACCGGCATAAGGGATTTTTGCGCGGCGAAATGGGCCACCACCTGTCCATGAAGTTCACGCCCGACCTGCGCTTTGTCGAAGACGAATCCTTTGCCGAGGCCCAGAAGATCGAGACCATCCTGAAATCCGACCGTGTCAGCCGGGACATCGCCGCGCCGGATGCCAGTGACGATGCCGAAGATGGCGACGAAGACTGATGGGACGCCGCAAGAAAGGTAACCCGGTCCATGGATGGGTCATCCTGGACAAGCCGCTGGGCATGACGTCGACGCAGGGCGTCGCCGCGGTGCGCCGCATCTTCGACGCCCAGAAGGCGGGACATGCCGGCACCTTGGACCCGATGGCGACCGGCATCCTGGCCATCGCCTTGGGCGAAGCGACCAAGACCGTCCCCTACGCCATGGACGCGGACAAGACCTACCGCTTCACCGCCACCTGGGGGGAAAGCCGCGACAGCGACGATGCCGAAGGAAAGGTCACCGGCACCAGCGACGTCCGCCCCACCCGGGAGGCGATCGAGGCCATGCTGCCCCGCTTTACCGGGACCCTGAACCAGACCCCCCCGGCCTATTCGGCCATCAAGGTGGATGGGGAGAGGGCCTATGACCTGGCCCGGGACGGGGAGGAGGTGATCCTGCAACCCCGTTCGGTAACGGTCTATGAGGCCCGGCTCCTGGGGGCTGAAAAAGACAGGGCTGAGTTCGAAATCCGTTGTGGCAAAGGGACTTACGTCCGGTCTTGGGTCCGTGACATCGCCCTGGCCCTGGGAACCCTGGGCCATGTCACGGCCTTGCGCCGGACCCGGCTGGGCGCCTGGGACGAAAAAGCCGCGGTTGGGCTGGATACCCTGACCCCTTTTATGCATAGTCCCGCCGCTTTTGGGTATTTGAGGCCCCTTTCGACCGCGCTGGACGGCATCCCGGCACTGGCCGTCAGTGGTCCCGATACGGTTCGCATCCGATCCGGCAACCCCATCCTCATCCGCGCGAATCTCTTCGCCAAGATGAAGGACGGTTTTGGTGACGGCGAACTCTCCGGGCTGACCGTCTTCCTCAAGGATGAGGAAGGTTCGCCCGTAGCATTGGCCGAAATCGCCGAAGGTGAGCTTCGACCGTTTCGTGTCTTCAATTTTTCGTCCCCTGATGTCCGGAAAGAAACGCAATGATTACGCCTGAACGCAAAAAAGAAGTCGTGGCCGAGCACGCCACGGGCAAGAACGACACCGGTTCGCCCGAAGTGCAGATCGCGATCCTGTCGGAGCGCATCGCCAACCTCACCGAACACTTCAAGACCCACACCAAGGACAATCATTCCCGCCGCGGCATGATCAAGATGGTGTCGCAGCGCCGTGGTCTCCTGGACTATGTGAAGTCCAAGGACGCCAAGCGCTATGAAGCCATTATCGCCAAGCTGGGTCTGCGCCGCTGATCTGTCACGGCAACACGAATGGGCACGGTCTTACGCAAAAAGCGTAAGGCCGTGCTTTTGCTTTTGCGGGGGATGAGCTCCTGCTGAAGCGGGCTCCATAGGGGAGCTGTACGACGCCCGTTCGCAATATGGCGGCGGGCTTATGAAGAGAAGAAACGACCGATGTTCACCATCCACAAAGAAACGTTCGACTGGGGCGGCCGCGAGCTGACCCTGGAAACCGGCAAGATTGCCCGCCAGGCCGATGGTTCGGTGCTGGCCACCTATGGCGAGACCGTTGTGCTTGCCACCGCCGTTGGCGCCGCCAGCGCGAAAGAAGGCCAGGACTTTTTCCCCCTGACCGTGAATTACCAGGAACGCTATTACGCCGCCGGCAAGATTCCGGGCGGCTATTTCAAGCGCGAACGCGCCCCGACCGAACGCGAAACCCTGATCTCGCGCCTGATCGACCGTCCCATCCGTCCCCTGTTCGCCGATGGTTTCAAGAATGAAGTGCTGGTGGTGGCGCAGGTGCTGAGCCACGACCTGGAAAATGATCCCGATATCGTGGCGATGGTCGCGGCCTCCGCCGCCCTGACCCTGTCGGGCCTGCCTTTCCAGGGCCCGATCGGCGCCGCCCGCGTCGGTTACATCAACGGCGAATATGTCCTGAACCCCAGCATCGACACCTATCCGGAATCCAAGCTGGAACTGGTCGTTGCCGGCACCCGCGATGCGGTGATGATGGTGGAATCCGAAGCCCAGGAACTGAGTGAAGACGTGATGCTGGGCGCGGTGATGTTCGGCCACAAGCAGATGCAGACCGCCATCGACGCCATCATCCGCCTGGCGGAAAAGGCGGCGAAGGATCCGCGCCCGGTGCCGCAGGACGTCCACGCCCCGGTGCGCGCCGCCATCAAGGCCGCCACCTCGGCCGAACTGTCCAAGGCGTTCCAGCTGCCGATCAAGTTCGAGCGCCGCGACGCTTTGAGCGCCGTGAAGAAGAAGTTCGCCGAACAGTTCGTGGGCGAAGGCGACGGCAAGGTGCCGGCCAATGTCTATGGCGGCCTGCTGCACGACGTCGAAGCCGATGTGATGCGTAGCGCGGTGCTGGACACCAAGAAGCGTGTCGATGGCCGCGACCTGACCACCGTGCGTCCCATCATCGGCGAAGTCGGCATCCTGCCGCGCACCCATGGTTCGGCGCTGTTCACCCGCGGCGAAACCCAGGCGCTGTGCGTCGTGACGTTGGGTACCGCCGAAGACGAACAGTTCGTGGACAGCCTGGAAGGCACCGGCAAGCAAACCTTCATGCTGCACTACAACTTCCCGCCCTACTCGGTCGGTGAGACCGGCCGCATGGGCTCGCCCGGCCGCCGCGAAATCGGCCATGGCAAGCTCGCCTGGCGCGCCATCCATCCGATGCTGCCCAAGAAGGACGAGTTCCCCTACACCATCCGCGCCGTGTCGGAGATCACCGAGTCCAACGGTTCGTCGTCCATGGCGACCGTTTGCGGTACCTCGCTGGCGCTGATGGATGCTGGTGTGCCCCTGTCCAAGCCGATCGCCGGTATCGCGATGGGCCTGATCCTGGAAGGCGACCGCTATGTGGTCCTGTCGGACATCCTGGGTGACGAAGATCACCTGGGCGACATGGACTTCAAGGTGGCCGGCACCCAGGACGGCATCACGTCCCTGCAGATGGACATCAAGATTTCCGGCATCAACGAGGAAATCATGAAGACCGCCCTGGCGCAGGCCAAGGATGGCCGCATCCACATCCTGGGCGAGATGAACAAGGCGCTGACCGGTGCCCGCGCGGAACTGGGCGAGCACGCTCCGCGCATCGAGCAGATCAAGATCCCGGTCGACAAGATCCGCGACGTGATCGGCACCGGCGGCAAGGTGATCCGCGAGATCGTGGAAAAGACCGGCGCCAAGATCAACGTCGAAGACGACGGCACCGTGAAGGTGGCGTCCGCCGACGGCGAGTCGATCAAGGCGGCGCTGAAGTGGATTCGCGGCCTGACCGCGGAACCGGAAGTTGGCCAGATCTATGACGGCAAGATCGTCAAGGTGATGGACTTCGGCGCCTTCGTGAACTTCTTCGGCCCCAAGGACGGGCTGGTCCATGTCTCGGAACTGGCGCAGCAGCGCGTCGCCAATCCCAAGGACGTGGTCAAGGAAGGCCAGGCCGTGAAGGTCAAGCTGCTCGGCTTCGACGATCGCGGCAAGGTGCGCCTGTCGATGAAGCAGGTGGACCAGACCACCGGCGAAGACATCGGCAAGAAGCCGGCTCCGGCGGCGGAAGCGCCCCAAGCCTGAGTTGAAGGCCTAAGCCTTATTGTTACGAATGGGAAAGCCGTCCGCGAAAGCGGGCGGCTTTTTCTTTGGCTGGTTAACCGCCGGCGTGGCTTGCGCTTGTGGGCGCGCGCGCCAGGGGTTATCTGTCCGCCATGGCCGTCTTTATGCGCCTTGTCAGTCTTGTCCTGATCGTCATCGCCCTGATGCTTCTGGGCGGGGATGCGGTGTCGTCGCTGGAGCGCGGCGGCGAACTGACGGTGCGCAGCTTAGGGACAGTGTGGGGGATTCTGAACCAGCACAGTTTGGATGTGGCCAAGAGCTGGGTGCAGAACCATGCGCCGGGCCTGGCGCAGGGTGTCTATTCATTCCTGGCGCTGCCGGGCTGGGCGGCGACAGGGGTGCTGGGCGTGATCCTGGCGTTTGTCTTCAGCCGCCGCACGGGGCCGGAAACCTAGCGGTTTGCGCCCGGTATCCACAGCACATCGCCCATGCCGCCGTCGTTGGCGGTGCGCGCCATCACGAACAGGTGATCCGACAGGCGGTTGATATAGCGCAGTGCGGCTTCGTTGATCGTCTCGCTTTCCGCCAATGTGACCATCGCGCCTTCCGCACGCCGTGCAATGGCGCGCGCCAGATGCAGGTGCGCTGCCAATGCCGTGCCGCCGGGCAAAACGAAGGATGTCAGCGGCGCCAGCTTTTCATTCATGACGTCAATCTCGCGCTCCAGCCGCTCCACCTGCGCGGGCACGATGCGCAGCCGCCCTCTGTCATCAGAAGAGGGGGCCTTCTTGCCATCTTCCGGCGCAGCCAGGTCGGCGCCCAGGTCGAACAGATCGTTCTGGATGCGCGCCAGCATGGCGTCGCTGTCGCCGCTGGCATCCAGCCGGGCGATGCCGATGGCGCTGTTGGCTTCGTCCACCGCGCCGATGGCGGCGATGCGTGCCGAGGCCTTGGAAACCCGGCTGCCGTCGCCCAGCCCGGTTTGCCCGGAATCGCCCGTTTTTGTGTAGATTTTCGTCAGCCTGACCATGTGAAAATCTGTCTCTTGCCCCTCAAATCTTAACGGCTATGATCCGCCGCGTCCCGCAATTTCCGGAACTATCCATGCCCGTCCAGGCTCCCGAAATCGTCGAAACCGATAATACCCGCGTCGCCTGTGATGGCGGCGGTGGCGCGCTCGGTCATCCCAAGGTGTTCCTGGAAATGGGCGACGAAACGTGCGTGGAATGCCCCTATTGCGACAAGCGCTTTGTGCTAAAGGCCGGGGCGACCCATCATTGACGGGGTCTCGCCGCCTCCTCGCCGCGCTATTTTGCGCCTGCATCCTTCCCGCCAGCGCGGAAACACTGACCTTGGACGGTCTTGATCCGGTCAAGATCGGGATGGCCCGCAAGGACGCGGAAAAAGCGCTGGGCAAGAAGCTCAAGGTCGAAGGCGACACCAATTGCGCCATGGCATCCAAGCCGGACAAGAAGGCCTTCTACATGTTTGTGAATGGCCGCATCGTGCGGATCGACGTCAAAGCCAAGGGCGCCGGCATCGCGTGGGACCAGGGGCTTGGTATCGGCTCCGATGAAGCGGCGCTCAAGAAAGCCTTTGGCAGCCGGGCCCAGTTTTTCCCCAACCGCTATGTCGAAGGCGGACATGACGTCGAAGTGAGTTTCCCCGCCAAGGATCGTTTGCTGCTGTTCGAAACCGATCACGGCAAAGTGACGTCGTTCCGCGTGGGCCAGCCCAAATATGTGCAATGGGTCGAGGGCTGTTCGTGAGCGCCCTGAAAAAGGGGGATCATCTCTATCTGGTGGACGGTTCCGGTTACCTGTTCCGGGCCTATCACGCGCTGCCGCCGCTGACCCGCAAATCCGACGGCCTGCCGGTGGGCGCGGTGTCCGGCTACTGCAATATGCTGTGGAAGCTGCTCGAAGACATGAAGGGCGGTGATGTGCCCACCCACCTGGCGGTGATCTTCGATGCGGGGGAAAAGACCTTCCGCAACGATCTCTATAAGGAATACAAGGCACACCGTCCGCCGCCTCCCGAGGATTTGATCCCGCAATTCCCGCTGGTGCGCGACGCCACCCGCGCCTTCGGTGTCGCTTGCGTCGAGATGGCGGGCTTCGAAGCCGACGACCTGATCGCCACCTATGCCTGCATGGCGCGCGCCGCCGGCGCCCGCTGCACCATCATCTCCTCAGACAAGGACCTGATGCAGCTGGTGGAAGACGGCAAGATCGAATTGCTGGACACCATGAAGAACAAGCGCCTGGCCTCCGCCGAGGTGCTGGAAAAGTTCGGCGTCACCCCCGACAAGGTAGTGGACGTGCAGTCGCTGGCCGGCGATTCCACCGACAATGTGCCCGGTGTGCGCGGCATCGGCATCAAGACCGCGGCCGAGCTGATCAACACCTATGGCGACCTGGAAACCCTGCTGAAGCGCGCCGGCGAGATCAAGCAGAACAAGCGCCGCGAAACCTTGATCGAAAATGCCGAGAATGCGCGCATTTCCATGAAGCTGGTGACCCTGGACCGCAAGGTCCCGGTCAAGGAAAAGCCCGACGAATTCGCCGTCCATGAACCGGACTGCAAGGAGCTTTTGTCTTTTCTCAAGGCGATGGAGTTTACCTCCATCACCAAGCGGGTGGCGGCGCACTACCAGGTGGAAGACTTGGACGCCATCGCCGCCGCGCCGACCGTGGCCAATGTGATTCCGCGCGAACCCGAATTGCCCGCGCCCGCCACCCCGGCCGCCGATGCCGCCTTGCGCGCGCCCATCAATCACGATGCCTATGTCACCGTGACCACCGCCAAGGGTCTGGAAAAATGGGTGGCCCGCGCCCATGAGACCGGCATCGTCTGTGTCGATACCGAAACCACCTCGCTCGATCCCATGACCGCCAATCTGTGCGGCGTGTCGCTGGCGGTGGCGCCGGGCGAGGCCTGTTACATTCCCTGCGGCCACCGCAAGAATGACGGGCTTTCGCTGGATCTGGCCCAGGACGGTGATTCCATCACCCAGATGGTGGAAGCCGATGTGCTGAAGATCCTTAAGCCGCTGCTGGAAGACGACAGTGTGCTGAAGGTGGGCCAGAACCTGAAATATGACGCGCTGATGTTCCTGCAGCGCGGCATTCGCCTGGATCCCATCGATGACACGATGCTGATTTCCTATGTGCTGGAAGGCGGCCTGCACGGCCATGGCATGGACGAATTGTCCCAGCTGCACCTTTCACACACGCCCATCGCCTTCAGCGAAGTCACCGGCAAGGGCAAGGAAAAGCTGACCTTCGACTGCGTGCCGGTGGCCGAGGCGACGAAATATTCCGCCGAAGATGCCGATGTCACTCTTCGCCTGCACATGCTGCTCAAGCCGCAGCTGCGGGAAAAGACCAAACGCTGCGTGTATGAGACTTTGGAACGGCCGCTGGTGATGGTGCTGGCCGATATGGAGCGCGCCGGTATCGCCATCGATCCGGACATGCTGCGCAAGCTGTCCAATGATTTCGCCAAGACCCAGGTCAAGCTGGAAGGGGAAATCCACAAGCTGGCGGGGGGGGAGTTCAATATCGGCTCGCCCAAGCAGCTGGGCGAAATCCTGTTCGACCGCATGAAGATTGAAGGCGGCCGCAAGACCAAGACCGGCGCCTGGTCCACTGACAGCGATGTGCTGGAAGATGTCGCGTCCCAGGGCCATCCCATCGCCAAGAAGGTGTTGGAATGGCGCGGGCTGGCAAAGCTGCGCGGCACCTATACCGACGCGCTGCCCGGCTTCATCAACGCCAAGACGGGGCGGGTGCATACCTCATACGCCATGGCGTCCACCTCGACGGGGCGCCTGGCGTCCACCGATCCCAATTTGCAGAATATCCCGGTCAGGACCGAGGAAGGCCGCCGCATCCGCCAGGCTTTCATCGCGCCCAAGGGCTCCAAGCTGATCAGCGCTGACTACAGCCAGATCGAGCTGCGTCTGTTGGCCCATATTGCCAACATTCCGGAGCTGAAGAAGGCCTTTGCCGACAACATGGACATTCATGCCATGACGGCGTCCGAAATCTTCGGCGTGCCGGTCAAGGACATGCCGGCGGAAATCCGCCGCCGCGCCAAGGCGATCAATTTCGGCATCGTCTATGGCATTTCCGGCTTCGGCCTGGCCAACCAGCTGGGCATCGCCCAAAGCGAAGCCAGCGATTACATCAAGAAATATTTCGCCCGCTTTCCCGGCATCCGCGATTACATGGAAGAGACCAAGCAGTTCGCGCGCGAAAAAGGCTATGTCGAAACCCTGTTCGGCCGGCGCATCCATATCCGCGAGATCAATTCCAAGGTGCCCGGCTTCCGCGCCGGCGCCGAGCGCGCCGCCATCAATGCCCCCATCCAGGGCACCGCGGCCGATGTCATTCGCCGTGCCATGGTGCAGATGCCGGGCGCGCTGGCCGATGCCAAGCTGAAAGCCACCATGTTGCTTCAGGTGCATGACGAACTGATCTTCGAAGCGCCCGACAAGGAGGTCGACAGAGCCTGCAAGCTGATCAAATCAGTCATGGAAAAGGCGGCGCTGCCGGCGGTGGAGATTTCCGTGCCGCTGGTGGTGGAAGCGCGCGCCGCCGACAACTGGGACGCAGCGCACTAACCGCGCGGTCCTTTTGCGCCCTGAGTTCGTCGCGCGTCGCTCATGGGCTATTCGCCCACATCGCTCCTTGCTCCTGCTCAGGTCGCAAAAATCCTCGCGCGGCGAGAACTAGGCGGCGATGGATTTCAGACCTGTTTCGGCCGTGATGCCGGCCTTGCCCAGCGTGTCCATCAACTCCGCCATGACTTTTTCATTGTCGGGCGCGGCGCCGTCCTTCTTTTGCGCCGCCATGTAGCCGGTCAGGAAGCCGGGCTTGGACATATAGCCCAGGATCAACTCGCGCGCCCGATTGGACAGCTGGCCCTCGGTCAGGATGCCGCCCGTCGCCAGCTTCAGCAGGGTCTGGGCTTTTTCCACCGGGTTGGTGCTGCGCGCTTCGATGGATTCGAACAACTTGCCGCGCGCTTCCATCTGCATCGCCAGAGAATCCATCTTGTCGCAGATCTCGTTGCGGGTGACATCGATGAAGCCGGAGCGGCGCACGCGGGCCTGAAGCTGCGCCAGGCGTTGCAGACGCTGGATCAGCGGCACCTTGGGATTCTGGAAGTAATTCTCAAACGCCGCCGAATTCAGCACCGGCATGACATAGGTCGACAGCTGGCGTTTGTTTTCGCTGCCGATGATATTGTCTTCCACGAACAGGATGCGCTCGATCTTTTCCTCGATCGCGGCTTCGGCGATATGCTTGCCCATTGCCTCGTTGGCGACCAGGCGCTTGGAGCGCAGGGTGAAGGCGGCGATCAGGTCTTCATGGCTCAGATACTTGCCAACGCCCATCACGATGCGGTTGGCCATGGTGCGCAGGGTCTTCAGTTCCTCGACCATGAATTCGGGGCAAAGCCGCTTGTTGCTCTTGAACTCGGCCACGATGCGATTGGCCACGGCGGTGCGCGCTTCGGGCAGGTCGTCAGCGGCGAAGTGATTGGTCAGCGCCACCAGTCCTTCCTTGCCGCCTTCGGGCTTCTTGCCCAGGAACAGGTTGACCATGTGGCCCAGGGCCTGGCCCAGATTTTCCGCGGGACCCATCAGGTCGTGCAGCGCGGCCGAGCCGCTGAGAATTTCCGCCAGGATGGCATCGATGGACGACAGCACCAGCTTGCGCGGGGCTTCTTCGGCCGGGGCTTTTTCCATGACGCCGATCAGCATCAGGACCTTGTGATCCCAGCCCTTGGCGTCTTTCAGGCAGTTGGCCAACGCGGCGTTGAAGACATAGGACGCGTCGCCCTGGCCGGCCAGCCTGGCGGCGAGTTCGGCGAACTGTTCGGGCGCGGGATTGGGGAACAGGCCCTTGCGCTGGTCACGATAGACGCGGTTGAAGGCCTGGGTGGTGAGCTCGTTCAGGCTTTTGACGATCTGTTGCACCGGGGTTGTGGTGCTGGCGGCCTGGGCCACCGCGACCTTCTGGATGGCGTGCTGATAGACGGTGCCGGTGGCTTCCAGCTTCTCCAGCATGTCGGCGCGATGGATCAGCTCGGTGATGGTGACGCGGTTGCGCGACAGGAAGTCGGTCAACAGCCGGCTCATGGTCTGGCGCGCGTGATACGAATACAGGTCCTCCGGCTTGAAGCAGGGAATGGCGTGCGGCGCGTCTTCCTGCGCCGGGGCCACCTTCATCTGGTTGTGGCCGTCCTCGAAAATCTTCAGGGTCAGGAAATCGCCGGTGTCGTCGTTATAGGTTTCCTTGACGACCTTGACGCCGGTGGCCTTTTCGGCGGCCATCAGCTCCTGCGCGATGGTGATCGCGGATTCGCGATCGCTGCGCACGTCATGCATCGTCCAGCCGCCCTTGGCTCCGACGCGTTTGAAGATCTCGTAGTGAATTTCCCGGCCCATGGCCGGATGTTTGCGCAGTTCGCTTTAAACGGCGGTTAACCGTGGGCTCAAAGGCCGGTAATTGTTGGGTGTGAACCGCACAAAACGCAGGCCGGGTCCTTGGGCAGCCGGGCGGTGCGAAATTCCGTTTTAAGCGCCTTATATGTCAGGACTTTTCCGGCCAGTCCGGTCCCCAAGCCTGCCGCTTCCTTTATAACTTCCAAGGCCTGCAGCGACCCCATCACCCCCGCGGCGGCGCCCAAGACGCCGGTTTCCGAGCAATTGGGCACAGTGCCGGCCGGCGGCGGGGCGGGAAATAGGCAGCGGTAGCAGGGCAGGCCCGGCTCATGGCCTTTGTAGGTGGCCAGCTGGCCTTCGAATTCGGTCACCGCCCCCGATACCAGCGTCTTCTTGGCAAAGAAGCACGCATCGTTCAGCAGGAACCGGGTGGCGAAATTGTCCGAACCGTCGGCGATGATGTCGTACGGCGCGATCAGTTCCATCGCATTGGCGGCGGTAATGCGGGTGTGATGGCAGTCAACCTGCACGCCGGGATTCAGGGCTTTCAGCGCCACGCCGCCGGCCTCCACCTTGGCGCGGCCGACATCGGATGTGCGAAACAGAATCTGACGCTGCAGGTTTGACAGGCTGACGGCATCGTCATCCACCAGCCCCAGCCGCCCGATCCCCGCCGCCGCCAGGTACAGCGCCAGCGGGCTGCCCAGGCCACCGGCGCCCACCACAAGCACCTTGGCTGCGCGGATGCGCGCCTGTCCGGTGCCGCCAACTTCCCGCAGCACCAGGTGACGGGCGTAACGATCCAGTTCCTCGTCAGAAAGCATGCAAAGTTCTTACGGCCAAAAAGCCCGGCGGAGCAACGCGCTAACCAAGCAAGATTACAAATATTACTTATAGTACTTTACGGGAACAGCAAATTTCGATGTGCATGGCCCTGAATACATTTGTGAAAGCATCCGCGCTTTGGCTATAGCAACCTGCATTCGCATCGCACCGGAGTTGTTATGACCGACACTGCATTCGGACTTGATCGCCACGGCTTCCGCAATTTGAAAGCGGTGAACTTCAATCTCAGCGCACCGGCTTTGTACGAAGAAGCGGTGCGCCGCGGTGAAGGCATGGTGGCCAAGAACGGTCCGCTGGTGGTGCGAACCGGGGTGCATACCGGCCGCTCGGCAAACGACAAGTTCGTGGTACGCGACGCATCCACCGAAAGCCAGGTCTGGTGGGACAACAACAAGCCGATGGCCCCGGCGCATTTCGATGCGCTTTATGCCGACATGATGGCCCATGCCGAGGGGCGCGAGCTGTTCGCCAAGGACCTGTTCGGCGGCGCCGACCTGACCCATCGCATCTCGGTGCGGGTGATCACCGAATTCGCCTGGCACTCGCTGTTCGTGCACCAGCTGCTGATCCGTCCCACCGCCGAAGAGCTGAAGAGCTTCGATCCGGAATTCACCATCATCGACCTGCCCAGCTTCAATGCCGATCCGGCGCGCCATGGCTGTGCCAGCCAGACGGTGATCGCGGTGAACTTCGCGAAGAAGATGATCCTGATCGGCGGCACCTCCTATGCCGGCGAGATGAAGAAGTCCGTTTTCACCATCATGAACTACCTGCTGCCGGCCAAGCGGGTGATGAGCATGCATTGCTCGGCCAATGTGGGCGCCAATGGCGAATCGGCGATCTTTTTCGGCCTGTCGGGCACCGGCAAGACCACCCTGTCGGCGGACGCCTCGCGCACCCTGATCGGCGATGACGAGCATGGCTGGAGTGAGAACGGCATCTTCAATATCGAAGGCGGCTGCTACGCCAAGGTGATCAAGCTGAGCCGCGAAGCCGAGCCGGAGATTTTCTCCACCACCGAACGCTTCGGCACGGTGCTGGAAAATGTGGTGATGGATCCGGTCACCCGCGCGCTGGACCTGAACGATGCGACTTATGCGGAAAATACCCGCGCCGCCTATCCGATCGATTACATCCCCAACGCCTCGGCCACCGGCCGGGCTGGCCACCCCAGGAATGTGATCATGCTGACGGCCGACGCCTTTGGCGTGTTGCCGCCCATCGCCCGGCTGACCCCGTCCCAGGCCATGTACCACTTCCTGTCCGGCTTCACCGCCAAGGTGGCCGGCACCGAGAAGGGCCTGGGAAAAGAGCCCCAGCCCACATTCTCGACCTGCTTCGGCGCGCCCTTCATGCCGCGCCATCCGTCGGAATACGGCAACCTGCTGCGCGCCCTGATCGCCGAGCACAAGGCCGATTGCTGGCTGGTCAATACGGGCTGGACCGGCGGGGCCTTCGGCACCGGCAGCCGCATGCCGATCAAGGCCACCCGCGCCCTGCTAAATGCGGCCCTGGACGGCAGCCTGGCCCACGTGGAGATGCGCATCGACCCGCACTTCAAGTTCCGGGTGCCGGTCTCGGTGCCGGGGGTGGATGCCGCCATCCTGAACCCGCGCGATACCTGGGCGGACAAGGCCGCCTATGACGCCCAAGCCCGCAAGCTGGTGTCCATGTTCCGGGCCAATTTCCAGAAGTTCGAAGCCCATGTCGGCCCGGACGTGCTGCAGGCCGCGCCCGAAT
This sequence comes from Alphaproteobacteria bacterium, assembly GCA_046348525.1. Classification (GTDB taxonomy): domain Bacteria; phylum Pseudomonadota; class Alphaproteobacteria; order Micropepsales; family Micropepsaceae; genus Rhizomicrobium. The sequence goes on along the minus strand of JAXMEA010000003.1, from coordinate 86,022 downwards.
TGGCCGAGGCGGCGGAATAATAGCAAAATCAATTACTTACCGCGCACCATGGGGTGCAGCATAAATATCTATGCTGCACCTTTTTGCTGCAGCATGGCGCGCAGCAAAAGCGGCTAGCGCTGGCGGTAAACCCAGACCTTGGCGGGCGGGATATTGGCCAGGACATAGGCGGCGCAGGTGACGGCAAAGCCGTCCGGCGGCACCGCTGGGGCATGCATTCCGTAGGAGAACTGAATCAATGGCGCGCCGGGCTTTAGCCGTGCGGCGACCGCGTCCATGAAGTTGGAACGCTGGGTAAGGGGGAAGTTCAGAAGCGGCAAGCAGGAGACGATGGCGCCAAAGGGCGGGCGTTGTCCCAGGCTGCGGTCCAGGTCGAACGCATCGCCTTGCACCACATGGACCCCCGAAAAGCGGGCCGCCAGATGACGGGCAAATTCCTCGTCATACTCCAGCAGGGTCAGGTCGGCGGGCGCCACGCCACGCGCCAGGATGGCCTGGCTGACCGCACCGGTGCCCGGGCCGATCTCCAGCACAGGGCCGGCCGCCGGGTCGATCTGGCGGGCGATGGCCTGGGCCAGCACCGGGCTGGACGGAAAAATCGCGCCGATATTTTTGGGTTTGGTGATCAGGGCGCGCAGGAAGCGCAGATTGTCGGCAAGGGTCGTACGCACGGGTCAGCCTTGCCTGAGGGATCAGCGACGGAACTTTAGGCCAGAAAAGCGGGCGTACGGAAGGGCTTACTTCTCGCAGCCGCTCCAGAATTCCTTTAGCCGGGCCATGAAGCCCTCGGCCTCGGGCTGGCAGCCTGCGCCGCTTTCGGCCTCGAACTCGCGCAGCAATTCCTTTTGCCGCTTGGTCAGCTTCACCGGGGTTTCGACCGCCACCTCGACATACAGATCGCCCTTCTGGGCGCTGCGCAGCACCGGCATGCCCTTGCCCTTCAGGCGGAATTGCCGCCCCGGTTGGGTGCCTTCGGGGATGGACACCTTGGCGCGCCCGCCATCCAGGGTCGGGACTTCGATGGATCCACCCATGGCGGCCATCACAAACGACACCGGCGCACGGCAATGCAAATCGTGGCCGTCGCGCTGGAAAATGGGATGTTCGGCCACCGACAGGAAAATATAGAGATCGCCGGACGGGCCGCCATTGGCGCCGGCGGCCCTTCGCCGGACAGGCGGATGCGGGTGCCTTCTTCCACGCCGGGGGGCACATCGACATTGAGCGTGCGCTCCTTCTGGACGACGCCAGCGCCGCGGCAGGCCTTGCAGGGATTGCGGATGATCTTGCCCGAGCCGCGACAGGCAGAGCAGGTACGCTCGATGGTGAAGAAGCCCTGTGTGGCGCGCACCTTGCCGTGGCCCTGGCAGGTTGGGCAGGTTTCCGCCTGGTGCCCGGCTTCGGCGCCCGAGCCCGAGCAGGAATCGCAGGCCACCATGGTGGGGACCTTGATCTCGGCGCTGCGGCCGCGCGCGGCCTCTTCCAGCGTGATCTCGAGATTGTAGCGCAGGTCCTGGCCGCGATTCTGGCGCTTGGACCGCGCGGCCCCGCCCATCATCTGGCCGAAAATGTCTTCGAACACATCGCCGAAGCTGCCGAAATCGCCGAACGGATTTCCCGCCCGCGCGCCGGCCGCGCCCATGCCGCCTTCAAATGCGGCATGGCCGAAGCGGTCGTAAGCGGCGCGCTTCTGATCGTCCTTCAGGACGTCATAGGCTTCGTTGATTTCCTTGAACTTGATTTCGGCGGTGGCGTCGCCGGGATTCTTGTCGGGGTGAAACCGCATCGCCAGCTTGCGGTAGGAGGATTTCAGGACCTCGACCGACGCGCCCTTGGGGCACTCCAGGGTCTCGTAATAACAGCGCTTCATGACGTCAAAATCCGCCCCCGGATATGAACAAAAGCCCCCGCGTTGTACGCGGGGGCTCTTAAGTCTTAGGCCTTCTTGTCGTCGACTTCTTCGAAGTCGGCGTCCACGACATTGTCGTCGGCAGGCTTGGCGCCATCGGCTGTGGCATCGGCCGCCGCGCCTTCGGCCTGCTGGGCCTTGTACATGGCCTCGCCCAGCTTCATCGAGGCCTGGGCCAGGGTGTTGGTCTTTTCCTTGATGGCTTCGCCGTCTTCGCCGGTGACCGCGTCCTTCAGCGAGGCGAGCGCCGCTTCGATGGCGGTCTTCTCATCCGGGCTGACCTTGTCGCCATGCTCGCCCATCGCCTTTTCGGTCGAATGGATCAGCGCATCGGCCTGGTTCTTGGCTTCCACCAGCTCGCGGCGCTTCTTGTCTTCGGCGGCATGGCTTTCGGCTTCCTTGACCATCTTCTGGATGTCGGCGTCCGACAGGCCGCCACTGGCCTGGATGCGGATCTGCTGCTCCTTGCCGGTGGCCTTGTCCTTGGCGGTGACGCTGACGATGCCGTTGGCGTCGATGTCGAAGGTAACCTCAATCTGCGGCACGCCGCGCGGCGCCGGCGGAATGCCCTGCAGGTCGAAGCGGCCCAGGCTCTTGTTGTCCGCCGCCATTTCGCGTTCGCCCTGGAACACGTTGATGGTGACGGCGCCCTGGTTGTCTTCGGCGGTGGAGAAGATGTTGCTCTTCTTGGTCGGGATGGTCGTGTTGCGGTCGATCAGGCGGGTGAAGACGCCGCCCAGGGTTTCGATACCCAGCGACAGCGGGGTCACGTCCAGCAGGAGCACGTCCTTGACTTCGCCCTTCAGCACGCCGCCCTGGATGGCGGCGCCGATGGCGACCACTTCATCGGGATTGACGCCCTTGTGCGGGTCCTTGCCGAACAGCTGCTTGACCGCTTCCTGCACCTTGGGCATGCGGGTCATGCCGCCGACCAGGATGACTTCGTCGATCTGGGACGCGGTGACGCCGGCATCCTTGAGCGCCTGCTTCACCGGGCCGACCGTCTTCTGGATCAGGTCGTCGACCAGCTTTTCCAGGGTGGCGCGGGTGATCTTGATGGTCAGGTGCTTGGGGCCCGAAGCGTCCGCCGTGATGAAGGGCAGGTTCACTTCGGTCTGCTGGGCGCTGGACAGTTCGATCTTGGCCTTTTCGGCGGCGTCCTTCAGGCGCTGGAGCGCCAGGCGATCCGAACGCAAGTCGATGCCGTTTTCCTTCTTAAACTCGTCAGCCAGGAAGTTGACGACGCGAAGGTCGAAGTCTTCGCCGCCCAGGAAGGTGTCGCCGTTGGTGGACTTCACCTCGAACACGCCATCGCCGATTTCCAGCACCGACACGTCGAAGGTGCCGCCGCCAAGGTCATAGACCGCGATGGTGCCGCTGGACTTCTTGTCCAGGCCATAGGCCAGCGCCGCGGCGGTGGGCTCGTTGATGATGCGCAGCACTTCCAAGCCGGCGATCTTGCCGCTGTCCTTGGTGGCCTGGCGCTGCGCGTCGTTGAAATAGGCCGGAACGGTGATCACGGCTTGCGTGACCTTTTCGCCAAGGTGCGCCTCGGCGGTTTCCTTCATCTTCTGCAGGATGAAGCCGGAGATTTCGCTGGGGGAGTATTTCTTGCCTTCTCGACCCGCGACCCAGGCATCGCCATTGTCGGCTTTGACGATCTTGTAGGGGACCATGCCCATGTCCTTCTGGGTCATGGGATCATCGAAGCGGCGGCCGATCAGGCGCTTGATGGCGAAGAAGGTGTGTTCGGGGTTGGTGACGCCCTGGCGCTTGGCGGGCTGGCCGATCAGGCGCTCGCCGTCGGGGGTAAAGGCGACGATGGAGGGGGTGGTGCGGGCGCCTTCCGCATTCTCGATAACCTTGGGGGCTGAGCCTTCCATCACCGCCACGCAGCTGTTGGTGGTGCCAAGGTCGATGCCAATTACTTTAGCCATTTTGTTCGTTCCTCTTCATGGGCATGGGATCCTGACCCCTGACGGGCGTCCTCCGGTCCATCCCATTGAAATATCTGACAAAATAAGCGTTGGGCGAAACCCATGCTTATACAAGGGGGTATATAGGGAGGGCCCCGGCAAATGCCAAGCCTTTGGCGCGATTCTGGTTTCGGCCGTGGCCGGCCGACCCCTTATCGGGTCCCGCTTTTCAAGGCCGCTCGCGCATCCCGGCCGAGTTGCATGGCGGCCAAGTACCCGGTCACCGGCGGCACATCGATTTTCAAGCCCCGGCACAGATAATTCACTTCCAAATCCGCCTTCGTGACGGCTTCGGGCTTGCGGCTGAAATAGCGCGTGGTGACTTCCTTGCCGTGCTCGTCATAAAAACCGGCGCCTTCCGGCTCAATTACCGACTTTGCGCAATCTATCCACTCGCGCCTCGCCTCGAAGCTCATCACGTCACCATCGACCTTCAAGGGCTTTTCGAAGGTTATGAGGACGTCGGCGCGAAGTTTGCCGTCTTCTTCCACCCTGTTATCCAGCGCAACAAACTGCGCGCCATCCAGGGTAAGGCCAACGATCTGCAGCTTTCCGATCGGGGATGGGGGCACCGCGTTGTGAATCGACAGCATTTCGCGAGCGAAGACATAGGCGCCGAACAACAGCGGAAGGATCAGCAGGAGCATTCGTGGATGCCTGCCGTACCAGTCGCCGAATCGCGAAAGCCATTGGTTCATCTGCGTCCCTCCCCAGGAACCCGTGCATTCTAACGCGCGGAGCGCAGGACGCCCAGCCGATATCGGCCGGCTAAAGATCGGGCAGGTTCACGACCGGGCTGTCGCCATCGTCACCGCCCCGGATCTTGGCGTTGCGGTTCTGGCGATAGAGGTTGCGGGTGGTGGCATAGAAATCCACCGAGGTGCGCTCGATGGTTTCAAACTCGTCCCGGCGCTGGTCGACGGTGTCCAGGATGCGGGTGGCCGAACGCGACAGCTGCAGCATGTTGCGGCCATGGAAGCGGGCATAGGAGAGGGGATCGAACACCCCGTCCACGCCCGAGCCGACCAGGTCGCGCGGCGGCAACGGGCCGATAAAAGGCAGCACCAGATACGAGCCTTCGGCAACGCCGCTTTGGCCCAGGGTCACGCCGAAATCATTGTCGTGATAGGGGATGCCGACCTTGCTGGCGACATCGATCAATCCGCCCAAACCAAAAGTGGTGTTCAGCACGATGCGCGCCAGGGTGTTCACCGCCTTTTTGGGGCGGGCCTGGATCACGTCATTGGCCAGGATGATGGGGGCATGGAGATTGGTGACGACGTTGTGCAAGCCTTCGCGCGCTGGCTCGGGCACCACGGCGCGGTAACCGTCATCCACCGGCGCGGCGACATGGTGTTCGATCCAGACGTCGAAGGCGAAGACATCGCGGTTGGTCGCTTCCCACGGATCGTTGTTGGCCAGGGATTCGGGGGTGGGCGTGGTGCAGGCGCTGAGAAGCACCGCGCAGGCCAGCACAAGGGGACGCAAGACACGCATGGCAAAAGAAAAGCACGCTAGTGCGGGTGCTTTGAAAGCCTAAAATTTTAAAAATTACGCAGGATGGTTAATTCAGCCGCCAAAAGGCATGCGTGAGTACGGTGGCGAACGCAGTCCAGGCCAGATAGGGCAGGAACAGCAGCCCCGCGACCCAGTCCCGCCGGAAGAACAGGATGGTGGTGGCCAGGATGGCCAGGTCCAGGATGATGATCTCGATCAGCGCGCCACCGATGCTGTGGAGGGCAAAGAATATCGCGCTCCAGGCAAAGTTCAGCGCCAGCTGGAATCCGAAGGCCGCCATCTCGACACTGCGCCAGCCGGTCTTTTTCCAGACCAGCCAGGCGGCGATGGCCATCAGGATATAGAGCGTGGTCCAGACCGGTCCGAAAATATAGTTGGGTGGCGCGATCGCCGGATGATTCAGCGATGCATACCAGGTCGGGATCTGCGGCGTGGTGAACAGGCTGGCGCCGGCGCCCACCGCCAGGGTGATGATCAGGAAGACATAGAGCGGGCGGCGTGAGCCGGGCGGGGCGTCCAGGAACGTCATGCTGCCTCTAACGCGTGATCGGCCAGCACGGTGGCGATGCAGGCCGACAATTTCTTGGCAAAGCCGATGTGCAGGAATTCGTTGGGACCATGGGCGTTGGAATGGGGGCCCAGCACGCCGGTCACCACAAACTGGGTGCCGGGGAATTTCTCGCCCAGCATGGCCATGAAGGGGATCGAGCCGCCTTCGCCCTGATAGGCGACCGGCTTGCCATACGCGGCCATGCTGGCCTTGTTCAGCGAGGCTTCCAGCCAGGGCGCCAATGTCGGCGCGTTCCAGCCATTGTCGCCGCGCGGCACATCGAAAGTCACATCGGCATCGTAAGGCGGATCGGCTTCCAGGGTTTTCTTGAGGGCGCTGCGCGCCGTCTCCGCTTCCAAGGTCGGCGGCAGGCGCAGCGAAATCTTGGCAGTGGAATAGGGCAGGAGCACATTGCCGCCATTGGCCGGCAGGGGATAGCCGTCCATCGCGGTGATGGCCAGTTGAGGACGCCAGGTCTTTTCCAGGATCAGTTCGGCATTGCCCTCGGCCATCGGCTTTGTGCTGCCGGCGAATGGCGCACCGGTCCACACCTCATCACCCAGGATGGCGGCGGCTTCCTGCGCCTGTTTCTGGCGTTCGGCCGGAATTTCGGCGAACAGTTCGGGCAGCTTCATGCGGCCGGTGGCTTCATCCTCGATGCGCGAGAGCAGCATGCGCAGGATACGAAAGGACGACGGCACGATGCCGCTGGCGGCGCCCGAATGCACGCCTTCGGTCAGCACCCTCACCGTCAGCGCGCCGATCAGGTTGCCGCGCAAGCTGGTGGTCAGCCACAGCTGCTCATAGTTGCCGCAACCCGAATCCAGGCACACTACCAGATCGACCGTGCCGATACGCGGGCTGAGATGATCAATATAGAAGGGCAGGTCGGGCGAACCGGATTCCTCACACGCTTCGATAATGATGACAGTGCGGGCGCGTTTGGCGCCCTGTTCCTTCAGCGCCAGCAAGGCGGCCAGGCTGGCGAACATGGCATAGCCGTCATCGGCGCCGCCCCGGCCATAGAGCTTGCCGTCCTTCACCACCGGCATCCAGGGCCCGAAGGGCTCTGTCCAGCCCAACATCTCCGGCTGCTTGTCCAGGTGGCCATACATCAGGACCGTGCCGGGCGCGTCACCGGGGATCTCAATAAAGATCAGCGGTGTGCGGCCTTCCAGGCGCACGATTTCCAATCTGCTACCGGGAAATGCCGTCAGCTTTGCGTTCGCCCAGGCAGCGAACATCTGGGTGGCCTTCTCCATATGGCCATGGGCGGCCCAGTCTTTGTCGAAGGCCGGACTCTTGTTGGGAATGCGAATGTAATCAGTCAGCGCCGGAATGATCTCGTCATCCCAGATGCGGTCCAGAAAGGTGGAAGCTTTTTTGAAATCCATCTGGTGTCCCGATTCCGAAATTCGCAAGCAGCCGATATCAAGTCCTACGCGAATTTCGGAATCGAAGGACACCAAGCATTAAAAAATGTAATGCCGTCCCGGTTTCGAAGTTCGCTACCTGTTTGATATCAAAATAAGGCGAACTTCGAAACCGCGGCATTACCGGTTGACGTCATACGCCGCGACCACCGCCGCGTTGTAGATATCGCTCATCTTGGCGCCAAGGGGCGCGATCTGCACCGATTTTTCCAGGCCCACCAGCATGGGGCCCATGACGCTGGCCGAACCCATCTGCTGCAACAGCTTGGTGGAAATCGAAGCGGAATGGATTGCCGGCATGATCAGTACGTTGGCCGTGTCGGTCAGGCGCACAAAGGGATAAAGCGCCAGCTTGTCCTTGTCCAACGCCACGTCGACCGCCATTTCGCCGTCATATTCAAAGTCGACGCCGCGGCCTTCCAGGATCTGCACCGCCTCGATGATGCGCTCACTGCGTTCCGACCGCGGAAACCGAAGGTGGACGAGGCCAGCAACGCCACACGCGGGGTCAGGCCGAAGCGCCGCGCCACCGCAGCGCCCTGCATGGCGATGTCGGCTAGCTGGTCGGCGGTCGGCAGCTCGGTAACCGAAGTATCGGCGATGAAAACGATCTTGCCCTTGGCGAACACCACCTGCATTCCCATCGGGCGCTGGCCCATGGGCGAATCCAGCACGGTGCGGATGTCGGTCAGCACATTGGCATAGGTGCGGGTGACGCCGGCAACCATGGCGTCGGCATGACCGGCCTTGAGCATCGAGGCGGCATAGATGTTGCGGTCATTGGTGACCATCCGCACCGCGTCACGATGCAGCGCGCCGCGGCGCTGGATGCGCTTGTACAGCGCGTCGATATAGGGCGCGGCTTCCGCGGCGGACTGCGGCACCTTGATCTCCAGCAGGTTCTCATCGATGCCGGCGCGGCGCATGCCCGCTTTCACCTCGTCGGGACGGCCCACCAAAATCGCCTTGCCCATGCCGCCATTCTGGAAAGCGGCGGCGGCGCGGATCACCGAATCTTCTTCGCCTTCGGCAAACACCACCCGCTTGGGATTGGAGCGCACGGCATTGGTCACCATGCCGAACAGGCCGGCCGAGGGATCCAGCCGCGCCGAGAGCTGGAACTGATAGGCGGCCAGGTCTTCGATCTTCTTGCCGGCGACGCCGGACTTCATAGCTGCTTCCGCTACCGCCGAAGACACTCTGGAGATCAGGCGCGGATCGAAGGGCGAAGGGATGATGTATTCGGGGCCATAGACGGGGCGGGCGCCGCGATAGGCGGCGGCGACTTCATCGGGCACATCCTCGCGCGCCAGTGCCGCGATGGCATTGGCGGCGGCGATCTTCATCTCTTCATTGATGGTGGTGGCGCGCACGTCCAGCGCACCGCGGAAGATGTATGGGAAGCCGATGACGTTGTTGACCTGGTTGGGATAGTCGCTGCGGCCCGTGGCGATGATCACGTCATCGCGCACCGCCTTGGCTTCTTCGGGCGTGATTTCCGGATTGGGGTTGGCCATGGCGAAGATGATGGGGTTCTTGTTCATGGACCGCACCATGTCGTCGGTGAAGGCGCCCTTGGCGGACAGGCCCAGCACCACGTCGCTGCCGGCGATCGCCTCGGCCAGGGTGCGCGCCTTCGTCTCGACTGCATGGGCGGATTTCCACTGGTTCATGCCTTCGGTTCGGCCGCGATAGACCACGCCCTTGGTATCGCACAGGATCACATTCTCGCCGCGCACGCCCATGGACTTGATGAGTTCGAGACAGGCGATGCCTGCCGCACCGGCGCCGTTCACCACCACCTTCAGGTCTTCCAGCTTGCGGCCGGTCAGGTGCGCGGCGTTGATGATGCCGGCTGCCGAGATAATGGCGGTGCCGTGCTGGTCGTCATGGAAGATGGGGATATCCATCAGTTCGCGCAGCCGCTGCTCGATGATGAAGCAGTCGGGCGCCTTGATGTCTTCCAGGTTGATGCCGCCGAATGACGGGCCCAGGTAACGCACCGCGTTGATGAACTCTTCGACGTCCTTGGTATCGACGCACAGGTCGATGGAATTGACGTCGGCGAACCGCTTGAACAGCACCGCCTTGCCTTCCATCACCGGCTTGGACGCCAGCGGGCCCAGGTCGCCCAACCCCAGGATGGCGGTACCGTTGGAGATCACCGCCACCATGTTGCCCTTGGCGGTGTAGTCATAGGCGGCTTCGGGATTTTCGGCGATCGCCAGCACCGGCACGGCCACGCCCGGCGAATAGGCCAGGCTCAGGTCGCGCTGGGTGGCCATCGGCTTGGTGGGGTTGATCTCCAGCTTGCCGGGCTTGTCCCCGGCATGGAACGCAAGGGCTTCTTCGTCGGTAAAGGACGGGCGCGACATTCGGATACCCCTGTTGTTCTGGCTGTTCTGGGAGGATTTTCCACAGAATAACCACGCATGCGGCGGTTGCATCAAGCTTCCGTGACGCAGGGATGCGGCGAGGTCTGCTAAGCTGCTCGCATGAGCGAGATGGACCTTGGGCTGATGCCCAGCGAAGCGGCTATGGTGGGGGATGCGTCCCCCATGATGGCGCAATATCTCGCGCTTAAAGCAGCGCATACGGACTATCTGCTGTTTTACCGCATGGGCGATTTCTACGAGCTGTTCTTCGCGGATGCAGCAAAGGCGGCCGAGGCGCTGGACATCGCCCTGACCAAGCGCGGCAAGCACCAGGGCGAGGACATCCCCATGTGCGGGGTGCCGGTGCATGCCGCCGAGTCCTATCTGGAAAAGCTGATCCGCAAGGGCCACCGGGTCGCGGTCTGCGAACAGGTCGAAGATCCGGCCGAAGCCAAGAAGCGCGGGTCGAAATCGGTGGTGCGGCGCGAGGTGGTGCGGCTGGTGACGCCGGGCACCCTGACCGAAGACGCGCTGCTGGAAGCGCGGGCCTCCAACCTGCTCACCGCGCTGGGTCGCAGCGGCGCGGACTTTGCGCTGGCGTCCGCCGACATGTCGACCGGCGAGTTTTCCGTGGCGGCTGTGGCGCAGGGCGAGATCGCCACCGAACTGGCGCGCCTGGCGCCCAAGGAATTGCTGCTGCCCGATGCGCTGCTGGCGCAGGAAGTATTCGCCGCCATGTTCAAGGCACAGAACCTTGCTCTGTCGCCGCTGCCGGGCAGCCGGTTCGACTCCGCCAATGGCGAACGCGCGCTGAAGGCGCACTATAACATGGTGTCGCTGGATGGTCTGGGTGCGTTCAGCCGCGCGGAACTGTCGGCCGCCGGTGCGCTGATCGCCTATCTGGAGCTGACCCAGAAGGGCGCCAAGGTGGCGTTGCAGCGGATCGCGCGGGTGTCGCCGTCTCATTTCATGGGCATCGATGCCGCCACGCGGCGCAACCTGGAACTGACGCAGACTTTGGCCGGCCAGCGCAGCGGCTCGCTGCTGGCCGGGATCGATCGCACCGTCACGGCGTGCGGTGCGCGCATGCTGGCGGGACGGTTGGCAGCGCCGCTGACCGATGTGAAGCAGATCGGCGCGCGGCATGACGCGGTGGAAAGTTTCGCCAAGGATTCGGAACTGCGCCGCCATGCCCGCGAAGCCTTGCGCGCCGCGCCGGACATTGCGCGCGCTTTGGGGCGGTTGTCGGTGGCGCGCGGTGGTCCGCGCGACCTGGCCAATTTGCGCGATGGCGTGAAAGCGGCGCGCGGCTTGCGCGATGGCCTGCGCAAGCAATCGCTGGCGGGCGAGGCGCTGAGCGCCATCGATACGTTGACGGATAAAATCGCGGCGGTGTCGCGCCTGTCCGATCGGCTGGAATTCCTGCTGGTCGACGAACCGCCCTATCTGTCGCGCGATGGCGGCTTCATCAAGACGGGCGCGCACGCGCCGTTGGATGAGCTGCGGTCGTTGCGCGATGAATCGCGCCGCGTCATTGCCGGGCTGGAAGGCAAGTACCGCCTGACCAGCGGCGTGCAGCAGCTGAAAATCAAGCATAATGGCGTGCTCGGCTATTTCATCGAAGTCGCCCAGGCCCATGCCGACAAATTGCTGGCCGACAAGGAAAACTTCCGCCATCGCCAGACCATGGCGGGCGCGGTGCGCTTTTCCACCGACGAACTGGCGTCGCTGGCCCAGCGCATTTCCGAAGCGGCCGATGGCGCGCTGGCGCTGGAAAGCGGCCTGTTCGAGGAAATGACCCTGCTGGCGCTGGAGCATGGCGAGGCGCTGAGTGCGATCGCCGAAGCGCTGGGCGTGCTGGACGTGGCGTCATCGCTGGGCGAACTGGCCATTGCGGCGCGCTATGTGCGGCCCGGGATCGACAACGGCCTGTCTTTCAAGATTTCGCGTGGCCGTCATCCCGTGGTGGAAGGGGCGCTGCAGGGCGCCAATGCCGGGCCCTTTGTGCCTAATGACTGTGATTTGTCGCCCAGCGCCAAAGGCCGCTTGTGGCTGGTCACCGGTCCCAACATGGCCGGCAAATCCACTTTCCTGCGCCAGAATGCGCTGATCGCCATCATGGCGCAGATGGGCTCCTTCGTGCCGGCGGAAGCGGCGCATATCGGCATTGTCGACCGGTTGTTCAGCCGCGTTGGCGCCGGCGACGATTTGGCGGCGGGCCGCAGCACCTTCATGGTCGAGATGGTGGAGACCGCCGCGATTCTGAACCAGGCCACATCCAAGTCACTGGTCATCCTGGACGAGATTGGGCGCGGCACTGCCACCTATGACGGCCTGGCGATTGCCTGGGCCGCCGCCGAGCACCTGCATGAAACCAACAAGAGCCGCGCGCTGTTCGCCACGCATTATCACGAGATGGTGGCGCTGGCCGAACGACTGAAGTCCATGGCCTGTTACACCATGAAGGTGCGCGAATGGAATGACAGCATCGTCTTCCTGCATGAAGTGATCAGCGGCACCGCCGACCGTTCCTACGGCATCCATGTCGCCAAGCTGGCGGGCCTGCCTGCTGCCGTGGTGGGCAGGGCCGAAGAAGTGCTGCGCGCCCTCGAAGAAGGCCGCGAAGGTCACAAGCCGCTGGCCAAGATCGACGACCTGCCCCTGTTCGGCGCCACCGCGCCAGTGCCCAAGGGCAGCCAGGTAGAGGACGCCTTGAAGACCATCGAGCCGGACGCCCTGACGCCCAAGCAGGCGCTGGAAGTCCTCTATGACCTGAAGCGCAAGCTGCAGTAGGATCAGGGCATGAGCAGCCCGTCCCGCAGCCCGCGCAAGTTCCTGGTGGTGATCGACAAGACGCCCGAATGCGCCGTGGCGTTGCGCTTTGCCACCCGCCGCGCCCAGCACACCGGCGGCCGCGTCACCCTGATGTGCGCCGCCACCCCGCCCGACTTCCAGCAATGGCGCGGCGTGGAAGAAATCATGCGGGACGAGGCCCATGCCGAGGCCGAAGCCATGCTGCATGAAGCGGCCAAGACCGTGAATGAGCTGTCCGGCATCCTGCCCGAGCTGGTGATCCCCTACGGCCTGACCACCGAATGCCTGACCGCGCTTTTGAAAGAGGACAAGGACATTTCCATCCTGGTCCTGGCCTCGGGCACGGCCAAGGAAGGTCCGGGGCCCCTGGTCTCCATGTTCGGCACCGCGGTCCAGGCGATCCCGGTGACGATTGTTCCGGGCAACTTTACCGAACAGCAGATTGACGCTCTGGCGTGACGGGCCGATAACCCCGCCATGATGACGGGAAAAGTCCTTGTCGGGGTGGCGGTCGGCCTTGTCTTCCTGGTGCTGTGCGCCGGGCTCTATACCCTCTGGAAGGGGGGCGACACCTCCCGCACTTGGTCCAATAAACTGATGCGAATCAGGGTGTTAGCCCAATTCGTCGCCATCCTGATTATCATGGCGGTGCTGTATTTTTCGCAGCATTGATCCCACCCCGTCCGGCTTATATGTAAGCCGCCTCCACGACCCTTTATGAGCACGCACATGGCCAAGACGCTGTACGACAAGATCTGGGACGCCCATCTGGTGAGCGCCACCCCCGGCGAAACCCCCGTGATCTATATCGACCGTCACCTGGTGCATGAGGTCACCAGCCCCCAGGCGTTCGAAGGCCTGCGCATGGCCGGCCGCAAGGTCCGCCGCCCGGAACTGACCCTGGCCGTCGCCGACCACAATGTCCCCACCAAGGACCGCGACAAGGGCATCACCGAGCCGGAATCCAAGCTGCAGGTCGAAACCCTGGAAAAGAATGCCAGGGATTTCGGCGTCGAATATTTCGCCATGGACGATATCCGCCAGGGCATCGTGCACATCATCGGGCCGGAACAGGGCTGGACCCTGCCGGGCACCACCATCGTGTGCGGCGACAGCCACACTTCCACCCATGGCGCCTTCGGCGCGCTGGCATTCGGCATCGGCACGTCGGAAGTCGAGCATGTGCTGGCGACCCAGACCCTGCGCGCCCAGCCGTCCAAGAACATGCGCGTTACCGTCAACGGCAAGCTGCCCGAAGGCGTCACCGCCAAGGACATCGCACTGGCCGTGATCGCCAAGATCGGCACCGCCGGCGGCACCGGCTATGTCATCGAATATGCCGGTGAAGCGGTGCGCGGCCTGACCATGGAAGGCCGCATGACCCTGTGCAACCTCACCATCGAAGGCGGCGCCCGTGCCGGCCTGATCGCGGTGGACGACACCACGCTCAATTATGTGAAGGGCAAGCCCCGCGCGCCCAAGGGCGGCAATTGGGAAGCGGCTGAGAAATACTGGCGCACCCTGCACTCCGATCCGGATGCGAAGTTCGACGCCGAAGTGGTGCTGGATGCGCGCGACATCGTGCCGATGGTGACCTGGGGCACCTCGCCCGAACAGGCGCTGCCGATCACGGCGAAAGTGCCGGATCCGGCCACGATGAAGGAAGAACATCACCGCGCCGCCGCCGAACGCGCGCTGGCTTACATGGGCCTGACCGCCAACATGCCGATCACCGACATCAAGGTGGATCACGTGTTCATCGGGTCCTGCACCAATGGCCGCATCGAGGATTTGCGCGCCGCCGCCGCCATCGCCAAGGGCAAGAAGGTGGCCGCGGGCGTCAACGCCATCGTGGTGCCGGGCTCTGGGCTCGTGAAGGAACAGGCCGAGGAAGAAGGCCTGGACAAGGTGTTTGTCGAAGCCGGCTTTGAATGGCGCGATCCGGGCTGCTCCATGTGTCTGGCGATGAACGCCGACAAGCTGAAGGAAGGCGAACGCTGCGCCTCCACCTCCAACCGCAACTTCGAGGGCCGCCAGGGCCGCGGCGGCCGCACGCATCTGGTGTCGCCGGCGATGGCGGCGGCGGCGGCGGTCACCGGACATCTCACGGACGTGCGAACGCTTTAAAGTTGTCATTCCCGCGTAAGCGGGAATCCAACTTCTTCCAAAGTGCGGTTGATCAAAGTTGGATGCCCGCTTTCGCGGGCATGACAATAGAACTTAGAAGAAGCTTACTGGATCCACGTCCACCGCAACGCGGACGGCGGCGGGTATCTTCACGGTGCCCAGCCATGCCTTCAGATAAGCCTGCACATCTACGCCCCTCGCCGCCTGCACCAGCAGGCGCTCGCGCGTCTGGCCGCGCAATAGCGAATAGAAAGCCGGCGTCGGGCCCCACACTTTCACATCGCGCGCATTGGGCGCGGCCTTACCAAGCCGGCGGGCGATATCGCGCACCGCATCGCCGTCATAACCGCTGATCACCAGCGCGGCCAGGCGCCCGAAGGGCGGGGAATGGCTGGCTTCGCGGAAACTGCGCTCCTGTTCGTAAAAGCCGTCGCGGTCGCCGCGCGCCAGGGCTTGCATCACGGCATCTTCGGGATTGCGGGTCTGCAGCAGCACCAGTCCTGGCTTTTCGGCACGGCCAGCACGGCCCGATACCTGGTGCAGCAACTGGAATGTGCGCTCACGCGCACGCAGATCGCCGTCACTGCCGCCCAGGTCGGCGTCAACTACGCCGACCAGGGTCAATTGCGGAAAATGATGGCCTTTGGCCACGATCTGGGTGCCGATCAGCACATCAATCTCGCCCTTCGCGAACAGGCGTAGCGGCCCCTGCATTTCGCCGGGGCCCGTGTGCATCAGCGTGTCAGACGAGGCGATGGCATAACGCGCGCCGGGAAAGAATTGCGCGAATTCCTCCGCCACCCGTTCCACGCCGGGGCCGCAGGCGATCAGGGTGCCGCTTTCGTGGCACTGCGGGCACTCCGACGGCATGGGCAGTTCATAGCCGCATTGGTGACACGCCATGCGCCGCTTGTATTTGTGCTCCACCAGCCAGGCCGAACAATGCGGGCAGGTGAATTTGTGGCCGCAGGCTTCGCATAACGTCAGCGGCGCATAGCCCCGGCGATTCAGGAACAGCATCGCCTGTTCGCCGGCCCCAAGCGTCTTTTCCAGCGCCGCGCGCAGCGGCGGCGACAGCCATTGCGCCTTCTGTTCGGCGTCAGGGCCGTCACGTTCCTGTCGCAGGTCGATCAATTTTACTTCGGGCAATTCGGCCACGCCGTGCCGCGCGGTCAGTTTCAGGTGCGCATAACGCCCACCCTGCGCATTGACGAAGCTTTCCAGCGACGGCGTGGCGCTGGCCAGCACCACCGGGCAATCCTCGATCCGGGCGCGTACCACCGCCATGTCCCGGGCGTGATAGATGGCGCCATCCTGCTGTTTGAAGGCTTGCTCATGTTCTTCATCGACGATGACCAGGCCCAGTTCGGGGAAGGGCAGGAACAGGGACGAACGCGCACCCACCACCACGCGGGCCTCGCCGTTCATCACGGCGCGATAGGTGCGGCGGCGTTCTTTCTGCGACAGATCGCTGTGCCATTCGGCGGGCCGCACACCGAAACGGGCCGCAAAGCGTTCCAGGAATTGCGCCGTCAGCGCGATTTCCGGCCGCAGGATCAGCACCTGCTTTTCCTGCCGCAATGCCTCCGCCACGGCTTCGAAATAGACTTCGGTCTTGCCCGACCCGGTCACGCCATCCAGCAGGCTGGTGGAAAACTTGCGCGCCGCCACGGCATCGGTCAGCGCCTTGGCGGCATTCACCTGGTCGCCGTGCAACCGTGGCGCGGCGAAACCGGCATCGGGCTGCTTGAACGGTGCAAATTCCGGCAGCTGGGTGGTGACCAGCGCGCCCGCCTGAATCAGTCCGCGCACGACGGCGGGCGAAACATTGGCGTCTTCGGCAAGGCCCGAAACACTGCGCGCCAATCCATCGCTGGCGATTTCCAACGTCCGCGACCGCGCCGCCGACATGCGTGGCGGCGTCACGCTGCCTCTAACATATGCTGTTCGATGGGCTTCGGGTTCGAACGCGCCGCGGCTACGCAGCGCCATGGCCAGGATCGCGCCCGGCGGGTTCAAAGTATAATCGGCCACCCAGTCGATGAAGTCGCACAATTTGCCGGGCAGGGCGGGCGCGCCCTCCAGCGGCTCGGCTACCTTCAACCGGTTGTCGCCCACGGTGCCTTCGGCGGTGCCCCACACCACGCCCAAAACTTCGCGGTTCCCCAGCGGCGCCGCAACGATTGCGCCCCGCGCGGCGTTACTTCCGGGCGGCAGCTTGTAGTCATAGGCGCCCGCCAGCGGCAGCGGCAGCAACACGCCAACAATGGCTTTGGCCACCGGTTTTTGCAGTATTTCCGGGCTTGGCGTGGGGTTTAAGCGGGGTCTCATCTTGGGCTACACTTCGCGCCGCCCACCCCCAAGGTCAATAAAAAGAGCAGAACCATCATGAAAATCTTCCTCGACACCGCCGATGTGGCCGAAATCCGTGAATATGCCGCCAGCGGCCTGGTGGATGGCGTCACCACCAATCCCAGCCTGGCTGCCAAGACCGGCAAGGACTATGTCGAATCGCTGAAGGAGATCTGCTCCATCGTGCCGGGCGCCGTCAGCGGCGAAGTGCTGGCCACCGATTATGAGGGCATGATGAAGGAAGCGGCGATCCTGACCAAGATCGCCAAGAACATCGCCGTGAAGGTGCCGCTGACCTGGGACGGGCTGAAAACCTGCGCCGCGCTGGCCAAGGATGGCACCATGGTCAATGTCACGCTGTGCTTTTCACCGGTGCAGGCCTGGATGGCCGCCAAGGCCGGCGCCACTTTCATCTCGCCCTTCATCGGCCGTGTCGATGATGCGGGCGAAGACGGCATGGGCCTGATCCGCGATATCCGCGCCATCTACGACAATTATGGCTTCAAGACCGAAATCCTGGCCGCGTCCATCCGCAGCATCAGCCATGTGCGCGAATGCCTGCTGGCCGGCGCCGATGTCGGCACCATGCCGACCTCGATTTTCAAGGCGCTGATCAACCATCCCCTGACCGAAAAGGGCCTGGCCGCTTTCGTCGCCGATGCCAAGAAGGGCAATGTCGTCATCAAGTGAGCGAAAGCGCCGACACGCTTCGCAAGAATTGGCTGGCCGCGCTGGCGCACGAACGCCGCGCGTCGCCGCACACCCTGCGCGCTTATGGCGATGACGTGGCGCGCTTCATCGGTTTCCAGGCGGGCCATACCGGCGGGGCGATGACGCAAAAGACGCTGGCGAAATTGAGCCAGGCCGATATCCGCGCCTTTATCACATCGCGCCGCCAGGAAGGGCTTGGCCCCGGCGGTGTGCAGCGGGCGCTGGCGGCGGTGCGCAGCTTCTACAAGTTCCTGGCCAAGGAAGGTGTGCTGGAGAACGCCGCCCCCCGCGCCATTCGAACGCCGCGGGTCAAGCGCGGCCTCCCGCGTCCCTTGTCGCCCGGCGATGCAGAGCGCGCTATTGCTGAAGCGGGCGATCACAAAGTGGAATGGTTGGGCGCGCGCGATGCGGCGTTGCTGACGCTTCTTTATGGCGCGGGGCTGCGAATCTCCGAAGCGCTGGGTCTCAAGCGCGGTGATATTCCCTTGGGCGAAACGCTGACCGTGGTCGGCAAGGGCCGCAAGGAGCGCAGCATTCCGGTCCTTCCTTTGGTGGCGTCGGCGCTGGTGGACTATGCCGCGCAGATTCCGTTCAGTGGCGCGCCTTCATCGCCATTATTTTTATCGCGGCGCGGACTGCCCATGAGCCCGCGCGAGGCCCAAGCCCTGATGCAACGTTTGCGCGGTGCGCTGGGGTTGCCGGACAAGGCCACGCCCCACGCCCTGCGCCATTCCTTCGCCACCCATATCCTGCAAGGCGGCGGCGACCTGCGTTCGTGCAGGAACTCTTGGGCCACGCGTCACTGTCAACCACCCAAGTTTACACCGCCATGGATACGGCGGCGCTGCTGGTGACCTATTCCAACGCTCATCCGCGCGGGAAATAGCCGCATGGACGCTGGTGGGCCCCAGCCCTAGCGTCGCCGCAAAAATTACCGGGGAGATCGTCATGATTCGCAATTGCTGCGCCGCCTTGGCGTTGTTCATCGCCGCGCCCGCGCTGGCGGCCGAGCCTGACGGCCTTGTGCTGCCGCCTGGTTTTCATGCCAGCGTGGTGGCGGACGGCCTGAAGGGCCTGCGCCATCTGGCGTTCCGCAACGAACACCAGCTCTATGCTTCCACCCGCGGGGTGAAAGGCGCCGGCATCGTGGCGTTGCACCTGGACGACAATCACAAGGCGGACCGCACCGAACATTTTGGTACGGTGGAAGGCGGCACCGGCATCGGTTTCCTGCGCGGCCAGCTTTATGCGGCGACGCCGACCACGATTTATCGCTTCCGCTTCGATGGCGATCAGCTGGTGCCGGCGGCCCAGCCGGACGTGATCGTGGATGGCATGCCGGAAAAGCCGTCGGTCAACCGCGCCATCGCGTTGAACGACCGCGGCGATCTGTTTGTGGCGGTACCCGGCCAGACCAACAACTGCACTGCGCCCGATGCACCGAAGGCCGGCCTGTCGCCCTGTCCGGAGCTTGATGGACGCGGCGGCATCTGGCGGTTCAGCACGCTGCGCACCGGCCAGTCGTTCAAGACCGACGGCACCCAGCTGGCCACCGGCCTGCGCGACATGGATGCGATGGACTGGCGCGGTGGCGACGGGCTTTATGCCATTCAGCACGGCCGGGGCGGCATGCATGACCTGTTTCCCAGCTTCGCTGCCGAAGACGAAAACATCGGCGAGGAGATGCACAAGATCGCCCGCGGCACCAATTTCGGCTGGCCCTACAGCTATTGGGACAATGGGGCCCAGGTGCGGCTGACGGCGCCTGAATATGGCGGCGATGGCAAAGCCTCTCCCACCATCCGGTACAGCACACCGGTCGCGGCATTGCCCGGTCATGGCGCGCCCTTGGACATGGTGTTCTACCAGGGCAGCAAATTCCCGCATGCCTGGCGCGGCGGTGCATTCGTGGCGCTGCACGGCGGGCAGGGCGCAGTCGTGCCCCAGGGCCATCATGGTTACAACATCACCTATGTTCCGTTCGACCGGGGCGGCCGCGCCGGCACGCCCATCGTGTTTGCCGATAATTTCGCCGGTCCCGACCCGTCGGATCGCAGCGTCGCCAAGGCGGCCTATCGCCCGGTGGGCGTCACGGTGGGGCCGGACGGTGCGCTTTATGTCGCCGATTCCAACAAGGGCCGGATCTGGCGCATCGCTTATGGCGACTGACAATTGACACCCCCCGCCCGCAGGTTAGGCTCGCGTGCGAAAAATGGCGGGGGAAGCCAATGTTCAAGTCGATTTCTGTTGCGACAGTTGCCTTGATGGCGGCAGCGCCTGTGCTGGCGGCCGAGCCGGATGGGTTGATCCTGCCGCCGGGCTTTCACGCCACGGTGGTGGCAGAAAATCTTGGCCCGATCCGCCACATGGCGCTGCGCGGCAACGACATTTATGACTCCACCCGTAATGGCGCGAATGCGCCGTCGGTCGGCATCATCGCCCTGCGCCTGGGTCCCGATCACAAGCCGGTACAGACCGAACATATTCCCGGCATCGACCAGGGCACTGGCATCAAGATTTTCCGCGGCGCGCTGTATGCCGCCACCGGCACCAGCGTGGTGCGTTTTGAACTGGGCGACGCATTGGTGCCCACCGCGGCGCCGGAAACCATCGTCGAAGGCCTGACCGCCACCAACCATCCCATCGCACTGGATGGACAGGGCGATCTGTTCGTCGGCATCGATGGCGGCGGCGGCGCCAACAATTGCCCCGATCCGGCCAATCCAAAGGACGCCAAGCCCAAAGGCCTCAAGCCCTGTCCGCTTTTGGAAACGCGCGGCGGCGTGTGGCGCTTCAATGACCGCAAGACCGGACAGAAGCTGGCCGATGGCGATCACTTCGCCACCGGCATCCGCAACATGAGCGCGATGGACTGGCGCGGCGGCGACTCGCTGTATGGCGCCTGGCATGGCCGCGACGCCACCGCCAAGACCTGGCCCGAGCTGCTGACGCCGGAAGATGACGACGCTATCGCCGACGAGATGTTCCGCATCACCAAGGGCACCGACATGGGCTGGCCCTATACCTATTATGACGGCGTGAAGAAGGTGCGGCTGGTGGCGCCCGATTACGGCGGCGATGGCAAGACCAGCCCGACGGAAAATTACTACGCAACGCCCGTGGCGGCTTTCGCGCCCCAGCGGCCGGCGGTGCTGGACCTGACCTTCTATTCGGGCTCGCAGTTCCCGGCCAAGTATCGCCGCGGCGCCTTCCTGGCCATGCATGGCGGCGGCGCCGATGGCAGCGTGCGGCCGGGCGGTCATGCCGGCTACAACATCATGTTCGTGCCGTTCGAACGCAGCCGCGCGGGCACGCCCGAAGTGTTCGCCGACGGCTTTGCGGGCGTGGGCCCGGACGCCAAGCAGGTAAAGACCGCGGCCTATCGCCCGGTCGGCGTGGCGGCGGGCCCGGACGGGGCGCTGTATGTGGCCGATTCCAACAAGGGCAAGATCTGGCGGATTTCCTACGGGGAGTGAGCCGCGGCGTTCCATAGGCGCGTGAGCCGGTCCAGTGGACCTGCGAAAGTGGCGAACGCCCGGAGCGCAGCGACGGGCCGGACGACCGTTTTATGGGTCTTGCGGGAAATACCGTCAGGGCCGCGCGGGAAACCGCGCGGCCTTGGTGTCTTTTGGGCTGTTTTTTAAGGCTTTTGGGGCCAGATTGACCGCCCGGGACGCGCGGGGTAAACCCGCGCCGTTGTTAAATGGTCGCGCCGCGAGGCCCTCGCTCTGCTCGGGTTCGCGGTCGCTCCGGGCCGCCTTAGCTCAGTCGGTAGAGCACGTCATTCGTAATGACGGGGTCGCGTGTTCGAGTCACGCAGGCGGCACCATTCGAACGCCCGAGATCCGCGGGCGTTCGAATGACAAGCGCCCGAAGGCGGCGCTAGCGTCAGCGTAGCGCGCCGCCTTGATGGGCGCGCGTCAGCCAAAAAATGAAGGCAAGCCCGCGCGCGCGACAGCGACTTGAGGCCGGCGTGGCAAGTGAAACACCACGTCGCAATCGATCATTTTCCCGCCGGCTTTTCCGCCAGGATGTTGATCTGGGCCAGCGCGGCTTCGTCCGATGGCAACGTCGCAGTGCCGGCCGGATACTGGTTGAACGACAAAATATAGGAAATGATCAGCGCGGTTTCCTGACCCGACAGGCTGCCCGGATCATTGGCGGGCATGGTGCTGTGGATGCGGGTGAAGAACTCGCTCACCGGCACGTTGGACCAGTTGGCCAGGAAAGCGCCGCCGGTCAGGGCCGGGGCCATTTCCGCGCCGTTCATTTCGGCACCATGGCAGATGGCGCATTTGGCGGTGTACAGAACCTTGCCCTGCGCGGCCTGATCGGCGGTGAAGACGCCGTCCCATGTGGTGCGCATGGGCGCCTGCGCCAGCGCGGCTGTCGCGGCGGCCAACCCCAGAGAAACAGCGGCGATCATCAGCTTTTGCATGGCAAAGCTCCCTGTGTCGCCGGGGTTTATAGGGGCAGAACCTGGCCAATATAAGTCATATTCGACACAAATTGCCGTTCCCCGTTTCAGCCCTGTGCAATGGGGCTGGGCGCATGCTTGGCGTCCATTTGTCGGGGCACACCATGTACACCATCGTCGCGGCATCCCAGAAGGGCGGGTCTGGCAAGACCACCTTGTCCGGTCACCTGGCCGTGGAGGCATCGCGATCCGGCGCCGGCGAAGTCGCGTTGATCGACACCGATCCGCAAGGTTCGCTGGCGCACTGGTGGAACGCGCGCCAGGCGCCTGCGCCGCATTTTGTCAAAGCGGGCCTGCCCGACCTGGAAGATGCGCTGGCGGGTTTGGACCGCATGGGCATCAAGATCGCGGTGATCGATACACCGCCCGCCATCACCCAATCCATTTCGCGCGTGGTGGCCCATGCCGATCTGGTGATCGTGCCCACCCGTCCCAGCCCGCATGACTTGCGCGCGGTGGGTGCCACGGTCGACATCGCCGAACGCCATGGCAAGCCGGTGGTGTTTGTCGTAAATGCCGCCACGGCGCGCGCCCGCATCACCGGGGAAAGCGCGGTCGCCCTGTCGCAGCATGGCACGGTGGCGCCGGTCACCATTCATCACCGCGTCGATTTCGCCGCCAGCATGATCGATGGCCGCACCGTGGGCGAAGTGGTGCCCAACTCGCAATCGGCAAAAGAGATTAGCGACCTGTGGCTTTACATCCAGGACAAGCTGTCGCGCATCGTGCACGATCCGGCGCTGCTGCCGCAGGTCAAGCCGGATCACCTGGCGCTGAACGCGCTGTTGTCGCCAGGCCCGGAAGTGGCCGTGGAGTTGCCGCCCGAACTGCCGGTTTATGAGGGACCGGAGCGGCGTTCGGGCATCGAACGGCGCGTGATTTTGGAGCCACGCAGCAATGAACGGCGCGTCTTTGGACGGCGCGCGACGGATGTGCCGCAATGGGGGATCAAATGAGCAGCGGAAAATTTGCCTCTGTCACAGCCAGCCTGCTGGCGCGCAAAGGCGAGGGCCAGCCCTGGACCCAGGGTACGAGTCAGCCGGCCGAACCGGCGCGCATGCCGCTGGTCTTTCGTAGTGAGGGGCGCACCGCCCCGGCCGCGCCGCCGCCCCCGCCGGCCAAGGACAAGTCCTGTTCAGTGCGAATGTCGCCGCATGATTATGAGCGGCTGGGCATTCTGGCGGTCAAAACCGGTGTGACCCGCCAGCAGCTTTTGAAGGATGCGCTGGCGCGGTTTTTGGCCGCCAAGGCGGAAGATTTCGGCTGCGCCTGCCTTGGAGGATCCGTGGGCGCCTGTACCAACGATTGCAGCCAGCTGGGTTGATCGGTTAAGTCTAGGCGCGTCTTCGGGCGAAGGGGCGTTCCATGAAATACTTGGGCAAGCTGATTTGTGCGGCGCTGCTGGCGCCGGCCGCCGTGTGGGCCGCGGGTCCCGAATACACGCCTGACAACAAGATGACGGTGCCGGCGGATTACCGCAGCTGGGTGTTCCTGACCTCCAGCCTGGACCTCAACTACAACACCACCGCCACGCCCGGCCATCACATGCTGGACAATGTCTTCGTCGATCCTGCCGCTTATCAAGGTTTTCTGAAGACCGGCACCTGGCCGGACAAGACCATGCTGATCAAGGAAAACCGCATGGCGGAATCGGCGGGCATGCTGAGCAAGGCGGGCCAGTTCCAGACAGGCGTGATGAACCTGGAAATCCACGTCAAGGACGAGGCGCGCTTCCCCAATGGCAAGTGGGCCTTCTTTGTCTCATCCGATGGCAAGGCGGCAGGTTCGCTGATGCCGGCAACTGCCAACTGCTATTCCTGTCACCAGGAACATGGCGTGGTGGATACGACGTTCGTGCAGTTCTATCCGACCCTGATGCCCATCGCCAAAGACAAGGGCACCCTGATCGCCGACTACCTCAAAGAGGTTCAGGCGAAGTGATCAGCTCGACCGGCTTGTAGCCGGGGGCACGCGTCTGCCACAGCACGCCGATGAACAGCATCTTGGCGCGCGGCAGGATGGCCAGCGACAGGCCTGCGAACACCGCCGCCATCGAGACCATCGCCGCCCAGGTCGGCATCCAGTCCAGGTTCACCATGAAGGCGAAGGGCAGGAACACATGCCCGACCAGGATGATGGTCAGCCAGGGGGCGGCGTCGTCGGCACGGATTTGGCCGAAGCTTTCGCCGCACACCGAACATTTCTCCACCTGCTTGAGGTAGGAGCGCATCAGCTTGCCCTTGCCGCAGCACGGGCAGCGGTTGGCCAGGGCGCGAAGGGCGGCGGTCTTCAGTTCGATCTCGGTGTGGCTCATGGGGCAAAGATAGGGCGCGGACGGACTAATTGAAGCTGCGCGCCTTGCCGCTGCGACAACTTGCATGGGGCGGAAAAGGCCGTCACTGTCTGTCACAAGGCGTGAGAAAAGGCTGGCGGGGCGGATATTTTCATGAAAATCACCAAACTCACCACCTATGTGGTGCCGCCGCGCTGGCTGTTCCTGAAAGTGGAGACCGACGATGGCGTCACCGGCTGGGGTGAGCCGGTGGTGGAGGGGCGCGCGGAAACCGTGGCCGCCTGTGTCGCGGAACTTGCCGATGCCCTGATCGGCAAGGACCCGGCGGCGATCGAGGATCACTGGACGGTGCTGTATCGCGGCGGCTTCTACCGCGGCGGCGCCATTCACATGAGTGCGCTGGCCGGCATCGACCAGGCGCTGTGGGACATCAAGGGCAAGGTGCTGAACCAGCCGGTGCATGCGCTGCTGGGCGGGCCGGTGCGCCAGAAGATGAAGGTCTATAGCTGGGTCGGCGGTGACCGGCCGGCCGATCTGATCAAGGGCGCCAGGGAAGTTGCGGCCAAGGGCTTCACGGCCATCAAGATGCTGGCAACCGAAGAACTGTCTTTCTTGGACAGCCACGCCAAGCTGGATGCGGTGATCGAGCGTGTTGCGGCGCTGCGCGAGGCGATGGGCCCGGACTTCGGCATCGGCATCGATTTCCATGGCCGCCTTCACCGGCCCATGGCCAAGCAGTTGGCCAAGGAACTGGATCCCTATCATCTGATGTTCCTCGAAGAGCCGGTGCTGAGCGAGCATGTCGAGGCGCTGAAGGATATCGCCAATCACACCGCCACGCCGATTGCGCTGGGTGAACGGCTGTTCTCGCGCTGGGACTTCAAGAAGATTCTGTCCGGCGGGCTGGTGGATATCATCCAGCCCGATCCGTCGCATGCCGGCGGCATCACCGAAACCCGCAAGATCGCGGCGATGGCCGAGGCCTATGACGTGGGCCTGGCGCTGCATTGTCCGCTGGGGCCGATCGCGCTGGCGGCGTGCCTGCAGCTGGACGCGGTCTGCTATAACGCGGTGATCCAGGAACAAAGCCTGGGCATCCATTACAACAAGCCCAATGATTTGACCGGCTATCTCAGCAATCCGGATGTGTTCGCCTATGCCGATGGCTATGTCGCGATTCCGTCCGGACCGGGCCTGGGTGTCACGGTCGACGAAGAAGCAGTGAAGCGCGGCGCAGCCGAAGGCCATCGCTGGCGCCCGCCGCTGTGGCGGCATGAAGACGGATCTTTTGCGGAGTGGTGAGATGACACAAACCGTATCCTTGTCCGAAAAGCCCACCCGCCAGCGCTATCTGGTCATGCTGATGATCTTTGTCAGCGTGGTCATCACCTTCCTGGACCGCAGCAACATTTCCATCACCGCACCCCTGATGCGCAAGGAACTGGGCATCGACACCATCCATATGGGATGGATCCTGTCGGCGTTCGGCTGGACATACGCTTTCTGCCAGATCCCGGGCGGTTGGCTGGTCGACCGGGTTGGCCCGCGCTTCTTTTATCCCGCCATCCTGATCCTGTGGTCGGTGGCGACCGCCTTGCTGGGCGTGGTCGGCTCGGTGGTGTCGTTGATCGCCATCCGCCTGCTGATTGGTGCGCTGGAAGCGCCGTCCTACAGCATCAACAATATGGTGGTCTCCAGCTGGTTTCCCGACCGCGAACGCGCAGGGGCCATCGGCTTCTACACCTCCGGCCAATTCGTTGGTTTGGCCTTCCTGACGCCGTTGCTTCTGATGCTGCAGGCCAGCCATGGCTGGCGCGCCGTGTTCTTCACCACCGGCTTGGGCGGGGCGATCTGGGGCCTGTTCTGGCTGGCCGCCTATCGCACGCCGCGCGAGTCGCGCGCCAATGCCGCCGAGATTGCCTATCTGGAACAGGGCGGCGCGCTGGTGGATCTGGGCAGCGCGGAATCGCGCAAGGTGCGGCGCAAGCTCAGCTGGGCCGATATCGGCACCGTGTTC
This sequence comes from Alphaproteobacteria bacterium, assembly GCA_046348525.1. Lineage (GTDB taxonomy): Bacteria > Pseudomonadota > Alphaproteobacteria > Micropepsales > Micropepsaceae > Rhizomicrobium. The sequence goes on along the minus strand of JAXMEA010000003.1, from coordinate 59,470 downwards.
AAGTATCGCAAACTATGGGGCGTCTATATCGGCCAGTTCGCCGTCACGTCCTGCCAGTGGTTCTTCCTCACCTGGTTTCCCACCTACCTGGTGGAATTCCGCCATCTCAGCTTTGTGAAGTCGGGCCTCTACGCCATGATTCCGTTCCTGGCGGCGTTCCTGGGCGTATTGTGTTCGGGCCTGGTGTCCGACCGCATCCTGCGCGCCGGCGCCAGCCTGGGCTGGGCGCGCAAGACCCCGATCATCTGCGGCCTGCTGCTGTCCAGCACCATCATGGGCGCGAACTTCGTCGATGCGCCCGAACTGGTGATCGCCTTCATGGCGCTGGCTTTCTTCGGCAACGGCATGGCCAGCATCGGCTGGTCGCTGATCTCCAGCGTGGCGCCGCGCCAGCTGATCGGGCTGACGGGCGGCACCTTCAACTTCATTTCCAACCTGTCCGGCATCACCACGCCGCTGGTGATCGGCTACCTGGCCCAGGGCGGCAATTTCGCGCCCGGCCTGACCTATATCGCCGTGGTCGCGGTGATGGGCGCGCTGGCTTACATACTGATGATCGGCAAGCTGGAACGCGTCGAATAATTCTCTAATGGTCGCGCCGGACGGCACTGCGCGGCTGTTTCACAGCTGCTTCGTGTCATCGGTCGCTCCGCTACCACCGGTAATATGGATCGCGCGGCCGGTACGCATAGCTGGGCGCCGGATAGTCGCGCCAGGCCTGTTCCCGCCAGCCGGGCGGCGGGCCGTAGGAGCGCTGCGGATAGTAATCGCGGTCGTCATAGTCGCGCTGGCGGATCTGGTAGTAGCGCGGGCGCGGCGGCGGGGGAGCTTCATCCACGTCGGTGGCGTAAGCGGGGGCGGCATCCTCCACATCGTCTTCGCGCGCAACGTCTTCGCGCTCAATATCCCGGTCACGCGCCTCGGTTGGCTGATCCGGTGGCGGCGCGGCGCGCTCTTCGCTGCGATAGGGGATGGCGGGCGCGCTGTGCGACGGCACTCCGCCTATCGCCACTTCTGTCGGTCGGGCATCAGCGACCTTGATCGCCGCCACCGGTTTTGTGGCGGCGGCCACCACGACTGGCGCCTTCTGCGGCTTTACATCGGCCTTGGCCATCACGGGCCGCGATTCCACGCAGATATTGCCCAGCCCGGTATCGCCAGACTTGGCATCGACAAAGCTCATCAGGCTGCCGCGATGGGCCAGGGCGGCGGTGAACAGGGCATGAGCATCAGCGCAGAAGGCCTTTGCGTCGCGTGCCTGTTCCAGCGCCGACAGGTTGGCGGCCTTGGTCTTGAAGGTGTCATAGCCGGATTCGCCATGTTCGCCCCCGCGCCGCACGAAGAAGGCCTTCAAGGATGCGTCGGAGGATTGCAGCTCGCTGCGATAGGCGATGACAAAGCGGTTATAGGCGGCGGCCTCGCGGCATTGCAGGGCAGCAACCATCAGCTCCTGCTGCATCACCGCCGTCTTGAGGGCGGCGGCATCGGTGGGCGAAGCGCAGCTGGCGGCGAGGGCGGGATTAGCGAGGGCAAGCAGGGCGATGGTGGCGGAAGCGGTTTTCCACATGGTCTAGTTCCTTCAGTTGGAAGCGGTGCGGGTGCGTTCGCAGCGCCCGGTCGGGGGTTCGATAGTGTCCAGGTGCGGCACGACTTCGCCCGCACCGCCGCCACAGGCGATCCAGCGGAAGCTGTGGGTGGCGTCCTTGTCCTTCAGGCTAAGGTCCGGCATCAGCGCGCCGAAACCGCCCGGCGCCACGCTGCCCGTGGCGCTGGTGACGACGGCTTTGCTGCTGCCACAGGCGATGAGGTTGTCGCCGCCGCCCGCCATGCAATAGGCGAACTGGACCGCAAAGCCGCAGGCATTGCGGAAGCCCCAGTGGCTGCCATCACTGTCCACCTTCAGGCATTTGCCGGCGTCGTTCTTGTCGCTGGAAGGCGCGGGCGCCGCGGCCATCGCGATGGTGGGGCTCACCGTCGGCACGGTGATGGGCGCATCGATGGTGTGAACCTCGGATGTCTTAACCGCCACCTGTGCCAGGTTTTTGGGCTGGTAGTCGCCAATGCGATAGGATGCCTTGGCCGCGCGTGCCGGGGCTTTCGCGCTGGCGCGGCGTTCCGCCTTGGTCTTCGCCGCCGGCACGGGTGCAGGCGTTGCCGATGCCACGGGTGGCGTGATCGCACCGGGCGGGGGAACATTCGCCGCCTGCGGCTTGGGCGCAGGCGAACAGCCCGCGCTGCTTTCACTGGCTGCCACCGGCAGTCCCAGCCTGCTGGCATAAGCATTCAGCGCCGCTTTCTTTTCGCCGTCGCTGAAGGCATGGCCGGCCGGATACCAAGCGCGGCAGGACGGTCCCGCATCACCATCCAGCGCCATCTGCACGCCGCCGTCCTGGCTGGCGGCCAGCATGGCGGAACGGCCGTCGGAATAGCGGATTTCCACGCCCTTGCCGGTCAGGCGGAAAAAGCCGGTGACGCTGGAGCCGGCCTGGGTGGCGTCGCTGTCTTCCACTACCGTGCCCATGCGGTCGGTCATGAAGGTGAAGGTGGTCTTGCGCGCGGTGCCTTCGGCGGGCACCACCTGCAATTCCATCCCGCCCTCGATCAGGTTCAGGGCGATGGACGAGCCATCCACCCCGGTCAGGGTTTTGCCCGCCACGCCCCCGAACGGGACCTTGGAAGGGTCGGCAACAAGTTTCGCCGCCACCGGCTTGGCATCGGCGATGGCCTGCACCAGCTTGCCCTCGGCGAAGGTGCCGGCCAGCTTGCTGCCATCGGCATGAAACAATTCGCCCAGGCCGTTGGGCTTGTCGTCTTTCCAGTCGCCGGCATAACGCTCGCCATTGGCGCGGCGCAGAAGGCCGAAGCCATTCATCTTGCCGTCCTGCCACTGGCCTTCAAAGCGGTCCGCCGCATCGGTGGTCAGGATGCCGGGGCCCTGGAAGCGCCCGCCCACGGTGTCGCCGTCATAGCTCCAGCCCGCCCCCCAGCGGGTGATGACATGGCCATCGGGGATGACGCCGCGTTTGAAGTTGGCGGTGAAGCTTTGGGTCTGGCCGTCATGGGTGAAGGTGGCGGTGCCAAGTCCTTCGGCGTAACCGTCAACGCAGGCCCCGGTCCAGCTCACCGTGTCGCCGCTGCCGGCGCCTGCGCTGTACAGCGCACAGGCCCCGTCCTTCAGCCATTGTCCGTTTGAAGTTTCGTCCGCCGAAGCAGTCAACAAGCCGCAGTTCAGCAATGCGGCGGCCAGCGCGGCCCTCGCGATCCCCGACATGATCATCTCTGTTTCAGAAGAGCCCAGCCCCACGCCGCGCTCGTGAGAGACAGGCTGCGCCGATTAAAATTCTTTTCAAGCGCGCCAACGCAAACCGGCAAACGAGTCCTTTACATATCAACAGAAACTGCGCGGAACGCGAGAAATGCCCATTTTATCGGTGCCAAATGGCACGCGTCGTTCATCAAACCATTCATCTGCGGTTCATGTAGCTGAACGGGTTTCACGCCATTCATCTGAGGTTCATCTAGATGAACGGATTTGGCGCGAATCGCAGACAAAAAAAGAGCGCCGCACGATGTCGGCGCTCTTTCAACGCAGGAAGACCGGGATCAGATCACATGCTGCTCGGCCTGGATCAGGCCGCGGATGTAACCGAACTCGAAGGCGAAGTTTTCGTTGGTGCCCCATTCGGCCCCGTCGCCCACCACCTTGGGGGCATGGTCCGGCATCAGCAGATCTTCGTATCCGACTTCGCGGTAGACCTTCAGCGCCTTGACGAAATCGACATCGCCTTCATCGGGGAACATCTCGGCGATGAAGTCGCTGCGATGGCCCTTGATGTTGCGGAAGTGGACGTTGAAGATTTTCTTGCGGCTGCCGAACCAGCGGATCACATCGCCGATTTCCTCGTTCGGATTTTCCAGGTCTTCCGACACGGTGCCCTGGCAGAAGTTCAGCCCGTGATAGGGGCTTTCCTTGTAGGTGACGAACTTCTTGAGGCCGTCGATGGTGCCCAGCACGGTGTGAATGCCGCGATAACCTTCGGGCGGCATGCCCGGATCGTTGGGATGGCAGGCGATGCGCACCTTGTACTCATTCGCCACCGGCACGATGTGATCCAGGAAGTAATGGATGCGCTCCCAGAAGGCGTCTTCGTTGACCACGCCGGCGCGGGTCAGCGGCGGGTTCTTGGCCTGGGCTTCGGCGAAATTCCACTTGTTGTAGACGGTGTCGCCGCGCCCCGGCACTTCGCCGGACCGCACCACGCCCAGGATGGACATGTTGTACTTCAGGGTGCGGATGCCGGTGGCGGCGCAGGTGCGGATATGGTTCTGGAAGGCTTCGATCTCGCGCGCCCGTTCCGGCTCCTTGGCCAGCATGATGCCGGGATTCTTTTCCCGGTCGATCAGCGATGAGGTCAGCAGCACGCTGTCCACCAATTCCACCTTCACCTTGTGCTTGTCGGCGATGTCCAGCATCACCTTCATTTCATCGACGGTGGGATACAGGCGCGTGGGATCGGCCACTTTGGGGCTGGTGCAGATGGCGTCCACGCCGAACCGCGCCACCCAGGCGGCGGTGCGGTCGGTCAGGGCGCCGAACTGGTGGCCCAGGCGCGCCTTCAGCGGCGGCAGCTTGCCGGCGGCTTTCTTGGGCGCGGCTTCGGTGGCGGCGGGCATGCCCCCGGCGGCAACGGCGGCAGCGCCGGCCCCGGTGACAGAAAAGAATTTGCGGCGATCCATGGTCGTCTCCTGATTAATGCGAAACCGGTTTCAGCCCGGCCTTGATACTGGCTTCCTGTCCCCTGGGTCCGCGAAGGTCGTCCAGCATCGCCTCAGCGTCCATTGCGTTCTGCGCATCGTTGGCAAGCGCAGCGGTATAGATGGTGGTCATTTGCAGATCATCCGGCAGCGGCCACACCGTCACCCCCGGATTGGGCAGCATTTCGCTGATCAACGTGACGCCATATTGCGCGTCGCCCGCCGCCACGGCCTTGGCGACCCCTTCGCCATTGGGGCGCAGGACCGCCTTGGCGCGCACGTCCGCGCCCACGCCCAGCTTGTCGGCCTGGCTCAGGAAGAAGACGCCGGTGATGCCGCCCGAGGCGGGATCGACATAAGTAATATTTTTCGCCGCCAGCAACGTGGCCTTGAACTGGGCGCTGTCGGCGACTGCCGGCTTGGCGGCGCCTTTCCTGGCGCCGATCCCGGCCACCATCCGGGCCAGGTCGGAATGGGCGGCGGCGACCTTGCCGTCCCTGGTCAGCGTGTCCAGTACCGCCTGGGTGCCGATCACCAGATCGAATTTCTCGCCCGCCTCGATGCGTTTTTGCACGCCGCCGGCCGTGTCGCTGGTCACTGTGACCGCAATGCCCGTGCGCTTGCCGTAATCGGCGGCCAGGGCGCGCACCGGCATGGACATGCCCGCGCCGGTGAGGATTTTCAGCTCCCGGGCGTCAGCAGACACAGCGCCAGCCAACAGGACAGCCAGAGCCGGAACGGCAAAACGCAGCATCTTCATCCCTTGGCGTTCGTTGGGAACGGCGGGCGCTTATGTCTTGTTGCGCCCGGCCTGATCGCGTTTTATCAGGGAATAAACAGGGCGCAAAGCAAAGGGGAGATGGGGATGAAGACAGGGCTTCTCGCAAGCGCAGCAATCGCGGCGGCGCTGATCGTGACGCCGGCCGCACAGGCGGCCGAATACACCACCATCCTGTTGGAGAAGGTGGTCAACCGCACCCCGGACCAGACCTGGGCCAAGATCGGGCCTTATTGCGCCATCGCCACCTGGCTGAAAGTGACCTGCGTCATCACCGGCAATGTCACCGGCACGCCGTTCGGCACCAACCGGCTGCTGAACGGCAACAACAATGAAGTGATGGTGGCGTCGACGCCTTATTCCTACACCTACACCCAGCCGGCTTCGACCATCCTGTATCACGGCACCTTGGCGGTGGAGCCGCTGGACCGCGGCCGCCAGACCAAGATCGTCTACCAGCTGTTCTACGACCAGGAGCCGCTGGGCACGACCCAGGCCAAGATCGAGAACCGCGCCATGCGCACCAAGCGCTTCAACGAAGCCTTGGACAATATGAAAGCCATGGCGGAAGCCCAGTAAGAGAGAGTTTTTATGATCGATATTCTGCAGCTTGTCCCCTTGCGCCCCGAAGTCCAGAAGGACCTGGAGGCACGCTATAAGCTTCACGGCAAGGCGGACTTCGACAAGGTGTGCGGCATCATCCGCGGCTGCGTCACCAATGGGCACAGCGGCCCGCCGCCCGAAATGATCGACCGCATGCCCAAGCTGGAGATCATTGCCTCCGCCAGCGTCGGCTATGACGGCATTCCGGTGGAATATGCGCGGACCAAGGGCATTCCGGTCTGCAACACCCCCGATGTGCTGAATGACGATGTCGCCGATCTGGCCATCGCGCTGATGATCATGACGGCGCGCAAGCTGGTGGTGACCGAGCGCTATGCCAGGAGCGGCGAATGGGCCAGGAAGGGCGAACATCCTTTGGCCAACCGCGCCAGCGGCAAGCGCGTCGGCATTCTGGGCATGGGCCGCATCGGCAAGGAAATCGGCAAGCGCGCCACGGCGATGAACAACACGGTCGCCTATCACAGCCGCAATCCGGTGAAGGATGTGCCGTGGAAGCACTATCCCGACCTGGTGGAGCTGGCGAAGAACAGCGATTTCCTGATCGTCATCATCCCTGCCACGCCCCAGACGGGCAAGATCGTCAGCAAGGCGGTGATCGAAGCGCTGGGCCCGAACGGAATCCTGGTCAATGTCGCGCGCGGTGCGGTGGTGGATGAAGATGCGCTGGTTGAAGCCCTAGTCTCCGGCAAGCTCGGCGGTGCGGGCCTGGACGTATTCGTCAACGAACCGCAGATCCCCGACGCGCTCAAGACCATGGACAATGTGGTGCTGCAGCCCCATGTCGGCAGCGCCACGCATGAAACGCGGCGTGCGATGAGCCAGCTGGTGCTCGACAACCTCGACGCCAAGTTCGCCGGCAAGCCGCTGCTGACTGAGATCAAGTAAACGTAATTCCTCACCATGGGCGGGCTTGACCCGCCCATCCAGGGCAACAAGCACTTCGCCCGGTCATCTGGATGGCCGGGTTGAACCCGGCCATGGAGAGAGGGATTTAGCGCACCAGCGCCGTAACCGCGTACAGGAACCCTGCGCCCAGCAAGGTCGCCACCGTTGTTGCCGGGCGCGGATAGGCGCGGTGACTTTCGGGCAAAAGTCCGGACGCACCGATATGCAGGAAGAAGCCGCAGAACAGCGCCAGCAACAGCGCCAGGGTGCCAGCGCCGGTCGCGATCAACAGGCTGAGGCTTGCACCAATCACCGGCGCTACGGCATCCACCGCCAGCCAGCGTAAGGCAAAGCTGCGGCTGCCGCCGTTCTTGGTCACCACATTCACGGTGTTGAGGCCGTCAGCGAAATCATGCGCCAGGACCGCGGTCGCCACGATCAGGCCGATTTCTCGGCTGGCCTGGAACGCGACGCCCATGGCGAAGCCGTCCAGAATACTGTGCGCGGAAAAACTGGCCGCGCCGATCATGCCGCGCGCCGGATTGGCCTGGCCTTCGCAGTCGTGGCGCGCCACCAGCCGGTCCAGCACGGTGTAAAGAAAAAAGCCCATCGCCGCGACCGCCAGCAGGGTGCGCGGCGTGTAAAGGTCCTTGCCCGCTTCCAGCGCTTCGGGCGCCAGATCGAAGAAGGCAACGCCGATCACCGCGCCGGCGGAAAATCCCATCACCAAGGGCAGTTTGCCCGCCAGCCGCAACGCCAGCACGCCGCCGGCCATGGTGGCGGCGCAAGACGCCAGTGCGATGGCAATGATAAGGACGGCGGTCATGGCAAGGCTTTATCGCGGGCAGGGGCCAGCGGCAACCTTGGACATGCGCGTGCAGCTGGCTTAGCGTCCGTGCCAAAAGGGGCATATCATGCGGAAATATCTGGCGGTTCTGGCAATGTTGGCCGCGCTGTGCGCTCCGGCCCAGGCCGCGGCCAGGCACAAACTGCTGGTCATTTCGGTCGACGGGATGGACTGGCGCTATTTGCGGGACGCCGGCGCGCTGGGCCTCAAGCTGCCCCATATCCGCAAGCTCCTGGCGCGCGCGCAGGTGGCCGATGGGGTAATCGGGGTATGGCCCACCGTGACATGGCCGTCGCATACGTCCATGCTGACGGGGGTGCCGCCCTTCCGTCATGGAATATTGGCCAATGCCAGCGGACCTCTGGACATCACGCAAAGCTATTGGTCGGCGTCCAAGATCAAGGTGCCTGGCCTTCTGCAATGCGCACGCGCTGCCGGGCTCACCGCCGCGGGTATCAATTGGCCGGTGACGGTGAATGCCGATCTCACCTGGAACCTGCCGGAGGCCTATGCCAAGCGCAACGGCGACTCTTCGGACCTGGCCAGCGTGGATCGCTACGGCACGCCCGGCCTGGTGGCGGAGATCACCCGCAGCCGTCCTTCCTTTGCGTATCGCTGGCTGGATGACCGCACCCGCACCTTGGCCACCATCTATCTGCTGCAGAACAAGCAACCCGACCTGGTGCTGCTGCACCTGGCGGAACTGGATTCGGAAGCGCATGAAGAAGGTCCCTTCACGCCGGCCGCCAATGCGGTGGCGGAAAGATCGGACGAACTGATCGGCGACATTTTGAAAGCTTTGCCCAAGGGCTACGACGTGGCGCTGGTATCCGATCACGGTTTCGAACGGATCGATCATGTCGCCAACCTCAAGGCCATGGCGGGCGCCGCGGGCGAGATGGAGATCGCCGCAGGTCTGGTGCGCACCGATGATCCGAAGATGGCCGACTGGTTGCGCGGACAGAGCGGCAAGGGCGATGTCGGCCGCGAAGTGCCGCATGACGAGCTGCTGCGCTTTTCCGGCAAGGACAGCCTGGCGGCTTTCGAACCGGCGCCGCATGTCGTGTTCGGCAATGCCACCACCGGTCCTGCGCATACCGAATCGAAAAATGCAGGCACGCATGGTTTCTGGCCCACGCGGCCCGACTATCACAGCATCTATGCCCTGGCGGGGCCGGGCGTGAAGCCGGGCAAGCTGGGCGAGATCGAGATGGTGTCGCTGAAGGATCGTTTCGAACAGGTGCTGGGCCTGAGCTGCCCGCGCTAGCTGACGGTTCGCTCCGGGCCGATGTGCGGAAGCTCGGGACTGTCCGGGTCCACCGGGATCACGTCCACGCCCACTTCGACCACATGGTCGTGGCCGCCCAGGATGATTCCGGCCACCGGCGCGACATCGCCATAATCGCGTCCCCAGGACGATGTCACATGGCTTTCGCCCACCAGGATATTGTTGGTGGGATCCAGGTCCACCCAGCCGAAAGGCGGCGCCCAGACCGAGAACCAGGCATGGCTGGCATCGGCGCCCAAAAGACGGGGCTTGCCCGGCGGCGGCTCGGTCAGCAAATAGCCGGAGACATAGCGCGCCGGCAGGCCCATGGACCGCATCGCCGCGATGCCAACATGCGCCAGGTCCTGGCAGACGCCTGCCCGCAGTTCGAACACCTCGTCCACCGGCGTGGTGACGTCGGTCACGGTGGTGTCGTAGCGGAAATCCTTGTGGATGCGGTTCATCAGTTCGATGGCGCCCGCCAGCACCGGCCGATGGGCAGGAAAGCTCACCGCGCCATAGGCGCCAATGTCGCTCTGGAATTTGGTCATGGGCGAATCGAACAGGTACTGGACCGCGTCGCGCTCTTCGTCGTCCTGCGGATTTTCCAGCCGCGCGCGGACCTCTTCCCACGGCAGGCTGTCACGCGAGGCGCGTTCCGGCGCGGGCTTCACGGTCACCCGGCTTTCCGCCAGCACTTCCAGATGGGTGTGCGGCCGGTCGATGGAAAAAAGCTCGGTGGGATTTTGAAAGTAATCCTCGCGCGCCGCCCGGCTGGCGGGCTCCAGGCTCAGGGTGATGCTGCTGTCATGCACCGATTGCAGCGGCGTGGTGCGCGGGCGCAAATGCGCCAGATGCCAGGAATGGGAAACATCCTGCAGATAGCGGTAGGTGGTGCGGTGGCGGACGAAATATTCCATCACGCCTCCACGAACGGGCCGGAGCCGGTACGGCTGCGGCTGGCGTGCTGGAAATAGGCATCGGCGATGGCGTCGGACAGTTCCGCGGCGCTGAAGCTGATGCCGTCGGTCAGTTCGATCAGGCCGGGCCGTGCGCCGGCTTCGCAAAAGGCCAGCCGCGCCGGATTGGCGTTGGCGGTGGCGCTGCGCATCTCATGGGCGATGGTGCGCGGCACGTCGCTGCGCTGGGCCAGCGTAATGCGCGGCAGCTCGCGCAGGTGGCTTTCGATCGCCGCCAGCTGGAAGGCGCAGGAGCGGGGATTGTTCTCGTCCAGCAGCAGCAAGTCCACGAAGGGGACCAGCTGGAAGACATTGAGATAGCGCGAACGGTAGGTCATGGCGCTGTCGGCGATTTCCAGCACGATCCGCATATGCTCGGTTTCGCGGGCATCGGCGTTCGCCACGGTCTGGCGCACCAGCCAGGCCAGGTGATGTCCACGCTCCAGCCGGCGGCCCAGTTCCATGAACAGCCAGTTGGGGCCGCGGGTCATGTTCTCTGCCGACAGGCCCGACAGGGCCGCGGCGCGGCGCACCAGCGCGTCCAGATAGAAGCGCGCGCTTGGCGCATCAAAGGATTCATCCAGCGGCGGATGCGAATCGGCCACCGTCAGGGCATGAATGGTGCGCCAGGTGTCCAGCGACAGGCGGTCGCGCACCGACCATGCGGTCTGTTCGACGCGTGACAGCAGCCGTTGCAGGCCTCTGGAGTGGCGCGGGCTGTAGATCAGAAGCTGCAGTTCTTCGGCCAGCTCGGCTTCGCCGGCAATTTCCTCGATGGGGGAATCGCTGGCCTGGCTGAACGGGATCAGGAGCTTGCGTGCCACATCCAGGGCGGCGGCGGGCTCGTCGCTGACCCGCGCGGTCACCGCGCGAAGGATGCGCACGAAATTCTCGGTGCGCTCGGCATAGCGGCCCAGCCAGAACAAATTGTCCATGGCGCGTGACGGGGCCGATTCACCATGGCGCTTGATCTCGAGCGTGCGCCCGCCATTGCCCAGAAGGCTGAACTGGTCCACCGGGGTGGGCGAAATCACCCAGGCATCCTTGCTGGACGCGCCCGATTGCATGGACAGCGCCCGCACCGTGTCGTCGGCGGCCACGCGGGTCAGCCCGCCAGGCATCACCACCCAGCCGCTGGGCGTCCAGGCGGCGAACACGCGCAAGGACACCGGCTTGGCGCCGAACTTGCCCTGTTCGAAAACCGGCGCCACGCCCAGGGGCGAGATTTCCTGCAGCACCATGGTCTCGCCGCGATGCTTCAACCTGGCGGTGGCGCGTTCGCGCTCTTCGGCGCTCATGTCGCCGCCCAGCCGGGCGCTGGACTTGCGCGAGAATAGCGGGCGGGCATCGAAAGCATCGCGCAGGATGGACGTGTCGATCCGCGCCAGGGCTTCCTTGCGGCCCCAGTCCGTGCCGCACCAGATGGTGGCGATGTCGGGAATTTTCAGGTCTTCGCCCAAAAGCGCGCGGCTGATGTTGGGCAGGTATGCATCCATCGCCGGCGATCTGATGACGCCGCCGCCCAGCGCATTGGCCAGCACCACGCCGCCGGCGCGCACCGCCTCGGTCAGGCCCGGCACGCCCAGCGCGCTGTCGCCGCGAAATTCCAGGGGATCGCAAAAATCGGAGTCGACGCGGCGGAAGATGGCGGAGACGCGCTCCAGCCCGGTCAGGGTTTTCAGGAATACTTCCCCGTCGCGCACCGCCAGGTCATCGCCCTGCACCAGGGTCAGGCCCAGGTAATGCGCCAGATACACATGCTCGAAATAGGCTTCGTTGTAGGGGCCCGGTGTCAGCAGCACGGCGCGGTCACGGCGCGAGGCGCCCAGGTCCAGGATGCTTTCCTTGTACGCATTGAAAAATGCGGCCAGGCGCGCCACCCGCATGTCGCCGAAGCTTTCGGGAAAGGTCTGGGACACCACAAGCCGGTTTTCCAGCGCATAGCCCAACCCGCCCGGCGCATCGGCGCGGGACGCCATGACTTTCCAGGCGCCATCGGGGCCGCGCGCCAGGTCGGCGGAATACAGGTGCACATGGGTGCCGCCCGCCGGCGTTGCCCCGCACAAGGGGCGAAGGAATTGCGGATGGCCGGTGACCAGATGGGCGGGCAGCACATTTTCGCGGATCAGCTGCTGGGGGCCATAGACATCGCGCAGGATCATGTCGGCCAGCATGGCGCGCTGGATGACCGCCGCCTCGATCGCCTTCCAGTCATTGGACGACAGGATGAAGGGCACGATGTCCAGCTGCCAGGGCCGCGCCTGGCCGCCGCGATCGTCATAGACGTTATAGGTGACGCCATTGTCCTGGACCGTGGCGCGGGCCGATGCCTGGCGGCGGGCGAATTCTTCCGGCGACAGCTGGGACAGGGTGCGGGCGAAATCTCGCCAGTGCGGCCTGACCGTTCCGTCGCCATCACGCAGCTCGTCAAAGCGTGACGCGATCGGGCTTATGCGTTCGGCGACTTCCGACACTTAAAACACGCGCCTCGGCGACTCAGGATTCCCCAGCGGTCATTTTCACCGCCGCAGGTCGAGAGTATAGGGGAAATCGGGATTGGGTTGCGCCTGTGAAATGTCGAACACCCCGCCGGTGAAACCGAACGGCTCGAAGCGCGCCAGGCGGCGGCCCTCCGCCTCGTTGGCATTGACCGGGAAGATCTCGAAATTGCGGCCGCCCGGATGGGCGACATGATAGGTGCAACCGCCGATCGAGCGCCTGCGCCAGCTGTCCCAGATTTCGATGACCAGGGGGCCATGGGCCGGGATGGTGGGGTGCAGGCCATGGGCCGGCTGCCAGGCCTTGAAGCGCAGGCCCGCCACGGCCTCGCCCTGGGCGGTCGAGCGCAGGGGCAGGGCGCGGCCATTGACCAGCACCTGGTGGCGGCCCTGGGTCAGGCCTGCCACTTTGACTTCCAGCCGCTCCACCGAGGAATCCACAAAGCGGACGGTGCCGCCGGCGGTGCCTTCCTCGGCCATCACGTTCCAAGGCTCCAGCGCATTGCGCAATTCCAGGCTGACGCCTTCGTACTGGACAGCGCCGATCTTGGGGAAGCGGAAGTCCCAATGCGGCCGGAACCACTCCACGTCGAAGCCAAAGCCATGATCGTTCATGTCGGCCACGACATCGGCCAGGTCCGCCCAGGCAAAATGCGGCAGCATGAAACGGTCATGCAGGCCGGTGCCCCAGCGCACCAGGTTTGAACGATACGGTTCGCGCCAGAAGCGCGCGATCAGGGCGCGCAGCAGCAGCGATTGCGCCAGGCTCATTTCTGCATGCGGCGGCATTTCAAAGCCGCGGAATTCCACCAGGCCCAAGCGTCCGGTGGGACCATCGGGCGAATACAGCTTGTCGATGCAGATTTCGGTGCGATGGGTGTTTCCGGTGGAATCAGCCAATAGGTTGCGGAACACCCGGTCCACCAGCCAGGGCGGAATGTTGGCGGCCGCGCGCGAGGGGATTTCGCTGAAGGCGATTTCCAGCTCGTACAAGGAATCGTGACGCCCTTCATCGATGCGCGGCGCCTGGCTGGTGGGGCCGATGAACATGCCCGAGAACAAATAGGACAGCGAAGGATGGTTCTGCCAATAGGCGATGATGCTTTTCAGCATGTCGGGGCGGCGCAGGAAGGGGCTGTCGGGCGGCGTCTGCGCGCCCACCACGATGTGATTGCCGCCGCCGGTGCCGGTGTGGCGGCCATCCAGCAGGAATTTCTCGGTCGAAAGGCGGCAGGCCGCCGCTTCTTCGTACAGGCCCTTGGTGATGTCCACCTGTTCGCGCCAGTTCTTGGCAGGATGGATGTTCACTTCGATGACACCCGGATCGGGCGTGACCTTGATGACATTGATGCGCGGATCGTAAGGCGGCGGATAGCCTTCGATATGCACCGACAGCTTCAATCGTTCGGCGCAATCCTCGACCACCGACAACAGCGAGAAATAATCTCCGGCGGTGGGCAAGGGCGGCATGAACACGCACAGGCGGCCTTCGCGCGGCTCCACCGTCAGGGCGGTGCGCACCACCGGCTCGCTGGCCAGCGCCACCGCACCCGCATTCACCGGGCGGAAGGGCGCCTGGAATTCCAGGTTCTTGCTATGGCCGTTGGTGTAGCCCTGGCCGGATTTGTCCGGCTGTTCCAGTGGCGGCAGCGGCGCAAAGGGGTCGGGCGGCGGCACGAAGCTGCGCGCATGCGGCGGCACATAAGGCAGCGCATTCAGCGGCAGGCGGAAGCCGATGGCGCTATCGCCCGGCAACAGGAACAGGTGTCCGCTGCGCGTGGTCCAATGCTCGCTCAGCCAGCGGTAAATGCCTTTTTCCACCGGCAGCACATAGCCCACGGCCTGTGACAGGCCGCGTTCAAACACCCGCGCCAGCCGGGCGCGCAATTCCGGATCGTCCAGCTTGGAATCGCTGGGCGTGACATTGGCGGCCAGCTGCCGTTCCTGCGCCAGGTGGTGCCAGAAATCCTCGTAAGCGGGGATGACATAGCTGCTGTCCAAACCCAGCGATTGGCCGATGGCGGCAATCAGCGCATTGGCGTCGGCAAGCGTCGGCTGATGGTCTTCGCCCTCGGCGGCGATGCGCGCGGGGTTCTTCCACATCGGCACGCCATCGGTGCGCCAGTACAGCGCAAAGGCCCAGCGCGGCAGGGATTCGCCCGGATACCATTTGCCCTGGCCGTAATGCAGCAAACCGCCCGGCGCGAAGCGTTCGCGCAAACGGCGGATCAGGGTATCGGCCAGCGCACGCTTGGTGGGACCGACGGCGGCGGTATGCCATTCGGCGCCGCTGCGGTCGTCGATGGACACAAAGGTCGGCTCGCCGCCCATGGTCAGGCGCACGTCATGGTTCTTCAAAACCAGGTCGACGGCATCGCCCAGCTTTTCGATCTGGGCCCATTGCTCGTCGGTATAGGGCTTGGTGACGCGCGGCGGTTCCTTGACCCGCGTGACACTCATGTCGAAGTCGAACAGCACTTCGGATTTTTCGACAGCGCCGGAGATCGGGGCGGCCTGCGTGGGATTGGCGGCGCAGGCCAGCGGGATGTGGCCTTCGCCGGCGAACAGGCCCGAAGTGGGATCAAGCCCCACCCAGCCGGCGCCGGGCAGGTAGACTTCGCACCAGGCATGCAGATCGGTGAAATCCTTGTCCGTGCCTGACGGACCATCCAGGGATTTCACATCCGGCTTCAGCTGGATCAGGTAGCCGCTGGTAAAGCGCGCCGCCAGGCCCAGGCGCCGCAGCAGGTTGACCAGCAGCCAGGCGCTGTCGCGGCACGAACCGGTCGCCTTGCACAGCGTATCTTCCGGCGTCTGGATGCCAGGCTCCATGCGGATGGTATAGCCAACGTCGCGCGCAATCTGGGCATTGAGGTCGAAAACAAAATTGGTCGTGTGCTTGCGATCGCGCGGGATCGCGGCAAGGTAGCGCTCAAAAGTGGGGCCGAAATCGCCGGTCGCCAGATAGGGCTCAAGCTCCGCTTTCTGCTCGGCCGAATATTGGAATGGAAAATTCTCCGCGTCCGGCTCCAGGAAGAAGTCGAAGGGATTGATCACTTCCATGTCGACGGTCATGTCGACTTGCACAGTGAAGTGGTCGGTCTTTTCCGGGAACACCACGCGGGCCAGCCAGTTGGACTGGGGGTCCTGCTGCCAGTTCAGGAAATGGCCTTCCGGCTCGATCTTCAGCGAATAGGCGGTGACCTTGGCGCGGGTGTGTGGGGCAGGCCGCAGGCGTATGGTTTGCGCACCCAAGGTGATTTGCCGGTCGTACCGGTAGCGGGTGACGTGGCGAAGGGCGGCCTGAATGCTCATGGGAAATCCTTGGAAAACGACTATGCCGCAACTGCGAAGATGCGGCTACAAGCCGCCGCGCCGCAGCCCGATTATTCCGGAACGTCGTTAAAAAACGGGCGTTTCCGTGAGGTCGAACCCGGAAATCCCCCATGAAATTGTTCAGCTGCCAGGGCTGCGGCCAGCTCCTCTATTTCGAAAATGTCCTGTGCGAGAACTGTGGTCGCGGACTGGGCTATCTCACTGATTTAACTGAGATTTCAGCTCTGGATCCCGCCGAAAATGGCTGGACGGTGCTGGCGGCGCCGGACAAGGCCTACAAATTCTGCCTGAACTACGATGCGGGCATGTGCAACTGGATGGTGCCGGCCGACGATCCCGTCGGGTTCTGTGCCGCCTGCCGCCACAACCGCACCGTCCCCGACCTGACCGTGCCGGGCAACGACGTGCTCTGGCGCAAGATCGAGACCGCCAAGCACCGGCTGTTTTATTCCCTGCTGCGGCTGGGCCTGCCGCTGGAAAACCGCACGGACGATCCCGAGCATGGCCTGGCGTTCGACTTCCTGTCCGATCCGCCCGAAACCCACGCCCAGGGCGTGATGACCGGCCACGACAATGGCCTGATCACATTGGCGGTGCGTGAAGCGGACGATGTGGTGCGCGAAAAAGTGCGCAGCGAGATGGGCGAGCCCTATCGCACCTTGCTGGGGCACTTCCGCCATGAAAGCGGCCATTATTTCTGGGATCGGCTGGTGGCGACCAACGAGCCGATGCTGAATGCATTTCGCGCCCTGTTTGGAGATGACCGCCAGGATTACGACCAGGCGCTGCAACGTCACTATAACGACGGACCGCCCGTGGACTGGCGGGAAAACTACATCAGCATGTACGCCACCATGCATCCCTGGGAGGATTTCGCCGAAACCTGGGCCCATTACCTGCACATCGTCGATACGCTGGAAACGGCGGGCGCCTTCGGGCTGAAGGTCAAGCCGCGTGCCGCGCGCGGCCATATCGAAGCGGCGATCGATTTTGATCCTTACCGGACGCGGCGCTGGGACACGCTCATCGAAGCCTGGCTGCCGATCGAGTTTGCCACCAACAGCATGAACCGCAGCATGGGGCTGACCGATCTGTATCCTTTCCTGCTCTCGCCCAAGGCGATCGAGAAGCTGGCTTTCGTCCATGCTTTGACCCGCCGCCCGGACGAGGTGGTGAAGACGGCGGTCGATAACCTGATGAAAACCGCTTAGGCGGCTTCGACTTCAGCGCTGCGCGACCGTACCCGGACCTTGGGCAGATGCACGGTGACGCGGGTACCCTTGCCGACCTGGCTTTCCAGGTCGATCCGCCCGCCATGGGCTTCCACCAGTCCCTTGACGATGGCAAGGCCCAGGCCGGTGCCCTTGTCCACCAGCGCCACGTCATGGCGCCCTTGGCCGAAGCTGTCGAACACCGCGGCCTGGTCCTCGGCCGCAATGCCCACACCGGTGTCCATCACGCCCAGCAGCATGCCGCCATCCTCATGGCGGCGGGCAAAGGCGGTGACGGTGCCATGCTCGGGCGTGAACTTGATGGCGTTGGACAGAAGATTGAGCAGGATCTGCTTTATGGCGCGTTCATCGCCATAGATCAGCTCCAGCGCCGGATCGATGGCATTGACCAGCGTGGCGTTGCTGGCCTTGGTACGCCAGGCCACGAATTGCAGGGCGTCTTCGGCGACGCGGTGAATATCCAGTTCGGCTTCTTCCAGCTTCCAGCGGCCGGCCTCGATCTTGGCCAGGTCCAGGATGTCGTTGATCAGCGCCAGAAGATGCTTGCCTGAAGAATTGATCAGCTGGGCATATTCGATGTTGCGCTCCGCGTCCTTTTCAAAGATGCGGCTGGCGATCATTTCCGAAAAGCCCAGGATGGCGTTCAGGGGCGTGCGCAGCTCATGGCTCATATTGGCCAGGAATTGCGACTTGGCCAGGCTGGCGGCCTCGGCCTGTTCGCGGCCGCGGTCCGATTCCAGCTTGGCCATCACCAGTTCGGCCAGCAGCGAATCACGCTCCTGCGCCAGCACCACGGACTTGCGCGCGCGCGCATGGTTGCGATGGGCGATGAAGCCGGTGAACACGACATACAAAGGCGCCAGCGCCAGTATCACCAGCGAGCGGGCAAAGGTTTCCGTATTGAACAGACCCTGCAACGGCACCACCACCATCGCCAGCAAGTACACCGCCAGCGCGGCCCGCGAGATGGCGCGGCAGGCGCCGGTGGTGGCGGCATGCGCCGCCATGCAGGCCGCCACGATCAGTTCGATCAGCAGGTGATTGGAGTTGGAGCCGGTAACGCAAAACCAAAGCCCCAGGGACGACCAGTTGGCGATGAAGAAAATGTTGGCGGCGGTAATCCGCCGCGACCAGGCTTTGACTTCATCGCCGGTCATCACGCCGGCGGGAAATTTCGCCAGCGCCACCAGCTGGGGAATGAAGCCCAGCAGCATCTGGAAATACCAGGCGGCCAGGATGCGGATATCGACCCATTGGGGGAACATCGCGGCGATGGCGATGCCGAACACCGGCACGACAGCGCGGTTGGCCTTCAGATTTTCAACGACACCGCGCAGCAATGCCAGCTGGATGCGGTGCTCCCGCTCCTCTGCTGCATTGATGTCTGTCACCCAGGTCGGGCTGTCTGCTGCCATGAAATCCCCGCAAGTCCGGGAATTTTGCACCGCCAAGTCTTAAGGGCGTGTTGGCGTATACAGGCAGGAACCGGGGAAATTAACCAACGCTTCAATTGCCGCTCGATTGGAACCCTGTCCCATATTAGAACGTCCCATATCAAGACAGCGTCGCATGCCCCGCGACACGCCTCGAACGAAGGAGAGTGTGATGAGGGTATCTGCTTTGACCGTTTTGCTGGCCACCGCGTTGGTTTCCGTTTCCGCCCTAGCAATCCAGCCGGCTATGGCCGCCACGCACAAGGTCACCTGCCTGTGCGATTGCCCTGATGACCATAAGGTTAAGGCCAAGGCCGCCGCAGTGCGCCCCATGACCCCGCCGCCGCGCAAGGTGGTGCGCCGTGCGGCCCGCCGCTATGCCGGCGGTGGCAGCTATTACAGCTATGGCGGTTCCGCTCCGATCTATCCCGATGCTGGGATTTACCGGGAGTGGCGTTCGGAATGGCGCCAGGCGCCCAACGACGCCTTCATCCCCGGCCCTGCGCCGATGATGGCTTATGGCCCGCCGCCTCCGCCGCCCGAACCCGAAGGCCTGCGGATCGATGACCGTGGCTTCATGGGCGGCGTTGGCGATCTGTATGGCGGTGGCGGTGGTGGCGGTGGTGGTGACGGCGGCTATGGCCAGATCCATTTCGGCAATGGCGGCAGTGTCGAGAACGGCCCGACCTACAACAGCTACAACCAAAGCTTCCAGTACAATCCCAGCCAGGCCGGTCCTTTCCAGAACCGGTTGATGGGCGGGTTCGCGCCGCCGCCGAAGACAAAGTAGCAGTTCAACTGTTTGCCCAAAGCGTGGCCTGCGCGGCGAATTCGCCGCGTGGGTCCGCATGGCTTTTGTTCAAGGGGTGGCGCGTTTGGCGACGTAGCGGGGGTGATGCGTAAAAATCGCGAGGAGCGTAGGCGTGAGCCGGAGCGACCAACAAAAACGTTCGCGGTGCGCTCAGGAGGCCGCGCGCTTGGCGACGTAGCGGGGGTGATGCGTAA
This sequence comes from Alphaproteobacteria bacterium, assembly GCA_046348525.1. GTDB lineage: Bacteria > Pseudomonadota > Alphaproteobacteria > Micropepsales > Micropepsaceae > Rhizomicrobium. Next base: position 39,851 of record JAXMEA010000003.1, on the reverse strand, counting down.
AAATCGCGAACGGGATGGTGGCGACATAGATCAGCAGGCCCACCGTCATGGTGCCCCAGGGCCAGGCGATCAGCAGTGCCGCAAGTCCGGCAAAAGCGATGGCGGCCAGGACACGGTGCTGACGCTGCAGCTTCATGTACTTGATGGACGGGGTGGGCAGGCGCGACACCATCAGGACCGAGGTGATGGCGATGAAGATGCCCGACACCCAAGGCTCGCGCACCAAGGGATCGCTGAACTGGAACGACACCAGAAGCGGCAGCAGCATCATGCAGGCCGCGGCCGGTGTCGGCAGGCCGGTGAAATAGGGATTGCCCTTGGTGGCGCCTTCGTCGCGAACGCTTTCCACATTGAAGCGGGCCAGGCGGATGGCGGCGCAGGCGCAGAAGATCAGGGATGCGATCCAGCCGGCATTGCCCATCTTCGACAGGCTCCACATATACATGATGACCCCGGGCGCCACGCCGAAACTGACCAGGTCGGCCAAAGAGTCCAGCTGCGCGCCGAACCGGCTGTCGGCGCCCAGCATGCGGGCGGCGCGGCCATCCAGCATGTCCAGGATCATGGCGGCGATCACAAAGGCGACTGCGGTGGTCCATTCTTCATGCAGGCCAAAGCGGATGGCGGTGACGCCGCAGCACAGGGCCAGCAAGGTAATGCTGGAGGGGATCAGCTTGCCGATGGACAGATCTTCCAGCCGTTCCAGGCGTGCGGCCACGATCTGGCGGGCGCGCTTGCGGCGGGAGATGCGATCCGGCTCCAACGTCAGTCCTCTTATAAGAAGCGGGCCAGGATGGTTTCGCCCGCTTTGGTCGTGATCCCGGGCGTCACCAGGATTTCGGTGCCCGGCGGCAGATAGACGTCCACCCGGCTGCCGAAGCGGATAATGCCAAATCGCGCGCCCCGGCGCACCCCCTCGCCCTGGACCAGGTCGCAGACAATGCGGCGGGCGACCAGCCCGGCGATCTGCACCACGGCCAGGTCTTTTGTGTCTGTGGTTTCGCCTTCGGGGCGCAGGCGGATGGACATGCGCTCGTTATGGATGCTGGCCTTGTCGAAGGACGCATTGAAGAATTTGCCGGGGCGATAGGACTTGGCGATGACGCTGCCCGACACCGGGTTGCGGTTCACATGCACGTTGAAGACGTTCATGAAGATGGACAGGCGCGGACGCGGTGCGTCCCCCATGCCCAGTTCGGCGGGCGGCACCGCATCGATGATGGGAAGCAGCTTGCCGTCGGCGGGACAGATGATCAGGCCGGGGCTATCGGGGGTGGTGCGGTCCGGATCGCGGAAGAAGGCCACGCACCAGACGGTGATGGGCAGCAGCAGCCAGCCCAGCCACGTGGCCAGCAGGAAGGCCAGCAGGTTCACCGCCACGAAAATGGCGATGAAAGGATAGCCTTCTTTATGGATGCTCAAACGCGGTTTCCGGTGAAGGGGAAGGAGCCGAACGAACCGGCCTTGACGCTGCCCGACAGCTTGTCGCCGTCGACCGTGCCGGTGAAGTCCAGGGTCAGGGGCATGGGCGAGGAAATCTTGGCCGACCAGCTGACGTTATTGCCATCGACCTTGCCATTTTCCAGCGGGCCCGAGCCTTGCGCCGCCTGCTGGGTGCCGGTCAGGGCGGTGCCGTTGGTAGCGATGTCCAGCGAGGCCTTTTGCGCGCCCAGGGGCGAATTGATGACGATTTCCCACTTTCCGTCCACGGCCATGCTGTTCTCCTGCGCCTGATTGGGCTGCATCTAAGGACGCCATGGACGGGGGCGCAAGGGGGCGCTACACACCGCCGCAACATGTCCCGCAAGACCATCATATTGCCGAAAGGCCGCCGCGCCCGCGCCGGGTCGCCCTGGATTTTTTCCAACGAAATCCGCATGGACGAAGGCGCCAAGTCCATCGCACCAGGTTCCATCGTCAACCTGCGGGGCGAGGATGGCCGCGCCTTCGGCACCGGCTATTTCAATCCCAAGAGCCTGATCGCGGTGCGCCTGTTTTCGGACGATTGCGATGTCGCCATCGACCGCGACTTTTTCACGGCGCGATTGAAGCGGGCATTGGCCCTGCGCGAGGCGATTTATGACAAGCCCTTCTACCGGCTGGTGCATGCCGAAGGTGACGGCTTGCCCGGGCTGGTGATTGACCGCTTCGACGATACGCTGACGATCCAGGCCGGTACCGCCGGCATGGAACGCCAGATCCATACGCTGATCCAGTCGCTGGAAATCGTGCTGAAACCCAAGACCATCGTGCTGCGCAATGATGCGCCGTCGCGTTCGCTGGAAGGGCTGGAGGCTTACGTCAGGACCGCCAAGGGCACCGGACATCGCATCGCGGTGGAAGAGAATGGCGCCCGTTACATCGCCGATCTGGCGGAAGGGCAGAAGACCGGCTGGTATTACGACCAGCGCGACAATCGCGCCTTCATCGCCGCTTTCGCCAAGGGCAAGACGGTGCTGGACGCTTATTCCTATACCGGCGGTTTTGGCATCCTGGCGGCGAAGGCCGGCGCGAAGGAAGTCGTCTGCCTCGATTCCAGCGCCCCGGCGCTGGCCATCGCCGAGGAAAGCGCCCGCGCCAACGACGTGCGCATCCAGGCGGTGAAAGCCGACGTGTTCGAGGAACTGGAACGGCTCAAGGCCGCCGGTGAGAAATTTGACATCGTGCTGATGGATCCGCCGCCCTTCGTGAAATCAAAGAAGGATCTGGAGCCCGGCGCGAAAGCCTATCGCAAGTTGGCGCGGCTCGCGGCCGAGGTCACCGCGCCCGGCGGGCTGATGATGATCGCGTCCTGCTCGCACAATATTCCGCCCGAACGCTTTGCTGCCGAATGTGCGCAAGGCCTGCTACGTACCGGGCGCCGTGCCGCCCTGATCCGCCAGGCCGGCGCGGGACCGGATCATCCGGTGCATCCGCTTCTGCCGGAATCGGCCTATCTGAAAGCCTTGGCTTACGCGCTCGACTAGGTCTCCATGGCCGGCCTCCGAGCCGGCCATCCAGGACAACCAGCACGGTGCTTGCGGCTCTGGATGGCGGGTCAAGCCCGCCCATGGTGAGAGATCAGATTGAGACCTGTGTCCCCAGCTCCACCACGCGGCCCGGCGGCAGCTTGAAGAAGCGCGCGGGGCTGAGTGCGTTGGATGCCAGCCACATGTACAGGCTTACGCGCCAGCTTTTCATGATGGGCTTTTCGCTGGGCACCAAAGTTTCGCGCCCCAGGAAATAGGTGGTGGAATCCGGCTCCAGCGCCAACCCTTGCGCGCGCGCCAGGTTCAGGGCTTCGGGAATATCCGGCGTTTCGATGAAACCATAGGAAATGCGCACGGCGAAAAAGCCCTTGCCCAGCTTTTCCACCGTTACGCGCCGGGCTTTGGAGACAAAGGGCGTGTCGGCGACATTGACGTTGCACAGCACCACCCGCTCATGCAGCACCTTGTAATGCTTGAGACTGTGCAGCAGGGCGTTGGGCACCGCGTCCATGCGCGGTGTGAGGAATACGGCGGTGCCGGCGATGCGCTGGCTGAACTTGTCGGCCCGGTCCAGAAACAGGTCCAGCGCCAGGGCATTGTCGCGCATCGCGTCCAGGTGCACGCGCCGTCCCATGCGCCAGGTGTCCATCACCACGAAAGTGGCGGCGGCCACCGCCAGCGGCAGCCAGCCACCCTGCACCAGTTTCAGGGCGTTGGAGCCCATGAAGGCGATATCGATCAGGCCCAAGGTGCCGAAGACCAGGATCACCGCCCCCCATTTCCAGTTCCAGCGGTAACGGGCCACCACTGCGACCAGCGCGGTGGAAATCACCATCACGCCGGTGACCGCGATGCCATAAGCCGCGGCCAGCGCGTCCGAGCTCTTGAAGATCAGCACGATCAGCACAACGCCAACCGCAAGCATGGCGTTGGATTTGGGCACATAGATCTGGCCCATCTCTGCTTCGCTGGTGTGACGAATCTCCATGCGCGGCAACTGGCCCAGTTGCACGGCCTGGCGGGTGATGGAGAAGACGCCGCTGATCACCGCCTGTGATGCGATGATGGTGGCGATGGTGGCCAGCGCCACCATTGGATAGTGCAACCAGCCGGGCACCAGCGCATAGAACAGCGTCGCTGCGGCGCCCGGAGCGGCCAAAAGCAGGGCGCCCTGGCCGAAGTAATTCAGCACCAGCGCGGGAAAGGCGAAATACCAGGCCCAGCGGATGGCGCGCGCCCCGAAATGGCCCATGTCGGCATACAGGGCTTCACAGCCGGTAACCGCCAGCACCACCGAACCCAGCGCGACAAAGGCGGTCCAGGGCTCGGTGCGGAACAGGTCGATGGCGTAGACCGGGTTGGCGGCCAGAAGGATTTGTGGCTGCTTGATGATTTCCAGGCCGCCCAGCACCGCCAGGGTGATGAACCACAGCACCATCACAGGTCCGAACACCTTGCCGATCTTGTCGGTGCCGCGGCTTTGCGCCAGGAACAGCCCGACCAGGATCAGCAGGGTCAGCGGCAAGATCCAGGGCTTGAAAGCGTCGGACGCGCCAAGTCCCTCCATGGCCGACAAGACCGAGATGGCCGGGGTCAGCATGCCGTCGCCATAGAACAAGGCCAGGCCCATCAAGGCGGCCACGCCTATGGACGTTTTGACCAGCCGCGGCACGGGCGAACGGTGCGCCAGCGCGGCCAGCGCCATCACCCCGCCTTCGCCATTGTTGCCGGCGCGCATGATGAAAACGACGTATTTGATGGTGACCACGATCACCAGCGCCCAGAAGATCAGCGAGCAGGCGCCAAAGACGGCCGCCTGGCTGGCGGCATGTCCGCCCACTGCATCGGCGGTGGCGTGCATGGCGTAAAGCGGCGAAGTGCCGATATCCCCGAACACCACGCCCAGCGCGCCCACGGTCAGGCCCAGGGTGCGGCGGAAAGATACGTTGCTGTCTTGTTTCAAGCGGGCGCCATCAGATGGTGATCTGGGTGCCCAACTCTACCACACGGTTGGGCGGCAGGTGATAGAAACGCGCCGGCGACAGGGCGTTGGACGCCATGGCGCGGTACAGCTTGTTGCGCAGGGTGCCCAGTTCGGAGCGTTCGGCCGGCACCAATGTCTCGCGGCCGATGAAGAAGGTCGCGGTATCCACATCCAGTGCCATGCCGAAGCGGCGCGCCTCCTGCAGCGCCTGTGGCACGTCCGGGGTTTCGTAAAATCCGTGATGGATGCGCACGGTGTAAAAACCCTTGCCCAGCTTTTCCACTTCCAGCCGCTGGGCCGGGGGCACCAGCGGGGTGTCCTCGACCACCACATTGGCGATCACCACCCGCTCGTGCAGGATCTTGTTGTGCTTGAGGTTGTGCAGCAGCGCGCCGGGTACGATGTCGGTGCGCGAAGACAAGAAGACGCCCACACCGGCCACACGCACGGTGCTTTTGTCCGCCCGCTCCAGGAACAGCGACAGCGGCAGGGATTCGGACCGCACTTTTTCCAGGTGCACGCGGCGGCCGCGCCGCCAGGTATCCATGCCGACAAAGACGCAGAAAGCGATGAACAAGGGCAGCCAGCCGCCTTCGGGAATTTTTAGCGAGTTGGCGATGAAGAACAGAAGATCACTGATGCCCATGGCGCCAAACAGGCCCACCACAAACCAGAGCGGCCAACGCCACTGCTTGCCGGCCACGATGCCGGCGTTAAATGCATCGATGACCATGACGCCGGTCACCGCTATGCCATAGGCGGCAGTCAGCGCGTCCGAGCCCTTGAAGATCAGCACGATCAGCACCACGCCGATCGCCAGCACGGTGTTCATGCGCGGAACATAGATCTGGCCGTAATCGGTGGCGCTGGTGTGGCGAATCTCCATGCGCGGCAGCTGGCCCAATTGCACAGCCTGCTGGGTCATGGAGAAGACGCCGGTGATCACCGCCTGTGACGCGATGATGGCGGCCAGGGTCGCCAGGATCACCACCGGGATATGGGCCCAGTGCGGAATGACCGAGAAGAAGGCGAATTGCGCCTGGTCGGGCTCGCGTAGCAGTGCCGCGCCCTGGCCGAAATAGTTCAGCAGCAGCGAAGGAAGGGCGATGAACAGCCAGGCATACTGGATGGGCTTGCGTCCGAAATGACCCATGTCGGCATAGAGCGCTTCGCAGCCCGTCACCGCCAGCACCACTGCGCCCAGCGACACGAACGCCACCCAGGGCGCATGCAGGAACATCAGAGCTGCGAACCAGGGATTGATCGCTTCCAGGATTCCGGGTGTGCGGATCAGCGATGCCAGGCCAAAGCCCGCCAGCACCAGGAACCACAGCAGCATGATGGGTCCGAAAAGCTTGCCTATCTTGTGGGTGCCCCGGCTCTGGAGCAGGAACAGGCTGACCAGGATGATCAGCGACAGCGGCACCACCAGCGCGCCGAAAGCATGGTTCTCGACCTTCAGGCCTTCCACCGCCGACAGGACGGTGATGGCCGGGGTCAGCATGCCGTCGCCAAAGAACAGCGCCAGCCCGACAATGGCACCGATGCCGATGGTGGCCTTGATCCTGCGCGTCATGCCCGGCGAACGGTGCGCCAGCGCCGCCAGCGCCAGGGTGCCGCCTTCGCCGTTATTGTCGGCGCGCATGATGATCAGGACATATTTGACGGTGACCACCAGGATCAGCGCCCAGAAGATCATGGAGAGCGAGCCCATCACCGCGACATGGTTGGGCAAGCCGCCTTCGGTCGCCAGCACAGTGGCTTTAAGGGCGTAAAGCGGGCTGGTGCCGATGTCACCGAACACCACGCCCATGGCGCCCATCATCAGGCCGGCCATGGTGTGGCGATTGCACTCCGGCGCCTTGTGTTCGCCATCATGGCTTTCGGGCACGCCCGCCAGCGGATCGCTGGCGTGATGCTCGACCAGCGGCTCGCCGGTAAGGCCAGGCTCGGGTGCGGGTGAAATCACAGCTGGTGCGGATGTGGCATCAAAGGAAAACGTCCGGCCCCTCGATTGCGTGCCCCCTCAGGCTCGCGAGGGGCGGGACCATAGTCCCGGCCCCGATTCGCTCCCAGAGGGGAGAGGCAGAATAGCGCAGCGGCGGGATTAAGTCGCTGTCCCAGCTAGTTTATTTCATCAATCAGGGCGGTGGCGCCCATGCCGCCGCCGTCCCCATCGGCCACCAGATCGGGGCGATCCTTGCCGCCGCCGCCGATGAAGCCTTGTACGGGGAACAGCTTGACGCCCCAGCCGCCGGTCTTGAGGTTGTAGACCCGCACGACAGACCAGTCATTGTCGCTGGAGACATCCTCGACCGGGTTGTTGACGTAAATGGCGCCGTCATTGAGCCAGTTGGCATGGTCGATGCGGATTTCGCGCGCGCTGATCATCTTGCGCACCACCGCGACATGGCCGTGATCGGAACCGGAATAATCATGCAGCACCATCACCGAACCAGGTGAGGGCAGAGCGGCGCGCGGATATTTGCCATCGGCCTTGTCCCACCAGGCGGCGGCGTCGCCATAAATCTTGATGCCGGAATGTTCTCGCGCATAGGGCACGCACTGCACCGGCTTGTGCAGGTTGTTCTGGACAACGGCATGGCCGTCCAGCCGCGGCATTGGCGTTCGGCTGTAATCCATCACATCGGGGCCGGCACAGCCTGCCAGGCCCAGCGCCGCAACTGCCGCGGCCGTAAATTTTGCCGATCTGTTCATTGCCGCTTCGATCTCGCCGATCGAAGCCTGCCCATATCCCCTCAAGCCGGGGTTAGGCGCGGGCCTCGATGTTTAGAGACTAAAAGGCGCAGATTTTTGTTAAGGATCGGTTTACGATCACTCGCCCGGCGTAATCTGCTGGCGCACGGCACGGGGCGCGATGGCGCCCATGGCGCCGATGGAAACCAGGCCGGATACCGCGAAGAAGAAGAACAGCGCGTTCCAGTTGGATTCGGCAAAGGCGAACACCGGCAGGATCACGCCGACCACCAGTTCGGGCACGCCGCGCCAGCCGCCCTTTTGGATTTCACCGACGCGGGTGGTGCGGTTGAAATCCATGCGGCTGGAGAAGAAGGCATCGAAGGTGGCGCGGGTATTGGCCAGGATCAGGCCCGAAGGAAACACCACCGCCAGCAGCAGGGCGGGGATCAGCTTGGATTCGCGCTGGCGATGCAGCATGCGCTGGCCCAGATAGAGATAGCCGATCGAGGAAGCGATACCCAGCGCGGTGACCATAAGGCCCAGCCAGGCCACGCCCGGGTAATAAACGACGCCCATATACATCAAGGTCAGCGAAATCGCGGCGCTGGTGAAAGCCAGCATATAGAACGAAAACTGGCACATCTGCAGCGTCATGGCGGTCTTCTTCCACATCGGCATGGCGCTGGACCAGATGGACGGCAACAGCTTGCGCGCAACCTGCGCATGGCCTTTGGTCCAACGGGCTTGCTGCGCGCGCCAGGCGGCGGCGGTCTGGGGCAATTCGCCCGGCACGACAAGATCGCTCACCATCGCGCCGCGCCAGCCCCGCATCATGCAGCGCATGGACAGGTCCAGGTCTTCGGTCAGGGTATCGCCGGTCCAGCCGCCGCCCTGTTCGATGGCGGTGCGGTTCCAAACACCGGCGCTGCCGTTGAACGAGATGGGAAGGGCGGCACGGAAGCGCGCTTCCTGTTCCACCGCAAAATGGGAATCCAGCAGCAGCCCCTGAACCCGCGTAAGCCAGTTGGCGTCGCGGTTGGCATGGCCCCAGCGCGATTGCACAAAGGCAAGGCCGCTGTCGCCCAGCAGCACCGGAACGGTGCGGCGCAGGAAATCGGCCGGCGGCACGAAGTCGGCATCCAGCACGGCGACAAACGGCGCGTCGGAATGCGAAAGACCAAAGGCCAGGTTGCCCGCTTTGAAACCCTTGCGGCTGCCGCGGCGCAGGATGTTGAAGTTGATCCCTTCGGGAACCACCGCACGTACGGCGGCGGCCAGATCGTCATGACCTTCTTCGTCGCCATCATCCAGCAGCTGGATGGTCAGGCGGTCGCGCGGCCAGTCCATCGCGGCGGCGGCGGCGGCGACGCGCACCGCCAGGTGGCCTTCATTGCAGACCGGCAATTGCACCAGCACATGCGGCAGTTCGGAGTCGGGAAGCTCGGCGCGGGTCAGTTTGGGCTGCTTGCGGAACACACGCACCCAGGCCAGGCCCGCGAGCTGAATCGAAAGCGTGCAGACGCATACCAGAACGATGCAAAGGGCAAACTGAAGGAATTGGGAAAGACCGTGCATGGCGATCGTTCAGGCCCCCACAAGGCTCGTTTTTTGTGGCCGCCAACCGGCCATTGCGGCCCGTTTGGACCCTTTGCCCGGTAAAGCATCACCGGACAGGGCGAACTTCCACTGACCGGCGCTTATTATCAAGAGGGTGCAGTGCAAAATACCCCCCCTTCGCTGGGGGAATACTCGCAATATCAAGGCGCTGCGGGGAACCGGGGGCCAGAAAAGGCCCCAAAAATCCCCGTCTGGAACTAGGAATTGGCCCGTCCCGTTCCCATAATAGAGAACAATCCGTGAGGGGCACGGACAGGAGCATGGTTATGAGCCGCTTGAACCCTCTTTGGCGCCCCCTGAAAAAGGCGCTTCCCTTAACCCTGATGGCCGGTCTTTTGGCCGGGTGCATGGCGCCCTCGCCCTATGCCCCCCGGCTGGAGGGGCAGCGCACCGGTTATACCGACCGGGCCCTGACCCAGACCCGTTACCGGGTCACCTTCACCGGCAACACGGTGACCCCACGCGAAACGGTGGAAAGCTATCTTTTGTTACGGGCCGCCGAAGTGACCCGCGCCGCCGGTTACACCAATTTTGTGTTCGACACGCGCAACACCCGGCCCATCACTTCGGTGCAGACAGTGCCCTATGGGCCGCCGCCCGACCCGTTCTGGGGTGGTTTTGGCCGCCGCGGCTTCGGCTATTGGGGCGGCTGGGGCTTTGCCTATGAGCCGGCGGTCGATGTGGTGGTTCGCACCAACTACGAGGCTTATGCCGAGATTGTGCTGCTGACCCCGGAGCAGGCCGCCAAGGAGCCGCGTTCGCTGAACGCCGCGGAAGTGATTGCGCGGATTGGGCCGGACGCTGCGCCTAAGCCGCCGCAGACCTGATCGAGAATTCGCTATAGCCATCGCGCGAGGTCACGCCGTCACAGGCGTGGCCTTCGCCATGGCACATGTGCGGAATGTCCACCACCGCCATCGGATCATCGGCCCAGACGATCAACGCCGTGCCCGGCGGCAACCTGGCCAGCGTCTTCTTCGTCATCAGCGCGGGCAGGGGACATTTGAGGCCGCGCAGGTCCAAGGTCTCATCCATGCCATAATCTTGATTGGAACTGGGGCGCGGCTCAAGCTTGGGCCGCGGGAGAAACGATTTGGGCCTCATAAGCGCGGTCAAGCGCGAAGCCATATACCTGGGAAGCATCGCGCGCACGCTTTGGCTGTTGCGCCTGGTCAAACCCCATTCCACTCGCAGCATCGTGGATATCGTGGAAGGCCAGGCCAGGGCACGGCCCGGCAATGCCGCCATCCTGTTTCAGGACCAGGTAATCACCTACGCCCAGCTGGATGCGCGCGCCAACCGCTATGCCCATTGGGCAATGGAACAAGGCATCACCCGCGGCACGCCTGTGGCGCTGTTGATGGAAAACCGCCCCGATTTCATTTGCGCCTGGCTTGGGATGTTCAAGGCCGGCGCCCAGGTGGCGCTGATCAACACCAACCTGGTGGGCCAGGCACTGGCCCATTCCATCAATGTGTCGGGCGCGCGCCACGCCATTGTCGGCGCCGAACTGATGCGCAATTTCCTGGAGGCGCCCTTCCAGGCCCCGCCCATGCTGTGGGTGGAGGGCATCGATCCGCTGGACGGCAAGACCGGCAACCTCACCAGCGCGCTGGCGGCGGCGCCGGAAACACCGGTGGGAAAAGCGGCGCGCGCCGGCGTGACGCTGAAAGACCGCGCATTCTTCATCTACACTTCGGGCACAACCGGCCTGCCCAAGGCCGCCAATTTCAGCCATATGCGCATGCTGTTCATGATGACGGGCTTTGTCGGGGCGCTGCGCCCCACACAAAGCGACCGCATCTACGATCCCCTGCCGCTGTATCATTCCACCGGTGGGGTCTGCGCGGTGGGGCTGGCCTTCCTGTCGGGCGGGCGCTGATCATCAAGCGCAAATTCTCGGTCCATGAATTCTGGAGCGACATCCACACCTATGGCGCCACCATGTTCGAATATATCGGCGAAGTGTGCCGCTATCTTCTGAATGCGCCGCCATCGCCGCTGGAGCGCGGCCACAAGATCCGCGCCATCACCGGCAACGGCTTGCGGCCCGAAATCTGGCGTCAGTTCCAGGAGCGCTTTGCCATTCCCCGCATCGTGGAATTCTATGGCGCCACCGAAAGCAATGTCTCCATGCTGAACTATGACGGCACGGTCGGGGCGGTGGGTCGGGTCCCCAACTATCTGCAATGGCTGCTGCCATCGCGAGTGGTGCGTTTCGACGTGGAAAAGGAAATGCCGGTGCGCGGGGCCGACGGGCTTTGCATCGAATGCGAATCCGATGAGGTGGGCGAAGCCATTGGCGGCATGTCCAGGCGCGCGGGACGCGAATTCGAGGGCTATACCAACCGCGCCGAGAGCGACAAGAAGATGCTGCACGATGTCTTCAGGCGCGGCGACACCTGGTTTCGCACGGGCGATCTGATGCGGCGCGATACCCACGGCTATTTTTATTTTGTCGACCGCATCGGCGACACCTTTCGATGGAAAGGCGAAAATGTCTCCACCGGCGAAGTGGGTGAGGCGCTGGCGGCGGAAGCGGGCATCCTGGAAGCCAATGTCTATGGGGTTGCCATGCCTGGCATGGATGGCCGCGCCGGCATGGCTTCGCTGGTGGTAAATGGTGACTTTCGCCTGGACCGGTTGCCCGAGCATTTGCAGCACCGGCTGGCGCCCTATGCCCGGCCCATCTTCCTGCGCCTGTCACCGCGCATCGATGTCACCGGCACCTTCAAGCAGCGCAAGATCGATCTGGTGCGCGAAGGCTTCAACCCGTCCGCGATTGCCGATCCGCTCTATGTGATGAACCCGGACACCGGTGCCTATGACCGCCTGACGCCGGAGCGTTACGCGGATATCGTGGCGGGCAAGGTGCAGTTCGAATTTCTCTCCATGGGCGGGCGTCGTTACGCTGTCGCTAACGACCCCAGCCCATCCAGATTGCCGAACGCGGTGCATGTTGCCCTGGATGGCCGGCTCAAGGCCGGCCATGGTGAGTCAGGCGAAATCCTTCGCCAGCGCTGCGCGCGCTTCGGCGCCCAGCACCGCCATGTGGCCATAGTTGGGATGCGACACGCCCAGCACCACCCGTTCGGTGCCATTCTTGAAGTGCTCGATCTGCGCCTGGCTCAGCTTGAATCGCAGCCAGTGAACCGATGAGGTTTTGCCATCCGCCGTGGTGCGGTCGTCATATTCGGTGGGGGTGGCGCGTATCACGTCGCCGCCAATTTCCATGAACACGGTCTCTTCGATGCCGCCCAGGGTCAGCAGCACGGCATTGCGGCGCTTTTCATCCTCGATCTCCAGCATCATGGTAGCGATCAGCTCGTCACCTTGCGGGATCAGGGGATTATAGGCCGCCAACTCGCCGGGGATCTGTTCCTCGCCGCCCTTTTCGATGCGCAGCATCTCCTGCACCTGCAGCCACATGGTGGCGTAATTCTCGAAATAGAAGGTCGCAAACGGCCCCACCTCGATGCGCCGCAGCTTCTTCATGGGGATGAGATTGGCCTTCAGCGACTTGCGCTGCTGGTCATATTCGCCCGGCGCCAGGATGTCGGCCGGCGTGATCTTGCGTTGTGCTTCAGACATTCAAGTTTTCTCGATGACCTCGTGCCGGCGCTTAAACTCTGCGGAAAATTCCGGATCAAAAGAAAGTTTGGGCATACACGCTTTCGACTCGCGTATGGCTTTCTTGATGTAACGAATTTCTTTCTCCGCTTGGCTTCGCGCTTTCGCCAATTCGTTTAACTTCTTCGGGTCAGTTTCCTTGGCGCGCTCCAAGGTGATTTCATTAATGGTTTCGTTCAGTTCTTTTGACTTGTTTTGAAGAAGTGTGCGTTCTTCGGGAATGGTGATCGTCATCATCATGATGCTGCCTACCTTGGGTTGAGTCGGACCGTCATTTTAACCCAAATGCCCGCGCCATGATCTGGATGGGATGTTCCGGCTCCTTTGCCGGGGTTTCGGTATGGGCCACGATATGCACGGCAGCCAACGGACAGTCGGACACGATATGGCCGCGCGCCTTGGCATTCACCGCCTTGAACACCGGTCGCCCCACCTTAACGCCCACGTCATGGGTGGGTTTCACCACCCCGAACGTACCGCCATGGCCGGAGCAGCGCTCCACCACATCGACCGGCGTGTCGGGGATCATCTTCAGCATCTCCGCCGCCTTGGGCCCCATATTCTGGGCACGGGCATGGCAGGCCAGGTGCACGGTGACACCTTCGGGCAACGACGTCATACCGGTGGGCAGGCCCTCTTTCTTGGCCACGTCCACCACATATTCGTCGATGTCGAACACGTGCTCCTGCACCCGCTTCACGTCCGGATTGTCAGGACAGATCAGCGCCCATTCGAATTTCAGCATCAGCCCGCAGGATGCGGTGAGGGCGACAATGTCATAGCCCTCGTCAATCAGCTTGCAGAGTTCTTTGGACACCTTGGCGGCATTTTCGGCGACACGGGCCAGTTCGGCCTGTTCCAGGAACGGCATGCCGCAGCAGCCGGGATAAGCGACCTTGGTTTCGACGCCGATGTGATTGAGCACGGCGCGGGCATCCATGCCCGTTTCCGGCTTGTTGTAATTGACAAAACAGGTGGCATAGATCGCCGCCTTGCGCTTGCCGAAGGCCGGCGCGGCTTTGTTGATCTCGCCGGTTTCCTGCTTGGCCTGGCTGACAAAGGTGCGGCTGGTGAATTTCGGCAAGGTCGCCTTGGCGTCGATGCCCGCCACCGCTTCCATCACCGGGCGCGTCAGCTTGTTGTCCTTGTCCGATGCCCAATTCACCAGCGGCGCGAGCGGCCGGGCCAGCGAACCGTTGCGATCCATTTCGGCCAGCTGGCGCTGCACGAATTCCTTGTTGCCCTTCTTGGCCTCGACAAAGCGATGGCGCAGCATCAGATGCGGGAAGTCCAGCATGAAGGGATGCGGCGGCACATAGGGGCACTTGGTCATGAAGCACATGTCGCACAGGGTGCAGGCTTCCACGACCGGCTTGAATTCTTCCGATTTCAGATGCTCGACATCTTCCTGCGGGCTGTTGTCGATCAGGTCGAACAGGCGCGGAAAGGAGTCGCAAAGATTGAAGCAGCGGCGGCAACCGTGACAGATGTCGAACACCCGCCGCATCTCCGCATCCAGCTTGGCCTCATCGGCAAAGTCCGGATCCTGCCATTTGATGATTTCGCGGGTGGGGGCTTCGAGACTGCCTTCGCCGGTCATGTCGTCATCCCATAAAGGAATGGCCGCGCAAATTTCTTCGCGCGGCCATTGTCGATTAGCGCAAAGAATTACTTCCCGAGCGTGTCCAAGGCTTTCTGGAAGCGGCCGGCATGGGACTTTTCTGCCTTGGCCAGGGTCTCGAACCAGTCGGCGATTTCGTCAAAGCCTTCCGAACGCGCGGTCTTGGCCATGCCCGGATACATGTCGGTGTATTCGTGGGTTTCGCCCGCGATGGAGGCCTTGAGGTTGGCGTCGGTGGCGCCGATCGGCTCGCCGGTGGCCGGATCGCCCACTTCTTCCAGATATTCCAGGTGACCATGGGCGTGGCCGGTTTCGCCTTCCGCGGTGGAGCGGAACACGGCGGCGACGTCATTGTGACCTTCCACGTCCGCCTTCTGTGCGAAATACAGATAGCGGCGATTGGCCTGGCTTTCGCCGGCGAAAGCCTCTTTCAGGTTTTCCCAGGTCTTGGTGTTCTTGAGTGCGGGCATATACGCCTCCTGATTGTGATAAATTCCGGCGCGAGATTGCGTCCGCGGACAGGGCCCTGTCAACAGATTAGAACAATTCTAAAGTGTGAGAATGACTCGCAGGAAAGCGGATTAGGCGCGCTTCACGCGCACCACGACATCCACGCGGTCGACGCTCAGGCCGGCGGGCGGGGCGGGGACGCCCGCCACCGCAATGCTTTCCCCCGGAATGTCGATCAGCAGGCCTTCCTTTTCGACAAAGAAATGCTGGTGGTCGCCGGTGTTGGTATCGAAATAGCTGCGCGCCGCATCCACGATCACCTGGCGCAGCAAGCCCGCTTCGGTGAATTGGTGCAGGGTGTTGTAGACGGTGGCCAGCGAAACCTTCACGCCGGTCTGGGTCACTTCATCGTGCAGGCTTTCGGCCGTGACGTGCCTGTCGCCGCCCTGAAACAGCATGCCCGCCAATTCCACCCGCTGGCGGGTGGGGCGCAGGCCGGCATGGCGCAGCCGGGCCGTGGCCTGGGCACTGGTATTCCTGGGTTCGCGTGACGGCTTGGCCATAGGCCGGTTCCCTTGTCTCAGGTTCCCCGCCCCATGGTGAAGGGGCGCAGCAACCCTGCTAGACTGTGAAGGATATATGTTAGAATCCTTCTAAGCAAGAAGCCGGTGTTTCCGTGGTAGCCCAGACCCCTCTTTTGGGGTAGGGAACCTCAAGGGAAATGCCAGAGTTTTCAAGGAAGAACAAAGCCGTGGACCAGCCGTTGCGCAAATCCTCTTTTGACCGTGAAGGCCTTCTGGCGTGTGCCCGTGGCGAGCTGTTCGGGCCTGGCAATCCCCAGCTGCCCATGCCCCCCATGCTGATGTTCGACCGCATCACCTCGATCACCGCCGATGGCGGTACCGACGGCAAGGGCGAGATGATCGCCGAGTTCGACATCAACCCGGACCTCTGGTTCTTCAAGTGCCATTTCGAAGGCGACCCCGTCATGCCCGGCTGCCTGGGCCTGGACGCTTTGTGGCAGATGGTCGGCTTCTTCCTGGGCTGGATGGGCGGTCTTGGCCGCGGCCGGGCGCTCGGCGTGGACGAAGTGAAGTTCACCGGCATGGTCCTGCCCACCGCCAAGAAGATCACCTACATCGTCAACCTCAAGCGCGTCATCATGCGCAAGCTGGTGCTGGGCATCGCCGACGGGATCATGAAGGTGGACGGCAAGGTCATTTATGAAGCCAAAGGCCTGCGTGTCGGCCTTATCACCGATGCCGCTGCGGCGCTCGCTGCCCAGGCACCCGCCTCCGCCTGAGACTTTTCGAGGACCCCATGAGAAGAGTGGTCGTCACCGGCCTCGGTATCGTTTCCTCCATCGGCAACAATGCCGACGAAGTCACCGACAGCCTGCGCCAAGCGCGTTCGGGCATCGTGGCGGCGGAAGATTATATCCGCCTGGGATTTCGCTCGCAGGTGCATGGCTCGCTGAAGATCAACCTGGATGAAGTGGTGGACCGCCGCGCGCGGCGCTTCCAGGGCGACGGCGCCGGCTATTGCTGGGTGGCGATGAACCAGGCCATCGCCGATGCGGGGCTGGAAGAAAAAGACATCTCCAATCCGCGCACCGGCTTGATCGTCGGCTCGGGCGGCGCCAGCACCAAGGCCATTGTCGGGGCCGCCGACATTACCCGCCAGAACAATTCGCCCAAGCGGGTGGGGCCTTTCGCGGTGCCCAAGGCGATGTCATCGACCTGCAGCGCCAACCTGTCCACCTGGTTCAAGACCAAGGGCTACAACTATTCCATTTCCTCGGCCTGCTCGACCTCGGCCAACTGCATCGGCAACGCGTTCGAGCTGATCCAGTGGGGCAAGCAGGACATGATGTTCGCCGGCGGCGGCGAAGAGCTGGACTGGACGCTGTCGGAATTGTTCGACGCCATGGGCGCCATGTCGTCCAAGTACAATGCCTCGCCCGAAAGCGCTTCGCGCGCCTATGACAAGGACCGCGACGGCTTCGTCATCTCCGGCGGCGGCGGCATCCTGGTTCTGGAAGAGCTGGAACATGCCAAGGCGCGGGGCGCCAAGATCTGGGCCGAACTGACCGGCTATGGCGCCACCGCAGACGGCGCCGACATGGTCGCGCCGTCGGGCGAAGGTGCGGTGCGCTGCATGCAGATGGCGCTGCAAAACATCAAGGCGCCGGTGGACTACATCAATCCGCACGCCACCTCGACGCCGGTGGGCGACATTCCGGAAATCAACGCCATCAAGACGGTGTTCGGCGACAAGACGCCGGCCATCAGCGCCACCAAGTCGCTGACCGGCCACAGCCAGGGCGCGGCCGGCGTGCATGAGGCGATCTACACGCTGCTGATGATGAAGAACAATTTCATCTGCGAAAGCGCCAACATCGTCGAACTGGATCCGGCGGTCGAAGGCGCCAACATCGTGCGAAAGCGCATCGACAACGCCACGATCAACACGGCCCTGTCCAACAGCTTCGGTTTCGGCGGCACAAATGCCTCGCTGGTGTTCCAGCGCTATGAGAAGTGATGTCCCGGAATGAAACAGAACACGCCCCGCGAGGACATCATGGCTGACGCCAGATCGGGACTGATGGCGGGCAAGCGTGGCCTGGTGATGGGGGTGGCAAACGACCATTCCATCGCCTGGGGCATCGCTCAGATGCTGGCCTCCCAGGGCGCCGAGATCGCCTTTACCTATCAGGGTGATGCCCAGAAAAAGCGGCTGGCGCCGCTGGCCGCCTCGATCAACTCGTCCATCGTGCTGCCGGCCGATGTGGAAAGCGACGAACAGCTGGATGCGGTGTTTGCCACCCTGAAGAAAGAATGGGGCTCAATCGACTTCCTGGTGCACTCCCTGGCTTTTTCGGACCGCGATGAACTCAAGGGCCGTTATGTCGATACGTCCCGCGCCAACTTCGCCAGAAGCCTCGATATTTCCTGCTATTCCTTCACCGCGGTGGCCCAGCGCGCCGCGCGGCTGATGCCCAAGGGCGGCAGCCTGGTGACGCTGTCCTACCTGGGCGCCCAGCGCGTCATGCCCAACTACAATGTCATGGGAATTGCAAAGGCGGCCCTGGAAGCTTCCGTTCGTTACCTCGCTGCCGACCTTGGCCGCGACAATATCCGGGTCAACGCTATCTCGGCGGGCCCGATGCGTACCCTGGCCGGCGCGGCGGTGGGCGATGCCCGCACCGTGTTCAAATGGAATAAGGCGCATGCCCCGCTGAAGCGGACCGTGGAACTTAACCATGTCGGCGGCGCGGCACTGTATTTGCTTAGTGACCTGGCAGGTGGTGTCACCGGCGAAATTCATTTCGTCGACTCCGGCTTCAACGTGATCGGCATGCCGCCGACCGCGGATCTGAACGGATGGACTCCGCCCGAGAATGGCCAGGAGCATCCCGATGGGCGTGCGGACAGTTAAGACTATTGTGGCGCTGGCGGCGACGCTGGCGGCAACTCCCGTTTTTGCAGCAAACTGGCAAGAGGTGGCGCATCCCGCCGATGCCGCGCGCCTGCAACAGCTGCCGCAGATCCGCGCCGAAGCCATCGAAGACGCCGAACATGGTGAAGGCCGTGGCGACTGGCGTGTCATTCCCCGCGTGCTGCAGCCGCAGGCCCGCGCCGTTCCTGCTTCCGTGCTGGTGGGCGAATGGCGCTGCCGCCAGTTCAAGCTGGGGCGCATGAGTTCCTACATGGTCTATGACCAGTGGTTCAGCTGCAATGTCCGTCCGGTGAACGGTGGGTTGCTGCTGCAAAAGATGAATGGCAGCCAGCGTTTTGTCGGCATGTTGTATCCGGATCGCAGTGGCTGGGTTTACCTGGGCGCGTCCAGTGCTCGCGGCGAGCCCTATCACAATTATTCCGGCGCCTCGCCGGCGCTGGGCGCGCAGGTAACGCCGGACGACCAGATCGGATTGCTCACCGGCATCGGCGACAATCACATGCGGTTGGAGATTCCGGCGATCCAGGAATCGCTGTTGGACGTGGTTGAGTTCGCGCGCTGATTTAAGGGTCGCTCCGGCTCTCGCCGACGCTCCTAGGCGCGCTTCTTCGCCGCTTCTGCGAAGCGCTCAAACAGATAGTGCGAGTCCATCGGACCCGGAGACGCCTCCGGGTGATACTGCACGCTGAACACGTCCTTGCCGTCGACCGCGATGCCGCAATTGGTGTCGTCGAACAGCGAGACATGGGTCTCTGACACGCCCGCAGGAAGACTGTCGCGGTCCACGGTGAAGCCGTGGTTCATGGACACGATCTCCACCTTGCCGGTGGTCAGGTCCTTGACCGGATGATTGGCGCCGTGATGGCCCTGGGCCATCTTGCGGGTCTTGGCGCCCAAGGCCAGGCCCAGCATCTGGTGACCCAAACAGATTCCGAACACCGGCGTGCCGGTGTCGATCACGCCCTTGATGGTGGGAATGGCGTAGGCGCCCGTCGCCGCCGGATCGCCGGGGCCGTTGGACAGCAAGACGCCATGCGGCTTGTGACGCATCACTTCTTCGGTGGTGGCCGATGCCGGCACCACCGTGATGTCGGCGCCCATGCCGGCCAGAAGGCGCAGGATGTTCCGCTTCACGCCATAATCGATCACGGTGACGCGGAAGCTGGGCTTGGCTTCCTTGCCATAGCCTTCATTCCACGCCCACGGCGTCTCATCCCATTTGTAAGTCTGGGTCGAGGTCACGTCCTTGGCCAGGTCCAGGCCTTCCAGGCCAGCAAAGCTCTTGGCCTGCGCGATCAGCGCATCACGGTTCAACTCCGTGCCGCCCAGGTTCACCACCACGCCATGGGGCATGCCCTTTTCGCGGATCATGGAGGTGAGGGCGCGGGTATCGATGCCCGCCACGGCCGGGATGTTGTGCTTCTTCAGCCAGCCATCCAGCGCCAGCAGGTTGCGGTAATTGGACGGATGCTCCGCATCGGCGCGCACCACCAGGCCGCGCACCACCGGGGTGATGGTCTCGATGTCCTCGGCATTGGTGCCCACGATGCCGATGTGCGGGAAGGTGAAGGCCACGATCTGTCCGGCGTAGGACGGATCGCTCAGAATTTCCTGATAGCCGGTCATGGCGGTGTTGAAGCAGACCTCGCCGATGGCGCTGCCCGGGGCGCCGAAGCCGGTGCCTTCAAAGAAGGTTCCGTCCGCCAGCATCAGGCCACCCTTGCTGAAGGGGGCGCGCGAAAATGCGCCCGCCGCGGTGGCGGCGTCGGGTTTGCTTGCGTTGTTCATGGAGGGGTCCTCGGATTTGCGCGAAAATAGGGACGCCGCCCCGGCGCGTCAACCGCAACGAATCCAGCAATTTCAACGGGTTGGAATTATCCACCGATTCCCGGTAGGTTCGCGCGCGTTCCCAACGAGAGAATCCCATGTCCCTGCGCGCCCAGTTCAACGACGCCATGAAAGAGGCGATGAAAGCCAAGGACGCCAAGCGCCTGGCCACGGTGCGCCTGATCCTGGCCGCGCTGAAGGACCGCGACATCGCCGCGCGCAGCGAGACCAGCAAGGATCTGGTGGGGGACGACGACATCCTCACTTTGCTCGCCAAGATGATCAAGCAGCGCGAGGAATCGGCCACCGCCTTCGACGCCGGCAACCGCCCGGAACTGGCCGCCAATGAGCGCGACGAGATCGCGGTGATCCGCAGCTTCATGCCCGCCCAGATGGACGAGGCCGCGATGAAGGAAGCGGTGAAGACCGTGATCGCCGAATCCGGCGCCGCGTCCATCAAGGACATGGGCAAGGTGATGGCGGTTCTGAAAGAGCGCTATGCCGGCCAGATGGATTTCAGCAAGGCGTCGGCAGCGACCAAGGACGCTTTGAGCGGCAAATAACGCCGCTTAGTGCCACTGCGGCTCGAGCAGGTCCGACAAGGCCTTGCCGACCAGTGCGCTATAGGTCTTCACCGTGGTGATCTCCAGATTGGAGAATTTGCGCTTGTCACGCCAGTACGCGCCCATGGCGGCGACGTTCTTTTCGCCCACCGGCGTCATGATCAGGCTTTTGACAAAGGTCGGCAGGTACGCGTCATAAGGAATGCGCGGGTCTTCGAACACATCCTCGATCACCGCGGTCTGGGCGTTCAGCATCGCCCAGCCGGAGATGCAGGCGCTGAGCGGGAAGCGCTGGCCCTTCCACAACGGGCCGATGGCGTCTTCCTCGACATAGTGGCACTCATCGCCCTCGCGCAGGATGAAGGTGATGCCGTCGCTGGCGCAGATGTCGCGGGCGGTCTGGCGGACCGTCTCGATCACGGCGACCTGGCTTCTGGCCACGCCCAGCCGCTCGCGGGCCTGGGACAACAGGGCGGCGCGGACGGAACTGGACTGCTCATACAGGGACATGGGCTGCTCCGAATACCAGCCCTAGTCTAAGGCCCCTTTTCTAAAAAATCATGCACAGGGCCGGGGGCGATTTCCCATAAAAATTCCCCGAATCTCCCCCAAATCGGGGCCTTTGCCGGTACAATGGGCCCATGCGCTATGGCGAAGGATTG
This sequence comes from Alphaproteobacteria bacterium, assembly GCA_046348525.1. GTDB lineage: Bacteria > Pseudomonadota > Alphaproteobacteria > Micropepsales > Micropepsaceae > Rhizomicrobium. The sequence goes on along the minus strand of JAXMEA010000003.1, from coordinate 18,369 downwards.
CTGGCTGAAATCCGGCAGCGGACCGACTTGGTCGCGCTGGTGGGCCGCCGCGTCAAGCTGGTTCGCAAGGGCCGCGAGATGTGGGGCTGCTGTCCCTTCCACAATGAGAAATCGCCCAGCTTCAAGGTCTCCAACGAGCGCCAGTCCTACAAATGCTTCGGCTGCGGCAAGGGCGGGGACTGCTTCAAATGGCTGATCGAGGTCGAAGGCCTGAGCTTTCCCGAAAGCGTGGAGAAGCTGGGCGCTGAGGCCGGCGTCGAACTTCCCAAATGGTCGCCCGAGGATGAAGAGCGCGAACTGAAGAAAAAATCGCTCTATGACATCGTGGAGCTGGCGGCGAAGTTCTACGAAGCGCAGCTCTTCGAAGCCGGCGGCCGCGAAGCGCGCGATTACCTGAAAGGCCGCGGCCTGGACGGCGCGGCGGCCAAACAGTTTCGCCTGGGCTATGCGCCCGGCGGCAATGGCGCGCTGATCAAGCACCTGACCGAACACAATGTCACCCAGGATGACATGATCGCGGCCGGCCTGGCGCGTCCGGCCGAAGATGGCCGCCCCATGCGCGACTTCTTCTACAACCGCGTGATGTTCACGATTACCGATGGGCGCGGCCGCGCAATCGCATTCGGTGGGCGCGCATTGGAAGCCGACGCCAAGCCCAAATACATCAATACCGGCGAAACATCGCTGTTTTCCAAGGGGTCGCAGCTTTACAACTTCGCCACCGCGCGCGCCGCCGCCATCAAGGCCGGCACCATCATCCTGGCCGAAGGTTACATGGATGTGATTGCGCTGGTGCGCGCAGGCTTCGCGCACAGCGTCGCGCCCTTAGGGACAGCGATGACCGAAGACCAGCTGCATCTGCTCTGGCGCACCGCGCCCGAACCCATCTTGGCGTTCGATGGCGATGCGGCGGGATTGAAGGCGGCGCACCGCGCCGCGCACTTGGCGCTGCCGCATCTGAAAGCCGGTTACTCGCTGCGCTTTGCATTCCTGCCCACGGGCGAAGATCCCGACAGCTACATCGCCGCCAACGGTTCGGGCGCCATGAATGTGCTGCTGGATGCGGCCATCCCCTTGTCGCAACTGCTGTGGCGCGCGGAAACCGAGGGCAAGGATTTTTCCACCCCCGAACGCCGCGCCGGCCTGGAACATGCCTTGCGCGAAATCGTGGGCCACATCACCGACAGCAAGGTCGCCGACTATTACCGCCGCGGCTTTGACGAGCTGGTGTTCAACAGCTTCAAGCGCCGCGCGCCTGCCGCGCCGGCCGCCCGCGCCCCCATGCGCCCGCAGCCAGGGGGGCGCTTCCGCGGGGACTTCAAGCCCCGCCCCATGCCCGGCACGCCGGAGGCGGTTTCCGCCGCCGTCACCGAGAGCAGGCTGGTCCGAAAGCCCCTGGCGGGGGCCCCCGAAATCAACCCTGCGGGGATCAGGGACAAGCGCGAGCGGGAGCTTGGGGGGATGCTGGTCCAAGACCCGGGCCTGGCCCTGCGCCATGGCGAGGTTTTGGCGGAATTGGAGTTCCAGGACCGCTCGCTTGACAGCCTGCGCCACGAACTTCTAAACCTCGCCGCCTCCGGCTCCAGCCTTGAAAAAGCTGGGGTTCAAACCCATTTCACGCGTAAGGGAATGGCCGACCTGCTCGTGCGTTTTGCTCCCAGGGCACCCCATCCCTATACAGTCTCCCAGGCTGGACCTTCTGAACCGGACGTAGATTTGGATCTCGGGTTTCTGAATGCCGCCAAGGACTTACGCGAACTGGCTGCTCGACCTTCTGGTCGGGTCGCCTAAGCCAAAATCTGGAACCCGCCAGAAACGTGATCAGGTAAGCGATAAAGTGACGAAAGCCTCCCATTCCAAGAAAGCGGCCAAGCCCCAGAAGAAGCCGGCGGCCAAGGCCGCCGCTTCCAAGTCGGTGCCCGCCAAGAAGTCGCTCAAGCCTGCCCCCAAGCCCGCCAAGCCGGTGAAGGCTGCCGCCAAGGCCAAGCCCGCCCCCGCCCCCAAGGGCAAGCAGCCGCCGGCCAAGGCCGAAAAGCCGCTGACCAAGGCGCAGCTGGCCGCCATCGCCAAGGAAGAAAAAGCCAAGGCCAAGGCCGCCGCCAAAGCCGCCAAGCTGGACCCCAAGGCCGCCGCCGCCCCCGTGGTGCCGGTGAAGCCGGGCTCCAAGATCGCCGCCAAGAAGCCGGGCGAGAATGAAACCCCGGGCGATGCCGACAGTCCCCTGCTGGACATGTCGGATGTCGGCGTCCGCAAGATGATCGCCAAGGCGAAAGCCCGTGGCTATGTCACCTATGACGAACTGAACAAGGTGCTGCCGTCGGACAAGACCTCGTCCGAGCAGATCGAAGACACGATGGCGATGCTCAATGAAATGGGCATCAACGTCATCGAAAGCGAAGAAGCCGAGGAAGGCGAAGAGGGCGGCGCCCTGGTCGCCGAAGGCACCGGCAAGGCGCTGGCCACCACCGCCAAGTCCGGCGAACAGTATGACCGCACCGACGATCCGGTGCGCATGTACCTGCGCGAGATGGGTTCGGTCGAACTTCTGTCCCGCGAAGGCGAAATCGCCATCGCCAAGCGCATCGAGGCCGGCCGCGAGCTGATGATCGGCGCCCTGTGCGAAAGCCCGCTGACCTTTGAAGCGCTCACCGTGTGGCGCGACGAACTGAACGAAGGCAAGGTGCTGCTGCGCGACATCATCGACCTGGAAGCCATGTATGGCGCCGGTCCCGATGGCCAGCCCGCCAATGTGCCCCCGCCGGTCGGTCCCGATGGCAAGCCGCTGAACAACGGCGCTGACGGCGCCGCCGCGCCCGCCGCCGAATTCAAGAAGCCCGCCCCGCCGCCGCCGCCCAAGCCGGCGCCTGCCCCGAAAGCCGAAGGTGAAGAAGGCGCCAGCGCCGAAGGCGGTGAAGGCGCCGCCCCCGCCGATGACGGCGACGACTTTGACGATGAAGGCAACCTGCCTCTGTCGGCCATGGAAGCGGCGCTGAAGCCGCAGGTGCTGGCCTCGCTGGATGCGATTGCCGGCCTCTACAAGAAGCTGGGCAAGCTGCAGGATGCCTCGGTCGAAGCCGCGCTGGCTTCGGACGAACTGTCCACGGGCCAGGAACGCCGCTTCAAGAAGCTGCGCAACGAGACCATGGACCTGGTCAAGTCGCTCAAGCTCAACAACAACCGCATTGAAGCCCTGGTCGACCAGATGTACGGCATCAATCGCCGCCTGGTCGGTCTGGAAGGCAAGCTGCTCCGCCTGGCCGAAAGCCATGGCGTGGACCGTGCCGAATTCCTGAAACAGTATTTCGGCAATGAGCTGGATCCCAACTGGGCGCGCCGCGTCGGCCGCCTGACCGGTCTGGGCTGGCACGATTTCGTCACCGACGAGCGCGACAAGATCAAAACGCTGCGTGATGAAATCCAGCAGCTGGCGCAGGAAACCCGCCAGTCGGTGTCCGAATTCCGCCGCAACGTCCAGACGGTGCAGAAGGGCGAGCGCGAATCCGGCGTCGCCAAGAAGGAAATGATCGAGGCCAACCTGCGCCTGGTCATCTCCATCGCCAAGAAATACACCAACCGCGGCCTGCAGTTCCTGGACCTGATCCAGGAAGGCAATATCGGCCTGATGAAGGCGGTCGATAAGTTCGAATACCGCCGCGGCTACAAGTTCTCGACCTATGCGACCTGGTGGATTCGCCAGGCCATCACCCGCTCGATCGCCGACCAGGCGCGCACCATCCGTATCCCGGTGCACATGATCGAGACCATCAACAAGCTGGTGCGCACCTCGCGCCAGATGCTGCACGAAATCGGCCGCGAACCGACGCCGGAAGAGCTGGCCGAACGCCTGGCCATGCCGCTGGAAAAGGTGCGCAAGGTCCTGAAGATCGCCAAGGAGCCGATCAGCCTTGAAACGCCCATCGGCGACGAGGAAGACAGCCACCTGGGCGACTTCATCCAGGACCCGAACGTGGTACTGCCGATCGACGCCGCCATCCAGGCCAACCTGCGCGAGACCACCACCCGCGTGCTGGCGACCCTGACCCCGCGCGAGGAACGCGTGCTGCGCATGCGTTTCGGCATCGGCATGAACACCGACCACACCCTGGAAGAAGTCGGTCAGCAGTTCAGCGTCACGCGCGAACGCATCCGCCAGATCGAGGCCAAGGCCCTGCGCAAGCTCAAGCACCCCTCGCGTTCGCGCAAGCTGCGGTCGTTCCTGGACAACTGATGCTCCTGACCCTGCTGAAAGGCAAAATCCACCGCGCCACGGTGACCCAGTGCGACCTCAATTATGAAGGGTCCATCTCGGTCGACAGCGCGCTGCTGGAACGCTCCGGCATCCTGCCGCATGAGCAGGTCGATGTGCTGAACATCAACAATGGCGAGCGCTTTACCACCTACGCTATTCCGGCCCCGGCCGGGTCGGGCATGATCGGCATTAATGGCGCCGCCGCGCGCCTGGCGCAGAAGGGCGATCTTGTCATCATCGTCGCCTATGCTCGCATGGACGAAACCGAGGCCAAGACATTCCAGCCGCGCGTGCTGCTGGTGGATTCCAACAACAAGCCGCAGGGTCCGGCCTTGCGCGCCCTGACAACCTGAAGCTTTAGAGACCTATGCCCCGCCAAGACGACGAGAAATATTCGACCCGCCTGGAAACCGCCGCCAAGGCCCGCGCCGAGATGCTGGCCAAGGTGAAGGCCCGCGCCGAAGCCGCCAAGGCCACCGCCGCGGAACGCGCCAAGGAGCGCGCCGCCATCGCCGCCGCCCGCGACGAACGCCTGCGCCAGCGTGCCGAGGAAAAGCGCCTGGCTGCCGAGGCCGCCGAGCGCGCCCGCCAGGAAGAAGAAGACCGCAAGCGCCGCGAAGAAGAAGAAGCCAAGGCCGCCGCCGAAGCCGCCAAGCGCGAAGAGGCTGAGAAGCTGGTGCAGCTGCTGGCGGAACAGAAGGCCGCGCGCGACGCCCGCTACGCCGCGCGCAAGGAACGTCAGAAGCGGCGCTAGCGCGGATCTATTGCGTAGCGCGGGGCCCATGGAACTTTACCGGGCCGCAACTTTTTCCATTCCCATTCACGCAGTGTTGAGTCTAAGCTTTTGCACCGGTTGAGCTTTGCTCCCGGTGCAAATGCCGTCGCGCCAAAGTTCCACGCTTGGCCCGGTCCGTATCGAAACCATTCAGAGAGGGCGAGGCCGCATGGCGTTCGTGGAAGAAAAGCAGTTCAAGTATCCGGCCGAGGATGAATGCCTGGTGCGCCGGCTGGGCTCCGGCGTGATCGCCGCCTGGCCGCACCTGCCCGAAGAAGCGCGCCAGCGCATTTTCGAGGAAGCCAAGATCGCCTGGGACCGCGAGCATTTCGTCTCCAAGCTGCCCAGCAAGCTGGAAGGCATCATTAAGCGGCGGAGCTGATTACAAGGTGATCACTACCTTCTAAATCGCCTTGAAGGCTTCCGGCTGAAGATAGACTTCTTCTACTAGCTTAGTTTGAACGCCAAGTTTGAGGGACTTCAGAAGATCGCACAGCGAGTCACCATCAATTAAATCGATGGCAGGGGCTCCATCGCGAGTCGACTCTCTGCGGGCGTCTGCACTGAAAGTTCCCGTGGTGATTATCAGCCCTTTATCCGCCCGTCCCACCATCGCGCCTCTGAAATCCCTAACGGTTGACGATCCAACCGTTCCTTTCCACCTTTTGCATTGGAAAAGAACTTGAAAGGAGAGGAGGGTCACGCGCAACACGCCTGTGCCGTCAATTCCTCCGTCGCCTGTTCGGCCTGTAACTTCCACCTTTGTAAATCCTGATTCACGCAGAATTCTTTGGCAAAGGCGTTCGAAGGCATCGGGCTTTATCTGCAATAGAAGTTCGAGAAGCTGTTCTTTCCAGTCTTGCTCAGATGCCTGCGTTGTCTTTTGGCCTTCCGCCAGCTCCAGTTCCGCATCCCCGGCAGTTTCCTTTTTTCGCCTTCTTTTTTCATCTTCCCGTACCCACTTCGGGACTGCTTGGAGCTGTTGCGAATTCAAGCTGGCGCCTTTGGGCGTCAAACTCCAAACGCCGCGTTCGCTATTAGTAAGAGCGTCATATTTTTTAAGATATGTTCTGACCCACGCCAGTTCATACTGAAATTGTGTACGCGGACCGTCGCCGTGGGGAATGGAAAGTAGTTCGTCAGAAAGCCCAAGCCTTTCGGCCAGCGCTTCTTCCATTTCCTCAATGGTCAAGGAGCCACCTCCTTCCTTGAAGCACTCCACAGCTGGCGCGAAATAGCTTTCAAAGGGCGGCAAATCCGATTTATCAACCATCAAATTTTTCCCGATGCGATTTAAATTGAATAATTGAAACTAACCGATATCCGCTTGCCGCGCGCGCCGTTCGGCTCGACGCCATGGCGCAGCCAGCTTTCCCATAACAGAAGCATGCCGGGTTTGGGTTCGATATCCACGAAGCTGCGGTTTTCGGCGCGCGCCTTTTCCTTGCGGGGCGGCGCGGCCATCATCATGGGCAGGCGCGGGTCCTCGAAGCGGATGGCGCCGGACTTGGGCGGCACGGTCACATAGTAAGTGCCGCTGATCACCGAATGGGGATGGATGTGCGGGGCATGCACCGCACCCTTGTCCATGACATTGACCCACAGGCTGTCCAGCGCCAGCTTTCTGCCGGACAGTTCGAATTGCAGTTCGCGCGCGAATTTCCGGACATGTCCCGAAATGGTGCGCTCCAGCTCGGCGAAGATGCTGGCCCGTTGGGGCAGGTCGTTGAGCGAGGCATAGGAGGTGTAACCGCCATAGCCATGGGCTTTTGACCAGCGCCGGCCCGCCAAATCCTCGGCCGCCAGGCCCAGGCAGGTTTGCTCCAGCCCCTGCAAGCTGCGCAGGCGGGCCTTGTAGAGGCGGGTGGGGAAAAGGATCTGGGACATCGCTTTGGAGGGGGCTTTGGTTAGCGAGATTTTGACCATTGGGGCGGTAAGCTGCCCCCGTTGTCAAATTGTCAAACAGAAGACGTTGGGGCGGGGGCTCTTATGGATTCCATCATGCGCGTTCCGGTAACTGCCGCGGTGTTCGCCGCCATGGCCGTTCTTCTGTCGGGCTGCATCGCCTATGACGCGGCCAGCACGGTCGTCAGCGCGGGTTCGTCCGTGGTTGGCGCCGGTGCGTCCGTCGCCGGCGGCGTGGGCGATGTCGTCACCTCGCCCTTCGACAGCGACGACAGCAAGCACAAGTAATCCAATTCACCATGGGCGGGCTCGACCCGGCCATCCAGAGCAACAAATATCGTTGCTCGCGGTCCCTGGATGGGCGGGTCAGGCCCGCCCATGGAGGGTCAGAACTTATCCTTTCGCCCGCGGATTTCGCCGAACACCGCGACAGTGTCGGCGCTTTCCATTCCTAGCGACTTGCGGATTTCCGCGCTATCGGGGCGCAGGAAGGGATTGGTCTTTTTCTCAAGTCCCATGGTGGATGGCACGGTGGGCTTGCCCAGCGCGCGCGCCGCACTCACACCGTCCATCCGCGCTTTCAGATCGCCATTGCCCGGCTCCAGGGTCAGGGCGAAGCGGCCATTGCTCTGGGTATATTCATGGCCGCACCAAACCTTGGTGTCGTCGGGCAGGGTCATCAGCTTGGACAGGCTGGTCCACATCATCTGCGGATCGCCTTCGAACAGCCGCCCGCAGCCCAGGGTGAACAGCGTGTCCCCGGTAAAGGCATTGCCATCGATCACAAAGGTGATGGCGCCCCTGGTGTGGGCCGGCACTTCCAGCACCCGGACCTTGCGGCCATCAAATTCCCAACCCGTGGATTCATCCACCCCGATATCCAGTCCCGGTATGCGCGCCGCATCCTTGCCTGGGCCAACAACCTTGGCGCCTGTTTCCTGTTTCAGGTCCAGGTTGCCACCGCAGTGATCCAGATGATGGTGGGTGTTCAGGATATGGGTCAGCTTCCATCCGGTGCGGGCCAGCGCCGCGCGCACGGGGGCCGCCTCCGACGGGTCCACGATGGCGCATTGGTCGCCGGACTTCACCAGATAGGCGTAATTGTCGGACAGGCAGGGAACAATCTCGACCAAAGTCTTGGGATCAGTTGTCATGGCGTCTCCTTGGGCGGGCGAGAGTATCAAATCCTGCCGCGCGGCCAAGCCGCGGCTTTGAACAAGCGCGCCCGAACCCTTAAGATTGCCGCATGCGGGACGTGCGCGATCTGACGGCGTTTTACGACACCATGCTGGGCCAGCTGGCGCAGCGGGTGATCCTGCGCCATGTCGAGAATCTGTGGCCGGATCTTCGGGGCCTGCGCGTCCTGGGATATGGCTTTCCCATTCCCTATGCGCGGCTTTTCACAGGCTGCGAACGCGCCATCGCCGCCATGCCGGGGCCGGTCGGCGCCCTGACCTGGTCGCCCAACAGCAGCCAGGGCAGGAATGCGGTGCTGATGTGCGAGGAAGATGCGCTGCCATTCCCCGATGTCTTCTTCGACCGCATCCTGATCGTGCATGGATTGGAATCGGCGGAAAGCTTGCGGCCGCTGCTGCGCCAGCTGTGGCGCGTGCTGGCGCCGGAAGGAAAGATCCTGCTGGTGGCGCCCAACCGCGCCAGCCTGTGGGCCCAGGTGCAGGTTTCACCTTTCGGTCATGGCCGCCCCTTTTCGCGGATGGAGCTGGAAGGCCTGCTGAGGGACGCCTTGCTGGAGCCGGTGCGCTGGTCGCGCGCGCTGTATGCCCCGCCGTTCCAAAGCGTCACCGGCTCGGGATCGGGTTGGGAACGGATGGGCCGCCGCTTCTTTCCGGGCATCGGCGGGGTGCATGTGGTGGAAGCGTCAAAGTCGCTCTATGCCGCCGCAACGCCAAAGCCGGCCGTGGCGCAAGTGGCCCTGGCCACCGCGCAGGACTTGGGTTCTTAAAAAGAATCCTAAGTCTTTTTCAGCAGGAACACGCCGCCCTGGGCGAACAGGTTGGGGCCCAGATAGCCGTGCGTCAGGCTGGCCGGATTGATCTTCGACGTCGTGCCGCTGTCGTTCAACGCATAGGCTTCCACGATGGTGGCGCCGCATTCGCGCGTCAGGTCGACAAAGTCGGCCAGCGTGCACAGATGGATGTTGGGCGTCGCCCACCAGCTGTAATCCAGGGTGCGGGTGCGGGGCATCCGCCCGCCCGCCAGCAGCGACAGCCGCACTTTCCAGTAACCGAAATTGGGCAGCGAGATCGCCACCCGCCGGCCGATCCGCAGCAAATGATCCAGCACCACCTTGGGCTTTTCCGTGGCCTGGATGGTCTGTGACAGGATCACCGCATCAAACACCTGGGCGGGATAATCCACCAGGTCGGTATCAGCGTCGCCCTGCACCACCGCCAGGCCACGCGCCACGCAGGCGTTCACATTGGCTTGTGAAATCTCGATGCCGCGGCCATCCACGCTCTTGGCTTTCAGATGCTCCAGCAGGGCGCCGTCGCCGCAGCCGACATCCAGCACCCGCGCATTGGGGCGAATCATGTCGGCAATGGCCGCCAGGTCGGGACGCAGCTCGCTCATGACCCGCTTCCCGGAGACAAGTCCTGGGCGGCGTGATTGAGAAAGCCGCGCACGGTGGCGAACATTTCCGGCTCGTCCAGCAGGAAGGCATCATGGCCCTTGTCGCTCCGGATCTCGACAAAGCTGACCTGCGCCGCCACTGCGTTCAGGGCATGGGCGATGCGCTTGTTCTCCACCGGCGGGAACAGCCAGTCGCTGGTGAAGGCGATGATGCAGAAGCGCGCCGAGTTCAGGCGGAACACTTCGGACAGCTTGCCGCCATGTTCCTCCTCCAGGTCGAAATAATCCATCGCCCGGGTGATATAGAGGTACGAGTTGGCGTCAAAGCGGTCGACAAAGCTGGCGCCCTGGTGATGCAGATAGGATTCGATCTGGAAGTCGGGCGCGAACTGGAACGACTTGGCGTCGCGGTTCTGCAGGTTGCGGCCGAACTTTCGTTGCAGCGCCATTTCCGAGACATAGGTGATGTGCGCGGCCATGCGCGCCACCGCCAGGCCTTTGCGGGGCTTGGTGTCATGCAGCAGATATTCGCCGCCATGCCATTCGGGGTCCGCCATGATCGCCTGGCGGCCGACTTCGTGAAACGCGATGTTCTGTGCCGAATGCCGGGCGGCGCAGGCGATCGGCACCACCGCGCGCACGCAATCGGGATAGGCTGCCGCCCATTGCAGCGCCTGCATGCCGCCCATCGAGCCGCCCACCACCGCCAGCAGCTTGTCGATCCCCAGATATTCGACCAGGCGCTTTTGCGCCCGCACCATGTCGCGGATGGTGACGACGGGAAAATTCAGGCCCCAGGGATTGCCGTCCGACGGATCGATCTCGGCCGGGCCGGTCGAGCCCATGCAGCCGCCGATCACGTTGGAGCAGATGACGAAGAAGCGGTCGGTATCGATCGGCTTGCCCGGACCCACCATGGTGACCCACCAGCCGGGCTTGCCGGTGATGGGATGGTCGGACGCCACGAACTGATCGCCCGTCAGGGCGTGGCAGATCAGGATGGCGTTGCTCCTGTCGGCATTGAGCGTGCCATAGGTCATGTAGGCCACGGTGAAGGGCGCCAGCTCGCGGCCGCAGTCCAGCGGCAGCGGCGCATCGAAGGTGACCGCCATGCCGACATCGGCCGATGGCTGGGTCACGGGATGCAGGAAACGCGGGGCCTCGGTCACGAAAGAGCGGTCCTAAATCCTTGGCCTAAATCCTTGTAAAGCGTAGCTAAGGCCGCGCCGCCCCCAAGTCAACGAATGGCCCCTATGCTTTGCTTTTATGACGGCCGCGCCCTATCAATACGGCCCTTTTTTAGGCCCCTGCGTTAACCGATGAAGCCCGAACCCAAACCCGGCGTCCTGGACATCACCGCCTATGTCGGCGGCCGCGCCTCCGCGCCCGGCGCCGCCAAGGTGTTCAAGCTGTCCTCCAACGAAAGCCCGCTGGGCCCCAGCCCGGCGGTGGCCGCGGCGCTGGAGGAAGCCCGCGCCAGCCTGGCGCTGTATCCCGAAGGCTCTGCCACCCTGTTGCGCGAGGCGATTGCCGAACTGTTCCACATCGATCCCAAGCGCATCGTCACTTCGGGCGATGGCTCGGACGCCTTGCTCACCATGCTGGCCAATGCCTATTTGCAGCCCGGCGACGAGGTGATTTTCAGCGAGCACGCGTTCCTGGTCTACAAGATCGCCACCCAGGCCAACAGCGCCGTGCCGGTGATGGTGCCCGAAAAGACCACCAACCGGGCCATCACGGTCGATGTCGATGCGATGCTCAAGGCGGTCACGCCCAAGACACGCATGGTCTATATCGCCAATCCCAACAATCCGACCGGCTCGTGCCTGAACCGGGAGGAGATGGCGCGCCTGCATGCCGGGCTTCCCTCCCATGTGCTGCTGGTGATCGATGCGGCTTATGGCGAATACGTCACCGCCAAGGATTATGAGTCGGGATTGGAGCTGGCGGCGAAGTTTCCCAATGTGGTGATGACCCGCACCTTCTCCAAGCTGTATGGTCTGGCGGGCCTGCGCATCGGCTGGATGTATGCCTCGGCGGAAATCTGCGATGTGATCAACCGCATCCGCGGGCCGTTCAACACCGCCCTGATCCAGCAGCTGGCCGGCGCCGCCGCCATCCGCGACCGCGAGCATTTCTGGAAAGCGGTGGAACACAACAACAAGTGGCTGCCCTGGGTGACCGAAGAGATACGCAAGACGGGCCTGCGCGTCGATGACAGCTGCGCCAATTTCGTGCTGATCCACTTCCCGGCGGAAGGCGACAAGACCGCCGCCAAGGCCGATGCCTTCCTGATGCAGGGCGGCATCATCCTGCGCAGTGTGGCCAGTTATGGCCTGCCCAACTGCCTGCGCATGACCATCGGCACCGAGGAACAGAACCGACTGGCCGTGTCGCTGATCCAGAAATTCATGGCGCAATAGATGTTCGAAAAGATCGCCATCATCGGCCTGGGCCTGATCGGTTCGTCCATCGCCCATGCCGTGCGCCGCGGCCATCTGGCCCGGGAAATCGCGGGTTTTGACGCCAGCGCCGATGTGCGCGGCCGCGCCGCCAAGATCGGCTTCTGCGATCACATCTATGACGATATCGCCGGGACTGTGAAGGACGCACAGCTGGTGATCCTGTGCGCGCCGGTGGGCGCCAGCAAAAGCATTGCGCAGCAGATTGCGCCGCACCTGGCGCAGGGCGCCATTCTTTCGGACGTGGGCTCGGTCAAAGGCGCGGTGATCCGCGATGTCGGGCCGTTCGTGCCGGCCGGCGTGCATTTCATTCCCGCCCATCCCATCGCGGGCACCGAATTCTCAGGCCCCGAAGCTGGCTTCGCCAGCCTCTTCGACGGGCGCTGGGCGATCCTGACACCGGTGCCGGGCAGCGATGGGCTGGCGGTAGACAAGCTGCGCAGCTTCTGGAAGGGGCTGGGCAGCCAGGTGGACGTGATGGACAGCAACCATCACGACCTGGTGCTGGCCATCACGTCGCATCTGCCGCACCTGATCGCTTTCAATATCGTTGGCACGGCGCACGACCTGGAAAAAGTCACCGAAGGCGAAGTGATCAAATATTCCGCCTCCGGCTTTCGCGATTTCACCCGTATCGCCGCGTCCGATCCCACCATGTGGCGCGATGTGTTCCTGAACAACCGCGAGGCGGTCCTGGAAGTCTTGGGCCGTTTCAATGAAGACCTGAAAGCGTTGCAGCAGGCGGTGGAGCAGGGCAACGGCCAGTTCCTGTTCGACACGTTCACGCGTGGCCGTGCCATCCGCCGCGCCATCGTGGATATCGGCCAGGACACGTCGGCGCCGAACTTCGGTCGCAAGAGCTAGTAGAGCGGGCTCAGCAGCGCCGCGGGAGCAAGTCCCGGCGCAATCACCTTGGTGAATTTCACCGACCCGCCATGGCCGCGCCAGGCCTTGGCCGCATCCGGCCATGACTGCGCGCCCTGGAGCAGGCCGGCAAAGGCTTCGCCCTGGCTGAGCACGGCATAGACCTGCACTTTGGTGAGATCGCCCACGACATCGGCATCCAGCATCAGGTCCAGGTCGCGGCCGTCGGGATCGCGGCGCATATGCAGCTGGAATCGCCCGATCCTGGTATTTGTCGCGGCCAGGTTTGCGATGTCCAGATCTGCGCGCATCAGTGCATGATCGCGCATCACGCTGCTGGCGCGCAGCGAACCGGGAAGAAAATCAATGCTGTGCGCCGCACCCTGCCCATCGGTCCAGGACACATGCTGTTGCCCGGCGGCTTCATAGACAGCCTTGGCGCGGTTGTAGCTCAGCGTATGGGCGGCGAATTTTTCGGCGCTCCAGCGGAAGGGACCATGTGCGCCCGCGCCGGTCACGGTCAGGCCCGTGAAATCGGCATCCAGGCGGAAGGGAAAGCCGCCGACCTCCGCCGTCTTCCAGTCCAGGATGATGCCGGGCACCGCTTCCTTGCCCTTCAGCGCCGCGAGTTTTTTCTCGAACGCGCCGGCCACCACCCACCAATGCGCCATGACGGCGGCGGCCAGGATCAGGAATGTGGCGGTGGGAGCGTAAAGCCAGAAGCGGCTGGAATAGTTCATCTTCTCACCATGGGCGGGCCCTCTTTAGATTGAAAGATGGGCCGCCCATCCAGAGCCAAGAATGCCGCACCTCGAATGTGACTCTGGATGGCCGGCTCAAGGCCGGCCATGGAGGGTTTGATTTAACTGCACTTCGAATAACCGCAAGACAGGCAGGAGTCACAGCCTTCCAGCTTGACGAAGCTGGCATCGCCGCAGCGCGGACAGAAACGGGCGCGCGCCCCTTCGGCCGGAATATTATGGGCATCCGGCAAGTGCGACAGGCCGCCCGAAAGGCTTGAAGGCCGCTTGCCCATGAAACCGATCTCCATCATGTGGCGCTCGATCACCTCGCCGATGGCCGCCAGCAGGGACGGCACATAGCGGCCGTTCATCCACTGGCCGCCGCGCGGATCGAAGATGGCTTTCAGCTCGTCCACCACGAAGCTGACATCACCGCCGCGCCGGAACACCGCCGAGATCATGCGGGTCAGCGCCAGCGCCCAGGCATAGGCTTCCATGTTCTTGGAATTGATGAAGACCTCGAACGGGCGGCGGCGGCCGTCTTTCTCCACATCATTGATGGTGATGTAGAAGGCATGATCGCTGTCCAGCCATTTGATCTTGTAGGTCTGGCCCACCAGCGCGTCGGGCCGGTCCAGCGGCTGGGTCATATAGACCACCCCGCCACTGCCCGACGAAAGGCGCGGCGCGGGCGGCGGTAGCGGCAATTCCGGTTCCTGCGTGTTCGTTGCAGGTTTGGGTTCTTCCACCGACAGCACCGAGCCGGTCACGTCATTGGGGCGATAGGTGGTGCAGCCCTTGCAGCCCAGCTCATAGGCTTCCAGGTAGACATGCGCGAAATCCTCGAACGAGATCGAGGCCGGCACATTGATGGTCTTGGAAATGGCGCTGTCGATGAAGGGCTGGGCCGCGGCCTGCACCGCCAGGTGATCGGACGGCGCCAGGGTCTGGGCGGTGACGAAATAATCCGGCAGGGCCGTGTCGGCGCCGAACAGTTTCTGGAACAGGCGGAAGGCGTAATCACTGACCTGTTCCTCGTGTTTGCTGCCATCAGGCTGCAGCACCTTGCGGGTATAGTTGAAGGCGAATACCGGCTCGATGCCGCTGGAGACATTGTCCGCGAACAGCGAAATGGTGCCGGTGGGCGCGATGGAAGTCAGCAGCGCGTTGCGGATGCCGTGCGCGGCGATCGCATTGTAGATGTCCGGCGGCAGCGCCTGGATATGCGGCCGCGACAGATACGGGTTCATGTCGTAGAGCGGGAAGGGGCCTTTTTCCTTGGCCAATTCCACGCTGGCGCGATAGGCGGCATGGCTGACGGCGGCGAGCCAGAAGCGGGTCAGTTCCAGGCTTTGCGGCGAGCCATAACGCGTCTTGCACTGGAGCAGCGCATCGGCCAGCCCGGTAACGCCCAGCCCGATGCGGCGCTTGGCGCGGGCTTCCTGCGCCTGGGCCTCCAGCGGAAAGCGCGACACGTCGATGGCATTGTCCATCATGCGCACGGCGCTGCCGACCAGCCGTTCCAGCTCGGCCATGTCCAGCGTGGCATCATCGGTAAAAGGATTGCGCACCAGTTTGGCCAGGTTGATGGAGCCAAGCAGGCAGGCGCCATAGGGCGGCAAGGGCTGCTCGCCGCAGGGATTGGTCGCAGCAATGGTTTCGCAATAGCCCAGATTGTTCTGCTGGTTGATGCGGTCGATGAAGATCACGCCCGGCTCGGCATGCTCATAGGTGGAACGCATGATGGTGTCCCACAGCGCGCGCGCCTTGACGGTGCGATAGACCCGGCCGTCGAATTGCAGGTTCCAGTCCTCGCCATTGCGCACCGCCGCCATGAAGGCGTCGCTGACCAGCACCGACAGGTTGAAGTTGGACAGCCGGCCCGCCGTGCGCTTGGCGGTGATGAAATCTTCGATGTCGGGATGATCGACGCGCAGAGTCGCCATCATGGCGCCGCGGCGCGAACCGGCGCTCATGATGGTGCGGCACATCGCGTCCCACACATCCATGAAGGACACGGGGCCGGACGCATCGGCGCCGACGCCGGCGACCGGCGCACCCTTGGGGCGCAGGCTGGAAAAGTCGTAACCGATGCCGCCGCCCTGTTGCAGGGTCAGGGCCGCTTCGCGCAGGGCGGAGAAAATTCCGTCCATCGAATCGGTGATGGTTCCCATCACAAAACAGTTGAACAGCGTCACGCTGCGGCCCGTGCCGGCGCCGGCCAGGATGCGTCCCGCCGGCAGGAATTTGTGGCCGGCCAGGGCATGGGCAAATTCCTGGGCGCGCATCACGCGCTGGTCCGGCGCTTCTGCCTGCGCCAGCGCCATGGCCACGCGCGTCCAGCTGTCGGCGACGTCCCGGTCGACGGGCGTGCCGTCGGCCGCCTTCAGCCGGTACTTCATGTCCCATATCGAATGGGAGATGGCTTGATGGGAAATGTCGCTCATGAGGGGGTAACAACCATATTGGCCCCGGGGTCCGCCACCTTGGCCTGTCCGGGTGCCTAATATGGGGTGGACGCGGCCCTATTCCAGCCTGCTATGTGGCTGATTTGCCGAGATATTTCTGGTAACCCCGGTCGATTTGCAGCCGGTAAAGAAAACGAATGCGCTGCCACAGCCCGGCCCCGAACCGGGCTGCATGGAGCAAAGGATAAAGCTCGCCCAACCGCTGTTTCAGCACGGCGGCATCCGCGCCTGCCGGCACATGGTCGTTCAAGGTGATGTAGGGCGAAGCTGCCGACAGGAAGATGGGAATGCCGCGCGCCATGGCCTGACCGACATAGCGGATGAAGGCGGGGCGCAGCACCGCCTCTTCGCCCGTCAACACCACCATGTGCAGGCCATACGGCGCACCCTTCCAGGCATCGGGCATTTCGGACGGGGCGCGGCGCATCGCCAGGATGCCGCTCAGGTCGGGCCGCCAGCTATTGTCCATGTCCTCGAACAATCGCCAGCCGCAGAGGAATTCGCGGCATACCCCGGGCCGGCTTCCATAGATGCCGCAGCCTGCCCCGCTCAGATGCGGGCAGGGCACGCGCGCTTTCTTCTTCAATTCGGGCGCCACGATCTTCAGATCGATGCAGCAGGCGGTGCAGGGACCGCAATTGCGTTTTGCCAGGACTGTCATTGCAGCAAGCGGGCAGTGGCGGTTTCGATGCGCTCTTCCAGTTGGCGCATGAAGTCGGCGCGTTTCAGGCCGGGGGGAATGGCGGGCAGGAATTCCAGCACGATGGTGCCGGGCAGTTTGCGGAAGCCTTGCCAGTAGGCGCCGGAATTCAACGCCACCGGCACGCAGGGCACCTCCAGCATGGCGTACAGCCCCGCCACACCAGGCTTGTAATCGGGCGCGGCGCCGGGCTTTTTGCGTGTGCCTTCGGGGAAGATCAGGATGGGGCGGCCTTCGTACAATACATCCTTGGCCGTCGCCGCCATCTTGCGCAAGGCGCTGGCGCCGGCGCTGCGATCGATGGGGATGGCCGTGGCCTTCCACAAAAACCAGCCATAAAAGGGAATGCGCAGCAACTCGCGTTTCAGCACAATGGCCGGCGCGTCCAGCGCCAGGTACAGCGCCAGCGTATCCCACATGCTCATATGCTTGGCGGCCACCAGCACCGGGCCGGCGGGGCGAGGCCCACGAATTTCCCAACCGATGCCGGCAAAGAATTTCAATCCCAAGAAAGTGGCGTGCGACCAAACCCGCGCCAGCCAGATCGTGGCGCCGCGCGGCAAAATCAGCACCGGCAGGAAGATCAGCGACAGGATGGTGGTGACGAGCAGAAACCACCCCAGGAACAGCGCCGAGCGCAGAAAGGTCATTGCGCCAGCCGCGTGGTCACAAGACTGGCGAGATATTTGACATATTCGCGGTGCAGGAG
The DNA here is from genome assembly GCA_046348525.1 of Alphaproteobacteria bacterium. Taxonomy (GTDB): domain Bacteria; phylum Pseudomonadota; class Alphaproteobacteria; order Micropepsales; family Micropepsaceae; genus Rhizomicrobium. Next base: position 902 of record JAXMEA010000003.1, on the reverse strand, counting down.
CTGCGCTGTCTTGGGGTGCATCCACCAGCCGCCCAGGGGGATGCGGCGCTGCTCCACCGGATAGGCGATCAAGGTCACGTCCGGCAGCAGGGCGGAAAATTCCTTCATGGTGCGCGGCATGTGATAGCGCGCGGTCACGATCACCAGGCTGGCGAAATGATGCTCGCGCGTCCAGTCGGCGGCTTCCTGGGCATTGCCATGGGTATCGTCGGCGGCATAACCGATATCGGCGCAGCAGGCGAAGCGCGGCCCGCCTTCGGACATTCTGCCGACCGTTTCCTTGGAGGTCTGCGCTGCCACGCCGCTGACCAGCAGCCGCTGGCCCACTCCGCGTTCCAGCAGCGCCACGGCCGTATCCAGCCGCTCATCGCCGCCGGTCAGGGCGACGATGCCATCGGCCTTGGGCAACACCGCCGGCGCGACCGGCAGATTGGACACGAAGAGCACAAAGCTCAGTGCATAGCCCAGCAACGCCAGAAAGATCACGGCCAGAAAAACGCGCAAACCGCCAAGCTCCAAAGCAGGGGCAAGGATAGCAAACAGCTTTCGCCGCGCTCAATAGATGGCTTTAACCACCAGAAGCACCGAAATGCGCGCCGTGGCCCAGGCAATCAGGGATGTGACAGCTGGAACCGCCAGCAGCCACGGAATTTCCATCCATTTAAGCGACAGCGGCGGCAGGAAGGGAACCGCTTCCACCCCGAACACCTCAAGACCCCCGGCGCCCAGGAAGAACAGGGCTGCGAAGAATGTGCCCAAAGCGGCGGCAAACAGGGCCGAGATGAAATAGTGCCATTCCACGGCGCGGGCAATGAAGCCGGGCAGCGCGCCCATCTGGTGCAGCAGCGCCACCATCTCATGATGCGCATCCAGACCTGCGCGCGTCGCGAAAGAAACGGCGG
>JAXMEA010000002.1:0-235151 GCA_046348525.1 Alphaproteobacteria bacterium | reverse complement strand
AGCGCCGCCTGATAGGGGCGCGGATCGATCTGGGCCAGGGTATCGCCGGCCTTGACCATCTGGCCTTCGGTGAAATTCAGCTTGATCAGCATGCCGCCGACCTGGGGGCGCACCGTGGCGGTGGACAGCGGCGTCACAGTGCCCAGCGCATTGAGCGTCACATTGATGTCGCCGGAAATGGCGCGGGCCACACCCACCGGCTGGGCGCCCTGGTTGATCAGGCCGCGGCGGCCCTGGTTCTTGGACGGATAGATCGCCCAGATCAGCAACGCCAAGAGGCCCAGCCCCACGGCGAACCACACCACCCGCGACAGGCGCGGATTGCGCGAGCTCCAGCTTTTGACCCCCGCCCAGGTGCGGCCGACCGGTCCGGGCGCGGTGCCGGCAGCGCGCTCAAAATCACCGGGGGAACGATCGATATTCATCAGGTCAATCCGTGTCACAAAAGGGCCGCAAGGCCCAAGGAAAGTGAATATGTCAAATGGGTTAGCAGCGTGAAGCTGAACGCTGGGTGAACCTTATACCCTCAACGGCAAGTGGCTTATATAGCCGCCCAGTAAGGGAGAAATATGTCGCAAATGTCCCAACAACTGGTACGGCGGGCGCAATAACGCTATGTCGGCCCCCGGCCCGTGCGCGGCCCCATAACTGGAACAGGCGGATTCGTGTCTTTCGGTATTTTTCACTGGTTTGCTCATGACGCGAAGGACTGGGTCACTTTTACCGCGCAAGCCCATCCTTATTGGGTCTTTCCCATCGCCTTCGCCATCGCCTTTTCGGAATCTTTCGTCGGGGTTTCCTTCATCATTCCCGGAACCATCCTGCTGGTAACGCTGGGTGGGGTGATCGGAGCCAGCCACATCAGCCTGTTTCCGGCCTGGCTGGGCGCGGTGCTGGGCTCGATCCTGGGGGACTGGATCAGCTGGTGGATCGGCTTCCATTACCACCACAAGATCGTCCATTCCTGGGTGTTCCGGCGGTTCGAGGAACAAATCGAAAAGGCGCTGCACCTGTTTCATAAGTGGGGCACCTGGGCGATTTTCATCGGCCGCTTCATGGGCCCCTTGCGCGCCACCGTGCCCCTGGTGGCGGGCATGTCCGAGCTGGAATTCTGGCCCTTCATGATCGCCAACGCCGTCTCCGCCCTGATCTGGGCCTATGTACTCCTGGCGCCCGGGGCGGCCATTTTGCGGCACATTTTCCCATAAGCCACTGATTTACAAAGTTATTTTTCGGTAAGGTCGATTTTGGCCGCCCCAGCCGGCCCAAAATGGAACCGCCCTTGCGGTTAATTGGGCGGACGGCTGCCCCGTGGATGCCATCTGTGTCCGTTTTGGCACCAAAAGGGGCCAATTAACCGGGTTTGCGCTGGCCCGGACCCTGCATCAGCCCCCTCACGAAGCCCAAGCCCCAAGGCTGAAACGTGAGCAGGCAACAGACTTCCCAGGCGGTGATGAAGGCGGTGTTTCCCGCCTTTGACGGCTTTGGCCTGGATGACACGCATTCCGTCGACTCCCAGGACATCGATATCAAGCGGCTGCTGGACGTGGCCGTGGCCGGCCTGCTGGTCGTGCTGCTCAGCCCCGTACTGGCGCTGGTGTCGCTGGCCATCATACTGGACTCCAAGGGCCCCCTGGTGTTCTGCCAGATGCGCACCGGGCTGAACGGCAAGACCTTCGGCATCCTGAAATTCCGTTCCATGCATGTCATGGAAGACGGCGCGGACGTGCAGCAGGCGGTGCAGGGCGATGCCCGCGTCACCCGCGTCGGCCGTATCATCCGCAAATTCTCGCTGGACGAACTGCCCCAGCTTTTCAACGTGCTGGCCGGCGACATGTCGCTGGTGGGCCCGCGCCCGCATGCGGTGGCGCATGACATCCAGTATGGCGCAGAGATCTCCAACTATGCGGTGCGCTTCCAGGTCAAGCCGGGCATCACCGGCTGGGCCCAGGTGAACGGCGCGCGCGGCGCCACGCCCACCACGCAAATCATGCAGGACCGTATCAACCTGGACGCCTGGTATGTCGAACATGCCAGCCTGGCGCTGGATCTCCTGATCCTGGCGCGCACGCCCCTAATCGTCCTGAACACCAGGAATGCGGTCTGATGCGCGCTGCCCTCTCGATCCCCGCGCAGTATGAAGCGCCCGCCAAGCAAAAGCTGGAAGCGGCCAATGATTCCTATACCGAAGTCACCGTCGGCGGCCTGAACACCGCCTGCCTGTCGCGCGACGGCCTTGCCCGCATGATGCTGCAGGATTGCCTGGACGCGCGCACCAATCCCAATCGCCAGCCCAAGCTGGTGTTCGCCTCCAATGGCCATGCCATTGCGCTGGCCGCGCAGGACGAAGCCTTCCGCTTCACTTTCGAACAGGCCGACATCATCCATGCCGACGGCCAGGCCGCGGTGTTCGCCTCGCGCATGACCGCCACCCCGATTCCCGAGCGCAGCGCCACCACCGACTTCATCCACGACGCGTCCAAGGTCGCAGCCCAGCATGGCCTGCGCTTCTTCATCCTGGGCGCCACCGAGGAAGCCAATGCCGAAGCGGTCCGTGTGCTGCGCGAGACCTATCCCGGCCTGCAGATCGTGGGCCGCCGCCATGGCTATTTTGGCCGCGACGAAGAAGACGAGATTTGCGACGAGATCAACCTGACCCAGCCCGATGTGGTGTGGGTCGGCCTGTCGGTGCCGCTGGAGTATGAATTCGCGGTGCGCAACAAGACCCGCCTGCGCGCCGGCTGGCTGGTAACCTGCGGCGGCTGCTACAATTTCGTCACCGGCGCCTACAAGCGCGCCCCGGCCTGGATGCAGGCCTGCGGCCTGGAATGGCTGTTCCGCCTGGTGAAAGAGCCAAAAAGGCTGTTCTGGCGCTATGCCGTGACCAACCCGTTGGCGATCTTTTTACTTTTGACGCGCACAAGTTCCCTGCAAACGGCGCAGTAGGACTGCCCATGACGGTTTCGGACATCGCGCACACCGGCAGGCCCGGCTGGCGCATGCCCACAGGGGTGCTGGGCACGATCATCCGCTATGGCCTGTCGGCGTCCGGTCCCGTGGCGGTGTCGGCGGCGCATTTCATCGCCTCGCTGATCTTCCTGCGCAGCCTTCCGGCGCATGAATTCGGCCTGTTTTCCTTCGTCATGGTGGTGGTGTCGTTCGGCATGAGCCTGAACGTCTCGCTTATCGTGGTGCCGATCACCCGCAACCTGGTGACCGGCGAAGCGGTGCCGCGCAAAATCTGCTTTCAGATGAACTGGCTGGTGTGTGGCGGCTTCGCCGCCATCCTGTTCGGCGCGTTGATGGTAGGAGGCGCGCCGCTGCGCGAAGCCATGCTGCTGGCGCTGTTTGCCGGCACGTTCACCTTCCGCTGGTTCTCGCGCTGCGTGGCATTTGTGAACGGCCGCATGGCCAATGCCATTATCTCCGACATCACCTACAGCCTGTTCGTGGTGGGAAGCCTGGGCCTGCTCGCGCTGCGCCAGCAGGTGGATTTCACACTGGGCAGCGAAATGATGCTGCTGTCGGCGCTGGCTGCGCTGGTGCCGTTCGGCGCGGCATTTTTCCGCGATCAGGTGGCGGCGCTGAAAAGCAATCCGCTGGCCTATTGGCCGGTGTTCAAGGACCTGACGCGCTGGTCGCTGATGGGCGTGATCCTGACCGAGCTGACGGTCAACGCCCATGCCTATCTGGTGACCTTTATCGCCGGTCCGGGCGCGTTTGCGCTTTTGGCGCTGGGCATGCTGCTGATGCGCCCCGCCGCCCTGATGCAATCGGCCCTGCCCGACCTGGAACGGCCAGCCATGTCGCGCGCCATCGCGGCGAAGGACATCGCACATTTGTCGCGCATCCGGCGTCAGTTCACCTTCGGCCTCAGCGCCGCCTGGGCGGCCAACATGCTGTTGTGCGCGGGCCTCTTGCTGTTCTTCCCCGCCCTGCTGCTGAAAAAGGGCTATGCCCTGCATGACGTGATTTTGGTGGCGGTGATCTCGGCCCTCATCATGGCGATCCGCGCCCTGCGCACGCCGTTTGCGGTGCTGTTGCAGGCCGCCGGCCAGTTCAAGGAATTGGCCAGCATTGGCACCGTCTCGGCGGTGGTTTCCGTCGCCCTGACCCTGGTGCTGCTGGTCGCGTTCGGTCCCATCCCCTCACTGGGCGGCATCGTGCTGGGCGAGCTGGTAATACTGCTGAAAGTGCGCAGCATGGCGCGCGACTGGAAGCTGGCAAATGCGTGATTCCGTCATCGTCTGTATACCGACTTTCAAGCGCCCCAAGATGCTGGCGCGCCTGTTGTGCAAGATCGCGCAGCTGGAAACCGGCGCCGATATCCGCGTGCTGGTCGCCGACAATGACGCCGAAACCCATGCCGGGCTGGATTACTGCAACGGCCTGTCGGGTTACCGCTGGCCGCTAACGGCGGTGATCGCCGACAAGCGCGGAATCGCCCAGGTGCGCAATACCCTGATCGAGCATGCGCTGAAGACCGATGCGCAGTTCATCGCCATGATCGATGACGATGAATGGCCGCAAAAGGACTGGATCGACCAGTTCCTGAAAACGGCGCATAGAACCAAAGCCGATGTGCTGCAAGGCTCCATCCTGTTCGGGCAGGACAGCGCCGCCGACGGCCATGGCGACATCCGCCGGCCCACCGGTCCGATCTCGATGCTGCAAGGCGCCGGCAACCTTTTGATTACCCGCGCCACCCTGACCGGAATGACCGCGCCCTGGTTCGACCCCCAGTTCGCCCTGTCGGGCGGCGAGGACCAGGACTTTTTCGTGCGCCTGCAACGCGCCGGCAAGCGCTTCGCCTGGTCGGACGAGGCCCGCGCCCATGGCGATGTTCCCGACACCCGCGCCAGCCTGGGCTGGCTGCTGCGTCGGGCCTATTCCACCGGCAATTCGGACATGCGGGTCATCCTCAAGCACCACCCCGGTGTGGCCAAATTGGCCGCCGAAATCCTGAAAATCCTGGCATCACTCTTGTTGTCGCCGCTGGCCGCCGCCATCCTCGCGGTCAGCCCGAATCGCAGGGCCATCCCGCTGCAGAAGCTTTTCCGCGCGGCGGGCAAGCTCAGCGCGATGTTCGGAGCGCGCTACAACGAGTATGCCGTGGTCCATGGCGAATGAGTACGCACTAGCTTACACAGCCCCCCGCGACATCGACCGCAGCATGCTGCCGGTCGCCGCCTTTATCGGCTTGATGCTTCTCATCTATGTCGGGATGGACGCTTTCTCGCCGCCGCCGCTGGTGTCCCAGTTCGGCGGCGTACGCGAAGCCTCGCGCACCGACGTACTGCGCCAGGTCGCCTATCTGGGCATTGCCGCCATGGTCGGCATCGCCGCCCTGCAGCGTTTCGGCATCGCCATGCTGCGTGCCGTCCCCGTCAGCATGGGTATTTTGCTGGCCTGGTGCATGGCCAGCGCGATGTGGGCGCCCGATACCAGCATTGTGATCCGACGCGCCGGCCTGGAAATCGTGGTGGTGGTCTCGCTGATGCTGAGCATCGAAACCCTGGGGCCGGTGCGCGCCTTCACCATCTGGCGATGGGTGCTGGCGGCGATCCTGCTTGTGAACTTCGTATCCATCCCCATCATCCCGGCGGCGCGTCATGCCGCGGGCGAGATCGACCCGGCGCTGGTGGGCAACTGGCGCGGCCTTTACGGACACAAGAACGTGACGGGCGCGGTCTGCGCCCTCACCGCCATCCTGTTCCTGTTCACCCGCAACGGCCGCAACAACTGGCAAGGCATTGGCATCGCTATCGCATCCTGTTTCTTCCTGGCAATGACCCATTCCAAGTCATCGGCCGGCTTTTTGGTAATCGCGCTGGTGGCGGGGTTGCTGTACCGCGTCGGCTGGCGCGATGGACTGAGCCGTGCCGTGCTGGCGACATGCGCGGTGTTCCTCACCGTTGCCGCTGTGGTGTTCATCCTGTTCGATGCCGAAAGCCTGGCGCGAATGCTGGAGGACCCCACCGAATTCACCGGCCGCTCGGCCATCTGGGCGGCGGAGCTGCGATATATCGCCGATCATCCACTGCTGGGTTCAGGCTTTGGCACGTTCACCGACACCAAAAGCCAGTCGCCGCTGCACAATTATGTTTCGGGCTCCTGGGTGGACGCAGTCAGCCACGGCCATAACGGCTATCTGCAGGTGCTGGTCACCATCGGCGGCATCGGCTTCGCGCTGGTGGTCATCGCCGCGATGATCGCGCCCATGCGGCGCTTCTGGACCCTGGACCGGGGAGATAATTTCAAGCCGATGCTGATGGCCTTGTTCGTCTTCGCCATCCTGCACAATTTCATGGAAAGCGACTTCCTGGAGGGCGACGGCGTCACCTGGGTGTCGCTTTTGCTGGTGATCGCGGCGCTAAATGCCCTGGCGCGGCGCCATTCGTTAACGGGCCGCTAACGGCCGTTCCCTACAATGGGGGCATGCCGTTCTTCAGCGTCATCATCCCGGTCTACAACCGCAGCGCCGCTTTGCGCCGCGCTATCCAGTCCGTGCTGGCCCAGGACTGCCAGGATTTCGAGATCGTGGTGGTGGATGACGGTTCAAAGGACGATCCGGGCGCGGTGATCACCGCCTTCAATGACCCGCGCATCCGTTTCTACGTCCAGGCCAATGGCGGCGGCGGCAAGGCCCGCAACACCGCCATCGACGAGGCACAGGGCCGCTTCGTGGCGCCGCTGGATTCGGACGACATATTCCTGCCTGGCCACCTGTCGCGGATGAAAGCCTTGCTGGAGAATAGCGACAGGCTGGTGGGCTATGCCCGGGTAGAGGTCGATCGCGGCCACGGCCGCGTTTTCCTGAAACCGCCGCGCGCGATCGGCGCAAATGAGAACATGGCGACCTATCTTCTATGCGATCGCGGCTTTGTGCCGACTATCACCACGGTGGTGCCCCGCGATGCCGCTGCCACGGTGCGCTATGCCGAGAATTTGCGTCCGGCCGAAGACACCGACTTTGCCATTCGCCTGTCGCTGGCCGGCTATCGTTTCGCCATGCTGGAAGAGCCCGGCGCGAGGTGGCAGGACGAGTTCGATCCCAATCGCGCTTCGGCCAGCAAGGGTGGCGCCAAGTTCGGCGCCTGGCTGGAACGCATGCGCCCGGCCATTCCGCCCAAGGCCTGGCACGGCGCGCGCGGCTGGGCCTATGCCAAGCTGATCGTGTCCGAGCGCCCGCTTGCCGCGCTGGGCCTGTACCTCAACGCGGTCTTGCGCGGCTGCTATCGCCCGTCTTTGGCAGTGATCGTCTTTCTGCAGATTTTCCTGGGCCGCGTGGGCTATCGCCGGCTGGCCGACCAGGCCATTTCCTGGCTGCGCATCGGCGCCGCCGAGCGGGAGGAAAAGTCCTCGGCCAAGACTTTGGAACGCGCGTGAACCCTGATTCAGGATTGGCCGCCGCGAAATGCTGGCGGCCACCGCCAGCGCGGTGCGTTTCCGGCCGCCGCGCAGGACCTGCGCAGCCTCAAATCCATCGCCGCCGCCAGGAACTTCACCTTCGGCACCGCGGCGGCGAGCTATGAGCTGAAGGATGCCGATTTCGTGCCGGTGCTGGCGCGCGAAGCCGCCCAGCTGGTGCCGGAATATGAAATGAAGCGCGGCGCTATCGAGAAAAAGCCCGGCGTCTATGACTTTTCCGATCTGGATGCGCTGTTCGCCTATGCCGCGCGCAACCGCATGACCATGCGTGGCCACACCTTGTGCTGGTATTACGCCAACCCGCCCTGGCTGGCCTCGATGCTGGCGGCGCGGCGCGACGAAAGGCTTTTGACCAATCACATCCAGGCCGTTCTGCAGCGCTATCGCATGGATTCGGTGGATGTGGTCAATGAAGCCATCGCCCCGCCCGGGACCGCCACCCGCGCAGATGGCCTGCGTCCGTCGATCTGGCTGGATGCCTTTGGCCCCGGCTATATCGACATGGCATTTCACGCCGCCCGCGCCGCCGATCCGCGCGTGAAGCTGGTCTATAACGATTGGGGTTTTGAACAGGGCTCGGCCGAAAATGACCGCTTCCGCGCCGTCACGCTGCGCCTGCTGGACGGGATGCTCAAGCGCAAGACACCTATCGACGCCTTGGGAATACAGGGGCACCTGTCCGCCTTCGGCAACAAGGTCAACCAGAACAAGCTGCGCGCCTTCCTGCAGGAAATCCGCGACCGGGGCCTGATCATCCTGATTACAGAGCTGGACGTGGACGATACCGGCGGCAGTTATGACATTGCCGCCCGCGACCAGGCGGTGGCGGACGAAGCCCGGCGCTTCCTGGACGTGGCGCTGGACAATCCGGCGACGCAAGCGGTGCTGACCTGGAACCTGTCGGACCGTTATGTCGATGCGCCGGATGAATGGAAACTCAAGCTGCTGGGCTGGCGCCTGCGCAAGACGCCTTACGACGCGCAGATGCGCAGGAAGCCCTTGTGGAATGCGATGGCGCAGGCCTTTGCGGCCCGCAAGCTGTCCTATTAGGCGACGGCGCGGGCGCGCGATCTGACCAGATGCGCTGCCAGGCGCGGCGAGGTATATTCCGCCCCCACCATGAAACGCAGCAGCGGGCCGAAACTGTTGGCCGCCAAAAGGCCCAGCGTATAGAGCCCCGGCACACTGGTTTCGAAATTGTCCGACAGGCGCGGGGTCTGTTCCAGATGCGCGATCTGTTCGCGCAGGCTGGAGTCCAGGAACGGCAGCCGGCGCAGGTCCGGCCGAAAGCCGGTGGCCGCGATGATATGGTCGGCTGCGATCTCGACCTTGCCGCCTTCGCTGTCGCGGGCGATCAACACCGCGCGGTCACCGTCGATGCGTGCGCCTTCGATGCTGTGACCCAGATATTGCTGGGCCTTCAACCTGCCGCGCATGTACCAGCCCGATTCCGGACCCAGGTGCCGGCTGGTGGCGCGCAGCCGCATGGCGTCGGGCATGCGCCGGAACAGGCGCGGCGCGTTGGAACACATGAAAGAACGCCAGCCCGGGCCGATGCCGCTGGACGGATGGGTAATTGCTTTCAGCCAGGACACCGCATCCGGATCGGGCGGGGTATGAAACTGGATTTCCGGCACGCGGGTCACCAGCGCGACATCGACGCCGTCTTCCTGGGCCATCACCGCCGCGTTCACCGCAGAGGCGCCGGCGCCCAGCACCAGCACACGCTTGCCTGCGAATTGCGGCAGCGCCTGATGGCCGAAGGAATGCGACAGCAGCTCGCCCGGCAGGTCGCGCAGCGTTTCCGGGATATGCTGGAACCAGTTGATGCCCACCGCCAGCACGACATTGGCCGCTTCCACATATTCGCCATTGTCCAGCCACAGGGTGAAGCCGCGATGGCTTTTGGCCAGCGACACCACCTGCTGTTCTTCCAGACCCGGGACATAGCGCTTCTGGAACCAGGCGGCATATTCCACGAACACCTTCAGTGGCACGGGAATATATTCGTCGTCATATTCGACGCCGCGTTCGGCGCACCAGGCTTTGAGGGTTGACTGGGCGTCAGGCGCCGACAGGTTGGATGCAAAGCCATCCGACTTCAGCATCATCCCAAAGGGCATGTTCTCGCGCCAGCTGGTCATCGGCCGGCCGAAGATGCGGAAATCCACGCCCGCCGCACCCAGATGCGCGGCCAGCGAAAGCCCGTACGGCCCGGCGCCGATGATGGCGGTATTGATCACGTTTTCCCCACCTGTCCCAATTTGGAACGTCGATCCCGAATTACACCTAAGATAGCATTCGATCCGTTCACCGATGGTTGACGACGGATCCATAAAATCCCGTCATGTCCGCACACATCCTGCTTTTCAGCACCACCCTGGATTGGGTTTTCCCGGCGCAGCTGGCCGGCGCCTTCAAGGAATTGGGAGCCCATGTCGAGGTTCTTTGCCCGCCACGCTCGCTGACGGCGCTGTCACAGCATCCGCTGCGCTTTCACGACTATCGCGCCTTTGCCGGACTGGATTCCCTGCAGGACGCCATGGCCGCGGTACAGCCAGATCTCGTCATTCCGTGCGATGACCAGGCTGCCGAACTGGTGGCCAGGTCGCGCGGCGCGTCCATCCCGACCCGCATGGATTTCCTGGAGGCCGCAGGCCTGGCCGGCGCGCCGGCCGCCCCGTCGATGGCCATCACCAGCGAAAGCGATGTTGAGCGAGCCTTGAACAAGATGGGCCTGCCCCTGGTGCTTAAGGCCGATCACAGCTGGGGCGGGGAAGGCGTCGCCATCGCCGCCACCGCCCAGGATGCCCGCGCCGCATTCCACCGCATGAACAACCCCTCGCGCCTGCGCGACCTGGCGCGCGCGCTGCGCGGGCGTGGCCCGCATTTCCTGACCCGCGCCATCGCGCCGACAGCGCCGCAGATCAGCGCCCAGGCCTTCATTGCGGGCACTTGCGCCACCAGCTCCATCGCCTGCTGGCGGGGCGAACTGCTGGGCGCGCATCATTTCGATGTGGTCCTGTCCAGCACCCCCACCAGCCCGGCCAGTGTGATCGAGGCGGTGCCCTGCCCCCAGATGGAAGCCTCGGCCCTGGCGATCACCAAGGCGCTCAACCTGTCGGGCCTGTTCGGGCTGGACTATATCCGCGACGTCCGCGGTCAGGTGCACCTTCTGGAAATGAATGCCCGCGCCACCCCCACCATGCATCTGGCGCTGGACGAAGACCTGCCTGCCGCCCTGCTGACCGCCGCCGGCTTTTCCGTCCGCCACCGGGCTCCCGTCACGGACCGCAGCGAAATCGCGCTTTTCCCCCGCGAATGGCTGCGCGACCCGGAAAGCCCCTGGCTGATCCGGGCTTTCCACGACGTGCCCAGGAACGACCCCCAGGTCGTGCGGGCCTGCATCCAAAGCGCCACGGCGGCCGCCAGGGCCCTGCTGGAGCGCCCCGCAGCGCCGGTTTTAACCGAAAAAGTCGCGGTTTTCGGCGGTTGATCGGCCCGGGGGCCGCCGGCGTTAACCATTCGTCAGGCACCCCTCGGTAAAGTTAAAGCCTTGGGGGGCTTTGGATTCGCCGCCCGCAAAGGGCTGCTCGCGCGATATGTCTCCATACCGGCCACCACCCAGCCTGACCCCGGCCCAGTATGTGCCGCAAGGCTTTGTGCCGCCGCCGCAATATGCCCCGCCCTTTTCCAGTTCGCCGACTTCATCCGCCTGCTGGATGCGCGCCGGGTTTGATCACCCGCATCCTGATTGCGACCGTGTTGTGCGCGGTGGCGGTGGCGATGGTGCTGCCCACCACCTATTCCAGTTCGGCGGTTGTGATCCTGGATCCGCGCAAGAACAACGTAACGGATTTGTCGGCCGTGCTGACACCGCTGGGCAATGACCCGGCGGCCGTACAGAACCAGATCCAGATCATCACATCGCGCGCGCTGGCATCGACCGTGGTCGACCGGCTGAAGCTGTATGACGATCCCGAATTCAATCCTGCCCTGGCCCAGCCCAGCCTGATCGACCTGATCGGCGAGATGATCTCGCTGCTCAATCCCAAGAACTGGTTCGAGAATATCACGCCCGCCGCGGGCACGGTGAACCGCGACCGGGTGGTGGACGCCTTGCAGCACCATATCTGGGCCGAAACCCAGGGGCTTTCCACCACCATCACCATCAGCGCGTCGTCGCGTGAAGCGGGCAAGTCGGCGCTGATCGCCAATACACTGGCCGATGCCTATGTGAAATCCCAGCTGGCGGAAAAAGTCGGCGCCACCAACGCCACCACCGAATGGCTGAACAAGCGGCTGCAGGACCTGGCGCAGCAGCTTCAAATCCAGCAGGAAGCCATCCAGCGCTACAAGGCCGAGCATAACCTGAACGACTCCGCCCCCGGCAGCTCCATCGTCGACCAGCAGATGGTCGGCATTTCGGCGCAAGTGGTGGCGGCGCGTTCGGTGCTGGCGGAGAAGCAGGCGATCAACGACCGCATCAACCAGCTGGTGGCGTCGGGCAATCCCGCCGATGTCGCACAAATCGTGTCATCACCGCTGATCGTGGCGCTGCGCACCCAGCAGGCGACCTTGCTGGCCCAGGAAGCTGAAGCCAATACCAAGTATGGCCCGCTGCATCCCAAGATGCAGGCCATCCAGGAACAGAAGCGTGACATCAGCTTCAAGATCACCCAGGAAGTGAACCGCCTGGCCGCCGCCGCCGCCAATGACGTGCTGGTGGCGCGCGCCCAGCTGAACTCGCTGCAAGGCAGCCTGGGCGGCACCGAAGGCACCGCCCGCACACAGAACATGGCCCGCGTGCAGCTGCAGGCGCTGGAGTCCAACGCCAATTCGACCAAGCTGCAATATGAAGCTTTCGTCCAGCGCCTGCGCCAGAGCCAGAACATGGACGATGTGCAGGTGCCCGAAAGCCGCATCATTTCGAGCGCCTCCCTGCCCACCCATCCGGCCGGGCCCAAGCGCATGCTGATCATCGGCGCTTCGCTGCCGCTGGGATTGACCCTGGGCGTCCTGGTGGCGCTGATCGTGGAAAAGCTGGGTCCGATGATGCCGGTACGGGTCAATGGCAGCCGGCGCGCCACCATCGTGCCGCCGATTCCGCGCCCCATGCCGCGCGCCGCCAGGCCCAAGCAGCCGGTGGCGGTGTGGAGCGGCCCGCCGATCTTGGGCGAGGTCAACGACACCGCACAGCTGCGCGCCGCCGATTTCGTGCTGGATTATCCGGCCAGCAAATATTCCCACGCCATGGCCCACCTGGTGCGCCAGCTGGAGGCCCATGATGGCGGCGCCGCCATCGTGGCGGTGACATCCATCGAAAGCGGAGAAAGCCGCAGCGCCATTGCCGTATCGCTGGCGCGCGCGGCCTCGAAGATGGGCAAGAAGGCCATCATCGTGGATTGCGCGCCCCAGCGCATGGCCTCCAAAGCCATGAATGCGCCGGTCAAGACCGGCCTGTATGACGTGCTGACCGGCAGCGTGCCCTTGAACCAGGCGCTGGCCAAGGACCCGCGCGGCGAGACCTATCTGCTGGCCACGCCCAAGCGGCCCAAGAACGCCGTCACCATGTTCCAGTCGCGTCCCATGGAACGGCTGGTATCAGTGCTGCGCGATGGCGCCGATTTTGTGGTGATCGATTGCGGCGCGGTGGGCCAGGGCTCCAACGCACCAGTCATCGCGCGGCTGGCCGATGCCACCGTGCTGGTATCCAGGCGCCAGGCGCTGCAAAGCCCCTTGATCGCCAAGGCCGCAAAGGTGCTTGAGGACGCCAAGGCGGCGCCCCTGGGGATCGTGATTACGAAATAATGATACGCAAGGCCCTGAAGATCTCGGCGGGCTTCGTGATCATACTCATAGCCGCAGTAATGGTGATTGCGCCGCTCTACCTGCTGGTATGGGGCTTTTCACCATTCGGCGCTTATCCGATCTGGATTGCGGGTGCGCCGGTAATTTGGACTTTGTATGTGCTTGTTTTTGGAACCAACCGTTAGCGCGGCAGCTCCGACGAGCCCATCAGGAACTCGTCAACACCACGCGCACACTGGCGCCCTTCGCGGATCGCCCACACCACCAGCGACTGGCCCCGCCGCATGTCGCCACAGGCGAAGATCTTGCCCTTGCTGGTCTGGTAGTTGCTGAGCGGCGCCTTGACGTTGCCCCGCGCGTCCAGCTCGACACCCGACTGCTCGACCAGGCCGGCCTTGCGCGGGCCCACAAAGCCCATCGCCAGCAGCACCAGGTCGGCCTTCAGCGTGAATTCGCTGCCGGGCACTTCCACCAGCTTCATCTGGCCGCCGTCGCCCAGCTGCCAGTCGACGCGAACACATTCCAGCGCCGTGATCTTTCCGTTCTCGCCAATGGCACGCTTGGTCTGCACCGACCAGTCGCGCTCGCAGCCTTCCTGGTGCGAGGACGAGGTCCGCAGCTTCAGGGGCCAATCGGGCCATACCAGCTGCTTGTTCTCCTTCACCGGAGGCTGGGGCATGATTTCGAACTGGGTCACGCTGGCCGCGCCATGGCGGTTGGAGGTGCCCACGCAGTCTGAGCCGGTATCGCCGCCGCCGATCACCACGACATGCTTGCCCTTTGCGCTCAGCGTGCCGTTCGGCGCCGCCTTGCTTTCCGGATCGCCGGCAACGCGCTTGTTCTGCTGCACCAGGAAATCCATGGCGAAATGGATTCCCTCAAGCTCGCGGCCCGGCACCGGCAAATCTCGCGGCGCTTCGGCGCCGCCCGCCAGCACCACCGCATCATAATCGGCTTGCAGCATGTCCATCGAGACGGTGACGCCGACTTCGACGCTGGTGCGGAACACCACGCCTTCGGCCTCCATCTGGCGCATGCGCCGGTCGATCAGATGCTTTTCCATCTTGAAGTCGGGAATGCCGTAGCGCAGCAGCCCGCCGATCCGATCGTTTTTTTCGAACAGCGTCACGCTGTGGCCGGCGCGCGCAAGCTGCTGGGCGGCCGCCATGCCGGCAGGGCCCGAGCCCACCACCGCGACCGTCTTGCCCGTCTTCTTCGGCGCCATCACCGGCTGGATCCAGCCCTCTTCCCAGGCGCGGTCCACGATCTGGCACTCGATGGTCTTGATGGTGACCGGGGTGTCGATGATGTTCAGCGTGCACGACGCCTCGCAGGGTGCGGGGCAGATGCGGCCGGTGAATTCGGGAAAATTGTTGGTGGAGTGCAACGTCTCCGACGCGGTGCGCCACTGATCGCGATAGACCAGGTTGTTCCAGTCGGGGATCAGGTTGTTGACCGGGCAACCGTTGTGACAGAACGGAATCCCGCAATCCATGCAGCGCGCCGCCTGCTTGGAGACTTCCGGCGCCGGCAACGGGTGCACGAACTCGCGATAATTGTTGATGCGCTCTTCCGGCTTCTCGCTGGTGCGATCGGCGCGTTCGATTTCCAGAAAACCTGTGATCTTGCCCATGTGTCTTACTCAGCCGCGATGGCGGCGCGCGCCTTGATGTCGGCCAGCGCCTTGGCATAGTCGGACGGCATCACCTTGACGAACTTGCCCAGGCTGGCGTCCCAATTGTCGAGGATCTGCTTGGCGCGCGGGCTACCGGTGTGCAGCAGGTGGCGCTCCACCAGGATGCGCAGGCGCTCGGCGTCGAAACGCAACAGGTCACCCATGCCCGGGTCGGACACGCTGACCGAGCGCTGCTTGGGCAATTCGGGATGATCGGCGCCGTCGGAAGGCGCGATCTTCTCCAGCTTGACCATGGCCATGTTGCAACGGGATTCAAAATCGCCGGCCTCGTCGAAGACATAGGCCACGCCGCCCGACATGCCGGCCGCGAAGTTGCGTCCTGTCTTGCCCAGCACGGCGACGATGCCGCCGGTCATGTATTCGCAGCCATGGTCGCCGGTACCTTCCACCACGCAGATGGCGCCGGAATTGCGCACGGCGAACCGCTCGCCCGCCACGCCCTGGAAATAGGCCTCGCCGGCGATGGCGCCGTACAGCACCGTGTTGCCCACGATGATGTTCTCCGACGGATCGCGCGGCACATCCTTGGGCGGCTTGACCACGATGCGTCCGCCCGACAGGCCCTTGCCGACATAGTCGTTGGCATCGCCGGTCAGTTCGATGGAGATGCCGCGCGCCAGGAAGGCGCCGAACGACTGCCCCACCGTGCCGGTGAACTTGATCGAGATAGTGTCTTCCGGCAGGCCGGCATGGCCGTGGCGCTTGGCCACTTCGCCCGACAACATGGCGCCAACGGTGCGGTCCACATTGCGAACGCTGCGTTCCAGCCGCACCGGCTGGCCGTTTTCGATGCTGGGCTTGGCGGCGGCGATCAGGTCGTGATCCAGCGCCGTTTCCAGGCCGTGGTTCTGCTTTTCCTTGTGATGGATGGCCACACCCGGCTTGGGCGTCACGCTGTAGAGGATGCGCGACAGGTCCACACCCTTGGCCTTCCAGTGCGAGACAGCCTTGTTCATGTTCAGCTTGTCGACCCGGCCGATCATCTCGTTCAGGGTACGGAAGCCGAGGTTCGCCATGATGACGCGCAATTCTTCGGCGACGAAGAAGAAGTAGTTGATCACATGCTCGGGCTGGCCGGTGAAGCGCTTGCGCAGCACCGGATCTTGCGTCGCAACGCCGACCGGGCAGGTGTTCAGGTGACACTTGCGCATCATGATGCAGCCCGATGCGATCAGGGGCGCGGTGGCGAAACCGAATTCGTCGGCACCCAGTAGCGCGCCAATGGCGACGTCGCGGCCGGTGCGAAGACCGCCATCGACCTGCACCGCCACGCGGCCGCGCAACCCGTTCAGCACAAGCGTCTGCTGGGTTTCGGCCAGGCCGATTTCCCACGGCGAGCCGGCATGGGTCAGCGAGGTCAGCGGCGAAGCGCCGGTGCCGCCTTCAAAACCGGAAATGGTGATGTGGTCGGCGCGGCACTTGGCGACGCCGGCGGCGACGGTGCCGACACCGACTTCCGACACCAGCTTCACCGAGATGCGCGCCTTCTGGTTCACGCTCTTGAGGTCGCGGATCAGCTGCGCCAGGTCTTCGATGGAATAGATGTCATGGTGCGGCGGCGGCGAGATCAGGCCGACGCCGGGGGTCGAATGACGCACCTTGGCGATGTTGGCATCGACCTTGTGGCCGGGCAGCTGGCCGCCTTCGCCGGGCTTGGCGCCCTGGGCCATCTTGATCTGGATGTCGTCGGCATTGACCAGGTATTCGGCGGTGACACCGAAGCGGCCCGAGGCCACCTGCTTGATGGCCGAGCGCAGCGAATCGCCATTGGCCAGCGGCTTGAAGCGATCCGCTTCCTCGCCGCCTTCGCCGGTGTTGGAGCGCCCGCCGATGCGGTTCATGGCAATGGCGAGCGTGGTGTGCGCCTCGCGGCTGATGGAACCAAAGCTCATCGCACCGGTGGAGAAACGCTTGACGATTTCGGACGCCGCTTCAACTTCGTCCAGCGGCACGCTGTCGCCGGTCTTGAACTGCATCAGGCCGCGCAGGGTCAGAAGCCGCTCGGACTGCTCGTTGATCTGCTGGGCGAACAGCTCGTATTCGGCCGGATTGTTGCCGCGCACCGCGTGCTGCAGGCGGGACACCGAATCCGGTGTCCAGGCATGGTCCTCGCCGCGCAGGCGGAAGGCATAATCGCCGCCCACATCCAGCATGTTGCGATAGATGGGGTTGTCGCCGAACGCATCCTTGTGCCGGCGCACGCACTCTGCCGCGATTTCCTTGATGCCGATGCCTTCGATGGTCGAGGCGGTGCCGGTGAAGTATTTCTGGATGAACTCGCTCGACAGGCCCACCGCGTCGAAAATCTGCGCGCCGCAATAGGACTGATAGGTCGAGATGCCCATCTTGGACATCACCTTCAGGATGCCCTTGCCGATGGCCTTGATGTAGTTCTTCTGGACTTCATAGGGCTTGAGGGCCAGACCCTGGCGCACCCGGATCTGTTCCAGCGTCTCGAACGCCAGATACGGATTGATGGCTTCGGCGCCATAACCGGCCAGCACGCAGAAGTGATGCACTTCGCGGGCTTCGCCGGTTTCCACCACCAGGCCGGTCTGCATGCGCAGGCCCTGGCGCACCAGATGGTGGTGCACCGCCGCCGTCGCCAGCGCGGCCGGGATCGGAATACGGTCGGACGAAACGGCGCGATCCGACAGGATCAGGATATTGTTGTCCGCCAGCACGGCATCGGTTGCGTTCAGGCAGATGCGCTGCACGGCATTGGACAGGCCTTCGGCGCCTTCAGAGGCCGGCCAGGTGCAATCGATGGTGCCGGTGCGGAAAGCCCCGTCCACCAGCTCGGAAATCGAGCGGATCTTTTCCACGTCGGCGTTGGTCAAGACCGGCTGCAGCACTTCCAGGCGCTTGTGCGCGCCGGCATCGCGGCCCAGCAGGTTGGGGCGTGGGCCGATCATCGACACCAGGCTCATCACCAATTCTTCGCGGATCGGATCGATCGGCGGATTGGTGACCTGGGCGAAGTTCTGCTTGAAGTAGTTGTAGAGAAGCTTGGGCTTTTTCGACAAAACGGCGATAGGCGTATCGGCGCCCATCGAGCCCAGCGGGTCATCGCCCGCGGTCGCCATCGGCTCCAGGAAGAACTGGATGTCTTCCTGGGTGTAGCCAAACGCCTGCTGCTGATCGAGCAGCAACGAGGGATCGTTGGCCTTTGCGCGATGGTCTTCGGGCAGGTCCGGCAGGTCACCCAGCTTGAACTGGGCGGACTTCAGCCAATCCTCATACGGCTCGGCGGCGGAGAACTTCTTCTTGATCTCCTCGTCCTCGACGATGCGGCCTTCTTCAAAATCGATCAGCAGCATCTTGCCGGGCTGCAGGCGCCACTTGCGCTTGATCTTCTCTTCGGGAACCGGGATCACGCCTGATTCCGACGCCAGGATGACGAGGTCATCGGCGGTTTCGATGTAGCGCGCGGGGCGCAGGCCGTTGCGGTCCAGGGTGGCGCCGATCTGGCGGCCGTCGGTGAAGGCGATGGCCGCCGGGCCGTCCCACGGCTCCATCAGCGCGGCGTGGTATTCGTAGAAAGCCTTGCGCTTGGCATCCATGCTCTTGTTGCCGGCCCAGGCTTCGGGGATCAGCATCATCACGGCATGGGCCAGCGGGTAACCGCCGGCGACCAGAAGTTCGAGCGCATTGTCCAGGCACGCGGTGTCGGACTGGCCGTGCGGAATCAGCGGCCACATCTTGTCGAGATCCGGACCCAGAAGTTCGGATTCCATGCTGCGGCGACGCGCATTCATCCAATTGACGTTGCCGCGCACCGTGTTGATTTCGCCGTTATGGGCGATGTAGCGGTAGGGATGCGCCAGCTTCCAGGACGGGAAGGTGTTGGTGGAGAAACGCTGGTGCACCAGCGCCACCGCCGACACGGTCAGCGGGTTCTGCAAGTCGCGGTAGAAGCGGCCCACATCATGCGCCAGCAAGAGGCCTTTATAGACCACGGTGCGCGTCGACAGCGACGGCATGTAGAGCTGCTGGATGGCCGGCAGCTTGTGCTTCTTGGCAAGGTCGGCCAGCGGATTCTGCGTCTGCTTGCGGATGGTCAGCAGTTTGCGCTCGAACTGGTCCTGGTCCTTGATGTGCGGGCCGGCGGCGATGATCGCCTGGCGGATCAGCGGCATGCCGTCGAGCACGGTCTTGCCCAAACCGGCCGGATCGGTCGGCACGTCGCGCCAGCCCAGCAGCTTCTGGCCTTCGACCTTGATGAAATGTTCGAACTGCTTGACCACAATCTCGCGCGCCTTGGCTTCGCGCGGCAGAAAGCACATGGCCACGGCATACTTGCCCGGTTCGGGCAGCTCGACGCCCGTCTCCTTGGCCCATTCACGCAAAAGCGGATCGGGAATCTGAATCAGGATGCCGGCGCCGTCGCCGACCAGCGGGTCCGCGCCCACCGCGCCGCGATGGTCCAGGTTGATCAGGAGCTGGAGGCCCAGCCCGATGATCTCGTGCGACTTGGCGCCCTTGATATTTGCGACAAAGCCGACGCCGCAGGCGTCATGCTCATTCGCGGGGTCGTAAAGACCCTGTTTCGGCGGCAAACCCATCTCAACCCCAACCATACGAACGGACATGCTTCCCCCGCCCTCTGCGGTGAGAGCCCAAGGAACGCCCGTTTCTTAGAATTACCCGGCATCGAAGCACGCCACCAGTTGCGGCGCAACATGACAGATGCGCGCTAAGTAAATGAGTGGCCATGCAAATTGCGAGGTCTTCGCGGAAAATCGGCGCGCTTGACTCCCTTGGGCGCGAGAGCATTATAGAACATAACATGAACAATTCAGCAAAAATCGCGGAATTGCGCCATTTTTTGGCGCGCTATGACCTGCCCCAAGACCGTCCGGCGCTGGGTTTGGGTCATCCACAGGCTGATGCGGTTCTGGGCGGTGGTTTGCGGCCCGGCGCCCTGCACGAAGTCTTTGCCGGGAACTGGAGCGGTGGCGGCTTTGCCGCCTGCCTGGCGATCCTGGCGGCGGGCAAAAAACCCCTCTTCTGGGTGCGTCCCGATTATGAGGCGATGGAATATGGCGCGCTGTCGCCAAACGGGTTGCTGGAATTGGGCGGCGATCCTGGCCAGCTGATCCAGGTGCGCACCCGAAATGCCGCCGAGGCATTGTCGGCGGCGGCCGACATCCTGGCCTGCCCGCATGTGGGCGCGCTGTTGCTGGAGATCGGCGGTGCGCCCAAATGCCTGGACCTGGTGGCTGGCCGGCGCCTGGCGTTTGCCGCCAATGAAAGCGGCGCCACCATCGTGATGCTGCGCGAAGGCGCGCATGCCGAACCCAGCGCTGCGCTGACCCGCTGGCAAGTCGCAAGCGCGCCATCGCGCGACGATGACGATGACTGGGGCAATCCGGTCTTTGACGCACACCTGATCCGCCACCGCGCCGGCGGGCTGGGACATTTTCTTCTGACCTGGAATCCTGAACATGCCTGCTTCGACACGCCGGATCATGGCGCTGTGGTTGCCGCGCCTGCCCACCGACCGGCTTACGCGCAAGAAAGGCAAGCCGTCTGAGGCGCCGCTGGTCGTCAGCGGCAAAAGCGGCAACGCGCTTTTTGTCTACGCGCTTGAGCTGCGGGCGCAAAGACTCGGACTCCATAAAGGCCAGCCGCTGGCCAATGCCCGCGCCATGGTGCAGCCCCTGGCCATCGTGCCGGCAGACGAGAAAGCCGATGCCGCGCTGCTGGACGCCATCGCCGACTGGTGCGACCGCTTTACGCCGCTGGTGACATTGGATGCGCCGGACGGGCTTTTGCTGGACATTACCGGCGCCGCGCACCTGTTCGGCGGGGAAGCGGCAATGCTGGCGCATGTCACAAGTGCAATCGCCAAGCAGGGTTTTGCCGTGCGCGGCGCCATCGCCGGCACCTCGCTGGCGGCGCGGGCGCTGGCGCGCTTTCAGCCTATGATCGTGCCAGTCGGCAGTGAGGCTGCGGCGATCGCGCCCTTGCCCATCACCGCGCTGGAATGCGGCGACAAGGCACTGCGTGCCCTGCGCCATGCCGGGCTCAAGACCGTCGGTATGGTGGCGGGACGCTTGCACAGCGAATTGTCGGAACGGCTGGGCAAGGCGTTCGTCACGCGGCTGAAAGTGATGATGGGGGCCGAGGAACAGCCGCTGGCGCCCCGCCGCGCCCTGCCCGACCTGATGGCCGAGCAGCGTTTTGCCGAACCCATCGTCACCGAAGAGACAATCGCCGCTTCGCTGCTGCGGCTGGCGCAATCCTTGAGCGAAATCCTGGAACGCGAAGGCCGCGGCGCCCGCGTGCTGGAAGCGGCCTTCTTTCGCGCCGACGGCAAAGTCGATCGCATCGCCATCAAGATGGGTGAGCCCTTGCGCGATCCCGCCGTGATGCAGCGTCTTTTGCGCCAGAAGCTGGACGCCCTGGCCGATCCGCTGGATCCCGGTTTCGGCTTTGACCTGATCCGGCTGGAAGCCTTGCTGGCCGAAGAAGCCAATCCCGCCACCATCAGCTTCGACCATGACGAGAATGCCCGCCGCCAGATCGCCTTTTTGGTGGACCGCCTGTCGGTGCGCTTCGGCGAACATCGCGTGCAGCGCTTCATCCCCCAGGACACCCATATCCCAGAAGCCGCCGGCGCCGCCGTGCCCGCGCAGGATCGCGATTTTGGGCCCGAAAATTGGGCTTTGAAACGCCGCCCCGGCGATCCGCCGCGCCGGCCCTTGCGGCTGCTGGAAAAGCCCGAAGAGGTCAGCGCCCTGGCTTCCATTCCCGACGGACCGCCGGTGCGGTTCCGCTGGCGGCAATGCCTGCACGAAGTGACGCGTGCCGAAGGGCCTGAGCGCATCGCCATGGAATGGTGGAGAAGCCCGGGTCTGACGCGCGACTACTTCCGTGTCGAGACAAAGGACGGCCAGCGCTTCTGGGTGTACCGCGACGGACTTTATGGCGGGCCGGCGCCGCGCTGGTACCTGCAGGGCCTGTTCGCATGAGCTATGCGGAACTGGCCGTCACCACCAACTATTCCTTCCTGCGCGGAGCGTCGCACCCAGGCGACTTCGTCCGTCAGGCCGCCAGCCTCGGCTATCCCGCCATCGGTATCACCGACCGCAACAGCCTGGCAGGCGTAGTGCGCGCCTATGAGGAATGGAGCAAGCTGGAAGGCGCGCGACCGCGCCTGTTGATCGGGGCACGGCTGGTGTTCCATGACGGCACCCCCGACATCATCGCCTATCCGCGGGACCGCGCCGCTTATGGCCGGTTGTGCCGGCTGATCAGTCTGGGCAAGTCGCGCGCACCCAAGGGCGAATGCTTTCTGTCCCTTTCAGATCTGCTGGATCCGCAATATCGCGACGGCCTGCTTCTGATTGTGATGTCCGGCGCGGATGCAGGGCTTTTGGCGCAGTTGGGCGCGGACACCTGGCTGGCGGCCAGCATGCTTCACACCGGCGAAGACCGCCGCCGCTTGCGCGATCTGAAACGCACCGCGCGCGAGGCGCGGGTGCCGCTGATCGCCGTCAATGATGTCTTGTATCACCACCCGGACCAGCGGGAATTGCAGGACATCGTCACCTGTATCCGTGAACATGTGACCTTGCAGCAGGCGGGCAAGCGGCTGGAGGCCAATGCCGAGCGGCATCTCAAGCCGCCGGGAGAAATGGCGCGGCTGTTGCGCAATTGTCCGGAAGCCATCGCCGAAAGCTTGCGTTTCGCGGATCGCATCACTTTCACCCTGGACATGCTGAAGCAGAATTACCCGCATGAGCCGGTGCCGGCGGGCAAGACCGCCGATGGCCATCTGCGTGATCTAACCCGGGCAGGCCTCAGACGGTGCTATCCCGGTGGCGTACCTTTCAAGGTCAAGCGGCTTGTGGCCAAGGAATTGCGCTTCATCGCCGATCAGGAGATCGCGCATTACTTCCTGACCGTGCACGACATCGTGAAATATGCCGAAGGCAAAGGCATTCTTTGCCAGGGCCGCGGCAGCGCCGCCAATTCCGCCGTCTGTTATGTGCTGGGGATTACCGCGGTGGACCCCGCCACCTTCGACGTGCTGTTCGAACGTTTTCTCAGCGCCGAGCGCAAGGAGCCGCCGGATATCGACGTGGATTTCGAACATGAGCGGCGCGAGGAAGTCATCCAATATATCTACCAACGCTATGGCCGGCGCCGCGCCGCCCTGACCGCCACCGTCATCTGCTACCGCTCACGCAGCGCCATCCGCGAGGTCGGCAAGGTCTTCGGCCTGTCCGAGGATGTCACCGGCAGGCTGGCCGACACGGTGTGGGGCCATCATGGCGGCAAGCTGAAAGAACACCAGGTCGAGGAAAGCGGCTATGACCTGGCCAACCATGCGGTCGAACGCGCCGTGCATTTCGCAGGGAAAATCTCCGGCTTTCCGCGCCATCTGTCCCAGCATGTCGGCGGCTTTGTCCTGACCGAGGATTTTCTGGACACCATCGTGCCCATCGGGCCTGCCGCGATGGACGATCGCAGCTTCATCGAATGGGACAAGGACGATCTGGACAGCCTGCGCATCATGAAGGTGGACGTGCTGGCGCTGGGCATGCTGACCTGCATCCGCAAGGCGTTCGACCTGATTCACACCCATTCGCGCGGGTCCAAGCCCAAATACACACTGGCGACGGTGCCCAAGGAACGTGCTTACGTTTACGAGATGCTGCAGCGGGCCGACACCATCGGCGTGTTCCAGATCGAAAGCCGCGCCCAGATGAGCATGCTGCCGCGTCTTCGTCCGGAAAAATTCTATGACCTTGTGGTGGAAGTGGCGATCGTGCGCCCCGGCCCCATCCAGGGCGGCATGGTGCACCCCTATCTCAAGCGCCGCAAGCAGCTGCGCGACAACCCGGACATGGTGTTCGATTATCCCAGGCCCGGTCCCGGTCATCCGCAGGATGAATTGCGCGACGTGCTGCACAAGACGTTGGGCGTGCCCCTGTTCCAGGAACAGGCGATGAAGCTGGCAATCGTCGCCGCCAAGTTCACCCCCGACGAAGCCAATGGCCTGCGCCGCGCCATGGCGACGTTCCGGCATGTCGGCACCATCGGTACTTTCGAACAAAAATTCACCGAACGCATGACCGCGCGGGGCTATGACGCCGAGTTCGTGATGGCCTGTTTCGAGCAGATACGGGGCTTCGGCAGTTATGGCTTTCCCGAAAGCCATGCCGCCAGCTTTGCGCTGCTGGTTTATGTCTCGGCCTGGATCAAGAAGCGTTTCCCCGCCGCCTTCGCCGCGGCGCTGCTGAATTCCCAGCCGATGGGCTTTTATGCGCCAGCGGAAATCGTGCGCTGTGCGCGGGAGAACGGCAAGGTCGACGGTGCTGCCGCCCGATGCCGCCTTCAGTCATTGGGATTGCACTCTGGAGCGCAACACAAGCGGCGAGATCTGCCTGCGGCTTTACCTGCGGCTGCTGGATGGCTTCAAGCAAGATGATGCCGCCACCATCAGCAACGAGCGCGGCTATGGCTATAGAGGCTTTGCCGATTTCGTGCGTCGTACCGCGCTTCCCAAACCTGCGCTTGTGACATTGGCGGAGGCCGACGCCTTCCGCAGTTTCGGGCTGGACCGGCGCGAAGGTCTTTGGGCGGTGCGCCGCATTCCTGACGATGATCCCCTGCCGCTGTTCGCGCCGCGGGCCGCGCCAGAGATGGGCGTCGAAACCATCGCGCCCTTGCCGGCCATGCCGCTGAGCGAGCATGTGCTGGCCGATTACCAGACCACACGGCTGTCGCTGAAAGGCTATCCCACCCAGTTCCTGCGGCCCGGCCTGGAGGCCGAAGGCATCGTGCCCTGCGGCGCATTGAAGGACATGAAAGACGGTGCGGCCGTGCGCTGCGCCGGCGTGGTGCTGGTGCGCCAGTGTCCTGGCGAAGGCACCACTGTCTTTATTACCCTCAGTGACGAGACCGGCATCTGCAATGTGGTGATCTGGGAGCGCGTCTTCCGCCAGTTCCGCAAGGAAGCGATGGGTTCACGCCTGCTTTTGGCCGAAGGACTGGTGCAGAAAAGCCCCGAAGGGGTCATCCACCTGATGGCCCATACCCTGATCGACCGCAGCGCCGACCTGAAGCAGTTGTCGGGCGATGCGGTACCGCGCCATTCGCCCAGTCACCGCCACCCGCGCAATGTACGGGTGCTGCCGCCGTCGCGGGATTTTCACTGAGACGGCCGCAAATCCGCTGGCGGTGGCGGCGCGGCCATCGCAACCCGTTCCACCTGGACTTGCGGGTTCTTCAGGTAACCAGCCGACAGTAGCTGGCGCAGCTTGTCCTGCAAGGCCGCGGGGCTCAGGCCCGCCGCCGGCACCGGGCCCAGCAGCTCCAACCGCACATTGCCGTCGCTGTTCACCACAAAGCCGCCGCTGAGTTCCGCTTCCCCCGCCACGGTGATGCGCAGCCCATCGCCCGGCGCCAGCACATCGGCCTTGGCGGGCGGCGGCGCTTCCGGGGCTGAAAGACAGCCGCCCAGCAACAGGCACAAAGACAGGAAAACAGGCCGCATCAGATATCGTGCCCAAGCGAATCGTTTCCCCTAGTATCGGGGCGGGGAAAACAGGGGACAATCAGCGCGATGGCCTGGGAACGGGATTGGGCGCCGCGGCACTGGACCGGATTCACCCTGGTCGCCGCCGCCTTGATGCTCGCCGCCCCGCTTTGGAGCGTATGGGCCCCGGCCATGCCCGACTATCCCGCGCACCTGGCCACTTTCGCGATGATCGAAAAAGGCGCCGACACGCCCCTGTATCACCTGCACTGGAGTTTCGTGCCCAACCTGGCGTCGGAAGTGCTGGTGCCGCTGCTGGCGCGGGTCACCGGCGTGGTGGTGGCGACCAAGCTGTTCCTCACCGCCGGCATCTTCCTGTGGGTCATGGGGCCCGGCGCCATTCATCGCGCTTTGTATGGCCGCACCGGCATCTCGCCCTTGTTCGGATCCTTCTTCGCCTATAACGCCAACTTCGTCTGGGGCTTCTTCAATTATTATTTTTCCGCCGGCCTGAGCTTTGCGATTTTTGCGGGATGGATCGCAACAGACAAGCACAATGGCGCGCTGCGGCTGGCCGGCTTCGCCGTCCTGGTGACCATACTTTACTTCTGCCACATCTTCGCCGCCGCCAGCCTGGCCCTGATGCTGATCGGCTTTGAGATCGCGCAATGGCTGCGCGATGATGCTGGCGCCCGCGGCGCACTGATGCGGCGCGCCATCCGCGTCGCGCTGATTTATCTTCCCGCTGCCCTGGCCTTCATCTTCCTGCGGCCACGCAGCAATGAAGACGGCAGCGTCGAATTCAACCTGGCCGACACGATGCTGGATCGCTTTGAAAGCCTGATGCAGCACGCCTTCGAAGCCAGCGATTATGCCCTGCCCCTGATCCTGTTTGGGGGGCTGGCGCTGGCGCTGATCCTGCGCAAGGCGCGGCTGCACCCGGCCATGTGGATCACGCTTGCGCTGCTGCTGATCGGCGCATTGGGCGCACCCGAATGGGCGCTGGGCGGCTGGGCGGTGCATTTGCGCCTGCCCGCCGTGTTCGGCGCTTTGCTGTTTGCCGCCGCCGAGCTGCGCATGAAGCTGGAAGCGCGGGCCAGTTTCGCCGGCTTCGCCTTCCTGATGATCGCCACCAATGCCATCCTTCTGGCGCAAAGCTGGCGTGGCTATGACCGTCAATATCTGGAATTCCAGGCCGCGCTGGAAGAAGTGCCGCGCGGCGCGCGTCTGCTGACCGTGCTGGACGGCAACGCCATCGGCGAGCGACCCGACCAGCCTTACTGGCACATGGCCGAATTCGCCATTCCCGAACGCGGCGTCTTCACGCCGCTGCTCTTCACCACAAAGGGCCAGCATGTGGTGCAATGGAACCAGCCCTATGCGGGTTATGCCGCCAAGACCGCGCAACAGGGCTCGCCTCCGGATATTGATGAGCTGGAATTCCTGGCCCAGGGCCGGCTGGATGCCGATGAGGAAATGCACGAAGCGGTCCCCTATCTCGACCATTTCCAATGCCATTTCGACATCGCGCTGGTCGTGCACCTGGACGGCAAGCGCACGCCCGTACCGGCCATGCTGCGGCTTCGCCATGCGGGCAGCTTCTTTTCCCTGTATGACATCGTTCCGGGACCACCCAATGAGTGCCGGCGATGAATCCCCGCCTGTTCGACACCCTGTTGTGGAGCGTGCTGGCCGTAACCGGCGCCGTCCTGCTGTGGCTGCTCGCCCGCAACATCATGGCCATTCCCCATCATGTGCCGCTGGATCCCAACGAAGGATGGAACGCCGCCCACGCCCTGGCCGGATCGCTGTATCCGCCGCCGGAAAGCTGGATGGTCAACAATTATCCGCCGCTGTCTTTCTATCTCATCCGGTTGCTGATCCGGCATGGCGGGGATCCGGTGATCGCCGGCCGCTGGGTGTCCGCGCTGGCTTTCCTGGGCGCGGGCGCCGGCATTGCCGCAGTGCTGCGCCAGCTGGAGTGCCAGTTGCGCGGCATTGCCTGCGCCGTCCTGTTCTTTGCCGCCGTCCTGCTGATCGCCAGCAACTATGTCGGCATCGACGATCCGCAGATGCTGGGTCATGCGTTGCAGATCGCAGCGCTGTTTCTTCTGCTCCGCGAAAGGCCGTTGGTCTCGGCGCTGCTGTTCGCCGTCAGCCTGTTCGTGAAGCACAATTTGCTGGCGCTGCCGCTCGCATCTGCCGCCTGGCTGATGCTGCTGGATCGCCGCGCGGGTCTGGAATTCCTGCTCTGGGGCATGGCATTTGTGCTCGCCGGGCTGGTGGCGTTCCAGCTGGGCTTTGGCACCAGCCTGCTTGGACAACTGGCGTCGGCGCGCCAATCTTCATTGGGCAATCTTGCGACCGCGGTGAGCCATGCCTGGTGGGTGATCATGCCTGGCATCGCCATTGCCGGGCTTTGGCCCGACCGCAGCGCCCTGCTCTGCAGCCTTTACGCCGGCGCCGCACTGGCGCTGGGATTGATCTTCGCCGCCGGCGACGGGGTGGATGCCAATGGTTTCTTCGATCTGGCCATCGCCCTGTCGCTGGGGCTGGGCCTGACGGTGGAGGGTGGCCGCTGGCCCGTCCTGGCGCCGGCGTCCATCCTGCCGTTGCTGCTGTTCCTGGCGCTGCGCTTCCACGACAACAACTATTTCTTCACCAGAGCCTTCGCGGAGACCTCCGCCCGCGATATCGCCTTCCTGCAAGGCCATCCAGGGCCGGCGCTGTGTGACCAGCTTTCACTCTGCCAATGGGCCGGCAAGCGCGCCGAAGTGGACGTTTTCAATATCGGCGAAGCGATCAAGACCGGCGCCCGCGATCCCGCGCCTTTGGTGAGGATGATCCAGAGCCATCATTTCGCCGTGCTGCAACTGTGGGACCTGGATTCCCTGGGACCAGCGGTGGGCAATGCCATCCGCAAGAATTACCGGACCGACCACAACAACGATAACGGCCAGTTCCTGGTGCCGTTGAGTTAAGCCCGCGCCTTGACGGTGCCGTGACGTTCCAGCTTGCCCCAGCCGACAAAAGGTCCGCGCAGCGCAGTCCACAGTGAGCGCACCACCACGTAATACATGATCTGGCGATAGCCGAAGCGCTGCAACGGCAGCCACCAGAGCAGACGCCAGTCCTCGCCTTTTTCCATCACAAAGCCGGTCATCGCCGCCAGCATGTCCACCACCATGAAGATCGCATAATAGAGCGCCACGATCTGGAGGTTGTCGGTGGTGTAGGTGCCGACATGCTGGACATAGTTGATGTACTCGGCGATCAGCTGCCACACCAGCAAAAGGTCGGCGACCGGCGCCAGGGTGGTGAGCAGGATCTGGAACAGCCAGACCTGCGGCAGCGCCACCAGGCCCAGCTCACCATATTCGGCATTGAATGTGATGCCGCGATACTTCCACAGGCACTGCAGCGTTCCATACGCCCAGCGGAAGCGCTGCTTGGCCAAACCGCCCACGGTGGCCGGTGCTTCGGTCCAGGCAACAGCCGTGGAATCGAAATGCACCCGGTAGCCTTCGGTCTGGATGTGGATGGTCAGGTCCTGGTCTTCGGCCAGCGTATCGGCGGGAAAGCCGCCCAGCTTGCGCAGCACATCGCGCCGCCAGGCACCTACCGCACCCGGCACCACCGTCAAGGTATCCAGCGCCGACAGCGCGCGGCGTTCCAGGTTCTGCGCCACAATATATTCCAGCGCCTGCCAGCGGGTGATCATGTTGATGCGGTTGCCGACCTTGGCATTGCCAGCCACCGCGCCGATGCTGGGATCGGAGAACCAGCGCACCAGGCGTGAAATCGTGGTGCGTTCGAACTGGGTGTCGGCGTCCAGCGCCACTACCAATTCGCCTTGCGCATGTTCCAGGCCGACATTCAGGGCATTGGCCTTGCCGCCATTGGCAATCGACAGCACCGCGACGCGCCCGTCATTGGCGAAATGCGAGCGAACGATATAGGCGGTGTGATCCTTGGAGCCGTCATCGATCACCAGCACATCCATGTTGGGATAATCGCTGGCCAGGATGCGTTCGACGGTGCTGACGATGACTTTTTCCTCGTTGAAGGCGGGGATCAGCACCGTCACCTTCTGGGCCGCGTCCCCGCCTGCCATGGGCGTGCCGGGCCCTTGCGCCCGCTTCCACAGCGCCAGCCCGGCCAGCACGAACAGGCGCGCCACGCCCAGCACGATGGCGCCCAGGAAACAATAATAGAAGAACTGCCCCAGGTAGCTGATGGTCAGGAAGACCGCGCGATCCGCATAAAGCGACATGGTGAAAGGCAATGGCGGCATCACCTCGTCGCGCTTGAAGCCGCCCAGCTCGGACAGCGGCACGAAGCTGTAACCCTTGGCGCGCAAGCTATCGATCAGCTTGGGGAGCAGCAGCAGAGTCTTGCTGCGGTCGCCGCCGGAGTCATGCATCAGGATGACATTGCCGCGCAGGTCGGGATTGGGATTGTGCAGGGACTTGTCCACCATCCCCAGCATCTGGTCGACGGTATAGGGCTGCCAATCCAGGGTATCGAGATTGGCCGTGACCTCGATATAGCCCAGCGCCTGCGCCGCCTTGATGGGCTCCAGCTCATCGGCATCCGACGGGCTGGCATCGCTGAGATAAGGCGAACGGAAGAAACGCATCGAGCGGCCGGTCAGCGCCTGGAACAGCCGCTGGGTGGCATTCAGTTCCAGCCGCACCGCCGGCGCCGGCACATCCGCCAGGTTGGGATGGGTATAGGTGTGGTTGCCCACTTCGTGCCCGTCGGCCAGCACCCGCTGCACCAGGCCGGGATGGGCCTCCATCGCCGAACCGATCATGAAGAAGGTGGCTGGCGCTTTCTTCTCTTTCAGAATCTTCAGAATGGTGGGCGTCCAGTCCGGATCGGGACCGTCATCGAAGGTCAGCGCCAGCTTCATCGGCAAGGCGCCGGCGCGGCGGATCACATAGCTGGTGGGCAGGCTGTCATAAGTCTCGTCCACGATGTCGCCCGTGGCCGCTTCCATCGTCAGGCTGCGCGCGCCCATTGCCGGGTCGCTTTCCACCCGCAGGATTTCGCCAAAGCCGTCATAATCGGGATTCTCCAGGTCGTTCTGGATGTGCTTGAGGCTTTCGGGCGGTGGCGCGCCATAGCGCTGGCCCAGAAGCGGCATGATGGAGGGATCTTCATAACCCAGCTTCCACAACGCATAGCCGGCGGGGCGATAGGGATCGGCCGCATGGATCTGGTTGAAGGCCGTGACCCCGTCCAGGAACCAGACGTTATGTTCGCCATCGACATCGTTGTAGCTGAAGTGCGGATTGTTGGTGGCCGGATCGAACACCACCGTGGCGCGATTGTCGCGCGCCGAAGCCATCGCATATTCAAAGCTGAGCACATTGGCAGGCTTCTTGCCGGCCCAGTCATAAGCCCAGGAACCCAGAGTGACGATCGTGCTGTCGGCCGGCAGCTGGCGCATGCGCTTGTCCAGCGTCTTCTCATACCAGTCCTGCGCAGCGATCGAACCGGCGGGACCGTCCTGGTCCACCTGGTCGTATGCCATCAGCATGGTGTAATCGACGATGTCGGCATAGGTGCGATAAGGCCAGTCGCCATCGTCGAACGGCACAGCCTGCGCGATGATCCAGTCATGCGGCGCAAATTCCTTCGACATCTTTGACAGGAAGGCCTGCAGGTCCTTGTGCGCGGGTTTGGGCACCTCCTCGAAATCGATGGTCACGCCCTGCAGCTTGTTGGCGGCGATGAAGGCCATGATGTCGGACAAAAGCTTGTCCGAACGCGCCGGATCGGCCAGCAGCCTAGCAAGGCCCGCCCCGTCCCAGCGTCCGCCGCGCGCATTCTGCACCACCGGCAGGATGGCGACGGACGGCTTGTTGGTGCGGATGAAATCCAGCGCGCGCCTGTCCATCCGTGTGGCCAGGTGCATGTCGTCGCCGTCCAGTGTCATCCAGACCGGCAACACCCAGTCCAGTCCCTTCAGCGAGCGCTTCAGCGACGGCCAGGCCGGATCATCCTTGCCCTGCCAATTGGTATAGAAGCCGATGGCCAGGGCGCGGCCGTCTTGCGGCTTCAGGATGGCGGGCAGCGCCCGGCTGGGCAGCGCGCTTTGCGCTTTGCGCAACCGCGCGATTTCTTCCAGCCGCCGCCGCTGCGCCGCCGCCGCCAGCCGCTGGGCCCGGGCGAGCAGGCCCGGCTTTTGGGCGCGCTTGAGCACATTGGGCGGGGTTGCGGTCACGCCCCGGCTGGGCAGGTCCAGGCCTGTGACCTTTGGGGCCAGGGCCAGGCTGGTAATGAAGCCCACCAGGATGACCAGGGCGGCAATGCCCACAACCCAGGCAACAACCTTGATGCGGGCGGCACGCCGCCCGGAGGCATCGAAGAAGATCGGCTTGTTGGCCATGGCCCTAATTACAACGCTGGCCGCGCGGCGCGAAGAGGGTGCGCGTCATGGCGTCGCCATCGCATCATGGGGGCTGGGATACGCATGGCAGGCTGGGGCGTTCATGCTAAGACGCATATAGCGATTCAGGGTGTTCAAAACGTGGCGTCTTATAACTGTGCGAAATGCCCGGGCTATTGCTGCTCCTACCCCCTGATCCAGCTGACCAAGCGCGATGTGGAGCGGCTGGCCAAGCATTTCGGTCTCGATTTTGAAGCGGCCCGCAAGAAGTTTACCAAGACCGACCCTGAGGCCAAGTACGCCATGCGGCGCAAGGCCGATCCGCACTTTGGCAAGATCTGCCAGTTCTTTGATACCCAGAAGCGCTGCTGCACCATCTATACGGCGCGCCCCACCATCTGCCGGGAGTATCCGGGCGGCGGGTGCGGCTATTACGGCTTCCTGATGGCCGAACGCAATTCGCAGGACGATCCCACGCACGTCGCGTCAACTTGGAACGTGTGACCCCTCCCCCGTGCGCGCCAGCGCGCCGAACAGGGGGAGACTTGCTGCGCTGCAGCAGCTAACTCACGGACTTTCTTCACAAAAAGCGCAACGGGCCGCATGACAGGACGCGATTTCCTGCTCTAAGGTCCAGCCATTCAAAGGGGGAACGGCCCTTTTTGGGACCGTACAAAGGGGATTATCCGCATGGGCTGGGCGCAAAATTACGATCCGTTCAACAATCCATTGCTGTCGGCCCTGGTGGCCGCCGTGCCGATGGTGCTGCTGCTGGCAATCATCGCCACCAACAAGATCACCGCCCATACCGCATCGGTCATCGCCATCGTGGTCGCCATCCTGGTGGTGATCTTCGGCTTCGGCATGCCGGCGGACCTGGCCTTCAAGGTCACGGGGCTGGGCGTCATCTCTGGCCTGTTCCCCATCGGCTGGATCATCCTGAACGTGATCTTCCTGTACCGCTTGACGGTCGACAAAGGGCTGTTCGCGGTGTTCCAGCACTCGCTGGGCTCCATCACCCCCGACCGCCGTCTGCAGGTGCTGCTGATCACTTTCTGCTTCGGCGCCTTCTTTGAAGGTGCGGCCGGCTTTGGCACGCCCGTCGCCGTGACGGCCGCCATGCTGATGGGCCTGGGCTTTTCGCCGCTGGCCGCGGCCGGCCTGTCGCTGATCGCCGATACTGCCACCGTGGCCTTCGGCGCCCTGGGCACGCCGATCCAGGCGCTGGCCGCCTCCACCGGTTACGATCCTTTCATCCTGGGCCAGATCGTGGGACGCCAGTCGTCCTTCTTCGCGCTGCTGATCCCGTTCTGGCTGGTGTACGCGCTGGTCGGCTGGCGCAAGATGTGGGACGTGTGGCCGGCCATCGTCGTTGCCGGCGTCAGCTTTGCGGTGCCGCAGTACCTGATTTCCAACTACATCAATCCCTGGATCGTGGACATCGCGGCAGGCGGCTGCGCCATGGCTTGCCTGATCCTGTTCCTGCGCGTCTGGCAGCCCAAGGAAATCTGGACCTCCACCAAGCTGTGGGGAACCAACGATGACTCCCACGGCACCATGCCGGCGGCCAAGGGCCTGACTTCTACGCCTACGGCTGGCGAAGTGTTCAAAGCCTGGGTGCCGTGGCTGATCCTGTGCGTGATCCTGGGCATCTGGGCGACCGGCTGGTGGAAAGGCCTGGTCAACCCGCTGTTCTCGCCCACCTATCATGTGCCGGGCTTGGACAAGATGATCCATCGCGTGCCGCCCATCGTCGCCAAGGCGACGGATGAGCCGGCTGTGTTCGCCTTCACCTTCCTGTCCTATAGCGGCACCGGCATCCTGCTGACCTCGCTGATTGCCGGCTTGCTGATGGGCTACAAGCCCGTCGAGCTGGTGAAGAACTACTTCAAGACCATGTGGGTGGTGCGCTACTCCATCATCACCATTGCGGCGATGCTGGCGCTGGGCACCCTCACCCGCTTCTCGGGCGTGGACGGCACTTTGGGGTTGGCGTTTGCCCGCACCGGCATCCTGTATCCCTTCTTCGGCACCGTGCTGGGCTGGGTGGGCGTGGCGGCGACCGGATCAGACACCGCCGCGAACGTGCTGTTCGGCGGCCTGCAGAAGATCACCGCCCAGCAGCTGGGGCTGAACCCCGTGCTGATGGCAGCCGCCAACTCCACCGGCGGCGTGATGGGCAAGATGATCGACACCCAGTCCATCGTGGTGGCGGCCACCGCCACCGGCTGGTACGGCCATGAAGGCTCGATCCTGCGGTTCGTGTTCTGGCACTCCATCATCCTGGTTAGCCTTGTTGGCATCATGGTGATGCTGCAGGCCTATGTGCCGCTGTTCCAGATGACAGTGCCCATCGTCCCATAGAAGCTGCGGCAAACACGACACGATCAGGCCGGGCCGCAATGCCCGGCCTTTTCGTTTGGGGCCGTCCGATTTAGGCTTGTCCCAACCCTTACAAAGAAGAGTGCCATGGCGCAGAGAGTTTCGGTTGCTGGCCTGCAAGTCGCCCAGCCCCTGTATGATTTCATCACCCAGAAGGCCCTGCCCGGCAGCGGCGTGGCCCCCGAAAAGTTCTGGGCCGGCTTTGCCGCCCTGGCGGTGAAACTGATGCCCCAGAACAGAGCGCTACTGGCCGAACGCGACCGGCTGCAGGCGGCCATCGATGACTGGCACAAGAAAAATCCGGCGCGCCCGATCGATCTGGCCGCCTACACCGAGTTCCTGAAAGAGATCGGGTACCTGGTGCCCGAAGGCCCGGACTTCCAGATCGGCACGCAGAATGTCGATCCGGAAATCGCCACCACGGCGGGCCCGCAGCTGGTGGTGCCGCTGACCAATGCGCGTTTCGCGCTGAACGCCGCCAATGCGCGCTGGGGCAGCCTGTATGACGCGCTGTACGGCACCGACGCCATCCCGCAGGAGGGTGAGCTAGCGGTCGGCAAGGATTACAACCAAAAGCGCGGCGAAAAGGTCATCGCGCTCGCCCGCGATGTCCTGGACGGCGCCGCACCGCTGGCGGGCGGTTCGTGGAAAGACGTGACGGCGCTGACCATCGAGAATGGCAGCCTCAAGCCCGACCTCAAGAACCCGTCCCAGTTCAAGGGCCATGTCGGCGATGTCGATGCGCCATCTATCATCCTGTTGGAACACAACAACCTGCACATCGAAATCCACATCGATCCCACCACCGCGATCGGCAAGACCGACAAGGCAGGCATAAGCGACGTGGTGCTGGAATCGGCCATCACCACCATCATGGACTGCGAGGACTCCATCGCCGCGGTGGATGCGCAGGACAAGGCAGACGCCTATTCCAACTGGCTGGGGCTGATGGACGGCACCTTGACCGCCAGCTTTGAAAAAGGCGGCAAGACCCTGGAGCGCCGCGCCAACCCGGACCGCACTTATACCGGCGCCGACGGCAAGCCGCTCACCCTGCCCGGCCGCAGCCTGCTGTTCATCCGCAATGTCGGCCACCTGATGACATCCGACGCCATCCTGCTTCCGGATGGCAGCGAGATCGGCGAAGGCCTGATGGATGGCGTGGTCACCTCGCTGGTGTCGCTGCACGACATCAAGGGCAAGCGCGCCAACAGCCGCAAGGGCAGCATCTATATCGTCAAGCCCAAGATGCACGGCCCCGCCGAAGTCGCTTTCGCCAACACCCTGTTCGACGGCATCGAGGATCTGCTGGGGCTGGAGCGCAATACGCTCAAGATCGGTGTGATGGACGAGGAACGCCGCACCAGCACCAACCTGAAAGAGTGCATCCGCGCCGCCAAGGACCGCATCGTCTTCATCAATACCGGCTTCCTGGACCGCACCGGCGATGAAATGCACACCTCCATGTATGCCGGCCCCATGGTGCGCAAGGGCGAGATGAAGACCAGCAAGTGGCTTTCGGCCTATGAAGACCAGAATGTCGACATTGGTCTCGCCTGCGGTTTCCAGGGCAGGGCGCAGATCGGCAAGGGCATGTGGGCCATGCCCGACAAGATGGCCGAGATGCTGAAGGCCAAGATCGGCCACCCGAACGCCGGCGCGTCCTGTGCTTGGGTCCCTTCGCCCACCGCCGCCACCCTGCACGCGCTGCATTATCACCAGCTGAACGTGAAGGCGCGGCAGGACGAGCTGAAGTCGCGCCCGCGCGCCAAGCTGAGCGACATCCTGACCATCCCGCTGGCCGACCGTCCCAACTGGAGCCCTGAGGAAGTGCAGCAGGAGCTGGACAACAATGCCCAGGGTATCCTGGGTTATGTCGTGCGCTGGGTGGACCAGGGTGTGGGCTGTTCCAAGGTGCCGGACATCCACAATGTCGGTCTTATGGAAGATCGCGCCACCTTGCGCATTTCTTCGCAGCACATCGCCAACTGGCTGCAGCACGGCATCTGCAAGCCCGAACAGGTCACCGAAACTCTCAAGCGCATGGCCAAGGTGGTGGACCAGCAGAATGCCGGCGATCCGCTGTATCAGCCGATGGCGCCGTCCTATGACGGCATCGCGTTCAAGGCGGCCAGCGATCTGGTGTTCAAGGGCAAGGAACAGCCCAGCGGCTACACCGAACCGCTGCTGCATCAGGCGCGGCGCGATCTGAAAGGCGACTAACCGCAGGCAAGGGCACGATCATATGCAGTTTGAGACTACACGTGATCCAGTTATTCTTGCACTTGCTGCCATTACCCTTGTGTACTTCGCAGCGATAGTCGCTCTCACCAATCGCCTTAAGCGGTATCCGGCGGCTTGGGAGCAAGCTGGCAGATTTTTGCTACTTGCAAATAATACACCAATTACCGGTATCTTGTTTTTGAAGTTCTTGTTTTCCGGCAGCTATCGAACGTTGAATGATCACCTGATAGCCGTGATGGTATGGGCGACGCGGACATTGCTTGCTTTGGCCATCGCCCTAATCGCTTGGCAGTGGTTCCGAGCAACTCACCACTAGAGCAGTAATAAAAAAGGCCCCTTGCGGGGCCTTTTTTCCGTGAAGCGGAGGGCTTACTTCGACTTGTCCAGCGCGCCCAGGATGGCGTCGGTCATGGCGGTGGTGCCGACCTTGGTCATGCCCGGCTGCATGATGTCGCCGGTGCGGAAGCCTTCCGCCAGAACCTTGTCGACTGCCTTTTCAAGCCGCGTGGCTTCGTCCTTCAGGCCGAAGGAATAGCGCAGGCACATGGCGAAGGAGAGGATCGAGGCGATGGGATTGGCCAGGCCCTGGCCGGCGATATCGGGCGCCGAACCATGGATGGGTTCATACAGCGCCGACGGCAGGCCGTTGGGCTTCTTGTCGCCCAGCGAAGCGGACGGCAGCATGCCGATGGACCCAGTCAGCTGGGCGGCTTCGTCCGACAGCACGTCGCCGAACAGATTGTCGGTCACCAGCACGTCGAACTGCTTGGGATTGCGCACCAGCTGCATGGCGGCGTTGTCGGCCAGGATGTGGTGCAGTTCCACGTCGCTATATTCGGCCTTGTGCAGTTCGGTGATGACTTCCTTCCACAAGACACCGGTGACCATCACGTTGGACTTTTCGGCGCTGTGCACCTTGTTGCCGCGCAGGCGGGCCATGTCGAAGGCAACGCGGCAGACGCGCTGGATTTCGCTGGTGGTATAGACGCCGGTATCGACGGCGCGCTTCTGGCCGTCCGGCAGGCTCTTGGTTTCTTTCGGCTCGCCGAAATAGACGCCGCCCATCAGCTCGCGCACGATCAGGATGTCCAGGCCCGACACGATCTCGGGCTTCAAGGTGGACGCATCCTTCAAGGCATCGAAGCACAGGGCCGGACGCAGGTTGGCATACACGCCCATGTCCTTGCGGATGCGCAACAACCCGCGTTCGGCTCGCTGGGCAAAGGGCAGGCCATCCCACTTGGGACCGCCGACGGAGCCCATCAGCACGGCGTCAGCCGCGTTGGCCTTCACGAAGGTCTCGTCCGGATCGGGACGGCCGGTCTTGTCGATGGCGACGCCGCCCAGCAGCGCTTCCTCGGTCTTGTAGGGCAGGCCCTTCTGGCCGTACCAGCCAACCACGCGCATGGTGGCATCCAGCACTTCGGGACCGATGCCATCGCCCGGCACCAGGAGGAGCTTGTACTCGTTCATCGCATTATCTCTCTAAGTCAGATCCAGGGCTGCTGGACGTTCTGCTGCTTCTCATAGGACGAAATCTTGTCCTCGGTCCGCATCGTCAGCCCGATATCGTCCCAGCCGTTCAGCAGGCACTGCTTGCGGAAGCTGTCGACGTCGAATTTGATCATGCCGCCATCGGGGCCGCGGATTTCCTGCGCTTCCAGGTCGATGGAGATGATGGCATTGGCGCCGCGCTCGGCGTCATCCATCAGCTTGTCCACCAGCTCCTGCGGCAGCTTGATGGGCAGGATGCCGTTCTTGAAGCAATTGCCATAGAAGATGTCGGCGAAGCTGGGCGCGATCACGCAGCGGATGCCGAAATCCAGCAGCGCCCAGGGGGCGTGCTCGCGCGAAGACCCGCAGCCGAAATTCTCGCCCGCCACCAGGATCTTGGCCTGGCGATAGGCCGGCTTGTTCAGCACGAAGTCCGGCTTCTCGGTCCCGTCGGGATTGAAGCGCATTTCGTCGAACAGCGCCTTGCCCAGCCCGGTGCGCTGGATGGTCTTTAGATATTGCTTGGGGATGATCATGTCGGTGTCGACATTGATCATGTTCAGGGGGGCGGCGACGCCCTCGAGCTTCTTGAATGGTTCCATGGGGCCGGGACCATAGCCATTTTCCGGCAAAAGTGAACACCCTGCCGCCGCCCCGGCCAGCCAACAAAAAACCCGGCCAAAGCCGGGTTTTTCGCGTCGATTTTTGTGGCTCAGACCACCGGACTGGCCGGCTCCGGCGCCAGCTTGCGCCCGGCATCGATCTGGGTGAACAGGGCCGCGCCAATGACCGCCATGACCGAGACGGCATAGAAGGCATAGTTCCAGCCCCACTCCTTGACGATGAAGACGGTGACGGTGGCCATGATGGCGCCGCCCAGGTTGCCGACAAAGTTCATCACCGCGCTGCAGGAGCCGGCGAAGCTGCCGCCAATATCCAGGGTCACGGCCCAGGCGTTGCCCACCACCAGCTCCAGCCCGAACACGGTGAAGCCGAACAGCAGGGCGCTGATGTAACGGTCCGGCTGCAGCACCGCCAACGGGCAGCAGACCGCGGCGATGATGAAGCCCACGATGGCCACACTCTGGCGCGCGAACTTTATCTTGCCCGTGCGGTGAATGATCATGTCGGAGAACAGGCCGCCGCAAATGTCGCCCACCACGCCCGCCGCCAGCGGCAGGCTGGCGAAGAAGCCCATTTCCTTGAGCGAATAGCCGCGGGCCGCGTCCAGGTATTTGGGATAATAGGTGATGAAGACGTTCAGCGCATAGCCATAGCAGAAGTACATCATCGCCACCGTCCACATCTGGCGGCTGGACAGGATCAGCTTCCACGGAATCGGCGGGCGGCCCTTGGGCTGGCCCAGCGCGGCAACGATCCTGGCGCGCTCGCCTTCATTGACGCCGGGATGCTCGCTGGGAATGTCGCGATAGTACCAGAACCACACCGCCGCCCAGACAATGCCGATCAGGCCGAACAGGTAGAAGGGCGCGTGCCAGCTGTAGGCGCCGATCAGCGCCGCCACCAGCACCGGCGTCAACGCCCCGGCCAGGCGCGACCCGGCATGGGTGGCGCCCTGTGCGATGCCGCGCTCGCCCGGCAGCATCCAGCGCGACAGCGCGCGGTTGGCGATGGGGAATGCGCCGGCTTCGCCGAACCCGATCAGCGCCAGGCAGATCATCAGCATGGTCACCGACATGGAAAAGCCGGTGATGATGGTGAAGATCGACCACCACACCACCACGCTGGTCATGGCGATGCGCGGGCCGGCGCGGTCGCCGAACCAGCCGCCCGGAATCTGGAACAGGGCATAGGACCACTGATAGCAGCTCTGGATCAGC
Source organism: Alphaproteobacteria bacterium (assembly GCA_046348525.1). Lineage (GTDB taxonomy): Bacteria > Pseudomonadota > Alphaproteobacteria > Micropepsales > Micropepsaceae > Rhizomicrobium. The sequence goes on along the minus strand of JAXMEA010000002.1, from coordinate 195,363 downwards.
CCCAGGGTGATCAGGCTGAAGCCGAATTCCTTTTGAATGACCGGCAGCGCGTTGGAAAGCAGGACCCGGTCCAGATAGGTGATGAAGTAAGCCGCGATGGTCAGCGCCAGGATGACGTGGCGCACGCGCGTGGGACGGGCACTGGCTGCAGACATTGGCGATTTTCCCCTAGGCATTCGGCGCGGGCAGCCCAGGGGCGCCCGCGCCGGAACAGTCATTACCCGTCACAAAAACGGCGATTGCGTGACAACTCAATACGGCATGTGCGGCAGATCGGTCGACGCGCCGGCGGTGCAGGCGCTGAGCGGCCGGTCGCGGCAGGTCTGCCAGATGGTCGGCACGCTGTTGCCCGCGATATAGACCGCCGAAATCATCTGCGTGTAGCGGATGTCCTGGGTTGGGTCCTTTTCCAGCACGACAAGATCGGCCCACTTGCCCTTTTCCAGGGTGCCGATGCTGCCGTCCTTGAGCCAGCGGGCATTGTCGGCGGTGGCCGACTTGATGGCCTCCATCGGGGTGCGGCCGGCCAGGACCTGCATCTGCATTTCTTCATGGGCGTTGAAGCCGGGGAAGCGGCCATTGGGGCCGCTGTCGGTGCCCATGCCCACATTCACGCCGGCATTGACCATCGCCTGCCAGTTTTCCAGCGCCTGGAACAAGGTGCGGTCCATGTCGAAGAACACCTTCTTCTCATAGGGAAGGCCGGGGAAACGCGTCGGGCCCAGCACCACGGCCTTTTCGCGCGCCATGCTGCGCAGCGCATCCAGGGTGCCCGGAGTCACGCCACGGGTGAAGAAGGGATCGTTCAGCCACGGCATGATGGCCAGGCTGTAGGCCATTTCGCGCGACAGGGTGGCCGAGACCATCCACACGCCCTTGGCCTTCATCATGTCCAGCAATTCCTTGTCGACCGGCTGGTCGCGCACCATGTGGCCGAAACCGTCCACGCCCTGGCGGATCAGCTCCTTGGCGTCTTCCAGATAGAAGACATGCGCCACGGCGCGCAGATGCTTCTTGTGCGCCTCGTCGATGATGGCGGCCGACACGGCAGGGGGCATCTTGACCGGAATGGTCTTGCGCTCGTCATCCACCCAAAGCTTGATGAAATCAACGCCCTTGGCGGCCTGTTCGTCCACCAGCTTGCGACCTTCTTCGGGGGTGGCGATCGGCTGAGTCACGCCGACAAGTCCGCCATAGCCGCCCTTGATCACGGCGCCTTGGCCGGCGCTGAACACGCGCGACATGGTGGGACGCGACTTGCGCTGCTGGTTGCGCAAATCCAGCACGAAATCCTTGTCGGTGCCCAAAACCTGCACCGAGGTCACGCCATAGGCGGCATACTGCTTCAGGTCGGCATTGACGTTTTCAGGCGTGAAGAACTTCTCATCCTGGGTGACGTCCTTCATCAGGCCGATATGGACATGGCTGTCGATGATGCCTGGCATCACCGTCTTGCCGGCCAGGTCCTGGACCGTGGCGCCCTTGGGCGTCTTCAGGCCGGCCATGGGCCCCGCATAGGCGATCTTGCCGTCGGTCATCACGATGGCGGAGTTGGGCTGGGCCGCGGAACCGACGCCGTCGATCAGGTTCACATTGGTCAGCACGGTGGTCTCGGCAACCGCCGGCGCGCTCGCCAGCAAAAATGCCGCCAAACCCCATTTCAAAACCTTCATATCCCACTCCATTTTCCTGCTGATACAGCCGGTTCTAAGGACTTTGGCGAAAAAAAACATCAAAGAGTTACGCTGCACTGCGACATGAATCGGCTGGGCAAAAAAATAATGCCGCCCTCAGCAAAGAAGGCGGCATCGATGTCGCGGGTTGATCCCGCTTTATGGTGTTTCGTCCCGTCAGGCGCGTAACGCAGACACGCTTCGACTTTCATCGATAACGTATTGATTCCTGTCCTGTTTCCTCGACCCCGGCCGGCGGTCTGTTGCCGCCTTCGCAAACGCGGCTCCCTTTGGCGGGGCCGCTTGAAAAGAAGATTATGTCAGGAGACGGACAAAAACAAATGTTCGGGCCGCCCGTTTTGGTGTGCAATGTAAAGAGGACGAAAACCCGGGGAGATGCGAAAATGGGGCAACTTTCACGCCGCGAGATGATGATCGCCGCCGCCGCAAGCGTGGCGATCCCCGGGACCGCCCATGCGGCCGACCCGGTGATTCCGGAAGCCACCATCGCGGCGCGCAAAAATGCGCCCGTGATCAAGAAGACGGTGAACAAGCTCTACAACCTGAAGGCGACCATCGACCAGCCCAATGACATGCAGTTCGCTGCCAATGGGGATTTGTGGATCCTGGACCAGAAGGATCCCAACAAAGTCTTCACCATCAATCCCAAGACCGGGGCGGTGCTGGCCAGCGTGCAGACCGAGTCCATCCATGGTTCGGGCATTACCTACGGCGATGGCGCCTGGTTCATCACCTCGACCAAGGTGCTGAGCGGCAATCCCTCCACCCTCAAAGTGGACCCCAAGACGGGCAAGACCCTGAAGAAGTGGGAGACGCCGGGCTGGGGCATCTATGGCACCTACACAACCCGCGAGCGCAAGCCAGGCGACCTGCCGCTGGAATCGGGCGGCCATGGCGTGAAGTGGGCAGGTAAAGGCCAGTACTGGCTGGCCACGCCGGCCGGCGGCAAGCTGTACCTGATCAATGCGGAAGCTGGCACCGTTGCGCGCTCCATCCAGGCGCCGACCGTGCGCACCCATGGCATCGCCCTGGAAGGCGATCACATCTGGTGCGTGGGCGCCGATGAAATGGAAATCTACAAGCTGCAGATGAGCGACGGCGCCATCGTCGCCAAGATCGTGCTGGACAAGGCCACCGATCCGTCCCTGCACGGGCTGGACATCAAGGATGGCGTCCTGTGGTATTGCGATGCCAACAAGGGCTGGGTCTGCAACCTGACCTGACCGCCAAGAATATTTTAAGGGAGAAGACGATGGATCGCCGCACCTTGATGACGGGGATGCTTGGCACGGCTGCCGCGCTGTGGACGGCGCCCGATGCCTTCGCGCTGGGCCTGCCCAAGGACCGGATCAAGCGCATCCGCTACTACAAGACGCCCACCGATGCGGCGGGGCGCCCCAACATCCACCAGCCGACCTTCAACCAGTCCACCAACATCGTCACCATCGAGACCGAAAGCGGTCTGATCGGCGTGGGCGAAGGCGGCGAGCCATCCACCATGGAACAGGTGGCCGGCCTTCTGATTGGCGAGGACCCGTTCCGCATCGAGCATCTGTGGCAGACCATGGAGAGGGCCTATTTCTATCCGGCGGGCCGTGAAAAGACCCATTCGCTGGGCGCGCTGGATGTGGCGCTTTGGGACCTGAAAGGCAAGGCGCTGGGCGTGCCGGTGTGGCAGCTCTTGGGCGGCAAGAGCCGCGATTATGTCGAATGCTATGCCACATCCTATCCCACGCCCAAGGGCGGCACATTGGAAGACGCCGCGCGTGCCTGCATCGCGGAGGGTTTCCGCGCCTATCGCACGGGCGTACGCGAGAACCAGACCTTCGACCGTTTCCGCGCGGTGGAACAGACCATCGAGGATTGCCAGCTGATCCGCAAAGGCGTCGGCAAGGATGGCGCCTGGGCGATCGATTTCCACGGCACCATGGACCCGCAGGATGCGATCACCCTGGCGACGGCGCTGGAGCCGCTGCGCCCCTTCTTCTGCGAAGACCTGATCCGCGGCGAGAATATCGACATCTACAAGACCCTGCGCCCGCGCCTGCGCGTGCCGATCGCGGTCGGCGAAATCTATGGCGTGAAGTGGGAAATGAGCCCGCTGATCGAACAGAATCTGATCGACTTCGCGCGCTGCACCGTGCCCAATGTCGGCGGCATCACCGAATATATGAAGATCGCCGCACTGTGCGAAACCCATTATTGCGGCATGATTCCGCACTTCACCGGCCCCATCGGGGAAACCGCGCTAGTGCACTGTCTGACCGCCACATCGGTGATCGCGCTGATGGAAATGACCAGCGCCGGCCGCCAGCCCTGGCCGTACCTGCCGCAAGCTTATGACTTCCATAACGGCAAGCTGTGGCCGAATGAACGCCCGGGCCTGGGCGTGACGCTCGATACCAGCAAGCTGCAGCAGGTCGGCGACTGGACCGAACATTATGCCCCCATCCAGATCAACAAGCGTCCGGACGGCAGCTACACGAACTGGTAAGCACGTCTGTCATTCCCGCATGAGCGGGAATCCAACTTTTTATTGCGGATCGACGTTGGATGCCCGCTTTCGCGGGCATGACAGGAAGGATTAGCCCGCCGCCTTGAACGCGGCGACGCTGGCCTTCGCGCGCGCGGCGATGTCGTCATCGCTGAAGTCCGGCTTGAACAGGTCCGAGCCCAGACCGAAACCGGCTGCGCCGGCGGCGCGCCATTCCTTCATATTCGAGGCGCCCGCGCCACCCACGGCATAGACCGGCTGGCCCTTGGGCAGCACGGCCAGCATCGCCTTCAGATGGCCGATGCCGCCGCTTGATGCCGGAAACAGTTTCAAATATTTCGCGCCCGCCGCAAGCGCGGCGAAGCCTTCGCTGGGGGTAAAGAACCCGGGCATCACCGTCAGGCCTTTTTCCACGCCGCGCGCAATCACTGCGGGATTGGTGTTGGGCGTCACCAGCAGCTTGCCACCAGCGGCCGCGACCTTGTCGACATCGCCAACGGTCAGCACGGTGCCCGCGCCGGTCAGGCAGCGATCCCCGAATTCCTTTGCGAGGCTCTCGATGCTGGCGAAGGCGTCAGGCGAATTCAGCGGCACTTCTATGGCGCGGATGCCGGCGGCGTAAATCGCCTCGGCCACGCCCAGGATGCGCGCCGGCGTCACCCCGCGCAGGATGGCCACAATGGGCAGTTCACGCAGCAGGGCATCAGGGTTCATGAGAAAATTTCCGCATGGGCATGGACAAGACCGGCAAGCGCCGCTTCATCGCCGTCGATCACGGCGCTGGTCAGATCATAGGCCTCCAACACCTTCGCATAAAGCGCCGCCAGGGCGGGGGTGCAGATCAATTGCACCGGGCCTTTCAGGTCCAGCAGCGCCTTGGCCGAACCGATATCCTTGCCCAGAACCAGGGCCGACAAATAGGACGAAGCTTCGGTCTTTGGCATCTGCCCCGTCACTACGCGGGCGCGGGTGCTGAACAACAGGTGCAACAAGTCCGCCGCGTCATTCGCCCTGGCAAATTCCAGGCCCTTGGCAAAACCCGGATTGGCCATGTCCACGTCGCCGCCATCACGCGTCAATACGCTGTGCTTGCGCACCAGTTCGAACAACTCGCCCGACAGTGCGGTCTGGAACCCGATCACCGCGCCATCTTCCACCACCACCCACTTCACATGGGTGCCCGGCATGCAGAAGACGTGACGGCCACGGGTCAGTTCGGGACGAAGCCGTAGCGCTCCCAGGATCTGGGTTTCTTCGCCGCGCATCACATCCGGCGCGCCGGTCGCCCCGGTGCAGGACAGGCCGGGCAGGATGGCGATGGCGCGGCCTTCCGATTCAAAACGCAAGGCCGCGCCCGCAATGGCGCTGGGCCGGGCCGGACACTTCAAATAAGGCACTTCCTTCCAGCCAATGGTCGATCCCACCATGCCGCCCAGGACAGCCGGCAGCACGCCATGCGCCTTGTCCCACCCCGCCACGGCGGCAGTGAACCGGCCGCCGCAATCGGGTACCGACGCGCCTTCCCCTTCGCCGCGGGCCAGCACATGGCCAGCCGCGTCGCACAGGAAAAGCCGCAGCCTGCTGGTGCCCCAGTCGCCTGCAATGAAAGCCGCCTCGCTCATGCGGGTCTTCTACAGCGGAACTCTGGGATTGTCCGCCAGTTTTTAAGCCATGATCTTTATCGGCACCGCCGGCTGGAGCATTCCGGCGCGTTTTGCGCGCCGCTTGCCCGGCCAGGGCTTGCACCTGGAACGCTATGGCGCCAGGCTGCACTGCGCCGAGATCAATTCTTCCTTCTACAAACCCCATCAGAAGAAGACCTATGAACGCTGGGCCGCCAGCGTGCCAGAGGATTTCCGCTTCAGCGTCAAGCTGCCGCGCGCCATCACCCATGATGGCCGACTGAAGGACTACGATGCCGCGCTGACCAGCTTCCTGGCAGAAAGCGCCGGATTGGGCGCCAAGCTGGGCGTGATCCTGGTACAGCTTCCGCCATCGCTGGTTTATGACGCCCGGACCGCGGCCGGCTTTTTCCGCGCGTTGCGCAAGCGCACTCCTGCGAATATCGCATGTGAAGCCCGCCATGCCAGCTGGTTCACGCCAAAGGCCGATGCCGCGTTGGAAAAATTGCGGGTTGCTCGCGTCGCCGCCGATCCGCCCCGCGCCCCTGCCGACGGCGCGCCCGGTGGATGGCAAGGTCTGCGCTACTGGCGGCTGCACGGCAGCACCAGGCTTTACTATTCCGATTACCCCGCCAAGGAACTGAAGGCACTGGCCGCCAGATTGCGTTCCGGAGACTGGTGCATTTTCGACAACACCGCTTCCGGCGCGGCGTTGGGCAACGCCTTGACGCTGAACAGGCTCACGAACGCTTGATGGGCGCGGTATCCAGCTCGCGCAGCTGCACCGGCATGCCGGCAGGGTCGAAATTTCCGCTGACCGGCCTGGCCATGTTCATGGACAGGATGTCTTCATAGAAAGCGCGGTCCTGGCCCATCACCCGGATGGTGACCAAGGTGCCGCCACGCCTGACGCCATCGGCGTAACCGGCGGCATCATTCTCGCTCACGCCTGCTTCGATCAGCGCGCCGACCACACCACCGGCCGCCCCACCCGCCACCGCACCGGCCAGCGCCGATGCCAGCCAGCCCGCCGCGACAACCGCGCCGATGCCCGGCAGCACAAAGGCGCTCAGCCCTGCCAGCAATCCGGCCGCGCCGCCCAACGCCGCGCCGATGCCGACGCTTTTGTTCACCATCTCGCCGCGGTCGTCGCGGCCATCCCGGTCGCGGTCGATGATGTCGGTGGTGTTTTCCATGTCGGCATTCTTCATCGGCCGCGACAAGGCGTGCGATGGTGCAATGATGCCGATATCGTCTTCGGGCAGCCCCGCCGCCATCAATTCATTCACCACCGCCTGGGCATGGGCGTGATCGGGGAAAAGGCGGGAAAGCGTGACCATCATGGCAAGGACTCCGTGCGCTGCAACCTGGTGGCAACACGGTTGCAAGCCGCCCGTTCCGGAACCGGAGTTTATTTCACCGGTTATGGTTCCATCACCAGCGGAGGAAAATCATGGCACGCAAATATTCCAAGGGTGCTTCCAGGAAGGTCAAAAAGGCCATGGAAGAACGCAAGAAGGGCACGCTGAAAAGCGGCTCGGGCAAGAAAGTGAAGAGCAGGAAGCAGGCGATCGCCATCGGCCTGTCGGAAGCCCGCAAGGAAGGCAAGAAGGTTCCGAAGAAGAAGGCCAAGAAAAAGTCGAAGAAGAAGGCTAAGAAAAGTTAAGCCGTCATCTGCGCCGCCAGGGCGCACAGCTTTTCCAGCGGGAACGGCTTGTGCAGTATCTGGATTTCGCGGGCCTTCAACAGTTGTGGCGGCGGGCTCTGGGTATAGCCCGTCATCAGCAGGATTTTCAGGTCGGGGCGGAGCTGAAGGCCCGCCTCGACCAGGGCATAGCCATCCATGCGCGGCATCTTGATGTCGGACACCAGCAGATGGATTTGCGGATTGGCTTTCAGGATATCCAGCGCCTCGGCGCCATCACCAGCCTCGAACACCTGGAAGCCGGCATCTTCCAGCATCTCCACGGCGATGATCCGCAGCATCGCTTCGTCTTCGGCGATCAGGATGGGCGTCTTGGTCATGCGTCGGTCTTATCGCGCGGCATCAGGACAGTCACGATGGTACCTTTGCCGGGCGCGCTTTCAATCACAAGATGCCCGCCCGACTGGCGTACGAAACCGAACGTCATCGACAGGCCCAGCCCGGTTCCCTTCCCCTGCGGCTTGGTGGTGAAAAAAGGATCCACGGCGCGGCGGCGCACCTCTTCGCTCATCCCGGCGCCCGTATCGGCGATCACCAGCGCGGCATAGTCGCCGGGGATGAAATTCTCCACATCCGGCGGGGCGGTGGTGACGGTCATGTCGCGGGTCTCAACCGTCAGGGTACCGCCGTCCGGCATGGCATCACGTGCATTGATCGCCAAGTTCAGGATGACATTTTCCATCTGGTTGATGTCGCACAGGGTGCACCAGCTGCCGTTCAGCGCCAGCACGATGGTGACCTTCTCGCCCACCGAATGACGGATCAGTTCGGTCAACCCCTGCGCCAAGATGCTGAGATCAACGCGCTGGGGCGACAGGGGCTGGCGGCGTGAGTAGGCTAATATCCGCTGGGTCAGGTGGGCGGCGCGGTCCAGCGCCTCATCGGCGGCGGTGATATAGCCGGTGCCGGCATCAGCATCGGGCACCTTGCGCCTCAGCAGCCGCAGATTGCCTTTTACGATCATTATCAAATTGTTGAAGTCGTGGGCGATGCCGCCGGACAGCTGGCCGATGGCTTCCATCTTGTGGCTTTGGCGCAGCGCCTCCTCGGTCTTGCGCCGCTCTTCCATTTCCTGGTGCAAACGCTGGTTGACACCCGCCAGTTCCTGGGCGCGCCGCGACAGCTGCGCCTGGGCGAAACTCAGCACCGCGATCACCAGCGCGCCCATGGTCACCAGAAGGATCAGACCGAAATAGCGGGCATAGCGCCGCTCGGGCGCCTCTGTGAGGGCCCGCAGCAGGACCATGCCGGCGCGCACGCCATTGTGCCCCGCAGGCACCGCGACATCGATATAGCCTTGGCCCGATCCGCTGCCCGCCGCAGGTCTCGCTGACGGCAATTGCGCGCCGCGCGTGAAGCCGGCCATCAGGCGCCCGTCCTGGGCATAGACGGCGGCGCCTTGCAGTTCGGAATTGATCCGCAGGGCATCGACATATTCCTGCGCCGCGCTGCTGTCGTCGGACAGGATGGCGGGGCTGGCGCTGGCGGCCAGGATTTGCGCCTGCTCGCGCAGGCTCTTGGCCTGCTGGCCGCTGTAAAGCTGTTCCTGGTAGACCGCCATCAACACGCCCGCGGCCAGCAGGAGCGCGGCGGCCACCAGTGCTGCGATCACAGAAGGAGACCAGCCGCGACGCCTCACATGAACCTGCCCCTGCAGCCCCGATTCGCTGCGGAGCGTATCAGAATCCGCAGAGTTCCCTACTTGGGCGGCACCAGCCCGCGATGTTCCAGCATGGGACCGATATCGGGATCCTTGCCATAGAAGGCACGGAACATGGGGCCGTAATCCATGGTGTGGCCCTTGGACAGGATCATGTCGCGGAAGCGCTGGCCGTTGGCCCGTGTCAGCCCGCCATGGGCAGTGAACCAGGCATAGGCATCGTCATCCAGCATCACGGTCCATTGATAGGCATAATAGCCGGACGCATACCCATTGGCCCAGATGTGCAGGAAATAGCTGGAGCGGTAGCGGGTGGGCACATTGGGAAAATCGGTGCCGGTATTCTTCAGCGCCTGAACCTCGAAGGCATCGACATCTTTCTTGGGCGAACCGGGGGCAATGGTGTGCCATTGCATGTCCAGCTGCGAGGCGGCGAGCAATTCGCCCAGGGCATAGCCTTGGCCCCAGGTTTCCGACGCCTTGATCTTGTCGACCAGCGCCTGCGGGATGGGCGCGCCGGTTTTGTAGTTCACCGCATAATGCTTGATGATGTCCGGATACAGCGCCCAGTGTTCATTGAACTGGGAAGGGAATTCCACAAAGTCCCGCGCCACGTTGGTGCCCGACACCAGCGGATAGGTCTGGTCGGCGAACAGCCCGTGCAGGGCATGGCCGAATTCATGAAACATGGTGCCGGCATCGTCGAAACTGATCAGCGCCGGCTGGCCGGGCGCCGGCTTGGTGAAGTTGGCGACATTGTAGATCACCGGCCTTGTGCCGCGCAGCTTGGACTGGCCGACGAAATTGCTCATCCAGGCGCCGCCGGATTTGTTGTCGCGCTTGAAATAGTCGAAATACATCAGGCCCAGCTTTGAGCCGTCCTGGTCGAACACTTCATAGACCATCACGTCGGGGTGATAGACCGGGATGTCGGTGCGCTTCTTGAAGGTGATGCCATAGAGTTTGGTGGCGGCATAGAAGACGCCGTCCTCCAGCACCTTGTGCAATTCGAAGTAGGGCTTCAGCGCTTCTTCATCCAGGTCATAGCGCGCCTTGCGCACCTTCTCGGCATAGCGCTGCCAGTCCCAGGGCTTCAGGTCGAATTGCCCCGTCTTCTTGTCCGCCACGTCTTTATCGATGGCCTCCTGGATCAGCTTGGCTTCCTGCGCCGCCTTGGCGCGAGTGGCGGGAGTCAGCTGGCGGATGAACTTGTCCACCGCCGCTGGCGTTTGGGCCATCTGGTCATACAGCACATAGGCCGCATAATTGGGGTACCCCAGCAGCTTGGCCTTTTCGGCGCGGATCATCGCCAGTTGCGCGATAATGGCGCGGGTGTCGTTCTTGTCGCCCTTTTCGGTGCGCGTCCAGCTGAGGTTGAACAGCTTCTCACGCACGGCGCGGTCGGACAGTGACGTCAGCAGCGGCTGCTGGGTCGTATTCTGCAGCGGGATGACATATTTGCCCGCAAGCCCCCGACCCTTGGCGGCCTGCGCCGCATTGGCGATCTCTGCATCCGACAGCCCCGCCAGCTCGCGCTTGTCGCTGACAACCAGGGCGCCCGCCTTGGCGCCGGCCACCAGCTTCTGCTGGAAATCTGTCTGCAGGCTGGCATCCTGCTTGTTGATCTGCTGCAGCCGTGCCTTGTCCTTCGGCGAAAGATTGGCGCCGGCATGGACGAACTGGCGATAATAAAGCGTCAGCACCTGCAACGCTTCGGAATTGAGTTTCAGGGACGCGCGCTGGTCGTACAGCGTCTTGACCCGCGCGAACAATTTGGGATTGAGGAAGATGGCGTCGTTGTGCGCCGCCAGCTTGGGCGCCTCGATGGTCTGGACCTTGTCCAGTGCCGGATTGGTGTTGGCCTGCACCACCCCAAAGAAGGCGTTGTTCACCCGCTCCAGCATCTGGCCCGACTGCTCCATCGCCACGATGGTGTTGTCGAACGTGGGTGCGGCCTTGTTATCGGCGATCGCCGCGATCTCGGCGATCTGCTGCTTCATGCCCGCCTCAAAGGCCGGCTGGTAGTCGCTGTCCTTGATCTGGTCGAAGCGCGGGGCGTGATATGGCAGTGAGCTGGGGGCGTCGAAAGGCCCCGCGATCACGGGCGAAGCCGTCAGCAGCAAACCGATAACAAGAGCCTTGCGCATGCGTGTCCCCGTCAATGACAGGGACGATATTACCCGGCCTGGCGGGGGGCGCTAGATGAAGCCGCCCACGCTGCGGATGGCAGCGGTGGCGACATGGACATCCTCACGCACGCCCTGGCGCTTGTGTGCCCCCAGGATCAATACGGTCTTGACGGTCTTGGCATATTCGCCGGGCTGGGCCGGGCGCACCGCCGTGACCTTGGCCACGTCGATCTTCACCGCGGCGCCATCGGGACGGGTCAGCTTCACAAGGTCGGCATTGCTGGCAGTCTTCAGGCTGCGGGTGATGCCGCCAACATAGGCGCGGGTTTCGGCCGGCCAGCGGCCGCCCTGGGCGACGCGGCCGGGACCGGCATTGTAGGCCGCGAACATCTTGGGAAAGCCATAACGCTTGTGCAGCCAGCGCAGATAGGCGGTGCCCGCCATGATATTGTCGCGCGCGTTGAACGGATTGTCGCCCAGCTTGTGCTGCTCGGCCATCTCTTCGTAGGTGGCCGGCAGCACCTGCATCAGGCCCACGGCGCCGGCGCGCGAAACGATGGGCTTGTCCTGGCCCAGCATGGTGCGGCCGCCGCTTTCATGGGCCATCACCGCGCGGATCCAGGCCTTGGGCACATGGAAACGCTGCGAAGCTTCGGTGATCAGGCTGTCCCAGCGCGCCAGAAGCTGTTTGGAGCTCATGGCGGATTCTTCGTCATAGGCCGAAGGCGCGACATCGGTGGCATCGATCAGCCGCAGCATCGGACGGTGCGCGGATGGGCCTTTGAAATGGGTGGCGGAATTTTGCGTCATCATCGCGGCGGCCGCGACCAGGGTGCCGAACACCAGGGTGCGGATGAAGCCGCGCGGCGACGGCTTGAGAAGGGCAAGAGAATTGGAATCGGACACAGTGGCTCCCAAGGGGGTCAGAGTGAATGATCGGAACTTGGCAATTTGGAACTTGCGGGCGCTACGAACTTTTTCATTTATGCGCGGAACGATTTTGCTCCACGCGAGTAATGCACCCCAGCAACGCCGACATAACTTCGTGCCGGCGTGATTTCAAGCTGCAACTTTCGGAACAAAAGTTCCGGAAAGTTTCATCGCGCTTGCGCCGCGCGCAAATGCGCACTTAATGCATTGATATTGCCGTTGTTTTGCGCGAGCACGGCGAGGAACTCATCACGCTGCGCCGGCGCAAGCCACACGCCCGCCACCGCAAGATCAACCAACACGGGCTTTGGCCCGTCAGTGCGCACACGAAAATCCACCGGCATCGCCGGCGCATTGGCGCCGACAATATTGGTGCTGACGACAAAATCGCCCGGCGCGCGTTCGCGTGAAGACGTTACCTGCAATGTCTGTCCGGCATAAAGTCCGAAATAGGTCTGGTACACGCCGCGCACATAATCCTGATAGGCCGCGACATAGGCGTCGATGTCCGCTTGCGAGGCGCCATTCGCATAGCGGCCCAGCATGAACAGCGCCACGCGGCGCACATCGGTCAGGCCCAGGATGAAGGATGCAAAATGCTCGCGGCGCTGCGCCGCGCTGGCGCCCGCTTCATTGAGAATGTTGAAACCTTGCTGGATATTGCTGCTGACAAAAGCTTCCGCCGCGTTTGCCGCCCATGCAGGCGCGGAAAAGCAAACAGCCAGCGCACCTGCGCCCAGCAGGAGATTTCTGCGTTTCATTGTCGTGATCCTTTGCCAGACCGTATTGCGGTCATTTGGCCCCTGCGGCCCGTCTAGCGGCCAATCGGGCCCAAAATGTGGCCTCTTGAAACAGCCGCGGAAAGGGCCAAGTTTCCGGGATGACCGCACTGTCCGTCCTGGATCTTTCACCCATCAAGCAAGGCTCTGACGCGCGCGCGGCCCTGAACGAAAGCCTGGAGCTGGCGCGGCATGTCGAGGCGCTGGGCTATCGCCGCTACTGGCTGGCCGAGCATCACAACATGCCGGGCATTGCATCGGCTGCCACGGCCGTCGCGATCGGCCATGTTGCGGCCGGGACGAAGAGCATCCGGGTCGGCGCCGGCGGCATCATGCTGCCCAACCATGCGCCGTTGGTGATCGCCGAACAGTTCGGCACCCTGGCGTCTCTTTATCCGGGCCGTATCGATCTGGGCTTGGGCCGCGCGCCGGGCACCGATCCGCGCACCGCACAAGCCTTGCGCCGCACCTTGCAAGGCGGCGTCGATACATTCCCGCAGGACGTCCAGGAACTGCTCGCCTATTTCCGCCCCAGCCAGCCGGGACAGGTAGTGCGCGCCATCCCCGGCGAAGGCACCAACGTGCCGGTATGGATTTTGGGCTCCAGCCATTATGGCGCACAGCTGGCGGCGGCACTGGGGCTTCCTTACGCCTTTGCCTCGCACTTTGCGCCGGCCGACCTGGACTATGCCATCCAGCTTTACCGCCAGCAGTTTCGTCCCTCACCCTATCTGGACAAGCCCTATGTGATGCTGGGGCTGAACGTCTTCGCCGCCGACACTAATGAAGAAGCGCAAGCGCTGTTCAGTTCGCTGGAACAGGCCTTCATCAATTTGCGCACCGGCAATCCCCAACCCCTGCCGCCGCCCCTGCCCGGCTATCGCGACAGCCTGGATCCGCGCCTGACCGACATGCTGGACAATGTGCTGCGCTGCGCCATCGTGGGCGATGCCGCCACTGTTGCCGAAGGTTTGGGCAGCTTCATCGCCCAGCACAGGCCGGACGAGCTGATGGTGACCGCCCAGATTTTCGATGCGGCGGCGCGGCGCAAATCCTACGATATTTTGAGCAAAGTCCACTCACCCAGTGGCTGACGGATACCGGACTGCGGCACCCGCACCGCTGGCGGGGTTGCTGCCCCGCTGCTAGGGTAACTCCCAGAAAAACGCCCTCGCAGAAGGGTTTGGGGAGGTTATCATGCAGATCATCAAATGGGCCGCCGTGGCGGCGCTGGCGCTGACCATCGGCTCGGACGCGCTCGTTTCCGATGTCTGGGCGCAGACCCAGGCGCAGGCCACCGCGCCGGCCCCCACATCCAAGAATACCGTCGCCTGGGCCGCCAAGCCCGCCAAGCTGCCGCCCTTCATCAAGCCCAACCAGTTGGTGTGGCGCTTCGCCGATGTGATGGCTGCGCACAAGGGCAAGGCGAGCTGGCAGCAGGAGGTATTCCTGAGCCGCGACTATGCCGGCGCCTGGATTTCCATGGCGCCCGGCGAAAAGACCAAGACCCAGTTCTATGCCGATGACCGCGTCTTCTGGGTGGTGCAATCCGGCCAGATGAAAGTCACCATCGAAGGCCAGGAACCCTTCATCGCGTCAAAGCACTTCTTGATCCAGGTGCCCAAGCGCCTTCAGTACAGCATGGAAACGGTGGGCAGCGAGCCGGTGCTGCGGTTTGAAATGCGCCCGGCCGGTGAATCGCCGGACTATCCGCTGAGCGAAACACCCACGCCGGTAAAAGGCGTGGAGTACATCAAGGCGGTCTATAGCGGCCACGGCAATTATGACGGCAAGGTCAACGTGCCGTACATCGATTTCGAAAAGCAGATCGTTCAGGGCGGCGAGAAGCGCGGCGTGTGGCTGCGTGACGACAACAATTACGTCACCATCCTGCGCTCGGCCAAGGGCGTGCCGACCCCGCCCGACACTGTGTGGGGCCACTTCCACGCCAACTTCCCGGAAATCTGGCTGATCATCGAAGGCACCCAGCAGTTCCTGGTGGAAGGCGAAAAGCTGATCACCGTCACCGATGGCGACCTGGTTGCCGCGCCCACCGGCCGCTGGCACCGCGCCATGCCCTATGGCGACGACCCGTCCACGCGCCTGGCCTATATTCCGCGTCCCGACAATCTGCACTGGTACCAGCCCGAGCAGGCCAGCGGCGGCGGTGGCAATTAAGGCGCGTGACGTTCGATAGCGGGGAGAAGGGCATGTCAGGCTGGATCAAACTTCTGGGGCCGTCGCTGCTGCTTGGGGCGGCCTGTGTCCTTCCCGCTGCCGCTGCGCCCGGCACGTATGAGACGGTGCTGGGGCCGACACCGATCAACCACACGACCAAGACTTCGCTGCTTGGCGAAGGCGCGGCCGTTGCGACCCTGACCGGCAGCACATTGAAGATATCGGGGACCTTCCAGGGCATGTCGGGCGCTGCCTCCGATGCGCACATCATGATGGGCGAAGCCATCGGCATTCCCGGCAATCCGATCCTGGACCTGACAACCACGGCCGCTCCCAACGGATCGATCAGTGGCACGTTCAAGCTGAACAAGGGGCAGCTGGCGGCCCTGCGCGCCGGCAAGCTCTATATCCAGATCAACAGTTCGGTCGGCCCCGCGCCGGGCGGCAATCTGTGGGGCTGGCTGCTGCCCGAGCACGTCAAGGCCGGACAGGATGAACCGCAGATGGGCGACTGGTTCCTGCCGCAAGGCGAAGGCCTGCGCGCCGGGCGCAATGGCACTAAGTCCTGATCCGCACACGGGGAAAATCATGAGCATGAAAAAGACCGTCTCGGCTGCGGCGCTGCTGGCGACGGGCGGATTGTTCGCGTCTGTGAGCCTGGCCCAGGCGCCCGCGCCTTTCACGGCCGCCCAGGCCGATGCCGGGCGCGCCGCCTATGCCGCCAACTGCATGAGCTGCCACCAGCCAAACCTCGCCGGTGAAGGCGATGCCCTGCCGCTTGCCGGCAAGACCTTCATCGCGGCCTGGGGCAAGCGCAGCACCGCCGATCTCTACAACACCATTCACAACTCGATGCCCTATGGCCGGCCGGGCAGCCTGGACGCCAAGACCTATTCCAGCATTGCCGCCTTTATCCTGCAGGCCAATGGCGCCAAGCCCGGCACGGCCGAACTCACGCCCACCACGGCCGTGACGATTTCCACCATCGCGAGCGGCACCGTGCCGGCCGACATCCAGCAAGGCGTCAAGCGGGCCGCCCCGGCACGGACCACGCGCAGCGGCGATTCCATGGAAGGCGCCATGGCGCGAGACGCCGACAATGGCGCCGGCATGATCCGCAGCTTCGGCCAGACCGTGGTCGGCGATATCAAGAATTATGAGCCGGTGACCGACGCCATGCTGACCAATCCGCCGGAAGGCGACTGGCTGGTGGGCCGCGGCAACTATGCCAATTGGAGCTACAGCAGCCTCAAGCAGATCGACACCGCCAATGTAAAAGACCTGCAGCTGCAATGGGTCTGGGCGATGAACGAAGGCGGCGCCAACGAAACCGCGCCGCTGATCCATAACGGCATCATGTTCTTAGGGAATACCTACAACACCATCCAGGCACTGGACGCAAAAACCGGCGAACTCTTGTGGGAGAACCGGGTGGGGCCGGCGCCCAGCCGTCCCAATTACGGCGGCATGCGCTCCATCGCGGTGTGGGGCGACAAGGTCTATTTCGCCGGCAATGACGCAGTGCTGCATGCCCTGGACGCCAAAACAGGCAAGCTGGTGTGGAGCACGCCCTTGTCCGAGGTGCCGGGCCACAACAACACCAGCGGCGTGCTTGCGGTGCATGGCAAGATCATCACTGGGCTTACGGGCTGCGGCCGCATCCCGGCCAAGGACCATTGCTATATCAGCGCCTATGATGCCCAAACCGGCAAGCGGGTGTGGAAGTTCGTCACCGTGGCGCTGGCGGGCGAGCCCAATGGCGACAGTTGGGGCGGACTGCCGAACGAAAAGCGCGCCGGCTCCGAAACCTGGATTCAGGGCGCCTTTGATCCCGAGCTTAACCTGACCTATTGGGGCACCGCGCAAGCCAAGCCCTGGCGCCGCGACTTGCGCGGCTCGGGCAGCGGCGCGACCAATTATGCCAACTCCACCGTGGCGCTGGATGCCGACACCGGCAAGCTGAAATGGTTCTACAACCACGCGCCGGGCGAGAGCCTGGACCTGGATGAAGTGTTCGAGCGCATCCTGATCAATCACGGCGACCAGAAGACCGTGATGACCATCGGCAAGGCCGGCATCCTGTGGAAGCTGAACCGCGACACCGGCAAGTTCATCGACAGCCGCGAGACGGTCTATCAAAACGTGATGGCGTCGCAGAATCCGGTGACGGGCGAGCCGATCTATCGCAAGACCATCCAGGACCAGAAGACCGACCAGTGGCTGTCGTCCTGTCCCGGCCCGGAAGGCGGCCATGACTGGCAGGCAGCGAGCTACCACCAGCCCACTGATGCGTTGATCATCCCCCTCAGCCAGAGCTGTGTGATGATGCTGGGCAACGGCTCGCAGACCTATTTCGAAATGCCGGGCACCGAGCGCAACATGGGGCGGCTGTCGGCCTATCGCACTTCTGACCTCAAGCCGCTTTGGACCTTGCAGCAGCGTTCGCCTTTCATGACCGGCGTGCTGTCGACGGCCGGTGACCTGGCCTTTGTCGGGGACTATGACCGCCGCTTCCGGGCAGTGGACGCCAAGACCGGCAAGACCCTGTGGTCGGTGCGGCTGGGCACCACAGTGCAGGGATATCCCGTCACGTTCCGTGTCGACGGCAAGCAGTATATCGCCGTCACCACGGGCCTGGGCGGCGGCAGCCCGCAGGACAAGCCGATGACCATGCTGCAGAACGTGCACCGCCCCAACAACGGACAGGCCTTGTACGTCTTCGCGCTGCCGGACGGGAAATAGCTGCGGCTGCGGATACCAAAAGATCAACGTCCGCTATTGGCCCGAAGCTGGCATTAGAATCGCCCGCGCGAGGGTGTTTTTCGTGTCAGATTTTGAATCCCATAGTTGCTGCAATAGAGGGAATGCATGAGCTTGCGCAGTGTCTTGTTTCAGCTGCATTTGTGGACGGGGCTGATGCTTGGCATTCTATTCGCCCTGATTGCGCTTTCGGGCTCACTTTTGATGTTGGGGCCTGTGACGGATCTCGACACGGGCAAACCCAGCGCTCGCGTCAGCACCACCGGAGCGCCACTGCCGCTGGAAGACTTGGTCGCACATGCGCGAAGGTTTGCCGGTGCGCCGGCAACCATGCAGGCAAAAATTACTTTGCCACAAGCGGGTGATCGAGCCGCGGACATTCATTTTGGAGGATGGAATTCGCCCGTCCCGAACATTCTCGTCGATCCAGTGAGCGGCGATGAGGTGGCGCGCTATTATTCGCGGCGGCATCCAGCGTTGGCGGTTTTGGCTGATCTGCACAGCCATATTTTTATGGGCCGCACTGGGCGCATACTGACCGGCTGGCTGGGCATCGCGATGCTTGGCCTCGGCGTGTCGGGCCTTTATTTGTGGTGGCCCAGAAAGGCCCGCTGGCGTCACGCGTTCCTTGTTGGCGGCAAGCCCGGCGGCTTGCGCTTCTATCGCGATTTGCATGGCGCGCTGGGAATCTGGTCGCTTCTGCTGTTTTTTGTTGTCACAATCTCGGGCGTTGGCTTGGTCTTTCACGAAAGTGCCCGCGCAACGCTGGCCTTTATCAGCGGCTCCTCCAACACGCCCGAGCGGGATTTCGATTTCATTGCCAGGGTGACGGTACAGGAGAATCCGGCACCGATCGGTGGATGGCAAGCGGTGGCGCTGGCCGAAGCAGGCGCTCCGCGCATTATTCCCACCAGCGTGATCCTGCCCAACCGGCCAGATCAGTCGATAAAAGTTCAGCTCGGGGACTGGACCGGCAAGACGGTCTATGTCGATCCCTATCGCGCAAAGTTGATTGAAGACCCGCAGCCACCATCAAAGGTGGACAAGCTGGTGGCGTCCATGGCTTTGCTCCATGTGGGCGACGGGCTAGGCCAATTGTATTGGCTGCTGACATTTATTACCGGTTTCGCGCCGCTGCTGTTTTTCATCACCGGCTTCATGTTGTGGAGCCGAAAGCGCCAGAACCGGTTGTCGATGTCTCAACCGCTTGCTGACCCAACTAAGGAATTTTTGCTTTAATCGGAGCTTTATGTCCGCCAATGGCGCAGGGCGGACCTTTTACGGCAAGCAATTGGACCAACCGTCTTGCGAACCTTTTATCGCCAAATAGGGCTGGCAGCCGCTGGCATGCCAAGTAAAGGCCCAAAGGCGCGGCTTTATGACAGGGGTGGCGCGCGGGCACCGTCCATAATCGTTTGAAATATATGAAGTTTTTGTACCTGCAGCCGCCCGCTTGACGCGCCCATGAGGGCATAGCAAGCAAGCGGCCAAACAGGGGTGCCCCGTGCTGCAATTTTTCCAGGCCTTGATGCCGCGCGAAGAAAAATTCTTCGCCCTTTTCAATGCCCATGCCCGCACCCTGGTGGATGGCGCCGTGGCGTTGCGCGATCTGCTGGAAGGCGGACCCGGCGTAGCCGCGGCCTGCGCCCGCGTCGCCGAACATGAAGACAAGGCCGACGCCATCGTGCGCGATGTGCTGGTGGGCGTGCGCCGCACCTTCATCACCCCCTTCGACCGCGGCGACATCAAGGACCTGATCGGCCACCTGGACGATTCCATCGACCAGATGAAGAAGACCGCCAAGGCCATCACCCTGTTCGAACAGACCAGTTTCGAGCTGCAGATGCGCCAGATGGCCGACATCATCCTGCGCTGCGCCGAACTGACAGTGGAGGCACTGGGCCTGCTGGGCTCCATGCGCGACAGCCAGGCGCGCATCAACGCCATCGCCGAGGAAATCACCCGTCTGGAAGAGCAGGCCGACGAACTCAACGACCAGGGCATCAAGGCGCTGTACCTGAAGCACAAGGACGGCAATGCCATGGCCTTCATCGTCGGCAACGAGATCTATGACCATCTGGAAAAGGTGGTGGACCGCTTCGAAGACGTCGCCAACCGCATCAGCGGCATCGTCATCGAGCAAGTCTGATGGTTTTGATCGCGATCCTGATCGCCATCGCCCTGATTTTCGATTTCCTGAATGGGCTGCATGACGCGGCCAATTCCATCGCCACCATCGTATCCACGCGCGTGCTGTCGCCGCGCTATGCCGTGGCCTGGGCGGCCTTTTTCAACTTCATCGCCTTTGCCGTGTTCGGCCTCAGCGTCGCATCCACCGTGGGCAAGGGCATCGTTTCGCCGGCCATCATCGATGACGCGGTGATCTTCGGGGCGCTGATGGGCGCCATCATCTGGAATGTCGTAACCTGGCTGGCGGGCATCCCCTCGTCCTCGTCCCATGCGCTGATCGGTGGCCTGGTGGGTGCAGGCCTGTGCAAGGGCGGATGGCATGCCATTGTCTGGCAGGGACTGAGCAAGACGGCCTCGGCCATCGTGCTGTCGCCGGCCATCGGCTTCGCCGTCGCCTTGTTGCTGGTGTTGATCGTATCCTGGAGCTTCATCAAGGCTCATCCGCTGTGGGTGGACAAGCTGTTCCGCCATGTGCAGTTCATCTCCGCCAGCGCCTACAGCCTGGGCCATGGCGGCAACGATGCGCAGAAAACCATGGGCATCATCGCCGCTCTGCTGTTCGCTCATGGCTTCGAAGGCGGCAAATTCCATGTTCCCTTCTGGGTGGTGATGTCCTGCCAGGCGGCGATGGCGCTGGGTACCCTGTTCGGCGGCTGGCGCATCGTGCGCACAATGGGTTCGCGCATCACCCATCTTTCGCCCATGCAGGGCGTCTGCGCCGAAACCGCCGGTGCGGTCACCCTGTTCGGCTTCACCTGGCTGGGCATACCGGTCTCCACCACCCACACCATCACCGGCGCCATCGTGGGCGTGGGCGCGGCGCGCCGCGTCTCGGCGGTGCGCTGGCATGTGGCCAAGGACATTGTGGTGGCCTGGATCGTCACCATGCCCGCTGCCGGCCTGATCGGCGCGGTGTTCTACCTGCTCGCCGGACTGTTCGGCATCAAATAGCGTAGTGTCCGCGCCACGCCGGGCCGCAAACGTTAACGGCTGCGGAACCGCTGCCGCGCCCGGTCCTTGTCACCTGGAAGAAATGTGACAGTTTGGGCCGTAGACGGATGAACCGTAAGATGGCCGGGGCGAATCACGCAGGGTCCGCGGCCGTTGAAAAGCGCAGCTCTCTTTCGTGAACATTGCAAGCAGGTGGCGGCGCTGTGCTGGCGCGCGCACCCGGTGCTGGAAGTGCTGCTGATCACATCGCTCAATTCCAAGCGCTGGATCATCCCCAAGGGCTGGCCCGAACCCGACATGACGGCCGCCGAAAGCGCCGCTCGCGAAGCCTTTGAAGAAGCCGGCGTGACCGGCAAGATCGATGAACTGCCGATCGGCACCTACCACTACCTTAAGGAAAAAAAGGACGGCAGCGGCCTGCCCTGCAGCGTGGATGTCTTTGCATTGGCCGTGACCCGGCAGCTGCCGGACTGGCCGGAAAAAGGCGCGCGCACCCTGGCCTGGGTGCCACTGGACCAGGCCATTATCCAGGTGGGCGAGCTGGGCCTGCGCCAGGTGCTGAAGGATTTCCGCAAGAGCCACGCGGCGCAGAAGCGTTCCGCCCCCGCCAGGAAGCGGGCCTAGTCGTTCACCAGATCGAGCGGATAGAAGGGCCGCGTCACCTTGGTGAAAGGGATGCGGCGCATGTTCACGCAAGTGGGGCCCGGCGTATCGGCCAGGAAGATGCGCGCGGCGATGGGCGCATAGGAACAGCGGAAATGCGCCGGCGAGCGCACGAACACCAGGGCAGCGGTTTCCGGGTTGAGGCCTACCGACTTGTGAATACCCAGATCCCATTCGAAGTGCGGGATGGAGCGCAGGTTCAGGCGGATCGATCCGATGGCCAGCACCACCGTCAATCCCATCTCGCCGATCATGCCGTTATAGCCGGGCCCTTCCAGCAGATAGGTGCCATCGCTGATCACTTTCACCGTACCGGTTACGCGCAAGGGATCGCCCAGGCCCGAACGCTTGTGGCCCACATCCAGGGTGACGGTCTTGCCGACACCGGCCTTGGCAGCTTCGGCCGCCGCCTGCGCATCGGCGATGGTGCAGATGGAAATCCGGTCCGCGCGGTCAGCACCCGCTTTCAGCAATGCCGCCAGCACCGCGGTGGAATCCCCCGCCCCACCGCCCGACGGTGCATCGCCGGCATCGCTGACCGCAGTGAGGCCCGGCGATGACAGGCCGATGCGAATGGCCTCTTCCAGCGCGATCACATCGGGTTCGAATTCCTTGCGCCGGTCCCAGGCCATCTTGGCCAGCTTGTCGGCGGCGGCCTGTGCCGCTTCCTTGCTTTGGGCACATACCAGCGCGGCAAAGCCCAGGTCCGGGGTGTCGATCCATGGCTGCACTGGAAACAGCGAGACATGCAGCACCTCGCCCCGCGCTTCCATGGCGCGGCCCTCGGCCACGATGTCGGACATGGGCGGGACACCCGTGCGCGCCGTGTCGGGGCTGAACACCATGTGGCGCTTGGACAGCGCCATCACCGGGCTCACCTTGCCGTTGATCCAGTCGATCAGAAGCTTTGCGGCGCGATAACCCGTTTCGTACATGTCGACATGGGGAAATTCGCGGTAGGCGATATAGGCGACATCCGGCTGGATCATGGCCTGGGTGATATGGCCATGCAGGTCCAGCGACACGGTGATGGGCTTGCCCGGCACGATGGCACGCACGCGGCGCACGATTTCCGATTCCGCATCCGGCTCGTCTTCCACGATCATGGCGCCGTGCAGTGCCAGGAACACGCCGTCCACGGGACCACCCTCCTTGATGGCATCCCGCAGACGCTGCTCGATTTCGGTCATGAAATGCTCGAACGCCTTGCGTTCGACGGTGCCCGACGCCATCGCCATGGTGGCCAGAAGCGGCACCGGCGTGGCGCCGGCCTCTTTCAAGGCATCCAGCGCGCCCGGAATCTCCAGCCGGCCATTGCCGAACGCCGTGAGCATCGCCTCACCCCGGTGCAGATATTGTTCCTCAAAGGTCTGCACCGTTGTGGTGAAGGGCACGAACGTGTTGGTTTCCTGTTTGAACTCGGCGATGGCGATGCGCATGGCGCTCTCCTAGTTGGCGGTGCGTCCGGGAATGGCGGCGACCAGGGCGCGGGTATAATCGCTGGACGGGTTGGCGAAGATGTCACGCGTCACGCCCGTTTCCACCACCCGTCCGTGACGCATGACCATCACCCGGTGACACACTTGCGCTGCCACCCGCATGTCATGGGTGATGAACAGCATGGCCAGGTTCATCTGGCGCCGCACATCGTCCAGCAACTGCAGCACCTGCGCCTGCACCGTCACGTCCAGCGCCGACACCGGCTCGTCGGCGATCAGCACATCGGGCCTCAGCATCAATGCGCGGGCCAGGCCGATGCGTTGGCGCTGGCCGCCGGAGAATTCATGCGGCAGCCGGTTCATGGTTTCCGGATTCAGTCCCACCAGCCGCAGGATGTCGGCGGCGCGCGCGCGCGCTTCTTTGGCATCCTCGCCGTAAATGCGGGGGCCGATTGTGATGATGTCGCCAATGGTCTGGCGCGGATTGAGCGACGAGAACGGATCCTGGAACACCATCTGGACGCGCCGGCGCAAGGGTCGCAGTTCGCCCGGTTTCATATGGGCGATGTCGGCGCCGTCCAGAAACACTTCCCCGGCGTCCGGATCCAGCAGGCGGATGACACAGCGCGCCAGTGTGGATTTGCCGCTGCCCGATTCTCCAATAATGCCCAACGTCTCGCCGCGATTGAGTGTCAGCGAGACATTGTCCACCGCGGTCGTGACCCGGCCCGGCGCAAACAGGCCGCCGCGGCGGAAGCGCTTGGTCAGGCGATTGACTTGTACCAGAGGCCGCGCATCCGGCGCCGGCGGCATCTGGCATTCGCCCTTGGGCACCGCCGCGATCAGGGCGCGGGTATAGGAATGGGAAGGGTTACCCAGCACCTCGCGCACTGTGCCGCTTTCCAGCATCCGGCCGTGGCGCATCACGGCCACCTTGTCCGCCATGTCGGCGACCACGCCAAAGTCATGGGTGATAAGCAGCACGCTCATTTCCCGTTCCGCCTGGATGCGCTTGATCAGTTTCAGGATCTGCGCCTGGGTGGTGACGTCCAGCGCCGTGGTCGGCTCGTCCGCGATCAGCAATTGCGGCGAAAGCGACAGGGCCATTGCGATCATCACGCGCTGGCGCTGCCCCCCCGATAGCTGGTGCGGGTAGGCCTTGAGCAGTCCAGGCACATCCTTCAGGCCCATTTCGCCCAGCAGCGCACCGGCTTGCTTTAGTGCCCCGGCTTCGGAAACCGGGCGATGGGCGCGAATCTGCTCGCTGACCTGCTGGCCGATGGTCATTACCGGATTCAGCGCCGCCATCGGATCCTGAAAGATCATCGCGATATCGGGGCCGCGCCGCTTGCGCATGGCGCGCGGCGATTCTTTCAGAAGGTCCACACCATCGAACAGGATCTGGCCGCCTGCCGCCGTCACGCCGCGCGGCAGCAGCCCCATGATGGCATGCGCCGTCAGCGACTTGCCCGATCCGGATTCCCCCACGATGCAGACGATTTCCTTGCGCCCGATATCCAGGCTGACATCGTCCACCGCCTTGTCGCGGTCGGCGCCCGCAGGCAGCGTGACGGCGAGGCGCTGTATGGAAACCAGCGGCATCAGCGCCTCCGCCGGGGATTGAGGGCATCGTTCAGCCCGTCGCCCACAAAATTCAGCGCCAGCACCGTGATCATGATGGACAGGCCGGGCAAGGTGGTGGTCCACCACGCCACCCACATGGCCGAACGCGCGCCGCCGATCATGCTGCCCCAGCTGATCAGGTTGGGATCACCCAGGCCCAGGAAGCTCAGCGCCGATTCCGCCAGGATGGCGTTGCCCACCATCATGGAGCTGACCACCACGATGGGCGGCAGGGCATTGGGCAGGATCTGGGTCAGGATGATGCGGGTGTCGCGCATGCCAAGCGTGCGCGCGGCTTCCACAAATTCGCGGCTGCGCAGGGACAGGAATTCGCCCCGCACCACCCGCGCCACATTGGGCCAGCTGATCAGGGCGATGCCGATCACCGCCGAGGCCAAGCTGGGCTGCAGGAATGCCACCAGCACCATCAGCAGCACAAAGGCGGGGATGATCTGGAAAAACTCGGTCACCCGCATCAGCAGGTCATCGACCACGCCGCCGTAATAACCGGCCAGCGCGCCGAACAGGATGCCGATAAAGGTGGAGACCAAGGTCGCAGATATTCCCACCAGCAGGGACACGCGCGCACCATAGGCCAGCGCCACCATCATGTTGCGGCCCAGGACGTCGCTGCCGGCCAAAAGCCCCGGCGATCCGGGCGGCAACAGCGGCATGCCGACGATCGCGAACGGTCCGCGCGCAAACAGGAGCGGCGCCGCCAATGCGACCGCCACGATGGCGGCGAATACCGCGAAGCCCAGAATGGCGGTGGGACGCGAAAAGAAGCGGCGCAGGAAATTCATCGCCCCAGCTCCACGCTCATTTGCCCAACTCCACTCTGGGATCGGCGATGGAATAGGCGATGTCGGTCACCAGGTTGAACAGGCTGACAAGGATGGCGGTGACGATGAAGATGCCCAGCAGCAGGGGATTGTCGCGGCTGGCCACCGCCTCATAGGCCAGCGTCCCCACGCCGGGCCAACTGAAGACATTTTCCACCAGCACATTGCCGCCCACCAAAATCGATGCCTGGAGGCCAGCAAAAGTGATCAGCGGGATCAGCGCATTGCGCAGCACATGGCGGCGGTGCACCAGCCTTTCGCTGATGCCCTTGGCGCGCGCGGTCTTGACGAAATCCTGGTCGGCCACTTCCAGCATGGCGGTGCGGGTCAGCCGCGCATAGCTGGCCATGAAGTAAAAGGCCAATGTCATGCCCGGCAGCAGGATGTGAAGCGCCACATCCCAGACGCGCGCCAATCCGGTATGATCGGCGCCCATGGTCTCGATCCCGAAGGGCGGCAGCCAGCCAAGCCACACGGCAAAGACCAGCATCATCATCATGCCCAACCAGAATTGCGGCACCGAATAGAAGAACATCGCCAGAACCGTGGTGCCATGGTCGGTAACCGATCCCGGTTTGCGCGCCGCCGCCGCCCCCAGCCAGATGCCGCCTGCCGCCGCAACCACCAACGCGAAGGCATCCAGCAACAGCGTGTTGGGCAGCCGTTCCAGGATGATGCGCAGCACCGGCTCGCTGCGCACATACGAGGTGCCCAAATCGCCATGCGCCACGGCGCTGACATATTTCCACAGCTGCACCGGCACAGGCTGGTCCAGGCCATACTCAGCCCGCAGGCTCTTCATATAGGCTTCATCGGCATAGCCGGCCTGGCCTGCCATCACGGTGGCCACATCGCCCGGCGCCAGACGGATCAAAAAGAAGCTGAGCAGCACCACCGCAATGGCGACCAGCACCGTTTTGACCAGACGCATGGCGATATAGTCGAGCTTCATGCCAACGTAACCCGACCCAGACCGTCCGTAGGTCCATTGGGGCCATTGATCACATTCTTCAGCCGCTTGTTGTGGAAGAACAAGGGATAGCGCTCGAACAACCACAGCATGGCGACATCCCGCGTCAGGATATGCTGCAGCTTGCTGTAGCAGGCTTGCGCTTCTTTGGGATCCACCGCCATCGCAGCCTGGGCGAACAGCTGGTCCACTTCCGGATTGACGTAGCCCTGCAGGTTGGTCAGCGGCACGCCCTTGCGGATATTGGAGGACAGGTAAAAGCGCGACGTGCCGATGGCCGGATCGCCATATTCGCCGTAGGAATTGCTGTCGACGTCGAACTCCCAGTTGCCGCTGCGCCGGCTTTGGGTCGGCCAGTCCACTGCTTCCAGATTGGCATCCAGCCCTACTTCGGCCAGGCACTGCTTGATGTAATGGCCCATCCGAGTCCAGGCGCCGCCGCCGTCCGGCACCAGCATCAGGCCGAAGCGATGGCGCACGCCCCCCGGACCCGGCTTGCATCCCATCTCGTCCAGCAGGGCGCGGGCGCGCGCCGGGTCATAGGGATATTTGACCAGCGCCTTTTCATCATAATAGGGCACGGTCGACGGAATGGGCCCATGCGCCACTTTCCCCTCGCCGAAGTTGATCGCCTTGACCAGGAATTCGCGGTCCACCGCGTGCAGGAAGGCGGCCCGGGCGCGCCGATCGGTGAATGGCCAACGCCGCATATTGGCTTCCATGATCATGATCTCGGCGGTGCCGTTATAGGCGTCGCTGCGGGTCACGATATTGGGATTGGCGCGCAGGCGCGAATACACCACCGAATCGATGTCATCGGCCATGGCAATATCGACCGCGCCGGTTTCCATCGCCACCAGCCGCTGCTCCGGCGTGGCGCAGACGCGGAAATAAACGCCGTCCATCCCCGGCTGCCCGGGGCGCCAATAGCGGTCATTCCGCGCCAGATGGATATATTCACCGCGCTTCCATTCGGCGAACTTGAACGGGCCGGTGCCGATCGGCTTGAAGTTGAAAGGGTTGGTGCGGAAGTTGGTGCCTTCATAGATATGCGCCGGCATCATGGGCGCGTTGGATGCCATGAAGGATATCAAGAAGGCGCTGACCGGCCGCTTCAGCTTGAACACGATCGTATAATCGTCCGGCATGGCGATGCTGGCGATCTGGCCAAACGCATTGCGGCTGCGCGGATTGACCTGGGGCAGCATGGTGCCGCAGCTGAAGGCCACGTCCTTGGCGGTGAACTTCACCCCGTCATGCCAGAAAACATCGTTGCGCAGGTGGAAGGTATAGGTCAGCCCGTCGGGTGACATCTCGTAGCTGGTCGCCAGGTTGGGATGCGGCTTGAACTGCCAGTCGAACAGCAGCAGCGCTTCATGGATGTTGCCGCAGATCTCCTGCATGATCCGCGTGTTGAGCAGCGGCCAGTTCAGGTGCCCCGGCTCGGCAAACATCATCGCGTTGATGAGGCGGCTCTTCTGCGGCGCAGGCCAGGCCTGGGCCGGCCAGGCAACAAGCCCCGCCGCGCCCAGCACGGCCCGGCGATCCACCGCCATCAGCCGCCTGCCGACATCTTGTCCAGCGGAAACACCGGCCGGCGCAGCCTGGTATAAGGCAGCCTTGTGATGTCCGACGTGCAGGGTCCCGATGTGTTGACGGTGAATTCCCCTGCCGCGATCCGGCCCCAGGCGACGCGGTGACCCACCGCCGCCTTGATGCCGATCATGCTGAGTTCTTCGGGATTGATGCCCTGGCTGCGCCACTGGCCGAGGTCAAAGGGCGGCAGCTTCTTGCTGTTGAGCAGGATGGTGAGTCCGCGATGCTTCACCACCGCGGACGGCCCCATGTTGATGATCTTGCCCAGCGAACCGACCAGATGGGAGTTCTTGTCTTCCAGTTCGAACACACCATCGCTGCGCGAGACCAGCGTGACTTCCAACGTCACCGGGCCTTCGTCCAGCGGGCTGCCCTTGCCACCGATAGGCAGAGTGATCTTGCCCCCGATGGGCACATCCTTCAGCGCCGCGACCGCTTCGGCATCGGCAATGCAAACCCCGGCATTGTCGATGTCGTATTTCAGCAAGGCGCGCATCACGTCGGTGCCGTCACCCGGCGCACCGCCACCGATATTGTCGGACGGTTCCACCAGCAGCACCGGCCCCTTGCCGCCAAAGCGGAAATTGTTGGCCTTGAAGTCGCGCACCACGGTATCGAGGTCGTGCTGCTTGGGAATGCCCTCTTCGCGCACGTCCCAGGCGATCTGGGCCAGCTCGCGCAGCGCGGCATTTGCGGCTGCTTCATCGCCTTCGGTGATGATGCTGAAGGCCAGCCCCGCATAGGGCACGTCCGAAAAGGCATAGCCGCCCACGATGTTGGCCGCCAGGACACCCGGCACGGTCTTTTCGATTTCCCGCGCCTTGTCTTCCAGCGCCCGCATGGGCCCGTCGCGCGTGCCGGTGCCGGTCGGCGGCCACACGATCGGCGTCACCATCACCAGATGCTTGGGCCGCACCCCGCTTTTGATTTGACGCGCCAGGAGTTCGGTCGCCAGCACCGCGCTGTCGAACTGGTCGGTGTGCGGGCACTCCTTATAGAAGATCATGCCGTCCGACAGCGCGCCCATGCGCGGCGTCAGCGTGCCATGCAGGTCGCCCACGCAATACATGGGCAGCTTCTCGGCGCCCGGCGTGGCGCGAATGCGCGCCATCAGTTCGCCTTCGGGATCGTCGCATTCGCTGGTGACCATGGCGCCATGCAACGACAGGTGGATGCCGTCCAGCCCCTCAGCCAGCGCCTTTTTCAGCACCGGCTCGACTTCGCTCCAGAACTGCTCGAACACGGCATGGTCCACGGTGGCGTCGGCGCCGCCGGTGTAGATGGCGCTTGGTACAACCTCCCATCCTTCCCGTTCGGCGACGCTGAGAAAGCCGTCGACCTGCGAGGCGTCGCCCCGCCGCGCCAGGATTTCCTGGCCCCGATGGATGGTGAAACCTTCCAGTCCGGTCCGTCCGCCGGTGAAGGAATGGGTTTCATGGAAGATGCCGGCAATTAAAACCCTGGTCATGCTGTTCCCCTTGAGCCGACAAACTGTCGGTGGTTTTTGCGGCCGCCGCAAGCGCTGCCGCGCTGCACAATTTCCGGCGACCGGATTTGTGGCACATTGCCCGCACGGGTGCTGATTTGCTGATCCTCAAACTGACCATCGTGCCGATGGCCTTGCTGCTGTTCGGCGTCATCGAGCGGCGGCACGGCCCGCGCGTGGCCGGCTGGCTGTCGGGCTTTCCCATCGTGGGCGGCCCGTTGCTGGTTTTCCTGGCGCTGGATCACGGCACCGATTTCGCCAGCAAGGCGGCGCTGGGCGCCTATTTCGGGCTGGTGCCCTGGCTGGCTTTCACCATGACCTATGCCCGCTGCGCCCGCTCGCTGACATGGGTTTGGTCCACCCTGATCGGCTTTTCGGTGTGGACCGCGATGGCGGTCTTGGCGGTGGCGCTGGAAGACGCCTCGCCCTGGCTGGAAATCCTGCCCTTCGCGGCGTTCATAGGCGCCCTGTTCTGCTATCCGCGCGGCGAGCCGTCGGACGAAGAGCGCGAGCATGTCTGGTGGGGCACACCGGCGCGCATGACGGCGGGCGCGGTACTGACCTTGGCGATCACCCAGTTTGCATCGTCGCTGGGCACCCATTGGTCGGGCATATTCACCACCTTTCCGGTGATGGGCTCGATCATCGCCATCTCCAGCCACATCCAGTACGGCAAGCATGCGGTGCAGGAAGCGGTGGCCGGCATGACCATGGGCCTGGCCTCGGTCGGCAGCTTCTGTTTCGCGCTTTATATGCTGCTGGCGACCATGCCGATGGGATGGGCGTTTGGCGTGGCGTTGGCGATTTCCACCAGCATCCACGCACTGACGTTCCTATTGTTCAAGCGGCGCTAGAGAATTTCCTTTGCCGCTTCCCTGACGGCCGCCAAGGTTGTGTCGATCACCGCATCGTCATGGGCGAAGGAGACGAACCAGGCGCCACGTTCCAGCACACGGACGCCGCGCTTGAGCAGCGCATGGGCGAACTTCACATACAGCGCCTTGTCCGATTTCAGCAGGTCGCGGTAATTCTTCGCCGGTGCATCCAGCCCCAGGCCGACATGGAACATCAGTTCAAAGCCGGTGACCTGCGCCTTTACGCCAGCCTCTTTCAGGATATCGCGAATGCCATCGCGCAGGCGCACGCCGCGCTTTGATGCCGCTTCATAGCCTTCCGGTGTCAGCGCCTTTTGCGTGGCCACCATCGCCGCCATGGTGACGGGCTGGGCGTTGAAGGTGCCGCCATGCAGCACCCCGCCGGTGACAAACATATCGAGCAGGTCAGCGCGGCCCACCAGCGCCGCCACCGGGAAGCCATTGGCCACCGCCTTGGCGGTCAAGGACAAGTCCGGCGTCACGCCAAAGCGCGCCTGCGCGCCACTGCGGCCCAAACGGAAGCCTGTGATCACTTCGTCGAAAATCAAAATAGCGCCGTGTTTGGCGCAAGCCGCCTTGGCGCCTTCTAGATAACCGGAGGCCGGAGAGATGGCGCCCTGGTTGCACATGGCCGGCTCCATGATGACGCCAGCGATATCGCCCTTGACCAGACGCGCTTCCAGCTTGGCCAGATCATTCCAGCCGATCACGTCCAGGCCGGCGGCATCGATCGGGTCCTGGCCCACGCTGCCGGGCACCAGCACCGGCGCATCTTCGGGCCCGGCCGCATTCTGCGCCGGCGCGGTGGACCACAGGATATTGTCGAACCAGCCATGATAATGGCCCTCGAATTTCAGGATGATGCGTTTGCCAGTGGCCGCGCGGGCCAGGCGGAACGCGGCCTGCGCCACTTCCGAACCGGACGACCCAAAGCGCAGGCGCTGCGCCGAGGGAATGCGCTCGCACAAAATCTTGGCGGCTTCGAATTCGATCTCGGACTGGCCGGCATAGAGAATGCCCTTGTCCACCTGGTCTTTCACCGCCTGCTGCACGCCCTTGGGCGAATGGCCTAGGATCATGGCGCCCATGCCGCAGTAATAATCGATCAGCTTGTTGCCATCGACGTCGAACAAATACGGCCCCTCGCCATGGGTGAAGACCAGCGGCCCGCCCGCCATGCCGATGCGGAAATTGCTGTTGATCCCGCCGGCAATATGCTGGGCATTTTCCGCGATCAGCTTCGCGGAACGGTCGAACGACAATGACATGAAATCCCCTGAGACTTTTTATGGCAGGGAGCCTATGCCGCCCAGGGCAAATTGACAAAGCCCCGCCACCGCCGGAAGCTTGCCAAAAAGAGGTGGGAAACATGCGATATATCACCCTTGCGCTTCTGGCTGCCCTTACGCTGCAACCGGCGCTTGCCGCCGATTATTTCCCGCCAAAGGGCGATGCCTGGGTCACCCACACCCCCGCCCAGGAAAATCTGGATCCGGTGAAGCTGAAAGCGGCGATCGACTACGCCATTTCCGCCGAACTGACCTACCCGCCTGAACTGGCGAAGGTGGCTGACATCCGCGACCTGCGCGTTTCGGTGCCGCTGAAATATGCCGGCGAGCCGTTCAACACGCCTATCGGCCCCTTGAAGCCGCACGCCCCCGCCAACGGCATCATCATCCGCCACGGCTATATCGTCGCCGAGTGGGGCCGGACCAAAGACGTGGACATGACCTTCTCGGTCACCAAGACCTTTCTGTCGTCCACCGCCGGCGTCGCATTCGACAAGGGGCTCATCAAAAACATCAACGACCGGGTGATCGATTACGTAAAGCCGACGCCGGACTTCACGCTGCCGCACAACCAGCCCATCACCTGGAACGACATGCTGCGCCAGCAATCGGGCTGGATCGGCACCATGTGGGACAAGCCCTGGTGGGCGGACCGTCCCGATGACGGCAAGCCTTACAGCGAACTGGTGAAGGGCCCGCCGCCGGTCGGCAAGGCGTGGAAATATAACGACGTGCGCGTGAACGCGCTGGCGCTGGCACTGACGCATCTGTGGAAGCGGCCACTGCCCGAAGTGCTGAAGGAATATGTCGCCGATCCCATCGGCATGTCGGACAGCTGGCACTGGGAGGGCTATGACAACGCCTTCACCGAAGTGGACGGCAAGAAGCTGAAAGTGGTGTCGGGCGGCGGCCATTGGGGTGGCGGCATGTTCCTTTCCGCGCGCGATCAGGCGCGGCTTGGCCTACTCGGCCTTAACAAGGGCAAGTGGGACGGCAAGACCGTGCTGTCCGACAAATGGGTGACGATGGCGCGCACGCCCACCGTGCCCAATCCGGGTTACGGCTTCTGCAACTGGTACCTGAACACCGGCAAGCTGCGCTATCCGGCGGCGCGTGAAGACAGCCTGTCCTATAACGGCGATGGCGCCAACATTATCTTCGTGGACTATCAGCATGACATGGTGGCGGTGGTGCGCTGGATTGACGGCGACAAGATGAAGGAATTTGTGCGCCTGCTGATCGCGGCCACGGGCGAGCCGGCGCCATAGCATGCTGACACGCCGCGCCGCCGTCGCTACGGGACTGGCCTTCGCCACAGGTGCGCGTGCGGCCAGCAAATCCATTGTTACGGTGGTGGGCTGCGGCGTACAGGGCGTTGCCCAGAGCGGCGACGCGGCGCTGGCCACAAAACTCGACCAGCCCTACGGCGTCTGCATCGGCCCGGATGGCGCTTTGTACTGGGCCGACTTTGGCAGCAACCGCGTGCTGAAAGTGAACGCCGGTAAGGTATCGGTGGTGGCCGGCACTACTGTCAAAGGCCACGCCGGCGATGGCGGCCAGGCGGTGGACGCCCAGCTCAATGCGCCGCATGAAGTGCGCTTTGACTCCCACCGCAACATGCTGGTGGCCGAACGCGATGCCCATGTCATCCGCCGCATCACGCGCAGCGGCATCACCTCGACCCTAGTCGGCACCGGCGAGCCGGGCTTCAGCGGCGATGGCGGACCCGCCACGGCGGCGCAATTGAAACAGCCGCACAGCATCGCGCTGGACCGCGCCGACAATCTTTACATTTGCGATATCCAGAACAACCGCATCCGCCGCCGCGACGCCAGGACCGGCATCCTCACAACCTTTGCCGGTGACGGCTCCACCGCCGACACGGCCAGCATCGCGCCGCTGACCGCGGCGCTGCACGGACCGCGCTCCATCGACAGCGCACCGGACGGCACCATGTATCTGATCCTGCGCGAGGGGAACAAAGTTTTCGCAATCCATCCGCGCCGCAAGACCATGACACGCATCGCCGGGACCGGCGCCAAGGGTTATTCCGGCGATGGCGGGCGCGCCAAGGATGCCAGCTGGAACGGTCCCAAAGGCATCGCCTATGCGCCGGACGGCAGCCTGTATGTCGCCGACACCGAGAACCATGTGATCCGCCGGGTGTCGTTGCGCGACGGCACGGTTTCGACCGTGGCCGGCACGGGCGCACGCGGTGATGGACCCGATGGCGATCCTTTGAAATGCGCGCTGGCGCGCCCGCATGGACTGTTCGTCCATGCGGGCCTGCTCTACATCGGCGATTCCGAGAACCACCGCATTCGTGCCCTGAAGATCTAAAAAAGCGGCTTTAAGCCAGATTGGCCTTGTAGAGCGCCGTCAAATTGCTCCAGGCGCGTTCGGCCTCGGCTTCGTTGTAAACCGCGCCGCCCTTCACGCACCAACCATGATTGGCCTGGTAGACATCCACCGTCGCGGTCTTGCCCGCGGCGGCGAAGGCGGCCTTCAGGTCTTCCTTCATCTTGGGATTTTGCGCGTCGTCATTTTGCGCCTGGCAGATCAGGTAGGCGGCATTGGTCTTGGCGATCAGCAGGTGCGGGCTGTCGGGCTTGTCGGTGACAAGGCCGTTGCCGCCATGGAAGCTGCCCACTGCGCCGATGCGGTTTGATACGGCCGCAGCAGTGCGGAACGACAGTGCCCCGCCCATGCAATAGCCTTGCACACCTGCCTTCTTGTTCTTGGCGGTCTGCGGCTGTGCATCCAGGAACGCCAGATAGGCCTTGGCGTCGCTGTCGATGCCGTCATTGGTCATGGCGCCGCGATAGCCCATCAACTTGGCGCGCTGTTCGGGATTGGAGAAATCGAAATTGTCGCCGATCACCGGCGCCTTGGCCGAGCGGTAAAAGGGATTGGGCACCAGCACCACATAACCCTGCGCCGCCAAACGGCGGCCCATGTCGCGGAACGCCGGGCGCAGGCCCATGATGTCGGGCCACATCAACACGGCGGCGTGGGTACCTTTGCCCTTCGGATAGAACAGCGCCGCATCGCACATGCCGTCGGCGGCTTTCACCGTGACGTCTTTTTCTTCGACAGTGTCCTGGGCCAGCGCCGGATTGGCGACAACGCCGGCGGCGGCCACCGTCATGGCGGCAAAGCCGCGCCGCGACAGGCGGGAATCGGTGACCAGGCCGGGGTGAATGAATTCATCGCACATGGTGGGGCTCCCTCATTTGGTTGCGGGAAGCAGAAGCGCGGCCCCGGAACCTGTCAAGCGGACGGAGGGTGGCGATGGATAATGTCGGATTCAGGACAGAGCCTGGCGGCGGCATTTTCTTACGGCTGCTGGGCTCTTGTGCGGGATTGCCGGGCCTGCCCGTCCTCACTGCGCTGTCGCGCGGACGGGCATGCTGCGCCATTTCTTCGCGAAGCGAAGAAATGGCGCACCCGAAAGGATTCGAACCTCTGACCCCCAGATTCGTAGTCTGGTGCTCTATCCAGCTGAGCTACGGGTGCGTTTTGGAGGCGCGAACCTATTCAGGAGCCTTCCCAAAGGCAAGGACTACCGCCATCTGTCTGCGGCATCTGCGGCACACCCCCCAGATTCCGGCCAAGTCCCGGTGAAACGTGCAGTTTTCCACCCCAAGCGGCATTGTGGTCCCTTGTCGCCCCCCGCCCCTCTGGTTAAGACTGACGGCCAAGGTCCGCCTGCTCAAAAGGCGCGGACGGGGTTGGGTTTTGGCGCCATTCTCTCCATGTGGCCGATGGGGTCGGCCGGTGGGGGCCTGGTGTGGCGCCGGGCAGCGGAGAGCATAATGAGGGGAATTTCAGCACAGCGCGGGCTCAAAAAGGGCCTGTTTCTGGCTTTTGCGCTCACGGCCGGCCTCAGCTTGGCCGCCTGTTCCAGCGTCGACAGCATGTTCGGGGACGACAGCGAGGCTTCGGCCGACGCGTTCCCGCCCACCGCCGCTGACGCCGCCCCGCCTTCGGCCGCCTCCACCGCCCTGCCGGTGACCGCCGGGGCTGCCCCGGTCGCCACCATCACCCCCGTGACCATCGATGGGGGCGCCGATACCGGCACCGCCGTCAACAAGACCATCCAGTCCATCCGGTCCCAGGTCGCCGGGCTTCAGCAGAAGCTGGCCGCCAATTCGGCCCGCCTGGCCGACCTGCGCAACCAGGGCGCGGGCGCCGCCGGCTCCTACCAGGAAGCCAAGGCCCATATCACCACCCGCCTGCAGGTGGGCACCACCCGCGGCAACCCCGAACTGGTGC
The DNA here is from genome assembly GCA_046348525.1 of Alphaproteobacteria bacterium. Classification (GTDB taxonomy): domain Bacteria; phylum Pseudomonadota; class Alphaproteobacteria; order Micropepsales; family Micropepsaceae; genus Rhizomicrobium. Next base: position 159,213 of record JAXMEA010000002.1, on the reverse strand, counting down.
AGCAATGGAATGTCGCCCAGGGCCAGCTGGACGCCCTGTCGGCCAACGTCAACGCCCTGAACGCGCTGGGCACCGACGTCACCAATGACAGCTCCACCGCCCATTATGCGCTGGACCAGATCGGCGCCACCTATGCGGTGTCGGGCGCGGTCGATGAAGACCATCGCCAGCTGCGCCTGCTGGAAGACCAGACCAGCCAGACCATCGTGATGATCGACCGCCTGCTGCGCGAAGTTTCCGACGGCATCCAGCGCCAGACCGCCTATGTGGCGACCGAGCGTTCCAACCTCACCACCCTGGCCGCCTCGATCAAGAGCGGCGACTTTTATGGCGGCGGCGTCACCGGAGGCCTGGGTTCCACCCCGGCCGTGACCGGCGGCGGCACCCCGCTGGTGGTCGTGAAGTTCGACCATCCCGATGTCGACTATCAGCAGATCCTGTATGCCGCGCTGAACCAGGCGCTGCAGAACCGCCCCGGCGCCAACTTCCAGGTCGTGGCCGTTTCGCCCACCCGCGGCAGCGCCGCGTCGGTGCAGATCGCCCAGACCACCGCCCGCCGCCATGCCCAGGACGTGATGCGTTCCATGACCGACATGGGCGTGCCTGCCACCCGCCTGGCCGTCGCCTCGACCACCGATCCGGGCGCCACCGTCAGCGAAGTGCGCGTCTTCGTGCGCTGAATTTAGGCAAACGCAACTTCAAAAGCCCCGCTGTCGCAGCGGGGCTTTTTCATTTGTGACAGCCTTACCAAGCTGCGTACCATCGCCGCGAAGTTGCTTTCGAGGCGCGCGATGAAGCTTTTCCATTCCAGCCTGAAGATGGTTGTTGCGACCGCGCTGATCGTGTTGCCCGCGCAGGCGCCCCTCCATGCACAAGTAACCGAAACCGTCGCCAAGAAGCACATGGTCGCCGCCGCCAATCCGCACGCGGCGCAAGCGGGCCTGGACATGCTGCGCGCCGGCGGCAGCGCGGTCGATGCGGCCGTCGCCACCCAATTGGTGCTGGGGCTGGTGGAACCGGAATCGTCGGGCATCGGCGGCGGCGCCTTCATGCTGGTCTATGACCCCAGGACCAAGCGCACCACCAGCTTTGACGGCCGCGAAATGGCGCCGGCATCGGCCACGCCCACCATGTTTTTGGATGCGAACGGCCAGCCGCGCACCAAGCCGGATGCGATTCCGGGCGGCTTGTCGGTGGGCGTTCCCGGCGTGGTGAAGATGCTGGCGCTGGCGCACAAGAAATACGGCAAGCTGCCCTGGGCCAAATTGTTCGAACCCGCCATCAAGCTGGCCGACGACGGTTTCCCGGTCGGCCCCAAGCTGGCGCGCACCATCAAGAACTTCACCCGCGGCGCCAACATGCCGGACCTGAAGGCGCACTTCTATCACGCCGATGGCACGCCGCTGGCCGAAGGCGAGACCTACAAGAACGCCGAATATGCCGCGACCTTGCGCAAGATCGCCGCCGAAGGCCCCGATGGATTCTACAAGGGCGAAATCGCCCAGGCGATTGTCGACAAGGTGCAGCATGCCCCGCGCCAGACCGGCGGCATGACCCTGGAGGATCTTGCCAACTACCAGGCCAAGGAACGCGCGCCGGTGTGCGGCAAGTATCGCGAGTATCGCGTCTGCTCGATGGGTCCGCCGTCATCAGGCGGCATCGCGGTGCTGCAGATCCTGGGGATGCTGCAAAAATACACGCCCGAACAACTGACGCCCAACACCGTCAGCGGCGCCCATCTGTTCGCCCAGGCCAGCCGCCTGGCCTATGCCGACCGCGCCATGTATCTGGGCGATCCCGGATTCGTGGATGTGCCGATCCGCGGCTTGATCGATCCCGGCTATGTCGCCAGCCGCGCCGCGCTGATCGATCCGGCCAAGGACATGGGCACCGCCACCGCCGGCAATCCGCCACAGAAGCATGCGGCGCTGTCGCCGCAGGTTTCGCCCGTCTTGCACGGCACCAGCCACATGACCATCGTCGATGACAGCGGCGAAGTGATCGCCATGACCACATCGGTGGAGTCGGTGTTCGGCGCCGAGATCATGACCAGGGGCTTCATGCTCAACAACACGCTGACCGATTTCAGCTTCCAGCCGGTGCGGGACGGCAAGCCGGTGGCCAATGCGCCGGCGCCGGGCAAGCTGCCCTTGTCAGCCATGTCGCCCACCATCGTGTTCGACAAGAATGGAAACTTCCTGGTCTCGGTCGGCTCGCCCGGCGGGCCCGCCATCATCGATTATGTTTCCCAGATCCTGATCGGCATCCTGGACGCCAAGATGAGCCCGAAGGACGCCATCGCCATGCCCCATGAGATCAACATGAACGGATCGACCCTGCTGGAGCGGTCGCCGACCTCGGACCAGCTTGCCGCGGCCCTGACCGCCATGGGCCATACCGTCCAGGTGCCCCAGGTCGAGGGCAGCGGCCTGCACGGCATCCAGAAGGTCAAAGGCGGCTATATCGGCGCCGCCGACCCCCGCCGGGACGGCATCGCGCTGGGGGATTAGCCCCTAGGATTGAAAAAATATTGGGTTTGCCCCCTCAGGACAGGCATGGGCGCGCAATAAAATTACTTCAAAGACTCCCTTGAATAGTTCCAAGGGGGTTCCCATCTCTCGATCGTCTAAATGTGGGCCGCTAAGCTCAGCGGGAGAGCTCTGAGGTTGAAACCTCAGGTGCACCGGTTCGATCCCGGTGCGGTCATTTGTAGAGCCCCGGATCAGCGATGGCTGGTTCGGGGCTCTCGCATCTTACCTAGATACTTATCGAATTTCGCAGCATTGACGCCCTTACTATCTTACTGAGAAGCAAAATCCTGCATGCGTCCGGAGCGAATAGCGTCATGCAAAGTAAGGCGTTCTTTGTTCGTCATTTTATGGCCTGCAAAATAGTCCGTTCCGCTACAGCAGGTACAACATCAACGTGACTTGCAACGATAGAGGCAAGTTCGCTTACGTGCGTTGTCCAGCCGTTGCTGCGGACCCCAATCACGGTAACGCCAATAGGAATTTCAGTGTCCATCGAGTAGCGCAGAACAACACCCTTGGGCTTTTGTTCTCCTTCGCCGGGGCGCGGTGAACCGAGTGTCAAATAGAGGACATCAGAATCGCGGTCATAGTCCGCTTGCAGTTGAGGGCGCCTTACCAGGAAATGGGTCAAGCCTGCCATATGATCGTCTCCACATCGCTGGTAGAGAAACCACGGCTATAAAAAGCAGTAACGACTACTTGATCTTTTGGAGAAGCAAAGACCGTCAGAACTGAATTGCCACTGGGACTCGTAATTTGCGGGTCAAAAAGGACATAATTTTCCGCATTCTGTTGGGTGATGCCGACCACCTTCGGCTCGGACATGATTTTTTGAACCAAATCTTCCTTACCGGCCATCTCCGGGTGGCGGACAAGAATGTGGTCTTTCCAAGTATCGGCGTGAAGCTTTAGCGTCGGAAGGGTTGGAACCGGCGTTGTCGAACTAAGAAGAATGTCCCGAATCTTACTCAACCTGGGGTGGTCTTCTGCTTGCCATCCGCCGAGGCTTCCAAGGTTTCCATTTTGGCAGCCGGGTCTTTTGGCACCTTCCCGAACCTCTTTTCGTATTCTTTTACTGCGGATTCGAGCGCCAAATACAGTTGCTCTGCCGTGGTGGCAGACATCGCCACGGAAACCAGCCACTCGATGCTGGGCGGATGAGCCTTTGGTCCGGTAAACAGTGGCCGCAATGTTCCGAAGGAAACGGCTATCCCAGCAGCGGTCATATTGATCGCTACATTGGTCGCGGGAAGCACCTGCGGTCCTGTAACCTCTACAGGCGTATTGTCTGCCATGACTCACCCCACTTATGGACGCGCGCACGGTGTCCCCCATGCTAGCCGCCCAGCCCAATCTCAAAAGAGTGGCCATTTTACACGTAACCCTTAGGCAGGCGAGTCAGGCCCGAAAGTGCCGCCAGCCGCCTTAACAACGGCTTACACCGCTGATTTGTAATAAAATTGCGCGGGAAACGGGCCGTGTATCTGCCTTAAGGGGGCAAACCCGATAATATTTCAATCCGATCTGGTCGTTGACAGGGCGGGTCCTGCCCCCTAAAAACCCCGCTCTTTCGGCCCTAACCGGGCCTTTTTCGGAGCCTGACGTCATGAAGCGCACCTATCAGCCGAGCAAGCTTGTCCGCAAGCGCCGCCATGGCTTCCGTTCGCGCATGGCCACCGCCGGCGGCCGCAAGGTCCTGAACCGCCGCCGCTCCAGCGGCCGCAAGAAGCTGTCGGCCTGATCGACAAAGGCGCCTTTAGGACGCCTCCTCAAGTGGATCATCTGAAGAAGCGCGCCGACTTTTTGCGAGCGGCGCGGGGAATCCGCCGCGTCGAAGGCGCCGTCACCCTGGAAACCTGCGCCACGCCACAGGCCGATGCCCTGCCCGGGCGGCTGCGCGTCGGCTTCACCGCCAGCAAGAAGATCGGCAACGCCGTCATCCGCAACCGCGCCAAGCGCCGCTTGCGGGCCGCGGCGTCGCAGGTCCTGCCCCTTTTGGGACGGGACGGCCATGACTATGTTCTGGTCGCGCGCGGAACCTGTGTGGCGCGCCCGTTCGAGGCCCTGTTGTCCGACATCAGCACGGCCCTGAAGGCAGCGCACAAGAAGCTGGATGCCAGCAGCGGAGAGGGCCATGCGTAAAATCGCCGTCGCGATGCTTGCCGCGCCGATCCGCGCCTACCGGTATCTGATCTCGCCGATGATGCCCAATGTCTGCCGCTTCACCCCCAGCTGCTCGGTCTATGCGCTGGAAGCCTTGCACCGTCACGGTCCCGCCAAGGGCGTGTGGCTTACCATCCGGCGCCTGTCGCGCTGCCATCCCATTACCTGGCTCGGCGGATCGTCGGGCTTCGATCCCGTTCCCCCTTCCAAGCATCAGCTTCAGCGGACCCCATGAACAACAACAAGAATGTTTTCCTGGCCATCTTCCTGGCGGCGGCGGTGCTGTTCGTCTGGCAGTATTTTGTCGCCACCCCGGCCATGAAGGCCGAACAGGCGCGCCAGGCCACGCTGAACCGCCAGGAAAAGACCAAGCCGTCTGCCGCGCCCGTGCTGCCGGGCATCGCCGGCGGCACCACGCACCTGACCCGCGAGGCCGCCTTGAAAGTGGGCGGCAAGCGCGTGGTGATCGACACGCCGATGGTGGATGGCTCGCTGCTGCTCAAAGGCGCGCGCCTGGATGACCTTCGCCTGAAGAATTACCACGAGACGGTGAATCCCAAGTCGCCGGAGATCGTGCTTCTGGCGCCCAAGAGCACCGACTATCCCTATTACGCCACCTTCGGCTGGGTCGGCGCGGCCAACATGCCGGGCGAAAACAGCGAATGGGTGCAGACCGGCGACAATACCCTGTCGCCCGGCCATCCGGTGACCCTGACCTGGGACAATGGCCATGGCCTGGTCTTTACCCGCGTCATCGCCATCGATGACAAGTACATGTTCACTGTCACCGACAGCGTCGCCAACAAGAGCGGCGCCAAGGCGACCCTGTATCCCTATGGCGTGGTGGAACGCCAGGGCATCCAGAAAGACGAAGCCAGCATGAACCTGCATGTCGGCTTTGTCGGCGTGGCCAATGGCAGCGAAGTCGACGCCAAATACAGCGACTTCAAGGATCCGGGCACCCCGGCCAAGACCTTCTCGTCCACCGGCGGCTGGGTGGCGCTGACCGACAAATACTGGATGGCGGCAGTGGTGCCGCCGCAGAACGAAAAGTTCGACGGCGGCTATGTCGGCAACAAGACCAGTGCGGGCATCGACGCCTATCAGGCCAATTACCGCTTGGGCGCGCGCAACATTGCGCCCGGGGCTTCCGCCACCGTCACCCACAAGCTGTTCGCCGGCGCCAAGGTGGTGGACATCCTGCGCGGCTATGAGGATGCGCAAGGCATCGTGAATTTCGACAAGGCCGTCGACTGGGGCATGCTGTTCTTCCTGACCCGGCCTTTCTTCTGGATCCTGGACAATCTCAACAAGCTTCTGGGCAATTTCGGCCTGGCGATCCTGGGCCTGACCGTGCTGGTCAAGCTGGTGATGTTCCCGCTGGCCAATGCCGGTTTCCGTTCCATGAGCCGGATGAAAAAGCTTCAGCCGCAGATGGAAGAGATCAAGAAGAAGCACAAGGACGACGAGCCGCAAAAGCTCCAGATGGCCATGATGGAGCTGTACAAGCGCGAGAAGGTGAACCCCGTCTCGGGCTGCGTGCCGATCCTGCTCACCATTCCGGTGTTCTTCGCCCTCTACAAGGTTCTGTTCGTCACCATCGAGGCGTTTCACGCGCCCTTCTATGGCTGGATCCACGACCTGTCGGCGCCCGATCCCACCTCGCTGCTGAACCTGTTCGGCCTGCTGCCCTATAATCCGCACGCCGTGATCGCGTCGCTGCACGCCGGGCCGTTCAGCTTTGTCGGCACGGTGCTGGGCTTCCTGTCGATCGGCATCTGGCCGATCGTGATGGGCGCCACCCAATGGGTGCAGACCAAGCTGAACCCGCCGCCGGCCGATCCGATCCAGGCCAAGATGTTCGCCTTCATGCCGATCCTGTTCACTTTCTTCTTTTCGACCCTGCCGGCGGGCCTGGTGATCTATTACGCCTGGAACAACCTCCTCACCGTGCTTCAGCAATACGTCATCATGAAGCGCGAAGGCGCCGATGTGCATTTGTTCGGAAGCGGCAAGCCCAAAGCCGCCAATGACTGAGGACAGCGGCGCGCCCTCTGCTGAAGAAGTGGAAGCGGCGCGCAAGCTGTTCGCAGGGGCTTGCGATTTTGTCTGGGGCGCAACCAGCGCCGAAAACCTGCCGCCGGAAAAGCTGGCAGAGGTTGCGTTTGTCGGCCGCTCCAACGCCGGCAAGTCCAGCTTGGTCAACGCCCTGACCGGGCGCAAATCCCTCGCGCGGGTGTCCCAGACACCCGGCGCCACCCGCCAGATCAATTTCTTCAACCTGGGCGACCAGCTGATGCTGGTGGACCTGCCCGGCTACGGCTTCGCCAAGCGCTCCAAGACCGAGGCACTGGCCTGGCAGGAGATGATCTTCGCCTACCTGCGCGGCCGGGCGCGGCTGCGCCGCGTGGCGCTTTTGATCGATGCGCGGCGCGGGCCCATGGATACCGACATCCAGGTGATGGACCTGCTCGACCGGGCCGCCGTTTCCTATGGCCTGGTGCTGACCAAGGCCGATGAGCTGAAAGCCGCCGGGCGGCAGGAGGCGCTGGATGCCGCTGCCGCCGAAGCCAGGAAGCACACCGCCGCGCTGGCCGAGGTTCAGTTGACCAGCGCCCTGAGCGGTGAAGGCATTCCCGCCCTGCGCACCCACCTTGCAGCTTTAGCGCAATAAAAGGTTGGGCCTCGCGCCCGGGCGCGTTATAACGCCCCGCTTTTTGATGGGCGCCGCCATGGCCGGATCCTCCGACGAACCCGAAGACCGCGACCTGCGGACCCTGGCGCGTTGGCGCCAGACCGGGCGGGTGCTGGTCGAGGCGCTGCCCTATATTCTCAAATACGACCAGAAGACCATCGTGGTGAAGTATGGCGGCAACGCCATGAGCGACACCGGCGCCCGTGACTTCAGCCAGGACATCGTCTTGATGAAACAGACCGGCATCGATCCGGTGGTGGTGCATGGCGGGGGCCCCCAGATCGGGGCCATGCTGAAGAAGCTGAACATCAACTCCACCTTCATCGACGGGCTGCGCGTCACCGACGAAGCCGCGGTGGAAGTGGTCGAGATGGTGCTGGCCGGCTCCATCAACAAGCAGATCGTCACCGGCATCAATGCCGCTGGCGGCCGCGCCGTGGGCCTGTCGGGCAAGGACGGCAACCTGGTGATCGCCCGCAAGGTGGCGATGACGCGCACCAATCCCGAAACCAAGCAGAAGGAAGCGGTGGACCTGGGCTTTGTCGGAGAGCCCGAAAAGGTCAATCCCGAAGTCCTGCACGCCATCATGAAGTCGGAAACCATTCCGGTGATCGCGCCCATCGGCGTGGGCACCAAGGGCGAGACTTATAATATCAACGCCGACACGGTGGCGGGCGCGGTGTCCTGCGCCCTGAAGGCCGAGCGTTTGGTGCTGCTGACCGATGTGGAAGGCGTTCTGGACCAGGACAAGAAGCTGATCCCGCGCCTGACGGTGCGCGAGGCGCGCGCCCTGATCGCCAACGGCACCATTTCGGGCGGCATGATCCCCAAGATCCAGACCGCCATTGATGCGGTGGAAGGCGGCGTCAATGCCGCCGTCATCCTGGACGGGCGCATTCCCCATGTGCTGCTGCTGGAGCTCTTCACCGAGCATGGCGCAGGCACGCTGATCACCGCCGAATGAGACTGCGTTTCCTGCTGGCCTTGCTGGTGTGCGCGGCTGCCGCCACGCCGGCACAGGCCGCGCTGACCCTGTGCAACCGCACCAGCTATATTCTTTATGCCGCGACCGCGGCGATCCAGAGCCCGCGCAGCCAGACGCAGGGATGGACCCGCATCACCCCCGGCGAATGCCAGCTGGCGCGCAAAGAACCGCTGACGGCGGAAACCTATCTGGTGCATGCCCGCACCAGCATCGCCCATTCGGGTCCCGCGCGCGCCTGGGGCGGCGCCTATCCGGTCTGCGTCAAGGACGGCAACTTCTCCATCGCCCAGGGCGTGACCCAGCCCTATTGCACGGCGGAAGACACGTTCGCCTTGCCGTTCGCGCCGCTGGACAATCGCGGCAAAAGCGTCTGGACCATGAATTTCGACGAGCAGCAGGTGATGAACCCCACCGAGGCGCAGCTTGCCGGGGTCAAGCGCCTGTTGAAAGACAATGGCTATAAAATCGACCGCATCGACGGCAAGCCGGACAAGGCCACCGGCGCGGCATTGGCCGATTTTCGCAAGCGCATGAAATTCAGCGCCACCGCGGGCAATACCGAATTGTTCGAAGTGCTGGAAAAAGAAGCGCGCAAGCATATCGCGCCCGCCGGCTATACCGCCTGCAACGAAACCCGCGACGTGCTGCAAGTGGCGCTGGGCCAGATGGAAGGCGGCAAGCCAGTGTCGCGCGGCTGGTGGACGGTGCAGCCCGGCGCCTGCGCCAAGGCCGTGACGACGCCGCTGAATACCGACGCCGTTTTCCTGCTGGCGCTTCGCAAAGCCGGCGGATCGGTGGTCAGCGGGGGCATGCGCTTTTGCACCACAGCCGCGGCATTCGAGATCAAGGGCAATGAGAATTGCGCCGCCCGCGGCCTGACCGAGTCAGGCTTTGCCACCACGGCCACCAAAGGCGTCAGCGGTTACGTTGCGCACATAGGCCCGGCAGGGCTTAAACGCTAACTCCGCTGTCATGGCCCGCAAATGCGGGCCATCCAGATGACGCCGCCGCTTATTTCTCAGGCAGATCGCCAGCCCAACTGGATGGCCCACACTCCGGTGGGCCATGACAGTGGGGGATCGGAACGACCTAGGCGCTGATATTGAAGTAGCCCAGATGCCAGCGCATCTCTTCCTTAGAGAGCGGGAAGTTGACCCCGCCCCGCGCCGGCAGGATATCGCGCGTCGACAATTTCATGATGAAAGTCTGGATCTTGAACGCCACCCGCATGGACAGGTGGGCATGCCAGACCAATGACACGATGGGCTTGGCGCTGCCGGCGCTGAGAATCTTTTTCACCGTCTGTTCGTCGGTACGGGCCAGATGCGCCAGCGCCAGGGTTACGATCTCGCGCCGGCCGGCCTGGGCCGCCTGTTCGACAAAGTTGCTGTCGAGATGGCCCTCTTTCCTGGCAGCCGCTACCAGTTCGGCGGGCGATGCATTGTTGGTCTCGCGTGGCAGCTCGGCCAGGCGGGCACGCAATTCGCGGTTCAGGTGAATGCGGGTTGCGTCCGACAGATCGTTGCGCGCCGCCAGTTTTTCGAGAATGGAGGCGCCCACCAGCGAACCGACACGGCGGATGGCGCGCGCCGAAAGATCGGTGCGCAGCGCCAGCGGCATATGCCAGGCATTGAACGCTTCGGCCTGGGCCAGGATGCGGTCCATCGTCTCCTTGCGGATCTTCGCGTCGGGATTGACCAGAAGGGCGGCGACCGCCGAGACATCCAGGGACTGCACCAGCCTATCGGCCACTGTCTCGTTCACCGGATTGCGGCTGGCAATGGCGGTGAGCGCTTCCTGCACCTGGCCACAGGCGATGATCTCGATCAGGTCGGCATCCGACAGCAGCGGGGAATATTGCAGGATGGGCGCGGCCACAACCGCGTTCAGGTCGCGCGCCAGACCAAGCACCACATGTTTGGGAATGCAGTCCAGGCATTTGATTTCTTCGGCCAGAATGGCGCGAACGCGGACGGCGGCATCGCGCGCCAGGGTTTCCAGGGTCTCGATTGTCAGGGCAAAGACATGGCTGCTTTCGCGTTCCGAAAGGCCCGGCATCAGGCGCGCGATTTTCACCGCCAGCTCGGCGCGCACATCTTCGCTTTCGTCATGGGCCAGGAGGCGATTGGTCGCCGCGGGCGCCGCCGGATTGGCCGCCACGGCGGCGCGTGTCGCCGGTGCGGCATGGGTGGCCAGATAGTGCAGCACATCGGGACCGGCATCCGTGCGGTGGGCCAGTTCCGTGGCGCCGCCCGGCGTGGCGGCGCGGATGTCCAGGATATCCAGCGCATCGCGCGGATTGAGGCCCGGCTTAGTCGAACGATCAGCAGGTGCTTGCCGGTCCATGTGTCCCCGTATCTTCCCGTCCCCCGGGCCTTGGTGCATTCTGAACGCGCCGCTTTAACAGCCCTTAAAGAGGCATGGTGGAGATGCGTTAACGGAGCTTGCGCAGGGGCCGTCCCCGCGCCATGTTCCGGCCCATGGAAAGCGCCGCACACATGGAAAAAGACAGGGAACTGGCCGGTTCCGGTCCCGATTTCCGCCATGTGACGGCTTGGATTTTCGACCTGGACAACACGCTGTACCGCGCCGACAACGGGATCTTCGCCCAGATCGAGGCGCGCATGACCGACTATGTCATGGCCTTCCTGAAGCTGCCGCGCGAGGAAGCCTGGAACCGGCAAAAGGATCTGTATCGCCGCCACGGCACCACGCTCAACGGTTTGATGCGCGAGCATGGCGCGGCGCCGGATGAGTATCTGCACTTTGTCCGCGACATCGATCTGTCGGACCTGGGCCCGGACAGCGAACTGACCGCGGCGCTGGAAAATTTGCCGGGCCGCCGTTTCGTCTTCACCAATGGCTGCCGCGATCATGCCGCGCGCATCCTGGGGCGGCTGGGCATGACACACCTGTTCGACGATGTGTGGGACATCCGCACCATGAACTTCCAGCCCAAGCCGGAAGGCGCCGCCTATGACCAGGTGGTGGCGGCCGGCAAGGTGGCTTGCCGGAACGCCGCCATGTTCGACGACATCGCCCGCAACCTGGTCCCGGCCCGCCAGCGGGGCATGACCACGGTATGGTTGAAGACCGATTCACCCTGGGGCAAGACCGGCCCCCTGATGGACATCGCCGATGGCGACATCGATCATCAGACCGAGAACCTCACCCAGTTTCTAAACACGATCAGGATTTGACCATGAGTGATTTGAGCGCCGCCATCGAAGCTGCCTGGGAGGCGCGTGACAGCCTGACCGTCACCAGCAAAGGCCCCGAGCGTGACGCCGTGGAAGCGGCGCTGGACGCTCTGGACAATGGCAGCCTGCGCGTTGCCGAAAAGATTGATGGCGCGTGGAAAGTGAACGAATGGCTGAAGAAGGCCGTGCTGCTGTCCTTCCGCCTGAACGACATGAAGCTGATTCCCGGTGCGCCGGGCGGGGCCGTGTGGTGGGACAAGGTGGATTCCAAGTTCGTCGGCTGGACGGAAGAAAAATTCCGCGCCGCCGGTTTCCGCGCCGTGCCTGGCGCCATCGTGCGCCGCAGCGCCTTCATCGCCAAGGGCGCGGTGCTGCTGCCGTCCTTCGTCAATGTCGGCGCCCGCGTGGGCGAAGGCACCATGATCGACACCTGGGCCACGGTGGGTTCCTGCGCCCAGGTCGGCGCGCATTGCCACATCTCCGGCGGCGCCGGCTTGGGTGGCGTGCTGGAGCCGCTGCAGGCCGCGCCCACCATCATCGAGGACAATTGCTTCATCGGCGCCCGCGCCGAAGTGGCCGAAGGCGTGATCGTGGGCGAAGGCAGCGTGCTGAGCATGGGCGTGTACCTGTCCGCCTCCACCAAAATCGTGGACCGCGCCACTGGCGAAATTCATCTGGGCAAGGTGCCGCCTTATTCGGTTGTGGTGTCAGGCTCGATGCCGAGCGGCAACGGCCCCAACCTGTACTGCGCCGTGATCGTCAAGAAGGTGGACGAGAAGACCCGCGCCAAGACCTCCATCAACGACCTGCTGCGCGACTGACATGGCAACGCAAATCGACGCGCTGGCCCTGGCCCAGGCCCTGATCCGCCGCCCTTCGGTGACCCCCAAGGATGCGGGCGCGCTCGACGTGCTGGAAGCGGTGCTGAAAGACATCGGCTTCACGACCCATCGCCTGCCCTTCGGCGACATCGACAATCTGTATGCCCGCATCGGCGATGCGGCGCCGCATTTCTGCTTTGCCGGCCACACCGATGTGGTGCCGGTTGGTGAGGGGTGGAAGGCCGATCCTTTCGCCGCCGAAGTCAAGGATGGGGTGCTGTACGGCCGCGGCGCCGCTGACATGAAGTCGGCCATTGCCGCCTTTGCCGCCGCTGCCGCCCGCGTGGGCACGCCAAAGGGTTCGATCAGCCTGTTGATCACCGGGGACGAGGAAGGCATTGCCGTCAACGGCACCGTCAAGCTGCTGGAATGGTTGAAGGCCAGGGGCGAAAAGATCGATCATTGCGTGGTGGGTGAACCAACCAGCGTCGGCCAGGCCGGCGACACCTTGAAGATCGGCCGCCGCGGCTCGATCAACTTCAAGATCACCGTCACCGGCGTGCAGGGCCATGTCGGCTATCCGCAGAAGGCCAAGAACCCCATTCCGGTGCTGGCCGAACTTGTCACCCAATTGGCCGGCCACAAGCTGGACAAGGGCAATGAGCATTTCGACCCTTCGACCCTGGCTTTCACCTCCATGGATGTCGGCAACGACACCACCAATGTGATCCCGGGCGAAGCGCGCGCGGCCTTCAACATCCGCTTCAACGACAAGCATACGCCCGAAAGCCTGATCAACTGGGTCACGGATCGCAGTCAGCGCATTGCGCAGGAATCGGGCTGCGCCATCAACGTGACATCCCAGACCAGCGGCGTGTCCTTCCTGACTGCGCCGGGCAAGTTCACCCAGCTGGTCAGCGACACGGTGGCGTCCGTCACGGGCCAGTCGCCCTTCTTCTCTACCAGCGGTGGCACGTCGGACGCGCGTTTCATCAAGGATGTCTGCCCGGTGGTCGAACTGGGCCTGGCCGGCGGCACCATGCACAAGGCCGATGAATGCGTACCGGTGAGCGAGATCGCCTCGCTCACCGATATCTATGAAGCGTTGCTGAAGGCCTATTTCGCCAAGCCGCCGCTTTAGCCGCGCCGCGCTTTATCGATAGCCGCAACGTCGATCTTTTTCATCGTCATCATGGCCTCGAAGGCGCGCCTGGCTTCATCGCCGCCGGCCGCCATCGCTTCGGTCAGGGTTTTGGGCGTGATCTGCCAGTTGACGCCCCACTTGTCCTTGCACCAGCCACAGGCGCTTTCCTGCCCGCCATTTCCGACGATGGCGTTCCAGTAGCGGTCGGTTTCGGCCTGGTCGTCGGTGGCGATCTGCATGGAGAAGGCCTCGGTCTGCTTGAAGGCGGGGCCGCCGTTCAGGCCGACACAGGGAATGCCGCAAACGGTGAATTCCACCACCAGCACATCGCCCTTCTTGCCGGAGGGAAAATCGCTGGGGGCCTTGTGAACGGCGCCCACTTTGCTGTCGGGAAAGGTCCCGGCATAGAAGTTGGCCGCCGCCTCGGCGTCCTTGTCATACCAGATACAGATGGTGTTCTTGGGCACAGCCATGATGTTTCCTTATCCTGTTGAATCCGGCACTTGGCGGATTTTGCAACCGTTGATGTCTTAAAGACGGCGGACGGCCCCGCCATCCGACAGGGCAATAATCTTTTTTCAGGCCGGATAATCGACCCGTACCAAATACAGCCCGTCCGGCGGCGAAACCGGACCGCAGGCGCTGCGGTCGCGCGCTTCCAGCGCCGCTTTCATGTCTTTGGGCTGCCACTTGCCTTCGCCCACCAGCTTCAGGGAACCGGCGAAGGAACGGATCTGGTGATGCAGGAAGGAGCGCGCCGAAGCCTCGATATGGATTTCGTCGGCACGGCGGCTGACGACCAGCCGGTCCAGCGTCTTGACCGGTGACTGGGCCTGGCATTCGGCGGCGCGGAAGGTGGTGAAATCATGCTGGCCGACCAGATACTGCGCCGCCGCATGCATCGCTTCGGCATCGAGGGCGTGCGGGACATGCCAAACCCGTCCGTTTTCCAGCGCCGGCGGGCTGCGGCGGTTGAGAATGCGGAACAGGTAGTGCCGCGCGTTGGCGGAAAAGCGGGCATGGAATTGGTCGTCCACGCTTTGCGCGTCCAGCACGACCACCGGCGAGGGTTTGAGGTAATAATTCAGCGCGTCGCGCACCTTTCCGGCTTCGAATGTCTTTTCCAGGTCGAAATGCGCCACCTGTCCCAGGGCATGCACACCGGCATCCGTGCGCCCTGCACCCGTGACGGTGACACGCTCGGACGACAATTTCTCGATGGCATCTTCCAGCGCGCCCTGCACCGAGGCGCCTTCGGCCTGGCGCTGCCAGCCGACAAACGGCCCGCCGTCATATTCGATGGTAAGCCGGTAGCGCGGCATCAGGTGAGCTGCGTGCCGCGCGGCACGGCAAAGCCTTTGAGCAGCGCATCGGCATCCATCGCCTTGGCCCCGGCGCGCTGCACCTTGCGCAAGCACACCGCACCTTCGTCGCACGCCACAGTCAAGGCATCGTCGAGGGTGATGCCGGGACGCCCATTGCCGCTGGCGGGTTCAGCATACAGGATCTTCAGCCGCTCGCCATTCACTTCGGTCCAGGCGCCGGGAAAGGGTGACAGGCCCCGGATATGGCAATCGATCTCATGCGCGCTTCTGGACCAGTCGATGCGCGCTTCTTCCTTCAGGATTTTTTTGGCATAGGTGACACCGTCTTCGCTTTGCGGCTGCGGCGTCACCCCGCCGCGTTCCAGCGCGCCCAGCGCCCGCACCATCAGATCGGCGCCCAGACGCGACAGTTCCGACGCCAGTTCGCCGCTGGTCTTGCGCGCGATGGACGTACGTTCGGCCATCAGGACGGGACCGGTATCCAGGCCCTCTTCCATCTGCATCACCATCACGCCGGTTTCGGCGTCACCCGCCATCACCGCCCGCTGGATCGGAGCGGCGCCGCGCCAGCGCGGCAACAGTGAACCGTGCAGGTTGAAACAGCCCAGGCGGGGCGCATCCAGAATGGGTTTGGGCAAGAGCAGTCCATAGGCCACGACGATGGCGGCATCGATATCCAGCGCCGCAAAGGCTGCCTGTTCCTCCGCGCCTTTCAGCGACAGCGGCGTGCGAACCTCCAATCCGGCTTTTTGTGCGAAAGCGTGAACCGGCCCGGGCTCCAACGCCATGCCGCGGCCCTTGGGACGGGGAGGCTGGGAATAGACGGCGGCAATGTCGTGACCTTGGGCGATCAGTTCGGCAAGCGTGGGCACCGCAAAATCCGGCGTGCCCATGAATGCCAGCCGCAGTGTCATGGATCAGGCGGTCTGAAGCTTCTTGGCCTTGGTGAGTTTCTTCACCGCCATGCTCTTCTTGAGGCGCGACAGGTGATCGATGAACAGAACCCCGTTCAGGTGATCCATTTCGTGCTGCAAACAGGTGGCCAGCATGCCATCGGCTTCCAGGGTCTGTGGCTTGCCATCGATGTCCAGATACTCGCACTTGATGCGCGCGGGGCGTTCCACATCGTCCCAGATTTCCGGCACCGACAGGCAGCCTTCCTCGAACACCGCCATCTCGTCCGAGACCCAGGTGATCTTGGGATTGATGTAGGCCTTGTGATTCTTCTTGCCGTCCTTCTGGTCCAGGTCGATGACCAGGATCCGCTTGGCGACGCCGATCTGGATGGCGGCCAGGCCGATGCCCTCGGCTGCATACATGCTGTCGGCCATGTCCTGCGCCAGCGTGCGAATCTCGTCGGTCACGGCCTCCACATCAGTGGAGACCGCTTGGAGGCGCGGATCGGGGGCGGTTAGAATGGGACGAACGGTCATGGGCTGGAGATAGGTCGTCCCGCCGTTTGGGTCAAGGATTCATGGAATTAGCACTCATTTTACTGGCGGTTGCCGTGGTTGCGGCGGCCATCATCGTGGCGCTTGCCCTTCGCCCCAAAAGGGTGGAACCGCCGGCGCCCGATTCCCGGCTGGATGCCGTGCTGTCCGGCCAGGGCGACATTGCCGGCCAGTTCAAGGCCGCCATCCAAGCCCAGGCAGAACTGCAGCGCACCCTGGATGAGCGCATCGCCGCGCTGGACAAGCGGCTGGGCGAAAACCTGACCGACAGCGCCACCAAGACCGCCGCCAGCATCGCCGGTATCGGCGAGCGGCTGACGGTGATTGACGAGGCGCAGAAGAACATCTCGGCCCTGTCGGGACAGGTCGTGTCGCTGCAACAGGTGCTGGCCAACAAGCAGTCGCGCGGCGCCTTTGGCCAGGCCCAGATGGAAGAGATCGTGCGCGATGGCCTGCCCGCCTCGCTCTACGACTTCCAGTTCACCCTTTCCAACCGCAACCGGCCCGATTGCATCATCCGCATGCCCGGCAACAACGCGCTGCTGGTGATCGATTCCAAATTCCCGCTGGAAGGCTTTCATGGCCTGCGCAATGCCGCGACAGAAGAAGACAGGAAGGCAGCGCTGGCCCAAGTGCGCAGCTCCGTCGCCAAGCATGTCAGCGATATCGCCGAAAAATACCTGATCCCCGGCGAGGTACAGAGCCCGGCGATCATGTTCGTGCCGTCCGAGTCCATCTATGCCGATTTGCATGACGGCTTCTCCGACATGATCCAGAAAGCGCACCGCGCCAATGTGATCGTGGTGTCGCCCAACATCCTGATGCTGGCGATCAACACCATCCAGACGGTGATGAAGGATGCCCGCATGCGCGAACAGGCCGATTTGATCCGCAAGGAGGTGGGCATGCTGCTGAATGATGTGCGCCTGCTCAGCGACCGGGTGGGCAAGCTGCAAAGCCATTTCAACCAGGCCGATGGGGACATCAAGAACATCCTGATCTCGACCGGGAAGATTACGGGGCGGGCGGAAAAGATCGAAAAGGTGGAATTAACGCCGCCCGATGGGCCCAAAAGCCTGACCTGACCTGCATCCAGCCACTCGGGCGGCGGCCAATACCGGGCAAAGAAAGGATTTCCCATGGATTCCCAGCCCCACGACCTGATCTGGCTGTTTACCCGCTACTGGTGGCTGATCTTCCCGCTGTTCTGGATGGGCTTTGCCATGATGGGTATCTGGTCCCGTCACAACCGGGCCAACCGGACCATCGACCTGCTGAAAAGCTATGCCGACCAGGGCAAGGACCCGCCGCCCGAACTGCTCAAGACCCTGCAGAATGGCGGCGGACCTGTCGGCGGCTGGGGCGCTTGCGGTGATCGTCCCTGGCGCTATTCGCCCGAACGCCGGCTGCACCGCACCTTCCTGTTTGGCGCCCTGGCGATCGCTTTTGCCGTGCTCTATTTCAACCATAGCGGTGACGATAACTGGCACCATCATGGCTTCGGCTATCTGATGCCGCTGGTCATCTTCACGGCCCTGGCGCTCAGCAACCTGTTCTCGCTGGTGCTGGGACCGCGCCTGTTGCCGCCACCGCCTGGCCGTGACGAGCCGCGTCCGTGACAGACACGTCCGCCGAAGCGGACTGGGTGCAATCCGCCCAGGCCGGTTCGGCCGACGCCTTTGGGCGTCTGGTCCACATGCATCAGCAAGGCTTGCGCGCTTTTTTGCGGCGGCTGTCGGGCCATGCCGCCGATGCCGACGACCTGGCGCAGGACACATTCGTGTTCGCCTGGGAACATATCGACCGCTTCGAGGCGGGACGAAGCTTTCGCCCCTGGCTGTTCGGCATCGCCTGGCGCAAGCACCGCGAGAAAAAGCGCAGCTGGCTGCGGCTGATAAGGCGGGAGGCCGCCGCGGCGACGCCGGACAACGGTTTCACGCCGGATCCTGGCCTGAAGTTGGACTTGCTGAAAGCGGCTGAAAGCCTGCCCATGGAACAAAGGGCCGCGATTTTGCTTTGCCTGGGAGCGGAATTCACACATGCCGAGGCGGCCGAGGCCTTGGCGATGCCGCTGGGGACGGTAAAATCCCACCTGGCGCGGGGCCGCGAGAAAATGGCGCTGTTGCTTGGAGGTTCGAATGGATGAACCGGTTTTGAAAAATATCTGGGACGCCGACGTCCCCGCCCATGACAGTCGTTTTGTGGTGGGTGTTCTGGCGCGCGCCGAGCAGCGCCGCTTCCGCCGCGAAGTCTTGACCATCACAGGATTGGCGGCCGTTGCCGCCCTGCTATTGGCGCTGGTGATGCCGGCGATGGAAGTCACTTGGGCGCATGTGCTGCACGAGTTGAACAATCTGGCGATTCTGGGCCTGCTGGCGGCGATCACCTTCGCGCTGCCGCAGCTTTTGCCGGCCCGCGACTAGAGTGAACGGCGCGCCTTGAAAGCCGCCGACAAAGTGCCTTCGTCCAGATAGTCGAGCTCCCCGCCTACCGGCACGCCATGGGCCAGGCGCGTGACCTTCATGTCGCCCAGAAGGTCCATCAGGTAATGCGCCGTGGTCTGGCCTTCGACGGTGGCGTTCATCGCCAGGATCACTTCTTCCACGCCCGACTTCACCCGTTCCAGCAAGCCGCCCACATTCAGCCGGTCCGGCGTCACCCCATCCAACGCCGACAGCGCCCCGCCCAACACGTGATAGCGGCCGCGGAACACGCCAGCCCGTTCCAACGCCCACAAATCGGCGACATCTTCCACCACGCACAGCACATGCGGATCGCGGCGGCTGTCGCTGCAGATGGCGCAAGGCGACTGGGTATCCAGGTTGCCGCACACGCTGCAGGTCAGGATGGCATCGGCAGCTTCGCGCAAGGATGCCGCCAGAGGCTCCAGCAAGGTGTCGCGCTTTTTCAGCAGCGCCAGCGCCGCGCGCCGCGCCGAACGCGGCCCAAGGCCAGGCAGTTTGGCCAGAAGCTGGATCAGCCGCTCAATTTCCGAACCGATGGCCGCCATCAGTTGTCGGAATCGCTTTCCGGCATGGCGGGAGCGATATCCTCGGTCACCACATCGCGCACCGCGACGATTTCGGCGCCGGGAAAACGGTCCAGCACGGCGCGCACCATCGGCTCCTGCGCGGCGGCATCAAACCGCGCCGTCTTGGCCGATTGCTTCTGTTCGGCAAGCGTGGGCGCGCCGCCGGACGAGGCAATGGAGATGGCCCAGCGTTCACCGGTCCAGTCGCGCAGTTTCTGCTGCAGATCGCCCGCCAGCGTGCGGGGCGCGCGGGCATGAGGACGAAATTCCATCCGTCCCGGCTCGAGGTGCACCAGATGCACGTAATTCTCCAGCGCCACGCGCAGGATGGGCGCGTTGTTGGCGGCGGCCAGCGCCACCATGTCTTCCAGGTTGCGGATCGACGCGGTGGGCGCACCCTCCGCCTGCGGCTGCGGCGCACGCAGGACGCTGCCGGACGCGACGGGCGCACGCGAGGGCGAAGACGGCGCCGGCGCACCGCCACGTAGCGCCGGCACCGCGCCGCCATCGAGCAAATCCTTCACCAGCTTGTCGGTGGGCGGCAGTTCAGCGGCATAGGCCAGGCGGATCAGCGCCATCTCGCAGGCCGAAATAGGCCGGGTGGCGTCGCGCACCTCGAACAGGCCCTTGAGCAGAATCTGCCAGGCCCGCGTCAGGGCCGGAACCGGCAGCTTGGCCGCCAGCTCGGCGGCGCGCTTGGCCTCGCCCGAGCCGCCGTCGAAAAAGCCTTGCGCGGCGGGGGCGACTTTCACGCGGGTCAGGAAATGCGTGGTTTCCAGCAGATCCTGCATCACCGCCAGGGGATCGGCGCCCGCATCATACAGTGCGCCCAGATCGGTCAGGGCATCGGCGATCTTGCCGCCCATCAGCTTTTCGAAAATATCCAGCACCCGGCCACGATCGGCCAGGCCCAGCATGGCGCGCACGGTTTCGGCGGTGATCATGTCGCCTTCGCCATGCGCGATGGCCTGGTCCAGCAGCGACAGCGAGTCACGCGCAGAGCCTTCGGCGGCACGCGCGATCAGCGCCAGGGCGCCTTCCTCGATCTTGACCTTTTCCTTTTCGGCCAGGGTGCCCAGATAGGCGGCCAATTCCGTGCTGTCGATGCGGCGCAGGTCGAAACGCTGGCAGCGCGACAGCACCGTCACCGGCACCTTGCGGATCTCGGTGGTGGCGAAAACGAATTTCACATGCGGCGGCGGCTCTTCCAATGTCTTGAGCAGGCCGTTGAAAGCCTGCTTGGACAGCATGTGCACTTCGTCGATGATGTAGACCTTGTAGCGCGCCGCTACGGGCGCATAGCGCACGCCTTCGATGATCTCGCGGATGTCATCGATGCCGGTGCGGCTGGCGGCGTCCATTTCCTGGACATCGACATTGCGCGACTCGGAAATCGAGACACAGGGCTCGCACACCCCGCAAGGCTGGATGGTGGGCTGCGTGTTCTTGCCATCGGCGCCGATGCAATTCAGGGCGCGGGCGATGATGCGGGCGGTGGTGGTCTTGCCCACCCCGCGCACGCCGGTCAGCATGAAGGCATGGGCGATGCGGCCCGTCGCAAACGCGTTGGACAGGGTGCGCACCAGGGCTTCCTGCCCGATCAGGCCGGTGAAATCGGTGGGGCGATATTTGCGCGCCAGCACGCGATAGGGCTGGGCGGGCGCCTGGGTTTTTGCCATGGGATGACTATAGCAAGCGTCCCGGCCGTGAGGCGTTTTTTTGGCGCTATTTCTGGGGAAAGTTGGACCGCTCGTTTGAGTGAACGGTGGAAGCCGACGACCCGCAGCAGATTCGGTATGGCTGCTTCGTTCCCGACCTGACCAGGTTAGCGAGTGCTACGCCCGCCGACTTCCGGGGCGGGATATAGGATTTCCCGCGGAAAAATGCGAGTCGTGACGCATGAGCCCCATGGCATTTTCCGGCAATCCCCTGGACCGGGCCAGTTACCACCGCGCCGACGCCACCTGGCTGGCGCAGCAGGCAGCGCGGGGCCGTTTTTTGCCCTTCTGGCAGAACCGGCCTTTTGTGCAGGAAAAACGGCTTGGCTTCCTGCCCTGGCAGACGGAATGGGAGGAATGCCCCCGCGTCTTCCTGGGTCTGGACGGCGAAATGCCCCTGTTCGCGGTGGAACTGGGCGGCGAGAGCGAGCCGCAACTTGACGGCGGCAGCTTCCCGGAAATGCGCCCCGCCGCCTTCATCCTGCGCAAACGGGAAACCGCCATCGCCGGCCAGGCCAAGGCGCTGCTGGACTGGCACAGGCGCCACGGCTTTTGCCCCAATTGCGGCAACGCCACCCAGATGCAAGACGCCGGCTATCGCCGCCTCTGTCCCAAATGCGGCGCCGAACATTTTCCCCGCACCGATCCGGTGGTGATCATGCTGCCGGTTTTCGGCGACGAATGCCTGATCGGCCGCAACCAGCGTTTCCCGCCCCAGCTTTATTCCGCCTTTGCCGGCTTCGTGGAGCCGGGCGAAACGATGGAAGAAGCGGTGCGCCGCGAACTGGCCGAGGAAGTGAACCTGCAGGCCGGCACGGTCACCTATCATGCCACCCAACCCTGGCCGTTCCCGTCCTCGCTGATGCTGGGCTGTTATGCGCAGGCGCTGACCCGCGAGTTCCGCATCGACGGCCGCGAAATCGAAGATGCGCGCTGGCTGAGCAAGGACGAAGTGCGCGCCCGGCTGGCCGGGCAAATCGAAGACGATATGAAACTGCCGGTCACCATCGCCATCGCCCATCACCTGCTGAAGGATTGGGCGGCCCGGTGAACGCTGGTCTCACCATCTGCTTTGCCATTATCGCCGCCCTGTTCGCCAGCGTCGGCCAGGCGGGCGCGCCCGGCTATGTCGCGGTGATGGGCCTGTTTGGCCATGGTCCCGCCGCGATCAAGCCGGTGGCGCTGGCGTTGACCACCCTGGTGGCAGCCATCGGCGTGTTCGGTTTCCAGCGCGCCGGACTGCTCAGGACGCGCGACTGGGCGCCCTTTGCGGTGCTTGGCATTCCCGCCTCCGTGATCGGCGGGCTGATCGATCTGCAGCCCTCCACCTTCCGCGCCGCCATGACCGTAATCCTTTTGGGCGCCGGCGCGCAGATGGCCTGGGCGGCGCGCATGACCGCCCAGCTGGATGCGCGGGCGCGCGAAAAGCCGCCCCTGGTTGGCGCCGTTATCTGCGGCGGCCTCAGCGGATTATTGGCCGGCATCACCGGCATCGGCGGGGGGCTGTTCATCGCCGCGACCATGCTGTTGCTGGGCTGGGCCCCGACCAAGCGCGTCGCCGCCTGTGCCCAGACAAGCAATCTCTACACCGCGGCCTGTGCTTTCACCGCTATCTGGCTGGCGCATCCGGCGCTGCCGCCGGAATTGCCGGGCTGGTCATTGGCGGCGGCGCTGGGCGGTTTGCTGGGTGTGTGGATCGGCAGCCGCTATCTGCCGGCCAAGGCGCTGCGCTTCATGCTGGCGGCGATTCTGCTGGCCTCGGGTGTCAGGCTCGCCTTGAGCTGATCACTTTTTGCTCTCGGCGCCGATTTCCTTGGCCGCGACTTGAAGCATCGTACTGCTCACTTCCGCCAGCCGGTGCACATCCACCACCATCTCCATCATGATCGACACCTTGTTGTCGCCAAGCGGCGTGATGGAGGTCACTTTGACGGTGGTGGCGGGGATGGTGTCGGCCGGTGTGCCCATGGCCTAAATGTACTCTAACGTACGGTTTTGGCAAATGCCGGCCCGCTGGCTTCAGGGCATGTCCTCGCGGAAGGGGGAGGCCGGATAGACGCCCATCACCTTCATCTTCGCGGTCTGGAATTCCAGCTCCTGCAACGCGGCGGCGACATTGGGCGTGTCGGGATGGCCCTGGATGTCGGCATAGAACTGGGTGGCATTGAACGAACCGCCCAGCTGGTAGCTTTCCAGCTTGGTCATGTTCACGCCATTGGTGGCGAAGGCGCCCAGCGCCTTGTACAGCGCGGCCGGCGCATTCTTCACCTGGAAGATGAAGCTGGTGACCACCTTGCCCGTGTTGGGCGCGCGTTCGTCCTGGCGCGACATGATCAGGAAGCGGGTGGCATTGTGGTGTTCGTCTTCCACATCCGCCTGCAGGATTTTCAGACCATAAAATTCCGCCGCCAGGGTGGACGCGATCGCCGCCGCGCTTTTGTCGCCCAGCTCGGCGATGTGCTTGGCCGAACCCGCCGTATCGTACCAGTTGTGCGCCACCAATTTCCGTTCGCGCAGGATGGTACGGCACTGGGCCAGCGCCGGCGCCTGGCTGTAGACACTCTTGATGTCTTCCAGGCTGGCATCCTTCAATCCCAGCAGCTGGTGGCGGATGGGCAGGAAATGTTCGCCCACGATATGCAGGCCGGACTCAGGCAGCAGATGATGTATGTCGGCGATGCGGCCGATCAGCGAATTTTCCACCGGGATGATGACCAGGTCGGTGTCGCCCGACTTTGCCGCTTCGATGGCGTCTTCAAACGTCGGCTTGGGGATCGCCGCGGCATGGGGCACCGCTTCGCGCGCCGCCAGGTTGGCATAGGCGCCCGGCTCGCCCTGAAAGGCGACTCTTTTCGCATTGGCGATGGTCTTGATCACGACAGCAGCTTCCGGGCCCGTTCCAAATCGGCGGGAGTATCGACAGACAAGGGCGCTTCGTCCACACGCGCCACCGCAATGCTCATCCCCGCTTCCAGCGCCCGCAGCTGTTCCAGCTTCTCGCGCTGTTCCAGCGGCGACGGCGGCAGGGCGACAAAGCTTTCCAGCGCCTCGCGCCGATAGGCGTAAATCCCGACATGGTGATACAGCACGCCTTCGCCGGCCGGCGCGGTCGCACGGGTGAAATACAGCGCCCGGCCCAGCTTCTCATCCGCATCCCAGGCCGCCACCACCTTGACCACGGCGGGATTGGTTTCGTCGCTCGCATTGTCGATCGGGGCGGCCAGGGTGGCGATGTCGGCTCCCGACTTGGCCAGCGCCTCGACCACCGCCCGGATCTGGCCCGGATCCAGGGCCGGCAGGTCGCCCTGCAGGTTGACGATCACATCATGGCTGGCCTTGGGATCGATGGCCTTGAGGGCCGCCCAGATGCGGTCCGAGCCCGACGGCAGGCCGGGGTCGGTCAGGACCGCCCGGCCCCCCGCTTTTTCCACGCAGGCAACGATCTCCGCTTCGCCCGCCGCCACCACCACCGGACCCAGCCCGGCGGCCATGGCCCGGGCCCAGACCCGCACGATCATGGGCTGGCCGGCGATATCGGCCAGCGGCTTGTCCGGGAGCCGGGTCGAAGCCATCCGGGCAGGTATCAGCAGGACAGGGTTCATGACGGTTCTTCTTGTGGCCGCGGGTCCGGACGGCCCCGCTGCTGGGGTCCGCCTGTTTAGGCCGGGAACCGCGCTAAGGCCAGATACTGCCTACCTTTTATGCGACGCTTCGCCGCAATGACGTGGGGGCCGCGGCGGGTAATGTCGCCCCGTATTTCGCCGGGCACTTTAACCCGGCTTTGGCCGGCCTTGGCCGGTTTTGGGGAGAGCCATGGATTCTTTCGAGTGGAACAAGATCATCGGTGCCGTTCTGGGCACGGCGATCTTCATCTTCGTCGTCCGCGTCGTGGCCGAGAACATCTATGAACCCGAAAAGCCGGCCAAGCCCGGCTATGTCGTGGAAGGCGTCGTGGAAAGCGGCGCTGCTGGCGGCGCTGCCGCGCCTGTCGCGGAAACCATGCCCGACTGGGGCACCGAGCTGGCCAAGGCCGACATCGCCGCGGGCAAGGCGACGGCCGCCAAGTGCGAAGCCTGCCATGACCTGTCGGCTGCCAAGACCATCAAGATCGGCCCGCCGCTGTTCGGCGTTGTCGATCGCGCCCGCGCTGCGATCGCGGGCTTCTCCTACTCCGGCGCCATGAAGGGCAAGCCGGGCAACTGGACCTATGACGAGCTGTTCAAGTTCATCAAGTCGCCGGGCGCCGATATCCCTGGCACCAAGATGAGCTTCGCCGGTCTTTCCAAGACCAGCGACCGCCTCAACCTGATCGCCTTCCTGCGCAGCAATGCCGATTCGCCGGCACCGATCCCCGCGCCCAAGCCCGCTGAAGCCGCCGCGCCCGCCGCTGCTGCTCCGGCTGACGGCGCTGCTCCGGCTGCCGCCCCCGCCAAGGGTCCGGCTGGCCCCGCACCGGCCGCGCCCAAGGCGAACTAGCGGCTTGTGACAGGACTGTCGGGCAAGCCCAATGTCCTGTTCCTGTTGCCGCCGGGATGGGATGCGCTGAGCAAGGCGCTGTTCGGCCATGCGGCCTTCAACAGCTTCCTGCACGGCAAGGATCATTACGCCCCGCACCAGATCGACTATTTCGTCGGCTTCCGGCCCCCGCACAGCTTCCTGAAAGGATTGCCGCGGCTGAAAGCGATTTTCTCGCTGGGCGCCGGCGTGGACGGCTTCCTGCGCGATCCGGAATTTCCGCGCCATTTGCCGGTGGTGCGCTTCGTCGATGAGACGTTGCAACGCGAGATGGCGCAGTACGTCACCATGCATTGCCTCATCGTGCACCGCCAGCAGCGCGCCTTCGACGAAGCGCAAATGGCCCATCAGTGGAAACAGCGCATGCTGGCCCGACCTAGCCGCGACGTGCGCATCGGCATCCTGGGCATGGGCGATATCGGCGCGGTGACGGCCGAACGGTTGCAGATGTTCGACTTCCAGGTGTTCGGCTGGAGCCGCAGCAAGAAGAGCGTGCCAGGCGTCACCAGCTTTGCCGGGCCACAGGAATTGCCGCAGTTCCTGGCCCAATGCGACATGCTGGTATGCATGCTGCCGCTGACGCCGGAAACCGAAGGCATCATGGATGCGAAATTGTTCGCCGGATTGCCACAGGGCGCCTGGGTGATGAATGTGGGCCGCGGCGGCCATTGCAAGGAAGAAGACCTAGTGGCGGCGCTGGACAGCGGCCATCTGGGCGGGGCGGTGCTGGATGTGTTCCAGACCGAGCCGTTGCCGCAGGACAATGTGCTGTGGTCCCATCCCAAGGTCACGGTGACGCCGCACATCGCGGGCATCACCGATCCGCGCAATGCCAGCGCCTTCGTGGTGGACTGTGTTACACGCGCCGAAACCGGCGCACCGTTCAAGAATGTCGTCGATTTAAATCGCGGTTACTGATGAGTACGGCCAGCAAGATCAAGGATGCCGCGGCAGAACTTTTTGTGGGCGCCGAACGGCGCGGCGTGTTCGCCAAGCTGCCGGCGTTCCAGCGCGACCTTCGCGAATATCCGGAACTGGATATCCTGAAACAGAATTACCCGGTCATTCGCGCCGAATGCGAACAACTGATCAAGAGCCAGCTGCGCATCCCGGGGATGGAAGAACTCACCAGCTACACTTCCGGCGGCATCCACCAGATCGCCTGGAAAAGCTTCATGTTCAAGTCGGGCGAATTCATCGACGAGAATTGCGCTCTTGCGCCCCGCACCGCCGAACTGTTGCGCGGCATTCCCGGTATCTACACCGCCTTCTTCTCGGTGCTGGAACCCAACCAGCACATCAAGGCGCATTGGGGCTATTGGAAGGGCTTTGTCCGCTATCACCTGGGGGTGATCATTCCGGACAACAACCGCGAACACAAATGCTGGATCCGCATCAACCCCGACGCCCAATCGCGCGATGGCGACCGCGGCCAGATCGAACAGGGCGAGAAGTATTTCTGGCATGACGGCGAAGCGGTGCTGTTCGACGACACATTCCTGCACGACGCCGCCAACCAGACCGACCAGGTGCGGGTGGTGCTGTTCCTGGACGTGGCCCGCAAAATGGTGTGGCCGCTGGCGCTGCTGAACCGGCTGTTCCTGTGGATCGCCCATAAGGACAAGTCGGTGCGCGAAATCCGCGCCAACGCGAAAATCAAAGCCGCTTAATCGACGTCACCGGGCTGGCGATCTTCACGATCCGCTCCACCGCTTCGACCAGGGGCTCGACCACGACCAGCATGTGATAGGCATTGGCGTGCAGCAGCCGCGCGCCATCCAGCATCACCCCGACATGACCTTTCCAGAACACCAGATCGCCGCGCCTGGCAGGTTCGTTTTCGCCCAACACAACACCCAGCGCTTTTTCCATCATGTCGGTGTCGCGCGGCGCGGATTTTCCCACCGCTTGCAACGCTGTCTGGATCAGGCCGGAGCAATCCAGCCCCGCCGCCGTGCGGCCGCCCCATACATAGGGCACGCCCAGGAAGCGTTCGGCCACTGCGACGAAATCGCTGTCGGCGACAGGTCCGACATGCTGCTTGTGGACATAGGCATGGGGTGCAATCTTCACGAAGTCGCCCTCGCGCACATCATCCGCCAGCACGGCATTGAGGGGCAGGAAATCGAAGATCGCGGACTTGATGCTGGGTTGCGAAAAGACTGGCGCCATCAGGGCATTGATGCGGGCATTGGTCCTTGCCGGGCCCTGCAACACATCCAGTACACCGCCCGTGACATAGCCGACATAGCCGTCGCGTTCCGCCTGGCCCCATGCCCAGCCCGGCCCCCGCTCATAGATGGTGAAGGCCTCGCCATACAAAATCTCGCTGACCTGTTCGGAGGTGCCGGAGGGCGCGGCATGCAGCGAGACACGGCCGGTTCCCGCTATGACCGTCTGGCCTTCGACAAAACGCGCGGCTTCGACCTTGCCCTTCAGGTGCATCGCTGCAACCTCGGGCTTGGCGGGCGTAACGCGCTTGTCGAACTCCATTTAGCCCCCTCCGCCTTTCGCAGCGCGGGCGCGTCCATACGCTGTTGCTATGGACCGGGCACCTCCCCCTCCAGGCGCTCCGCGCCGAGGGGGAGACGCGCCATAACGCTCCTTCAGCAGCGCATAGATCGCGCGCGCGCCATTGGCCTCGCCGCCGATGGGACGGCCCGGCTTGGCGCGGTCGATCCAGGCGGGAATATCCAGATGCGCCCAGCTTCTGGTTTTCGTGACAAACCGGTTCAGGAACAGCGCCGCGGTTATGGCCCCGGCGTAATTATAAGCCGGATTGTTGTTGAGATCGGCGACCCGGCTTGTCAGCGTGTCCTCATAGCCGCGCCACAGCGGCAATTGCCACAGCGGATCCTGTGTTGCATGGCCAAGCCGCACCAGGTCTGCCGCCAGGCGGTGATCATCGGTGAAAAAGGGCGGCAGCTCCATGCCGGTCGCGGCACGGGCAGCACCGGTCAGGGTGGCGACATCGATCATCAATTCGGGGCTCGCATCATCGGCATCGGCCAGCGCATCGGCCAGCACAAGCCGGCCTTCGGCATCGGTGTTGCCGATCTCCACCGTCAGGCCCTTGCGGCTTTTGAAAACATCGCCCGGCCGCATCGCCGCACCCGAAACCGAATTTTCCACCGCCCCGATCAACACCCGCAGGCGCAAATTCAACTTGGCGCCCATCACCATGCCGGCCACCGCCAGCACACAAGCCGCCCCGCCCATATCCTTTTTCATGGTCAGCATGGCCGAAGATGGTTTCAGGTCCAGGCCGCCCGTATCGAAGCAGACACCTTTGCCGACCAGGGTCACCAGCGGGCCCTTACCCCATGTGATTTCGATCAACCGCGGACCGCGCGGAGAACCCATGCCCACCGCCGCGATCAAGGGATAATTCTTCGCCAGCGCCGCACCGCTGAGCACGGTGACTTTTGCGCCATGTCCTTTTGCCAGCGCCCGCGCCGCCGCTTCCAGCTCGGCGGGACCCATGTCGTTGGCGGGCGTATTCACCAGATCGCGGGCGAGAAAAACATTCTGCGCGATGCGCGAGACTTCTTCGCCGTCCACGCCAGCGGGCACCAGCAGCCTGGCTGCCCTGGCGGTTTTCTTCTTGTAACGGTCAAAGCCGTAGCCACCCATCAACCAGGCCAGCGCCGCATTGGCGCCGCCGCAAAAGTCAGGGACCTCGCCCAGCTTGTAGGTCCCGGCCGGCAGCTTCTCCGCCGCCGCGGCCAGCGCAAAAGCGTCTCGGGAATCGCCCAGTCCCAGCACCCACGCGGCAATGCCTCCCTTGGCATCGGGCAGCGCCGCCAGCGCACCGGCGCTACCTGCAAAGCCGGACGCCATCACCAAGCCGCCGCGCTTCTGCCTGGCAAGGAAGCCGCGCGCATCCTTGGCCGTCACGGCATGGACGGGAATGGCTTTGGCGCCGCTTTTCACAAGGCTTGGATGCATAATTGGCTCTTACAACTTGCTGATACCGACTCTATGAATCGATGGACCCTACCGCAAGGACACACGGATGGCCCGCTATACCCTGATTGTCGGTACCCGCAGCTGGTCGAGCTGGAGCCTGCGCCCCTTCCTGGCCTTGAAAGCCACGGGCGCGCCGTTCGAGACGGTGGATATCCGCCTGCGCAAGACCGAGGCCCCCACGACCAGAGAACAGATCCTGAAATTCTCGCCCGCCGGCAAGGTGCCGGTGCTGCAGATACAGGACGCTGGAAAGACCCTGACGGTGTGGGACAGTCTGGCGATCTGCGAAGCCGTGGCCGAACGCCACCCCGAAGCCGGGTTGTGGCCCACCGACTTCGATACCCGCGCCATTGCCCGCAGCTATGCGGCGGAAATGCATTCGGGCTTTCCCGATGTCCGCGACCAGCTGAGCATGGATTTCGCGCGCAAAAAGCCGCTGCCGGAATTGCGCGAGGATACCCAGAAGCAGATCGCCCGCATCATTGCCGCCTGGGAAGAGGCGCTGGCCGCCCACAAGGGTGATTACCTGTTCGGACAATTCTCGATCGCGGACTGCATGTATGCGCCCGTGGTGTCGCGCTTTGAAACCTTTGGCGTGGCGGTGCCTGCCGCCGCGCGCGCCTATATGGATCGTATCCTGGCGCTTCCGGCCATGCAGGAATGGCGCAAGGTCTGCGAAAGCGAAATCGAAGCCGGGCTTCCCTGATTTTTGTTTGGCCCGATTTTCGGCGCTTACTCGGCGCCGCCGGAGAACAGGCCCTTCTCGCGATAGAAGCGCGCCGCGCCGGGATGCAACGGCGCACCGGGGTTGGACGCGGCGCTTTCCAGCCCGATGCCGCGCGCGCTGGGATGGCTGGCGGCCAATGCGCTTTGGTTGGCGGGATTGAACAGCGCCCGCACCATGCCATAGATCAACGGATCGGGCGCGCTGTCGCGCGTCACCCAGTAAGCGCGGGTGGCGACGGTTTCCACCGCGCCGCCCCCGCCCGGATAGGCGCCGGCGGGAATGACGGCATGTTCCAGCTGCGGCACCTGCTGGATCAGCCGCTCGCGGCCTTCGCCATCAATCGGCGCCAGCCGCGCCACATGATCGGCCAATAGACTCTTCACCGAATCCAGCGGCACACCAGCCACGGTGAAATAGGCATCGATCTTGCCGTCGCGCATAAGCTGCGCGGCAGCGTCGTCGGACACGATCTCGCGCACCCGGACACGGTAGGCATTCAGGATAGCGCGGCTTCGCACCACCCCGCCGCTGCCCGGCGCCCCCAGCAACACACGCTTGCCGCGCAGGTCGTTCACCGACTGGATGCTGGATTTGACGGCGACCACCAGATGCGCTTCTTCCGAAAACAGCGCGGCGATCACCCGCAGGTGCCGCGCCGGTCGGCGAAAGGCGCCCTGGCCCGCCACCGCGGCGGCGATGACATCGCCATCGGCGATGCCCGAATCCACCGCCCCGCTGTTGACGGCACGCAGATTGTCGGCAGCGCCCTGGCTGGTGCGGGCCGAAAGGATCACGCCGGCCGGACCGCACACCGTGGCGGTGTCACAGCGGCCCACGCCCAGGGGGTGGCTGATCACCCCGGCCATGGCCTGGCCGACGGGAAAATAGACGCCTTCGGTGGAACCGGTGGCGATCTGGAAGGAAATGCGAGCCGGCGCGGAATCCTCCAGCCCCAGCTTGCCGCCCGTCAGCAGCGCGCCCATCACCAGCGCCGCAAAGGCGAGCAGGGCGATCAAGGCGGCCAGACGCTGCGACATGATCCGAAGTGTTAATCCTTTATTGCGTCAGGAGTGGGGCGCTTAACAACTCTTAACGACCCAATCCGCATGCTTCTATATGGCCCGATATACTTAAGGGTTTGTTGACTGGGTGCTGGCACTGTTGCGGCAGCGTTTTTTGAGGCTGCCCCCCAATGGCTTTCAAGCCCGCCACCCGTCTTGTCCTGGCCACCATGCTGCTGGGCTCTTCCGCCCATGCCGGCTGGTTCTCCTCCGACAAGCCCGCCAAGGATGACAAGGCGGCCGCGGCCAAAGCCGAACCGGCGCCCGCCACCGACCTGGAAACCAGTGTGCAGCAAGCCCAGGCACTGCGCCTGTCGGGCAATTATCCCGAAGCGATCAGGCACCTGTCGCAGCTGATGATGGTGGCGTCCGACGATGCCCGCGTTGTGAGCGAATATGGCAAGACCCTTGCCGCCATGGGCCGCGCCCAGGATGCGGTGAACTTCCTGACCCGCGCCGGCCAGCTGCAGCCCACGGACTGGACCGTGGCTTCGGCCCTGGGCGTGGCCTATGACCAGCTGGGCAACCAGAAGGACGCGCAGATCGCCTATGAACATGCCCTGGCGCTGAAGCCGGGCGAGCCCAGTGTGCTGAGCAACTATGCCCTGTCGCGCATGCTGGCCAAGGATCCGGCCATGGCCCGCAACCTGGCCGGTCGCGCCGAAATCGCCAATGCCAGCGCCCATGACACCAAGATCGCGGCCAATATCGCCCTGATCCGTTCCATGGCGCCGGAAGCCGCCGGCAGCGCCCCCAACAATCCTGCGCCGATGCCCGGCGCGAACATGAATGCGCCGCGCCAGCTGGCTGCTCCCAACAATGGCGTGATCGATGCCGCCCCGCAGATGGCCCCTCAAATGAGTCAGGCCGCGCCCGCAGGTGTGGTGATGCAACGCGTGCCCAGCGATCCCATGGCAGGTCCCGTGCTGGGCCCGGCGATCAGCGCCGCCAAGGCGCCTCGTCCGCTGGGGCCCAGGAAGGCCATCGCCAAGGCAGAACCGAAGAAGAGCGACGCCCTGGACATGAGCACCGCCCGTTCGGAAAGCCCCAAGCCCGCAGCCGTGCCGGTCAATGCGACCGCGCCCGGTGTGAAGAGCGCCGCGACGCCCGCCAACCAGGCCGAAGACCTGCAGGCCCGCGCCGAAGCCCTGGCCAAGCAGCTGACCAACAAGCCCGCCGCCATCGCCGCCGCCAAGGCGGAAGCCAACAAGCCGGCTGCCCCGCATGTGCTGCCGGAGAAGACGCCCGTGAAGGCCGCCCAGACCAAGGCCCCCGCCCCGCATGTGTTGCCGCCCGCCCTGGTCAAGGCCGCCGCCGCGCCCACGCCCAAGGTGGTGCCGCCGGCGCCCGCCAAAACCGCTGTTGCCGCCAAGCCGAAGGACCAGGTCCCGGCCCTACGCGTCAGCTCCAGCGCTTATTAAACCCCTCCGGCTTTCGCTGGCCCAGGCCGCTACAGCCACCTCCCGTCTACGCGCTCACGCGCGTCGAGGAGGACTGCCCTGTGCTTGCGGAAACAATCAAGGCGCGGATGCTCCCGCGCCTTTTCTTTTCTTTGCCCAGCCGCTCATAGGCGCGAGGGATTTTGTGGCGTGAGCAGGAGCGCCTAGCGACGTGTACTAAGTACACGAGCGACGGCGCGACGAACTCACGGCGGAAAAGACCCGCCCGGTCAATGCAGTGTGGCGCGGATCTGGATGATGGCCGGTCCCAGGATCACGATGAACAGGCACGGCAGGAAGAAGATAATCATCGGCACAGTCAGCTTGGCCGGCAGGGACGCCGCCTTGCGTTCGGCATCCTGCATGCGCATTTCGCGGTTTTCAGTGGCGGTGACGCGCAGCGCCTGGCCCAGCGGGGTACCGTATTTCTCGGCCTGGTTCAGGGCGGTGGCGACCGACTTCACGCCGGGATGGCCGCAGCGCTTGGCCAGGTTGTCGAAGGCCTGGCGGCGATCGGGCAGATAGCTCAGCTCGGCAGTGGTCAGGGCCAGCTCCTCGGCCAGTTCGGCCGACTGGCTGCCGATTTCGGCCGCGACACGGGTGAAGGCGCTTTCGATCGACATGCCCGATTCCACGCAAATCAGCATCAGGTCCAGCGCATCGGGGAAAGCGCGCATGATCGACTGCTGGCGGCGCTGGATCATGTTGTTGACGAACAGGTCCGGCAAATAGAAGCCCAGCGCGGCGCCCACAAAGGCGGCGCAGATCTTCATCATCGGCGTCCAGCTGAGGTGCAGGATCAGGAAGGTATAGAACAGGGTGACGCCGAACAGCACCGGCGGCATCACGAAGCGGAAGAACATGAAGGTGATCAGCGGCGCCTGGCCACGGTAACCGGCGCTGGCCAGCTTTTCACGGCTGTTCTCGCCTTCCAGGATATTGCCAAGCTTAAAGCGGTCCAGCGTGGCCTTCATGTAGCTCGTCGGTTCGACACGCAGCGCGCCACGCTTGGCGCTCAGGGTGGCGTGATGACGCGCGCGCAATTCCTCGCGGCGCTTGGCAACCGACTTCAGGCGGTCGTCGAGCCCGTTGGTCTCCAGCAGCGGAATGCCCAGGGTCACCACCGTGGCGAAGGCCAGGATGCCCACGAACAGGGTGATCAGGAAGCTTTTGTCGAACAGGAGGTCCATCAGATTGCCCATCAGCGCCTCCTCAATGCTTGAAGTTGATCATTTTGCGCATCACCATGATGCCGGTCATCATCCAGATCACGCAGGCGGCCAGCATCAGGTTGCCCAGCTTTTCGGTGAACAGCTTGCTGATGTAGCCGGGCGTGGTGACATAGACGAGCGTCATCACCGCCGGCGGCAGCGAACCGATGATCATGGCCGACGCCTTGGCTTCCGACGACATCGCCTTGATCTTGCCCTGGAGCCGCTTGCGGTCGCGCAGCACGGACGCCAGGTTGCCCAGGGCTTCGGACAGGTTGCCGCCCGACTTGCCTTGGATCGTCATTACAATGGCGAAAAAGCCCACTTCCGGGGTGGGCATGGATTCCATCATGCGCTTGAGCGCCTGTTCCATGGTGACGCCGACCTTGGTGGATTCCACCAGGTTGTGGAATTCGCTGCCCACCGGGTTTGGCGCCTCGCGCGCCACGATGCGCAGCGCCTCGTTGGTGGGAAGGCCCGATTTCACCGAACGCACGATGACGTCGATGGCGGGGGCGAAATTCTCGGTGAACTTCTTCTTGCGGCGGGCCGTCAGGAAGCCCAGCACCCAGCGCGGCAAACCAAGCCCCACCACGAACACCGCCAGGGCGATGATCAGCGGCTGCTGGTGCGTGGCGACGGCCAGGCTGGCGGCCATCGCCGCCATGATGCCGCAGATCATCCAGAAGCTGCGCGGCGAGGTCTTGGGGAACCCCGCCTGCTCCAGCCTCCGGCGCATGGTGGGCTTTTCTTTTTTGGCGGCGCGGTTCTTTTCCACGTCTTTCAACATGGCCGCGACATTCTTGCGCTTCTGGGCGTTTTCCTGCGCCGCTGTCATGGTGCGGCCGCGCGTCTTGCCTTCGGGCTTGGCCACCGCCGCGACGCGCTTCTGGGTTTTTTCGTCGCCGCCGGTAAAGGCAAACGCCGCGCCGCCAAGCGCGAGCGCGAACAGGATGCCGACCAGGATGATCATTGGTTGACCTTGTCCAGCGCGTCGGCCAGCTCTTTTTCCAGATTGTAGTAGCGGGCGCGTTCCCAGAAATTGGGGCGCACGATGCCGGTGCCGATATGCTTGCCCTTCAGGCGGCCGGTCTCGTCCTCGCCCTGCACCTCATAGGTGACCAGGTCCTGGGTGATGACGACTTCGCCTTCGGTGCCGATCACTTCGGTGATGCGGGTGATGCGGCGCGAACCGTCGCGCATGCGCTCGGCCTGGATGATGACGTCGATCGAACCCACGATCATCTCGCGGATGGTCTTCATCGGCAGCGAGAAGCCGCCCATGGTAATCATGGATTCCAGGCGCGACATGGCTTCGCGCGGGCTGTTGGCGTGGAGCGTCCCCATGGAGCCGTCATGGCCGGTGTTCATGGCCTGCAGCAGGTCGAACGCCTCGGGTCCGCGCACTTCGCCCACGATGATGCGTTCCGGACGCATACGCAGGCAGTTGCGCACCAGATCGCGCATGGTGATCTGGCCCTGGCCTTCCAGGTTCGGCGGGCGGGTTTCCAGGCGCACCACATGCGGCTGCTGCAGCTGCAATTCGGCGGCGTCTTCGCAGGTGATGACACGCTCTTCGGTGTCGATATAGGCGGTCATGCAGTTCAGCAGCGTCGTCTTGCCCGAACCGGTACCGCCGGAGATCAGGACGTTGCAGCGGCAGCGGCCGATCACCTGCAGGACGCGCGCCGCGTCCGGGCTGATGGAACCGAACTTGACCAGGTCTTCCAGGGTCAGCTTGTCTTTCTTGAACTTACGAATGGTCAGGGTGGGACCATCCAGCGACAAGGGCGGGCCGATGACGTTGACGCGGGAACCGTCCAGCAAGCGCGCATCGCAAATCGGCGAGCTTTCATCGACACGGCGGCCGACCTGCGACACGATGCGCTGGCAGATGTTCATCAGCTGGGCATTGTCGCGGAAGCGGATATTGGTCAGCTGCACCTTGCCCTGGACTTCGATGAAGACCCGGTTGGCGCCATTGACCATGATGTCGGCGATGTCGTCGCGGGCCAGCAGGGGCTCCAGCGGGCCATAGCCCAGCACGTCGTTGCAGATGTCCTGCAGCAGGTGTTCCTGCTCGGCGATGGACATCACCACCGCCTTGATCGAGATGATCTCGTTGACGATGTCGCGGATTTCCTCGCGCGCCGAATCCGGATCCAGCTGCGCCAGCTGCGCCAGGTCGATGGTGTCGATCAGGGCGTTAAAGATGGTCGACTTGATCTGGTAGTAATCGTCCGACCGGCTGTCGGTCATCACCCGCGCCGCCTGCTTGGCCGAGGTGGGGACCAGCGGTGACAGCGTGCTGGGCGCCGGCGCGGCGGGCGCTTCGGCGGCGGCGGGCGCGTTGATGCGCGGCGGCGCATTCACCGGCTCGCGCGTGGCGGGCTTGCCGAAGGAAGGTTCAGGAGCGGTGCGCTTGCCGAACATGGGTGCTTAGGCCTGCTTCTTGCCCTTGAGGAAGGAGAAGATGGACGCCGAATTGCGCGACGCAGCGCCCTGCATGGTGCGGCCCGTCAGGGTGCGGCACAGCCGGCGCACGGCTTCGGACACCGGCGCCTTGGGCGCCAGTTCGATCACCATCTGGCCGTTGTTGGCGGCCTGGCCGAATAGGGCCGGCTCGAACGCTATAATGGCGGCCGGATCGATGCCCATGGTCTCGGCAAAATCCTTGGAGGGGATTTCCGGGCGCTTGGGCATGCCGACCTGGTTGATCACCAGGCGCGGCGGCGTGTCGTTGGGGCGGGCATTCTTGACCAGCTCGATGATGTTCTTGGCGTTGCGCAAGGATGTCAGGTCGGGCGTGGCCACGATCACCACGTCATCGGCTGCCAAAAGGGTGGCCTTGATCCAGGGCTGCCAGCCATGCGGCAGGTCCAGGATCACGCAAGGCGTGGTCTGGCGCACCGCATCGATCACCGCTTCATAGGATTCGGGCACCGCGTCATAATCGCGCTCCAGCGCCGCGGGCGCGGTGAACAGCGACAGGTGATCGCCGCGCTTGAGCAGCAAGCGGTCCAGCAGCACATCGTCCAGCCGTTCGGGCGCGTTCAGCGCATCGGAAACGCCCTGGCTGGCTTCATCATTGAAGTCCAGGCCGACCGTGCCGAACGGCAGGTCCAGGTCCACGATGGTGGTGTTGATGTGCAATTCCTCGGCGATGCACCAGCCGATATTGTGCGACAGGGTGGAGGAACCCGCGCCGCCGCGCGCGCCGACCACGGCCACGACGCGTCCGATGGGCGAGGCGCCCGGGTCCAGGTAGAGCCCGGAAATCACTTCGATCAGCTGCAGGGGCTCCAGCGGAGCCACCAGATATTCGGAGGCGCCGCGGCGCATCAGTTCGCGGTACAGCTCCACGTCATTGACGCGGCCCACCACGATCACCTTGGTCGCCGGATCGCAGACTTCCGCCAGGCGGTCCAGCTCGTTCAGCGCTTCGGCGCCGTTCAGCTTGGTTTCCACGATCAGCAGGTTGGGCGTGATCTGGCCATTGTAATGCTCGATGGCGGCATTGACCCCGCCCAGCTGCACTTGCAGGTGCGCCTTGCTGAGCCGGCGGTCACCGCCGGCGCGCTGCAAGGCGGCGCCGGTGTCGGGAAATTCGCAGAAGGCATGGATGGAAATGCGCGGGACCGGCCGTTCATGCGGCGCGGCGCCGAAACTTTCCACTGGCGGAGGCTTGGTGCTCATCGGCGTTCCCGGTCTTAGTTGCCAACGCTCGAGGCTTCGGCGGACTGTTCGGTCGCCTTGTCCACGGTGCGCTTGTCGGCCTGGGTGACTTCACCCTTTTCGTAGTGATCCATGACGGTGGCGCGGCGGGCGGTGGAGACCGGACCCATCGCACCCGGACCCAGCAGGTCGCGGGGATTGGCCACCATGGCGGCGATATTATGCTGGACCGAGCAGCCGAAATTGGCCGGCGTGCGATTATCCATCGTATAGGCCAGGTCGTCGGACCAGTCGCGGCCGCAATTGTCGGCGCGGGCGGTATAGGAGATGTAATTCACATCCACCCGCCAGTCGCCATTGGCCACGTCATGGGTGGACACCAGGATCTTGTCGCGGCTGATGCCGGTGGCGGCGGCGCGCTCGGCGAAATAGGTGATGGCGGCGCGGCTGGGCGCACCATTGGGCACACTGATGCCCAGGCTGCCATTGCCGTGCGCGCGGTAGTCGGCCAGGAAAGCATCGAACTTCATGGCGTCGTCGGGCGACATGCCGGCGGGACCGCCAAAGCCGACTTTCAGGTCCTGATAGCTGGGCTCCACCGTGATGGGGTGATTGGCGGCGCCGTCTTCGGAATAGAAGTTGCCGTCTTCGCGGGCGGTCGAGCAGCTGCCGGCAATCAGGACCGACATCAGGGCGGCGGCACGCAGCAGGTTGGTGATGTTCATGGGAACCTCTCCTTAGCGCACGACAAAGCCGACGGGGGCCGAGGCCACGGGCGTGACCGGCTTCTCGTCTTTCCTCTTGTAGGTCGCGTTCAGGCGGCCCAAGAGCAGGGTTTCGGGATCGGACGGCGCGACAAAGCCGTCGGTGGGCGACTGGAAGGCGGATTCCGCGTTGGGCTCGACCAGATAGGCGCTGACCAGAACAACCAGTTCGGTTTGGTCATCGGCAAAGTCACGGCTGCGGAACAGGGCGCCCAGCACCGGCAGGTCTTTCACGCCGGGGAAGCCGTCGATCACCTGCTTGGTGTTGTGCTGCATCAGGCCGGCCACCGCGAAGCTGCCGCCCGAGGGCAATTCCACCGTGGTCTGGGTGCGGCGCACGGTCAGGGCCGGGATGGTCAGCCCCTGCGTGGTGTTGCCGCCGGACAAGGTGAAGGCGCCG
This sequence comes from Alphaproteobacteria bacterium, assembly GCA_046348525.1. Classification (GTDB taxonomy): domain Bacteria; phylum Pseudomonadota; class Alphaproteobacteria; order Micropepsales; family Micropepsaceae; genus Rhizomicrobium. The sequence continues at coordinate 120,388 of JAXMEA010000002.1, read as the reverse complement.
GTGTTGGACAGTTCGCTGACTTCGCTGGACAGCTGCAGGCTGATACGGCCCGGGGCCACGACCACTGGCGTGAAGGACAGGCCGACACCGAACTGCTTGAATTCAACGGTGACGTTGCCGTCGCGGTCGCGGCTGGCGGGCACGGGGAATTCGCCGCCCGCCAGGAACTTGGCGGTTTCGCCATTGACCGCGGTCAGGTTGGGTTCGGCCAGCATATGCACCAGGCCGACGCGCTCCAGCGCCTGCAACTGGCCCTGGACATTGTTCTGGATCTGGCAGTTGCCGCCATTCAGAAGGGTGCCGAAGGGATTGTTGTTGCTGGAGCCGTTGGCGCAGACCTGGCCGAACTGACCGCCCGACAGATCGCTCAGCGCCTGGCCCACCAGGTTGAACTGGTTGGCGCTCGATGCCACGAGCGGGGTACTCCCATGGATACCGACGATCTTGGCGGCTGACAGATTGACGCCAAACTGCTTGGCGATGTTGCGGTCCATTTCGGCGATGCGGACTTTCAGCATGACCTGCTGGCCACCGGCGATGCCGATCATGTTGATGACCTTCTTGGGGTCACCGGCGAACTTGGCGGCGATTTCGGCCGCGCGGCTGGATTCCAGAGCGCTGGCGACCTGGCCGGTCAGCACCACATTGTCATTCAGCGCCTGCACTTGAATCGCGGAATTGGGCATGGCCGCCTTGATAAGGCTGGCCACGTCCACCACGTCCTTCTCGACGCGGATATCCAGCGCCAGGATCTGCTTGCCGGTGGCGTCGAAGAAGAAGGCGTTGGTCTGGCCGACCTTGGTGGCCAGGAGGAAAATGCGGCGGGGCGTGCGCACCACGGCATCGACCAGGTCGGGATTGGACACCAGGACATCACGGGCATCGGCATCCAGCTGCACCACCGCCGCCTTGTCCAGCGGCAGGGTAATGCGCTGATGGCTGGCCGAGCCGCGCGTGGAAATCTGCATGACCTTGGCGCCGGCATCGCTGATGGAGCGGGCCTGGGCAAAGGCAGCGGGGGCATGGGCGCCGGTGACGCAAAGCGCCAGCAGGGCTGCGATGAAAAGCGAACGCGACAACATCAGTTGCTCTCCTGCCGGGCGCCGCCGGCCATGCCATAACGGATCACGGAAACCGGGCCGTCGGTGGCGCTGCGGTGCTTGCGGGTGGCGTCGTCATTGGACGCGACATTGCTTTCGCTCAGCGGGCGCAGCGCCAGCGAGAGCTGGCCGGTGGTGGCCGCCGCCGAAATCACTTCGGCCTGTTCAGGGGTGACTTCCACCGTGGCGGTCTTGCCGATCACGGTGCGGGTGTCTTTTTCCTGCTTGAAGGTCTGGTCCACCGCCAGAACACGCAGGTTGGTGATCAAGGTCTTGGCGCTGCCGCGCGGCGCATCGCGGTCGGGGCGGCGCGTGACGATCACATCGACACGGTCATTGGGCAGAATGAAACCGCCGGCGCTGGAATCGGCGGAGATGGTGATCGAGATGGCGCGCATGCCTGCGCCCAACGTCGCGGCCAGGAAGCCCGAGGCTTCGCCATGCACGATGGCGGTCTGGGTGATGGGCTGGCCCGACAGGATCGGCGCGCGCACCACGGTGCCCTTGACGGCGGCTTCTTCGCTGCCGACCGCGTCATGGGTGATGAAAGACGGATCGACCGAAGCGGTCGGCCATTTTTCCCAGCGCACGCGATCGGCGGACAAGGCCTGGCCCGGCGTGAGATTGGCGTTGGCGACAAGCACTTCGCTCATCGGAATGACGGGCGCCGGTTTGGCTTCAACCTGCGGCGTGCCGCCGCCCAGCATGCCACGCACCAGAAATGCGGCGCCGCCGGCGGCAACCAGCGCAAGACCAAGCACAACAAGGCGTTGGGTATTCATGATGGGCAAGCTCCCTTTGGTGACAATTCACCATGCAACCCTTTAGAATTTGCTTAATGGCGTCGTTGCAATTGGCCGGGAGATGCCGCCATTTCGCGGCAAATGTAATTAAAAGGCGCGCGCAAATTGGTTCCGCGCCGTAAGGTTTCGTTAAACAGTCGCGGCCAGCCGGAAGATTTCCGTACACGGAAGAAGCGCGAAGGCGCCGGCGGCCAGCGCCACGCCATAGGGAATGCCCGAACGCGCATCGTGCAGCCGGCTGATCCAGGCCTGGCGCGCCAGCACATCGGGTAGCGGCAGCTGGCGCAACACCATCAGCGCCAAAGTCAGCGCGCCGCCAAACACGCTGGCCACAAGCGCATAGGGCGCCATGTCGTGAAATCCCAGCCACAGGGTCACCGCGGCGAACAGCTTGGCGTCGCCGCCGCCGATCCAGCCCAGCGCGAACAGCGCAAAACCGATGAAAAGACCAACAAAACCGGCCAGAAGATGCCAGCCGATGGCGGGAAGCGTCAGATGCGCGGCCACCGCGAAAACCGCGAACAGCGCCAGCAAAATCAGCGACAGGAAATTGGGAATGGTGAAGCTGGCCAGGTCCCAGCCTGCGGCAATCGCCAGCAGGAGCGGCAGGACAAACAGGACCAACACTTCAGCAACCATGTTCAAACTTCTAAAAAACGAACGGCCGCCTTTGCGGGGCGGCCGTTCCAGACAATCGCCTGTACGGACCTTACTTCAGGTTGGTCGACAGGTTGGTGAAGGTCGTCGACAGCTTGGTACCAACGGCGGTCACGCCGGTGATGATGACGACGGCGATGAGAGCGGCGATCAGGCCATACTCGATGGCGGTGGCGCCCGATTCATCGCGAACGAAACGCGAGATGATGTTCATTATAGTCTCCAACTTTAGTGACACCCTAGGATGCCCAACCCCGGACGAAATCTTTTCGCTCGTTGCGGACAGTGGCCACACTAAGCCGCGCCGCTTAATTTCGACTTAATCGCGGATGCCTCCGGCTCCGGCTTCTGTTCCGGAGTGATACGAAAAAAGCCTTTTGGAACCGGCGTTATAGTGAATTTTCCGAATTTGTTTACCAAGGCGGATGCTTTCAGCGCGCTTTCGCCATTCCTGTGCGGCGACGTAATGAAAATCGCGCCCGCGGCGAGCGGAAACGCCGCCAGCACGTCGATCAGGTGATGGCCGCCCTGCACCGGCGTCGCGAGCAGCACCGCGATATTCAGGACCAGTGCCGGCCAGCGCAGGAACTTGATGTCGCGCGCAAACCACATCACCAGCAGCGCGAGCACCGCGTGATAAGATGGGAAACCTATCAGGCCTTTTGTGTCATGCGGTGAAATCAGCCCGGGGCCATCGTGCAGCAGGCGTACCAGTTCGCGCGCATAAGCCGGATCCAGCGCCAGAACCGCGTCACCACTGGAAAACGGATACACCGAAAAAGCCCCAAAAGACGGTGCAAAACTCCATATCGCGATACAGCTCAGCGCCGACAGCGCCAGCGCCAGACAGAAGCGGTAGACGCGGGGCGCATCCACCGTCGCCAGCGCGATGGTTAGCAGCGCCACCTGCGGCAGCATCGAGGAATAGGCAACCAGCGCAGCGAAGTTCAAATGCGGGCGCTGCGCCATCCACGCCATCGCGGCGGGCCAGTCAAAGCCCATCGCCCGGTCCAGCGCCGCCAGCGGCACATCGATGCGGGCGCCGGCGCGGGTCAGCAGCATATAGTTCAGCAGGCTGGCCCCCAGCGAGAAGGCGCACAAAAAGCCTGTTCCGAACAACATGGCGGCCAGGCGCGGCTCGGGCCGCAGGGTCTGGTAGAAACGCGCCGCCGCCAGCAGGACCAGCGACAAGAGACCCAGGCGCAGGAAGCCGACCAGGTCCAGCGCGAAATGTCCCAGCACGGCCCAGCCGGCATCGATCCCGGCCAGCATGCCAAGCAGCACCAGAAGCAGGACCTGGGGGGACAAGCGCACGAAAGAGCCTTCTGGGTGCGAAAACACGCCACTTTTACGCCCGCGCGGCTTAAGGCTTCTTTTACGGCGCGGGCCTAGTCTAAGCCCGAATTTCTGACGGATATTCCCATGCGCCGCGCCCTGATCGCCGCCGTCCTGATGGCCACCGTTCCGGCCTTCGCCGCCTCCAAGCCGGTGGCGCCCAAGGCTGAGTTCGTGTCCCTGGCTCTGGACGAGGTCCACACCCTCACCTTCCGTGCGCCGGTCGCCACCGTGTATGTCGGCAATCCCACCATCGCCGACGTCACCATGATCGATGCCCGTCACGCCTTTGTGCAGGGCAAGGGTTATGGCCGCACCAACCTGGTGGCCCTGAACCGCGACAATGTCCAGGTGTTCAATACCCACATCACCGTCACCGGCAACAACGCCGGCGGCACCGTGACCCTCAATCGCGGCGCCCAGCGCGTCACATTGAACTGCGCCGGCGGCCGCTGCGAGCCGACCCCGATGCCGGGCGATGACCAGAAGGCGTATGACAGCGCCGCCAGCCAGACGGCCGCGCACCAGAGCGCCGCCCGCGGCGTGGCCACCGCCGAAGCCAAGAACACCAACTAAATCGGGACTTATCAGGCCGTGACCGGTTCGCTGGGCTTTTGCACCAGCGGATACAGCGTCTGCGCGAGCAAGCCTTCGGGCATGTCGGCATCGTCGATGCCGTAGCCGCCGGGCAACTGGCCGGCCGGCATATGGGCGGTGCCGAACAACCAGTCCCACGCCGAGAAAGTGCTGGCGAAATTCTTGTCGCGGACCGAGTCCGCGTGGTGCCAGCGGTGGAAGACCGGGCTGGCAAAGACATAGCGCAGCGGGCCGAAGGTCCAGTTCAGGTTGGCATGCACCAGGCAAGACGTGATGGTGTTGAACGGCCCCAGCACGATGAAGATGTCGGGTGAAATGCCACACAGCAACGCCGTGATGTCCACCGCCGCGGTGCCCAGAACCAGGTTCACGGGGTGGAATCGCGCCGCGCTGATCCAGTCCAGGTCCTTGGGCGCGTGATGCACGGCGTGGTATTTCCAGAATGCGCCGCGATGGAATCCACGGTGGATCCAGTAGAGCGCGAAATCCGACGCGACCAGATAAACAATGCCCTGCACCCACAAAGGCAGGTGTGACAGCGGCCCATGACCATGCAGGTAGAAATCGGCGATGGTCTGGCCATCGCTGATGCCGAACAGCCAGATGGTCAGGAAGACCGTCACCCAGATGCGCAGATAGCGCGTGAAAATGGGCACGAAAATCCAGTAGGCCATGTCCGTGAACAGACCGCGCTTTTCCCACCACGGCTTGCCGGCATTGCAGGGCGAGATGCGCGACAGCACGGCGAACACCACGCCCAGCCCCGCCAGCCAGGGCAGCACATGCCACAGTGTGATGAGCAATTGATCCAGAACTTCACCGGCCAGCTTCATGTTACCTGGACACGCGCACGTTGGTGATCTGCTTGGTGATGTCGGCAAAGGCCGTGGCGATCTGGCTGGCCGATGTCAGGTCGTAATACTTGCTGCTGTCGCTGGCGCAATCCTGCAACGGCGCCGAATTGCCGCCGCCGTTCACATGCACATACAGCGTGTAGATGATGACGCCGTCGGATTTGGCGGCGCTGCAGACCGAGCTGAGGCGGCCATCAATCAGGGCGTCGTCTGGCGTGCCTTCGGTCGAGCCATCGCCGACCCAGCGGTTCTGGGTGTTCAAGCCGTCCGACAGCAGGATGATGTAGCGGGTGGTGTTGGCCGGCACCGCCCCCGGACTGTACGGCGCGCTGTTGGTCAACGTCATCCAGCCATGCGCCACACCGATCGCCTGGTTGGTCGAACCACCGGCCTGCATCGCATCGATCTGGCCGTTCAAATAAGTGTTTTCCGCCGTGGTGAAATTCGGCTTTAAGGGCGTCACGATGCCGGGCATGCACTGGGTGCTGCTGACCGGAATGGTGGGCGAGGAGACGGGATTGTCAGGCGGGAAGCTGGCCGAGACGCTGCCGTTCTGAATATCCAGGTCCTGCACGCGGTCGGTGATGCAGCCGCCCCAGGTGCTGTGGTTGTTGGGCACCCAGGTATGGGTCCAGGCCTGCGTCCTGCAGACCCTGCTGCCGTTGGAGCCGCTGCAGCTGCAGTTGGTGCCGGAGAAACCATTGCAGCTGGCCGAGGAAGAGCCCTGGTCCACTATGACCTTGTTGGTGCCGTTCTTGGTGCTGGTCCAGCAGCCATTGTAATAGCGGTCGTTACGCTCGGTGTTGTAGTTGCCGTTGTCGAGGCTGGGGCAGATATAACCCTTATAGGTGCCCGAATTGGGGATGGACGACACCTTGTTGCTGGTCGAGGCGTTGGTCGGATCCGGCATGCAATAAAAGCCGAACGGACTCATCTGTCCGTTGCTGCTGGTGGTAAAGGGACAGTTGTCGCCAGGCCCCCAGGCCGAAAAGGTGATCGTGTTGGGCGAACTGCCGGTGGTCTTGTGCACGTTGGGCACCGCATAGGTGTCGGTGACCGTGGTGGTGTTGTTGGCCTTGGGCACCGCTTCCCAGAAGGTCCAGTCCAGGTAGCTGGCGCTGGGGCTGGCGGTGCCGATGCTGACTTCGCGGTTGAACGGCACGATGGAGACCATGATGTCGCCGCTGACCGTCGAGACGCCCTTCAGGCTGGTCAGCATGGTCTTTGCCGCATCCTTTTCCTGATAGATCTTGCTGGCCGTATTGGAATTGTTGACGCAAGGCTGGCTGTCGGGCTGGCACATCGAGCCCGAGTTGTCGAACACCAGCGCCACCCAAAGCTTGCTCTGGCCCCACACCACCGTCGTGGAGGTGGTCACCGGCATGGTGGTGATGCCCGCCAGCTTCATCAGGATGGTGGGCATCGGCGTCGATGCGGTGATCTGCACCGAACCGTTGCTGTTATAGCCGCTGTTGGGAATGGTGACGGTGGGCGTGCCGAATGCCGTCTTGTCGACGGTATAGTTGGCGTCGAAGAATTTCTGCGCCAGCGCCTGCGCCGCGGCCTGGTCCAGGCCGGTGGTGGAACCCACCGCCAGCGCCGCTGCGTCCAGCGCACCGGTCATCTGCTGGCGCACCAGCATGGCGCGCGCAAAGTCCAGGCCGGCGCCGGCCGCGATCACCATCGGCACCATGGCGATGGCGAACATCATGGCGACGTTGCCGCGTCTGGAGTGCGCGAAGTCGCGCAGCTTTGCAGCGAAAACATTCAGTGTCGTGCGCATGGCCGGCCCATTCGTTTGAGGCCGTATTTTCAGGGCAAAACAGTGAAGATGCTGTTGCTTTCGCCAAAGCTGGTAACGCAATCCTTAACAAAATCGCAGTGGCTGTTAACGCTGCTGAACAACTGATTAAAATGCCGCGCATTCCGCTCACCTTGCGCGGCGCTGCTTAACCCTTTGTTCAGCATGAAAGCCTGTTTGCCTTCGTTTCATCCCGGCAAAGGCCTAAAAAGCCCCGGGGGCAAAAGGCTTAATCGTGCCGTGAGTTTTTCCGCGCGCTGCAAGCAGCTCATCGACCGGATGCGCGCCGATTCCAAAAAGGGATCGGCGGCGATCGAGTTCGCCATGGTCGCGCCGGTGTTCTTCGTGCTGCTGATGGGCACGATGGAAGCGGGCATCATGTTCTTCGCCCAGTCCGCACTGCAGAATGCCGTCAACGATGCCGCACGCTTGGTGCGCACTGGCCAGACCGCCTGCTACACCACCAGCGGCGGCAACTGCGTGGCCATGACCCAGGCCGAGTTCAAGACCAAGGTCTGCGACGCGGTTTCGGTGCTGCTGAAAAACTGCACCTCCGGCAGCCTGCAGTTCGATGTCAATGCCTATCCCAGCGGTTACAGCGCCGCGTCCAATTCCTCGCCGCTGGACAGCGGCAACAACCTCAAGACCCTGACCGCCTTCAATGTCGGCAACGCCTGTGACGTGGTCCTGGTGCGCGCGTTCTACAAATGGCCGGTATTCACGCCGGGGCTGAACTATTTCATGGCCAATGTGGCGGGCAACTACCACCTTCTGGCCACCGCGGCGGCCTTCCGCAATGAACCCTATGACAACAATGCCGGGGGCTGTGCATGAAGTTGCGCGGCTTTCGCAAAGCTTCTTTTCGGAAGGCGGAGGACGGCGCCGCGGCGGTGGAGTTCGCCATCCTGCTGCCGCTGCTTATCTCGATGTTCTTCGGGGTGGTGGAAACCTCGCTGGCGCTGCTTTGCCGCGCCGACGTGTCCGTGATGGCGTCCACCGCCGCCGACCTGATCTCGCAGGTCAATGCCGCCAGCACCAGCGACATCTCCAATGTCTATGCCGCCGCCGGCACCATCCTGTATCCCTATTATCAGGGTGGCTCGACCGGCAAGCCCACCATCCGCATCACCAGCGTGATCTATGACACCACCAGCAAAAGCACCACGGCCGGCAAGGTCGCCTGGACCTGCACGCAATCGGGCACCGGCACATTGACGCCGGGCAGCCGCGCGGTGGGTGATACGGTCACCCTGCCCCAGGCGCTGATGACCACCAATGGCAGCGTGATCATCGCCGAAGTGGCATACAATTACGCCTCGCCCACCACCAAGGTGATCACCGGGCCGATCAACATGACCAACAATTTCTACACAAAGCCGCGTCGCATCGCGCAGATCGCCGCGCCCAGCTCCTGCACCTAGTCAGCGGGCCCCCGGGGCGCGGATGCGCCCCCACCAATAAATTAAGGACGCGCGTCAGCGCGGCCTTATCAGCCCTTCCTGCGCCACCGACGCCACCAACACACCGTCGCGCGTATAGATCGCGCCGCGGTTGAATCCCCGCGCGCCCGACGCCGACGGACTGTCCTGCGCATACAGCAGCCATTCATCGGCGCGGAACGGGCGGTGAAACCACATGGCGTGGTCAAGGCTGGCCACCTGCACGTTGGAGAAGATGCTTTTGCCGTGCGGCAACAGCGCGGTGTCCAGCAGCGACATGTCCGAAACAAAGGCCAGCAGCGCCCGGTGCAGCATGGGATCGTCGGGCAAGGCGCCCCGCGCCCGGATCCAGATATGGTCCAGCGGCGCGCGCGCCGGCCTGTCCGTGCCCAGGGGCCCGCGGCTGAGCACCGAGCGGATTTCGAACGGCCGCTCGCGCGCCACCCATTCACGCGCCGCACCCGTCAGCGCTTCATCGCGCAACAGCACCTGCTGATTGTCTTCCAGGCTTTCGGGCGGCGGCACCCCGGCATGTGGGACTGGTGCTCGAAGCCCGCTTCGTCCTTCTGGAAAGACCCGGCCGGGATGAAAATCTGCGGGCCATTCTGCAGCGCCACCACCCGGCGGGCGCTGAAGCTGGCGCCGTCCGCGACCGGTCCACTTCAAAGCGAATCGGCACCTTGGGATCGCCCGGGCGCAGGAAATAGGCGTGGAAGGAATGGCAAAGCCGCCGGGAATTGACTGTTCGCGCTGCAGCAACCAGCGCCTGGGACAGAACCTGGCCACCGAAAATCCGCATCGCAGGCTGGGCCGGCGAGGTCCCGCAAAAAGCATCCTCGCCCAAGCTCTCCAGATCGAGCAGCGCAAGGAGGCGGCCAAGTGCGGCATCAGACATTTTTGACCCTTACCCAGCGCCCAAGTTCTTCATAACTATATGATTTTACTATATTATATCAAGAAGCGATGAAAAAAGGCCCGCCTGCTGCCACAAGCCTACTGAAAATCTGTCAGTGCCGCGAAATGTACGTCCGGATCAATCACGACAGCCGTCTGTGGCCATGGTGTCACAGGCCCCGACTAAAACCTTGGAAACGTGGTGCTTAGCTGCCGCAAAGCAGCATATGCGATGGAGACTTATCCCCGGATCGCAGTTATAAGCACTACATTGGTTCCTACGACATGGATGGGGGCATTCCCGTCGGTCGGTATTTTCAAGCGAGGGTAGAAAAATGAAGCTTCGTATGCTTGCCATGGCGACTGTTGCCGCCGCGGCTCTCAGCACTCCGGCCTTGGCCGGCGATGGCTGGTATCTGGGTCTGGGCGGCGGTTGGGACAACCAGCTCGGCTACAACTACCGCACCAACGGCGCCACCGGCGGCGCGGCCACCAAGGTCAACTCCAAGGACAGCGCCATCGGCGCGGTTTCCGTCGGCTACAAGTGGGCCGAAGGCTGGCGCCTGGAAAACGAACTGGCCTTTACCCAGCACGACACCTCGCTGAACGGCACCGGCGCCTTCAACGCCACCGGCGGCAACCAGATCACCTCCGACATGGTCAACCTGACCTATGACTTCCCGCTGGGCGACATGTGGAAGCTCACGGTCGGTGGCGGCGTCGGCATCGGCGGCTTCCGCGGCTCGCTGCGCACCGTCGGCACCAACTTCGACATCTTCCGCGGCGGCAACAGCGCCTTCCAGTGGCAGGCGATCGCCGGTCTGGCCGTTTCGATCGCGCCGGATGTGGATCTGTTCGGTGAATACCGCTATCGCGAGAACCAGGGCGACTTCAACCTGGCCTCGTCCTACACCGCCATCACCCCCATCCACCTCTCGTCGATCCACGAGAATGTGGCGCTGTTCGGCCTGCGCTGGTTCCTGAGCCCGCCGCCGCCCCCGCCGCCCCCGCCCCCGCCGCCCCCCCCCCCCCCCCCCCCCCCGCCGCCTCCGCCTCCGCCGCCTCCGCCCCCGCCGGCGAAGACGTACATCGTGTTCTTCGACTTCGATAAGTCGAACCTCACCGCGGAAGCGCAGAGCACGGTTACCGAGGCTGTTGCCGCCGCCAAGACTCTGGGCTCCGTCCGGATCATGGTCACCGGCCACACCGACACGGTCGGCTCGGATCGCTACAACCAGGCGCTCTCGATCCGTCGCGCCACTTCCGTGAAGGACGAAATGGTCCGTCAGGGTCTGGGTGCCGACTCGATCGCGATCGAAGGTAAGAGCTTCCACGACCCGCTGGTTCCGACCGGCCCCGGCGTGCGCGAGCCCAAGAACCGCCGCGCCGTCATCGACCTGGGCGGCTGATCAGCCCAGTACTGAATCAGAAAGGGCGGACCTCACGGTCCGCCCTTTTTGTTTGTCCCGCACGGCGTTCTTTAATGGCGCTCCGGCTCACGCCTACGCGCGGGCGCCGTCATCGACCTCGGTGGCTAAGCAGCGGCTCAAACCTGAAAGCAAAAAGGCCGGTCGCAAGACCGGCCTTTTTTTGTTTTGTGTGATAGACAAAGAAAACGGCGCGGATCGTGAGAGCCGCGCCGTTCGCTATTTCAGATACGCTTAGCGCCGAAGGGCGGGACCAACCGCTGGCACAGCCGCAGCCGCAGGCTGGTGGCTGCCGCTGTCGGGGAACGGCAGATAACTGGCATCGCCCGGAAGATCGGGGCGCGGGGTCGGCATGATTTCGGGGCCGGCCTGCACGCCCTGCAGCGCCACGGCCACCTTGATCTCGCAGCTGTCGACCGGATTGGCTTCGTTTACCGGCACGCCCGAAACGAAATCTTCCAGCACCGGCTTGTCCGGGGCCAGCGCGGCAGCGAACACCACTTCGGCGGTCTTGCAGAAATTGTCATGGGCGCCAGGCTTGGTGCGGCGCTGTTCGGCATGGGCGATAGCGCGGGTCTTGAACGAATCATAGGCCGCATCACCGGCGCGGCTTCCGTTCATGCGCTTGAACATCTTGAGCATGGTGGCGTCGGAGCGGCGCAGCTCCTTGTTGAACACGGTCTGAAACCTGTTGAACAGCGACACGGCCTTGGGGCCGCAGGCCAGGGCGGCATCGGTCAGCTCCTGCTGCACCGAGGCGACCTGGATGGCGGAAATTTCCGCGGCACTGGCGCAGGCGGCGGCTACGCGCGCCTGTGCCACCGGCACAGCCAGCAGGCTGAAGGCGGCCACGCTGGCGGCCAACGTCTTGCACTTCATAGGACCCTCTTCGACTTTTCCCAGCCCGCCGACCATAAACTGAACCGCCCGCGCCCGCCAAGCTTTTGTAAACAGGGAACTTTCAAGAAGTTGCCCCTATATGCAACACCGCGCCTTTTTGGGCGTTGTTTTGGAATGCGCCTGCCGCGGTTTCTCGCCCTTGCCATCCCGGCCCTGATTGCCGGAACGGGCCCGGCTTTGGCGTTCGACCCGGTGCCGCAGACCAACAAGGCCTTTCCCACCGAACACCAGCAGGCCTTGCGCGTGGCCGACAACGAATCGCCGCCCTATGCCATGCGCTACACCGACGAGGCGGCCCAAACGCTGGGCATGACAGACGGCAAATGGGAGGCGTATGCCCCCACAAGTCCCCTGCTGCCGCGGGTGAACGGTGGCCTGGATGGCGGCCGACCCACCCTCAAGCTGCAATGGCGCCCCGGTTCATAACGCCGCTTCCCCGTACCGCCGCATTTTAGTATTGCTGCCGGCCATAAAGGCGGGACCTGATGGCCTACAAAATCGCAGTCGTCGGCGCGACCGGCAATGTCGGCCGGGCCATGCTGAACATCCTGGTCCAGCGCAATTTCCCCATCGCCGAAGTAGTGGCGCTGGCCTCCAGCCGGTCCATCGGCAAGGAAGTTTCGTTCGGCGACGGCGTCCTGAAGATCAAGTCACTGGAGCATTATGACTTTGCGGGCACCGACATCGCCCTGATGAGCGCCGGCGGCGCCATCGCCAAGGAATGGGCGCCCAGGATCGCCGCCCAGGGCTGCATCGTCATCGACAATTCCAGCGCCTGGCGCATGGACCGGCAGGTGCCGCTGGTAGTGCCGGAGGTCAATCCGGAAGCGCTGTCCGATATTCCCAAGGGCATCATCGCCAATCCCAATTGCTCCACCGCCCAGCTGGTGGTTGCGCTCAAGCCGTTGCACGACCTGTTCAAGATCAAGCGGGTGGTGGTGTCCAGCTATCAGTCGGTATCGGGCGCGGGCAAGGACGCGATGGACGAGCTGTTCCGCCAGACCCGCGCGGTGTTCGTGGCTGATCCTATCGAACAGGGCAAGTTCACCAAGCAGATCGCCTTCAACGTCATTCCCCATATCGACGTCTTTTTGGACTCCGGCATCACCAAGGAAGAATGGAAGATGTCGGTGGAGACGCAGAAAATCCTGGACCCCGATATCCAGGTGACCGCCACCTGCGTACGGGTGCCCGTGTTCGTGGGACACAGCGAGGCGGTGAATATCGAATTCGAACTGCCCGTCACCGCCGACAAGGCCCGCAATGCCCTGCGCGCCGCCCCCGGGGTTATGGTGGTCGATAAGCGCGAGGATGGCGGCTATGTCACCCCGGTGGAATGCGCCGGCGAAGACGCCACTTTTGTCAGCCGCATCCGCAAGGACCCGACCATCGATAACGGCCTCAACATCTGGATCGTGTCGGACAATTTGCGCAAGGGCGCCGCGCTGAACGCGGTGCAGATCGCTGAATCGCTTGTCAAACGCAACCTGTTACGCGCCGCGTGAGCACGGCCCATTTAAAGGAGATCCGCAAAATGCCGAAAGCCTATTGGATCGCACGCGTGGACGTGCATGACCCCGAGACCTACAAATCCTATGTCGAAACCGCCAAGCCGGCCTTTGAACGCTTCGGCGCCAAATTCCTGGCGCGCGGCGGCAAGACCGAGGTGCTGGAAGGGGTGGCCCGCGCCCGCAACGTCGTGATCGAGTTCGCCTCCCTGCAGGACGCGCACGACTGTTATCATTCGCCCGAATACACCAAGGCCCGCGAATACCGCGACAAGGCCGGCCAGGGCGAATTCATCCTTGTCGAAGGCGTATAAGGCGCGCCGCACGGCGCTGTACGTGCCCGCTGCCAACAGCAGGGCGCTGGACAAGGCGCGTACCCTGGACGCCGATGTGGTGATCCTGGACCTGGAAGACGCCGTCGCCCTGGAAGAAAAAGCCCGCGCCCGCGATATCGCTGCCGCGGCGCTGAAAGGTTTTGCTCCGCGCGAGGTGGTGGTGCGTGTCAATGCCGCTTTCACGCCGTTCCACGACGCGGACATGGCAGCGATGGCACAGGCCCGGCCAGACGCCATCCTGCTGCCAAAAGTTTACGGCGCCAAAGACATCGAGGCTGCCAATGCCAAGGCGGACGGCGTGCCCCTGTGGGCCATGATCGAGACGCCGCGCGCGGTGTTCAACGCCCTGGCCATCGCCGATGCCGGGGTGGATTGCCTGATGTTCGGGGTCAATGACCTGGTCGCATCCATGGTGGGCCGGCATCGCCCCGACCGCATCAATATCCATGCCGCGATGACCCAGACCGTGCTGGCGGCGCGCGCCGCCGACATCACCGCGTTGGATGGGGTGCACAACTATCTGGACGACATGACCGGTTTTGCCAAGGCCTGCGCCGAAGCGCGCGACTTCGGTTTCGACGGCAAGAGCGTGATCCATCCCACCCAGATCGGCCCGGCAAAAGCCGCCTTCTCGCCCTCGCTGGAGGAAATCGCCTATGCCCGCCGGGTGCTGGCCGCCTTTGCCGCCCAGCCCGGCGCCAGTGTCGTGACCCTGGATCGGCGCATGCTGGAAGCACTGGATGCCGCCAGCGCGCGGCGCACCCTGGCGCGCGCAGGGCTCTGATGCTGCTGGACCAGTACCGGGACACGGTGGCGCGCGGTGAACTTCGCGCCGATGCGGCGCAGGAAAATGCCGTGCGCCGGCTGGACGAACTGTCCCTGGCGCTGGCGCAAAAGCCTGCTTTCATTCTGTTCGGCAAAAAGCCGCCGCCACCCCGTGGGCTCTATATCTGGGGTGATGTCGGGCGCGGCAAGACCTTCCTGATGGACCTGTTCTTTGGCGCCGCCAAGGTTTCGAAAAAGCGCCGCGCCCATTTCAACCGCTTCATGGTAGATGTGCATGCCCGCATCCATGCCGAGCGCCAGCGCGCCGGATCCAGCGATCCCATCCCGGTGGTGGCGCGCGACCTGGCGGCAGAGGCCCGGCTTCTTTGCTTTGACGAATTCCAGGTCACCGATGTGGCCGACGCCATGATCCTGGGCCGGCTGTTCGACCGGCTGTTCGCCGAAGGCGTCACCATCGTCGCCACCAGCAACACCCCGCCCGACCGGCTGTATGAGGGCGGACTGAACCGGCAGCTGTTCTTGCCCTTCATCGCCGAGATCAAGGAGCGGCTGGACGTGGTGGAGCTGAACGGGCCCACAGATTACCGGCTGCAGCGCATGTCCGGTATCACCGTCTATATGACGCCGCTGGGGCCGGCCGCCGATGCCGCCATGGACGCGGCCTGGCGGCGCCTGACTGACACCCCTCACGGAAAACCCTGCAGCCTTGCCGTGCTGGGCCGCAAAGTGCCGGTGCCGCAGGCCATGCGCGGCGTGGCGCGCTTTGATTTCCGCGATTTGTGCGCCCAGCCTTTGGCGGCGGCGGACTTTTTGGCGGTGGCGCAGGAATTTCACAGCCTTCTGCTGGACCGCATTCCCGAACTGTCGCCGGAGAACCGCAACGAAGCCCGCCGCTTCATCCTGCTGATCGACACTTTATATGACGAGGGCGTGAAACTGGTCTGTTCGGCCGCCGCCCCGCCCGATTTCCTGTATCCGCGCGGGGATGGCGCCGAAGCCTTCCGCCGCACGGCCTCACGCCTTGCCGAAATGCAGAGCGAGGACTATCTCAGGCGCGGTCACGGCATTCATGGGCTGAGCCAATGACAAATGTCTACTGGGCCTGCGCATTCGTCCTGGCCTGCATCGCTTTTTACAAATTCGCCCTGCCCTGGCTGAAACGCTTCGACCAGAGCAATATCGCGCGCATCGCCCAGCAGGAGCGTGACAAGGCCGATTCCACCGCCCATATCCGCCATGCCCTGGATGTGGCCGGCGAGCAGGTCGAAGAAGTACAGGAGATCAAGGTCGGCGCCGCCACCCATTACCTGTTTGAAGCCCAGGTCTACGCCACCCGCGAAGAGGCCGAGGAAATGCGCGCCCAGCGTGTGGGCACCGTGGCGCGCCGCTTTTATGACGATCTGCCCGCCGCCCTTGCCGGCGCCGCCGAGCGCGGCCGCATGTCGGCGCGGGAACGAGCTTCAGCGCGCTGGAAGAAGACGGTTCACTAATCCTCGCCATGGGCGGGCCTGACCCGCCCATCCAGATCAACAGGCAACGGAGCTTCCGGCCTTGGATGGCCGGCTCAAGGCCGGCCATGGAGGTGAAGTTAAGCCGCCTCGCCCTTCATGAGCTTCGGCAGCTTGCCCACATCGCCACCCGCGTGACGCATGAAGAAGCGCCGTGCGGGGCCGATGGAGTCGACGATTCCCATCCCCAGATCGCGCAGATGGCGCAGCGGCGCGATATCGTTGGAGAACAGCCGGTTCAGCGCATCCATGGTGCCGCCCATCACCACCGAATCGAACCGCCGCCAGCGTTCATAACGCTTCAAGGTATCCAGTGCCCCGATATCACGTCCCAGACGCGCGGCATCCAGCAGAACTTCGGCCAGCGCGGCGGCATCCTTCAGGCCCAGGTTCAGGCCCTGTCCGGCGATGGGATGAATGCCATGGGCGCAGTCGCCTGCCAGCGCAAAGCGTGGCCGCACGAAATCGCGCGCCAGATGGAACGACAGCGGATAAGACCAGCGCGGTCCCGCCGATCTGGTGGCGCCCAGGTGCGGTCCGAACCGCCGCGACAGTTCGGCATTGAAGCCGTCTTCATCCAGCGCCAGCAATCCCGGCGCCTTCTTCTTGTCTTCGGTCCAGACGAGCGACGAGCGGTTGCCGGTCATGGGCAGGATCGCGAACGGGCCCGAGGGCAGGAAATGCTCATAGGCCACGCCATTGTGCGGGCGTTCATGCTCGACCGTGGCGACGATCCCGGTCTGGGGATAGGACCAGCCGATCTTTTGAATTCCCATCTGCTCACGCAGCGGCGATTCCCGCCCTTCGGCCGCTATCACCAGCGCGGCGGAAATTTCGTCTCCGTCCGCCAGCCGCGCCACGGCGCGCCCATACGCCACCGTCAGCGACTTGACCGAAGCGGGTGCGATCAATTCCAGGTTGGCCTGTTTGGCCACCGCTTCATGCAGCGCGGCCCGGATGAACCGGTTCTCCGCGATATGCCCCAGCGAAGCGGCGCCGACTTCCTGGGCGTCGAAGTGGAGTGAAAAAGGCGAAGCCGGTTTTCCCGCCTGCCCGTCGGTGACCAGGATTTCGTGGATGGGCTGGGCATGGGGCTTCAGGCCTTCCCACGCCCCCAGCGCCGTCAGCATCCGCACACTGGCATAGGCCAGCGCCGACACCCGGCCATCGAATTTGGGTTCCAGAACCGCAGCGGGCGGGACGACGTCCACCACCACCACCTTCAGGCCCCCTTGGGAGAGCGCCAATGCCAGGGACAGGCCCACCATGCCCCCACCACTGATCAAAATATCGGCCTGCTTCACTGCCCAAATCCTTTGCACAAAATATATGCAAAAACCGGCTTTTGCATAACATTCAGGCAAATCCGGATGCCTGTTTTTGAGTCACAATGACTCGATTTTTGGCCAAAAAGCTTTTGCTTCCAACACCTTGGCCGTCCGTCCGGAAACTGGCCCGCTTCTTGATATCTCGTTAACGCCGGGCCCCCTCATTCGGGGGAGGGGCCGGCGTTGGCAATAACACGGAAGGACGGCAGATGAAGCTTATTACGGCGATCATCAAACCCTTCAAGCTCGATGAAGTGCGCGAGTCTCTCTCGGCGCTCGGCGTTCAGGGCATGACGGTGACTGAGGTCAAAGGCTACGGGCGGCAAAAGGGGCATACGGAAATCTATCGCGGCGCGGAATACGCCGTGAGCTTCCTGCCCAAGCTCAAAATCGAAGTGGCGGTAAAGAGCGAGTTGCTCGGCGCGGTGGTCGACGCGATCACCTCGAAGGCGAAGACAGGCCAGATCGGCGACGGAAAGATCTTCGTCACGCCGCTCGAGCAGGTCGTGCGTATCCGCACCGGCGAAACGGATGGTGACGCGCTCTAAGCCGCAAGGTTTACAGCCGTCCACAAAGGGGACTGAAACATGAGAATTGAAACTTTGAAGAAAGCGGGCCTTGCGTCGCTTGCCGCCGTTGGCACGCTCGCACTGACCGGCGGTGCGGCTTTTGCCGCCGCCGCGCCCGTACCGGACAAGGGTGACACCACCTGGATGCTTGTATCCACCGTGCTGGTGCTGCTGATGATCGTACCCGGCCTGGCCCTGTTCTATGGCGGCTTGGTCCGCACCAAGAACATGCTGTCCATCCTGACCCAGACCCTGGTCATCACCTGCATCGTGATGGTCGTGTGGGCCTTGTGGGGTTACTCCGAAGCGTTCAGCGATGGCGCCGGTCTGAACACCTGGGTCGGCGGCTTCACCAAGGCGTTCCTGAAGGGCGTGGACCCGTCCACCAACGTCGAGACCTTCTCGCGCGGTGTCGTCATTCCGGAAATCGTCTTTGTCTGCTTCCAGATGACCTTCGCGGCGATCACCACCGCGCTGGTGATCGGCGGCTTCGCCGAGCGCATGAAGTTCTCGGCGATCTGCGCTTTCTCGATCCTGTGGCCGACCCTGGTCTACTTCCCCATCGCCCACATGGTCTGGTGGTGGCCGGGACCGGAATTCGCCTCGACCCATCCGGCCGATGCGACCGCTGCTGGTGCTGGCTTCATTTGGGCCAAGGGCGCGCTGGACTTCGCCGGCGGCACGGTGGTGCACATCAACGCCGGTATCGCGGCGCTGATCGGCGCGATCCTGTGCGGCAAGCGCCTTGGCTACAAGAGCGAAGCCATGGCGCCCCACTCACTGACGCTGACCATGGTCGGCGCTTCGCTGCTGTGGGTCGGCTGGTTCGGCTTCAACGCCGGCTCCAACCTGGAAGCCAACGGCTATGCGGGTCTGGCCATGGCCAACACCTTCCTGGCCACCGCGGCGGCCGGCATTTCCTGGCCGGCGTTTGAGTGGATCCTGAAGGGCAAGCCCAGCCTGCTGGGTGCGGCCTCTGGCGTCGTGGCCGGCCTGGTTGCGATCACCCCCGCCGCCGGCTTTGCCGGTCCGATGGGCGCGATCGTGCTCGGCCTGATCGTCAGCCCGATCTGCCTGTTCTTTGTCAGCGTGATCAAGAACAAGCTGGGCTATGACGACAGCCTGGACGTGTTCGGCGTCCACTGCGTCGGCGGCATCACCGGTGCCATCGGCACCGGTATCGTGGTGAACCCGGCCCTGGGTGGCGCGGGCGTCGTGGACTACACCGCCAATGGCGCTGCGGTCTATGCCGGTACGGTCACGCAGGTGATCTCCCAGCTCTGGGGCGTCGGCACCACCATCGTGTGGTCCGGCATCGGCAGCCTGATCGTGTTCGGCCTGATCAAGTTCACGATCGGCCTGCGCGTGAAGGAAGAAGTCGAGCGCGAAGGCCTCGACATCGCCGAGCATGGCGAGCGCGCTTACAACCCGTAAGCCGCGAAGACCTGACGCAAACGGGGGTGCGGGTAAAACCGCACCCCTTTTTGCTTTAAGTAGACACGAAACAAATCTGTAGGAACTATGCTTAAAAACGCAAAGTGTCTCTCCCTCCTGGCATTTCTGGCCGCCGCACTGGGCGCCACGCCGGCTTTCGCGGCCGATGCGCCCACACTGAACAGCGGCGACACCGCCTGGATGATCACTTCCTCCGCGCTGGTGCTGATGATGACCATCCCGGGCCTCGGGCTGTTCTATGGCGGCATGGTCCGCAAGAAGAACGTGCTGGCGACCCTGGCGCAAAGCTTCGGCGCCACCGCATTGATCACTGTGCTGTGGATGGTGATCGGCTACTCCCTGGCCTTCACGCCCAATCCCAGCGCGGAAGTGAATGCGTGGATCGGTGGCTTCAGCTACCTGTTCCTGGCGCCGATGAAACTGACCAGCATCTCGGCTCTCGCTCCGACGATCCCGGAATCGGTCTACATGTTCTTCCAGATGACCTTTGCGATCATCACCCCGGCGCTTATCGCGGGCGCCCTGGCCGATCGCATGAAGTTCAGCGCCTTCCTGTGGTTCATGGCCCTGTGGCTGCTGCTGGTCTACTGCCCGATCGCCCACTGGGTGTGGGGCGGCGGCTGGCTGGGCACTGCCGGCGCGATGGACTATGCCGGCGGCTCGGTGGTGCACTTGAACGCGGGCACCGCGGCGCTGGTGACCTGCCTGGTCCTTGGCAAGCGCATCGGCCTGGGCAGCGAGAACATGTCGCCGCACAACCTGGTCCTGTCGGTCATCGGCGCGTCGCTGCTGTGGGTCGGCTGGTTCGGCTTCAATGCGGGCTCCGCCGTTACTGCCGGCTTCAATGCCGGCATGGCGGCCGCTGCGACGCAAATTGCGACGGCCGCCGCCGCACTGGGATGGATGGTTTCCGAATGGATCATCGCCCGCAAGCCGTCGGTCCTGGGCATGATCTCGGGCGCGGTTGCCGGCCTGGTGGCGATTACTCCGGCGAGTGGTTTTGTCGATCCGGTGGGTGCGCTGATCATTGGCATCACCGCCGGCGTGGTCTGCTACATCTCGGCAGTCTGGGTGAAGAAGGCCGTCGGCTATGACGACAGCCTCGACGCCTGGGGCGTGCATGGTGTTGGTGGTGCGCTCGGCGCGATCATGACAGGCATGTTCGCCAAGGGCGCCATCAACTCGGTTTATCCGAAGGGTGGCTGGCTGACGGACGGCAACTTCGACCAGATGATTGCCCAGTTCAAGGATGTCGGTGCGGTGTTTCTCTATTGCGCCATCGCGACCTTCATCATCCTGAAGGCCATCGACCTGGTCATTGGCCTGCGCGTGCCGCCCGAAGTCGAAGTCGAAGGCCTCGACATCAACCTGCACGGCGAAACCGTCCACGACTAGTAGCATACGTAACTTCTCCCTGACTGGGGCGTCATCGAAAGATGGCGCCCCCATTTTCTTTTGGTGAACCCCCATCCGTCGCAACTCGAATCGGCTTCGCCGATATCTCGTTGCGCCACCTTCCCCCTTTGGTGACGCTTCGCGCCAAAAGGGGGAAGGAAGCTGGCAGATGCTGCTGGTTGCCCGGCGGAATGCCGGGCTCGAGCTACCGCTTGGACTGAGAGGGCTGGGCAAGTACATTCCCGCGCCATGTCCGACCCCACCCGCCTCGATGCCCTGCCCGACGGTCCCTTTGCGCGCTTGGCCGCGCTGCTGAAGGACGTGGAGCCTGGCAAGGCGCCCATCAGCCTGGCGCTAGGCGATCCGTCCGGCGCGGTGCCCGATTTCGTGAAAGAGGCGCTGGCGCGGGAGGCGGCCCGCTTCGGCAATTATCCGCAGATCGCCGGTACGCAAGAATGGCGCGAAGCCGCCGCCGCCTGGGTCGCCGCGCGCTTCGCCCTGCCCACCGAACGCATCAGCCCCGACCGCCATGTGCTGCCACTGAACGGCACGCGCGACGGCCTGTTCAGCGTGCTGTTTCCGTTTGTGCCGCAAAGCAAGGCGGGCCAGCGGCCCATCGTGGCGATGCCTAATCCCTTCTACCAGGTCTATGCGGCGGGGGCGCTGGCCTGCGGAGCCGAGCCGCTCTACGTCCCCGCGCTGGCGGAAAATGGCTTCCTGCCCGATTACGCCGCGCTACCGGAGAATGTGCTGGCGCGCATTGCTGCTGTCTATGTCTGCTCGCCTTCCAACCCCGAAGGCGCGGTGGCGACGCAAGCCTATTGGGACAGGCTGTTCACGCTGGCCGAGCGCCACGACTTCATCGTGCTGGCCGACGAGTGTTACGCCGACATCTGGTTCGATGCGCCGCCGGTCTGCGCCATGACGGCGCGCTTCGCCCAATCAAACGGTTTTTCGCGCCTGTTGAGCTTCCACTCGCTGTCCAAGCGCTCGGCCTGCCGGGCTTGCGCAGCGGCGTGGTGGCGGGATGCGCCAACCTGATCGCCAAATTCCGCGCCTTCCGCAATGTCGCCGGGCCCCAGGTGCCCACGCCCATCCTGGCCGCCAGCGCCGCCTGCTGGCGCGACGAAAACCATGTCCATGCGGGCCGCGCCGCCTATCAGGAAAAGATGGCGGCCGCGCAGGCCATCCTGGGCAACCGCATGAAGCGGCCCGGGGGCGGATTCTTCCTGTGGCTGGACGTCGGCAATGGCGAGGAATTTGCCCTTAGGGCATGGCGTGAACAGGGGGTGCGGCTGCTGCCCGGGGCCTATATGGGGCGAGAAATTGATCCCGCAAAAACCCAGTCAAACCCTGGCTTTTCCTATGTCCGTGTGGCGCTTGTTAACGACTTGTCAACCATTATGACCGCACTCGAAAGGCTGAGAGAAATTCTCTAG
This sequence comes from Alphaproteobacteria bacterium, assembly GCA_046348525.1. Classification (GTDB taxonomy): domain Bacteria; phylum Pseudomonadota; class Alphaproteobacteria; order Micropepsales; family Micropepsaceae; genus Rhizomicrobium. Next base: position 98,258 of record JAXMEA010000002.1, on the reverse strand, counting down.
CGGGCGGGCTCTGGCATGGCGCAATCGAAGATGATCGGCGGTGTCTATCACCCCCGCGCCCGGGGCAGCGCCATGAGCGACGCCCTGGCCGATGCCAGGCTGGCCATGAACCGGCTGCTGCGGATGGTGGCGATGCGCGGCGCAGGGCTGGCCCTGATGCTGATGGCCGGCGCGGCGCTGGTGGCGTTGCTGAGCTATTCCGCCGACGATGCCAGCCTGAACAATGCCAATCTGCGCGACGTGGGCAACCTGCTGGGTCCGCTGGGCGCGGTGGCGGCCGATCTGTTGCTGCAGATTTTCGGCTGGGCCTCGCTGGCCTTCCTGGCGCCGCTGTTTGTGTGGGGCACACGCGCCTTCCGTGGCAAGTCGCTGAAATACGCCATGTGGCGCCTGCTGGCCTGGCCCCTTGGCACCATCACCGTGGCGGCGGGCCTTGGCATGCTGCCGCGTTTCGCCAGCCTGCCGGCCGGCAGCGGCGGGATGATCGGCATCGCGTCCACGGGCCTCTCCGCGCATGCGGCGCAGGTTTGGCACACGCCAGCCTTGGCTTGGGCTCTGCCGCTGACCCTGCTGCTGGCAGGCCTACCGCTGGCGTTCCTGGCCACCGGGCTGCGCGTCATGCCCATCGTGCGCGGCATCCAGAACATTCCGGCCGGCGCGGTGTGGCTGGTCGGCCTGATCAAGAAGCCCGACTTCCATTTCGGCCATCATGACGATGACGAGGACGGCGAAGAATACGAAGACGATGACGAAGGCGCCTATCACCTGGACACGGTCGAAGACGAGGAAGACCAGGAGCGTCCGTCCATCGCCGCCAACCGCCTGGCCGAGCGCCAGAAGACCCGCGTCAAGCGCGATGCCCGCATTGCCGCCCCCAAGCGCGCCGACAAGCAGCCGGCGCTGAACCTGGCTTCGGGTGATTACCAATTGCCCGCCCTGGGCCTGCTGGCCGAGCCGGTCGCGGTGAAAGACACCCATGCGCTGTCCGACGAGGCGCTGGAAGAAAATGCCCGCATGCTGGAAGCGGTGCTGAGCGATTTTGGCGTCAAGGGCCGCATCACCGCGGTACGCCCCGGCCCAGTCGTCACCCTTTACGAGTTCGAACCCGCCGCCGGCGTCAAATCCAGCCGCGTCATTTCGCTGTCCGACGATGTGGCACGTTCCATGTCGGCGGTGGCCGCCCGCATCGCCACGATCTCGGGCCGCAATGTGATCGGCATCGAATTGCCCAACCAGACGCGCGAAACCGTCTATCTGCGCGAGATGTTCGCCAGCAGCGATTACGAAAAGGCCCGCGCGCCCCTGACCGTGGCGCTGGGCAAGACCATCGGCGGGGAACCGTTGATGGCGGACCTGGCCAAGATGCCCCACTTGCTGGTGGCCGGCACCACCGGTTCGGGCAAGTCGGTGGGCCTGAACACGATGATCCTGTCGCTGCTGTACCGCATGTCGCCGCAGCAGTGCCGGCTGATCATGATCGATCCCAAGATGCTGGAATTGTCGGTCTATGACGGCATTCCGCATTTGCTGTCGCCGGTTGTCACCGATCCGCGCAAGGCCATCGTCGCCCTGAAATGGGCGGTGCGCGAAATGGAAGACCGCTACCGCAAGATGTCCAAGATGGGCGTGCGCGGCGTGGAAGCCTTCAACGAACGGGTCAAGAAGGCCAAGGACAAGGGCGAGGTCCTCAAGCGCACCGTCCAGACCGGCTTTGACCGCGAGACCGGCAAGCCGATCTATGAGGACGAAAATCTCGAATTCGACGCCATGCCCTATATCGTGGTGGTGGTGGACGAAGTCGCCGACCTGATGATGGTGTCGGGCAAGGAAATCGAAGGCGCTGTGCAGCGCCTGGCCCAGATGGCGCGCGCCGCCGGCATCCATCTGATTGCCGCCACACAACGTCCTTCGGTGGACGTGATCACCGGCACCATCAAGGCCAACTTCCCGACCCGCATTTCCTTCCAGGTCACCAGCAAGATCGACAGCCGCACCATCCTGGGCGAACAGGGCGCCGAGCAGCTGCTGGGCCAGGGCGACATGCTCTATATGGCGGCCGGCGGGCGCATCAAGCGCATCCATGGCCCGTTCGTATCCGACCATGAAGTGGAAGACGTGGTGCGCTTCCTGAAATCCCAGGGCGCACCGGAATATCTGGACGCCGTCACCGAGGAACCGGACGAGGAAAGCGACGATCCCTATTCGGTGTTCGGCCAGGGCAATGGCAATTCCGGCGACGACCTGTATGACAAGGCGCTGGCCGTGGTGGCGCGGGACAAGAAGGCATCCACCAGCTATATCCAGCGCCGCCTGCAGATCGGCTACAACCGCGCCGCCAGCCTGATCGAGCGCATGGAGCAGGAAGGCGTTGTGTCCAGCCCCAATCATAAGGGCGTGCGGGAAGTTCTTCTCCCCGACCACGGCGACGACCGCTAGGCCAAAGCCGGGAAATCGCTTAAAACAGTCTTCGCACCGCGGAGGCAGGCCATGTCCTATATCCAGAAGTCGCTGGGCGACGGCGAGACCATCATAGCCCGCGCCCATTTCCATGTCCTGTACAGCGTCACCGCCTGGCTGCTCCTGATCATTCCCCTGCTGCTGCTGGTGATGGCCTTCGGCCAGGCGCAGGAGCAGCCCGATCCTTATACGGTGGCGGCGGGACTGCTGTTCGTGCTGGGGCTGATCGCCTTCCTGAAGATGATGATCCACAAATGGTCGACCGAGATCGGCATCACCAGCCACCGTTTCGTGGAAAAATACGGCCTTCTGTCCATGCGCACCAACGAGATCGCGCTGCCCAATATCGAGGGCGTGAAGGTGAACCAGTCGATCCTGGGCCGCATCTTCAACTATGGCACGGTGAAGATCGAAGGCACCGGCGTGGATTCGGTATCCACGCCCAATATCGCCGATCCGGTGGGATTTGTGCGTGCCATCCAGACGGCCAAGGAACATATCGCCGGCCTGACGGCGACGCCCAGGGTTTAGGAAACCAGCTAAACCGCTTCCAGGAGTTCTTCGCTGATCGCACGCGGGAAGCTGACCGTGATGCGCGTGCCCTTGCCCCGCGCACTGTCAATCACGATTTTGCCCTTGTGCAGATCCACCAGCGCCTTGGTCAGCGGCAGGCCGAGGCCGGTGCCTTCATAGCGGCGCTCAAGTCGGTTATCGACCTGGGTGAAAGGCTGGAAGGCGATTTCCACGTCTTCAGGGTCCATGCCGATGCCGGTATCGGTCACGATGACATCGATGCTGTCCGCGGTTGAGCGCGCATTCAGCGATACCTGGCCGCCTTTTTCCGTGAACTTGATGGCGTTGGACAGCAGGTTCAGGAAGATCTGGCGCAGCTTGGCGGCATCGCCGGTCATGGGCAATTCATGTTCCATGCCCGTCACCGTCAGGGTCAGCCCCGCGGCGGCACATTGTTCGCGGATCATGGTAACGCAGTCGCCCAGCACATCGCGCATGTCGGTTTCGCGCGCCGCCAGCACCATCTTGCCGGCCTCGCTCTTGGACAGGTCCAGCACGTCGTTGATGACGGCCAGCAGGTGGCGGCCGCTGCGCAGGATATCGCCGGAATAATCCAGGTAGCGTTCATTGCCCAGCGCGCCGAAGAACTGGCCGGAGATGATTTCCGAGAAGCCGATGATGGCGTTCAGCGGCGTGCGCAGCTCATGGCTCATATTGGCCAAGAAGCGGGTCTTGGAAGCATTGGCGGCTTCGGCCTCGCGCTTGGCGCGGCGCAAGGATTCCTCACGTTCCTTGATGGCGGTGAAGTCCGACAGGAAGATGATCGAGCCGCCTTCGGAGGTCGCGCTGCCGGTCATGCGCAGCCAGCGGCCGTCAGCCAGCTCCAGCTCGGCATGGCCGGACGTGTTGATGTCCTCGCTGGGCGCCTGGGTTGGCGACAGCTGTGTCTGGATCATGCCAAGGGCCTTGTCGAACGGGACGCCAGGCATCAGGTGATGGGCAATGCTGGGGAAAAAGCCGCGCAAGGTGGAGTTGGACATCACGATCTTGCCGTCCGGGTCCACCAGCATCACGCCTTCACGGCTGGTTTCCAGCGCGTCCACCAGGCGGTTCTCGGCGGAATGGCGCAATTCCTTTTCCCGCGTCATGGCTTCGCGGATATTGTCCTGCATCACCGTCATGGAATGCAGCAGCACGCCGGTTTCGTCCTGGCCGCCCCGGGGGATCTCGGTCTGCAGCTGGCCCTTGGAGATGCGGTCGGCGACACTGGCCGCCGCGCGCAGCGGGCGCACGATGCGGCTGCGCAAGAGCCATGTCAGGCCGGCGGACAGCAGCAGCGCCAGCACGGTCATGGCAATGATCGCGTATTTGTAGTGGCCGATATTGGTGACGGTCTGACGGCGGCCGATAAAGCTGTGGTCGGTGTTGAATTCGATCAGCAGATCGAACTTGTCGTCGATGCGCTGGTCCAGGATCGCCAGCGCGGCAACATCGTCCCGGGCGCGGGCATCACGCCACTGCCGCACCAGGGGCTCGATCTGGGCGATGACCTTCTGCTCGTCCGCGGCCAGGCTGCGCTGCTTGGCCACTTCCAGGTCGGCGGTGAAATTGTCATAGATGCCGGAAATCTCTTCGGCAATCTTGCCGCGTTCACGCGGCGGCGCATGTTCATAGCGCAGCTCGGCGAGTTGCATCTCGGTAAAGTCGGTCTGGGCGGCGCGGGCATAGTTGATCGCCATCAGCGGACCGTCGAAGGTGGTGACCGCGATACCGCCGGCTGCCGACAGAACGCCATAGCCGGCGAGCCCCATCACGCCGATGATGACGCCCATGGCAGTGAAGGCGCCAAAGATCTTGGCGCCGATCGAATATTTGGCGCGTTGCATTCCCGGCCCGCAGATCAACCCTAAGAGTTTGACCCAAAAGCGGTTTAGGACGGATTAAGCCCCGCACCAATGCTCTGGAAGTCGCGGTTTTCGGGGTTATTTCACCACCACCGTCATCCGCATGATGGGATGAATGTGGCAGCGGACCTTGAAAGCGCCTGATTTGGGAAAGGTCTCATTAAGGTTCTCGCCCGGGCCCTTTTCCTCGGAATCGAACAGGCCATCGACATAGATCTGGTGGATGAAGCTGTCTTCGTTGGTGAAGGTGACGCGCTCGCCCCGCACGATGGTCACGGTGGCCGGCCGAAAGGTTCGACCTTTCTGGATCACGACCGCATCGGCAAGGACGGGACCGGTGGCCAGCACCAGGCTGAATGCGGCAAGGACAAGCGTTTTCATCACCCTCTCCTAGTTCACCCGCACCACAAGTCTCATCTTGGGGTGGATATGGCAACGAGCCTCGAAGGTTCCGGCCATGGGAAACGCTTCCACCAGGGTCTGGCCCGGCGCCCGCTCCTCGGAATCGAACAGGCCGGTGACATAGATCTGATGGATGAACTCGTCATTGTTGGTGAAGGTCAGCTTGTCACCCTTGCGGATACTGATTTCCGCCGGATTGAAGCGGCGGCCCTTCTGCACAATGGTGGCGTCGGCGAAGGCCGCCGAAGGCGCCAGCAGCAAAAGGCACAAAAGCGCTTTCATCGCGACACGACCTGGCGCTGCATGGGCGCCAGCCGCGCCAGGAAGCGGTTCTGGGTGGCGGTGGACAGGCCCACCTTGTCCATGGCGTCCTGCAGGTCTTCGACCACGGCGTTGAAGTTGGCGTTGGTCAGGTGCAGGCCCTTGTGGGCCGCGGTCATGTCATGGCCTTTGTATTGGCAAGGCCCGCCCGCCACCTGGCAGAACTGGACTTTGAACTCGGCGCGCAGCCGCTCGATGTTGGATTCATCGAAGATCGCCTTGATGCGGTCGTCGGACAGGTACTTGTCGACCGACGCATCGACGATGCGGTCTATCCCGGCCTGGCCGCCCATGTCGGCAAACAGCGTGTCTTCGGCGAAGGCTGGTGCGAAAACGGGCGAAACCGTCAGCAGCAGAAAACCCAGCGCCATGGCGTGTTTCATGATCGGTCCTTTCACAGCCCGGCTTGCAGCGACAGATAGGCGCCGTGCTGGTCATTGCGGATGGCGATATTGCCCAGATCGGCATAGGCCGCCGTCACGGACAGGTTCTTGTTGAAGAAGTAAGCCGCGAAGATGTCCCAGGCCGCGCCTTCATGGGCGATGGACAGGTTGCTGGGCTTGGTCCGCAGCTCCGCCCCCACCGTGAAGCGCCGGCTGAACAGATAGGACGCAGAGCCCTCGAACTGGCTGGAGTAGCCATTGTGCTTGTCGCCGCCAAAGCCCAAAAGGCCGAATTGGTTGGCCTTGGTCTCGCGCAAAGCCGCATTCACAAGAAGGCTTTGCGCCAGGAACAGTTTGCTGGCGGCAAAATAATAGTCGGTGCCGGCGCTGTCCTTGCCGCCCACCGCCGCGATGACCGCGGCGCGGTCATTTCGCTTGTGCTGCAGGCCGATGGAGATTTCGGGTAGCCAGCTGTCCTGTTCATAGACCGCATCGCCCAAAAGCTTCAGCTTGGCGCCGAAGATATCCTGATGAAACGAGAAGCCCTGGCCCACGCCCAGCAGTGCACCGACATTCTGGGTATCGAAACCCTGCCAGGCATAGGAAAGCTCCAGCCGGTCGAACAACCCGACCGCGATGCCGGCGCTTTGCAGGGTGTAATTGGTCAGCGGCAGGGCGGTGTAATGGATGTTGGCGCCCACCCCGTCCCTGGAGCCATAGCCGGTGATCATCGCCCAACTGGCGATGCCGCCGCCGCCGGCACCTTCGACCTGGCTGACGCCGCCCGTGGCCAAAAGCTTGCCGCTGTCGAACAACTCATCGCCCATGGCTGGGCTGGCCAGGCAGGCGAGGAAGAGAAGGATGGCAGGGCGCATCCTGCCGTCTTAGCGCCCTGCGGTTAAATCGCCCTGAAGAGGCCGCCAAAGGCTTGAAAATGAGGGTAAAAAGCGGGGCTGGACAGGGCCAGAACCATGCCCTATACCCGCGCACCTTCCATGACGCGGGGTGGAGCAGCCCGGTAGCTCGTCAGGCTCATAACCTGAAGGTCACAGGTTCAAATCCTGTCCCCGCAACCATCGAAAATAAAGGCCCGCCGCAAGGCGGGCCTTTTTTTTCGATGACAAGGCGCGGCGAGGCGGTTAGCGACAGCGTAGTTGCCGCGCGTAGCCGCCGCGCCGCGTCAGGGGTCCGCCCAGAAGGTGAGCTACGTTCCCTGCCGCTCGCTTGGGCTCGCGGCGCTCGTCGCTTTCGCAGGTCCACAGGACCTGCTCACGCGCTTCGCGCGCCGCTCCTCTCAATGCTGCGTTTCCTGGAACGTGTTCTCCACGTCCTGCGCCATCTGGTTCACATGCTCGCCGGCCTGCTGCGCCATCTGCGACGCACCCTGTTGCATGCGGTCGATCTTCTCCGACACTGCTTCGGACGCCGAAGCCACGACATTCTGGGTCAGGCCGCGAAACGCGCCGGCCAGCCGCATCTGCTGGCCCAGATAATCCTGCATCAGGTCGCGCAGCCATTCCTGCTGCACACCCAGGATGCCGGGCACGCCCTGGCAATGCTGCAGCTTGTCCAGCGCCGCGCCGTTGCGTTCCAGGCGCAGGTTGGCGAAACGCAGGCTTTCATCCTTGGCGAAAGCAGTGATGTCCTGCAGCAGGGCGCGCTGGCTCTGCGCGGTCTGGGCCAAGGATTGGCCAAGGGACTCGCCCAGCTGGGTAACGGCCTGGGCGCCGGTGTCGGAGGAATAGCGGTCGTGCATGGGAAACTCCTTCGGGTTTGTGCGCTGCGATAAGCAGAGGAAAGGCTGTTGGGGCGTCCCCAGTTTCGGGGGCGGGCAAAAACTTTTTGTGACGCGGGCATGTTGCTTTTGTGCGATGCCGGCCCCCGTTCCCATGACCGAAAAGTGACGGGAAACAGCGGGATTTTTGGCCCAATTGCCTGATTTCTGTGCGTCAGTTACCACCGCATGCAATTCCATTTGCGAACGGGCCCGGGCCCGCCCTATAACCCCGGCCCTCGGGGCTGGTTTTGAAGTGAGTCTTCAGCCCCTCGCGTTCGAAGGGAGTGTGCATGGGAACCCCGGTCTCTGCCGACTATCGCCCGTCGGAATCCGAGCCCTTTATGAATGAGCGCCAGCGCGAATATTTCCGCCGCAAGCTCAACGTCTGGAAAGACGAGATCCTGAAAGAAAGCCGCGAAACCATCCAGAACCTGCAGGCGGAAACCGTGCCGCATGCGGACCTGGCGGACCGCGCCTCGACCGAGGCCGAGCGCCAGCTGGAGCTGCGCACCCGCGACCGCCAGCGCAAGCTGATCGCCAAGATCGACGCGGCGCTGCGCCGGATCGAAGACGGCTCCTACGGCTTTTGCGAAGAAACCGGCGAGCCCATCTCGCTGAAGCGCCTGGATGCCCGCCCCATCGCCACCCTGTCCATCGAGGCGCAGGAACGGCATGAGCGGCGCGAAAAGGTCTATAGAGACGACTAGTCTCACGAATTAAAAAGGCCGGATCTTTCGATCCGGCCTTTTTTGTTTTCCCCACTATATTGATTACCAGGGCATCACGATGTCGAGCAGCTGGCTGCCATAGCGCGGCTGCTGCACATCGCTGACCGTGCCCTGGCCGCCATAAATGACGCGGGCTTCGGCGATCTGCGCCAGGTTGACGGTGTTGTCCTGGGTGATGTCTTCGCGGCGCACGATGCCCGACAGGCGCATGTCGCGCAGTTCGTTGTTCACGCGCACCTGCTGGTGACCGTCGATCACCAGATTGCCGTTGGGCAGGACCTGGGCGACCAGGGCCGCCAGGGTCATGCTGATGGATTCCTGGCGCTGGATCGAACCGGTGCCGACATTGGAATTGTCCGAACCCATTTTCACCAGGCTGGTGGGATCCAGGGTGTTGGGCAGGGCCTTTTCGATGCCGAAGAAGTTCGAGGCATTGGCATTTTCGGTGTTGGTGCGGGCACGGCTGGTGGAATTCTGCAGCTTGGCGGTATCGGCCACCGAGACATTCACCGTGATCACATCGCCGATATGCATGGCGCGGGGATCGTGGAAGAAGCTCTGGGCGCCCGGCTGCCACAGCGAATTGTCGACATGGGTGATGGGCGCGGGGCGCGGAATCTCGGCCACGATGGTCTGGCCGGCCGGGTTGCCGACCTTGGCCATCTGCGGCGCTTCACCGATATTTTCCAGGCGCGACACCGCCGAGCAGGCCGACAGGGCGGCGCCGGTCAGCATCAGGGTGGCGATTTTCAGGATGTTACGCATGGTCATGTCCTATCGACGGGCGATCTGGTTGGTGGAAGCGGAAATCGGGCCGGTGGCGCGCACGGTGCCGGGCGCGGTAACGACACCGGAAATCATGCGGTAGGAAACCGGGTTCTGGATGGTGACGGTATCGCCGATGCCGCCTTCGCTCATGGCGCGGCCCATGGCGGTCAGCGACACGCCAGGCACCGAGAATTCCATGGTCACGGTCTGGCCCTTGGTAACGACGATCGGACGGCGCACGTCATCGGCGCGGAAGGGACGCCCCGCACTGAGCATGCGGCGGGCCTGCATGCCCTTCACTTCGTCCATCTTGGTGGGCACGCCGGCCATCAGGTCGGCGCCATCCACGGTGGCATAAGTCAGGTCGGTTTCGCTGATCGTGTCGCCGCGCGCGATGTCGTGCGCCGGAACCACAACCCGCACCGTGCTGGCGAAAGCCGAGCCGGCGAGCAGCAGCAAGGCAGGAATCAGGCCAAACACACCGATGATAAGGAGGAATTTGCGTGTCATGTTACGACCCCAACCTGGCGGTATTCTGCATCATCTGGTCGGCGGCGGAGACGACCTTGGAGTTCATCTCGTAAGCGCGCTGGGCAGTGATCAGCGCCGTGATCTCGTCCACCGAGTTCACGTTCGAGGTTTCCAGGAAACCCTGCTGGATGGTGCCGTAGCCGGTCGAGCCGGGCACGCCGGCCTGGGGCGAACCCGAACCGGGGGTTTCCAGATAGAGGTTGTTGCCAACGGCGTTCAGGCCCGCTTCGTTGGGGAAGCGCGTCAGTTCCAGCTGGCCCACGGTCTGGGGCGTGGAATTGCCGGCGACGGTGGCGTTGACCTGGCCTTGGGCGTTGATGGTCACCGACACGGTGTTCTGCGGAATGGCGATACCCGGCTGGATCACCAGCCCATCCTGGGTTACCAGCTGGCCCTGCGGCGACAGCGAGAAGTTGCCCGAGCGGGTATAGGCATCGGTGCCGTCCGACTGCTGGACGCGGAAGAAGCCCGAGCCCTGGATGGCGACGTCATAGGGATTGCCGGTCGACTTCAGGTCGCCCTGGGTGGTGATGCGGTAGACGGCAGCGGTGCGCACACCGGCGCCCAGCTGGATGCCGTTGGGGGCATAGGTGCCCTGGTCGGAGGTCTGCGAACCCGGCGTCTGGATGTTCTGGTACAGCAGGTCCGTGAATTCGGCGCGCTGCTGCTTGAACGCGGTGGTGTTCATGTTCGCCAGGTTGTTGGCGATGACTTCCACGTTGGTCTGCTGGGCCAGCATGCCGGTCGAGGCGATGGAAAGAGCGCGCATGTCTAGGTCTCCTTAAACGGGCATCTGGCCAAGCTTTTCGATAGCCTGGCGCATCATGTCTTCCTGGGATTTGGCAAGCGTGGCGGTTGCCTCATAGGCGCGCATCACCTCGATCATGTGGCTGATCTCGATCACCGGCTGAACGTTGGACGCTTCCAGCGCGCCCTGGCGCACAGACGGATTGGCGGGCGTGGTGGGCGCCTGGTCGGTGGAGTAGAGATTGGCGCCCTGCTTCACCAGCGCGGCGCTGTCGGCGAAATCGACGACCTTCAGCTTGCCCAGCTGGTTGCCGACGCCGTTCACGACGCTGGAGAGAGTGCCGTCGGGCGCGATGTTCACGTCGCCGTCGTTCGGGGTGACGGTGATGGTGCCGCCATCGCCCTGCACCTGATAGCCCTGGCTGGTCACCAGGTTGCCATTGGCGTCGAGGGAGAAGTGGCCGTCGCGGGTGTAGCGCATCCCGGCCGGCGTCTGGACCGCGAAGTAGCCTTTGCCTGTCAGCGCCACGTCCCAGCGGGCGCCGGTCTGTTCGATATTACCCTGGCTGGAATCGCGCATCACGCCGGCGTCCTTCACGAAGGACATGCTCTGCGGACCCCTTTGGCCTTCGGCCGGGCGCAGCTTGGTGATGTATTCTTCGAATTTGGCGGCTTCGCGCTTGAAACCCGGTGTGGACGCGTTCGCCAGATTGTTGGCGATCACATCCATCGCCCGGTAAGCGGCGAGCTGCTGCGAAAGACTAACGAGAAGTGAATTATCCATGGCACCTATCCGGATCCTTTCTGGTCCGACATGCGGATCAGTGCAGCCGCCGTGCCAGCCAAAAAGGCCTGATTTTGCTGGGTTTTATCAAGAGCGCGGGCACGGGGCGGAAAAACTTGCCGGGCAATGGCGCGCGCGCCCGGCAATTTGAACCACTCTTTAACCACGTTTGCATAGGGTGGGCCTCGTAGAGAAACGCATCAGGACCATTCCATGGCGAAGAAAGAAGCTGAGCCGGAAGCCGAAGAGGGCGCCAAGCCCGAAGGCGAAGCCGAAGGTGCAGCACCCAAGAAGGGGCTGCTGGGCAAACTTCTCTCCAAGAAGATGCTGATGATCGCCGTGCCGGCACTACTGCTTGTGGTCGGCGGCGGCGGCGCGGGCGCCTACTTCTTCCTGTTCAAGAAGGACGAAACGCACGAAGCCAAGAAAGAAGAAGTGCCGCTGACCCCACCCAAGGTGGCTTTCAGCGACATGCAGGACATCCTGGTCAACATCCAGAGCAATGACGGCACCCCCGCCTATCTCAAGCTCGGCGTGTCGCTGGAGCTGGAAGATGAAGAGCAGAAAAAGGCGATGGAGCCCTTGATGCCGCGCATCACCGATCAGTTTCAGGCCTATCTGCGCGAATTGCGCCTGGATGACCTGAAAGGTTCGGCCGGCGTGCTGCGCCTGAAGGAAGAGCTGCTGCGCCGGGTGAACGTGGCCGCCGCCCCCTACAAGGTGCGCGACGTGCTGCTAAAGGAAATGATCGTCCAGTAAGACCCGCAAAAAGCGGAAAATTATCCTTAGAACAAGGACTTATGACATGGCTGACGAAACCCCGACCCCCGCGAGCGAAGACACGTCCGCGGCCGCGACATTCGAAAGCGCCCCCGATGTGGGCGGCACCGCCGAGCGCGTCCTGAACCAGGATGAAATCGACTCGCTGCTGGGTTTCGACGTCAACTCCGACCAGATGCAGGACAAGTCCGGTGTCCGCGCCATCATCAACTCGGCGCTGGTGTCCTATGAACGCCTGCCCATGCTGGAAATCGTCTTCGACCGCCTGGTGCGGTTGATGACCACCTCCTTGCGCAATTTCACCTCCGACAACGTCGAAGTCAGCCTGGATTCGATTACCTCGATCCGTTTCGGCGACTATCTGAACTCCATCCCCCTGCCCGCCATCCTGGCGGTGTTCCATGCCGAGGAACTGGACAATTACGGCCTGTTCACCGTGGACTCCAACCTGATCTATTCGATCGTGGACGTTCTGCTGGGCGGCCGCCGCGGTTCGTCGGCCATGCGCATCGAAGGCCGTCCCTACACCACCATCGAACGCACCCTGGTCCAGCGCATGATTGAAGTGATCATGCAGGACATGTGCGCCGCGTTCGAACCCCTGGCGCCCGTCAATTTCAACCTGGACCGCCTGGAAACCAATCCGCGCTTTGCCGCCATTGCGCGCCCCGCCAACGCCGCCATCCTGGTCAAGCTGCGCATCGACATGGAAGACCGCGGCGGACGCACCGAACTCTTGCTGCCGTATGCCACCCTGGAGCCCATCCGCAAGCTGCTGCTGCAGCAGTTCATGGGTGAAAAGTTCGGCCGCGACTCCATCTGGGAAAGCCATCTGGCCACCGAGCTGTGGTCGACCAAGGTCGATATCGAAGCCATCCTGGACGAACAGACCATGCCCCTGAACCAGGTGATGAACCTGGAAGTGGGCCAGACCATGATGCTGGGCGCCGGTCCCGACTCCAAGATCCAGTTGCGCTGCCGCGGCGTGCCGCTGCTGACCGGCCGCATGGGCCGTGTCGGCGCTTCCGTTGCAGTCCGCGTCGATGAAGCCATCGAACGTACCGATGCGTCCCGCGCCCTTTAAATTCAACGTTTTCTGAAAGAGTTCCCCCTATGCATCTGCCCACCGACCTGATGTTCTATCTGGAACTGGCGCTGGAAGTTCTTCTCGCCTTCACCCTGGCCTACTGCGTGATTTTGGAGCGCCGTCTCGCCGCCGTGCGCAAGGGCCAGGAAGGCCTGTCGCGCACCATCGGTGAACTCAACATGGCGATCGCTGGCGCCGGCGCCTCGCTGCGCGCCCTTAAGTCCGCCGCCGGTGAAGCCGCCCAGACTTTGGATGAACGCCTGAAGCGCGCCCGCCTGCATATCGATGAGCTCTCGGTGCTGACGGCGTCCGGCGAACGCATCGCCCAGCGCATGGAAAGCGCCGCCGCCAGCCCGCGCGTGGCCCGCGAGATACCCGACATGCCGCTGCCGTCCACATCCATCCTCAGCCGCCTGGAAAGGGCCGTCCAGCAATGAAGCCACGTTTCATCCGCCTGTTGCCCGCCGTTGTCGCGCTTGGCGCCGTGGTGTTCGCGCTGAAGAGCACCGACCTGGTGCATGAAGCCTATGCCGAAGCCGCAGAGGCCGGCGCCCAGGTTGCCGCCCTGACCAACGATCCGGTGCCGGCCAACAAGGATTATGCCGGCGGTGACGACGACCAGGTCGCCAGCGCCTCGCAGGTCGATGTGATGAACGGCCTGTCCAAGCGCCGCCGCGAACTGGATGCGCGCGAAGCCGAACTGAACACCCAGGCCAACATGATCGCCGCCGCCGAAAAGCGCGTCGATGCCAAGATCGCCCAGCTGAAGCAACTGCAAGCGCAGATGAACACCTTGCTGGCGCAGCGCGACGACGCCCAGAAGGCGCAGATCGCTTCGCTGGTGAAGACCTATTCCACCATGAAGGCGCAGGACGCGGCCCGCATCTTCGAAAAGCTGCCCGATGAAGTCTTGATCCCGGTGGCCCATGACATGAAGTCGGACATCATGGCCCTGGTGTTGGCCAAGATGAATCCGGACTCCGCCAAGGCGCTGACGATCAAGCTGGCCGACCGCCTGACCCTGCCCCAGACCACCGACGCCGTCGCTGCGGCCCCGCAAGCCGCCCCGGCGCCTGCCGCCGCCCCGGCGGCCCCGGCTCCCGCAACCCAGGCTTCGGCAGCCCCTGCGGCCAAGCCGGCCGCTCCCGCGCCGGCGGCGCCGGATAAGGCAGCCGCGCCAAAGGGTTAGGTCGCGATAAACGTGCTTAACCCCAGGTTAACGGGGTCCCCGCCAATATGAAGTCAGAAGGGGAAGCTTTGGTGACCGGTACCGTCCGCAACATGGCGTTGGCCATCGCGCTTTGCGCGAGCAGCGCTGCCTGGGCGGCCGACAGCGTCACCGGCGCAATCCAGAATGGCTATGGCCGTTTGAGCTTCACCACCGCGTCCAAAATCAGCGCGACATCGACCGGCGGCGTGCTGGCGATCAGCTTCAGCGACAAGACCACGATCGATCCGGCCAGCGTGGTCGCCGCCATGCCCAAGGTGATCACCAGCGGCAAGGCTGACGCCGACGGCAAGACCTTGCGCTTTGTCCTGACCACGCCGGTCAAGCTGCATGTCAGCCAGCTGGGCAACCGCGCCGTGGTCGATCTGGCCGAACCCAGTTTCACCGGCACGATGCCCGATCTGGTTGCGCCGCCAAAGCCCGCGCCCAAGCCAGTGGATGTCGCCTCGCTTCCCGAAATCAAGCTGCGCAGCGGCGCTTATGAGAAGTTCACCCGCCTGGTGTTCGATTTCCCCAAGGATGTTTCCTACCAGGTGTTTCCCGGCGCCGGGAAAATGACCGTGAAGTTTGCCACGCCCGTGCGCGCCGATGTGTCGGCCATCGCCCGTTTCGCGCCGCCCTGGGTGAAAAACGCCGCTTGGCGCATTGATGGCCAGTCCACCATTTTCGAATTCGATACCGACTCCGATTCCGGCTATCACGATTTCAAGGACGGCACCCATGTGGTGCTGGACATCCTGGCGCCCAAGACCGACGGCACGGCTTATGTGCCGCCGGGCTCCGCCAAGCCTACGGTTACGGCGATGAAGGCGGCAGCATCTGCGCCCGCCGCCACAAAGCCTGCCGCCGCCGCAACTCCCGCCCCCTTGCCCGCCAAGCCTGGCGCCAGCGCCAAGCAGGCCGAAGCCATCGAGCAGGCCGCGCAGCAATTGGCCGACAAGAACAAGCCCGCCGCCAAACCGGCCGAAGCCAAACCCGAGCCCAAAGGCGAAGCCAAAGCGGACCCCAAAACCGATTCAAAGGCCGCCAAGCCGGAAGAAAAAGCCGCGGAGGCCAAGCCCACAGAGACCGCGGAAGCCGCTGCCGACGCCATTCCGGTGGCCGACGCCAAGCGCACGCGTGACGGCGCCATCATCACCTTCAAGAGCGCCGGCCAGCGCGCCAGCGCGGTGTTCGTGCGCGGCCTGACCGCCTGGGTCATCCTGGAGAATTCGCCCAACTTCGATTCCCACAACCTGAAAGCCGCGCTTGGCGATTTCGCCGCCGGCATGGAAGCGGTGTCCAGCAACGGGCTGGGCATCCTGCGCATCACTCTGAAGAAGCCGGCCGAGATCGCGGCCCGCGCCAATGGCAACAACCTGGAAGTGGAAATTGCCGCCGACGTGGCGCCGCCCGCCGTCACCATCGGTTTTGCCCGCAACCAGAACGATCCCAAGCGCGCGTCGCTGTCCACCTTGCTGCCGGCGGCCGATCATGCCTTCAAGATCCTGGATCCGGCCGGCGGCGATCTTCTGACAATCATTCCCTGCCAGCCCGGACGCGGCGTTCCGGCCGTGCGCAACTTCGCCGATTTTGCCGTGCTGGCATCCGCCAGCGGACTGGTCATCACGCCCTATGCCGATGATTTGTCGGTGGCGGTGGATTCCTCGCGCGTCACCATCGGCCGTCCCAGCGGCCTGGCCCTGACCCCCCCGCAGATGCCGGTGGCGCAATCGCCTTCGGCGCTGGCCCATTATGGCGATGGTCCGTCCTATCTGAATTTCGCCAGTTGGGGCGTTGCCAGCGGCGGCAGCTTCCTGGCCACCGAACGCAAGCTGACCCAGATCGTGGCGCATGCGCCGCCGCAAATGGCCAACCTGCCGCGGCTGAATCTGGCGCGGTTCTACCTGGCCAACGGCTTTGCCGCCGAAGCGCTGGGCCTGCTGAACCTGCTGCAGCAAAATGATCCGGCGCTGGCGGGCGATACCCAACTGGTCACCATGAAGGCGGCGGCCGAATACATGATGGGCCGCTACCGCGATGCCCATAACGATTTGATCGGGCCCAATTTCGATGCCGACCGCCACGCCGCCTTCTGGCGCGGGCTGATCGAAGCAGCGATGGAAAACTGGAAGGACGCCCACGCCCATCTGGAACAGGCCGGGCCGGTGATGGCCAAGTATTCGCCCAGCTGGCAGGCCACCGCCATGCTGGCCGATGCCGATGCCGCGCTGGGGATGGGCCGCCTGGACCTGGCCGACGCCGCCTTGCAGCACCTGCCCAAGGAGCTGGACGAGAAACACGCGCTGGCGGCCCAGCTGGCCCGGGCGCGGTTGAAGGCCGCGCAAAGCAATTACAGCGGCGCCAATGAACTGTTCGCAGCCGTGGAAAAAAGCGGCGACGAAAAGCTGGCGGCGCAGGCGATCTTCCATCACACCAATGCCGCGCTGGCCGCCCAGGCCATCACCGCGGCCCAGGCCATCGAGCAGCTGGAGCGCCTGCGCTTCCGCTGGCGCGGCGATGCGCTGGAATTGAAGACCCTGCGCAAGCTCGCCGCCCTCTATACCGGGCGCGGCCAATGGCATGACGGTCTGAAGACCTTGCGCGTCGCCACCCAGAATTTCGGCGGCCAGGATGCCGCCCGCATCGCGCAGGACGACATGCGCGCCGCATTCGTGAACTTGTTCCTGAAGGGCGGCGCCGACAAGATGAAGCCGGTGGATGCGCTGGCGCTGTTCTATGACAATCTGGACCTGACCCCCATCGGTCCGGACGGCGACGAAATGATCCGGCGCATGTCCGACCGGCTGGTGGCGGTGGATCTTTTGGGCCCCGCCGCCAATCTGCTGGCCTATCAGGTCGACAAGCGGCTGGACGGCATCGCCAAGGCGCAGGTCGCGACCAGGTTGGCCGCGGTCTATCTGATGGATCACAAGGCCGACAAGGCAGTGGCCGCCATCCGCGATTCCCAGATCACCGGACTGCCGGACGAAGAGATGCACCAGCGCCTGTTGATCGAGGCGCGCGCCTTTGCCGCCCTCAAGCAATGGGACAATGCGCTGGACCTGATTGCGGTGGACCAGGCCGAAGATACCAAGCGCCTGCGCGCGGACATCTATTGGGACAGTGGCAACTGGGCCATTGCCGGCCAGAAGGCCGAAGAAATGCTGGACGCGCGCTGGAGCGATGCCGCCCCGCTCAGCGACAGTGATCGCGGCCAGGTCATGCGCATGGCGGTGGCCTACAGCCTGGCCAATGACGAAGCCAGCCTGAAGCGGGTACGTGAGCATTTCGCGCCCAAGATGAAGGGTACGCCGGACGCCAACATGTTCGCGGTCTTGTCCGCGGACATCGACCAGCACGGCCTGGCGTTCCGCGAAGCCGCCGCCAAGATCGCGTCGGTGGATACGCTGCAAACCTTCATGAAGGACTTCGCCAAGCGCAAGTCCGGCGCCAAGAGCTAGTTGCAATCCGCACGAATGTGGAAGTGCCCGGTTAGGTGCCGCGTAATGACGCCCGGACCCGATCCCTCGCCGCCCCGGCCTGACGGATCATAGACAAGAAACGTATCGCAGCTGCTGCCGGCGAAACCATTTTGGCTCCACAGGATGGAAACGGGCGCGCCCTGCGCAGTATCGAAACGGTCGCGATATCGCGCATAGCTGGTGGCGAGATGCACATAATCGCCCATCATCCAGACCGGATAAGTCAGTAAAATCGTGACCGCTAAGGCCGCTGCCAATGATAAAAGTACCCGCCACTTTCGTTCCTTGATGGCCGCATATAGCGCAACTGGTCCGAAACCCAGAAGGAACAGCCCTCCGATTAGTAACAACAGAATGAGGCCGAAAAAGACTCCGTCCGGCACGTAGGAGGACAGGACTGACAAAATAAAAATCAGGCCTAACAGGACCATGGTGATCCGGCCCACGCTTCTGAAGAATGCGCGTGTGGATGCTTGCATCACGCGGCCTTTTCCAGCCAACGCAGCGCGCGCGCTGCCAACTTCTCCCAGCCCGGTTCGCCGATCAGCCAGTGCCCCATGCCGTCCAGCACCTCGGCGGTCGCGCGGTCGCCATATAATTTTGCGATATTGGCCACCGTCGAAGGCGGATTGATCTTGTCGTCGCTGCCGGTGAGAAACAAAAGCGGCGCGGTCACCGCCTTGCTGTCGACCGCGCTGGCCTGGCCAAAATCCAGCGCCCAGTTCAGTACCTCGAACATGGCGCGGCCCGATTCGCAGGTAAACCGGTCATAGACATCGTCGCGCATGTCGCGCGGCAGCCGGTCCAGCGACAGCGCCAGCGCCACGTCGCGGTTGGGCTCCAGCACCTGGTTCCAGTGACCGGGCTGCAGATGCATGGCGTGTGCGGCGCTGATTTCATAAAGCGTCGTGGGTGTTATGCCCCAGGGCGGTGACGGCGCAAGCAGGACAAGCGCGGCGACCTTGACCCGGGCCGCCAGCATCTGCGCCAGCAATCCGCCCATGGAATGGCCCACCAATATGGGTGGTGCGCCCAGCGCGGCGATCTCTTCTTCCAGGTCGGCGGCGTAATCGGCAAGCCCGGTGGCGGCCAGCGCGGCGGGCGCGCGCTTTTCATCGTGGAAGCGCAGCGGAGGAGCGGTGACAGTGTAACCGGCTTCCTCGAATTTTTGCTTCAGTCCGTCTAGTGACCATGGCCCGCAAAAGGCGCCATGGATCATGAGGACTGGCGATTTCAAGCGTGCTGTCCCAGCGCGGCAATCACCGCTTTATAGGTTTCGCGCTTGAAGGGCACGATCAGGCTGGGCAGTTCTTCCAGGCTGACCCACTGGAACGCGGAAAATTCCGGCTCATGCGCGGTCAGGTCGATATCGGCGTCCTGGCCTGTAAAGCGCATGGCGAACCATTTCTGGCGCTGGCCCTTGTACTTGCCGTGGAACGCCACGCCGATCAGATGTTCGGGCAAGTCATATGTTACCCAGTCTTCCATCTCGCCGATGATGTCGGCTTTGTCCGTGCCGACTTCTTCCTGTAGTTCACGCTCGGCGGCCTGTTTGGGCGTCTCACCCTTGTCGATGCCGCCCTGGGGCATCTGCCAGCCTTCCACGCTCTGGTCGATGCGCTTGCCGACGAACACCTTGCCGTCTTTGTTGAACAGCATGATGCCGACACAGGGCCGGTAGGGCAGATCGGAATAGGAAGGCATGACGCGGCGGATTTTTATTTTGTTGGCTGCGCAACTATGGCGGAAACAGGCACCAGAACAAAGCCCCTGGATTCCAAGCCCTTTGCCCAGGCGGCGATGCGGGCAATGGAGACGGGATAGAGGAAGGCGGAACCCACCGCGCTGCCATTGGCGCGGGCCTGGGTTTCCAGTTCCGACAGGCGGCGGTCGATTTCCAGCGCGGTCTGGATGGAATCCAGCGCCGCACCGCTTTGCACCGCGGGGATGCCGACCTGGGATGCCACCGTGGGAACCACGGACTGGCTGGCCGCGCCATTGTCGAAGAAATATAGGCCACGGCGGTTCAGGTATGTCAGGACAGGCGACAGCGCCGAACTGTCCGACAGGAAGCGCTGGCCCAGAAGATTGGTCACCCCGGCATAACCGGTGAAGCGGGTCAGCGCCCAGGTCAGGCGGTGGATGTTGGCGTCTTCTTCCTGGCCGGCGCGCAAGGTGTGCGGGCCCGGATCGCTGTCGGGGAAATCGAACGGCTCCATGGGGATTTCCAGCAGGATCTCATGGCCGTGCTCGCGCGCTTCGGCCACCCATTGGCCGACATCGCCGGCATAGGGCGCGAAGGCCAAGGTCACCGAAGCCGGCAGGTTGTCCATCGCGGTGCGGCTGGCGGTGGAAGACAGTCCCAATCCGCTGACCACGATGGCGATCTTGAATTTTGTGCTGGCGGGCGCCGGCGCGGCATAGGCCGCCATGGGCTTGCGCCCATCATCGGCGATGCGCGGCAAGGGTCCTTGCGGCGTGTTCTCGATCAGGGCGGGATCAGCCAGCAGCGCCTTGCCGGCATGCAGCACCTTGGTCACCGGACCGACCACGGCACCGTCATCGGAGATGGTGTAGGCGGTGGTGGTGGGCGGCTTGGGTGCGTCCTCGACCGGCTCCGGCAGGTCCAGGGTGATGGTGGGACCATGGGCATGGCCCAAAAGCGTGATGGCCAGCGTGCCCGCCGCCAGCAGGCAGACCGTGAAGGACGCGGCGAAGGCCAGTGCGCGCCCGGACTTGGACGCGAGTATGCCCTCTGCGGAATCGGCAGCAGCAGCCATGCCGCCATTAAGAATTGAGATGGTTAAGAAGTGTTAAAGCCCGCCCCTTGGGGGGGGTGGGCTATTTAACTTTTGCTGCCCGGCGGACTTACTTCTTGTCGGCGGCCGGCACGGCGGCAGCTGAGGCCACCGTCATCTTCCCGTGCAGCAGGTCCAGGGCATAGGACAGCTGGAAGTCGTCATACTTGGTGCCCGGCGCCGGCTTGATCACCGGGGCATTGACCCGCTTGGCCGGAACGGGCTCGCCGGTCAGGTGGCCGCGCAAATCGGCTTCCGAGGGACGCGCCAGCTTGGGCACATTGGCTTCATCGCCCTGCGCCACCTGGATGTCGGGGATGATGCCCTGCGCCTGAATCGAATGGCCGGACGGGGTGTAGTAGCGCGCCGTGGTCAGGCGCAGCGCGCCGCGGCCTTCGCCAAGCGGAATGATGGTCTGCACCGAACCCTTGCCGAAGCTGGTCAGGCCCACGACGGTGGCGCGCTTGTGATCCTGCAGCGCGCCGGACACGATTTCGGACGCAGACGCGGTACCGCCATTGATGAGCACCACCACCGGCTTGCCTTCGGTGATGTCGCCGCCCTTTGCGTCATAACGCTGGGTGTCTTCAGGATGACGGCCGCGGGTGGAAACGATCTCACCGGCGCTGAGGAAATCATCCGACACCTGGATCGCCTGGTCGAGCAGGCCGCCCGGATTGTTGCGCAGGTCCAGCACATAACCCTTGATGCCGGGGCCGATCTGCCTCTTGAGATCGCGCACGGCCTTTTCCAGGCCGTCGGCGGTCTGTTCGTTGAAGCCGGGCATACGAATATAGCCGATATCGCCTTCGCGGCGGTATGAAGCTGCATCTACCGACACAATCGCGCGCACCAGGGTGACGTCGAACGGCTTCTTTTCGCCTTCGCGCAGGACGGTCAAAGTGATCTTGCTGCCGGCGGGACCGCGCATCTTGTCGATGGCTTCGTTCAGCGCCAGGCCGGCGATGGAGTTGCCGTCGATGCCGGCAATGCGGTCGCCGGTCTTGATACCGGCGCGGCTGGCGGGCGTACCGTCGATGGGCGAGATCACCTTGATCAGTCCGTCTTCCTGGGTGACTTCGATGCCGACACCGCCGAACTGGCCCTTGGTGGTGATCTGCATGTCATTATAAGTCTTGGCATCCATGTAGCTGGAATGCGGATCCAGGTTCGACACCATGCCCTGGATGGCGGCGTCGATTAGTTCGCTGTCCTTGACGGGGCGCACATAGTTGGCGCGCACGCGCTCGAAGGCGTCGCTGAACAGGTCGAGCTGGCCATAAGCCGATGCATCATTGGCGCCCCTGGCTTCGGGCAGCGCGATCATCGCGGCGGCGAAGCCACCGACCAGGCCCAGACCAACAAGCGCAAACTTCTTCATGTACCGTTCGCCTTTCCAAACGCAGGGCGCAGATTCAATTTCAGCCAGGGCGCAGGTGACTGGCCTTTGCCGCCGTGACGCACTTCAAAGTAAAGCCGGTTGTCGGAGGCTGCCATGGTTCCAACCGGCTCGCCCGCCAGCAACTGATCGTTAGGCTTTACCGTCACGCGTCCCAGTCCCGCCAAGACCACATCGTAGCCGGTGGTTATCTCCAGGATCAACACTTGTCCGGTCTTATGGTAAGGGCCGGCATAAAGAACTTTGCCGTCCGCCGGGGCGATGACCTGGGCCCCCGGCTGGGTTGCATAATAAAGCCCGGAATTGGCGGCATCCGTGCCCCCCACCACCGAACCCACCACAGGTTCCAGCAGGGAGTTCTTGGCCAGCCCCCCCAGGGAACCGGTGTTTTCCGCAGTGACCATCACCACGCTTTGGTCCGCCGCGCCACCGCCCTCATCGCCTCTTTGGCGCAGCTGCTTGACCCGCGCCAGAAGCGCCTGGAAGTCGGCCGCCTGTCGGGCCACCAGTTCCATCTGCGCCTTCAGGGTTCCGTAGCTTTGGGCGGCAGCACCCGCCTCCTGTTCCTTCTTTGCCAAAAGTTCATCCAGCTCGCCGCGCGCGATGGTGAGCCGCGCGGTGGTGTCGGCCGCCTGGGCGGTTTGCAGTTCCAGTTCGCGGCGGGTGCGCTTCAACGCATCGATACGCCGCGAGATGCTGGCGGCCTGGGCATAGATGGGTGGCAGGGAGGCGCCGATTAGCATCGAGCCCCGCGCTGCGCCCAAGGCATCGTCGGGGCGCATCGCCAGCGCCGGCGGCATGTCATGCTGCAATCTTTCAAGCACGCCGATCAGCTTGGTCACCGCCACCCGGTCATTGGCGAAGCCGGCGGACAGGCGTGCGTCTTCGGCCGTCAATTGCGCAATGCGGGCGCTGTCCTGAACCTGCTGGCGTTCGAGACTTTCAATGCGCGCGGCGGTGGCGACCAGCTTCCGGCGCAAGGCGGCGGCTTCCGCCGCCAGCGTGTCGCTTCTTTCCTTCGCCCCCGCCAGCTGCGGCTGACCCTGCTTCAATTCCGAAGACAGGCTTTGCAGCTGCTGGGAGCTGGAAGGCAGCTTGGCCAGCGACTTGCCGGGCAAGGCGTGGCTGAGATCCATTACCGGCTCTTGTGCCTGGGCTGCTGCCGGCGCGGGACGCGGTGTTGGCTTTATGACATCGACGCGTTGCAGCTTTTTCGGCGGCGCTTTTGCGGCGGCCGGCGCAGCAGCGAGAAGCAGGCAAAGAAGCAGCGCGCGCCTCACGCGCCCTTCACCAGCAGTGAATGGCCGGTCATCAGCGCCGGCTTCTTCAGACCCATCATGTCCAGGACCGTTGGCGCGACATCGGCCAGGCGGCCATTTTCCAGCTTGCTGCCTTTGGGCACGCCAAATGCCAGCACCGGCACATCCAGGGTGGTGTGCGCGGTATAAGGCTCATGGGTGTGGGGATCTTCCATCATCTCGATATTGCCGTGATCGGCGGTCAGCAGCATGGCGCCGCCCACTTTCTCCAGCGCCGCGCGCAACCGGCCCAGGCATTCATCGATCGTGTCCACCGCCTTGATGGCGGCGGTCATGATGCCGGTATGGCCCACCATGTCGGGATTGGCATAGTTGCAGACGATCAGGTCGTATTTGCCGGACACAATCGCCTCTTCCAGCTTTTCGGTCACCTGATAGGCGCTCATTTCCGGCTTGTGGTCATAAGTGGCCACCTTGGGGCTGGGCACCAAGATACGGTCTTCGCCTTCAAACACATCCTCACGCCCGCCATTCAGGAAGAAAGTGACATGGGCGTATTTTTCGGTTTCGGCGATGCGCAGCTGTTTCATGTGATGGGCGGCGATCACCTCGCCCAGGGTCTCGCGCACGTCTTCGGGCGGGAACACCGCGCCCATCAACGGCTTCAGCGCTTCGGAATATTCCGTCAGTCCCGCCGCCGCGCCGAAATGCGCCACGCGGCTGCGCGTGAACCCTTCAAAGCCCTTGTCCAGAAGCGCCGTGGAAATTTCGCGCGCCCGGTCGGCGCGGAAGTTGGCGAACAACAGCACATCGCCATCCTCCACCCCCGCATAATCGCCCAGCACACAGGGTAGCAGGAATTCATCGGTGACATCGCCGTCGTAAGACGCCTGGATCGCGGCGCCGGCATCATCAAAGCGGCGGCCCGATGCTTCCACGATGGCGTCATAGCATAGCTGCACACGGTCCCAGCGCTTGTCGCGGTCCATGGCATAATAGCGGCCTGACAGCGTGGCCAGCCGCACGCCGGCAAGCCCCGCGATATCGGACAGGAACTTTGCAACGAACTCCCTGGCGCTCTTGGGCGGTGTGTCACGGCCATCCAGGAAAGCATGCACAAATACCGGCACGCCGGCGGCGCTGACAATCCTTACCAGCGCGGCGATGTGATCCTGGTGGGAATGCACACCTCCCGGCGACATCAGGCCCATGATGTGCACGGCGCGCCTGGCGCTTTTGGCTTTTTCGATCAGCGCCAGCAGAACGGGGCGGCGCGCCAGCGAGCCGTCTTCAATCGCCACATCGATGCGCGGCAGGTCCTGGGCGACGATGCGGCCTGCACCGATATTCATGTGGCCCACTTCGGAGTTGCCCATCTGGCCCTTGGGCAATCCCACCGCCCCACCGGACGTTTGCAGCAGCGCGTGCGGGCATTCGGCCAGCAGCCGTGTGTAATTGGGCGTGCGCGCGGCGGCGATGGCGTTGTCGGGCGCGGGATCGGGCCGCCAGCCCCAGCCATCCAGAATGCAAAGCAGCGTGGTGGGCATGACTAATTCCTGAAAGCAAAGCAGTGCAGCGAAAATAGAAAGGCTGTGCCCGCCTGTCTATCAGCGAAGTGGGCTTTTAACGGAATTCCGGGCCTGCAACCCACACCACCAGCGACTTGCGCGTGCCTTTTTCGGTGGGCGTCACCCGGTGCAGCACATAGGAGGGGAACGCAATGATGGCGCCCCGCGTGGCGTCCGCCACATAGGCGCCATCGCCCGCCTCCAGCACCAGGCGGCCGCCTTCATAATCGGCCGGATCGGACAGTTGCAGGCTGAAGGAAATCTTGCGCGGTTCCGGATTGTGGGGGCCCGCATCCACGTGCCAGTTGTAGTGACCGCTCTCGCTGGCTTCATACACGGTGTATTGCAGCCCCGGCTCCAACCCATACAGCTCGTATTTGAAGATGTCCCGGTTCAGCCGCAGGATCACTTCTTCCAGCCGCTGGTACAGCCATTCAATGTTCGGCCCCCGGTCGATCCAGGCCACGCGGGTGATGCGCGTATGATCGGCGGCGTCCTTGCCATATTCCAGCTGGGCGCGCATGGGCGCGAGCCCGTCGCCAAAAGCCACGATCCTGTCCAGTTCGGCCGGCGTGAACACGTCCTTCCACACCACCACCTTGTAGCCGCCGATCGTGACGGGCGAAGTCCGAATCGGATTCATCGCAGCTTGGGCCCTGTCGTCCAGGCCACCAGCGCCTTGCGCGTACCCCGGGTGCAGGGCGTGACCCGGTGCAACACATAAGAGGGAAAACCGACAATGGCCCCCTTGGTGCGCGGCGCGGTCTCGATCTTGTTGCCGGCCTGGAATTCCAGGTCGCAGCCATCATAGTCGTCAGGATCAGAGAGCTGGACCGAAATGGAGAATTTGCGCTGCACCTTCAGCGGCCCGTGATCGACATGCCAGCCATAATGGCCGCCTTCGGCGCCGTGATAGATCGTGTACTGCATGTTCTCGGAAAAGCCGCGAAGGTCGAATTGGTAGGAGCGGTCATTCAGGGCGCGGGCGACGCGCTGGATGCGGTCATAAAGCCAGCTGCTTTGCGGTGATGGCGCGATCCAGGCGGTCTTGGTGATACGGATTTCGTCACGCACCGCGTCATTGGGATCGCCCGATTTTATGGTCGCGGTTTCCGCGGTCAGGGCGTCGCCAAGAGCCGTGATGGTGGCCAGCTCTTGCGCCGTGAAGGCGTCGTCCCAGACGACAAAGGTGGGAATGGGCGGCAATGTGGCTTCAGACATGGGTGCGGAAAATAAGGCTTTCCCGCCCCGATGAGCAAGGCGGCCATGCACGCCGCGGCATGGCGGTTTGGCGGATTTGACTTATAAAAGCGCCATGACCCCTACCCGCCATTACGCCCTGGCTGTGGTCGCCATCATCTTCGTAGCTTTGCTGGCGGCTGCAGGGCTGCGCTCCACCCCCGGCGTCCTGATGGTGCCGTGGGAACAGGCCTTTGGCTGGTCGCGCCAGACCATCAGTTTTGCCGCGGCCTGCGGCATTTTCCTGTTTGGCCTGACCGGGCCTTTCGCCGCCGCGGCCATGCAGCGTTTCGGCATCCGTGCCACCGTGGTCGCCGCGCTGGCCATGATGGCGGCATCGTCCGCCGCCAGCCTGTTCATGACGCAGAGCTGGCAGCTGGTGATGACCTGGGGCGTGTTCAGCGGCATCGCATCAGGCTGCATCACCAATGTGCTGTCAGCCACCATCGTCAATCGCTGGTTTGTCACCAATCGCGGATTGGTGATGGGGCTGTTCGCCGCCTCCACCTCCACCGGCACATTGGTCTTCATCCCTGTCCTGTCGGCCATCGCGCAGGATCATGGCTGGCAGCCGGTGGTGATCTGTGTCGCGGTGGCGATGGCGCTGCTGATCCCGCTGGTGTTTTTCCTGCTGCCCGAATGGCCCGCCGATGTGGGCGCGGTGCCGTATGGCGCCGATCCCGATCACCCACCGGAAATCCGCGAGCGCAAGAATCCCTTGAAAGCCGCGTTCGGCGCGCTGGGTGAAGGCGTCAGGTCGCGCCCCTTCTGGCTTTTGGCCGCGACATTCTTTGTGTGCGGCTTCACCACCAACGGACTGGTAGGCACGCACATGATTGCGCTGTGCCACGATCATGGCATGGAAGCGGTGGCGGCTGGCGGCCTCTTGGCCATTATGGGGCTGTTCGACCTGGTCGGCACCACCGCATCGGGCTGGCTGACCGACCGCATCGATCCGCGCAAGTTGCTGTTCGCCTATTACGGGCTGCGCGGACTGTCGCTGATCTATCTGCCCTTCGCCAATTTCACTTTCTATGGCCTGTCGCTGTTCGCGGTGTTCTACGGCCTGGACTGGATCGCCACCGTGCCGCCCACCCTGGCCATCGCCAACAAGGTGTTCGGCACCCAAAATGCGCCCATCCTGTTCGGCTGGATTTCGGCCGCCCACCAGGTTGGTGCGGCCAGTGCCGCCTTCTTTGCCGGGGCCTCGCGCACCGCGACCGGATCCTATCTGGACTCCTTCGTCATCGCCGGCTTCGTGGCGGTGGTGGCTGCCTTCCTGGCCCTGATGATCAAAGGGCCAAAGCTGACCATAGCGGCAGCTTAAGCCCGGCAAGACTTGCCGCAGGCCGATCCGGTCATTCCGAACACTGTTCAAGCAATTGATTTAATTGGCATAATTTCGCACCCCAACCGGCACGAAACTGGCAGAGACATGCGCGAACATAGAGGCAGAAGCCGTTCATGCGCCGCGCACCGTCTTATATCCGTATTGCCGCCCTGATCGTGGGAGCCGCCCTGGCCGCTTCCCCCGCTTTCGCTTTCTCCCGGGTCAAGGACCTGGTCGAGGTGCAGGGCATTCGTGACAACATGCTGGTCGGCTATGGCCTTGTGGTCGGCCTGAACGGCACCGGCGACAGCCTCAAGAACGCGCCTTTCACCCAGCAGTCCATCCAGACCATGCTGGAGCGCCTGGGCACCAACACCCGCGGCCAGGTCATGCAGACCAAGAACGTCGCCGCCGTGATGGTGACCGCCAGCCTTCCCGCCTTCGCCGCGCCCGGCTCGCGCATCGACGTATCGGTGTCGGCGATGGGCGACGCCAAGAATTTGCAGGGCGGCACCCTGCTCGTCACCACCCTGTTCGGCGCGGATGGCCAGATCTATGCCCTGGCACAGGGTCCGGTCGCCGTCGGCGGTTTCTCGGCCCAGGGCGCTGCTGAAAGCGTGACACGCGGCGTGCCCACTGCGGGCCGCATCGCCAACGGCGCCATCGTGGAAAAGGACACCGGCTTCAAGCTGGCCAGCCTGAACAACCTGAAACTGTCGCTGCACAATCCCGACCTGACCACCGCCACCCGCATCGCCAAGGCGGTCAACGCCTATCTGGGCGGCGGCACGGCCAAGGCCACCGATCCGTCCAATGTCGAGCTGGCAGTGCCGGCCAATTATCCGGGCGGCGTGATGGCGCTGTTGACCGACATCGAACAGGTGAAGGTGGATCCCGACCAGGGCGCCAAGGTCATCATCGATGAAACCAGCGGCGTGATCGTGATGGGCGCGGATGTGCGTATCTCCACCGTGGCCATCGCCCAGGGCAACCTGACCATCAAGGTTACGGAAACGCCCCAGGTCAGCCAGCCTTCGCCCTTCTCCAACACCGGCACCACGGTTGTCGTGCCGCGCACCAACATTCAGGTCGACGACAGCAAGGGCAACAAGATGACCGTCATGTCTGACGGCGTGTCGTTGCAGCATCTGGTGGATGGCCTGAACGCACTGGGCGTGGGCCCGCGCGACATCATCTCTATCCTGCAGGCCATCAAGGCCGCCGGCGCGTTGCAGGCCGATATCCAGGTGATCGGCTAATGGATGCCGGGATCGCCACCAGCCTGATGACGGCGCAAGCCTCGCCCTTGACGGCGGCGCCCAAGCCGACGGGCGATACCGCCAAGGCGGATGCAGCCTCCAAGGAATATGAGAGCGTCTTTATCTCGCAGTTCCTGGGCAGCATGTTCTCCGGCATCAAGACTGACGGCATTACTGGTGGCGGCCAGGGCGAAGAGATGTTTCGTTCCCTGATGATCAATGAATATGGCAAGAGCCTGCAGCAGCGCGGCGGCTTCGGCCTGGCGGCGGCCATGAAGGCCGAACTGCTCAAGCACCAGCAGGCGCAAGTTCCCGATGATCAGGTGGCGGCGAAATGAGCGACACCCTGAATGACACCCCACGCATTGAACGACTGATCATGCTGGCCGAGCGGCTGGTTGCCGCCCTGGAAGGCGACATCGCCGTACTCAAGGAAGGCCGCACTGCCGCCCTGTCCACCAACGATCCCGAAATCCAGAAGCTGACTGCCATTTATGGCCGCGAAGCGCAGGGCTTTGATCCGCGCATCGCCCAGAGCGCGCCAGGCCCCTTGCGCCAGCGCTTCATCGCCATCACCGCCAAGTTCCGCGAGGTGCTGCAACTGCACGCCCGCATGATCGCCCGCGTCAAGAATGCCAGCGAAGGCATGGTCCGCGCCATCGCCGCCGAAGTCGAGCGCGCCAACGCGCCGATTCGCACCTATGGCCCGCGCCCCGGCTATTCGCCGCAGTCATCGGGCGCGATGGTCTTCAACAAGGTTGTTTAATCCCGCTTCATTGCGCGCGAGGAATTTTGCGGCATAGGCAGGAGCGTCGCGCGGAGCGTACGATAGTACGTGAGCACGCGCGACGAACCTATGACGCAAAAGGACCGCGCGCTGCAGGCTAGCCCAACAAAGCCAACGCCAGATTGTACTTGCCCACCTGCGCCGTCTGATAGGCACTGGCCGTGCCGCTGTTGTTGCCGACAGGCGCAGGACCCGCCGGCGGCTTGTTGGTGGTCTGGTAGGTGCTCTGCAGGCTGGACAGCACCTGCAACAGCTGCGAGCGCGCCATGTCCGCGCCGGTCTTGGTCGACACATTCAGCGGGCCGGTGATGCCGCCGGTCAGGCCCAACCCATAGGTGGGCGTTACGCCGTCCTGGGTGGTGGTGGCGCTGGTGGCGCCCTTGGCGGGCGCGGTCAGCACGCCGGACGGAATGCCCAGCCGCGCCAGGGCGTCGAAATCCTTCGGGCCGGCCTTCAGGTTGATGGTGTTGCCGGCATTGACCTGCAGCTTCAGGGTCTCCCCGCCGCCGGTGTAATTGATGCTGGCTTTGCCGATGCTGCCCAGCTGGGCATTGATCTTGGTCACCAGCGAATCGAACGTCTCGCCCGGATCGATGGTGATTGTTGTGGTGCGGGCGGCGTGGCCCTGGATCTCGATCTGGAAGGAATCGCCGGCGCGCAAGGTGGTCTGATTCGCCAGGTCCACCGACTGGTTCAGCGAGATGGTGCCACGCGGCAGGCCCAGCGCGTCCAGCACGCTGGAGCCCTGGGTATCGATCGCCAGGCCCGTGCCGGTGGAGACGCCGTCGGCGCCGCCCAGCTGCTTGGTCCACTTGACCGTGCCGTCGGCATTCAGCGCCGTGGCGAAGGCATTGTTGACGTTCTGGACGGTGCGCTGCGCCCCGGCAAAGGTGCCGGTG
The DNA here is from genome assembly GCA_046348525.1 of Alphaproteobacteria bacterium. Taxonomy (GTDB): domain Bacteria; phylum Pseudomonadota; class Alphaproteobacteria; order Micropepsales; family Micropepsaceae; genus Rhizomicrobium. The sequence goes on along the minus strand of JAXMEA010000002.1, from coordinate 67,846 downwards.
GTGGTGCCCGCGACATAGATGGTGCCGTCGGACGCCACGGTGACATCGCCCGCCGAGTCGGTGCCCGATGTGCCGATATAGGTGACGGTGTTGGAACTGACGCTGGCGCCATTGTCGGTGGCGCTGAACACAAAGGCGTCGATGCCGCCGCTGGCCGCCGCCGCAATGCTGGCGCCGCCGCCCGTCAGGTTGGCGTTGCTGGTGGCGCCCGAGACATAGACCTTGCCGTTCGATACGGTCAGGCCGCCGATGCTGCCGCCCGCCGCCAGATCGCCCAGGTCCTGGGTCCAGGTCGGCGCGCTGGTGATGTCGCCGCCCGCATATTTGGCCAGGATTGCATGGCCGTTCTGGGTACTGGCGACATACAGGCTGCCGTCGCTGCCCGTGGCGGTGGCCGCGACGCTGTCGGCGCCCGAGGTGCCGAACTGGGTTTCGGCCAGAAGCTTGCCCTTGGAATCGAACTTGGCGAGGAAAGCATCGCCCTTGCCCTGTGCCACCTGGCCGGCGCCAATCACGCCGCCCGAGACGCTGCCGCCGATATAGATATTGCCGCTGGCATCGACGCTGACGCTGTTGGACTGGTTGGTGGCCAGGGTCTGGATCTGCTTGATCCAGCTCTGGTTGCCATTGGCGTCATAGCGCGCCACGAAGGAATCATTGTTGCCGTCCGCGACCGATGTCGTGGTTAGGTCTGCGGTGGAGCTGCCGGTGACGACCACGCCGCCCGATGGATCCAGCGCCAGGCCATAACCGTTTGCGGTACCGCCGCTGCCCAGCAAATTCTGGAACACGACATTGCCGGCGGAATCATACTTGGTGAGATAGACGTCCTGGCTGCCCTGGTTCAGCTGGCTGCCGAAATTGCCGGTGGCATTGCCGATGACATAGACGTTGCCCGACGCATCGACCACCGTGGCTTGGGCATTGGTGATGCCGCTGCTCGCCTGCTGGTTGACACTGAACGTGTTGACCGGCGCGCCATCGATGCCCGACAGCTTTGTCAGGCGGCCGGTCTGGTCAGGGGCGCTGGTGGTGACGGCGGATGTGATCGCGTTGGTGGTGGTCTTGGTTTCGGTGGCAAGGCCCGAACTGCCCACCATGTAGAGCGAGGGCGAAGACGAAGACGCCGACAGGCTGACCTGTTCCACGCCGCCGGGCGTGATCTGCAGGCCATAGGTGGCGTTGGTGTTCGAGGTGGCGGTGCCGCCGGTCTGGGTTTTCTGGAAGCGTGTCGAAAAGCCGGCCGCCGACAGCTGGGTATTGATGTAGCTGACGATGTTATTCAGGTTCAGCGTGCCCGGCACCTGCGACAGATCGATGTTCACATTGGTGGTGGTGCCACCCTTCTTGATGCCGATGGTGAAACTGTCGGACGCCGACAGGCCCGGCAGCGCATTGTCCAGGTTGGCGTTGGTGACCAGCTGCTTGGTGGCATAGGTGAACTTGCCGAACGAGATTCCGGCGGTGGACACAGCGGTATCCGACGGCTTGGCCGCCTGCAGGTTGAAATTGTTGAAGCTGGTGGTGCTGAGATACTTCTGGACCTGCGCCAGGCCCGCCTGGAAGCGGTCGTTCAGGCCCGCCAGCTGGCCAGAGGTGGCGGTGCCCTTCTGCGCCATCTTGGCGATATAGGCGAGCGTGTTCACCGCGCTGTAGAGCGCAAAGAGCTTCTGGTTGTCCTGCTCCATCTTGCTGTCGGTCGTGGCGCCGGCGCTGAGCGGCACTTTCGACGTATCCAGGAAGTTGGTGGTGCCAAGGACGGCTGCGTCCTGCTTGGCGTCGTTGGTGTTGGGCGTGTTCCAGGGCGGATTGTCGGCGGCGGTCGCGCCCTTGACCCGGGTGGCGGCCAACTGCTGCTGCTGCGCGCGGGCAGCCGCCAGCGCAGACGGGCTCGAACTGAGCTGCGCCTGATAGAATCCCAGCAGGACCGAGGAATCCAAACCTGTGATCGCCATGGACCGAAAATCGCATGGCCGCCGTTAAGGGGTGGCTAATGAAAAGCCTGTCAGGTCAGGGCCTTTCGTGCTTAACGCGGCCTTAACGGGGGGTGCGCAATCTGGCCCCCATGAGCGCCGCTTACGCCACCGGCCTGAAGCTGTCGTCGATGGGACGGCATGCGGACGCCATTGCCCAGTTCGAACAGGCGCTGGCTCAGGACCCGGACGATCCCAAGGTGCTTTTCGCCCTGGGCAATACCGCCAGCCAACTGGGCCTGGCAGGTCCGGCCGAACAATTCTTCCGCCGCGTGTTGTCGCTGGATCCCTGCCGCAAGGAGGCCATCGTCAACCTGGCCAACCTGCTGCGCGCCGCTGGCCAGTATGACGCGGCCATCGCCCTGGTGGTTCCGGCGGTGGCGCGCGAGCCGCGCAGCCCTGAACTGCACCTGACCCTGGGGTCGGCCTGGCGGGAAAAAGGCGATTTCGAGCGGGCGACCGTGCATTACGAAGCCGCCCTGGTGGCCCATCCGGGCTATGCCCCGGCCCTGGCCAATCTGGCCGACATGCGCAGCGATGCTGGCGACCGCGAAGCGGCCCGAACACTGTACGACAAGGCCATCAAGGCCGATCCCGGCAATGCCCAGGCCAGGCTGAACCGCGCGGTTCTGCATCTTCTGAACGGTGATCTGAAGGACGGCTGGCGCGATTATGCCGCCCGCAGCGAAGTGCCGGGCAAGGTGCCGGCGGTTGCCGGTGAACAGCGTTTGGCCCCCTGGACCGGCGACAGCCTGAAGAAAAAGCGCCTGCTGGTGCGCACTGAACAGGGCGTGGGCGACCAGTTGATGTTCGCCAGCCTGATCCCCGACCTGGTGGCACGCGCCAAGGCCGATGGCGGCAGCGTGGTGCTGGAATGCGAGCCGCGGCTGGTTTCGCTGTTCGCCCGTTCCTTTCCCGACGCCACGGTGCGGCCCGCCGCCGTCCGGACCATCGGCGGCACTCCGACCGCCGACTATGGCTGGCTGAAAGCAGCGGGCGGCGCCAATACCTGCGTGCTGATGGGCAACCTGCCCCGCATCCTGCGCCCGAAGCTGGACGCATTTCCCGATCCGCACGCCTTCCTGGTGCCGGACGCAGAAGAAGTTGCACGCTGGAAAAATATCTTCGGCGAGCAAGCCATCGGCATTTCCTGGCGCAGCGGCAAGCGCGGCGGCGGCGACCGCGACCTGCAATATGCCCCGCTGGATCAATGGGCCGCGCTCCTGAAGCGCCACGACGCCACTTACGTCTGCGCCCAGTATGATGCCCAGCCTGATGAGATTGCCGCCCTGGAGCAAATGAGCGGCCGCAAGATCATCGTGCCGCAACAGATCGACCAGAAGAACGAACTGGACCGCACCTGCGCCATGTTGTCGGCGCTGGACGTGCTGATCACCGCGCCCACTGCGGTGTCCTGGCTGGCTGCGGGCGCCGGCGTGCGCAGCTTCAAGATTTTGTATGGCGATGTGTGGACGGCAATGGGCCGACCGCACGAACCGTTCGCGCCATCATGCGAATGCATCGTCCCCGCCACGCGCGGGGACTGGCAGGATGGCTTCCATCAGGTAATTACAAAGCTGTCTTGAGCGGTGTGCGCGCCGTGGCCAGCGCCAGCGACAAGTCGGCGGCAATGCGCGCTGCGCCCTGCCCGTCCAGCAATGACAGACCGGCATTGCGCATTTCGCGCCGCGCAGCGGGCTTGTTCAGCAGCCATTGAACAGTGCGGGCGATTTCGGCTTCCGGCGCCTTGTCCGCCAATCCCAGGCTGATACCCATGCCGGCATCGGCAAAGGCGCTTGCCGAATCCACATGGTCCGGAGTCAGGCCCAGATAGATGGCGGGAATACCGCAGGCCGCCAGCTCATAGGCGGTGACGCCGAAGGCGCACAAGGCGACATCGGCGCTGGCATATTCGATGGACAGATCATCGGCGCCTTCCACCGTTTCATAATTCTTTTTCAGCGCCACCAGCCCGCGCGCCACCGTGTCGGCATTCTTCATGCCGGTGCCGATGACAAAGCGGATGCGATAAATACTGTCCAAAACCGACAGCGCCTTGGCCATGCGCAAGGTGAGACCATGGGGATCGCTGCCGCCCATGGCCACAAGCACAGTGGGGCGCGATGAGGGCGCCCGCGTCGGTGTGACGTTGGGATTAAGGCCCAGCAGCGCCCATTCCCATCCCAGGCGCGGCAAGGTGTTGGAGCCGGACCAGTCCAGCGCTTTTGCGGCGGGCACCGGCGGATAATAGGCATAGTCGGCTGCGCGGCGGCGGTCATGGCCGTCATCGATCACCGCCGTCACCGCCACGCCGCGCTTGAGCCTTTCCAGCTCGGCGCGGGACGGGCCTTCGCGTCCATCCAGCAACAGGATATCGGGCGTGTTGGCGTCGATCAGGGTTTCCAGGTCGGAGGCGCCATGGAGCATCACCGCTTCAAAACCGGCGCGACGAATGGGTGTTGCGGCATCTTCGCTGCCGTTCAGCGCGAAAATCGCGCCGATGCCCTCGCGGTCGCGCAAGGCGCGCGCCAGACCGACCATGCGCTTGACATGGCCATAGCCATATTTGCCCCCGCCATCGCAGCGGATCAGCGCCAGCCCGCCGGACATGCGCCCGCCATCCAGGCAGATGGGTTTGCGCCGCACCGGCACGACGTTGAAATCGGGTTCGCGTTCCAGCAAGAGCAACAGGTCGGCCAGCGAGGCTTCACCGGCGCGCGCTTCCAGGCGCGCATACAGCGCTTCGATGAAGGCCAGGTCGTCAGGCGTATCGATGGTCAGCCGCCGCATCTTTTTGGCCAGTGGCGGATAGGGCTTGGCCCGAACCGTCTTCACGAATTCCGGATGCAGGCGGAAATAGCCGTCGACATGCTCGCGCGCGGCAGGGTCATGGGCGGCATCCATCATCAGCCGGTCCAGCGCACGGCGGCTGAACGGATCGACGCCTTCATGGGCGCAAACCGCGCCGTCTTCCATCATGACATAATCGCCATCCTGTTCGATCAGGGTGGCGATCAGGTGATCGACATAACCGGCATCCAGGAACGGCACGTCGGAGGAGACCCGCACAATAATGTCGGCGTCCAGCTTTTCGGCGGCGCGGGCATGGCGCGCCAGCACGTCTTCCTCGGGCCCGCGCACCACGGTGACGCCTTGCGCGTTGCACCATTCCACGATGGCCTCGTCCGCGGCGTTCATGCTGGTTGCGACGGCAATGTCTTCGACCAGGCGGCACGCCTTCAGGCGGTGCACGATGTGCCACAGGAGCGGCATTCCCGCGATGGGTTTGAGCACCTTGCCCGGCAGGCGAGTCGAGCCCATGCGCGCCTGTATGACGGCGACGACACGGATATTTTCGCGGGCGAAGCTCTGGGCCATTAACGAAATCTAAAGTCCGTATGGCTAAGAAGCGGTTAACGGAATGGGACCGAAACATGACGCAATCGCCGCCGCAATCCAGACAGGTCCTGTGAGCAAAACCCTGCTGATTGTTTCGGGCGGCGAAGGCGCGGCGCTGGCGGCCCGCCACGCGCGCGCACTGGGTCACACCGTGGTGGTATCCGATTCCGATCCCCAGGCGCCGGCCTTCGCTTTTGCTGATTCCTGCCTGATCGCCGATGCCCATGGCGCTGTGGAAACCGCCGCGGCCGCCGAACGCTATAACCGCAAGATCCGCAAGATCGACGGCGTCCTGTGCCTGGCCGATTACGCCCTGGCCGCCGCCACGGTCACCGACCGATTGCGCCTGCCAGGTCTTCCACTGCATGTCGCGGAACTGGCCAGCGACCGGCTGGCTATCAAGCGCACATTCCAGTCCGCCGGCATTCCCAGTCCCTGGCATGCGGAAATCTCCACGCCGCAGGAATTGCAGCGGGTGGTGATCGCGCGCGGCAAGGCGATAGCGATCATGCCGGTGGAAAATCTGGGCAAGCACGGCCGCCAGCTTATGAGCCAGGTGGAAGATCCCGCCGCTGCTTTCCAACAAACACGTGATGCCTCGCCCAGCCAGCGGGTGCTGGTGGAGCTGGCGCCGGAGGGCGACAGGCTGATGCTGGATTGCTGGATGGAAAATGGCGCCTGTCAGGTGGCGGGCACCGCCGACGGCGCGATCAAGGAAATTGCCGGGCGCGCAGTTTCGGCGCTGGGCATCGAAGGTCCGGCGGTTTGCGAAATCACGGCGGGCCAGGTCACGACCATCGCCGCCCGTGTTGGCGGGCAAGCCTTCCTGGATCAGGCGATCGCGGCGGCGCTGACTTAAAAGCAGAAAAGACGGACCGCCACCCGGGCTGTCCGTCTTGCGGAGCGACCGCGAACCCGAGTGAGACGCGGGCCTCGCGGCGCGACCATCAAATGAACGAAGAGCAGGAGGCCCCCCGGCATCCTGCTCTTCGTGTACTTCCCACCAGAAAGAACTGGTCCCTACGCCCCGGGGCAGACGCCGTATTCTTACGGTCTTCCGCTTCGGTTGGCGGCGGGCGGTACGTTTCTTCGACTTGAAGAGGGCGTACCGCCCGTGCCTGGCTTAGCGGAACAGCGAGAGAATGGTCTGCGGCGCCTGGTTGGCGATGGACAGAGCCTGAATACCCAGCTGCTGCTTGACCTGCAGCGACTGGAGCTTGGCGCTTTCCTGAGCCATGTTGGCGTCGACCAGGTTGCCGATGCCCGAAGTCAGGGTGTCGGACAGCTTCTGGGCGAACGTCGCCTGGATCGAGAACTTCGCAGCGCCCGACGACAGCTTGGCAAGAGCCGAGTTGACGTTGGTCAGCGAGGCCTGGATCGTGGCCACCAGGGTGGAGGCCTTGGCCTGGGTCGAGATCGTGGCCGTGGACTTCAGGGTCACGATGGTGCCCGACAGGCTCAGCTTCTGGGCCGAAGTGGTGATACGGCGCGTACCGTCGGCCGAAGCCAGGGCGGTGATCTGGTTGGTCGAACCGTCAACCAGGTTGAAGCCGTTGAACACCGCGTTCTTCACGATCGTGGTGATCTGATCGCGCAGGGCGGTGAAGTTGGCGTTCAGCGCCTGACGGCTCGCGGTATCCAGCGAGGAGTCAGCAGCCGACAGGGCCTTCTGCTTCAGCTGGATCAGCAAGTCCGAGATGGACTGGCCGGCAGACAAAGCGACATCGATGGCCGAGGTGCCGTTGTTGATGGAGTTGATCACCGAGGTATAGCCGGCAACCGCGCCGCGCTGGTTCTGGGCGATCGCGTAGACCGCGCCGTCATCGCGGGCGTTGGCGACTTTCAGGCCGCTGTTGATGCGGGACTGGGTCTGGTCAAGCTGACCCTGGGTCTGGGTCAGGTACTGCAGCGCGACAGCGGCGCCGCCATTGGTGTTGACGCTAAAAGAACTCATTTGGGTCTCTCCGTTCTGGTATCGAGTTTGGTCTCTTCAAGGACCGCACCCCTTGGGCGTTTTGCCCGCGTGACCCATTTCAAGGCCCGTGCCGCTTCGGAGTAAGCTCTGGTTAAACATCGATTTTGATGCATGAGGGAAAATACGTACTGGCGGGGATTTTCCCGGTGATCGCGCGGCTGGGCAGAATTTGCCGGATGCGGAAATTTTTGCCGGGTGAGGTCGGCAAATAACTCCACTTTTCAGAAAAAACGTCGGCGAAAAGCGCGGGAAACCGCGGAAAATATTGGTTCGCGTTGAAACAGCGGTTGGTGAACAAGTGTTACCGCGGGCGCTGGTGGCGGGCAGAAGAATGCTGCTGGCGATCCGCCCAAACAAAAAGAAAGGGCGGTGCGAAGCACCGCCCTTTCCCGTAAGCCCCCTCGATAAGGGTTTTAGCGGAACAGCGACAGGATCGTCTGCGGCGCCTGGTTGGCGATCGACAGAGCCTGGATGCCCAGCTGCTGCTTGACCTGCAGCGACTGCAAACGGGCGCTTTCCTGCGCCATGTTCGCGTCCACCAGATTGCCGATGCCCGAAGTCAGGGTATCGGACAGCTTCTGGGTGAAGGTCGCCTGGATCGAGAACTTCGCGGCGCCCGACGACAGCTTGGCGAGTGCCGAGTTGACGTTGGTCAGCGAGGTCTGGATCACCGAGATCAAGGCCGAGGCCTTGGCCTGGGTGGAGATCGTGGACGTGGTCTTGATCGTCACGATCGAGCCCGACAGCTTCAGGTTCTGAGCCTGGGCCGTGATACGGCGGGTGCCGTCCGACGAAGCCAGGGCCTGAACCTGATTGGTCGAGCCGTCGACCAGGTTGAAATTGTTGAAGACGGCGTTCTTGACGATGGTGGTGATCTGATCGCGCAGAGCCGTGAAGTTCGCGTTCAGCGCCTGACGGCTCGCGGTATCCAGCGAGGGGTCAGCAGCGGACAGCGCCTTCTGCTTCAACTGGATCAACAGGTCCGAAATGGACTGGCCGGCCGACAAGGCAACGTCGATGGCGGACGAACCGTTATTGAGGCTGTTGATCACGGAGGAGTATCCGGCCACCGAGCCGCGCTGGTTCTGGGCAATAGCGTAGATCGCGCCATCATCCTTCGCCGTTGCAACCTTGAGGCCGCTATTGATGCGAGCCTGGGTCTGATCGAGCTGACCCTGGGTGTTGTTCAGGTACTGCAGCGCAACTTGCGCGCCGGTGTTGGTGTTGACGCTAAAAGAAGACATACGAATTCTCCGTTCTACTGGTGGTGGACCACGCGTTCTGCGGGCCCTAGGGCAGATGGCCCGACGGAACTTTTGCAACGCCCATGCCACTCCGTTAACTGGTCAAACTATTGATATTATTGGGTTAATTTCCTTAATAATCCGGTTGCCGTTAGGCATCCTTTGCCGTCAGCGGCACTTCTTGCCGATCCCGGCAGGCAAGAAAAAACCGGCGCTGTTACCAGCGCCGGTTTGGGATTTTCAGACCGTTGAAGCGGCGATTACGACGCCTGGAGGCCTTGCATAATCGTGCGGTTGATCTCGATCAGCGGATCCAGCGAGGCCTTCTCGCGGGTGACGGCGCGGGAATACTTGGCAACCCACAGCGACAGCGAAATGATCTTGGCGCGCACATCCTGGGTCAGGGTGTTGCGGTCATCCATGCAGTCGGCGGCGAGGGTGCGCCACAGCTTGCGGTTCCAGTCCACCGCATCAACCAGCGGCGCGCCGGCGGCATTGGTTTCCTTGGCGTTGAGCAGCGCGCCGGTGACCTGGCCGAACAGGCGATATTCGGTGACGCGGGGATCTTCGGTCGCGGCCTGTGTGGCCTTGTAGGCATTAAGGCTCATAGTTGAGACGCTCCTGTTCCAGGTCAAAAAGCTTGCGGCAGGCGATCAAGGCCTTGTAATAGGCGCCCTGGGCGACATCGCGGCTGATGTCGACGCAAGTGGCCAAAATGGCCGGCGTGTTGATGGCGCCCATGAACTCGGTCATGCGCAGGGCGAATTCGTTATAGGGTTCCTCGCTGGCTTCGCCGTCCAGGTACATCATCATGATCGCCAGATAGATACGGCGCGCCGGTGTGTTGGCGCCTTCCGGCTGCATGATATCCTTTTCGCGCAGCACGCAGGCCTTGTTCTGGATCACCAGGCTGGTGCGCTTGTCGCCATTGGCCAGAACCGCGCCATTGAGCACGAATTTCTCGCCCGGCTTTAACGACAATTTCAGCGGCATAATGCGCTTCCCCTTCAATCGGAAGCGACTGTACGCATGCACCGGTTAACAAAAGACTGTCGATTTGCGGGCGGTGGTTTACGAAGGGTTAAGCATGAAGTTCGCGGAAGACCGCAATTTCAGCCCAGATCGCCGTCTTCGAGGATGAGCTCAAAAGGCCGCCCTCGCCCGTCGGGACTCCAGCCCGCTTCGATGGCCAAACGCACACCGGCGATCAACATTTCCGGGGTGACCTTGGGCTTGTCGGGAAAGCGCGAAGCATGCTTGGGCCGCTCAAAGGGAAATTGCAGGATCAGCTCGCGCCAGGCCTTGCGCTCGCCATGCCGGGTCAGCCGTTCGTCATACTTCATGACGGAAAGACGCAGACCGATATCGCCGTGACTGGTGCCCCAGGCCGGCTCGCTTTTGATGGTCCAGATCAGCGGAACGCCGTCTACGGTCAGCTGCCCGCCAATCCCGCGCGTTTTGGGCTTGGTCACTGCTGCTGCTGTTGTTGCTGCTGGTGATATAGACGCTCGGGCATCGAGGCCGTGGGCGTCGGCGTCGCCATCGGGCGGGCCACTTTCAGGAAATCCTCATGCCGCACCGGCGCCTGGGTCGGTTCCAGCGACACGGCGATGGAAAGTTCGCTGTCGGCATCGCCCTTGTAGGTGCCGCGGGTGGGCGGCACGTCGGCATAATCGCGGCCGACGGCGGCGCGGATATGACGCTCGGCCGCCATGATATTGTTGGTGGGATCGAAGCCCACCCAGCCCAGCGACGGCAGATAGGCTTCCACCCAGGCATGGGTGGCGTTGGCGGCGGAACGGTCGCGCGCGCCCTTGTGATAGAGATAGCCCGACACATAGCGGCAGGGAATGCCCCAGCTGCGCGCAATGGCGGTCATGATGTGGGCGAAGTCCTGGCAGACGCCGCGCCGCTGTTCCAGCGCCACTTCGATGGGCGAATTCACCTCAGTGACGCCGGCTTCATATTCGAAGGAATCATAAATACCGCGCTGCAGCGTCTTCAGCGCGGTAAGGGGATGACCGACCGGCTTGGCCAGGTCTGCGATCTGCATGAAGCTTTCCAGCTCCGTCGACATGCGCGCGAATTTTGACGGGCCCAGCATGTCGAAATGATCGTCCGACAGGTTGAAGCCGTTGTAGCGGCTCCATTCCAGGGGATCGAGCGCGTCGGGCCATGACGGCATCTGGTTGATCTCGACGGTGGCCTGGGCCTCGATGCGCAGCTCTTCATGCTCGCGCAGCAGGTTGAAGTGATAGACCGCGTTGCCCAGGTGATCGGTGTAGGCATAGAGCTGGGCGCGGGGGTTGGTGGAAATCTGGAAGGAGCGCAGCGTCTGCGGCCCTTCCGAGCGCGGCTGCATGCGCAATTCCATCACCGACTCGCGGACCGGGCCGGAATAGCGGAAGCGGGTGACGTGGCGGATGGAGTAGAACATTACAGCACCGTCTCTGCACCGTAAGTAATGTACGAGCTGTACAACGCCTTGTGGATCTGCTCGCACTGCTTGGTGATGTCGGCGATGAAGGCGGCGACGCCACCGCTCATCAGTTCATCCACCTGGCCGAAATCCACCGCGGCCTTGAGGCGGCCGGCCAGGCGTTCTACCGCCAGGCGGCGGGCCGGCGGCGCGCCGGGCGCCACGCGCGCCAGCGCTTCGGTCATGCGGTCCACCGAAAAACAGATGGAGTGCGGGAATTCGGAATCGAACAGCAGGAATTCGGCGATCTTCTGCGGCCGGATCGATGCGGTGTACTGCTTGGTATAAGGCTCGAACGCGGTGCAGAATTTCAGCAGCACCAGCCAGTCGAAATATTTGGGACCATTGCCGCTTTGCGCGGCGGTAAAGTGGATGTCCAGCAGGCGGCCCAGCTGCTGCACCCGCTCGATGTGACGGCCCAGTTCCAGGAAGTACCAGCCTTCGCCATGGCTGAGGGTGGAATAGGTGACGCCTTCCAGGGCGTGCATTTCCTCCAGCGCCTCGCGGAACAGCCGCGCCGGGGTATGGACCCAGATGGAGTCCATCGTCACCGGCGACAGGCGCAGATACAGGCGGTTGAGGTTTTCCCACACTTCGTTGGACAGGGCCTCGCGCACCTGGCGGGCATTGTCGCGCGCCAGCGACAAAGACGTGATCAGCGAATTGTCATTGTCGCGGTCAAACGCCAGGCGGCGGGTGATGGCAAAAGCGTCCAGGTGCAGCGGGGCGCTCTTGACCCCGGTCAGCGCCTCGGTGACGCGCGTCCAGCTGGCGGCGGCGTCCTCGGGCGTCTGTTCGACCATGGATTCCAGCTTCACCGCGATCAGGCGGGCGGTGTGCTCGGCCCGCTCGATATAGCGGCTCATCCAGTAGAGGGAGTCTGCGACGCGGCTCAGCATTTTATTGGCTCAGCACCCAGGTATCTTTCGAGCCACCGCCCTGCGAGGAATTGACCACCAGGCTGCCGCGCTTCAGGGCGACGCGCGTCAGGGCGCCGGGCACCAGCTTTGTTTCGGCGCCATGCAGTATGAAGGGGCGCAAGTCCACATGCCGCGCCTCGATGCCGTTGCCGACAAAGGTGGGGGCGGTGGACAGCTGGATGGTGGGCTGGGCGATATAGTTATCCGGGTCGGATTTTATCTTCTCGCCGAACTCCTCGCGTTCCTTTTGCGAGGCGTGCGGGCCAACAAGCATGCCATAGCCGCCGGATTCGCCCACCGCCTTGACCACCAGCTTGTCCAAGTTGGCCAGCACATGCTGGAGCGACTTGTCCTCGCGGCACAGGAACGTCTCGACATTGTCCAGGATGGGTTCTTCGGCCAGGTAATAGCGGATCAGGCGCGGCACATAGGCATAGACCGCCTTGTCGTCGGCCACGCCGGTGCCCAGCGCATTGGCGATCATCACATTGCCGGCACGATAGGCGTTGAAAAGACCGGGTACGCCCAGCGCGGAGTCTTCGCGGAAGATCAGGGGATCGATGAAATCGTCATCGATGCGGCGATAAATGACGTCGATACGCTTCAGGCCCGAGGTGGTGCGGGTATAGACGACATTGTCGTTGACCAGCAGGTCGCGGCCTTCCACCAGCTCCACGCCCATCTGGCGCGCCAGGAAGGCGTGCTCGAAATAGGCGCTGTTGAACACGCCCGGCGTCAGGATGGCGATGGAAACGTCTTCATGGAACGGGGTGAGCGACCGCAGGGTCGCCAGCAATTCCAGAGGATAATGCTCGATGGGCCGCACGCCCATGGAGCGGAATACCGCCGGGAAGGCGCGGCGCGCCACGTCGCGGTTGGCCAGCATGTAGCTGACGCCCGACGGCACACGCAGATTGTCTTCCAGCACGACAAAGTCGCCGGCTTCGTTGCGGATCAGGTCGCTGCCGCAGATATTGACGTAAGCGCCGTGGGGCACCGGGATGCCGCGCATCTCGCGGCGGTAATGCTTGGAGCCGTAGATCATGGAGCGCGGCACCACCCCATCCTTCAGCACCCGGCCGTCGGTATAGATGTCACGCAAAAATAGATTTAGCGCATGGATGCGCTGGGTCAGGCCGCGCTCGATACGGTCCCATTCGCGCGCGGTGACGATGCGCGGCAACAGGTCGGTGGGAATGATCCGCTCGGTGGCGCGATTGTCGTTATAGACGGTGAAGGTGATGCCCTGGTGCAGAAAGCTTTGTTCCACCGCCTGCTGGCGGCGGTTCAACTCTTCGATAGGCAGGGACGAAACGCGGCTGTCGATCGAGGCATAGGGGGCGCGCGCCTCGCCTTCGCGGGTGAACATCTCGTCATAGGGCTTGCCCAATGTATAATTGGCATAGGGCGCATCCATGCCGGGGCGGGAAATCTTGCCGGTGCCGGCGACGATGTCGGGACCGCCAAAGTCCTCTGTGTTCGCGAAAACTTCATGCTGCATAAGCGAAGTCTGCACAGAGGGCGGGGCGTCCCGCAAGCGTTGAAAGCATTTTGGGATAACGCAGATGCCGCAGCGCCGCTGCTGCGGCCGGATGCGCGGCGCGAACGCGGCTGGTACGGACACGGACGAAGTATAAGTCCTTGAGAGGCCTTGGGTTTTAGGCTTGATCGGCCAGCGCCAGCATGGCGGCCTGGTTGGGCCGCGCCGCCACCGCCACATGGGCGAAGGACATGGCGGTCAGGGCTTGGGCGGTGGCGGAGCTGATGCACATGGCGGTCAGCGTTTCGGTTGGCAGGCCATCGGCCAGCACGCCGAAGATGCGCGCACTGCGGGGCGAGAAGAACATCGCTGCATCCAACGCTTTGTCGAGCAGCGCTTGGCGGGCATCATCGGGCAGCCGGGCGGCCGGTTCGATGCCGTACAAGGCGCAGCGGCGCACCTTGAAACCGCGCAAGGAGAGATTTTCCGCCAGGGTGCCGGGGGCGTCTTCGCCGCAGACATGCAGCAAAGTCCCCTTGCGGGCGGCCCAGCGGGTGGCCGCTTCGGCCAGCGCCTTGGCATCGCCGTCGGCGTTTTTGACTTCGGTAAAACCGCTTTTCAACGCTTCTTCGGTGGTCTGAGGTCCCACCGCGAATATGGAAAGGTCGCGGCGAGGTGTGCGGCGGATCAGGGCGCGGATGCCATTGGCGCTGGTGGCCAGCACCGCTTCGACACCTTCCAGATCAAGCTCGGGCCCGTCATCAAAACGCGGCGTCAGCAGCGGCGCCAGCACGGCGCTGTGGCCATGTTCGGCCAGCCGGGCAGCAATTTCCTTCCCGTCTTCCAGGGGCCTGGTGACCAGTATTCGCATATTGGCGCTCTCCCGAAATTCGGCGTAAAGCACCCGGCGATGACGGGCAAGCCTCTCACCATCCTGGGCATTGAGACCAGCTGCGACGAGACCGCCGCGGCCGTGGTGCGCGGGACCGCGCCGGGCCCGGGCCAGATCCTGTCCAACGTGGTGTTCAGCCAGATCGAGGCACATGCCCCCTATGGCGGTGTGGTGCCGGAAATCGCTTCCCGCGCCCATCTGGAGATCCTGGACGATATCGTCGAACGCGCACTGTCAGAGGCAAAAGTCAGCCTTGGCGATGTAGACGGCGTTGCCGCCACGGCCGGACCCGGACTGATCGGCGGCGTAATGGTGGGCCTGACCACCGCCAAGGCGCTGGCGCTGGGCGCGGGCAAACCGCTGGTGGCGGTCAATCACCTGATGGGCCATGCGCTGACGGCGCGGCTGACCCATGGCGCGCAATTCCCGTTTTTGCTTTTGCTGGTATCGGGCGGCCATTGCCAGCTTGTCGGCGTGGGCGGGGTGGAGGATTTTCGCCTGTATGGCAGCACCATCGATGATGCGGTGGGCGAGGCCGTCGACAAGACCGCAAAAATCCTGGGCCTGCCCTATCCCGGCGGCCCGGCGGTGGAAGCGGCGGCAAAGAATGGCAATGCGCGCGCTTACGATCTGCCGCGCCCCATGAAAGGCCGCGCCGGCGCGGATTTTTCCTTCTCGGGCCTGAAGACGGCGCTGCGCCAGCTGGCGGAAACCGGCGTCACCATCGAAGACGCCAGCGCCAGTTTCCAAGCCGCGGTGATCGACATCCTGCGCGATCGCACCCGCACCGCGATGCAGATGTTCCGCAGGGATTTTCCCGATGGAAATACGCTGGTCGTGGCCGGCGGCGTCGCCGCCAACCAGGCGATCGGCGCCGGACTCAAAAAACTTTGCGCGGAAGAGAATTTCACCGCCCTCATTCCACCCCCCAGGCTCTGCACCGACAATGCGGCGATGATTGCCTGGGCGGGGGTGGAACGTTTGTCAGCCAACGGCGCGGGCGATGCGCTGTCGACCTCGCCCCGCGCACGGTGGCCTTTGGCCCAGCCTCTTTAGATCGAGGCCGCGACGGTCAGGATGCCGAGCACGCCGACCAAGGCAATGGTGGCGGCCTGGAAGACTTCGGCGACAACATTGTTGACGCGCGCGCCCGGCAGTTCGATCTGCTGGCGGATGGTGGGGTTGTTCATGTACTGCTCCTTCGACATTCGCCCCAAAACACAGGCTTGGGGAACTCTTTGTTGCAGTGCGATATAATCCCGCAAGCATTGCAATTCAACGAATTCTAGCCATGCGTTTTGCGAATGAGTTGGAGCGAAATTGGACGTTAAGTATTTGAATTTGCACAACAGCAATTATGTTGCGTTTGTGCCCTTGCCCTCGGCACGGAAGGAAGCTTTTCGGTGAAAATCGCGACCTGGAACATCAATTCGGTGCGGCATCGCATCCAGCTGGTGACGCGCTTTTTGCGGGATGAACAGCCGGACGTGCTGTGCCTGCAGGAGACCAAGGTGCTGAACGAACTCTTCCCGGCCGAAGCGTTTCGCAAGCTGGGTTATGTGCACCAGGCGATCCACGGCCAGAAGGCCTATCATGGCGTGGCGGTCCTCGCGAAAAAGCCGTTCCGCGAAACCGGCGTGCAGGATTTCTGCCGTGAAGGCCATGCCCGCCACATGGGCGTGACCTTGGACAATGGCGTGGAGCTGCACAATTTCTATGTGCCCGCCGGCGGCGACATTCCCGATCCCGGGAAAAACGACAAGTTCGCCCACAAGCTGCACTTCCTGGAGGCGATGGAAAAGTTCTTCGCCAAGCGAAAGAAAAGCGATCCGGCCATCCTGGTGGGCGATCTGAACGTGGCGCCGTTGGAGAACGACGTGTGGAGCCACAAGCAGCTGCTGGACATTGTCAGCCACACGCCGGTGGAGACCAAGCTTTTGGGCGAAGCACAGGCGGCGCTGGACTGGACCGATGCCACACGTCACTTCATTCCGCCGGATGAGAAGATCTACAGCTGGTGGAGTTACCGTGCCGCCGACTGGGAAGCATCGGATCGCGGCCGCCGCCTGGACCATGTGTGGACCAGCCCGGGCCTGAAGGGCGCGCTGACCTCGCAGAAGATCGTCAAGAAGATGCGCGGCTGGCAGAAGGCATCCGATCACGTTCCCGTCGTTGTGGAGCTGAAGGTTTGAGGATCGCGCTGCTGCGCCACGGTCCCACCGAATGGAACGCGGCGGGGCGAATCCAGGGCCATACCGATATTCCCCTGAGCGACGCAGGACTGGCGAAAATGTCCGGCTTGCGCCTGCCCTTCAACCATGCGCGCCTTTATGCCAGTCCGTTGCTGCGCGCCCGCCAAACCGTGGAAGCGCTGGGATTGGCCGATCCCGTGCTGGATGCGCGGCTGATGGAACAGAATTGGGGGGCCTGGGAAGGCCTGACGCGGGACGAAATCTTTTCCCGCCATGGCGATGATGCCTTTGAAAAAGCCGGTTCCAGGCAAGGCGAAGCCTTCCGGCCCGGCGGCGGCGAATCCATCGGCGAGCTGCATGCCCGGGTGGCGGCCTTCCTGACGGATGTGGCGGGCGGCGACGGCGACGCGGTTGCCATTGCGCATCTGGGCGTGCTGCGCGCCGCCTATACGCTGGCCACCGGCTGGGACATGGCCACGCCGATGCCGGCGGATCTGGATGTATCGAAGATCCTGGTGCTGTCGCTGGACGGGACGCCGAGAATCGAAAAACTCAATCTGGATTTCGTATCTCTCTAAATCACCATGGGCGGGCTTGACCCGCCCATCCAGGGGACGAGCGCTGACGCCCAGTCATCTGGATGGCCGGCTCAAGGCCGGCCATGGTGAGAGGGGTTATTGCCAGAACGGGCGAACGCGCTTGAACTTCTTGTATCGCTTCAGCGCACTGCTGATGGCGCGCGGGGTCTGGGCGCCATACCAGCCCACCATGGCGCCGGCGGCGTAGCGCATGTCGACGTCTTCGTTTTTCCTGCTCTTGTCGCGAAGCAGACCGCTGACCACGCTGCGCACGTTGGCGGCGTCGTTGAGATCGCCCAGATGATTCTGCAGGGCGCGCAGCTTTTTCAGATACGCCCTGACCTTGCGCTTGCCATAGATGGGGGCAAAGAACTCCGCCGTGTAGCGCAACTTCTTCAGGGCAATGCGCAGCCGGTGCATGTCACCTTCTTCGGCGCTGCGGGCGGTACGGCCGCGCTTTTTCACCCGCGCCTGCTGGCGATCCAGCATGCGGCGCGCCGCGCGCGGCAGGCGCTTGTCGCGGCTGAGCGGCAGCTGCGAAGCGGCCAGCGCCGCCACATCATCCAGGAACAGGTCGAAGTCAGTACTGGCAATGCAGGCTGCCGCTGCGGTCCAGGCCTGATCGCGCGCGCCTTCCGCACGGGCGCGCAAACCAACAAGGCCATCGCTGACGCCCGATTTGGGCGGACCTTCCAGGAGCTTGCCCACAAACACGTCCAGGTCGCGCGCCGGCGCCAGGCGTCCCGACAGGATCTTGGCGCGGCCGCGCAATTCTTCCAGCCAGTCCTGGCCAAATTCCTGGCCGAAGGCGCCCAGCGCGACTTCCAGCCGGCGAAACGCCACGCGCAGCTGGTGCAGGCCTTCCACGGACCGCCCGGATCGCAGAGTGGCGGCATTGGCGGTGATCTGGGCCAGGCAATCCAGCAAGGTGGTGCGGAAGGCGTCTTCCGGCCGCATCTCGCGCGTCAGGTGCGCGGGCACTGCCTTGACCGGCTTGATGGGACCAAGGTTGCGGCGAACCAGGGAATGGATAGTGGCGCGGGGATCGTCCATGGCCCCAACGCTAGACGCAAAATGATGCGCCTATCAATCGTGCCGGAAAACGTAATCAGATCGGCCTTGTAGGCAATCCGGCAGCGGCCAGCGCAGCTTTGGCTTGCGCGATGGAAACCTCACCAAAATGGAAGATCGAGGCCGCCAGCACGGCGCTCGCATGGCCCTTTTTCACGCCATCCACCAGGTCCTGTGCGTTGCCGACACCGCCCGAGGCGATCACAGGAACCTGCACCGCATCCGACACGGCCCGGGTCAGATCCAGGTCATAGCCCGACTTGACGCCATCGCGATCCATGGAGGTAAGCAGGATTTCGCCCGCGCCATAGCCGACCAGTTTCTTGGCATGTTCCACCGCATCGATGCCGGTGGGTTTGCGCCCGCCATGGGTGAAAATCTCGTAATTGCCCTTTTCGCCCTTCTTGGCGTCGATCGCGGCAACGATGCACTGGCTGCCGAATTTCTCGGCGGCTTCCTTCACAAATTCAGGCCGCGTGACAGCGGCGGTGTTGATCGAGACTTTATCGGCGCCCGCCAGCAGCAGGGCGCGAATGTCTTCCAGGGTGCGCACGCCACCGCCCACGGTCAGGGGCATGAAGCAGACCTCGGCGGTGCGATGCACCACGTCCAGCAGGGTACCGCGATTTTCGTGGGAGGCGGTGATGTCCAGGAAGCAAAGTTCGTCGGCGCCGGCCTTGTCATAGATGATCGCCTGCTCCACCGGATCGCCGGCATCGCGCAGGCCTTCGAAATTCACGCCCTTGACCACACGGCCGTCCTTGACGTCCAGGCAGGGGATGACACGAACTTTCAGCATTACATTCTTCCCTTCGCCATGGCGGCGATATTCATGAGCACCCTGCCCGTTACCGCTTCCGCCGGCACGCCGGTCGTACGGGTCAGGCTTTCCGCATCCAGCAGCATGTCCAGCGCTTCGCCCAGCTTGTCGGTATTCCAGCGCTGGGCCTGGTTCTTGAAAGCGGTGGCGCGGGAGAAATGGATCGGCGGGCGCAGCCGCTTCATCGCAGCGTCGATGCTTTCGCCGCGATTGGCGCTTTCACGCGCCTGCATCAGGCGCTGGAAATGACCCATGGCGCTGCGCAGCACTTGCGCAGGCGCGACGTCGGACACCCACAATCTTTCGAGTTCACGGTCCAGCTTTGCCAGGTCGCCGCCGGCTGCCGCGTCACAGGCGCTTTCGCTGCGCGCCTCGGCTTCATCGCCCATCACGGCCCGCACGTCTTCCAAGGTGACCTGCTTCTTGCCGTGCATGTAGAGCAGCAGCTTTTCGATTTCCCGCCGCGTCACGCCGCGGTCCGAGCCCAGCCGCGACACCGCATCTTCCAGCGCATCGGGGGCGATGGACAGGCCTTCGGCCCGCAGCGCATCGCGCACCACATCGCCCAGGTCGCGCACCGAATCCGGATAGCACTGAATGGCGGCGGCTGACTTGTGATCGTCGAACACCTTGCGCAAGGCGGAAGACTTGGCCAGATCGCCCGCCTCGATCACCACCAGCGCGTCGCCTTTGGGGTCGTCGGCAAAGGATTCCAGCAGATCGGCAAGGTCATTGCCGGCGCCGCGCACCCGCACCACCCGGCGTCCGCCCATCATGGAGATGGCGGCGGCCTCATCGGCCAGCCGCGCCGGATCGGCCAGCAAGGTAGCCTCGTTCAGGTCCGCGACATTGAAAGGGTCGGTCAGGTCGGGCGCCACCGTCTTGAGCAGCTTTTCGGCGCGTTCCTGCACGAGGCCGGCGTCCGGTCCATATACCAGCGCCAGGGTCAGGCCCTTGGGCGGGCTTGCCACATAACGGTCGGCTTCGTGGCTTTTGACGATCATTTCTTGTGGTGCCGGAACCAGACACCCAGATCCAGCTGGATGCGCTGGGCCATGTCCTGGGCGGCGCGCTTGGTGGAATCCTGCGCCGCCACCAGGGTGGCATAGGGCGAATTGACGACGTTATAGGCCGACAATTCGGTCTGGGTGCCGGTGGTCAGGGTATTCCCCTTGGTGTCGCTGAGGGTGTAGCGCGCATCCAATGTGGTGTTGTAGCGGGTGATGGTGGCGTCGTTCTGCAGCGCGATGCCCTGGCTTTGTTCGTTCAGCACGATCTTGAGGACATAGGCCTTGCCCGCCTTTTCGCCGTCGGAGTGCAAAAGGTCAATCAGGGTGTTGCGCAGTTCATAGCCGTCGCGGTCGGCAATGGGCTCGACATAGATCAGGGCCATCTGCGGCGCCAGGTTGGAATGGCCGTAGAGGGGTCGGAAGCCGCAGCCCGCGAGCAGAAGACACGCCGCGATGGTGGCCGCTTTCCTCATACGACGATGTTCACGATCCTGTTCGCAACCACAATCACTTTCTTCGGGGTCTTGCCTTCCAGGGCGCGGATGACGCCTTCATCCGCCAATGCTGCGGCTTCCACGGCCTTGGCATCGGTATCCTTGGCCAAGGTGATTTCGCCGCGGCGCTTGCCATTCACCTGGATCGGCAGGGTGACGCTGTTGGACGCGGTCAGGGCCGGGTCATGCTTGGGCCAAGAGGTTTCAGCCACCAGCTTGGTATGGCCCAAGGCCTGCCAGCAGCTTTCGGCCAGGTGCGGCATCATTGGCGCCGACAACAGGACCAATGTTTCCAGGGCTTCGCGGCGCACGGACGGATTGGCCTTATCCGCGCCGCCGATGGTGTTGGCCAAGGTGTAAAGCTGCGCCACGGCGCTGTTGAAACGCAGATTGTCCAGGTGATCGGTCACTGCGGCGATGGCCTTGTGCACCGCCTGGCGCAAACTCTTGGATACTTCGTCATCGCCGGACACCGGCGTGCCGGGCGCGGGCAGACCTTCGCTTTCGGTAGCCAGCCGCCAGATGCGGTTGACGAACCGCCAGCAGCCTTCGGCGCCGGCATCGGTCCATTCGATGTCGCGCTCGGGCGGGGTGTCCGACAGCATGAACCAGCGGATGGTATCGGCGCCGTAATCGGCGATGATCGTCTCCGGCGCGATCACATTCTTCTTGGACTTGGACATTTTCTCGGACGCGCCGACGGTGATGGGCGCACCGGTGTCGCGGTGGAACGCCTTGCCATCGCGCTTTTCCACTTCATCGGCCTGCACCCAGTTGCCGTCCGCGTCCTTGTAGGTCTCGTGGCAGACCATGCCTTGGGTGAACAGGCCGGCGAAAGGCTCCGCCACCTTGACCATGCCCAGCTTGGACATGGCGCGGGTGATGTAGCGCGCATAGAGAAGATGCAGGATGGCGTGCTCAATGCCGCCGATATACTGGTCTACCGGCAGCCAGTAGTCCGCCGCCGCCTTGTCCACCGGCGCATCCGCATCAGGCGCGGTGAAGCGGGTGAAATACCAGGACGAGTCCACAAAGGTATCCAGCGTGTCGGTGTCGCGCGTCGCCGCGCCCTTGCAGCTGGGGCAGGTCGTGGTTTTCCATGCCGTGTCGGCGTCCAGAGGGTTACCCTTGACGTTGAAGTTGATCACTTCGGGCAGCTTGACCGGCAGCTGGTCTGCCGGCACCGGCACCACGCCGCACTTGGCGCAATGGATCATCGGGATCGGGCAGCCCCAGGGACGCTGGCGCGACACCAGCCAGTCACGCAGGCGGTAATTCACCGTGCGCTCGCCGATGCCATCCTTCTCAAGCCGCGAAGCGACTTCGGCCTTGGCCTGCTCCACCGTCATGCCGTCCAGGAAGCGCGAATTGGCCAGCTTGCCAGGGCCGACATAGGCTTCCTTGCCGACATCGAATGTCTTGGGATCGGCATCCGACGGCACCACCACCGGCGTCACCGCCAGCTTGTATTTGCGGGCGAAATCCAGGTCGCGCTGGTCATGCGCGGGGCAGCCGAAGATCGCGCCGGTGCCGTAACCCATCAGCACGAAGTTCGCGACCATCACCGGCAGCTTCCAGTCTGGATCGAACGGATGCGCCGCGGTCAGACCGGTGTCATAGCCCTTCTTCTCGGCCTTTTCGATGTCCGCTTCGGCGGTGCCGACATGGCGGCATTCCTCGATAAAGGCAGCCAGCTTCGGATCGCTCTTGGCCAGTTCCTGCGCCAGGGGATGTTCCGGCGACAGCGCCACAAAGGAGGCGCCGAACAAGGTGTCGGGCCGGGTGGTGAAGACATCCAGCTTCTGCGCATTTGACAAAGTGAACTGGAAGCGCAGGCCTTCGCTGCGCCCAATCCAGTTCTTCTGCATGGTGCGGACTTTTTCCGGCCAGCGATCCAGCGTGTCCAGCCCTTGCAGCAATTCATCGGCAAAGGCGGTGATCTTGAAGAACCACTGGCTCAGCTTGCGCCGTTCCACGATCGCGCCAGAGCGCCAGCCGCGGCCATCGATCACCTGCTCGTTGGCAAGCACGGTCATGTCGACCGGGTCCCAGTTCACATCCGCTTCGCTGCGATAAACGAACCCGGCCTTGTAGAAATCGACGAACAGCTTCTGCTGCTGGTGATAATATTCGGGATCACAAGTGGCGAATTCGCGGCTCCAGTCCAGCGACAGGCCCATCATCTTGAGCTGGTCGCGCATGGCCGCGATGTTTTCATAGGTCCAGTCGCGCGGACTGACATTCTTGTCGCGCGCGGCGTTTTCCGCCGGCAGGCCGAACGCGTCCCAGCCCATGGGATGCAAAACGTTATAGCCTTGTGCGCGGCGGAATCGGGCGATCACATCGCCCATGGTGTAGTTGCGCACATGCCCCATATGGATGCGCCCCGACGGATAAGGGAACATCTCCAGGACATAACACTTCGGTTTGTCGGAATGGGCGGGGGTGGCGAACAGGGCGCGCGCGTCCCATTCGGCCTGCCAGTGTTTTTCCGATTCCTTGGCGTTGTAGCGCGCCATCAATGGCGCTCCCTCAGCCCTGCTGACCGAGCGTGGCCAGGCGCAGCTCGCGCGCACGGGTCAGGATGGAATCTTCCAGCTTGTGCGCGGTATCGCTGCTGGGCGCGGCATCCTGCCAAACGTTGCCGGTGCGGACCTGTCGGAAGACCACGACTTTCAACCCATCGGCGCGCAAGCTGCGGTCCATGATGTAGATCGTGACCTTCAGCCGCTCATCGGGGCTGGTGGGAGCGACATACCATTCCGAAATGATGACGCCGCCGAAGGGATCGGCGGACTGCAACGGCAGGAAGGACAAGGTATCCAGCGAGGCGTGCCACAGGTAGGAGTTCACGCCCAGGGTCATGCGGGTCGAACCGCTGGCGATGGAGGTGCCGGTGTCCATTTCCCTGGTGCCGTCGTTCGACGAACCGCCGCAGCCGGCCAGGACCAACGCACACAACAGGGCAGGCAGAACTCGCATTGGGCGTCTTTTCCTTTGGGGCGGGCCACTCCCCAATCGCTATGGGGCAGCGCCGACAAGGGCTTATAGCGGCGGGCACGGTGCGGCGCAACGGCGCTAACCTTGCCCGGCGGAGCGGGGTTTGGCTTATACTGCAAAGACTTAGGAGCCCCGCGCATTGCCGGTCCGTAACCTGATCTTGCCCATGCTGTTGCTGGCGGTGGGCATTGCCCCGAACCCGGCATGGGCCCAGAGCCTGGCGCCACCATCCTGGCCGATCGGCAATGCCCAACTGACCCTGGCGGGCGAGGCCAGCGGCGCCCTGTTCGGCCCCGGCCAGCCGGGCCACAGCGGGGCACAGGCCAGCGGCGCGGTGATGGCAAAGCCAAACCTGCGCCGCGACTATGACACCGGCCTGTCGCTGGGCATCGATGGCCGCTTTGTCCTGGCCGATCCCTTGTCGCGCGGTCGCTATGACGGCGATGCCATCGAGCGGCTGGCGGCCACGGCACGCACGGGCCTTGGCAAGATCGAGATCGGTATCGCCGATGGGGCCAGTTACGCGCTGGCGGTGGGCGGCCCCAAAGTGGATGCGGGCGTGTCGCTGGAAGATCCCCGCACCAGCTTTTATCGCGATCCCCGCGATGGGCGCGCCGTGATCGATCTTTTCGCGCTGCGCACCGCGGCCGGCGCATCCAGCAACTATGCCAAGTTCGTCTATACCAGCCCCACCCTGTTCGGCGTGACGCTGGCGCTGTCTTTCGCCCCCACACAGGGCAAACAGCTGCCCTTCCTGAATGCGGGGCCGCATGTGCCAGGACGGCAGGCCGATTTTTGGGAAGCGGCGCTGCGCTATGAAACCGACATCGGCGCCGTGTCGCTGGCCGGCTATGGCGCGGTGTCGGAATCGCGCGGCGAGCACAAATTGCCTGGACAGGAAGGCACCAGCGATCTCAGTTTTGGCCTGCGCGGCGACTATGCTGTGACGGACGAGATAAAATTTTCGCTGGGCGGCTCCTGGCGGCAGAGCAATGCCTATGCCTTCGATATCGGCCAGACCTGGCAATCGTCGACCACGCGCGGGCAGCATGTCTCGGCGGCGCTCAGCAAGGGTGATTGGAGCGCGGGTTTGGAATATGGCAACGGCGTCGCCAAACAGGTCGCCATCGCCGGATTGCCGCGCCTGGGATTGAACGGCGGCCAAGCCTCCCTGGGCTACAGGCTTTCACCCGCCATCGACGTCAGCGCCGGCTATCAGCACCTGACCTATGGCCGCAGCAGCGGCGCGTTCTTTGATGGCAGCCGGCAACTGAGGCTGGATGCGGTTTTCCTGCATCTCAACCTTCGTGCCTCAGAGCAGTGACGAGATCGCGGCTATGCCGCTGAAGACCGACGCCAGCAGCGGCGCGTTGCGGGACGTGATACCGCCCAGCGCATAGACGGGCACCGGTGCGTGCGCGGCGATGAAGGCGGCGCGCGGCGGCGCCAGCGGCTTTGTATGGCTGTGACTGGTGGTGGCAAAGACCGGCGACAGGAACACCGCGTCCAACGGATGCGCGTCCATCAGCGCCCGCAGCGAATGCGCCGATGACGTGATGATCCAATGGGGGAAGTGCGCGCGCCAATGGCCGGCTTCCTTCATCCGCTTTTCCGGCAAGTGCAGGCCGGCAGCCCCGATGCGCGCCGCCAGCGTGGGATCATCGGCGATCAGCAGGGGGGCGATGCCGTGCAATTGTTCCGCCAGCGCCAGCCGCGTCCTGCTGTCCTTGCCACGCACAACCACCACACTGCCGCGCGGCAAAGCCCGGGCGGCGCGCGCCCAGTCTGCCTTGCGCGCATCGGTCATCAGAACCAATGGCATGTCGGCGTTGAGACGCGACTGATATCTGGCTAGGTTCATGGCCATGACGGTTTCACAGAATCTGGCGGACATACTGGCGCGTATCGATGCGGCGCGAAAGGCAGCGATCAAGCCGGCGCCCGCGACCAAGCTGGTGGCGGTGTCCAAGACGGTGGACGAAGCGGGCATCCGCGAAGCGCTGGTGGCCGGCCAGCGCCTGTTCGGCGAAAACCGGGTGCAGGAAGCCATGTCCAAATTTCCCGCCCTGAAAAACGACTATCCCGACCTGGAATTGCACCTGATCGGCCCTTTGCAGACCAACAAGGTCAAGGAAGCGGCGGCGCTGTTTGACGTGATCCAGTCGCTGGATCGGACCAGGCTGGCGGATGCTTTGGCGGGAGAACGCGAAAAATCCGGCAAATGCCCGCGCCTGTTCATCCAGGTGAATACCGGCGAAGAACCGCAAAAGGCCGGCGTGCTGCCCGGCGAGGCCGGCGCGCTGATTGCTTATGCGCGCAAGCTGGATTTGCCGCTGGAAGGACTGATGTGCATTCCGCCAGCGGACGATGACGCCGCGCCGCATTTTGCCTTCCTGGCCAAGCTGGCGACGGATCATGGGTTGTCCCAGCTGAGCATGGGCATGAGCGGTGATTTCGAGCTGGCAGTTAAGTTTGGTGCCACACATGTAAGGGTGGGCACGGCGATTTTTGGCGCGCGCCAAAAAGCAGATCAGCCGATTACAACCTGATCGCCGGGCCGCAGCTGGGTCACCGCCGCGATCACATCGTCCTGCTTCAACGCCACGCAGCCATGGGTGTGGGAATAATCGGGCCGCGCCAGATGCAGGAAAATGGCGCTGCCTTTGCCCGGCATCACCGGATCGTCGTTGTAGCCCAGCACCGCAACCAGATCGTACAGATGATCGTCGCGCCACATGGTTTCAGCGCTGGCCGGATAGGGAAGTTTCACCAGCCGGTTGTAATTCGCGTCGCCTGGCGCATCGCACCAGCCATCGTCCTGTTGGATGGCACGCAGCGGCAGCGCCGTGTCAGGCCTGGCGATGCGGTCGGCACGGTAAAAAATCTCGCGCACGGGAAACGTGCCGCACGGGGTGATGCCGTCGCCTTCACCGCCCTTGATTGCGATGCCGCCCGGCCCGATGGCGGCGCGGCGCTTGCCGGCGCCCCAATCCAGCCACGCGCCGTCCTTGTCCGACGTGACGATCAAATTCATGGAAAAAATTATAGCGCTAATAAGCGCTGGCGAGAACCGGCTGGGTCGTCATGCCCATGGAGCGGCGATAGGCATAGAGCGCGCGATTGGCAGTATCGCCATCCACGCCCTTGGCCGAGAGGGCGCTGGTCAGGGCGGCGATGTCGGGACCCGACGCGGCGGCAGCGACAGCCACATCCGAAGACGCCAGCATCGGCATGCCGTCGGTAGTGGGCGCCGGGATATTCATGGCGATGTTGGGCGCCGAAACCTTGCTGCTGGCCACAGCGGTCGTGCTGTCCCCCTTGAGCAGGGCAAAGGCGGTGTCTTCAAAACTCTTGCCGGTGATGCCTTCGAAGGCCACATCGGCGATGGAGCTCACCGCGCCCCACAGGCCGCCATACAAGGTATCGCCGGCGATCTTTTCGATGGGGTCCAGCCGCTCACCGGTGATGGCGCGATAGATGGTGCCGACGACGGGCAGGTGCTGCAGTGGATTGATCACGTCCAGCACATGGTGGAAGAAGCTTTCCCCCGTATCCGCACCCGTGTCCGTGCCAGCGGCTTTGGTGGCGCTGACCGTGACGGCTTCGGTCCCGCCGGCGGGGCCGGGAGACGAAACCATGGCATGATAGATGGGGCTGTAGACGCTCATCGCAATTGTGCAAAGCAAGCACCGCGCCACGAATTTTCCGCGGCATTGCTGGAATTTCATCGCCGCAGGGCCGGGTGCAACCGGCAATATTTGCCGCTTGGACCCACCCCGGGTTAATCTTGGCCACCCCAAACCCGCCACCTCAAATCCGTGAGCGCATGCCGACCCGAATTCTTTTGGCCGAAAGCGATGACGTGCTGTGCGCCGCCCTGGCCGGGCAGCTGCAGCAGGAAGGTTATGAGGTGGTGACGGCCACCAGCGCGCAGGCTGCCAGGGATGCGGCGCGCGAACCCTTCGCCTTCGCCATCATCGGCCTGGAGAATGGCGAGCAGCTGGCAACGGCGTTGCGCGGAGTTGGGCTGTCCTGCCCGGTTCTGCTTTTGACCGATGGCGAAACCGAAACCGCGCTGGAATCCCTGGCCCGGCCGTTCCGTTTTTCCGCGCTTTTGCAGCGCCTGCATGCCCTGAATACCCATCACGCCCCGGCCAATGACGCGGGCGTGCGGATCGGGCCTTATACTTTCCATCCCAGCGCCAAGCTGTTGCAGGCCGAGGGCCGCAAGGTGCGGCTGACGGAAAAGGAAACCAATATCCTGAAGTTCCTGCATGCCAGCGCCGGCACGGTGCCGCGCGATATCCTGCTGCATGAGGTTTGGGGTTATGGCCCGGCGGTGGCCACCCATACCTTGGAAACCCACATTTACCGCCTGCGCAAAAAGATCGAGCAGGACCCGGCGAAAGCCCAGATTTTGCTGACCGAAGGCGGGGGCTACCGCCTTTCTGCCTGAATTTGTTAACGGGCTGCGCGATGTTTAACGCCCATTAACTATCCCCTCCTAAAACGGGGCATGGGCAAAAAACCCACAAAACCCGTCATTTACCGGCCGCGTCCCAAACCGCGCGGAGCGCAGGATGACGATGTGCCCCCGCCCAACAGCCCGCCCCGATCCGCCAAAGGCAAACGCGCCAAGGCCGCGCCCAAACCGGCGCCGTCCAAAACCCGCGCCACCTGGCCGTATGTGCTGATGATGCTGGGCGCCTGGGGCGTAATCTTCGGCGGCCTGTTCTTCTCGCACTTCCTCTCCAGCCTGCCCGACGTTGGCAACCTGATGATCAGCGGCCCGTCGCAGGACGTCACGATTCTGGATGACCGCGGCCGCCTGATTGCGCGGCGCGGACTGACCCAGGGCCAGATGGTGCGTGCGGAAGATTTGCCGGACTATGTGCCCGGCGCCTTCATCGCCATCGAAGACCGCCGCTTCCGTTCGCACTTCGGCATCGATCCCATCGGCCTGACACGCGCCGCGTTCCAAAACGCGATGACGGGCCATGTGGTGCAAGGCGGCTCGACCCTGACCCAGCAGCTGGCCAAGAACCTGTTCCTGTCGCCCAACCGCACTTTTGAACGCAAGATGCAGGAAGCCATGCTGGCCCTGTATCTGGAGCGCCGCTACACCAAGAACCAGATCCTGACCCTGTACCTGAACCGGGTTTACTTCGGCGCCGGCGTGTATGGCATCGAAGCGGCGGCGCAAAAATTCTTCGGCAAGCATGCCAGCGAGCTGGGCCTGACCGAAGCGGCGATGATCGCCGGCAGCGTCAAGGCGCCGGCGCGCTACAATCCCCTGTCCGATATCGATGCGGGCCTTCGGCGCGCGCGCGTGGTGCTCAAGGCCATGCAGGATGCCGGCATCATCGATGAAAACAGCCGCGCCATGGCCGAAGCCACGCGTCCCCGTATCGTGCGCGCCAACGCCACGCCGGGCTCGGGCTTTTTCGCCGACTGGATCATGGCGCACCTGAACGATGTGGTGCCGCAATCGGCCGAACCGGTGATCGTGGAGACCAGCTTCGACCTGGACACCCAGTCCATGGCCGAGCGCGCCGTGGCGCGCGGGCTGGACAGCGAAGGCGAAAAATACAATGCCCATCAGGCCGCGCTGGTGGCGATGACCCCCGATGGCGCGGTCCGCGCCATGGTGGGCGGACGCACCTACAATGGCTCAGGCTTCAATCGCGCCATCGATGCGGTGCGCCAGCCCGGCAGCGCCTTCAAGCCGTTCGTCTATCTGGCCGCGCTGGAACACGGCCACACCATCGACGAAACGGTGAATGACGGGCCGGTCGACATTCATGGCTGGAAACCCACCGATTATGAAGGCCGCTTCAAGGGCCAGATGCCGCTGATCCAGGCCTTTGCCGAATCCTCCAACTCGGTGGCGGCGCAGCTGACGGCGGAGGTCGGGCCGAAGGAAGTGGCGCGCACCGCCAGGCGGTTGGGCATTGTTTCACCGCTGCTGGAAGTCTCGTCGCTGGCGCTGGGCACATCCGGCGTCACGCCCCTGGAACTGACCGGCGCCTATGCCCCCTTCGCCAATGGCGGCAATGGCGTGACGCCGTTCGGCGTGCTGCGGGTGAAGACGCGCGGCGGCAAGCTTCTGTATGAGCGCAAGCCGTCCGGCCAAGGCGCCGTGATGAGCGCCCAGGATGACATGCAGATGACCAAGCTGATGAGCGAGGTTACTGCCACCGGCACCGGCAAGGCGGCGCGGCTGGACGAGCGGCCCACCGCCGGCAAGACCGGCACGACACAGGATTTCCACGACGCCTGGTTCGTGGGCTTCACCGCCGACCTGGTGTGCGGGGTCTGGCTGGGCAATGACGACAACAAACCCATGATCAAGGCCACCGGCGGCACCCTGCCGGCGCGCATCTTCCGCGCCTTCATGACCGATGCGCAGCAGGGCCTGCCGGTGCGGCCTCTTGCGGGCAGCACCTTGGTGGCCTCAGTGGACCAGCCGGTTACGGACCAGGGGCCCCAACCGCAGCCTGATGTGAAGGACGAAAAGTCCAGGCCGGATGCGTTCCAGCGCATCCTGAACGGCCTGTTCGGCGGAACCTAAGCTTTCGCGCCGTAGCGCTGCAATTCGCGGCCGTGTTTCTTCAACCAGTCCTGCGGCGCATCGATATCGTCGACCAGGCTTTTGACATGCGCCCAGAAGCGCGGGCTGTGATTCATTTCCCGCAAATGCGCCACTTCATGGGCGACCACGTAATCCAGCACGAAGGGCGGCGCCATGATCAGCCGCCAGGAAAAAGACAGCGAGCGGCCCGAGGAGCATGAGCCCCAGCGGCTGGCGGTGTCGCGCACCGTGATGCGCGATGCTTTCACGTCCAACCGGGGTGCAAGCGCCAGCACACGCGCCTCCAGCGCCTTGCGCGCTTCTTTCTTCAGGAAATCCTGGACCCGCCGCGCGGCATGGACCTGCTGTCCGCGCACCCAGATGATGCCGTCCTGCGCCCAGACAGGGGCGGGCCCCCTGGCGGCGGCGCGAATTTCATGCGGTGCGCCCTGAAACGGGATTGCAGTCCCTGCGCCCATCAGAACGGGGCCAGGCACCTTGGCCAGCTGGCCCTTGATCCAGTCCTGCTCGCCGCGCGCAAAATCCAGCGCATGGGCAAGGCCGCGGCGCGACGGCGCAGTGACGCTGACTTCGCCGGTGGCGGGATTGACCTTGACGATCATGCGGCGGGCCCGCGGATTGAGGCGCAGGCGCACTTCCACCGTGCGGCCACCCACTTCGAGCAACTCGGTCTTCAGCAATTCCTGACGGAGAATAGGTGTTTTCTTGAACAACAAGTGCGGTTTGCCTGTGGCGCGCAGATCGGCGATATTTGTACTCCGGTTTGCGCAGACCCAGGAAGAAAATTCGCCCGTCATGATTGGTGATGACAATATTGCAAGATTGGTCGGTGCCGGCGCATTGGCCCTGGTGCTGGGCGCGCTTGGTTTCCAGTATCTTCATCATCTGCCGCCGTGCGAGATGTGTCATTGGCAACGCTGGCCGCATATCGCCGCCGCCTTGCTGGGACTTGTGGGCGTGGCCAGGAATGACCGGCTGGCCACAATCGCGATTGCGCTGGCGACGTTTGCCGGACTGGCCGCGGTCGCGCAGTGGGACATGCTGGTGGGCTGGCAGCCCAAGCTTCTGATCCTGGTGCTCGCCCTGCCGGTGGCGGGCGCGATGTGGAAAAAGGATTCGCGAATCCTGGCAATTGTCGTGACGTCGCTTGTGGCGATCTCCGGCCTGATCGGCGCCTACCAGACCGGGATGCAAATGGGCGTGCTGCCTGGCCCGTCCGGCTGCACGGTGGCGCATGCGTACATCATGGGCTCGGGCGCGCCGCCGCCGGCCGTCAATTGCAATGTCGTGACCTGGAGCCTGTTTGGCCTGTCGCTGGCTGCGTTCAACGCCATCTTCTCGCTGTTGATCGCGGCAACGGGCGCATTCCTTCTGAGCCGCAAGCATGCCGCGTAAAGCCAAGCCCGCCGCCCCCGGCTCCGCCGCCGATATCGAATCCATGATCCGCGTGGATCATGCCGGCGAGTATGGCGCGGTGCGCATTTACGAAGGCCAGCTGGCGGTCCTGAAGCGCCGCAAGGGCGCGCAGGCGAGCGTCGAAACCATCACCCACATGGCCGAGCAGGAACAGCACCACCTGAAGGCGTTCGACAAGATGATCAACGAGCGCAGGGTTCGCCCCACCGCGCTGGAGCCGGTGTGGCGCATCGCCGGTTTTGCGCTGGGCGCGGCCACCGCCGCGCTGGGCGAAAAAGCCGCCTTTGCCTGCACCGCCGCCGTGGAAGAAGTGATCGACGAACATTACGCCCAGCAGATCGCGGCATTGAAAGACAAGGACCCGGCACTGAAATCGGCGGTGGAGGAATTCCGCGCCGACGAAGCCGCCCATCGCGATGAAGCGATCAAACAGGGCGCGGAGCAGGCGCCGGGCTACAAGCTGCTGAGCGAAACGATCAAGGCAGGCTGCCGGATCGCGATCAAACTGTCCGAACGGATCTAGGGCTCCAGCTCGCTATCCCAATACAGATAGTCGGCCCAGCTTTCGTGGAGATAGTTCGGCGGAAACTTGCGGCCGTGTTCACGCAGTTCGATCACGGTCGGCTGGTGCGGTTTGATGCGCGGATGCATCTTGGCCTGGGCCGGCATGCGCCCGCCCTTGGTGAGGTTGCACGGGCTGCAAGCGGTGACGACATTTTCCCAGGTGGTGCGCCCGCCCCTGCTGCGCGGAATGACGTGGTCGAAGGTCAGATCCTTGGGATCGCCGCAATATTGGCATTCAAACTGGTCGCGCAGGAAAACATTGAAGCGGGTAAAGGCGGGACGCCGCGCCGGGCGGATATAGGTCTTGAGCGAGACCACCGAGGGCAGCTTCATCTCAAACCGCGCCGAGCGCACCACCCGGTCATATTCTTCCAGGATGGTCACCCGCTCCAGGAACACCGCCTTGATGGTGTCCTGCCAGGACCAGAGCGACAGGGGGTAATAGCTCAGAGGACGATGATCGGCATTCAGGACCAGCGCGGGGCAATTGCCCGCCATGGCGGGCATCGGCCGGACGGGCATGTCTGCCGCCGCCGCTAGCATGGGGAAAATCCAATGATGGCCGGAATGCTGAAGACAGGACCCCTTTCACCCAACCCCTTTCGGGGCAGCCCCGATTTTACGATCGAAGCCCTTTGCTGCTCAAGACCGTAGCCGATTCGTCATGACGTTTTGAGGACGCAAGCCGCCGACTCCTCGCTTTTCAACAGGCCGCGAAAGGCCAAATCCAGGAATTGGCCCGCAATGCCCAGCCCTTCCGGATCGATGCCATGGCCCATGCCCGGTGCCAGGTGCCATTGCACCCGCGCCCCCGCTGCACCCAGCTGGGTCGCGGCCAGGAACATGGCTTGGGGCGGGATGACCCCATCGCTGTCGCCATGGGTCAGGAGGATGGGGGGAAATTCGCCAGGCGGCGGCGCCCCGGCCAAAAGGCCCGAAAAGCCCACGATGGCGGCCGGTTGCACCTTGCGGCGCAGGCCCACATGCAGGGACAGCATGGTGCCCTGGCTGAAGCCGGCCAGCGCCAGCCGGTCGGGCGGCAGGCCAAGACGTGCCAGTTCGGCATCCAGATATTCGTCCAGCTGGGGCCCGGCCGCTTCCACGCCCTTCTGCATCTCATGCGGGTCGATGCGGGAAATAGGAAACCACTGATAGCCCGGACTGCCGGGCAGCCGCGTCGGCGCATTGGGCGCGGCAAAGGCCACGGTGGGCAGCAGCCCCTGCCAATGCTGCGCCAGCCCGATCAGGTCCTGGCCGTCGGCGCCATAGCCATGCACCAGCACCACCAGGTGGGTGGCGGGGCCGCGCGCCGGCGCCATTGTGGGACCATTCAGTGCCATGACGGTTTCCATGCGTTACTGTTGCGTGATGATTGTCACAAGGTTCGCACCCAGTCCAACCGGATTGCTGCATCTGGGCCATGCCTATGCCGCCATCACTGCCCATGAGAGCGGCGATGATTTCCTGCTGCGGATCGAGGATATCGACAAGGGCCGGTCACGCGACCATTTCATCCTGCAGATTTTCTACGATTTGAAATGGCTGGGACTGAGCTGGGACGAACCCACCATGCGCCAGTCGACCCGCATGGGCGCCTATGCCGAAGCCCTGGTGAATCTCAAAGCGCGCGGCCTGGTGTATCCCTGCTTCTGCACCCGCGCCGAAATCGCCACCGAGATCGCGCGCGCCGGTGAGGCGCAGCATGGCCCCGATGGACCACTTTATCCCGGCACCTGCCGTCACCTGTCGCGCGACGAAGGAACGGCGCGCATCGCGGCGGGCGAAAGCTATGCCCTGCGGCTGGATGTGGCGCGCGCCGCAGCGCTGACAGGGCCGCTAAGCTTTAGCGAACGGGGCCTGCGCCACGCGGTCGATCCCTTGCGCTTTGGCGATATCGTGATCGCGCGCAAGGACATGCCGACTTCCTATCATCTGGCCGTGGTGGTGGATGACGCCTATCAGCAGGTCAGCCTGGTAACGCGCGGCGAGGATCTTTTGCCCGCCACCCATATCCAGCGCCTGTTGCAGGCGCTTCTGAAATTGCCTGAACCGGCCTATGCCCATCATCCGCTGGTGCTGGACGAGAATGGCAAGAAATTCTCCAAGCGCGACGGCGCCGTCAGCCTGGAAAGCCTGCGCAATGCGGGCGCCACGCCGGCAGACATCCGGGCCCGCATTGGTCTTTGATTAGGCCCCCATCTGTCACAACTCGGGTCGGCTCCGCGTTCAGAAGGCTGGGCGGCCTTCCTCACCCTCGTTGCGACATCTTCCCCCGCAATGAGCGCTTCCGCGCTGCGGGGGAAGAAAGCCGGTGTAGGCGGCAATGGCCGGACCATGCTATAGGCGCCTCATGTCCGAAGGTCTCGACCGCCTGTTCGCCACCATCGCGTCCCGCAAGGATGCCGATCCCGCCGCGTCCTATACCGCCAAACTGCTGGCCGCGGGCGTGGAAAAGTGCGCCAAGAAATTCGGCGAGGAAGCCACCGAAACGGTGATCGCCGCGATCCAGAAAGACAAGACCGAGCTGGCCAAGGAATCCGCTGACGTGCTGTACCACCTGGCGGTGCTATGGGCGGCCAGCGGCATCACGCCGGACGATGTCTATGCGGTTCTGAAGTCGCGCGAGGCGATGTCGGGACTTGAGGAGAAGGCCAGCCGCAAAGGCTGAGCCTTATTTATTTTCTTCGTCTTCGGCGAGACTCTTCACAAGGTCCAGCACGCGCTTGCGCACCTTGACGTCCTTGATCTTCATGAAGGCCAGCGCCAGCTGCAGACCTTCACCGGAGGAGACAAACTCCATCACCGGCGCGCCATCGGTATCGGCCTTGGAGCTGCTGCCCACGCCTTCATAGAAGAAGTCGACAGGCACATTGAGAATGCGAGCCACTTCAAACAGGCGGCCGGCGCCGATGCGATTGACGCCCTTTTCGTATTTCTGAACCTGCTGGAACGTAAGGCCCAAAAGGTCGCCCAGTTTTTCCTGGCTCATGCCGATCAGCATGCGGCGGATTCGCACCCGGTTGCCGACCTGTATGTCGATGGGATTGGCCTGTTTTTTCGCCACTTTATTGTTTCTCAAATCATCCGACGGGTGGGAACTTGCCTGATATTGTATACAACGGGAACACCTAATTTCACTTTGCAGCGCGAAGCTTAACAGCCTGCAACCCAGAGGCTAGCAAACTTGCGATAACCAGCAGAGTTAGAAAGGCCAGATCGCCGAAACGGCCATACAAAGTGGGCGCCAACGCCCGCGGCAAGGGTGCGTCAATCACGCCCATCCGATTCAGCGCCAGATGCGCGCGCAACCGCCCGTTGCCGTCGATCATGGCGCTGATGCCGGTATTTGCCGACCGTGCAATGGGCAAGCCCTCCTCGATGGCGCGGACCTGCGCGGACAGCAGATGCTGGCGCGGCCCGGCCCAGGGGCCAAACCAGGAATCATCGGTGATATTGACCAGCCAGCCAGGGCGCTGGCTGCCCGGATCGGTCACGGCATGGGGAAAGATCACCTCATAGCAGATCAGCGGCGTCACCGGCGGCGCGGGCGCGGCATCCAGCACATGCGGGTGATCGCCGGCGCTGAAGCCGGGACCCACCGCCAGCTGGCTGAGCCCGATGCCGCTTAACAGACGATAGAGCGGCAGATATTCCCCGAACGGCACCAAGTGATATTTGTCATACACTTGCGGCAGTCCGCCGCCGGGCGCGAACAGATACAGGCTGTTGTAAGCGTGGACGCCCTGGGCATCCCGCACAAAGCGGTCCGAGCCGGTGATCAGGCTCTGGCCACGCGCGGTGAACAGCCCTGTGATCTGGTCCAATGCGCCGGGGGCACGCGCCACCGCAAATCCCGTGGCCGCTTCGGGCCATACGATGTGGGTCGGCTTTCCCGGCTGGGTGCTCAGAGTGAGCAGCCGCGTCCAGTTGCGCAGCATCAGGCGGCGGACATATTTCTCGGCTTGCGGGATGTCGGGTTGCACCAGGCGGATGCTGACGCCTGGCGCCGCATCCATCGGCGCGGTGGAGAGGCGCGATGCGCCCCATCCCCACAGCGCTGCAAACAACAAGATCATGGCGGCGGGCAATTGCCAGCGCCGCGAGGCCATATCCGCCAGCGATGCGCCCAACAGGATGGTCAGCAAGGACAGGCCGTAGGCGCCCACCAGGCTGGCCGATTGCAGGATGGCCAGGCTGGCGCCCCAGCCATAGGCGGACAAATTCCAGGGAAAGCCGGTGAAGATGTGCCCGCGCAGCCACTCGGCCGCTGCCAGTGCGATGGCAAAGATAAAAATGCGCCCCGGTCCATCCTGCCAGAAAACCATTGTCGCGGCGCAGGCCAGCGCGCCGAACAGCGCGAGACCGGCGGGCATGATCAGCGCAAAAGGCAGCTGCCACAGATTGGCATCGGGATAGATCAAAAACGGATATGCGATCCAGTGCAGCCCCAGCAGGAACTGGCCGAAGAAAAAGGCCCAGCCCGCACTTGCGGCGCGCCGCACCGGCTTGGGCGCCGCATCGGTGCAATCCAGCAGCAGCACCAGAACGGCATATCCCAGCAACAGCGCCGGAAAAAATTCCAGCGGCGCGAAACCAAAGGCCGAAACGGCACCGGCCGCGAAGGCCAGCAACAAGCGCCGCCAGCCGCGCAAGCGGCCGATCCAGTCGCCGGTTCGCGCCAGCACATTCATTCCGTGGCAAGCGTCCTGGGCAGGGTGACGCGCAAGCGGCGCACCCGGCGCGGGTCGGCATCCAGCACCTGGAATTCGGTACCGTCGGGATGGGCGACGATTTCCCCGCGCAGCGGCACCCGGCCCAGCAGCGACACCACCAGCCCGCCCAGGCTGTCCACATCGCGCGCGATGTCGCCTTCGCCGTCTTCCAGCAGAAGATCATGGCCGGTCTGGGCCTTGAAATCGTCCAGGTCCATGCGGGCATCTGCGATGAAACCATCGCCGTCCGCCTTGATGACCGCCGCCTCCTCATCATGCTCGTCGGCAATGTCGCCCACGATTTCCTCGATGATGTCTTCGATGGAGACCAGCCCGTCGGTGCCGCCATATTCGTCGATCACGAGCGCCAGATGCGTATGGGTGGCCTGCATCTTCAGCAGCAAGTCCAGCGCCCGCATGGAGGGCGGCGCGAACAGGATGGGGCGCTTGAGGGAGAGGATGCGCGCCTTGGGCGGCAGGCAATAAAGGTCGCCGGCGTCGGCTTCCAAAAGGCCCAGCACATCCTTCACATGGATCAGGCCGGTGGGATCGTCCAGGGTCTCCTTGTACACCGGCAGGCGTGAATGCTGGGCCTCGCGAAAAAGCTTGAGCAGTTCCGCCAGGCCGATGGTTTCTTCGACCGCCACGATGTCGGCGCGCGGCACCATCACATCACGCACTTTCAATTCGCCGAACTTGAGCAGGTTGCCCAGCATCACGCGCTCCTGCGCGGACAGGGCCGGCGATTCGCGATCGCTTTCCTCAATCACCTCTTCCAGGCTTTCGCGCATGGCGGCGGCCTCGGCGTCCTGGCCGGTGATCTTCTGAAGGAAGCGTTTCAGGGGATGGTCGCTCATGCCGCCTCATACGGATCGGCGATGCCGAGCCGGCCCAGTATCTTCACTTCCAGCGGCTCCATGATCTTGGCGTCCCGTGGACGGATGTGATCGTGCCCGGCCAGGTGCAGCACGCCATGCACCACCAGGTGGGTGGCATGGTCGGCGAACCGCTTGCCTGCCGCCTTGGCTTCGCGCGCGGTGACGCCATGGGCGATGGCGATGTCACCGGCATAACCGCCGCTGCCGGGAAAGGACAGAACATTGGTGGGTTTGTCCTTGCCGCGAAAGTCGCGGTTCAGGCTGCGCAGCGCCTTGTCGCTGGTCAGCAAAAGCGTGAAATCGCCCTTCAATTTCGCGGCCTTGCGCGCGGCCTCGGCCGCGGTTTTCAGCCGCGTTTGCAGCCCGCGATGGGTACGCCACTTGGGGTCTTCGATCAGCAGGGTCATCCCGCTCATGATTTGCCATGACGAGTATAGGCGGCAACGATCCGCGCGACGAGGGGATGGCGTATCACGTCCTTTTCCGCGAATCGGGTGACACCCACGCCTTCCACGCCTTCCAGGAAGGCCAGGGCCTCGTTCAACCCCTCGGCGCGGCCGCCCGGTAGGTCGCTTTGTGACGGATCGCCGGTGACGACCATGTGACTGTCTTCGCCCAGCCGCGTCAGCGCCATTTTCATCTGGGCCTGGGTGGTATTCTGGGCCTCGTCCAGGATGACAAAGGCTCTGGACAGGGTTCGCCCGCGCATGAAGGCAAGCGGCGCCACTTCGATCACTCCCTGCTCCACCAGCCTGCTGGCCTTGTCACCCAGCACATCGAACAGCGCGTCATAGAGCGGGCGCAGGTAGGGATCGATCTTCTCTTTCAGGTCGCCGGGCAGAAAACCCAGCCGCTCGCCCGCCTCCAGCGCGGGACGCGACAGGATCAGCCGGTCGACGCGCTTCTCATGCAGCATATGGGCGGCAAATGCCGCCGCCAGATACGTCTTGCCGGTGCCCGCCGGGCCGATGCCAAAGGTCAGCGGGCATTGGCGCATCATGTCGAGATAGGCGGCCTGGGCCGGGGTGCGCGGCCGCACCGCGCGCGATGATGCGGTCTTGATGGCGCCTGGCGCGTTGGCGCGCACCGCATCGGTGAAGCGGATTTCCGCATCCACTTCCGCCAAAGTAATGCTTTCGCCCGCTTCCAGCCGGGCATAGAGCGCGCGCAGGATGGCGGCGGCGCGTTCGCGCTCCTTGCCGTCCACCGCCACAAGGTTGCCGCGCATGTCCAGGACCGCGCCCAGCTTCTGTTCGATGCGGGCGAAGTGCTTGGCATGCGGACCCGAAAGCGCCGCCAGCAGCCGGTTGTCGGAGAATTCCAATGTCAGGGTGTGCTTGGCGCGGCTCAAGCCAGGGACCCGTGCAGGCTGTTGGCGGTGCGCCGTTCGATCTTCACATCCGCAATGCTGCCGATCAGCGAAGACGGCGCCATCACATGCACCGGCTGCAGATAGGGCGTGCGGCCCATCAGCTGGCCATCATCGCGGGCGGATTTCTCGAACAGCACTGGCAGGATCCTGCCGATCTGGGAATCGTCGAACGCGTATTGCTGCGACAGCAGCAGCTTTTGCAGCGCATCCAGCCGCGCAGTCTTGACGTCTTCAGCCACCTGCTTGCGCATGGTCGAGGCGGGCGTGCCGGGCCGCTTGGAATATTTGAACGAAAAGGCGGTGGCGTAACCGACATCGCGCACCAGCTGCAGTGTGGCTTCAAAATCGGCATCGCTTTCGCCGGGAAAGCCGACAATGAAATCCGAAGTCAGGGCAATATCGGGACGGGCCGCGCGAATGCGATCGATCAGGCGGCGATAGTCGTCCGCCTTGTGCTGGCGGTTCATCGCCTCCAGCACCGCGTCCGATCCGGACTGCACCGGCAGATGCAGGTAAGGCATCAGCTTGGGATTGTCGCCATGGGCGGCGATCAGGTCATCGCCCATGTCACGCGGGTGACTGGTGGTGTAGCGGATGCGCGCAATGCCCTCGATCTGCGCCAGGGCATCGCAAAGTTTCGCGAGGCTCCATCCGTCGCCGTCATAGGCATTGACATTCTGGCCCAGCAGCACCACTTCGCGCGCGCCTTTCTCGGCCAGCTGGCGCGCTTCGCGCAGGATCGCATCGGCAGGACGCGATTGTTCGGAGCCGCGCGTATAAGGCACCACGCAGAAGGTACAGAACTTGTCGCAGCCTTCTTGCACCGTCAGGAAGGCGCTGATGCCGGTATGGGCGGGCGCGGGCAGCGCGTCGAATTTTTCCAGCGCGGGGAAATCGGTTTCGATGGGCTGGCCGCCGGCGCGGGCGGCGCGGGCGATCATCTCGGGCAGGCGGTGATAGGATTGCGGCCCCACCACCAGGTCCACCGCGGGCGCGCGCGCCACGATTTCCTCGCCTTCGGCCTGGGCGACACAGCCGGCCACCGCCAGCAGCATGCGGCCGCCCTCTTTGGCTTTGGCCTCCTTCAGCCCACGCAAACGGCCCAGTTCGGAATAGACCTTCTCGGCCGCCTTTTCGCGGATGTGACAGGTGTTGAGGATCACCATGTCGGCGCCTTCGGGCGCGTCCGTCGTGGCATAGCCCAGCGGCGCCAACAGATCCGCCATCTTTGCGGAGTCATAGGCGTTCATCTGGCAGCCGTATGTCTTGACGTAGAGAGACTTCATGGAGGCTGGGTTATCGGGTCGAAAGCCAGCAAATTCAAGCTTAAGAACGTCCGGCCAGGGCTTCTGACTGCCCCGCCTGCACGATTTCCTGCGCTTTGGCCGCCAGTGTCTTGCGGTCCATCCGGTCCAGGCTGAGCGGTTCATGGAACCGGACCACGACATCCAGCGGCCCGGCCAGCAGCGCCTCCCACAGATGCGGCACCATTTCCATGTCGCCATACCAGGCAAATAGCGGGCGGTTTTCCCGCCCCATCGGGATGCCATGCAGCCCCGTAAAGGCGACCGAGACCGGCTGCACCTTCACATGCTGGCCACCGGTTAGCCGCGCTTCGGCAGCGCCCAGCAGCGCGCTCTTGAACGGCAGCACCCTGTTGCCGTCATGGCTGGTGCCTTCGGGAAACAGCAGCAGTGCATCGCCCTGGGCCAGGCGCTGGTTGATGGCACCGGCCACCTGGCCGGTGGCGCTGCGCCGTGTGCGTTCGACGAAAACCGTGCGCTGCAGCCGCGCCAATGTGCCGAAGAAAGGCCAGGTACCCACTTCGGACTTGGCGACAAAAGACAGCGGCATCACCGCCGAAAAGATGATGATGTCGGCCCAGCTGGTGTGGTTGGCCACCAGCAATACGCCTTCGCCGGTGACCGGCTTGCCCGTCACCTTGATGTGGATTCCAAACAGGGCGGCGACATGGCGATGATACCAGTGCGGAAAGTTTCGCGCAGCGCGAGCGCGCAGCTTCAGCAGCAGCCATTGCACCGGCATGCACAGGAGGGTGAAGACAAGAAAGGCCGCGATAAGAAGATTCGCGCGCAGCCGGGCCATCAGCGTTTCGCGATCAGGATTGCGGCTTGCGCCCCTTGGGGACGCCGTACAATTCCAGCCGGTGATCGATCAGTTCGAATCCCAGTTCTTCGGCGACGCGGCGCTGCAGCTTTTCGATTTCCTCGTTGCGGAATTCGATGACGCTGCCGGTCGCCACATCGATCAGGTGATCGTGATGGGATTCGGGAACTTCCTCATATCGTGAACGGCCGTCGCGGAAGTCGTGCCGCTCCAGGATGCCGGCATCCTCGAACAGCTTGACAGTGCGATAGACGGTGGCGATCGAGATGTGCGGGTCGATGGTCGAGGCGCGGCGGTAGAGCTCCTCCGCATCGGGGTGATCGGCGGCGTCCGACAGCACCCGGGCAATCACCCGGCGCTGGTCGGTCATCCGAAGACCCTTGTCGACGCAGGCTTTTTCGATCCGCGTCACCACTGTCTCCTGTCGGTTGCGGGAATGGGCATGAGGTTAGGCGAAATCCCCTGCCAGTGAAAGCCTGAGAACCAGCGCATCCCTGCCGCTGTAATAGCCTTTGCGTGTTCCCACCTTGGCAAAACCCAGCCCCGCATACAGCGCCAGGGCCGCCGGATTGTCGGCGCCGACTTCCAGGAACATGGCCTGGGCGCCCATTTCACGCGCTTTTCCGGTAGCGGCTTGCAGCAGCCTGCGTCCCAGTCCCTTGCCCCGCGCCGATGGCGTCACCGCCAGGGTGAGGATTTCGGCTTCGCCGCCTGCGGCACGGGCCAGCACGAAACCGTCATCATGGGCATAGGCAAAGGTGCCCGGCGTGGCCAGCAACGCATCGATGGCCGCTGCAGTCCAGGCATCTGGAAAGCAGGCGGCATGCAGCGCTGCCAGCGCATCGCTACCCGTGTCGAATAGCCGGATATCAGCCAAGGGCTTTACCACCCGGCAAC
The DNA here is from genome assembly GCA_046348525.1 of Alphaproteobacteria bacterium. Taxonomy (GTDB): domain Bacteria; phylum Pseudomonadota; class Alphaproteobacteria; order Micropepsales; family Micropepsaceae; genus Rhizomicrobium. The sequence goes on along the minus strand of JAXMEA010000002.1, from coordinate 25,761 downwards.
TTGGCGTCCGGCGCACGCAGATACAGCGGGCCGGGCGCGTCTTGCGAAGGAGCCTGTTTCACCGCCAGGCGTGCGACCCACAAGGCATCGGGCTGGCGAACGCTGGAAAGGACGAAATCCTTGCCCAAGCTTTCCTTTGCCGTTGCCGCGCCCGTGCCGGCCAGCGCACAAGGCCCGAAGGCGCGGATGCGTTCGATGGCGTCCTTGAAAAGCATCACCACCGGCTGCTGCACGGTGGCTTCGCCGTCCTGCAACAGCAGATAAGCTTCCTCGCGCCGCGCATCATGGATGACGGCGGCGCGTGTCTGTTTGGTCTCGTCCATCGCGCTGGCGGCGATGGCTTCCAGGGTCGTTACGCCGGTGAGCGGTTTTTTCAGCGCCAGGCGCAGCCCGCGCATGAAGGCCAGGCCTACGCGCTGGCCGGTGAAGGTGCCCGGCCCGGTGGTGACGGCCAGCCGGTCCAGCGCGGCGAAATCGAAGCCGCGCATGGTTTCATCCACCATCGGCGCGAGCCGTTCGGCATGGCCACGGTCCATGGCTTCGAAAGTGTGCGCCAATGTCCTGCCGTCTTCCAACAGCGCAACCGAGCAGCCGCCCAGCGCAGTATCGACGGCAAGTATTTTCACAGGATCCTAGCGGCTTGATCGAATTCCAGCCGGGGCGCGCGCGGGCGCAGCGACTCGGCAACGCCATAGCCCAGGTTACACAGGAAATAGGATTTGATGGCGGTGCCGGCGAAAAATTCCTTGTCGACGCCTGCATTGTCGAAACCCGACATGGGACCGCAATCCAGCCCCAGCGCGCGCGCCGCGACCATGAAATAGCCGCCCTGCAAACCGGCGCTGCGCATGGCCATAAGCCTTGTGCGTTCGGGATCATTCGCCAGCTTCGCCGAAAGGCTTTCGGCAGCGCGTGGCGCAAGGATGGGAAGGGTGCGCGCGAAGTCCAGGTCAAAGCCGATGATGGCGGTGGCAGGCGCGCTCATGGTCTGCTTGCGGTTGCCTTCATCCAGCAGCGGCTCAAGCCGCGCCTTGGCCTCCTTGGAAACCACAAAATGAAACCGCGCCGGGGTGATATTGGATTCGGTCGGCCCCAGCCGCGCCAGGTCATAGATTGCCATCAGGAGCGCCGGCGAGACCGGCTTGTCCTGCCATTGGCGCATGGTGCGGGCGGCGCGGAAGATGGTGTCCAGCGCGGCGTCGGGAATGGCGTGATCAGGTTCGGCGAGATAGGGCTCAGCGGTGCTCATGCCCAAATCTATCACACCGATTCAACGGCCGTCACTTCGGGCACGTAATGGCGCAGCATGTTTTCAATGCCGTTCTTCAACGTCATGGTCGAAGACGGGCAGCCGGCGCAGGAACCCTGAAGCTGCAACGAGACCACACCGCTGGCGCCATCAAAGCCCCGGAAAATGATGTCGCCGCCGTCCTGCGCCACGGCGGGGCGCACGCGGGTTTCGATCAGCTCCTTGATCTGCTCGACCACTTCGCTGTCTTCGGCGCTGAAACTCTCTTCGGTTTCGGTGGCCGCGCCTTCCATCAAGGGGAGGCCGCGGGTGAAATGCTCCATCACCGCGCCCAGGATGGCGGGCTTCAAATGCTTCCAGTCGCCGTCGCGCTTGGTCACCGAAATGAAATCCGAGCCGAAAAACACCCGGCTGACTTCCGGAATGGAGAACAGAGCCTTGGCGAGCGGCGAGCGGCCGGCCGTGTCGGCGGACGGAAAATCGGCCACGGCGCCTTCGCCCATCACGTCCCGCCCGGGCAGGAATTTCAGGGTGGCGGGATTGGGCGTGGATTCGGTCTGAATGAACATGGCGGCGCTCCGGATGTGCCCTGTAAATGAACCTTGGGCGGCCTGGCATCAAGGCAAATAGCCGATTTACTTTTACCCGGGTGATATTGACTCCTATATTTCACCCGGATAAATACCGCTTATGAGCTATTCCGCCTTTTCCGGCTTCGATCACCTGGCTTCGGGCACCCTGTCCCAGGTTTATCAGGCCTGCCGCCACGATCCCGCCGCTTTGATCTTTGACCAGGAAACTGGCCGTGTGGTCGATATCGACCCGCGCTTTCCGCCCGGCGAGGAAGCCCCCAAAGCCGGGCGCCCCAAGCTGGGGGTGACAGCGCGGGAGGTCACCTTGCTGCCGCGGCACTGGGATTGGCTGGCCACCCAGCCCGGCGGGGCGTCGGTCGCCCTGCGCAAACTGGTGGAGGAGGCCAGCCGCAACCCGCGCGCCCTGCAGCGGGCCCGGCGGGACGCCGCTTACCGCTTTGCCACCGCCCTGGTGGGCAATGCACCCGGTTACGAGGAAGCCATTCGCGCCCTGTATGCGGGACATGCGGAGGAATTTTCGGCCCATATCGAGGCCTGGCCGGCGGATGTGCGCCGGATGCTGGAAGACATGACGGCCGACGCCTTTTAGGAGCGACCAACCTAAAAGTCCGAGATGATGCCCTTCTTCTCCCAGTCGCCGTAGCGGGTGGGTTCGGGGCCCTTGGGTCCGCCCAATTCCGGCGGCAATTCCACTTTAGGTTCCTTGGCGCGGCGGGCCTCGGCTTCCGCCGTGGCGCGCTTGGCGGCTTCGGCGATGCGGGCGGCGACCGCTTCTGGCGTTGCTTGATCGGACATGGATCGATCTTACATCTGATCCTGACAGGAGAAAAAGATGAATACGCTTCGTACCGGTATCCTGATGGCGGCCCTGACCGGGCTGTTCATTGCGGTCGGTGCACTGATCGGCGGCGGCACCGGCGTGTTGATCGCTTTGCCATGGCGCTGGCGATGAACGCCTTCGCCTATTGGAATTCGGACAAGGTGTTGCTGTCCATGTATGGCGCGCGCCAGGTCGATGCCGCGAGCGAGCCGCAGCTGTATGGCATGGTGCAGAAGCTGGCGGCGGCGGCGCAGCTGCCCATGCCCAAGGGCCTATTCATCACCGAGAATCCCCAGCCCAACGCCTTTGCCACCGGGCGCAATCCCGAACATGCCGCGGTGTGCGTCACCACCGGCCTGATGCAGCAGTGCAGCCAAAAAAAAAAAAAAAAAAAAAAAAAAAAGGAAGAACTGGCCGGCGTCTTGGCGCATGAGCTGGGCCATGTGAAGCATCGCGACACCCTAACCATGACCATCACAGCGGTCATCGCCGGCGCTATCTCCATGCTGGCCAACATGGCCTTCTTCATGGGCGGAAGCCGCGACCGCGAGCATCCGCTGGGCATGGTGGGCGCTGCTGGTCACCTTGCTGGCGCCCATCGCCGCCATGCTGGTGCAGGCGGCGATTTCGCGGTCGCGCGAATACGAAGCCGACCGTGCCGGCGCCGAAATCACCGGCCGCCCCATGTGGCTGGCCTCCGCCCTGGGCCAGATCGAACGCTCGGCCCAGCGCATCGAAAACTATCCCGCCGACGCCAACCTGGCCACGGCGCACATGTTCATCATCAACCCGCTGCATGGCGGCATTGGCGGACTGTTTGCAACCTATCCGCCGACGGAAGAGCGCATTGCGCGCCTGACCGCGATGGCGGGTGCGAATGCGGTGCCCGTTAAACGTGGACCCGGGGCTAACTAGCCCTGGGCTGAGTATCCACCATCAACCGGTATCGCCGTGCCGGTGATGAAATCCGAAGCCGGGCTGGCCAGGAACACCGCAATCCCCGCCATGTCATCCGGCGTACCCCAGCGCGCCGCCGGGGTGCGCGCGCCAGGACCTTTTCATTCAGTCCGACAATCGCTGGCGCGCGCCCTTGGTCAGCTCGGTATCGATCCAGCCGGGCAACACGGCATTGACCTGGATATTCTCACCCGCCCAGGCGGCAGCCAGCGACTTGGTCAGCTGCACCACCCCGCCCTTGCTGGCGCCATAAGGCGCGGCGAAGGACGCGCCGAAGATCGACATCATCGAGCCGATATTGATGATCTTGCCGCCACGCACTTTCAAATGCGGGTAGGCGGCCTGGCAGGCGACGAACAGGCTGGTCAGGTTGATGTTCAGCACCCGGTGCCATTCTTCCATCACATAATCCTGCGGCGGCTTGCGAATATTGATGCCGGCATTGTTCACCAGAATGTCGAGGCGTCCGAATTTCCGTACCGTGGCGTCGATCACGGCCTTTACGCCGCTCTCTTCGGCCATGTCAGCGGCGATGCTGTCCGCCGCACCGCCCAAGGCCTTCACCGCATCCCGGTTCTTGGCCTCGTCGCGCCCCGCCACCATTACCGTGGCGCGGCGCCTGCTTCGCTCAGGCCCTTGGCCATGCCTAAGCCAATGCCGCCATTCCCGCCGGTCACCAGCGCAACTTTTCCCGTCAGATCGAATGAAGCCATGGTCCGCCCGTTTTGTCCGCCCTTTGCGAAGCCGCAGCTAAGGCTGTTGCGTGCCCGCTCGCAAGAGCGGCCTCTTTGTCCTAAACACCCCCCATGACCGATACAGGCTTACCGCGCGCCGCGCCGCCCTGGCCATCCTTTCGGGGCGTGCTGCAGAAGCGCCGCCCGCTGGATGCCGGGCTGGCTCAGCTCGCAGGCCTTGAACCCCGCGATGCCGGGTTTGCCCGCGCCCTGGCCAGCGAGACCTTGCGCAACATGGGGGCGCTGGATGCGGTGCTGCGCAAGTTCATCGCCAGCCGCTGGCGCCGCACAAGGCCGGCGCCAGTATCGAGATCCCGCTGCTGGGCGCGTGCGAGCTCTGATCCTGAAAGTGGCGCCCCATGCCGCGGTGGATGCCGCCAATGAGCTGGCCGCCAGGGATCCGGTGCATTTCAGCCGCTGATCAATGCGGTGCTGCGCAAGGTTGCCAAGGAAGGCGAAACGGTGCTGTCGGGGCTGGACCGCGAGCGGCTTTCCACGCCCGACTGGCTGTGGTCGCGCTGACCGCGCAATATGGCGCGGAGCACGGCGCGCCATCGCGCGGGCGCACCAGCAATCCGCGCTTGTCGATATCGTGCTGAAATCCCCCGATGCCGCCGCGCCACCCAGCGATCCGCTGTTCGACATGTGCGGCGGCGACCGATGCGGGCCGCATTGACGAACTGCCCGGCTTCGCAAGCGGCGACTGGTGGGTGCAGGACGCCGCCGCCACCTTGCCCGCACTTTTGCTGGGCGATGTCGCAGGCCAGAGCGTGATCGACCTGTGCGCCGCGCCCGGCGGCAAAACTTTGCAGCTGGCGGCACGCGGCGCGAACGTAACTGCGGTGGAGATCGATCCGGCGCGCGCCGAGCGCATTCGTGAAAACCTGGCCCGCACCGATTTGACAGCGGAAATTGTCCAGGCCGACGCGCGCGACTATGAGGGCAGCGCACCCTTCGTCCTGATCGATGCGCCCTGCACCGCCACCGGCACCATCCGCCGCCATCCCGACCTGCCCTGGATCAAGGGCGCGGCCGACGTCACCGTGTCGGCCGGCGCGGCCTATGAAATCCTGGAGAGCGGCGCGCGGCTGATGGCGCCGGGCGGCACTTTGGTCTTTGCGGTCTGTTCACTGGAACGGGAGGAAGGCGAAGAGCAGATCGCCGCTTTCCTGTCCAGCCATCCCGAATTTTCGCGGCAGCCCGTCACGGCGGACGAAGTATTCGGTCATGCCGACTGGCTCACGCCCGATGGCGACTTGCGCACCCTGCCCTTTTATCTACTCGGCGGCATGGACGGATTTTACGCAGCGCGGCTCAAGCGCCGGACTTGATGCCCTTGCCGGGATAAGCCGCCGGCACGATCTTGCCGCGATACACCACCGGCACGCCGCCCACGATCACAAAGGGAATGCCCGCCGAGGTCAGGGTCGGGTTCTGATAGGTGGCGCGGTCCGTCACCGTCATCGGATTGAACAGGGTCAGGTCGGCGTCGGCGTCCACCTGCACCCGGCCCTTGGCGCGCATGGCGGGTGATATCGCCTCCAGCCGATGCGCCGGCAGGTACGTCATCTTGCCCAGCGCATCCATCAGGCTGAGGGCGCGCTTCTCGCGCACATAAACACCCAGCACACGGGCGAAGGTGCCGGTGGCGCGGGGATGGCCCTTGCCGTCGATATAGACGACGGCGTCGGAAGCGATCATCACCCCGGGATGGGCGACCGCGGCGGTCACGGTGTGATCGCGGATGCGATGATTGACGATCGCCATGCCGGGCTGCGCCTTGCGATAGCGTTCAAAACTTTCCGCGTTCAGCCGCTCGCCCGTCGGCGGCCATTCGATGTCGGAATATTTTGCCGCCAGCCGTTCCTGCCAGCCCGGATTGAACAAGGCGCTGCCAATGGCGGTGGAGGAGGCATCATAGGGATAGACTTCGGTGGTGACGTCGACGCCACGGCGATGCGCGCCGTCGATCATCTCCAACACCATGTCGATGGCACTGAGCGCCTTGGAACCGATATGGCACAGATGCACCGGGGCGCCGGTCGCGGCGGCATCGGCAATCAATTCCTGCACCGGCGTCAGCAGATTGTCGCCATCGGCCAGCGTCGCCGCCCGGGCATGCACGAACACCGGCGCATGCAGGCGGCCGGCTTCCTTCATCAAGAGATAAATCTCGTCGCGCCCTGCCCCGGGCAGGTATTCCGACAGCAGGCCGATGCCCAGGCCGCCCGCAGCAAACCCGTCCGCGACCATGGCGCGCTCGCGGTCGCGCTCCGCCGGCGACAGCGTCTGTTCGGCCCATTCGGCCTTGCGCGGCAGGATCTTGCCCCAGCTGTTGAAAGGCGCATCCAGGCTGCCTTCCTCATCGATGCCAGTCTTGATCTTCACCCGGATGCTTTGCAGGCCCACGCTGGCGCCGAAATTGATGCGGGTCTTGCCCGTCCGCACATCATAGAAAGGCGCGATGGGATAAACGCCTTCCTCCAGCTCCAGCGAAGTGGTGACGCCATCCTGTGCCTGCTGGTCATAGCCGAAGGCATATTGGGCGTGGGAGTGCAGGTCGATGAAACCGGGCGCCACCACCAGGCCCTTGGCGTCGATGGTACGAGCGCCCGTCAGTGCCTCATCGGAAATAGCCGCGATCTTTCCCGCGCGCACACCGACATTGGCGATACGGTCGGCGCCGGTTTCGGGATCCATCACCCGGCCGTGCAGGATGACCAGATCATAGGGCGTCGTGGCCGCGAAGGGCGCACTGGCGGGAAGCAGGAAACAACTCGCCAGCAGGCCCCAGATCGTGCCGCGCATCCTGTTCCCCTTTATTTTATGATCAGAGCCGTCCCAAAGCGTAAGCGATGGTCAGATAGACCTTGCCGGTGTCTGCCGACAGCAGGGTCGAGGTCAGCAGCCCGCCGCCATCGCCTTCGCGGGCGCGGGTCAGCAGTGTCTCGAACTCCGCCAGATAGGCGTCCGCCGCATTGTGGAAGCGCTTGTCGTCCCGGTAGAGGTTGGTGATGCGGTCTACCGCTGAATCGTCAATCGCATCGGCCAGACGCCGCGCAAAGACCGCGCGGTCGCCCGCCAGGTAGCGCTTCCAGTCCTCATCGCCCGGCTGGGTATCGTCCAGCGCGGACAAATCGATCGCCATGTCGGCCAGCGCCAGTTGCAGCGCGCCAAGGGTGGCGGCCGTGTCCAGGCTTTGACGGTCCGACTTGGACTGCGGCAGGCGGATGTCGCTTTCCTGTTCGGCCGCCGCCAGCAGGGTTTTCATTTCCCACGCCTTGCCGCTGCCGCCGCTTTTCTCGGGCGCCTTGCGGGTGGTCAGCTTGCGCGCCAGGCCCTTGAGGCCATCCGCATCGGGTTCGGGCACAGGCTTCATCGGCCCACCCATGTCGGGCGGTGTCACCTTGCCGGTGGAACGGGCGTGCAAGGTGGACATGGTGCGCGCCGACAGATCCAGAATCTGCTCGGTCTCTGTCGCCATCATCTGGCGCACGCGACGGGCTTCTTCCTGCGCCAGGCCCGGCAGGCGGATCAAGTGTTTTTCCACTTCGCGCGTGGTTTCCGACAGCAGCGCACGGATCTTGCCGGCTTCGGCGCTCATCTCGCCGGACGCACGCAGCAGCCGTTCGCATTCGGCCATCGCCTCGCCCACCAGAAGGCGCGCGTCATGCTTGGCCTGGGCCGCGCTTTCGCCGATCAGCGTCTGGGCGCCGGTGCTCGCATCCTTCAGCGCGGCCGACAGGGTCGCCAGTACGGCAGTAGCCGCTTCGCTGGCTTCCTTCAGGCGTTCGGCTTCGCGCGCAAAGGCGCCGGTCAGCTGCGAGGCGCGGGACGCGGCATTGGCCATGATCAGTTCCAGATGCCGCTCGGCATCGCCGGTCACGGTTTCGAACTTGCGCGCTTCGCCGGTCAGGGCCTGGATGGCGTTTTCCATTCCCACCCGCTGGCTGGACAGCGCGGTTTCGAAGATCTCGCTTTCTTCCTTCAGCCGCTGCACCAATTCGCCCATCTGGGCGCGGTGCTTTTCCTGGCGCGCCAGCACAAACTCGGCGCGGCCCATGGCGGCATCAGCGACCTGTTCGATGCGCGCGGCTTGCGCTTCCAGCGACTTGGCCGCTTCCAGCGGCGCTTCGGCGGCCGCGGTGATGGCGGAGCGAAAACCGGCGGACTGCACATCCAGCGATTGGGTCGCCATCTTCAAGGTGCCTTCGGCCGATTCCATCATGGAGCGGATCTGGGCGGCGCGGCCCGCCACGCTTTCGCCGGCGCGGCCGGCTGCTTCATTCAGCGTGTCGCCCAGGGCTTCGATACGCGCGCTTTCCTGGTTGAGGCGCTGGGCGATGGTGTCGCCGCGCACCTGGGCGCGGGCGCCCGCGTCATCCAGTGTTGAAATCTGTTTTCCAGCACCGCTTCCATGGTGCGCATGCGCTGGAAGGCGACATCCAGGCCGGTATTGAGGCCGTCCAGTTCGCGGCGCACCGCGCGCGCCAGCCGCGCGGCATTGTTGGCGGCGGTTTCATCGGCGGCGAACAGTTTTTCGCTGGCGGCCAGAAGCGTGCGGGTGGCATCGCTCATGGCGGCGCTGCGGGCCAGGGCGGCGGCCACCGACAAGAACAGGAAAGGCGGCAACAGGATGCCGGCCAGGAATGCAGCCTTGGCCGCCAAAGTCAGGTGGGCGACGCCTTGCGGACCCAGAAAGCCCCAGATGAAGGCGCCCGACACCCCGACCCAGAACAGCGACAGGACAATACCGCCGGCGAGGGCGTAAAGGCCGAAGCGGCTGGGACGCAGGCGCGGTATGGGGGCGGCGGCTGCCACCGGCGCGGCCGGTTTTGGCGCTTCCGGCTTTTCCAGGGCTACGGGCTGCCCGAAGGTTCTGGCCATGGCTTGGACCTGCTTCTTTCCCTTTGATTTTAAGCATCTTTTTGCGGGTGTGGCGAGCGGTTCCACACCAAAAGTCGCGCATTAACGCGGCTTTAGCGGGGGATAGGTCAGCATGGCCGGGTCAATTTCTGGATGTCCGTCATGGCCGAAGCGCCCGTCGATCTGTCCCACCTGGCCCGCTATACCGGCGGCGACAAGACCTTGAATGCCGAGATCCTGCGCCTGTTCGATACCCAGGTGAGCGAGATGGTCGACCAGCTGCTCGGAGTCTTGGAACAGCGCGACACCCGCAAGTGGCGCGAGGTTACCCATACCATCAAGGGCGCGGCGCGCGGCGTCGGCGCCTTTGCCATGGGAGAAGCCGCCGCCGATGCCGAACCGGTCGATCCCATCGCCAATCCCGACCGCGCGATTCAGGTGATTGAACAGCTGCGCGTCGAAGGCGAAGCGGTGCAGGCTTTTATTGCGGATTACCTGGCTGCTTAGGCGCGTCGGCTAAAGCCGGAGCGACTGCCTACTTCTGGTCGAACTTCTCGAATTCGTGCGCGATGCTGGCTTCGATCAGCGTGCGCCACACCTGTTCGGCGATATCCGGGCTCAGCCCCGCCCGCCGGCCTTCGGCGATCACCTTGGCCACCACATCCTCGATCCGGGCCGGATCGCGCACCTGGTCGCGGCCGGTTTTCAGCTGAGCCGCCCGCTCGATATAGGTCTGGCGCACCGCCAGCAGTGCCACCAGCCGGGCATCCAGGGCATCGATCGCCTCGCGCAGTTCGGGCATGGAAGCGCAGGCCTGGGCCATCTTCAGGGGGGCGTCGTTTTGCATCGCAGCACTGTTATAGGCGGGGGTTGTTGGCTTGGCTATTTTCACACTATAAGGGCCACGTTTTCCCAGCCAATACATGAAGTTAGGTGTGGAATATGACTGCCGCCCCCATCGAGACCGATGTCGCCATTATCGGTGCAGGCCCCATCGGCCTGTTCGCCGTGTTCGAATTGGGGCTGCTGGACCTGAAGTGCCATCTGGTCGACATCCTGGATCGTCCGGGCGGCCAGTGCACCGAGCTGTATCCGGAAAAGCCGATCTATGACATTCCCGGCCTGCCCATCGTCACCGGCCAGGAACTGACCAACCGCCTGTTGGAACAGGTCAAGCCGTTCGACCCGCAATTCCATTTCAGCGAAATGGCGACCAGCCTGGAAAAGCTGCCCGACGGCCGCTGGAAGCTGAAGACAGATGCCGGCACCGAACTGATCGCGCCGGTGGTGGTGATCGCGGCCGGCGCCGGCTCGTTCCAGCCCAAGCGCCCGCCGGTGCCGGGCATCGAAACCTTCGAAAATGCCGGCGACGGCGTCGGCGTGCATTACGCCGTGCGCAAGATGGAAACCTTCCGCGGCAAGAACATCCTGATCGCCGGCGGCGGCGACAGCGCACTGGACTGGGTGATCAACCTGGCCCCGCTGGCCAAGAGCATGACCCTTGTCCATCACCGCGACGGCTTCCGCGCCGCCGCCCACAGCGTCAACCAGATGCGCGAGCTGGAGAAGGAAGGCAAAGTCAAATTCCATGTCGCCAGCGTCAAGGCGATCCATGGCGAGCCCGGCAAGATGACTGGCGTGACCCTGGCCGGCCATGACAAGACCGAGTGGCATCACGAAGCCGATGCGTTCCTGCCCTTCTTCGGCTTGACCATCAAGCTGGGCCCCATCGCGGAGTTCGGCATCAACCTGCACGAAAACCTGATCCCGGTGGACACCGCCCGCTTTGAAAGCCAGACGCCCGGCATCTTCGCAATCGGCGACATCAACACCTATACCGGCAAGCTGAAGCTGATATTGTCCGGCTTCCACGAAGCCGCCCTGATGGCCCAGGCGGCGTTCCACATTGCCCGGCCGAACGAAAAGTTGCGCTTCCAGTACACGACCTCGTCGTCCAACCTGCAGAAGAAATTGGGTGTCTCTTGAAAATTCACGCCATTGACCGCCAGGGAAAAGAACACACGCTGGAAGGCCGCGACGGCTGGAGCGTCATGGAAATTCTGCGCGACGGCGGTTTGGACATCGCCGCGGAATGCGGCGGCGCCTGCGCTTGCGCCACCTGCCACGTCTATATCAATGACGGCTGGTTCGAGAAGCTGCCCGCCCCGTCGGAAGCGGAGATCGACATGCTGGACATGGCGCTGGCGGTCGAGCCCAACTCGCGTCTGTCCTGCCAGGTGATCTGCAGCGACGCCACCGATGGCATCAAGGTCACGGTCGCACCCGAGTAAGGCGCTGCCATGGTCATCAAGGGCCGGCAGCAATCTGTTCCTGACAAGCCCTTCGCGCTGTTCCTGATCGGCATGCGCATCAACCGGCTGCTGGCCGTCGGCCAATGGCTGCCGGTGGTGCAGGCCATGCCGCGTATGCAGGCCGAACTGGCGAAGAATCCCGATGCCGGCCTGTTGTGGCAGAAGAGTTTCCTGTCCGGCCGCTTTTTCCTGACCATGCAATATTGGCAGAGTGGCGAGAAGCTTTTCGCCTATGCCCATGACCGGGCGGGTGCGCATTTTCCCGCCTGGGCCGCCTTCAACCGCCGCGCCAGGGACAATGACGCGGTCGGCATCTGGCACGAAACCTATCTGCTCAAACCCGCCGACTGCGAGAATATCTATCGCGACATGCCGGCTTTCAGGCTTGGCGGCGCTTTCGGCACCATGCCCGCCACGGCGCGCATGGGCGGGCTGCGTGATCCCTTCGACCGGCCTCAGTAACCGCCCAGCTCTTTCTTCATCGCAAAGGCGATGGAGCCGCGTTCCAAGAGATACGATCCGCCCGGCGACATGTGGTACAGGCCGCGCAGATAGGTCATGTCGACATCGGTAAGCCCGGCCGGCTTCATCACGCCGTCGCATTTGGGCGCCAGGAAATTGGTGATGGTCGGCACCGGCTGGCATTCGTCGTAATACTGGCCCTGGCCCAGCGCCAGCATGGCGATGTAATCGGCGATGGGGCCGATCTGCTGGCCCTCAATCTTGCTGGAATCGACCAGAATGACCGCGGTGGTGAACTGGCTTTTCAGCCCGTCGCCGGAGCGGCTGCCGCTGGCATGAACAACATTCATGCCCAGCGTGAACTTGAAATAATCGTCGACATTCACGTTGTGACCGCCGCCATCGCCATAGGTCATGCCGTAAAAGTCCTGGGTCGCGGTCGAGTACCAGGCCTGGATGGCGCGCGTCATGGTCGCCAGTTCCTTTTCGCGCGACACATAGTGATAGCCCAGCAGCACCGGGCGCTTCTCGCGGATCAGGTCCAGCACCGCCTGGGGCTGCGGCGTGGCGGCGACGATGATGTTGGGGCGGCAAGGCTCCTGCTTTGCCAGCGGTGCGCCAACATCCAGCGCCACGCGCAGGATGCGCTGGTTGACATAGAAATTCAGCTTCGGCGGCAACCCGATGGTCAAGGGACAGATGCCGGTATTCCAGCGCGCGATCTTGCGCAGATAGGGTGAAGGCGCGGCATGCGCGATGATGAAGTCTTCCAGCTGGTGTTCGGGCCGGTCCTTGGGCGCGGTGACGATGACATTCTCCACCGCCATGCCCGGCGCGGGCGGCGCGGCTTCCTGCGCAGAAGCGGACAAGCCCAAAAACAGCGGAATGATTGCCAGTGCGGCGATGCGGTGCTTCATGTCAAAGCCCTCCCAAGCCGTTCCCAGTCTAGCCCGCTTTGCCGCCCCTGAAAACGCCGCTAGTCTGCCGCCCGGCTGGGGGATGAATGACCGTCGCGCATGTGTACACCGTTGCGTTCCAGGGCATCGACGCCCGCGAGGTGGACGTGCAAGTCCATGTCGGCGACAGCGGCGGCGGCCAGTTCAACATTGTGGGCCTGGCCGACAAGGCGGTGGCCGAAAGCCGCGAGCGTGTGCGCGCGGCGCTGAGCGCCATCGGCCTGGCGCTGCCCTTCAAGCGCATCACCGTGAACCTGGCGCCGGCCGACTTGCCCAAGGAAGGCAGCCATTATGACCTGCCCATTGCGCTGGGATTGTTGGCCGCGATGGGCGTGATTCCGGCCAGCGAGATGGCGGGCTATGTCGCGCTGGGCGAGTTGTCGCTGGATGCGGCGGTGACGCCGGTGGCCGGCGTGCTGAACGCCGCCATGGCGGCATCGGAACAAAATCGCGGCCTGATCTGTCCGGCCGCCAACGGGCCCGAAGCGGCCTTCGCCGGCGGCGGCGAAATATTGGCGACGCCGTCGCTGATCGCGCTGGTCAATCACATGAAAGGCGCCAGCGTGCTGACGCCGCCCGAGCCGAAATTGATGGAAAGCGGGCGCGGCGCGCCCGACCTGCGCGATGTGAAAGGCCAGGAAAGCGCCAAGCGCGCCCTGGAGATCGCCGCCGCGGGCGGACATAACCTTTTGATGATCGGCCCGCCCGGCGCGGGCAAGTCCATGCTGGCGCAGCGCCTGCCCGGCCTGTTGCCGCCACTGGATGCGCGCGAGGCGCTGGAGATTTCCATGATCCAGTCGCTGGCCGGCGCACTGGAAGGCGGCGTCATCAGCCGCACCCGGCCATTCCGCAATCCGCATCACAGCGCGTCGATGGCGGCGCTGGTGGGCGGCGGGCTGAAAGTAAAACCCGGCGAAGTCTCGCTGGCCCATCTGGGCGTTTTGTTCCTGGACGAGCTGCCGGAATTCCAGCGCGGCGTGCTGGACAGTTTGCGCCAGCCGATCGAGACCGGCGAAGCCGTCGTCGCCCGCGCCAATGCCCATGTGCGCTATCCCGCGCGCTTCCAATTGGTGGCGGCGATGAATCCGTGCCGCTGCGGCTATCTCAGCGATCCGGCGCTGGGATGCGGGCGGGCGCCCAAATGCGCGGTGGACTACCAGTCGCGCATTTCCGGCCCGCTGTTCGACCGCATCGACATGCACATAGAAGTCGCAGGCGTTTCGGCCAGCGATCTTTCCCTGCCACCGGCGGCCGAAGGCAGCGCCGAGGTCGCCGCGCGTGTCGCGGCGGCGCGCCGGATCCAGCGCGAGCGCTTTGAACAGCATGCCATCCGCACCAATGCCGAAGCCGAAGGCGAACTGCTGGACATGGTGGCCACGCCCGATGCGGCGGGCGGCAAGCTGCTGACCGAAGCGGCCGAGCGCATGAAGATGTCTGCGCGCGGCTATCACCGCGTCTTGAAAGTGGCGCGCACCATCGCCGACCTGGCGGGAGACGCAACTGTCGCCAAGCCGCATATCGCCGAGGCGCTGTCGTACCGCCGCCTCACGCATTTGGCATAGGACAGCGAGATGCGGGCCGTGGTGATCGTCCTGATCGCATGCCTGGTGGCGCCCGCAGCCGCACGTCCCACCGCGCATCCCCAATACAAGACCGGCATCGACAAGCCGCAAGCCTATTTCCTCCAGACCGGACGCGCCTCCTGGTACGGCGACTGGCATGATGGAAAATCCACCGCCAGCGGCACGACGTTCGATCCGGACGAATTCACGGCGGCGCATCCCTGGTTGCCGTTCGGCACCATCGTGCGGGTCACCAACCTGCGAAACCACCGTGCCGTGAAAGTCCGCGTCACCGACCGCGGCCCGCGCGCCAAAAGCCGCGTCATTGATATATCCGCCGCCGCCGCGCGCGAGATCGGCATGTGGCGGCGCGGCGTGGCGCGGGTGAGCGTGAAAGCCTTTCATGAAGATCAGGGCGGCGGGGCGCCGGGACAATAGCTGCTATTCGGCCGAAGCAGGGGTTACGTAGAGATTGCCCTCCTTGTAGGCAATGTAGAGATGCAGCTGCCGCAGGAAACTGATGCCTAGTATCAAGTCGGTGCCCATCCCACTCAGCGTAGCGTCCGACATGATCTTGATATGCGGGTTGTTGACTGTCAGTCCATCCAAGGTGAGCGTTTTGAACGGATAGTCATACTCCTTGTACCGGTCTTTATATCCGTAACTTCTTCTCAGTTTCAGTTCCTTATCATCCGAACTGATTCCCAGAGAGCGCGCCGCGTTCATACCGATAAAGGACGTAACGGATCCCGTATCCAGTATCGCCATTATCTTCTTGCCATCGACCAAAACGGGAATGCGGACCTTGCCATTGGGCTGAAGGTCCATCGGGATGACGATGGCGCCACCTATCGTCCAATAGACAACCTTGCCCGGGCAATGTTCCTGGGAGAAAAAATTTATGGTGCTATGGCGAAAATCATAATCGACGTCGAACCGGTGCATCATCTCTGGCGCCAGGGTACCATCCACACCGCCGCCGCTCATCCGTTCGTCGATGAAAACCACGATGTCCTTGCCATGGAGAGGCCCCAGGGCGAAATCATCCGCTGAGATGGACGACGACATAACAGCACCGCCCACACCGATCAGGGCGCGGCGGAATGGCTTGGGTTCTTTCCCGATCTCATTGGCAAGCTGCCGGGACATGGTCGCGCTGATTCCGCCGGTATCGACCATAAAAGATGCGGGATGGCCGTTGATCGCCACCGGTACAGTAATTCGTCCGTCTGAAATGGTGGACATGGGCAGAGATGTGAAGCGGCGCATGCTGCAGCCCTGCGCGTCAGCTGCTTTAGCAGTGGGAACGAAGACGCTGGAAATGGCCAGCAGGAACAGGAAAGTCGCGTATCTCATAATTTCTTCGTTTCAAATCCGGCCACTTGCCATTCAATATCCCCCGCCGGGCAGGCATTTCGAGCCTTGTCCAGCAGTATTTTCGCTCCCCCGGCGTCGCCGTGTGCCAGACGCCATTCGCCAAGAAAAAGGTTGCCTCTGCATTCGGCATCCTTCGACGCGAAGTCACCATCCATGCCTTGCGTTACATCCGCCTCGGTCTTGCTTCCGGCATAAAAGGACATCAGCGGGCCTGGCCACCAGTAGGGAATGCCTGAGATCAGAATTGTTCCATCTGCCCGCTTCACGCCGGCATACTTCGTCAGGGCCTTGCCTTGTTTTATGTTGGCAAGCTGCAGCCACAGCCAGCCATCGGTGTAGCCTCTGTCGGACAGCTCGGCGAACGCTTCGCTGGCAGCCGGATAACGCCCCAGTTCCCAGGCCACCAGCCCACGATAAAGGATCACCCAAGGTATCTTGGAGGTGGCGATATTCGTTGCGGCAATATCGGCCGCAGCCTTTTCGGCTTGTCCGGCGGCGACATAGGCAAGGCTTCTCTGCAGTTGGGCCTCCGGATCGTCCGGCCGCAGGGCAAGCGCAGCAGTGAAATCTGCCGCCGCTGCATCGGCATGGTTCAACTGGGCGTGAGCTTCCCCTCGATCGAGGTAGGCGACATGCATCTGGTCGGAGTTGAGGTCTCCGGCCGCTATGGCTTTGTCCAACCACGTGACGGCGTCGGCATAGCGTTGCTGGTTAAGATAATCGATGCCGACATTCAGCATGCCAAAACCGTCTGCCCATGCCGGGCCCGTCAGCCCGGCAAGCAACACGGCCCCTTTCGCGATTTTCTTCATGCCCCCTCCCCCCGACACGATCTTCACTAAGAACGATGCAGGCGTAAATATTCCTCGAAACTCTGCTCAGGACGCCAGCTTCTGCAGCTGTTCGCCGTCCAGGCGAAAGCCGATGAACTCGGTCTTGGGCACCCCGCCCAGGCGGGCATAGAATTCCTGGGCCGACGTATTCCAGTCCAGCACCACCCATTCCATGAAGGCGCCCCTGGCGCGCGCCACTTCGGCCAGGTGGCCCAGCATCTGGGTGCCCAGGCCCTGGCGCCGCAGGCCGGGGCGCACATACAGGTCTTCCAGGAACAGGCCACGCCGGCCGCGAAAGCTGCGATAGCTCCAGAACCACAGGGCAATGCCGGCGGGCGCGCCATCGGCAAAAGCCAGCAGGCACCGCGCCGTCGCGCCGGGGCCGGTCAAGGTCTTGCGCGCCTCTGCAGCGGTCAGGGAAAATTCCTGGCTCATCCTCTGACAGGACGCCGCTTCGCCCAGAAGCGTCACGATGGTTTGCTCGTCGCCCGGGCCCGCGCCGCGCAGCAAAAGGTCACGCATGGAATTTCACCCACAGTGTGGCCGTGAGCAACATGTACCGCTGAGTTGACTGGCACCGGGTTTGGGCGCGCGATGGCGTGTGGGCGATTCGTCCCCGGGAACAGGCATGTTTCAGCCGTTTGACAGGACCAGGCACCCTTCCTTCAACCGCACCCTGCTGGATGATCCGCGTGTGCGCAGCGGTGATTTCTGGGCGGAGCTGCGCGTATTCCTGGCGGTGGCCAAGTCCAAGTCCTTCAACCGGGCGGCTGAGGAGCTGGGCATCAGCCATCCCACCGTGGCGCGCAATGTGCGCCGCCTGCAGGACGTGATGGGTTCGCAGCTGCTGGTGTCCTCGCCCGCTGGCATTTCGCTGACCGACAAGGGCAAGGAACTGGCCGGCGCGCTGGTGGAACTGGACGAGCGGCTGTTCGGCCTGTCGCGGCACCTGCGCGGGGAATCGCGCGAGGCCGAAGGGCTTGTGCGCATCAGCGTCACCGAAGGCCTGAGCGGGCTGTTCGTGGTCCCCAACCTGACCGATTTCAACGAACGCTTTCCCAACATCCAGCTTCACATCCGGAATTCGATCAACCTGGCCCGCTTTCGCGAGAACCATGCCGACATCGCGCTGCGCTTCATGCCGGCGGACGAAAGCGGCATCACCTCCACGCCGCTGGGATACCTTCACTTCATTCCCATCGCCAACCCGATCTACTTCACCAAGTATGGCGTTCCCACCCGCGACACGCTGAAACAGCACCGCTTCGTGGATTCGGAATATTACTCCCTCACCACTCCGCCCTGGGATGCGTGGCGCAATATCGTGGCGCAAGGCAAGACCGTCAGCCTGTGCGACAATTCCTATTCCTATGCCTTCATGGTCAAGGCGGGACTGGGCATCGGGCTTTTGGGCAACTACCTGCTCAGCGATCCGTCCATGGTGCCGCTGGACCTGGATGTGCATATCCGGCTGCCCATTTATTTGCAGGTGGAATCCGAAAGGCTGCAGGCGCGTCCGGTCCGCGCCGTGCATGACTGGCTGTGCGAACTGTTCAGCGTCCGCAATCCCGTCTTTGCCCCCGAGCTGGCGCTGGGGAGCTATCCGACCATGTCGGCGACTATTTCCCAGATTTACGCTTCGACACCTTACGAGCACTCCGATTCCCTTTCGCTTTGAGAACCGCCGTCCGGATTTCGTCCGCCAGATCCAGGTACTGGTTTCCCGCATCCTCGAACAGTGCGCCAAGCTCGGCGAGCTCCCGCTTGCCGCTGGCGGAAATCCTGGACCGCAATGCCTTCTCCACGGCGACGCCCTTTTGCGCCCATTTCTCGGCGCTACCCGGCTGCTTCATATTTTCCCGGGGCATCCCAAGATCCTTCTGTGCGGAATAAAACCGTGACGTCGCTGCTCAAATCCACGACGTCGGCCGGTGCGTCCAGTTGCCTGATGAGTTCGACGAACTTCTCGCCCTGATAGACGGCGGGCGCCTTGTTCACGGCGCGGAAGCCGAAATGGGTTCGCCACAGCCGGGCATAGAGGGGCGCGGCATGGGTGATGACCTGGGTGTAGCCCTTGCGCGCAACATGCGCGAAGACGAAATCCGCCAGGATTTTTATGGTGGGAATGTTGCGATAGGCCGTGCGGAAGGCGGTGCGTTCCAGCTTGGCGAAATCCTTGAACCAGCGCACGCGCACCGCGCCGATCGGTTCGTCGCCCATATAGGTGATGAAATGCGTGGCCTGGAAGTCGTTCTTGTCGAAGGCCAAATCGTAGGGATACTTGTTTTCTTCCCAGAAGGTGGTGGCGCGCAGGGCAAAGACCTGCACCAGCTGTTCCACGGAGGAGGCGATCTCCACCCGTATGGAATTGTGCCCGCCGGCGGCGGGCGCGCTCTCGACAGACATCCAGGCCCCAACACAAGACCCTTGGAGACAAGCCTTTTGGAGTGATTCTAACTAGCCGTTGTTATTTTGAGCGGCTGTTCAAATTTGAACAGGGGCCCGCACAATGTCGAAGGCGCAGGTCAGGCGCCGGGCATCTGCCTCGAATGGCACCGTGCCGTGCCACATGCTGGAAGGAAACAGCACCAGCAGCCCGGGCTGGGGCCTTATCAAATGATCGGGCCCCAGCGGCGGCGATGTCGGCGGACCGGGTTCGCCGAACTTCAGCCAGCCCTGCTGGTCAGTCATGTTTTCCGGGACACGGACGTAGAAGGCGGACGACAGCCAACCTTCGGGATGAATGTGATTGGTATGAAAGCCGCCGCTGTTCAGGCGCACCGACCAGGCGCCGCCAAAACCATAATCCTGTCCGGCTTCGCCAATCGCCGCGATATGCGCGCGGATGGGCGCATCAATGGCGCCGAACAGCGCGCGGATCGCTGGATCGTCATAATCCTGCAAGCCGCGCATGGTCTGGCTGCCGTGGCGCAGGGACTGGCCCACCGGATGGGTCAGGGGGCCGTGGATTACATCCAGCGCCGCGCCCAGATCGCGCAAGTATGACTCCAGATCGCTCCAGCCCGGCGGCGGGGTGATGCGATAGGTTTTGACCAGCCGGTCATAGTCATAGAGCGAGGTGTAGCGTTCATCGCCCGCCAGCCGCCACGCCACCGCCAGAAGCGCAGCGGTATGCTGGTCGGTGGGCCGCGCCTTGTGCAGCGCTTCGGCCTTGGTCGCGGCCTGCTGGATGCGGCCCAGCGCCAGGTCAACTTCGATTTCCGCCTTGGCGCGCGCCTGGGGCGTGACATTGGGGGGCGCCTGTTTCAGGCGGCGGTCGGATTCCTGCGGATCGAAGCGAAGACCCGTGCGTGCCGCCAACACATTCAGCGAGGGATCGCGGTCAGCAGAGCGGCGCGCCAGTGCCCAAGCGCCTTCTTCATCGCCAGCATCCTGTAGCAGCCGTACCGTCACCGCGACGATGTCATGCGTTTGCGGCGCGGCATCCAGTTCGGCGCGGGCCCTGGCGAGATCGCCGGTTTGCATCCACACCAGCCCGGCCAGTTCGCGCTGGGCCTGCGGCGATGACGGATCCTTTCGCACCGCCTTGCGCCAGGCGGTTTGCGCTTCCTCGAAGCGGCCTTGCTTGTTGAACAGCCGCCCCAGCAGGACATAGGAATGGATGTCATCCATGCCCAGCTGGATGGCGCGGCGGGTGGCGCTTTCGGCTTCGTCTTCCTCGCCCAGCCGCATGGCGATGGAAGCCAGCGCAAATTGCGCCGCGCCATCGTTCGGCGCCAGGCGCACGGCCTGGCGCAAATGGTGGTGGCAGGCTTTCAAATCGCCCAGCTGGTGCAGCACCAACCCCAAAAGGCTGTGCGCCGGGGCGCCGCCCCGCCCGGCGGCGATGGCGCCCTCCAGCACGTTCCGCGCCTCCAGCACGCGGCCGCTCTGCAGCAGGAATTGGGCGGTGCTCAGGGGATCGGGCATGGCGCCGATTGCAGACCGGTGGCCGCAGCTATGCAAGCCTTATTCACGCCGTGCTAATAGGGAGCAAAACAGGAAAGGCCAATGCCATGAAGCTGTCCACCGCACTCGCCATTCTTCTTGTGGCCGCGCCTGCGTCGGCGCAGGTTTCGGTGATCCAGAACCCCATGACCCCTTCGGACGCCAAGGCCAATGACCCGGCGGTACCCGATGCCTACACCATCAATGGCCAGTTCGAGCGCATTGTGGTGATCCGGGTGAAGAACAAAGTCGACCTGCTGCGCGGCATCACCGACATGGTGAAAAAGGAAGGCATCAAGAACGGCGTGATCCTGTCGGGCATCGGGTCGCTGCGCGGCTATCACGTCCACCAGATCAGCAATCGCGACTTTCCCACCCGCAATATCTTCACCAAGGCGCTGGATACGCCCTGCGACCTGGTGGGCATGAATGGCTATGTCGTGAACGGCACCGTCCATGCCCACATGATGCTGGGCACCGGCGAGAAGGCCATCAATGGCCACCTGGAGCCAGGCACGGAAGTCTTCACTTATGCCATTGTCACCATCGGGGTGATGAACGGCACCGACCTTTCCAAGGTCGACGACAAGGCCTATCGCTGACGCGCAACCTGGAAGGGAACTTTCGCGGCCCGCCCGGTGTTTCCCCTCTTATTGATGGAGAGATTCATGAAGCCGATTGCGATTTTGGGCCTTGTCCTGATTGTCCTGGGTATTGGCGGGCTGTTCGTCAGCCATGTCAGCTGGACCGAAACCAAGCCGATCGTGAAGGCCGGTCCGCTGGAGATCAATTCCCAGGAAGACCATACCGTCTGGATTCCCACCGCCGCCGGCGTCATTGCCGTGCTGGCCGGTCTGGGTCTGGTGTTTGCCGGCAAGAAAACGGCCTGATTTCGCTGCATAAGCGAAGACGGCGCGCGTTGCGGGCCGTCACGGTTCCCGCCTATCATCCCCCGATAATTCCATCGGGGAGACCAATATGCGTTCCGTCTTCAAGCTTGCCCTGGCCACCTGCGTGGGTGCGGCCATCGGCGCCACCGGCTTTGCCGCCCTGGCCCAGAAGGACCCCAAGGTCGGAGTGACCGTCAATGATCCGATCGGCCCCGTCCCCGATCCGACCCGCGTGACCGCCACACTGCCCGCGGACCAAAAGTGCACCGGCACGGTGGGCAAGCAGCAGATGTGCTACCTGTACGGCGATCCGGCCAAGCCGGGCCCGTACATGGTCAAGTATATCTGGTATCCGGGCAATTTCTCCAAGCCGCACTATCACAACAATGAACGCTTCGCTTACGTCGTGTCGGGCACCTGGTGGACCTCGTCCAGCAACGTCTATGACGAGCGCACCACCTATCCGGTCCATGCCGGCACCGTGGCCGTGGACAAGCTGAAGGGCATTCATTGGGACGGCTCGCGCACCGGCGAAAAGGAACCGGCTGTGCTGATCCTGGCCGGCATCGGTCCCAACATCACCCAAGGCGTGGACGAGAACGGCAAGGACATGGGTCCGCCGCGCTAAGCGCGCTTAAAGGCTAGAGTTACAGCGCCGCGTAAGCCATGCTTGCGCGGCGCTGGCATGATGGAGCGACCGGCGACCCGAGCGATAGCGAGGGCCCGTCCGGCGCGACCATCAAAAAAGTGGGGGCACCGTGAAATTCCATCCCATCTATCTGTTCCTGGCGGTGCCTTATGCCGCCTTCATCTGGGTACCCTTCTATAACCGCATGGAGCCGGAGCTTTTCGGCATTCCCTTTTTCTACTGGTGGCAGATTTTCGGCATCGTGCTGACCTCGCTGTGCATCGTTCCGGTCTATTACTGGCAGCAGGGTCGCGGGAAATGAGCACCACCATCATCGTTTTCCTGGCGCTGTTCTTGTTCGTCGCCTTGCTGGGCCTGTTTGGGTCGCGCTGGCGCGCCGGCGATCTGTCCCAGCTGCATGAATGGGGCCTGGGTGGGCGCAGCTTCGGCACCCTGATCACCTGGTTCCTGCTGGGAGGCGACCTCTATACCGCCTACACCTTCATCGCCGTGCCGGCCTTGATGTTCGGCGCCGGGGCCAACGGCTTCTTCGCCGTGCCGTATGCGGCGCTGATGTATCCGGTGCTGTTCATGGCCTTCCCGCGCCTGTGGTCGGTGTCGAACAAGCGCGGCTACATCACCGCAGCCGATTTCGTGCGCGGACGATTTGGCCATCGCGGCCTGGCGCTGGCCATCGCGGTCACGGGCCTAGTGGCGGTGATGCCCTATATCGCCTTGCAGCTGGTGGGCATGCAGGTGGTGATCGCGGCGCTGGGGCTGGATTATGCCGTGACCTTGCCGCTGCTGGGATCGGTGTCGGTGCCCTTGATCGCCGCTTTCTGCGTGCTGGCGGCATTCACCTATACATCCGGCCTGCGCGGCACCGCTTTGATCGCGGTGGTGAAAGACCTGCTGGTCTATATCACCGTGCTGGCGGCGATCATCATCATTCCGGCGCAGCTGGGCGGCTATGGCCAGATTTTCGCGGCGGTGCCTGCCAAGCAGGTGCTGCTGCCGCCTGCGCCGGAGGGCAGTCTGGGTGCGGGCTTTGCCTATATGTCGCTGGCCTTGGGCTCGTTGCTGGCGCTGTTCCTGTATCCGCATTCGGTGACCGGGCTGCTGTCTTCGTCCAGCCGCCATGTCATCCGCCGCAACGCCATCGTGCTGCCGGCTTACTCGGTGGCTTTGGCGCTGATCGCACTGCTGGGCTACATGGCCATCGCGTCGGGCGTGAACCAGATGCCCGAATATGCCGCCGGCTTCAAAAGCTTTGGCAACAACTTCGCCGTGCCGGCGCTGTTCCTGCACATGTTCCCGGGCTGGTTCGCAGGCTTCGCCTTTGCCGCCATCGCCATCGGCGCGCTGATGCCAGCCTCGATCATGGCCATCGCCTGCGGCAACCTTTTCACCCGCAACATCTTCAAGGATTTCATCGCACCCGATTGCACCCCGCAGACCGAAGCCAAAGTCGCCAAGCTGGTGGCTTTTGCCGCCAAGCTGGGGGCGCTGTTCTTTGTGCTGGAATTGCAGACCGCTTACGCCATCCAACTGCAATTGCTGGGCGGCATCTGGATTTGCCAGACCGTGCCGGCCGTGCTGCTGGCGCTGTATGTGCGGCTGGATCCCCGCGCCTTGCTGGCAGGTTGGGCGGCCGGCGTGGGCATCGGCACCTGGATGGTAGCGGAACTGGGCTTCAAGGCCTCGATCTATCCGCTGCATATCTTCGGGATCACGGCGCCCTGCTATGTCGCCATCATCGCGCTGGCTGCCAACCTGTTGATCAGCTGGCTGGGCACCGTGCTGCTGCGCGCCAGCGGCAATACATCCCTGCGCGATGAAACGGTGGAAGCCGACTACGCCTGAAAACAAAAAGGCCGCTCAACGGAGCGGCCTTTTCAATGTTCTGACCCTTCCGGATTTAGCCGAAACGGCCCGTTATATACTGTTCCGTGCGTTTGTTTTCCGGCGCGGTGAAGATCTTTTCCGTGGCGCCATATTCGATCAGCTCGCCCAGGTACATGAAGGCGGTGAAGTCGCTGGCACGACTGGCCTGCTGCATGTTGTGGGTGACGATCACGATGGTGTAGTCGGCTGACAATTCCTCGATCAGCTCTTCCACCTTGGCGGTGGAAATCGGGTCCAGCGCCGAACAGGGTTCGTCCATCAGGATCACTTCGGGACGCGTCGCCACGCTGCGCGCGATGCACAGGCGCTGCTGCTGGCCGCCGGACAAGGACAGGCCGGAGGCGTTCAGCTTGTCCTTTACTTCGTTCCACAGCGCAGCGCGGGTCAGGGCGGATTCGACGCGGCCGTCCATCTCCGACTTGGGGATGCGTTCATACAATTTGATGCCAAAGGCGATGTTGTCATAGATCGACATGGGGAACGGGGTCGGCTTCTGGAACACCATGCCGACGCGGGCGCGCAGCAGGTTGAGGTCCTTGGTCTTCAGAAGGTTCTCGCCATCCATGATGATCTCACCTTCGGCGCGCTGGTTGGGATACAGCTCGAAGATGCGGTTGATGGCGCGCAGCAGGGTGGACTTGCCGCAGCCTGACGGACCGATGAAAGCGGTTACTTTCCGCTCCATGATCGGCAGCGAGATGTTCTTCAGCGACTTGGTCTGGCCGTAGAAGAAGCTCAGATCCTTGATGTCGATCTTGGCCTTGTCCCCGGCGCCCGTGGCGGCGTGGTGTTCGGGGATCAGGTGAACGGCGGTGTCCATGGATCAGGTCCGTTTCTTGTTTTCGAGAAGGCGGGCAAGGATGGAAAGGGTCAGAACCGTGATGGTGACCAGCAGCGCGCCGCCCCAGGCCAGGGTGTGCCAGTCGTCATAGGGGGACAGGGCGTACTGGAAAATCACAACCGGCAGCGACGCGATGGGCTTGGTCAGGTCGGTGGACATGAACTGGTTGTTGAGCGCGGTGAACAGCAGGGGCGCGGTCTCGCCGGAGATGCGGGCGATGGCCAAAAGCACGCCGGTCATGATGCCGGCCTTTGCCGCCTTCCAGGTCACGGACTTGATGACGAAGCTTTGCGGCGCGCCCAGCGCGCTGGCGGCTTCGCGCAGCCCATTGGGCACCAGCAGCAGCATGTTTTCGGTGGTGCGCACCACCACCGGGATCACGATCACCATCAGCGACAGCGATCCGGCGATGGCCGAGAAGTGGCCCATGCGCTTGACGATCAGCTCATAGATGTACAGGCCGGTGACGATGGACGGCGCCGACAACAGGATGTCGTTCACAAAGCGCACCACGAAGGCCAGCTTTCCGAAGCGTGCATATTCGGCCAGGTAGGTGCCAGCGAACAGGCCAATGGGTGTGCCCAGGAATACCGCGCCCAGGCTCATCACCACGCTGCCGAAGATGGCGTTGGACAGGCCGCCGGCGCTGCCCGGCGGCGGCGTTGCTTCGGTAAAGAGGGCCGGCGACAGGGCGGCAATGCCATTAGTCAGCAGCGCGCCCAGGATGAAGGCCAGCCACACCAGGCCGAACAGCGCCATGGCCAGCGACATGCCGACAAAAATGGTGTTGGCCAGGCGTCGGCGGAAATACAGGGCCTTGTTCATGAT
>JAXMEA010000001.1:0-257212 GCA_046348525.1 Alphaproteobacteria bacterium | reverse complement strand
AGGATGCCGCCGCCGCGCGTCACTTCAAAGCGCAAGCCCGGCTCGTTGCCGACCACTTCCATGGAATAGGGCACCCGCAGCGGCACCTGCACCAAAAAGCCTTTCTTGGCGACGAATGGTTCCTGGCCCTTGATGGTGAAGCGGATCTGGCCGCCCCAGACGACCCAGGTGGTGCGATCATCGCCATAGAATTGGGTGCGGGTCTTTTCACCCGGCGCCATGGAAATCCACTTGGCGCTGTAGCGTTCGGTCTCGATCACATCCTCGGTCCAGCTGGCCTGGCCCTTGTGCTTGGCCAGCACGTCATCCAGCCGGGTGATCAGCTTGTTGACCCCGGTATACTCTTTCATCCTGTCCGGCTTGGGCGCCCAATCCAGGTACACCTTGCGGTCCTGCGCCAGCGCAGGAAGGGTGAGCAGGGCGATGGCGGCGAAAGCAGCGATCTTTTTCATCGAAATCTCCTACTGCTTGCCGTCGGCGTCTTCGCCGAAATTGTGGAACATCAGCGGGTTTACATTGAAGGAAAGGCGCGTGTCGGTCTGACCCTCCGCCCAGCTGGCGCGGTGCCAGCGGCCCGGCGGCACGAACACCACGTCGCCGGTATCAGCCTTGAACAGGCCCTTCTCCTCGATCAGGTAATCGCACTTGCCTTCCAGGATGAACCAGAACTCGTCATGGCCGATATGGAAGTGGCCCTTGTTGCTGGGCGGCGGGGTGGGCACGCCCTTGCCGCGGATGATGTTGGCCATGTTGGCTTCATCGGCCATCACCAGGTGGTCCTTGGGGTTGGCGACCGGATCGGCCGCCACCACTTCCTTGAAGAAATCGCGATAGGGCCGGTTATAGCCTTCATACTTGTCCGGCTGGGTCGGCGTGCTGATCTTCATGTAATGCTGGCCATCCTTGTCGGCCGGCTTGGGCTGGTCCCCGGAATAAAGCGGCAAGATGCCGGTATGGGTGACCTCGAAACGCAGCGACGGCTCGTCGCCGACGGTTTCCATGGAATAGCGCACGCGCTGCGGCACCTGGACCAGGAAACCCTTGGTGGCGACGAACGGCTTCTGGCCCTCGATGGTGAAGCGAATCTGCCCGCCCCACACCACCCAGAAGATACGGTCGTCACCCCAGTACATGGTGGGGCTCTTGTCTCCGGGCTGGGCCTGTATCCACTTGGTGTCAAAGCGGTCGGTCAGGATGACCTGCTCGCTCCAGCGCGCCTGGCCCTTGTGCTTGGCCAGGACCTCTTTCAACCGCGTGACCGGCTTGTTCTTGCCATAGGGCACCAGCTTGTCCGGCTTGGGCGACCAGGCATACCAAGCGTCCGACCAGGCCGGCGCCGTCATGGCCGCCGTCATCGCGGCAAGCGCCGCAATCTTGAAAATCCGCATCCTGAAAGCTCCCCAGCCGACGCTATTTTGCATCCGCTGATAAACTCTCACCTTTGCCGTAGGCTGTAAATGCGAGGGACTTGTTGCATCGCAGCACAAAATACTGTGCGCGCTTGGGGCACCTTGACTTGTTGTCACCTGCGCCCAAACGTCCTCCCAACAATTTTTCAGGGAAGAATCTCATGTCCGGGACCAAGCTGCAGCGCCGTCATTTTATCGTGTCCGCCATGGCGACGGCGGCCACATGCGGGCTGCACACCACCAGCGTGTTCGGCAAGACCATCAAGCACAAGCCGCTGGATCCGCAAAATCCCGACATCCTGTTCGGCACCACCGGCTCCATCTGGGGCGAGGCAGGCGTGGGCGCCACCAAGGTGTACGACACCGAACAGGCTATCCGGCACATCTCCCAGGTCGGGCTTCAGGGCATCGAGCCCTATGCCAACGGCGTTGAGCCCTATCGCTCCAATCCCAAGGCGCTGAGGGCGATCTGCGACAAGTACAACATCACCTTCATCGATGCTTCCAATGGCCAGAAGGGCCAGTCCACCAACTTCATCGATCCCGAACAGATCCCCAAGACCATCGCCGACCATGTCGCTTTCTGCCGCGACTTCCTGGTGCCGATGGGCTCGGACCACTGGAAGATCAACATGGGCCAGCGTCCCAAGGGCGGGCCCAGCGACGACCAGCTCAAGCGCCTGGCCGACACGCTGAACCAGCTGGGCGAGAAGACCATCGCCATGGGCGTGCGCCTGGCGCCGCATCCGCATATCTGGGGCCCGCTGGAGCGGGAGCGGGAAATGCGCTTTGTGATGGATCACACCGATCCCAAATATGTCTGGCTGACCGCCGATACCGGCCACCTGACCCTGGGCGGCGGCGATGCGGTGCAGATCATCAGCGATTATTTCCCGCGCCTGGCGGAAATCCATCTGAAGGACACCTACGCCAAGTACCGGGGCAACAAGGAAACTCCCACGCCCGAGATGCACGCCCAGGCGAGCGTCTATCACAACCTGGGCGGCGGCGGCGTCGACTTCCCCGGCGTCTTCAAGGTGCTGCGCGAAAAGCATTTCAAGGGCTGGGCGGTGTTCGACGTGGACGGTCCGCGCCGCGGCGATGATGGCTTCGAAGCCATCGGCGGCAACATGAAGCTGGCCACCGACGATTACATCTCCCACAACATCAACTAACTGCGCGATGTCATCGGCATCAAGCTGCCGCCATTGGACGAATAGAAGAAGAGGGCTGGGGGATGCCACGCTATCTGTTACTGAGTGCCCTGTTGCTGGCTGCCTCGCCGGCTTTCGGCGCAGGCTACGAAGCTGAGCTGGATCCGGCGCCGTTCGATGCCACAACCCGCGCCGACGTGATCGGCAGCATCGGCAACGCCACAGCCACGTTGGACGGCAACACGCTTACGGTGAAAGGCACCTTCGCGAACCTGAAATCGCCCGCCACCACCGGCTCTTTCCGAATCGGCCTGGCCAAGGGCGTACCGGGCGATGCCATCGGCAGCCTGACGGTGGAACATGCAAAACAGGGCGCCTTCTCCGGCATCATCAAGCTGACCCCCGCGCAGGTCGCAGCTCTGAACCGCCAGTCGCTTTATGTGCGCATCGACAGCGAAAAATCGCCGGACGGCAACCTGCAGGGTTGGCTGGAAGAAGCAGGGAAAAATAATGTCTCGTAAGATTCTGGCTGGCGGCGCTGGTCTTGTCGCGCTGGGTGTACTGATGGCCGCGCAAGCGGGCGCGCAGGCGCCCGGTATTTACAACATGGAACAGGCCACCAAGGGCCACAGCGCCTATGTCGCCAGCTGCGCCGGTTGCCACCGCGCCAACCTGGCGGGCGGCGGTGACGCCCCAGCTTTGGGCGGCAACGGTTTCATGTCGTCCTTCGGTGGCCGCTCGACCAAGGATTTGTACAAGTTCATCGCGACCTCCATGCCCGCCGGCGCGCCGGGCAGCCTGGGCGAGGAGGCTTACACCAACATCACCGCCTATCTGCTCTACGCCAACGGCGCCAAGCCGGGCTCGGCCAATTTCAGCAAGGACATCGACGTTAAAGTGTCGTCGATCGCCGACGGCAAGGTCCTGGCCGAAGCCATCGCGCCGCCCAGTTTGGGCAAGATGGCGGCCGCCGAAGCGCGCGCCCGCGCCGAAGCGCCGCCGCCCGCGCATGGCCTGACCGTTGCTGGCACGGTGAAGAACTATGTCGATGTCACCGACGAGATGCTCAAGCATCCTGATGACGGCGAGTGGTTGATGTACCGCCGCAATTACCAGGGCTGGAGTTATTCGCCCCTCAAACAGATCACGCCCGGCAATGTGAAGAACCTCACATTGAAATGGGCCTGGAACATGAACGAGGGCGGCGCCAGCCAGGTGACGCCCATCGTCCATGCCGGCACCATGTTCCTGTCCAACACGTCCAATACGGTTCAGGCGCTGGACGCGCGCACCGGCGAGCTGATCTGGGAAAACCGCATCGGCCCGGTATCGCGCATCGCTTATGGCGGCACGCGGAGTCTCGCCATCTATCACGACAAGGTCTATGTCGCGACGACCGACGCCATGATCCATGCGCTGGACGCGCGCACCGGCAAGATCGTGTGGGAACAGGCGCTGGGCACCGCCAACAACTCCAACACCGGCGGCGTCATGGTGATGCGCGGCAAGGTGCTGACCGGCCTCACCGGTTGCGATAACTATTCGCAGAACAACTGCTACATTTCCGCCTTCGATGCCGACACCGGCAAGCGCGACTGGAAATTCTATACCACCGCGCTGGAAGGCCAGCCGGGCGGTGACACCTGGAACGGCCTGCCGAACCTTTTGCGCGGCGGCGGTGATACCTGGATCGCCGGTACCTACGATCCCGATCTCAACACGACCTATTGGGGCGTCGCGCAAACCAAGCCGTGGTTCCGCGCCAGCCGCAAGACCGGCAACGCCGCCACGCTTTATTCGTCGTCCACGCTGGCGCTGGATCCCGATACCGGCAAGCTGAAATGGTATTTCCAGCACGCCCCGGGCGAGAGCCTGGACCTGGACGAGGTGTTCGAGCGCGTGCTGATCGACCATGGCAATGACAAGACGGTCATGACCATCGGCAAGCCCGGCATCCTGTGGAAGCTGGACCGCGTCACCGGCAAGTTCATCGCGGCGAAAGAGACGATCTTTCAGAACGTCTTCTCCAACATCGACCACAAGACCGGCGCGGTGACCTATCGCAAGGACATCTACAACCAGAAGACCAATGAGTGGTTCTCGTCCTGCCCCGGCCCCGAAGGCGGCCATGACTGGCAGGCCACCAGCTATTACCAGCCCGATGACCTGCTGATCATTCCGCTCAGCCAGAGCTGCGTGATGATCCAGGGCCATGACGTGGAGCAGAAGCTGGGCGGCGGCGGCACCGCCGCGTCACAGAAATTCTTCTTCATGCCCGGCACGCACCAGAACATGGGCAAGCTGGCCGCCTATCGCACGTCCGACATGAAGGAGATGTGGTCCTGGCAGCAGCGCAGCCCCTTCCTGACTTCGGTGCTGTCCACGGCCGGCGGCGTCGCCTTCGTGGGCGACTTCAACCGCAGCTTCAAGGCCGTGGATGTGAAGACCGGCAAGATTATCTGGCAGACACGTCTGGGTAACACGGTGCAGGGCTATCCGGTCAGCTTCAGCCTGGACGGAAAGCAGTATATCGCCGTGGCGTCAGGCCTTGGCGGCGGCAGCCCGCAGCAGAAGCCCACCATGCTGCTGGACGAAGTGCACCGCCCTTCGACCGGCCACCAGCTCTACGTGTTCGGGTTGCCCGACTGACTGTTACTTGGCGGGCATAAACATATGCACGCTGATAATGACAAACTCGCCGGTCACGTCCTGGAACTGGTGCGCGGTGTCCGGGGGCACCAGGAAGATGTCGCCGGCCGCCAGCTTGCGCGTGGACGCGCCTTCGATGCCGGTGCCGGCGTCCGTTGTCGATCCGGGACGGACCGGCGCCGCGCCGACCAGCTTGCCACCGGAGGCCAGGCTGGCGTTGCCCTTCAGCACATGGACCAGTTCAGCCTCGCCGTGATGGATGGTGGGCGGGGTCAGGCCAGTGCGGTATTCCAGCTGCACGCGGTACGGCCCATAGGTCGCCACCGGTTGGGTGGAGTTCACGTTCGGCGACGTCTGGGCCGCCTTGGCCTTGGCGATCACGGCCGGGATATCGGCGCCGGCGGTGAACAGCGGGTCCGCGGCTTGCGCCAGCGCGGGCAGGGGCGCCATCAGCAAGGCGGCGAAAATCATTTTCTTCATGGTGTTTTTCCTCACTGCTTGGCGCCGGCGTCGGCGTCGAAATTGTGCATGCCATAGGGACGGGGGTTGATGGCGATGCGGGTGGACATGCCGTTGCCCGACCAGCTGGCGCGATGCCAGCGGCCCTGCGGCGCATAGACCACATCGCCGACATTGGCGGTGTACACCTTCATGCCTTCCATCTTGTAGTCGACCGTGCCCTCGGCGATCACCCAGAATTCGTTATAGTCGATGTGGAAATGACCTTTGTTGCTGTCCGGCGGCGTGGGCACGCCATGGCCGCGGATCACATTGGCGAAGTTGGTGGTGTCGGCGACAAAGGGATGATCGCCCGGCGTCGGCGGCCGCTTGACGAAGTCGCCCCAGAAATCCAGTGCCGGCTTGTTGACCTCGTCATATTTGTCGGGCGGGGTGCGATAGCTGGCCAGAACATAGGTCTTGGCTTTTGCCGTCGGCGCCGGGCCGGGATCGTTCGGGCCGGTGGCGGGATAAAGCGGGGTGCGGTTGGAGCGGATGACTTCCAGCCGCACGCTGGGTTCATCGCCGACCGTCTCCATCCAGTAGACGTTGCGGTAAGGCACCTGCACCATCCAGCCCTTGGAGGCCAGGATCGGCTGCTGGCCCTCGATATGGAAGCGGACCTGGCCCGAAGCGATGTACCAGAAGATGCGGTCGTCGGCCCAGAACTGGGGCTTCGTCCTGCCGCCCGGCGCCAGGGAGATGTAGCTGGCGTCATAATCCTGGTCGTGGACGATGGGCTGCACCCAGTCCGCCTTGCCCTTGTGGGCGGCCATGATCTCGTTCAACCGCCAGATCGGCTTGTTGGGGGCCTTCCATTCGGTCAGCGGCACCGGCTTGGGCGACCAGCTGTAGAAGATCCTGGGCGCGTCCTGCGCCAAGGCCGGAACCAGACCCAGGAGGAGGGCGCCTGCCCCAATCAAAAGCCGATGTGATTTCACAGAAACGCTCCCCAAACCCATGTTTTTCTTGCGCAAACAATGTCCCGGATTGGCCCCGCACACAACCATGACGCCGAACACAAACGGGTGTAGTATTCGCGTGGCAACTTCGCATCCAGGAGTCGCGCATGACGCTTCGGACAGTGCTTTTGGCAACGGTTCTGGCCGCCGCCGGACCCGCTACCGCCCAGATCATCGTGACCGCGGAATCCGGCTGGGCCCATGACTGCTTCGTCCATGCCAAGACTGGCCGGGCCTTTGACGGGGTTCCGGCCTGCGACATGGCCATCAAGAAAGAAGCCCTGAGCAAGAAGGACCTGGCCGCGACCTATGACAATCGCGGCGTGATGCTGGACCAGCTGGGCCATATCGAACGCGCGGCGGCCGACTTCCACATGGCGATCCAGATCCAGCCGGACCTGGGCGATCCGTACGTCAACCTGGGCGTGATGCTGATCAAGGAAAAGAAATACGCGCCGGCGCTGGAGCAGATCAACAAGGGCATGGACCTGGGCATGGGGTTCCCGCACCTGGGCTACTACAACCGCGCCATCGCCGAGCAGATGCTGGGCCGCTACAAGGAAGCCTATTACGACTACAAGAAGGCCGTGGAGCTGGAACCCAGTTTCGCCGCCGCCGAGGAACGGCTGAAGGACTTCACCGTGACCCGGGTGCCGGCCAAGGCGCCGGGCTGACGCGGTAGGCCAGCCGGTGTAAACACGGCCCAGAACAAGCGTTAAGGAACGGGCCGGGGGATTTTGTGTCGGACAGCAATCGTTCTTGGCTGGTGGAGCATGCCGACGACATCGCCAAATGGATGTTCATCGTCTCCACGGTGATGACTTCGGCCGATGGCACCGTTTCGATGTTTCGCGGCGATTATCTGGTCGGGGTGCTGGGCCTGGCGGCCGCGCTGGCCAGTGCCGCAGGCGCCATCGTCACCAACAGCTTCTCCAAAGCGCAAGACGAACAAAACGCCGCCCGGTAAGCCCATTCCCGGCTCGGGCCATCCGTTATTGGCGATTGTATACTTGACGTAGGAAGGCTTAGGGCTTAGATTGGCTGCATAAGGAGTTACGCCTATGCCTGCCAAGATGCCCGCCCGCTTCACGAACGCCGATGCCGCCCGCAAGCATCTGGAAGCCCTTTTGTGGGCCGATGGCCGCCCGTGCCCCCATTGCGGCGTTCTTGACCAGTCCACGGCCCTCAAGGGCAAGTCCACCCGTCCCGGCGTCTACTGGTGCAATGCCTGCCAGAAGCCCTTTAGCGTGACCGTGGGCACTGTCTACGAAGGGTCCAAAATCCCCCTGAATACGTGGTTGTATGCCAACCACCTGCTTTGCAGCAGCAAGAAAGGCATTTCCGGCCACCAGCTCGCTCGTATGCTGGGCGTGACCTACAAGACCGCTTGGTTCATGGGCCACCGCATCCGCGCCGCCATGGCCGCTGTCCCCGGCTCTGAGCCGCCTTTGGGCGGTGACGGCTTCGTTGTGGAAGCCGATGAGGCCTATATCGGCAAGAAGGACGGCAAGCGTAAGCACAAGGGCGCTGGCGGCTACGGCCACAAGCGCACGGTCCTGAGCCTTGTGGAGCGCGGCGGGCAAATCCGTTCGTTCAAGTTGGGCGGCAATACCCGCGCCGAAATCCTGCCCGTCATCAAGGCCAATGTGGACCCCGCTTCAACGCTGCACACCGATGGCGCTCAGGTCTACAAGTTCACTGGCATGGCGCATGAGGCTGTCGATCACGGCAAGGAATATGTCCGTGATGGCGTCCACACGAACACGTTGGAAGGTTTCTTTTCGGTGTTCAAGCGCGGCATGGTCGGAACCTACCAGCACTGCGGCGAACAGCATTTGCAGCGTTATCTTGCTGAGTTCGATTTCCGCATGAACCACCGCGCCAAGCTGGGCTACTCGGACGATATGCGCGCCGATGTGGCGTTGCAGGGCATTGCCGGCAAGCGCCTCACGTATCGGCGGACTCACTAAGCCGCAGACAATTCGTCAGCAAGCTATGGGCTTCATCCTCTGGCGTCGTGCCAGGGGTTATGAAGTCACGCCTTTCCGCCGCGCTTTTTGGGGGAAGAAGGCTTGGCACTCTCGCGACTCGCCTTAGTCTTGGCTGTCATTGCGGCGTGGGGCTGCGGCGGGGTTTTAAGCATCCGCAACAGCACTTCGTCCTCACGGCTACGGGCGGGTGTTTTTGTCATGGCGACTTGGAATCCCGGTCAAATTGAAGTTCCACAAGAACTGTTAATGCCATTAGCCGCATCTGTCGGCACCTTGGCCATTCATTGGGGTCTAATTGAAAATGCCATCAATCTCAAACTGGCGCTAATACACGACTACGCCGGTGGCAAAGAGATAAAGCCAAACCTGCCAAGGACCGCCTTGTGGAAGAAAATCGAATACCTTGAGGAGTGTTTGGAAAAGATACCTGCTCTGGAGCCCTACAGGCTGGAATTACAAGGTGTTTTGGACAGGGTGGGGGATAAATCACAAATCAGGAGCCATGTGCTGCATGGATTTGTGTCTGGCTACACTCCTGAAAATCAGCGAATTTGCTTTACACGATTGGACCCAGACAAGAACGGGCGGGTAGCGAACAACCTGCATGCGTCGCTCCACGAATTGGCGATTGCAGGGGCAGATGCGGTTAGCCTAGCTTCGGACGCGGCGGACGCTTTCAAACGGCTGGAGTCCGCGTTCTGGCGCAAGAACGTAACCTACTAGGCGGCCAGCAAAGTCCTCGTAGAGTTCTGGGCTACCTTCCCAATCAAGCAAGGCAGCCGCCACCGTGCGGATGAGTTCCGCACGGGGTTCGTCGGCCTGTCCGGGCCTGTCTGTCATTGGCTGGTTCCTACGTCAAGTATACAATCGCCCCGTTATTTCCCATAATATTACTTATACGATAAATCGGCTAGTGCGGGGATGTGGCGGCTTGCGGCTGCCCCCGGCCATCCCTCCAATGCCGCATGACCGAATCCGACCTGAAGCCCTCCCGCGACATCGCCGTGCTGCTGGAAGTGATGAAACGCCTGCGCGACGGCTGTCCCTGGGACAAGGTCCAGACCTTCGAAACCATCGCGCCGTATACCATCGAGGAAGCTTACGAAGTCGCGTCGGCCATCGCCGACAAGGACATGAAGGCGCTGCCCGGCGAGCTGGGCGACCTGCTGTTCCAGGTGGTGTTCCATGCCCGCATGGCCGAGGAAGCCGGCCTGTTCGACTTCGGCGCCGTGGTCGAGGCCGATTACCACCAAGATCGATCCGCCGGCATCCCCATGTCTTCGGCGACGAGAAAGCCAAGGCCGACGCCGCCAGCCAGAAGGACTTCTGGGAAAGCCTCAAGGAAAGCGAGCGGAGGGCGAGCGGCCATACGAGCCTGCTGGACGATGTCGCCAGCGCCCTTCCCGCCCTGATGCGCGCCGAAAAATTGCAGCGCCGCGCCTCCAGCGTCGGCTTCGACTGGAACGACCCGCAGCATGTGCTGGGCAAGATCGCCGAGGAAGCCAAGGAAGTGCTGGCGGCCGAGACCGATGACGAGCGCGAGGACGAGATCGGCGACCTGCTGTTCGTGGTCGCCAACCTGGCCCGTCACCTGAAGGTCGACCCCGAGGCCGCCCTGCGCCGGTCCAACGCCAAGTTCACCCGGCGCTTCCGCCATATCGAGGCGACCTTGGCGGCCCGTGGCGTCACCCTGGGCGACGCCAGCCTGGATGAGATGGAGGCGCTGTGGCAGGACGCCAAGCGGGCCGAAAAGTCCGCAGGCTGAAGTTCCGTATCCTGATGTTCTGCGTCAGGAGTGCTTCCCAACCCCCTGCCCGAGCTTGGGAAAGCGGTTTTCAAACCGGCCCAGATCGTCGGGATGGATGCGCAGGTTCAGGCTGATTTTCCCGGCCCGGTCGCGCCGTTCCAGCACCTGGGCATGGCGGTAGGCAAAGGCCAAAGCCCCGCCATCGGCGGCGTCCAGCTTCAGGGTCAGGGTGATGTTGTCACGCGTCACGGCGCCCTCGAACGCCGCCAGAAGCGCGGGAATTCCTTCGCCCGTCAGGGCCGAAACCGCGATCTCCCCGCCCCGCCCGTTGCGGCTGAGGAGCCCCTTGCGCGGCCCCGCCTCCAGCAGGTCGATTTTGTTCAGGACCTCCAGCATGGGCCGGTCGGCAGCGCCCAGCGTGTCGAGCACCTCCAGCACGTCCGCCTTCTGGGCGGCGCTGTCCTCATGGGCGGCGTCGCGGACATGGACGATCAGGTCCGCCGCCAGAACCTCTTCCAGGGTGGCGCGGAAGGCGGCCACCAGCTCGGTGGGCAGGTCGGCGATGAAGCCGACCGTGTCGGACAGGATGATCTTGGTGCCATGGGGCAGCTTCACCCCGCGCATGGTGGGATCCAGGGTGGCGAACAACAGGTCCTTGGCCAGCACTTCGGATTCGGTCAGGCGGTTGAACAGGGTCGACTTGCCGGCATTGGTATAGCCGACCAGCGCCACCACGGGGACAGGCACCTTCTTGCGCGCCTGGCGGCCCAGGCTGCGGGTCTTTTTCACCTTCTCCAGGTCCGCCTTGATGCGCACGATGCGCCCGGCGATCAGGCGGCGGTCGCTTTCGATCTGGCTTTCGCCCGGACCGCCCAGGAAGCCGAAGCCGCCGCGCTGGCGCTCCAGATGGGTCCAGCTGCGCACCAGGCGCGAACGCTGGTAATTCAGGTGCGCCAGTTCGACCTGCAGCGTGCCTTCCTTGGTCTGGGCGCGTTCGCCGAAGATTTCCAGGATCACCGCAGTGCGGTCCAGCACCTTGGCGTTCCACGCCTTTTCCAGGTTGCGCTGCTGCACCGGCGTCAAATGCGCATTGACGATGATGACATCGGGCTCTTCGGCTTTCGCCAGGATCGCGATCTCATCCACCTTGCCGGTGCCGATCAGGGTCGCGGGCGTGGGCCGCGCGAGCGGCGCAACCTGCGCCACCACCACATTCAGGTGAATGGCGGCGGTCAGGCCGACCGCTTCGTCCAGGCGCGCCTGTGCATCCCGCAGCGCCTCGTCCTTGCGGCTGCGGTTCTTCGGCTCGACGTGAATGACGAAAGCGCGGCTACCCAATCAGGCTTCTGCCGGCTCGTCCTGGAGCTGGATCGGGCCCATCGGCATCACCGTGGAAATGGCGTGCTTGTAGACCAGCTGGCTTTGACCATCCCGGCGCAGAAGGACGCAGAAATTGTCGAACCAGGTGATGTTGCCCTGAAGCTTGACGCCGTTGATCAGGAAGATGGTGACGGCGGACTTGGACTTGCGGACCGCATTAAGAAACGTGTCCTGAAGGTTCTGTTGTTTATCGCTCATGGGTTCGCCCATTGTTTCAGCCATGCGGGGGTTCACGGCACCTTGGGAACCAGTGTAGCGCAATGCTGCAATTGCGAAAGACTAAAAAGCTAAGCGTTTATGCCTTTTTGTCGCCCGATTTGGCGGCATACAGCTCACGAATCCGGCGTGTCAGCGGGCCCGGCTTGCCGTCCCCGATCTGTTGACCATCAACTGTTACGACCGGCACGCCTGCCCCGGTGGCCGATGACAGGAAGGCCTCCTTCGCGGCCTTGGCCTCGGCCACGGTGAATTTGCGCTCCACCACCTTGATCTGTGCTTCGGCGATCGCCTCCAGCATGATCTTGCGCGTCACGCCCGGCAGGATCGCATTGGACAGATCACGGGTGATGACGGTGCCGTCCTGCGCCACGATCCAGGCGTTGGTCGAAGCGCCTTCGGTGACAAAACCGTCCTTGTCGACCAGCCAGGCTTCAAAGGCGCCGGCCTTGCGCGCCGCCTGCTTGGCCAGGAGATTGGGCAAGAGCTGTACCGTCTTGATGTCACAGCGGCCCCAGCGGATGTCCGGCTGGGTGGAAACGCCGATCCCGTTCTCGAGCCTTTGGCCCAGGCCCACCATGTCGGTGGGACGCATGGTCATAATGATGGTAGGACGCGGCCCGTCGGCCGGCGGAACATGGTCGCGGCGGACGGCGCCGCGCGTGGTCTGGATATACAGGTAACCGTCGGCGATCTTGTTGCGCGCGACCATCTCGCGCATCACGATCTTCAGCGCGGCCCGGCTCATGGGCATGGGCATGCCCAGCTCGCCCAGCGAACGCTCCATGCGGTCCAGGTGACCGTCTTCGTCAGCCAGCATGCCGTTCTTGACGCCCGCGACTTCGTAAATCCCGTCACCCAGTTGCAGGGCGCGATCTTCGATATGCACGCCAGCCTTGGCGAACGGGATATAGCGGCCATTGACATAGGCCACGCGCCCGGCAGGAGCGCGGCTTGCGGACCATTTTTTCATTTCATACTCGCTGTCATGGCCCGCAAATGCGGGCCATCCAGATGACATCTGCACGACCGCGCCGAAAGGGTCCCCGTTCTATTATTCAAGAATATAACTCGCTTCAGCTGGATGGCCCGCACTCCGGCGGGCCATGACACCGGTGTTAGTTAGGGAAGCTCTGTGCCGAACCCACGCCCAGCGACTTCAGCTTGCGATGCAGCGCCGAACGCTCCATGCCGATGAAAGCCGCGGTGCGGGAGATGTTGCCGCCGAAACGGTTGATCTGGGCCATCAGGTAGTCGCGCTCGAAGATTTCGCGCGCTTCGCGCAGCGGCAGCGAGATCACCAGGTCGCCCGATTTGGAACCGCCCACGCCTGCCCCCAAATCGGTAGGCAGAAGATCGGCGGTGACCGCCTCGGTGACATCATCGCTGGCCAGGATCAGCAGGCGCTCCACGATGTTGCGCAGCTGGCGGACATTGCCCGGCCAGCCATGGGTCTGCAGCACCGCCATGGCGTCGTCGCCGATGGTGCGCATGGGCAGGCCGCCGGCTGCCGACAGCCGCTTCATGAAGTGGGTGACCAGCACCGGGATGTCGTCGCGGCGTTCGGCCAGCGAAGGAATGCGCACCGGCACCACGTTCAGGCGGTGATACAGATCCTCGCGGAAGCGCCCGGCTTCGGTTTCGGCGCGCAGGTCGCGGGTGGTGGAACAGATGACGCGCGCATCCACCTGCACCCGGGCCTGGCCGCCGACGCGCGTGAATGTCTGGTCGATCAACACCCGCAGGATCTTGCCTTGCGTTTCCAGCGGCATGTCCGCCACTTCGTCCAGGTACAGCGTGCCATTGTGCGCCAGCTCGAACAGGCCAGTCTTGCGCGGGCCGTCGGCGCTTTCCACCCCGAACAGCTCGGCTTCCAGCCGGTCGGGCTCCATGGTGGCGCAGTTGATGGCAACGAAGGCATTGCCGGCGCGGCGCGAGCGGGCATGGATCAGGCGCGCGGCCACTTCCTTGCCGGAGCCGGCGGGACCGGCGATCAGCACGCGGCTGTTGGTGGGGGCGATCTTGTCGATCAGGACGCGCAGCTGGGTGATGGTGGGGGAATTGCCCACCAGCTCGCCCTCATCGCCCGTCTTCAGCTTCAGTTCCTGCACTTCGCGCTTGAGGCGCGCCGCTTCCAGGGCGCGCTCGACCACATGCAACAGGCGGTCGGCCTTGAACGGCTTTTCCACGAAATCATATGCGCCCTTCTTGATCGAGGCGACGGCGGTTTCGATGGTGCCGTGGCCCGAGATCATCACCACCGGCAGATCGGGCTGCTCGCGCTTGATGGTCTCCAGGATCTCGATTCCGTCCAGCTTGGAACCCTGCAGCCAGATATCCAGCACCACCAGCTGCGGGCGGCGGGCGCGAATGGCGGTCAGCGCGGATTCGGAATCGCCCGCGACGCGGGTGGTATAGCCCTCGTCATGCAGGATGCCCGCGATCAGGTCGCGAATATCTTCCTCATCATCCACGATGAGGATTTCAGACGCGATCAGCGATCCGTTTTTGCTCATCTTCAGTTCCTTTCACTACTTTCTGTGCGAACGGGAAGGTCAATGTGACCTCCGCGCCTTCCCCGCCTTCCACGTCGGCAAGGGTTATGTCCCCGCCATGGTCTTCCATGATCTTGCGCACGATCGCCAAACCCAGCCCGGTGCCCTTGGCGCGGGTGGTGACATAGGGCTCGGTCAGGCGGTGCTTGTGCTCCGGCGGCAACCCGATGCCGTTGTCGGTGATGCGATAGGCGAATTTGGCGCCGTTCGGGACCAGTGCGATGGCAATCTTGCCCGGCTCGTCGTCGCCCTTGGCGATGCGCGCGGCGATACCCTCGCCGGCATTCTTCAGGACGTTGGTCAGGGCCTGGCTGATCAGGCGGCCATCGCCTTCGAAATGCACCGGCTCCTTTGGCGCGTCGGTGGTGAAGGTGATGGCAGGATTGGCGACTCGCTGCAGGAACAATGCCTGTTGCAGCAGTTCCTGGGCGTTCTCGCGCTTCATGACGGGCGTGGGCATGCGCGCGAAGCTGCTGAACTCGTCCACCATGCGGCCGATATCGCCCACCTGGCGCACGATGGTGTCGGTGCATTGCTGGAAGACTTCGGGGTCGGTGGTGATCTCGCCGGAATATTTGCGCTTCAGCCGTTCGGCGGACAGCTGGATGGGGGTGAGCGGGTTCTTGATTTCATGCGCGATGCGGCGGGCGACATCGGCCCAGGCGGCGGTACGCTGCGCCCCCACCAGGTCGGTGATATCATCGAAAGTGACGACAAAACCGTCGGCGCTGCCGCGTTCGGATGTCACCTGCACGCTCAATGTGCGCGGCGAGCCTGCCCGCTTGATGGTGACTTCACCGCCGGCCCGGCCGGTTGGCTCCGACATGGCTTTCAGGATCAGCGGCGCCAGTTCGGACACCGCGTCGGAGTAATGGTTGGTCTCCATGTCCTCGGGCGCGGCGTTCATCAGGCGGGCGGCGGCGCGGTTGATGATGGTGATGCGCCCTTCCCCATCCAGGCCGATCACGCCGGCGCTCACACCAGACAGAACCGTTTCGGTAAAACGGCGGCGGATTTCGTTCAGCCGGTTGGCGGCGATCAGGTCGCCGCGCTGGGCTGACAGCTGCTGGGTCATGCGGTTGAAGGCCGCGCCCAGCGTGCCCAGCTCGTCATCGTCCTGGGTGATGCGCACCTGCGCGGTCAGATCGCCTTCGGACACGCGTTCGGCCGCGTCGATCAGGCCGGATATGGGGCGCACCAACCGGTTGGCGGCCCACAGGCCCGACCAGATGGCGGCCAGCAGCACCACCAGCGCCACCATCAGGTACAGAAGCGCGAATTGCAGCTGGGTCTCCAGCCGCGAGTCATTCAAGCGGTTGTATTCGGTGACCGCGGCGCGGGTGCGCATGTAATAGGCGAACACCTTGGGGTCCACCACACGCACGGTTTCCAGATAGGCATCGTTCAGCGCCTGCAATTGCACCAGAGCGGTGACGGTGCCGTTGTCGGGTGTGTCAACCACAATGCCCTGGCGCGCCTGGGCGAAATCGGTGGCGGACGGTATGGGTGGGTCCTTGATGGACTGCTGCTTGGTGCGGCCCAGCACCGTCCCCCGGCTGTCCAGGATATAGGATGCCTGAAGCCCGCGGCTCTCGGTGACATTGCGCAGCTTGATGAACAACAGCCCGGCGCGGACATGATGTTCTTCGTCGAACAGTTCCGGATCGCGCTGGATGGCATCGGCGATATAGCGGATGTCGCCCAGGATCGAGGCTTCGTGTTCCTTCACATAGGTCTGCGCCACGTTCACGGCGCTGCCCAGGGCTTCCTTGACCCGGCCCGAGAACATCTGGTCCAGGCCCAGGTTCAGGGTCACGGCGGCAAAGATGGCGACCAGCACCACCGGCACCACGGCAATGACCGAGAACCAGGTCACCAGCCGGGCATGGAGCTTGGCGCCGGCGCGCCCCGAACGGCGGGTGGCGACCAGCCGGGCGATGCGCCAGCCGATCAGCGCCGCCAGGGTCAGGACTACGGTCAGGTCGACCAGCAGCAGGATGATCTGTTGGACCTTGCTCAGGTGATACGGAAAAAGATCGGTTAGCAGCGCATAGGTGACGCAGCCCAGCGCCACGGCGAGCAGCGCGACCGCGAAGGCCAGCTGCGAAGGCCGGGATACTGCGCGCAGGGATGCGCGCCGCTCTGGGAACGTTGTCTCGCTAACCATGTCTTCCGTTTTGATGGCCGCTCCGGCTCCCACCGGCGCTCCACTGCGACCGGTCCCCACCCCGAACCCGGCCGGGTGGCAGTGTAGCCACAGCACGGACTGTTGCAAGAATGCAGCGTCACAAAAACGCTACAGGGTTACCGGCGAAAACCCAGTAAATCCGCGGAATTGTTCGAGAATCGGCGAAAAAAGTTCGGCGCGTAAGTTGGGCAGGTCCGGGCTCGGGCCGCTTGGTCGCTGTCGCGCGCGGCCCTGCGCCGCTTCCGGACCTATTCGGTCCGAAGCCCCCTATGACCTCCAACCCAAGGTCTCTGATCTTCTTGCGGAGCGTGTTTCGATTGAGCCCAAGAAGCTGCGCCGCCCGGATTTGGTTACCGCGGGTGGCGGCCAGGTGATCGAAATCAGCGGCCGCTCCACTTCCTGCACGATGCGGTCATAGACGCCCGGCGGTGGCAGGCGGTCGCCCTGGGCCAGGAAATATTGGGTCAGGTATTGCTCGACCGACGCCGACAGCGACTGCGGCCCCTCGCCCGAATCCGCCGCGAAGGTCTTGGCCGGTTCTTTGAGTTCCGCTCGAGACCGACGCCGCCGAGATCGAGTCGCCTGACTGCAGCACCGCCAGGCGGCGAATCAGGTTTTCCAGTTCGCGCACATTGCCCGGCCAGCGATGGCGGCGCAGCATGTCGAGGGCTTCGTTATCCAGCGTCTTGTGCGGCAGCCCCTCGTCCTCGGCCTTGCGCAGGAAGTGGCGGACAAGATCGGGAATGTCTTCCACGCGCTCGCGCAGCGGCGGCAAGCGCAGCGGCACCACGTTCAGGCGGTAATACAGATCTTCGCGGAACAGGCCCTGGCTGATCAGCTGGCGCAAATCGCGGTTGGTGGCGGCGATGATGCGCACATCGGTCTTGATCGGGGTGCGCCCGCCCACCGTGGTGTATTCGCCCTGCTGCAACACGCGCAGCAACCGGGTCTGGGCTTCCAGCGGCATGTCGCCGATTTCGTCCAGGAAAAGTGTGCCGCCTTCGGCCTGTTCGAAACGGCCAACGCCGCGGTTGGTGGCGCCGGTAAAGGCGCCGCGCTCATGGCCGAAGAGTTCGCTTTCCACCAGCTCCTTGGGGATCGCCGCCATGTTGACGGCGACGAAGGCGCCGTGGCGGCGCTTGCCGTAATCGTGCAGCGCGCGCGCCACCAGCTCCTTGCCGGTGCCGCTTTCGCCCATGATCATCACGGTCAGGTCGGTTTGCGTCAGGCGCGCGATGACGCGGTAGATTTCCTGCATCGCCGGCGAGCGGCCGATCAGCGGCAGGCGTTCTTCCGCCGCTTCCAGTCCCGTATCACGCTTGGCCTGCGGACTGGCCAAAGCGCGGTTGACCACGCTGGTCAGCTCCTTCAGGTCGAAGGGCTTGGGCAGATATTCAAAGGCGCCGCGCTCGGCCGCCGTGATGGCGGTCAGCAAGGTGTTCTGCGCGCTCATCACCAGGATGGGTAGTTCGGGGCGCATGCGCTTGATGCGGGGGATCAGGTCGAAGCCGGATTCTGTTCTGGCAGCACCACGTCGGTAATGACCAGATTGCCCTCGCCCGCCGAAATCCAGCGCCACAGCCCCGCGGCGGTACCCGTGGTGCGCACATCGTATCCGGCGCGGCCCAGCGCCTGGTTGAGCACCGTGCGAATGGCGCTGTCGTCGTC
This sequence comes from Alphaproteobacteria bacterium, assembly GCA_046348525.1. Taxonomy (GTDB): domain Bacteria; phylum Pseudomonadota; class Alphaproteobacteria; order Micropepsales; family Micropepsaceae; genus Rhizomicrobium. Next base: position 238,795 of record JAXMEA010000001.1, on the reverse strand, counting down.
GCAGACAAGAATGGTTGCCGCCATGTTCAAATCTCCCCGGCGCGCGATTGCGGCAACAGCACGCGGAATATGGTGCGGCCCGGAACCGAGTCGCACTCGATGACGCCGCCATGATCGCCGATGATCTTGGCCACCAGCGCCAGGCCCAGGCCCGAACCGCGCACCTTGGTGGTGACAAAAGGATCGAAGATATACGGCAGCAAATCTGTGGGCACGCCCGAGCCATTGTCGCGCACCGTCACTTCCAGCGGCAGCGACACGCGCTCGCCCGCCACGCCGGCGCCGAACTTCACGCCGGGGCGGTAACCCGTGGTCAGGGTGATCTCGCCGCCCGTCTCGGGCAGCGCGTCGGCGGCATTGCGGACAAGATTCAAAAAGACCTGGATCAGCTGGTCCTGGTCGCCCGACACCGGCGGCAGCGAAGGATCGAAACTTTCAATGATGGTGACGCCGCGCGCAAAGCCGGATTCGGCCACCTTGCGCACACGGTCAAGCACTTCGTGAATGTTGACCGGATGCCGGGTGAAGGCGCGGGTGTCGCCGAAGCTTTCCATGCGGTCGATCAGGCCGCGGATGCGGTCGCTCTCGGCCACGATCAGCTGGGTCATCTCGCGCTCGTCCGGCGCCAGCGATTCTTCCAGCAGCTGCGCGGCCCCGCGAATGCCTGCCAGCGGATTCTTGATCTCATGCGCCAGCACCGCCGCCATGCCGTGCATGGAGCGCACCGCGCCGCGCGCCATCAGTTGGCGATCCATGCGCTGGGCCAGGCTGCGTTCCTGGAAGGTCAGCAGCATCGCCCCTTCCGGTTCGGGCACCGGCGTCACCGTCACATCGGCGACGCGCTCACCATGCTTGGGGGTGGAAAGGTCGATGTCCCGCTCGGCCGCGCTGGCGTTGCGTTCCGCGGCCTGGCTGACCAGCTGGAACAGCGGCGAATGGGGCGCGATCAGGTCGGCCAGGGTCTGCTTGCGCAGCAGCGGCAAGCCGGTATCGAAAAATTGTTCCGCGGCCGGGTTGGCATAGACAACTTCCAGCTTGGGCCCCAGCAGCACGATGGGCATGGGCAAGGCGTTGGCGATCGTGCCGGTTCCGCTCTCGGCAGAGCCTGCGGTCCGCAACTTCTGTAAGACGCCCACCAACTGATTGCCTATAGTTTGTGCATCAATGTTACACGCCGATAATATAGGCATCATACCGCAAAGCAACAAAATATCGCTTCCGGACCCCTTAAATGTTAGGCAGTCCACCGGTTTAGGGAGAGGGCTTCATGGCGCGTATTGCCGTCCTGATCGTGGCCGCCGGAAAGGGCGAGCGGGCTGGGACAGAGCTGCCAAAACAGTATGAACGGCTGGCGGGCAAACCCATGCTGCGCCGGACGGTCGAGGCTTTCCGTGGCTACCCGGTCCAGGTGGTGATCCGCGCGGGCCAGCAGGAACTGGCTGCCGCCGCGCTGGCGGGGCTGGACGTCCCTGCCCCGGTGACCGGCGGCGCCACGCGGCAGGAATCGGTGCGGCTGGGCCTGGACGCCCTGGCCAAGGATGCGCCCGACTTTGTCCTGATCCATGACGCGGCAAGGCCGCTGATCTCGCGCAAGGTCATCGCCGATGTGGTGGGCGCGCTGGAATCCGGCGCCGACGGCGCCCTGCCGATGGTGGCGGCGTCCGACACGTTGCGCCGCGCCGGCGAAGATGGCCGCTGGACATTGGTGCCGCGGGAAAAGCTGTACCGCGCCCAGACGCCCCAGGGCTTTGGCTTTGCCAAGATCCGCAAAGCCCATCACGATCATGCCGGCACCGAAGTCACCGACGATGTCGCGCTGGCCGAGCTGGCGGGACTGAAAGTCGAGATGGTGCCGGGCGAGGAAAAAAACATCAAAGTGACCCGCAAGGAAGATTTTGCATTGGCTGAGACGCTTATCGGTTCGGATGTGCGCACCGCTTCCGGCTATGACGTGCACAAGTTCAAGGACGGCGACCACATCTGGCTGTGCGGGCTGAAAGTGCCGCACACCCATGGGCTGGAAGGCCATTCCGATGCCGATGTCGGCCTGCATGCCATCACCGATGCCCTGCTGGGCTGTATTGGCGAAGGCGATATCGGCCAGCATTTCCCGCCCACCGACGAACGCTGGCGCGGCGCGCCGTCGTGGAAGTTCCTGGACCATGCCGCCAACCTGGTGGCAGCCAAGGGGGGCGTGTTTTCGCACGTCGATGACACCATCATCTGCGAGCGGCCCAAGGTGGGGCCGCACCGCGATGCGATGAAGGCCAAGATCGCCGAAATCCTGAAAATCGAAGAGTCGCGCGTCAGCGTGAAAGCCACCACCACGGAAGGCCTGGGCTTTACCGGCCGCCGTGAAGGCATTGCGGCCCAGGCGATCGCAACCGTAAGACTGTAAAAATGAAAATTCCCCGCGCCTCCACCGTTGTCGCCTCGGTCTTCGGCATCGGCTATTTCGATGTCGCGCCCGGCACCATCATGAGCGCTGTGGCGGTGCCGCTGGCCATTCTGATCGCCCTGCACGCGGGCGGCGGCATGGGTATCCTGGCGTGCAGCATCATCGCGCTGGTGATCGGCATCTTGGCCTGCGGCGACCATGTGCGCGAAACCGGCCGCGACGACCCTTCCGAATGCGTGATCGACGAGCTGGCGGGGCAATGGTTCGCCTGTTCCTTTTGCCTGCTGCCCTTCGGCGGACTGGTGCCGGTCCCGCAGGCCATCTCCCTGCCCGCCTTCGGCCTGGCCTTTGTACTCTTTCGCCTGTTCGACATCTGGAAGCCCTGGCCGGTCAGCTGGGCCGACCAGAACCTTAAAGGCGGCCTGGGGGTGATGACCGACGACATGATCGCCGGCGGCATGGCCGGGGTGCTGGTGGTGATCGCCCGCCTGGCCTTCCACATCTGATGTTTTCGCCCCAGCTCCGCGCCGACGCCGAAAAACTTTTGGCGGATGCGCGCGCGCAGGGATTGAAAATCGTAACTGCTGAAAGCTGCACCGGCGGCCTGATCGCGGCGCTGCTCACCGAAATTCCGGGTTCATCCGACGTGGTGGAGCGCGGCTTTGTCACCTATTCCAACGAGGCCAAGCTGGACTTGCTGGGCGTGCCGCTGGAACTGCTGAAAGCGCACGGCGCGGTCTCATCCGAAGTCGCCCGCGCCATGGCGCAAGGAGCGCTGAAAAATTCCCGCGCCCAGCTGGCAGTGGCCGTGACTGGCGTCGCCGGGCCCGGCGGAGGATCGGTCGACAAACCGGTCGGCCTTGTGCATCTGGCGGCCACGCGCGGCGACAAGATCATCCACCACGAATGCCGCTTCGGTGACATCGGCCGCGGCGAGGTGCGCCTGGCCACTGTCGCGGTCGCGCTGGAAATGCTTCAGTCCCTAGTGTGACGCCGCGATCTGGTCGTGCGCGACCTGTTGCAGGGCATGCGTCTGCGGCTTGGAGAAGCCCATATCCTCGGCCACGCTTTCATTGTCGCCCAGCGACAGCGGGTCCTTGCCGGTTACCTTGGCGAACACCAGCAGCGCTTCCAGGTAATAGCCATAGGCGCTGGCGTGATAACTGTCCCAGCTCCACAGGTTGATCTTGCCCGCCGGAATGCCGGCATAGGGATCGGTGCCCGCCACGCCTGTATCGAAGGCGCGGTTCCAGGCCAGGCCCACCGGCACCACGCCCGTGGCGCGTGACGCCTTGGCTGCCTGGTCGTACGCGGCGGCGACGTCGATGCCCATCTGCTGGATCGGCTTGCCGTGCCACGGCTTGCCTTCGGGATAGGTCTGATCGGCGCGGCTCCATGTGGCGTCCAGCCAGATTTCGGCCTTTGGATTCTTGGCGCGGAACATGTCGCTGATGGTCTTGGCCGATGACACCAGCAGCGCCGGATCGCCGGGCTTGGCGATGTCCAGGGTGGAATAGCCGTGCATCACCACCACGTCCCACGGCTTGTCCAGAAGCGCGCGCTTCTCGGCATAGTGATAATCCATGCCCTTGCCGCCCACCGTTTCCAGGCTGACGGTGTAGTCCAGGCCCGCTTCCTTGGTGAATTCCTTGAAGAAGGCCGGCACCCCGCCCACTGTCTTGCCGGTCGGGCCCGGGCCGTTCAGGTCGGTCACCGTGTCGGACTTGTAGTAGTGCGCCGCCGAATTGGCGCCATAGGTGAAACTGTTGCCGACGAACAGGATGGTCTTGGCCTGCGCTGTGCCGCATGCAAGCAGCAATGAAACCGCAATCACAAACGCCTTCATGCTTTCCCCTCTTGTATATTCTTGGCTCTTGCCTCGAAGGCGTCGGCCATTTTCAGCATCACTTTCTCGAACTTGGCGCCGGCCACGCTGTGCAGCAAGCGGCTCTTGAATTCGAACAGGATCGAAAAAGTGACGTCGCACCCCTTCCCGTCCGCATGGTCGGTGAACTGCCAATGGTTTTCCAGCACCTTGAAAGGCCCGCTGGTCTGGGTCACGTCGATGCGGTGGGTGGCCGGGGTCAGCTTGATGTCGCTGGTATAGCGCTCGCGCAGCGCGCCATAGCCGACCGCCATTTCTGCGCTCATGCCGTCCTCACGCCGGGACAGCACGCGCAGCGCCACCACCCAGGGCAGGAATTGCGGATAGTTTTCCACGTCCGACACGACCGCATACATCAGCGATGCCGGATACGGCACTTGGCGGGTTTCGGTGTGGCTGATCACGCCTTCGCAGCCCGCGCCGCCTTCAGCTCCGCGAAATCGCTGTCGGCATGATACGACGATCGGGTCAGCGGCGATGCCGACACCATCAGGAAGCCCTTGGCGCGGGCGATGCTTTCCAGCGACGCGAATTCCTCCGGCGACCAGAAACGGTCCAGCCGCGCATGCTTGCGGGTCGGCTGCAGATACTGGCCGATGGTCAGGAAATCGACATTGGCGGCGCGCAGGTCGTCCATCACCTGCATGATCTCCTCGCGCGTCTCGCCCAGACCCACCATCAGCCCCGACTTGGTGAAGCCGGTGGGCATCAGCTCCTTGGCCCGCTGCAACAGCCGCAGCGAGGCGAAGTAGCGCGCGCCCGGCCGGATGTTCAGGTACAGCCGCGGCACGGTTTCCAGATTGTGGTTGAACACTTCCGGCTGCGCCGCCATCAGGACTTCGATGGCGCCGTCCTTGCGCAGGAAGTCCGGCGTCAGCACTTCGACGGACGTCTTGGGGCTCTCGGCATGGACCGCGCGGATCACGTCAGCGAAATGCTGCGCCCCGCCATCGGCCAGGTCGTCGCGGTCCACCGAGGTGATGACCACATGCGCCAGGCCCAGCTTCTTGACGGCGCGGGCGACATTGGCCGGCTCCTCCGCATCCAGCGCCGCCGGCAACCCGGTCTTGACGTTGCAGAAGGCGCAGGCGCGGGTGCAGGTGTCGCCCATGATCATCATGGTGGCGTGGCGCTTGGTCCAGCACTCCCCGATGTTTGGGCAGGCGGCTTCCTCGCAGACCGTGTGCAGCTTGTTGTCCCGCACGATCTCGCGGGTAACCTGGTATTCCCTGGACACCGGCGCCTTTACCCGGATCCAGTCCGGCTTGCGCTGGATGTCGGTGTCCGGGCGGTGCGCCTTTTCGGGGTGCCGCGCCTTGGAAATGGTGTCGATGACGGTCGCCATGGCCGAGATATAGACGCCGGAGGGTTGAAAATCATCCCGCAGAGCGTCGCGGCAGCCCTGCGGATTAGGAATATAACCCCATATTTATACGGGGTCACCAGCTAACGCGGTATAAAGGCGAAGCGGGTTTTGATTCCGTGGCGTTCAGAGACGAAGGCGAGCGATGCGATATCTTTGGCTGGCGCTGCTGGTACCTTTGGCGGCCTGTTCGTCCATCATGCCGGTCACCGGCGGGGATGAGAATGGCGGCACCGTCCACCTGGTCGCCACCGCCTATGGCGAAGACAATGCCATGGACACGGCGCGGGACCATTGCGCCCAGTATCACCGCACGGCGCGCAAGCTGCGCACCGACATCGGCAGCAACACCATGAGTTTCACCTGCGAAGAAACGGGCCATCCCAACGAGCCCAGGGACCCGGTCCGGGTCACCGACCGCCCCTATCGCCAGGACTAGGTCGCCAGGACTAGGCCGCCAAGACTAGCGGCGGCGGAACGCCAGGTAGAAGAACACCACCGAGCCGATCGAGCCCACGATCCCGCAGGCGATGACGCTGCTGGTCCGCCACACCGGATCCAGCTGGGCATTGGCGGCATAGGCGGCAAAGCCCAGGGCCACGAACAAAAGTCCCAGAATGATGTTGCGTACGACGTCCATGATTCCCCTGACATGACCATAGTACGACGGCGGCGGCCGGGATGGGAACCGCCTTGAAACTTCGGGGCTGCTGCTGCGTTGCACCTATTCAACCTATTCCGGGAGTGTCCCATGGCTGTCCGTTCCCGCCGCCGTCCGGTGCGCGCCGTAGAGCAAGTTCACCGTTCTGTCGCCAAATCGTCGCTGGGCGAAAGCATCCTGCGCACGGTGAATACCAAAACCGCCCGCACCGCCCTGGTGCTGATCGGCACCGCGGGCCTGGCCGCCCTGGCCGTGGCCATTGTCGGCCCAAAGCGCATCGAAAAAGAGGTCATCAAGCCCCTGCGCGGCGCCATCGAGCCCCAGGCCGAGAAGATCTGGGCCGACTCCAAGCCCCTGCGCGAGCAGATTGCCGGCCTGTTCAAATCCGCTACCCCCACGGGACGCGAGCGGCTGGTGCGCAATTTCCAAAGCTGGATCGGGCATTTTCACGCCACATGAGGTAAAGACGCATCCGACACCCTGACGGATGCGTCCATGCCGGCCACCGGCGCGCCCAAGACGGTACCTTATGATCCGGCGGCGGCCCGCCGCGCCGTTTTCCATGCCCTGCTGGAGGCACGCGACCAGTTCGGCGGCGACTCGATCGCGCTGGTCGATGGCGACGACCGCGCCCTGTCCTATGACGAAGTGATCCGCGCCAGCTTTGCGCTGGGCTCGGCCATCACGCGCGGCACCCGCAGCGGGGAATGCGTCGGCGTGATGCTGCCGACCGGCGCGGCCGGGGCCATCGCCTTTTTCGCCTTGTCGGCTTTTGGCCGCATTCCCACCATGCTGAATTTCACCAGCGGCGCCGCGGCGCTGAAAAGCGCGCTGAACACCGCGCAGGTCAAGCGGGTGATCACCGCGCACCGCCTGGTGGACAAGGCCGAGCTGGGCGACGTTATTGCCGCGATGGGCGAATTCCAATTCCTCTACCTGGAAGATGTGCGCAAGGCCCTCTCCCTCAAGGACAAGCTCACGGCGGTGGCGGGCAAGCTGGCGCCGCGGCTTGTGGCGGCGCGGCCCCGGGCCCGCGATACCGGCGCGATCCTGTTCACCTCCGGCACCGAAGGCGCGCCCAAGGGCGTGGCGCTGAGCCATGAGAATTTGATGGCCAATGTCGCCCAGGTGCGCGACCGCTTTGCCATTTATCCCGATGATGTGATGTTCAACGCCCTGCCCATCTTCCATTGCTTCGGGCTGACCGGCGGCACCATCCTGCCGCTGATCGCGGGCATCAAGGTCGTCACCCACCCCTCGCCCCTGCAGCCGCGCGAAATCGTGCGCCGTATCGGCCAGCACCGCGCCACCCTGATCCTGTCCACCGACACTTTCATCAACCAGTATGCCCGTTGCAGCGAGGATGGCGCGCTGGACAGCCTGCGCGCCGCCGTGTGCGGCGCGGAGCGCTTGCGCGATGAGACCCGCATCTTCCTGCGCAAGAAATCCAGCCTGGAACTGATCGAAGGCTATGGCGTCACCGAGACCGCGCCTGTGGCGGCGGTCAACACGGTGGAGGACAATCATCCGGGCACGGTGGGCCGGCTGCTGCATGGCATGGAGGCCAGGGTCGAGCCGGTGGAAGGCATCGCCGGCGCCGGCCAACTGTATGTGCGCGGCCCCAACATCATGCAGGGTTACATCAAGCCCGACGCGCCCGGCGTGATCGTGCCGCCCGAAGATGGCTGGCACAACACCGGCGACATCGTCGCCATCGACGAGGACGGCTTCATCGCCATCCGTGGCCGCCTGAAACGCTTTGCCAAGATCGGCGGCGAAGCGGTGTCGCTGGCGGTGGTGGAAAACATCGCGGCCGCGCTGTGGCCGGATCATTCCCACGCCGCCGTGGCGGTGCCGGACGGGCGCAAGGGCGAAAAGATCGTGCTGGTCACCACCGCGCCCGATGCGCGGCGGCTGGACATGATCGGCTGGGCGCAGAACCATGGCGTGGCCGAACTCAGCGTGCCGCGTGAAGTGATCATGGCCCAGAGCATTCCGCTGCTTGCCACCGGCAAGACCGACTATGTCAGTGTCCAGAAGATGGCGGAACAAGCCGCCGCCCCATAGGTTCTCACTTCGCGCAGCAACAAGGATCTCCCATGAAGCTCTATTATTCCCCCGGCGCCTGTTCGATGGCGGCCCATATCGTGGCGGTGGAAGGAAACCTGCCGATCGACCTGGAGCGGGTCGATTTGAAGGCGCACAAGACCGTGAACGGCGAAGACTTCTATGCCATCAATCCCAAAGGCTATGTCCCGGCCCTGAAAGTGGATGACGGGACGATCCTGGCGGAGAATGCCGCGGTGCTGCCCTTCCTGGGCGACAAGACCGGCGCCATGCCCAGGGACGGAATCGATCGCTATCGCGTCCTGGAATGGATCGGCTTCATCAGTTCCGAGCTGCACAAGAGCTTCTCGCCCCTCTTCCGCAACGCGCCGCCGGAATACCAGGCGCAGATGAAAGAGAAGATCGCGCGCCAGATGAAGCTGGTCGAGGACCGGTTGACCGGCCATTACCTGATGGGTGCCAGCTTCACGCCCGCCGACGCTTATCTTTATGTCATCCTGCGCTGGGCCGCGCGGATGGAGATCGACCTGTCACACCTGCCCAAGGTCACTGCCTTTAAAGCGCGGATGGAAGCGCGCGAAGCCGTACAGAAAGTGCTGAAGGCCGAAGGGGCGCAGTAACCGCGTCACCGGCGAATCGCGCTACCCTTGGGCCTCATGTGAGGCGGGCATGGGTCGCAGGATCATCGCACTGGCATTTCTGTGCGCCCCGCTTTGCGCCTGTGATGCGGCCAGTCCAAGGCTTGCGGACAGCGCCCCCATCGCATGGAACGGTCCAGCCAAGACTATCGTGTTGGCCACGCCCGACATCGAGCTCAGCGAGCTGACTGCCGGCGGCGCCGAAGCGCCGCGCGCCGACTGGACCAAAAGCGCCATCGAACTGACCCGCAAGGAAATCACCGCCACCTTGGCCTCGCGTGGCGTCAAGATTGCCGAGGCCGAGACCAGCGCCAGCGCCCGCGAAAGCCAGATCGTCAAGCTGAACAGCGCGGTGGGACAGGCGATCCTGCTGCACCTGTATTATTCGCCCATCAAGCTGCCGGACAAGGGCGGCGCGCTGGACTGGACCTTGGGGCCCGGTGCTGCGGTGCTGCGCGACAAGTATCACGGCGACTATGCGCTGTTCGTGCATGTGCGCGACACCTATTCGTCTACCGGGCGGCAGGCGCTGATGGGCGTGGCGGCATTGCTGCTGGTGCCCGTGCCCGGCGGATTCCAGAGCGGCTTTGCCTCGCTGGTGGACCTGCGCACGGGCCGGATAGTGTGGTTCAACCGCCTGCTCAGCGTCAATGGTGACTTGCGCAACCCGAACGACGCCCGCGACACGGTGGGCGAGTTGCTGAAAGGCTTGCCGTTATGAAAGCGGCGCTGTTGTCGCTCCTGCTGCTGGCAAGCGCCGCGTCCGCCCAGCCCAACGCCGACAGCGACGAAGCCGGCCTGATGATGCAGGTGGCCAAGGCCGAAGACACGATCCGCAATTCCGCCAACCTGGTGCGCGATCCGCCGCTCAATGCCTATGTCCATGGCGTGGTGTGCAAGCTCACCGATTGCAATTCTCTGCGCGTCTATGTCGTGGAGTCGCCGGGCCTGAACGTCTTTGCGCTTCCCAACGGCGCGCTGGTGGTGTGGACCGGGGCCCTGCTGCGCACCGAAAATGAAGCCGAACTGGCGCAGCTTCTGGCGCATGAGATCGCGCATTACCAGCACAAGGATACGCTGGAACAATTTCACCGCATGCTGGACACCAGCGGCGTGGTAGCGCTGCTGGGCGTGGCGGCGGCGGGTGCGGGCATCGGTTTTGTCGGCACACCCGCCAGCATGGCGGCGCTGGGCGCCAAATATTCCCATTCCGATGCCCAGGAACGCGATGCCGATGAAAGCGAGTTGAAGATGGCCAGCGCGGCCGGATATCCCGCCGGCGCCGCTGCTGCGCTGTGGCGCGGCGCCGATGCCGATTTCCTGAAAACCCATCCCTTGAGCGAAGGAAGGCTGGCGGCGCTTCCGGCGCAAACCATCGGCCCGCTGGGATTGGAAACGCACCGCGCCGCCACCGCGCCCTTTCTGGAACGCTGGATCGGCCAGGAATTGCGCCGCGACACCGACACAGTGGCGCTGTTCACGCGGCTGGCCGTGTCCGGGCGTGGATTGTGCCGCTATGGCCTGGGCGAGGCTTATCGCAAGCGGGGCGCCAAGGGCGATGCGGCGCTGGCGGCATCCTGGTTTCGTGCCGCCCTGGCCGCGCCGGATGCGCCGCCCTTGGCCTGGCGCGGGCTGGGCCTGCTGGCGCTGCAGAGCGGCGACAAGCCGGCGGCGCGCGTCGCGTTTGCCCAGTACCGCGTGCTGGCGCCGGACGCCGATGACAAGGCGATGATCGACTATTACCTGGCGCAGCCATGAGGATCGCGCCGCTTCTTGCTTGCCTGGCGCTTATGGGATGCGCGCTGCAGTCCATGGATGGCGGGCAAACCGCTTCGGTGGGCAATGGCGTGACCGTGCGCGCCGAGCCGGGTTATGCGCAAATCCATCTGGCCACCATGCGCTACTGGACGCGCAACGGCACCGGGCTGGACGAGCTTGGTTTCTATATCGGCATCAAGGAGGGCCAGCCCTTGTTCCGGGTGCCGGGCCTGCGCATCGGCGACATGCCGGTGTACCGCGCCCGCATGACGCCCAACGACATCCAGGATCTGGTGATCGCTTCGCTGGTGAAAAAGAAGATGCAGAATGTGCGCGCCAGCGCCTTGCGCCCCTGCCCGTTCGGATCGGCGCAAGGTTTCTGCTTCGACCTGACTCTGGCCAATGAGGAAGGGCTGGAGATGCGCGGCCGCGCCATCGCCGCGGCGCGCGGCGGCATGCTGGACCTGATGGTCTTCACCGCGCCGGCGGAATTCTATTTCGCGCAAGGAAGCCCGGCGGTGGACCGGATCTTCGCCTCCATCCAGGTGAAGTAGCTACCAGCCGCGCGCGTCCAGCCAGGCCTTGATGAAGCGCGCCTCGATCGCCTGTCCCTTGGCGTTGCGGTGAAGCGTGTCAGCGCGGGTGGTCGGATCGGCCAGCGCGCGGTCGAAGGCGGCGCGCTCGGCCGCGTTGAAAGTGTTGTCCGGCCATTTGGCCAGCACACGCCGGTCGATGTCCCGCATGATGGGCAGGTCCGGTTCGGATTTGTTGAAGAACGGCACCTGCGGCAGGATCAGGAAATGGCGGGTGTGCAGGGTCGCCAGCCCCGCCTCCAGCGCGGCGACATAGTCCGCGGCGGTCTCGCCGGAATTGCGGCGGTCATAGATGATGGTGGTGTCGTCGCGGTGTGACGGATCGCGTAGCATCTTGTCACGCAAGGCAAAAATGGTCTGGCCGCCGACCCCGTCATTGAACACGGGCCGCGCCGGATTGTAGCTGCGCGAAAGAATGTTCCACCAGCGAGTGCTATCCAGAGAGGGAAACAGGTTCCAGGCGCGTTCCAGCATGGGAATGCGCGAGCCGATGGCAAAGCTGTCGCCATGCACGGCAATGGGCGGAAGCGCCATCGCGGCCGACGGGCTTATGGCCAGCACCAGCCCTGCCGCAAAAATTGTCTTCACACCGCCGCATCTCATGCGGCGTTTGTAAGGGCAAAGGCGCCGGGCGGCTACGGCCTAGCGGTACTGATCGACCCCGGCAAAGCCGATATGGATCACGCCCAGGCGCTGGGCATCGGCCAGCACCTTAGCGACGACGTCATAATTGGCCAGGCGGTCAGGATTGACGTGGATTTCCGGCTGCGGGTTCTTGGCGGCCGCATCGGCCAGATAGGCATCCAGCGTGGCCCGGCTGATATGGGCGCCGTTCCAGGTGATGCCACCATCAAAATCCACGCCCAGCTCGACGGCCTCAAGACGAACCGGAGGCGGCGGCGCGTTGGACGGCATGTCCAACTTCACTGCATGCGTCTGGATGGGCAGGGTCACGATCAACAGAACAAGAAGGACAAGCATTACATCGATCAGGGGCGTGGTGTTCATCTCCACCAATTCCTGACCAGTCGCTGTATGGGCACTCATCGCCATGCGAAGTACCTCCTCTGGATCGTAACATTTTACACCTGGAAAGTCCCTTAAACCAGCCCGCCTCACCATCCCTGCGAACAATATTGACAATCATTCGCAACTAGGGCTAGAAAGCTGTGACTGGGAATGGCTCCCGGCGGGAATGCTTGGATGATCGTCTGCGTCTGCAATAGGTTGAACGAACAGCGCGTCGGCGCCGCAATCTGCAGCGGCGCCCAGTGCGCCGATGACGTTTACGCACGCTGCGGCGTGAGAAAGAACTGCGGACGATGCCAGGAAACAATCGAAGGAATGCTGGAAGACAGCCGCCGCGCGCTGCGGCAGGCAGCCGAGTAGCACCAGGCCCTTCCCCGCACGCCTCCGTAGTTGGCGATCCGGTCACCATCTCGTTCCTCAACAAGGTGCTGAAGAACGAGCTTACCGCCATCAATCAGTATTTCCTGCATTCGCGCATGCTGGCCGATTGGGGCCTGAGCATCCTGGCGCACAAGGAGTACGAAGAATCCATCGACGAGATGAAGCACGCCGACAAGCTGATCAAGCGCGTGCTGTTCCTGGGCGGTCTTCCTAATCTCCAGGACCTGGGCAAGCTGATGATCGGCGAGAATGTCCAGGAAGTCATCAAGTGCGACCTGTCGCTGGAAATGATCGGCCTGCCCGACCTGAAGCTGGCCATCAGCCATTGCGAGACGGTCAAGGATTACATTTCAAGGGAACTCTTCACCGACATCCTGGAGAGCGAGGAAGAGCATATCGACTGGCTGCAGACCCAGCAGCGCCTGATCGAGCAGATGGGAATCGAGAATTTCGTCCAGCTGCAGACCAAGCCGAACGAAAGCGGCGCCAGCTAGGCGGCCTTCCGAACCTTCCAGAAGCGCACGGCGCGCTGGGCCGCTTCGACGGGCACCGATTCAAACAGGTTGCCGAATTCCTCAGCCCCGCCCAAGGCGCGGTCGCTGCCGTCCAGCGCGATGGCCAGCGACACGAACAGCGGACGATTGAAATTGGCGCCGCGGCACAGGAGCGCCAGCGTGTCCAGGTCCTTGCCTTCGACCACACGCTGGACCAGGTCGAATTCCACGTCGGTCAGGCGCGCCAGCGCCAGATTGAAGGCGGTGCGCGCGGCAGCCCCTTCGCGCAACAGAGTCACCAGCGACGGCGGATGCAGCGACTTGGCGCGGGCCATCTGGTCGATGCGTTTGACCGCGGCATCCATGTCGGCAGGGATATCGCCATACGCCTTGGTCAGCACCTTGCGGTTCTTCTGGAAGGCGCGCTCGATTTCCTCAGGCGGAACGTTGCCGACCTTGCGCAGGATTTCCTGGCGCAGGGATTTTTCCACGCTGTTTTAAAGCTCGTTCACCTGGCCGACGGGCAGGTCGGCTCGGTTCACCAGCGTATTTTGCAGAACGGTGCTGGTCTGAGCGCGCACCGCCACGGCTTCAAAGGTTTCCGCCTCGATAGTGGCGCCGCGATTGTTCAGCAGCAGGGACACGACATGGTCGTTGCCCTTCTCCACCAGCGCATGGGAGACCACGCCGCTGATGGTGGGCCGCTGGGTCACCGCCATCAGATGCTCCTGGCCTTTCTCGGCGATCACTTCCAGCAAAGTCGTGTCGCTGAGGTTTTTGGCATGCATCAGGACCGGGCGGGCCACTTCGATGTCATCGCGGGCGAACAGCTGGGCCGAACAGGTGAACAGCGCGTCCTGGTTGGCCACCAGCCTGGCCAGATCCGCGCGCACCTGGGCGGAATAGTCCGCCGCCACGGTTGCCAGAAGTCCGTCCAGCTCCTGCAGCGAGCGCCCGCCCGGCACCGGATTGTCCATCGCCGCGGTCACCTTGCGCAGCAATTCGCGCCTGTCTTCGCTGGAAGTTTGACCGGAAAGACCCGCCAGCATGGCGAAGCGGGGCGCGGGATTAGACATGGCAAGCCTGGCTCGAAAACGCGTTGGTGCGAGAGCGAACAGTTTGGCTGAAAAGTCTTAAAGGAACTTTGGGAACAGTGGTTAAGACGCCGGTAAGGTTTAGAACTCGGCTTCCAACTCTTCGATGCCGGCCCGTTCATTCTTGGCCGCTTCGGTCCATTCGATCATGTCTGGCAAGGCCAGGATGGTTTCGCAATAATCGGCCGACTGGCGGTCCAGCCTCACGTCATAGGTGGCGAACCGCGTGCAGACCGGGGCATACATGGCGTCGGCCATGGTGGGGGTTTCGCCGAACAGATACGGGCCGCCATACATGCCCAGACATTCCCGCCAGATGGCAGTGATGCGATCAATATCGGCCTGGGCCGCCGCCCAGATCTTGAAGCCCTTATAGTGGCCTTTCAGATTCATGGGCAGCGCCGAACGCATGTTGGCGAAGCCGGAATGCATTTCCCCGCATATCGAGCGGCAATGGGTGCGCGCCGCCGCATCGCGCGGCAAAAGACCGGCCTGGGGAAAATTCTCGTGCAGATATTCGCCGATGGCGAGGGTGTCCCACACCTTGATTGCATTGTGAGTCAGGCGCGGCACCAGGAAGGAAGGCGCCAGCATCAGCGCTCGGCGCGGGCGCCGGGATCGTCGGCGGACAGCAACTCTTCCTTGAAATCCAGACCTGCCATCTTGCACAGGAGCCAGCCGCGCAACGACCAGGAGGAGTAATTCTTGCTGGAAATCGTCAAAACAGCGTCGCCCATAAGCCCGAGTTTGGCGGGTTTTGGCGCGTTGACAAGGATTATTTTGCGATGCAGCATTCCCTTGCCGGATATCCTCCGGACCGGGAACGGAATCCCAGTGATTCCATGGGGCTTGTGAGCGGGATGTTGTACGACGCCTATCAGGCCCAGCAGGACTTTTTCGCGCCGTTGCGCGCGGGCGCGGACTTGTTCAAGACGGCGCTTGGCGAAACCGCGCTGGGTCCGGCGGCCAACTATGTACTGCGCAGCATGGCGGCCGGTGCGGAGATCGTCAGCCGCGCCCAGATGATCCATGAGCGGCCCGATTACGCCATCGAACAGGTGATGGTGGCCGGCAAGCCCGCGACGGTGACCGAAGAAGTGGCGCTGGAAATGCCGTTCGGCAATCTGGTGCATTTCAAGAAAGACAGCACCCTGCACCAGCCCAAGGTGCTGCTGGCGGCGCCTAGGGCGGGCCACTTCCCCACCCTGCTGCGCGGCACCGCCCAGACCCTTCTGGCCGATCACGATGTCTACATCACCGACTGGAAAAGTGGCCGCGATGTGCCGCTGGCGGAAGGCCGGTTCGGCACCGACGAATATATCGATCACCTGATGGCGTTTTTCGCCCATATCGGTCCGGGCGCGCATGGCATGGCGGTGTGCCAGCCCTGCCCGGCCATGCTGGCGACCACGGCGCTGATGGCCGAAGACAACAATCCCAACACGCCCAAGAGCCTGGTGCTGATGGCGGGACCGGTGGACACGTCCATCAATCCCACCAGGGTCAACCACCTGGCCAATGAACATCCGGTGGAATGGTTCGAGCAAAACCTGATCACCACCGTGCCGCGGCGTTATGCCGGCGCGCACCGGCGGGTCTATCCCGGCTTTCTGCAGTTGTCGGCCTTCATCACCATGAATGTGTCGCGTCATGTGCGCGCCCACATGGACCTGTTCAGCCACATCCTGAAGGGCGAGTTGGCCAAGGCCGACGCCAACCGCAAGTTCTATGACGAGTATTTCTCGGTCGCGGATCTGCCGGCGGAATTCTATCTGGAGACGGTGCGCAAGGTCTTCCAGGAACATCATCTGTCGCGCGGCGTCTATACCTGGCGCAACCGCAAGGTTGACCTGCGCGCCATCAAGAAGACCTCGCTGCTGACGGTTGAAGGTGAGCGCGACGATATCTGCGGCCTGGGCCAGACCATGGCCGCCCAGGACCTGTGCACCGGCATCAAGCCGTTCCGCAAGAAGCACTATGTTCAGGCCGGTGTCGGCCACTATGGCGTGTTTTCTGGCACGCGCTGGCAGACGCAGATCTACCCGACGGTCCGCAACATGATCCTGTCGTCGGAATAGGCTTTCGCTACTTCAATGCGCCGTTGAGCAACCAGGCCAGCCGCACGGCCGCCTTTGCCAACTGCATCCGTGCCACGGCTGCTTCGCGCACCGGATAGTCGCGCGGCAACCGCACAAAGGCGCGCCCTTCAACGGGTGGATAGATTTCCGCGCGTGCCACTTGCAACGACTCATTGGCCCAGGCCGACGCCGATCCGGCCTGCCAGGCCTTGCGCTGGGCCGGCGTGATGCTGCGGTCGACATTGGCGGCGATCGCCATCGTGTCATAGCCCAGCGCCTGCACCACGTCGGCATCCCACACCTTATGCAGGCTGGCGCGTTCGCGCCCGATGCCGACATGCACGTCATTGCCGCCCCGGTCGCCGTCATCGGCGGCATGCAGCGGCTGATGCACATCGGCGACGAAATGGATCAGGAAGCGCAAGGCTTCCGCGCGCGCGGCGGGACTGGCGCGGTGGTCGGACAGGATGCGCAGGTCCTTGTCGATCTGCGCCACCACGCAGACATCGCGCGGGCAATCGCGGCGACGGTCATAGCCGGGGGCATCCAGCGGGATGTTCACATAGTGCCAGGCGCCGGTATCGCGGCGCTGGTCGCGCACCTCGTCCGCCCAGTTGGCGTCATGGATCATCATGGCTTCTCCGCCCAGCAGCCGCGCCACCTGCCCGCGCGCCGTGGGCGTCAGTTCGCGCAGCGCCATGGCGGCCACGATCTCATGGCCTTGCGCGCCCCAGGCCAGGGCCGGGACCGGCATCAGCAGCAGGAACGCGAAAACGGAGCTTGGAAACTGTCTAAAGTTCAAGGATAACAATCCCTTGCCGGTGATATCGAACAAAGCTTATATGCCATGACTCGGCGCTGGGCGGCGGGGAAATCGGAGCTGTCTTGAAGAGCCTGCGCGCCACCACCGGCATTTCTGGAACTTTGCGTCGTGGGCTGAACGGCGCCAGCGCGGCGCTGGCCACCACCGATGGCCGCTGGGCGCTGGTTTCCACATCGATGACCGCACTAGTGGCGGGCGCGTTGGCCTGGATGGCGGTGGGCATGATGCCGGTGTCGCGGCCGATGGTGTCGCCGGGCCGTTCCTCCCTGCCCTATGCCCTTTTCATGAAGCTGATCCGCGCCAGCGAACCGGTGGGACAGGCAGCGGACAATTCCGATAACGCCAATCCCAATCCCGGCGTGGAAAACCGCACCGTGACCCTGGACGCGGGCGACACGCTGGCGGGCATGCTGGAGGATGTCGGCATCTCGGCCACCGACGCCAATGCCGTGGTCGCCGTCATGGGCAAAAGCTTCAACCCCCGCGCCCTGAAGGCGGGCCAGACCTTCGACCTCACCTATTCGGTCGCCACCATCGATGCCAGTGGCAACAAGCCGGCGCCGCAGCCCAGCGCGCCGCGCACCACCACCGTGATCGTCAATCATGTTCCGGTGGTTGTGCCGGTGGATGCCGAAGAGGACGATGCCGGGGCGACGGAAGAAAATTCCGAACCCATCTCGCGGCTGTTGTCGCTGCATTTCTCGCCCACCATCGACAAGGAAATCACCGTCACCCGCACCACCGAGGGCGGCTATACGGCGGAACTGGAAACCAAGGAGCTGCAGGTGCACCGCCACCGCGCCGGCGGCACCATCGATTCCAGCCTGTATCTTGCCGCGACCCAGGCGGGCATTCCCACCGATGTCGTGATCGACATGATCCGCATGTTCTCCTACAAGGTCGACTTCCAGCGCGACCTGCATCCGGGCGACCGTTTCGAGGTCTATTACGACTATTACTACACGCCCGAAGGCTTGCCCGCGAAGTTCGGTTCCATCAGCTATGCGATGATGACCCTGGGCGGCAAACAGATCCCGATGTACCGCTTCGAGGCCGATCCCAGCGAACCGGCGGAATATTTCGACCAGAAGGGCGAAAGCGCCAAGGGGATGCTGATGAAGACGCCGGTGGACGGCGCGCGCATCTCCTCCGGCTTCGGTTCACGCTTCCATCCCATTTTGGGCTATACCCGCATGCACAAGGGCGTGGACTTCGCGGTTCCCACCGGCACGCCGGTGATGGCGGCCGGTGCCGGCACCATCAAGTTCATGGGGCGTGCGTCGGGTTACGGCAATTTCGTGCTGCTCACCCATGGCAACAACTACTCTACCGCTTACGGGCATCTGTCGCGTTTCGCGCCCGGCATGCGCCAGGGCGCGCGGGTGCGCCAGGGCCAGGTCTTCGCGTACAGCGGCATGTCCGGCATGGCGACCGGCCCGCACCTGCATTACGAAATCCGCGTCGGCGCCGGACAGGTCAATCCGCTGACGGTAAAGATGGCGCAGGGCCGCCAGCTGATCGGCGCGCTGCTGCGAAAATTCCAGGAGAAACGGCTGGAGATCGACAATCTGGTCGCCACAACATCGCTGGAATCCAAGGTGGCGGACAATGCCACCGATCTGCGCCAGGCCCGCGTCAAGTAGCGGCCAGTTCCAGCGCCAGTTTTTCCACTTGCGCATCCAGCCGGTACATGTGCCGATATTGCAGCAGCTGGCGGGCGATCAGTTTTAACCGCGTCTCGAACGGCAGCACTTTTCCCGGCTGCAGGATCGGCTCGCCCAGGGGTGGGCTGTCGGTGCGCTGGAATTCAAATGCCATGCTGACACGGGATTCTGTGGCGCGCGGCGAGGAGCGGCTGCCCCAATGCAGCACCGCCTGGTTCCAGACAAATATATCGCCGGGTTGGGCCGGCAATGCACGGATGGAGGGCAAATCGAAGCGCCACTCCTTGTCCTGCGGCGTGCCGTAGACCGGATCGGCATGGGCCGGCACGATATACATGCAGCTGTTCAGCGGGTTGGCCTCGGACAATGGAATCCAGGTGGTGATGG
Source organism: Alphaproteobacteria bacterium (assembly GCA_046348525.1). Classification (GTDB taxonomy): domain Bacteria; phylum Pseudomonadota; class Alphaproteobacteria; order Micropepsales; family Micropepsaceae; genus Rhizomicrobium. The sequence continues at coordinate 219,482 of JAXMEA010000001.1, read as the reverse complement.
CGATGGGCGTGCCGTCCGGGCGCAGCGAGACATGGCCCATGTCGCGGTGCGGATTCCACCCCGAGTCGCCTTTGGCGGGATCGACATTCCACACCCAGAAATGCGGCAGCATGCCGTAACCGCCCAGGATGCCACCATACAGCGCATCCAGGGCATGGAACGGCGCCCAGAATTCATCGAACAGGAAGGCGAACACCGGCGAAATGCCGTCCGCCGAAAATCGGCGCACGGTATCGGCCATCAGTTTGAGGTTCATGCCCGTGTCATGGGCGATCTGGAAATAGCCTTCCTGTTTGATGCGGGCGGCCAGATCGGCGGCCTGTTCGTTGCCGGGACGAAAGGCACGGGCGGTTCGAAATATTTCTTCGTCGCCGATATGAAGACCCGGCGCACGCGCCAGCCAGAAGGCTTTTTCTTTGAAGTCCTGCGCGTTCACGTCAGAACATCCGCCCGCCATCGGGCACGGCCAGGCTGGGATGCAGCAACACCACTTCGCCATTTTCGTCCGGCACCCCCAAGGTCAGAACCTGGGACATGAACTTGCCGATCTGGCGCGGCGGAAAATTCACCACCGCCACCACCTGTTTTCCGATCAAGGCGTCAGGCGTGTAGTATTTGGTGATCTGGGCGGAGGACTTTTTCACGCCGATCTCGGCCCCGAAATCGATGGTGAGCTTGATGGCGGGCTTGCGCGCCTCCGGAAACGGTTCGGCATGGATCACCGTGCCGGCGCGGATATCCACCTTCAAAAAATCGTCGAACGCTATCTGGTCGGTCAAAGCTGCCCCCGGACGGCGCACATGCGCCGCCCGGATGATGCAGCAGTACAGCCTTAATTCAAAGCGGTCCCGGCGGGCGCCACATCGGCCAGCTCATCGGCACCGGCGGCGAACTCCTGGCCATTGACGGTCAGGCCTGTCTTGCTGGCGCTGACCGTGACATTGGCGCCGTCGGCGATCTTTCCTTCCAGCAAGAGCTGGGCCAGCGGGTCCTGCAACCGGCGCTGGATCACCCGCTTGAGCGGCCGCGCGCCATAGACCGGATCGTAACCGGCATTGCCCAGCCAGTGGCGTGCCTTGTCATCCAGGGCAATTGTGATCTTGCGATCCGCCAGCAGCTTGTCCAGGCGCCCGATCTGGATGTCGACGATCTTGTCCATGTTCGCCCGCGTCAGGCGGTGGAACAGGATGATCTCGTCCAGGCGGTTGAGGAATTCGGGACGGAAATGGGAACGCACCGCCTGCATCACCTGCGCCCGTGCTTGGGTCTGGTCGCCCTCGATGCCCAGGAATTCGGTGCCCAGGTTGGAGGTCAGGATGATCACGGTATTGCGGAAGTCCACGGTACGGCCCTGGCCGTCGGTCAGGCGGCCGTCATCCAGCACCTGCAGCAGCACGTTGAACACGTCCGGATGCGCCTTTTCGACCTCGTCGAACAGGATCACCTGATAGGGACGCCGGCGCACCGCTTCGGTAAGCACGCCGCCCTCTTCATAGCCGACATAACCGGGCGGGGCGCCGATCAGGCGCGCAACGGCATGCTTTTCCATGAACTCGCTCATGTCGATGCGCACCATGGCGGTGTCGTCATCGAACAGGAACGCGGCCAGCGACTTGGTGAGCTCGGTCTTGCCCACGCCCGTCGGCCCCAGGAACAGGAACGAGCCGATGGGGCGGTTGGGATCCTGCAACCCTGCGCGGGCACGGCGCACGGCATTGGAGATGGCGCGCACCGCCTCGTCCTGGCCGACCACGCGCTTGCCCAGATCCTGCTCCATGTGCAGCAGCTTCTCGCGCTGGCCTTCCAGCATCTTGTCCACCGGGATGCCGGTCCAGCGCGACACCACGCCGGCGATATGCTCGGCCGTGACGGCTTCACCGGCAAGCGCTGCATCCTTGTTGTCTTCGATGGCCTTCAGCTGGCGTTCCAGGTCCGGGATGACGCCATAGGTCAGCTCGCCGGCCTTGGCGAAGTCGCCCTTGCGCTGGGCCACTTCCACATCCTGGCGGGCGGCATCCAGCCTTTCCTTCAGCGACTGAATATCGGCGACGGATTTCTTCTCTTCCAGCCACTTGGCGGTCAGCGAGGCGGACTCTTCCTCCAGGTCGCCCAGCTCCTTTTCCAGCGCATCCAGCCGGTCACGCGACGACTTGTCGGTTTCCCGCTTCAGCGCTTCGCGCTCGATTTTCAGCTGCATGATGCGCCGGTCCAGCTCGTCCAGCTTTTCCGGCTTGGAGTCGATCTGCATGCGCAGGCGCGATCCGGCCTCGTCCATCAGGTCGATCGCCTTGTCAGGCAGGAATCGGTCGGTGATGTAGCGGTTGGAAAGCGTCGCCGCCGCCACGATGGCGCTGTCGGTAATGCGCACGCCGTGATGCAGCTCGTACTTCTCCTTCAGGCCGCGCAGGATGGAGATGGTGTCTTCCACCGTCGGCTCGCCCACGAACACGGCCTGGAAGCGCCGCGCCAGGGCGGCGTCCTTTTCCACATACTTGCGGTATTCATCCAGGGTGGTGGCGCCGACGCAGTGCAGTTCGCCGCGCGCCAGGGCCGGCTTGATCAGGTTGGAGGCGTCCATCGCCCCGTCAGCCTTGCCGGCGCCGACCAGGGTGTGCATCTCGTCGATGAACAGGATGATTTCGCCGTTGGCGCCGGTGACTTCGTTCAGCACGGCCTTCAGCCGTTCCTCGAACTCGCCGCGGAACTTGGCGCCGGCGATCAGCGCGCCCATGTCCAGCGCCATCAGCTTGCGGTCGCGCAGGCTTTCAGGCACGTCGCCATTGACGATGCGCAGCGCCAGGCCTTCAGCGATTGCCGTCTTGCCCACGCCCGGTTCGCCGATCAGCACGGGATTGTTCTTGGTGCGGCGGCTCAGGACCTGGATGGTGCGGCGGATTTCCTCGTCGCGGCCGATCACCGGGTCCAGCTTGCCGCTGCGCGCCAGCTCGGTCAGGTCGCGGGCATATTTCTTCAGCGCGTCATAGGCATTCTCGGCCGTGGCGCTGTCGGCGGTGCGGCCCTTGCGCAGCTGTGCAATGGCGGCATTCAGGCCCTGGGCGCTGACGCCGGCATCTTTCAGGATTTTCGCGGCATCGGTTCCGGTGGCCAGAACCAGCGCCAGCAACAGATATTCGGCGGTGACAAAACTGTCGCCGGCCTTCTTGGCGACCTGCTCGGCATTGTCCAGCAGCTTGGCAGTATCCTGGGCCAGATATACCTGGCCCGAACCGCCCTGCACTTTGGGCAGCTTCTTCAGCGCGGCTTCGACGCCGGCGCGCACCGGCGCGTCGCGGCCGCCCGCGGCATTGATCAGCCGCGCGGCAAGGCCTTCCTCATCATCGATGAGGACCTTCAGCAGATGGTCGGGGGTGAATTGCTGGTTGCCTTCGCGAAGGGCCAGGTTCTGGGCGGACTGAATGAAACCGCGCGCCCGCTCGGTGAATTTCTCGATATCCATGCTCTCTCCCGGTCGGCCCCTATTTCTGGATCGCAACGGCTTAAGACTCCGCTCGCGCGTCGCCTGACCGATGCTCCTTTCGGCAGCGGACCTTATAACGGCCCCCGAAGGGCACCGCTTCCCCGCAGATATGGGAGCGGGGAACCGGGGCTGCAAGACCCCAGTTTGCATGGACGGTTAAGGATGTCCCTTGATGCGGCTCAAGCGCCGGTCAGGAGGCTTCGGCCTCTTCGCCCTCTTCCTCGGCCGGGCCATCGGCCAGGGAGAAGGAAGCGCCGCTTCCGCCATTCTGCTGCGGTTGGGGTTGGCCCGGTTGCGGCTGCTGGCCGTTCTGCGGCTGCTGGCCCTGCGGGTTCATAGCCGCCTGCTGGGCGGCATCCTGGGCCTGCTGGGCCGCGGCAGCGGCCATGATGCGGTAGTAATGCTCCGCATGCTGAAGATAGTTCTCGGCCATGACGCGGTCGCCGCCGGAATTGGCGTCGCGGGCCAGCTGCAGATACTTCTCGTACACATGGCTGGCCGAGCCGCGGATCTTGATCTCCGGACCCGAGGAATCGAACGTCCGGTTGGGATTGAAGCCGCCGCCGCCATTGCCGCCGCCGCCGCCGCCATTGCCACCATGTTGCGGCCTGCGGCCGCCTCTACGAGAGCGCTTCACTGTAGTCCTTCCATGGCTGGCCGCGTTCACGCGCCAGCGCCGATTTGCTCGCTTTGAGTCCCCTGTCCGGTGGCGGTTTTTTATCGCCTCACCGGCCCTCAGCGGTCGCCCTCCCCAAACTCCGGTGGTGGCCCGCCAGGGATCATCCCCGATCCCTATGGCCTGAACTTAGCCGAAAGACCCCATTTTTCCAAGAAAAAGTCAGGGTTTTCGCAAGATGACGCAGCGGGGAATACCCGACAAATCGGGCACGATCCTTAACATTTCAAGGCCCGGGAATAGACGGGCCATGCTTTGGGCCTGTCCCAGGCCGATTTCCAGCAAAGCGTGGCCGCCAGACACCAGCAGTCCCGGCAACAGTTCCCCCAGGTTCCGATAGGCCGACAGGCCATCGGGGCCGCCGTCCAATGCGGCGCGGGGCTCGAAATGGGCCACGTCCGGCATCAGTGATTCGATGTCCGTGGACGGAATATAGGGCGGATTGGAGAAGACCAGGTCGAACGGCCCTCGCGCATGGGACCAATCTTCCTGGCGGATCTGCGCCCGGTGGCCAATCAACCGGCCGGCATTGGCCGATGCATACCGAAACGCCTCCGGCGACGATTCAAATCCGATGCCTGTCGCGTTGGGAAACTCCTTCAGCGCCGCGATCAGAATGGCGCCCGAACCTGTGCCCAGATCGGCGATCCGCAGAGGCGCGTTGCGGTCCGGCGCCACGCGCAGCGCTTCCTCGATTAGTGTTTCGGTATCGGGGCGCGGCACCAGCACTCCGGGCCCGGCCTCGAAGTCCAGGCTCCAGAATTCCTTGTGTCCGGTGATGTAGGCGAAGGGCTCATTGACGGCGCGGCGTTCCACCAGACGGGCGAAGCATTCGGCTTGTTCGGGCGTTGGCTGCGCCGTCAACGTCTGGTCGCGGCTAGTGCCCAGCGCATGCGCCAGCAGGAGCCGGGCTTCGGCGCGGGGATTGTCGATGCCCGCACCGGCCAGCCGCCGTGTCGCCTCGTCCAGGGTCACGCTTCGGACGCTTCGAATTCCGCCAGCCGGTCGGCCTGGTCCTGGGCCACCAGCGCGTCCACGATCTCGCCGAGTTCATCCCCAGACACGATGCGCGCCAGGTTATAGAGCGTCAGGTTGATGCGGTGATCGGTGACGCGGCCTTGCGGATAGTTGTAGGTGCGGATGCGCTCGCTGCGGTCGCCCGAACCGACCAGGCTCTTGCGCTCGGATGCGCGCTCGGCATCGACGCGCTTGCGCTCGGCATCAAAGATCTTGGCCTTGAGCAGGGTCATCGCCTTGGCTTTGTTTTTGTGCTGCGATTTTTCTTCCTGCATCGCCACCACCGTTCCGGTGGGCAAATGAGTGATACGCACGGCGCTGTCGGTCTTGTTGACGTGCTGGCCGCCGGCGCCTTGCGCGCGATAGGTGTCGATGCGCAGGTCCTTGTCCAGGATCACAATGTCGACGTCTTCCGCCTCGGGCAGCACTGCCACGGTGGCGGCGGAGGTGTGGATGCGGCCCTGGGTTTCGGTCGCGGGCACGCGCTGCACCCGGTGGACGCCGCTTTCGAATTTCAGCTTGGCGTAGACGCCGCGGCCTTCGACTTCCAGGGTGGCGTCCTTGTAGCCGCCCAGGTCGCTTTCCGACAAAGACAGGATTTCGGTCTTCCAGCCCTGCAAGCCGCAATAGCGCTGGTACATGCCCAGAAGATCGCCCGCGAACAAAGCCGCCTCGTCGCCGCCGGTTCCGGCGCGGATTTCGACAATGGCGCTGGAATCGTCGGCGGCGTCGCGTGGCAGCAGCGCGATGCGCAGGTCATGGTCCAGCTTTTCCAGCTCGCCTTTCAGTTCGGCGCGCTCTTCCTCGGCCATCGACTTGATCTCGCTCTCGGTGGCGGGATCGGCGATCAGGTTCTCGGCATCGGCGATGCGCACCTGCGCCTGGCGATAGGCGCGCACGGTTTCGATCACCGGGGCCAGTTCGGCGTGTTCGCGGGACAGCTTGACGAAGGCGGCACCCGAAGCACCGGACGACATCTCGCTTTCGATGGCGGAAAAACGGTCGAGCAACCGCTCGAGCTTGGCGGCCGGTATCATGAAGCGTCGCTACTGCGCGGCTTCGAGCGGCGCTCCGTTACGCTGCGCCTCGATCTCGGCGGCCTTGTCCTCGCACAGTTTCACGATGTGCTCGACCAGGTCGGTATTTTCCAGGCGATAGGACGGGGTGCCGTTCAGGTAGATCTGGCCATGGCCCTTGCCGGCGCCGCCGCCGGTGAAGCCGAGGTCGGTCTCGCGCGCTTCGCCCGGACCGTTCACGACGCAGCCGATGATCGACAGCGACATTGGGGTGGAGATGTGCTTCAGCCGGTCTTCCAGCGTCTTGACCGTGTCGATCACGTTGAAACCCTGGCGGGCGCAGCTGGGGCAGGAAATGATGTTCACGCCGCGATGGCGCAGGTTCAGCGACTTCAGGATGTCGAAGCCGACGCGCACTTCCTCGACCGGATCGGCCGACAGCGAGACGCGGATGGTATCGCCGATGCCGCTCCACAGCAGCATGCCCATGCCGATGGAGGATTTCACCGTGCCCGAAATCATGCCGCCGGCTTCGGTGATGCCGACATGCAGCGGGCAGTCGATGGCCTCGCTCAGCGCCTGATAGGCCGCCACGGCCAGGAACGGGTCGGACGCCTTCACCGAAATCTTGTATTCCCGGAAGTCCAGGTCATCCAGAATCTTGGCGTGATTCAGCGCCGACTCCACCATCGCCTCGGGGCACGGCTCGCCGTACTTTTCCAAGAGGTCCTGTTCCAGCGACCCGGCATTGACGCCGATACGCATGGAGCAGCCATGGTCCTTGGCAGCCTGCACCACTTCGCGCACCCGCTGCGGGCTGCCGATGTTGCCGGGATTGATACGCAGGCAGGCCGCGCCGTTCACCGCCGCCTCGATGGCGCGCTTGTAGTGGAAATGGATGTCGGCCACGACCGGAATGGCGGCAGCCTTGGTGATGGCCTTCATCGCCGCGGTGGCATCTTCATCGGGGCAGGACACGCGCACGATGTCGGCGCCCGCCTCTTCGACCTTGCGGATCTGGTCGATGGTGGCGCGGGCATCACCGGTGATGGTGTTGGTCATGGTCTGGACTGTGATCGGGGCGTCGCCGCCGACCGGAACTTTGCCGACCATGATCTGGCGCGACTTGCGCCGGTGAATGTCGCGATAGGCGCGAATGCTCATGCGTCGTCCTTAGTGGTTGTTAAAGCGGTCGTTCAACGACTGCGGATCAAGAGAAACCCTGCCCAGGATCTGGCTCTGCGCTCCGGCGCGGCCCAGCGCGCTGCCGTCCAGATCCAGCTCCACATTGCCGGCATTGCTGGTCGCCATGGTCACGCCCGGCATGTTGGGCACCTGGTAGCTGTCGCCCGCTTTCAGGTCGCGGTTCAACAGGTACGAGCCATCGGCATTGCGCACGGTGATGCGGGTATCGCCCTTGGCGCGCAGGATGACGCGCGGATTGACGTTCTGGGCGCCATAAACCTGCCCCGTACCGGGCACGGCAGGCGCCTTGACAGCGGCGGCGTTGGCCGGCGCCGCGGTAGGCGAAGCCGGATTGATCGGCGCGGCCTGGGTTGCGGGTGTCTTGGCGCCAGCAGCCGGCGGCGGCGTGGCAACCGGCTGGCCAGCAGTGGCGGCGGGCGCGGTTGTGGCGGCCGGTGTCGCCGCGTTGATGGTGCCGGGCACGGCATCGGTGGCCGGTGACGGGGTGGCCGCTTGCGGCGGAACCACAACGGGCAGCGGCGCAGGAATGGGCTTGGGCTTGGGCGGATTGATCACCGGCGGCGGCGGCGTGGTCTGGTTTGCATCGCCGCCCGGCGCCATCAGGTGCCACACGCCATAGCCCAGCAGCAGCACCACCACACCGGCGATGATGCGCCAGCCTTGCGGCAGGCGGCGGCCTTCATCCTGGTGGATCGGCGCAGGCTCGCGGATCTGTTCGTCGGTGCGCCCGGAAATATCCTGCTTGAAGCGTTCGACATACTGCGCCGAATCCAGGCCCAGGTGCCGGGCATAGGAACGCACGAAGCCGATCGCATAGGTCTTGCCCGGCAGATCTTCCAGCCGGTCATTCTCCAACGCTTCCAGATGGTCCTTGCGGATCTTCAGGGCACGCGACACCTGGGCAATCTCGTCCCCCCGGCGCAGGCGCGCAGCGCGCAGGTCCTGGCCCACCGTCTCCAATGGGCTTTCGCTGTCGCCAGAGATTTCACGCAAGTGGATGCGGCGGCGGCTGGCGCCGTCCTTGTCTCCCACTCCGTCGGTTTCCAGGGTCATATTGGTTTGGTCACGCGTTGCCATGGCACGCCGTGCCCCAGCAGGCCAAGCGCAGCTAAATATCTGTGGTTTCTATCTTATCCGATCAAGGGCGGCCCGGACAACCGCTGCACTGCAAAAAGGTCCGGTTTCCCGGGAACCTGCCTAAAACCCCTATTTCAGGACGATTCCGCGCTCGGCGGCGAAGGCGGACAGCCGGGTCCGCAAGGAATGGTCGGTCCGGCCGCAAAGCCGGTCCACGAAGGCGGCGACCTCTCCCAGGTGCAAGCTTCGAATCATCATCTTGATGGGACCGATCTGGCCCGGCTGCATGGACAGGGTCCGGATCCCCAGGCCCAGCAGCGCCATGGCGTCCAGCGGGCGTCCCGCCATCTCGCCGCACAGGGACAGATCGCCCGAATTCTCCGCCGCGCTTTGCACGATCAGCCGGATCAGGGTCAGGGAGGCGGGATTGAGATTGTCATAGCGCTTGGACACCCGCGGATTGGTGCGGTCCACGGCAAAGGCCAGTGACAAAAGATCATTGGAGCCGATGGAGACAAAATCGGCCGATCGCATCAGCTGGGGCAGCATGAAGGCCAGCGCCGGCACTTCCAGCATGGCGCCCACCAGCACCTGGGTGGGACGGCCAAGATTGAGCAACCGCGCCCGCTCCAGCTCGCGGTCCACCAGTGCGCGGGCGCGGTTGAATTCATCCACGTCCGAGATCATGGGCAGCAGGATGCGCAAGGTGCGGCCTGCGCTGGCAGTCAGCATGGCGCGCACCTGGTAGCGCAGCAGCGCCGGGCGATCGAGCGCGATGCGGATGGCGCGCCAACCCAGCGCGGGATTTTCCTCCCGCTCCCAGCGCGCATAGGGCAGCACCTTGTCGCCGCCCAGGTCCAGGGTGCGGAACACCACGGGCTTGTCGCCCGCCGCATCCAGTATCTTCTTGTAGAAACCCGTCTGGTCGGCCAGGCGCGGCATGGTCTCGCCGATCATGAATTGCAGTTCGGTGCGGAACAGGCCGATGCCGTCGGCGCCCGATTGCACCAGCTGCGGCATGTCGAATTCCAGCCCCGCATTCATCATCAACTTGATGGCGACGCCGTCGCGGGTGACGGCCGGCAAATCGCGCACTGCGGCAAAACGGGCCTGCGCCTGGACGCGCAGCTCGCGCTTGTCTTCAAAGGCTTTGACGATTTCGGTGGCGGGGCGCAAATGCACCTCGCCCATTTCGCCGTCCACCGCGATGGCGTCGCCGGCGCGGGCATTGTCGGCAATGCCCTCCAGCGAGGCGACCATCGGCAAGCCCATCGAGCGCGCCACGATGGCGACATGGCTGGTGGCGGCCGCTTCTTCCAGCACCAGCGCCACCAGCTTGTCGCGGCCATAATCCAGCAGTTCGGCCGGCCCCATGCCGCGCGCCACCAGCACGGCATTGGCGGGCAGCGCCCGGTCGGCGGTCTCCTCGCCGGTCAGGTGGCGCAGCAGCCGCCGCGCCAGGTCCTCGAAGTCGTGCGCCCGCTCGCGCAGGATGGGATCGCCCAGGCGCTGCACCCGCAGGCGCGTTTCGTCCTGGATGCGCTCCACCGCGGCTTCGGCGGTCAGGCCGGTGCGCACCGCATCGCGCATGCGCTGGCGCCAGCCCTGGTCATAGGCGAACAGGCGGTAGGTCTCGATCACCTCGCGCCCCTCGCCCGTCAGGTCCAGTTCGCTGGAAGCCAGCATCTCGTCCACGGATTCGCGCAAGGACCCGATGGCAGCTTCCAGCCGCTTTAGCTCGCCCTGCGGATCGTCGGCGATCATGCGCTCGACCTTCACGCGCGGTTCGTGCAGCGCCACCCGCCCCACCGCCACGCCGTCGGACAGCCCATCGCCGACAAATTTGCGCGGCCGGTCGATGCGCAGTTCCGGCTCGTCCAGCTCGGCGACATTGAAGAAGCCGCCCTGTGCCACCACCTCGGCGAGCACCATGGCCACAGTCTGCAGGGCTTCGACCTCTTCCTCCGCATAAATGCGTTCGGCCTTGTTCTGCACCGTCAGCACGCCGAACACCTGGCCCCCGCGCACGATGGGCACGCCCAGGAAGGACTTGAAAGGATCTTCGCCGGTTTCCGGGCGATAGGAGAAATGCGGATCGCTTGGGGCGTCGGACAGATTCACCGCTTCCGCGGTCTCCGACACCATGCCGACCAGGCCCTCGCCTTCCTTCAGGCGGGTGGCGTGGACGGCTTCGCGGCGAAGGCCTTCCGTGGCGAACAGCTCCAGCACCTTGCCGGCGCGGCGCAGATAGATCGAACAGACCTCGGCCACCATGTTGGAGGCGATGGTGGTGACCAGCTTGTCCAGCCGCATCTGGGCGGATGTCTGCTCCGCCATGATTTCGCGCAGGCGGCGAAGAAGCAGGCGCGGGCCGCCACCGGGTGCCATCAGGTCAATTCCCTCGATTCAGAGGGACTATGCCGCATCCAGCTCGTAAGCGGAATGGAGCGCGCGCACCGCCAGTTCGACATACTCCTCGGCGATCAGGACGCTAACCTTGATCTCGCTGGTCGAGATCACCTCGATGTTGATGCCCTTTTCGGCCAGGGTGCGGAACATCAGCTGGGCGACGCCGGGATGGGCGCGCATGCCGATGCCGATGATCGAAACCTTGGCGACGTCCGCGGTGTGGGTGACGGCCCGGTAGCGGATGTCCTTGGCATGGGTCTCGATCGCCGCCAGGGCGCGGCTGAGTTCGCCCCGCGTGCAGGTAAAGGTCAGGTCGGTGGTCTCGCCGTCCTCGGAGACGTTCTGGACGATCATGTCCACGTTCACGCCGGCATCGGCCAGCGGCCCGAAAATGGCGGCCGAGACGCCGGGCTTGTCCGGCACCTTGTGCAGGGTGATCTTGGCTTCGTCGCGGCTGTAGGCGATGCCTGTAACGGGCTTCTTTTCCACGATGTCTTCCTCGTCGCAAAGCAGTGTGCCGCCCACATCGGGCGTGAAGGTTGAAAGCACGCGGGTGGGCACCCGGTGCAGCATGGCGATTTCCACAGAGCGCGTCTGCAAGACCTTGGCGCCCAGCGACGCCATTTCCAGCATTTCTTCATAAGCGATCTTTTCCAGACGCCGCGCCTTGGGAACGATGCGCGGGTCCGTGGTGTAGACCCCGTCCACGTCGGTATAGATGTCGCAGCGCGCCGCCCCGATGCCGGCGGCAACCGCCACCGCGCTGGTGTCCGAGCCGCCGCGGCCCAGGGTCGAGATGCGGTTGCCGGGCGCAACACCCTGGAATCCTGCCACCACGGCGACTTCACCGCCTTCGATAGCCTTCTTCATTTCGGTGGCCGGCACACCCTCAATGCGGGCCGAGCCATGCACGGCAGAGGTGTTGATCGGCACCTGCCAGCCGGCCCAGGACCGCGCCTTTACGCCCATGGCGTTCAGGGTGATGGCCAGAAGGCCACTGGTAATCTGTTCGCCGGCCGCCACCACCACGTCATATTCGCGCTGGTCGGGAATGGCGAGGTTGTTGACGCCATGCGCCGCATCGTTGGTCCAGGCCACCAGCTTGTTGGTTTCCCCGGCCATGGCGGACACCACAACGGCAACCTTGTTGCCGCGTTCGACCTCGCGCTTGACCAGGGTGGCGACATGGCGGATGCGCTCGATGTCGGCCACCGAGGTGCCGCCGAATTTCATCGCAATGGTCGCCACGTGCTGTAATCCCTCTAAGGGCCTGATTTGCCCTGCTCTTTGCGGCGGCCTATGTATCCGGGGTTACCCCTTGGCTCAAGAGGCCCGGGAACTGAGAAAATCGGCATGAAATTCAAGATGTTCAGTGGTGACGGGTCGGACGCGATCGTGGCGTCGGTGAACCAGTGGCTGGCTGGCGAGCCCGCCAGAGTCGCCATCCACCATACCGAGACCAAGCTGACGCCCCTCGATACCCAGGCTGGCAAAGCCGTGCTGCTGTTCTCGGTCTGGTACGAAGAGGAAGCATGAGCATCTCCACCATCGATCCCGCCGAAATCGCCAAATTCTCCGCCATCGCGGCGGAATGGTGGGACCCCGCTGGCAAGTTCGCCCCCCTGCACAAGTTCAACCCCGTGCGGCTGAGCTTTATTCGCGAGCAGGCGGCGGCGCATTTCGGGCGCGATGCCCGGTCGCTGAAGCCGTTCGAGGGTTTGTCGCTGTTGGATATCGGTTGCGGCGGTGGACTTCTGGCCGAGCCGATGGCGCGGCTGGGCTTTGCCGTCACCGGCGCCGACGCTTCCGAGCGCAATATCGGCACCGCCAAGGCGCATGCCGCCCAATCAGGACTGGATATAGACTACCGGGCCACCACGGCAGAGGCCTTGGTTGACGAGGGCAAAAGCTTCGACGTGGTCCTGAACATGGAAGTGGTCGAGCATGTCGCCGATGTCGGCGCCTACTTGGCCGCCTGCACCGCCCTGGTGAAGCCGGGCGGCCTGACCTTGGTCGCCACCATGAACAAGACCCTCAAGAGCCTGGCCCTGGCCAAGATCGGGGCCGAATATGTGCTGGGCTGGCTGCCGCGCGGCACCCATGACTGGAACCGCTTTATCCCCCCATCAGACCTTAAGTCATCGCTTGAGCAGAGCGGCCTAACCATCCTGAAAACACAAGGTGTTTCATTTGATCCGCTGGGGTGGGACTGGCGACTTTCGAACGATGTAGACGTGAACTACATGGTCGTCGCGCGGCGCTAGTTGGCGCCCTCAAGATCGGGCGGCAGCGGGGCGACGTCGACGCCCTCTTCCACCAGCTCCTGCGCTTCCTTGTGGGTCGCCTCGCCATAAATATGGCGTTCTGGCGTCTCGCCGTAATGAATTTTGCGGGCTTCCTCGGCGAAGTTGGGGCCGACATAGTCGGCATTCTCTTGCACATATTTGCGCAGGCCCGTCGCGAACTGCCGCATCTGCCTGGCCTCGTTCCGGGAGCGCACGGTTTTCTTGGTGCCCGACACAGCAGGCGCCATGATGGCCTTTTCCACGCGGATGGAATTGCAGGCAGGGCAGCTCACATGCCCGCTGCCCGACTGTTCGTCGAAGGCCGCGCTGTTGCGAAACCAGCCCTCGAATTCGTGCCCCCGATGGCACCGAAGCGAATACGCAATCACTTCTGACGCTCCAATCCAGCCTGCCCCCAGGCTGTTATGGAAATGATGGTTCGCAACCGGACGATTCGCAAGACATTTGGATGTCAGTTCATGGATAGGAAAAGTTCCGGTCATGTTGAAGTGACGGAACTTTTCCGCGCGCGGTCAACGACAACTGCGGATCAATCTCAGCAATGATGACGCCGGGGTCTGTGCCCGCTTCCGCCAGCACTTCGCCCCACGGCGCCACGATCAGGCTGTGGCCATAGGTTTTGCGGCCATTGGCATGCAGTCCGCCCTGGGCGGGCGCGATGACAAAGGCGCCATTCTCGATGGCGCGGGCGCGCATCAGCACATGCCAATGCGCCTCGCCCGTCGGCACCGTAAACGAAGATGGAATGGTGAAGGCGAAAGCGCCTGCTTGCGCAAGCCGGCGATAGAGCTGCGGGAAGCGCAGGTCATAGCAGACGGTGATACCCATCGGCCCGAACGCGGTATCGGCCAGAACAGCGTCATGGCCGCCTTCGACCTGGCTGGATTCCCGGTAGGTCTCGCCCGAGGCGACAGTGGAATCGAACAGGTGAATCTTGTCATAGCGGGCCCGCACGCTGCCGTCTGGCGCGAACAGGAATGAACGGTTGGCGGTCTTGTCGTCCGACACCTTGATGTGCAGTGAGCCGATCAGCAGCCAGACGTTCAGATCCTTGGCCAGGGCGCTGAAAGCCGGAAGAGACGGGTCATGGGCCTCGTCAAACGTCGCGGCCAGCTTGGCGCGGCTATTCTCCGCCATGATGTTGGTGTTTTCAGGCGTGGCGATGAATTGCGCGCCCTGCCCCGCCGCCTCGCGCACCAGGGCGCTGGCGTCGCGGATGTTCTGCGCCACGTCGCCTGAAGAACGCATCTGGACGCAGGCGGCTTTAAAGGAAACGGGACCGGTCATGCGGTCAGCATAACCGATCCCGTCCCTGGAACGCGAAAGCTATCAGTACCTGGCTTCAGTACTTTCCGGCGATCTTGGCCAGGCCAGCGCTGGTGCAGACTTCGTCCTTGTCGCCGCCCGGGGCGCCCGACACGGCGAAGAAGCCGACCACTTCGGAGCCCTTGGTGATGGCCAGCGCGCCCTGGCGGGCGGTGTCGATCAGCGGATTGGCCTTCAGTTCGGCGGCGAAAGCCGGATCGGCCGCGGCCTTCTTGGCCACATCGCCGCTGCTCATCTTGTACTTCAGCACCGCCTGGATCTTGCTCATGGCGATGCGCTGGGTCACGGCGGCGGCGCCGTCATTGGAAATGACCACGATCGGAACGCCGGCGCTGTCGGCGATCATGGCGGTGGTCTTGTAGGTGTTGCCCAGGCAAACGCGGTTGGCTTCCAGCGCCGCTTCCACGGCCACGGCGGTCGGGATGCCAACGGCGCGGGGCGGGCGCGGCTGCTTCATTTCATCGGCGGTGGGCGCGGGCGCAATGGTGGGCGCGGGATTCATCTGGGCCATCGCAGCGGGCGCGGCCAGCATCAAGGTCACGGAGGCAAGCAGAAGTTTCTTCATGGCAGTCTCTTCCCCTTATTTCTGGAAAATGGGTGGATGAATTGGCGTCCATCTTCCGGGGGACTGCCCGCTTTGTCCAGTAGCGGAAGCGTGTGCGAGTGCGAAGATTCAGGCCAGAAGCGGGTCCAGCTTGCCGTCCTTTTCCAGGGCGTAAAGATCGTCGCAGCCGCCGACATGGGTGTCGCCGATGAAGATCTGCGGCACGCTGCGGGCGCCGCCGGTCTTGCTTTCCATTTCCGCGCGCGCCGCGCTGTCCATCAGCACGTCCACCTCCTCGACCTCCACGCCCTTCTTCTTCAGGAGCGACTTGGCCCGCACGCAATAGGGGCAGATCGGGGTGGTATACATGCGGACGGGTTTCATGGCGGCGCCAATCCCAATCAAGACTCGAGTTACAGGACCTATATAAGCACGTCCGGCGCCTTCACAACGCGCGCCAGCACCAGGACGTGAACGCCCACAGCGCCCGCCCGTTTCAGGGCCCGGGCACAGGCTTCCACCGTCGCGCCCGTGGTCATCACATCGTCCAGCAGCAGCACGGTTTTTCCCTTCACCCGGGCGGAACCTGGAACCTGGAAGGCGCGCTGTACATTGCGGCGGCGGGCCTTGGCGGACGGCATGGCGCCCTGGCTGGGGGTGGCGCGGCTGCGCACCAGCACCGGATCGAAGGCCAGGCCATGATCCCTGGCCAACGCACGGCCGAGCTCGGCAGACTGATTATAGCGCCGCCGCCAGAGCCGAGAGCGATGCAGCGGCACTGGCGTCACCAGATCGCACTGCGCCAGGGTCTGGCGGCCGGTGCGGCCCAGCCAGCGGGCAAACCCCGGCACCAGGTCCAGCCGGTCGGCATGCTTCAAGGCCAGGAGCGGCGCGCGGCTCTTTTCGTCATAGGCCATGATGGCGCGGGCGCTGTCGAAGGCCGGCGGATTTGCCAGACAGGTGGCGCACAGATTGTCGCCCTCCAGCGCCACCGGAAACGGCAGGCCGCAACAGCTGCAGCCGGGCCCGTCCAGGAAGGTAATGCCGCTCCAGCAATCGGCGCAGAAACCGGCCTCGCCCACCGCCACGCGGCAGCCGATGCAGAGCGGCGGAAAAAGCAGGTCCAAAACCGGCTTGGCGACATTCCCGAGCATGGGGGTTACTGTAGCCGTGATGTCGATCGAGCGCCCGCCTCTTTTTGATTTTGCCGCCAGCCAAAAGGCGCGCGCCCGCGCCGCAAGGCTGGGCGGCGATCGTTTCCTGGACCAGGCGGCAGCGGAAGGCCTGGCCGACCGGCTCGCGGCGGTAACGCGCAAGTTCGAGCGCGGGCTTTGGGTCGGAGAAGTTGTCGCGCCGGAAATCGCGCCTTTCGCCAAGCATTGGACCCGCACCGATTTTGACGCGCAGGAAATCCTGCAAGCCGATGGCACGTTCGACCTGGCGGTCAGCCTGTATTCGCTGCAGGCGATCAACGACCTGCCCGGCGCGCTGGTGCAGATCCGGCGTGCGCTGAAATCAGATGGCCTGTTCATGGCGGCATTGCTGGGCGGCGGCACGCTTGGCGAATTGCGCGACGCCTTCGCCCAGGCCGAGATCGCGACCCGCGGCGGCGTCAGTCCGCGCGTGTCTCCCTTTGCCGATGTGCGCGACCTGGGCGGGCTGCTCCAGCGCGGCGGCTTTGCCTTGCCGGTCAGCGATGTCGAACGCCTGACGGTGCGGTATCGTGATTTTTCCGGCCTGGCGCGCGACCTGCGGGCGCATGGCTTGACCAATGTTCTTTCGCAGCGCAGCCGCAAACCCCTGCGCCGCGACACGCTGGCGGCGCTGCTGGCGCATTACAGCCAGCACCATTGCGAAGACGGCAAATTGCTGGCGCGGTTCGAGACGCTTTATCTCACCGGCTGGGCGCCGCATGAAAGCCAGCAGCAGCCGCTAAAGCCCGGTAGCGCCAGGTCGCGCCTGGCCGAAGCCTTGGGTACCGACGAGCATCCGCTCAAGGGCCGCTAAGTTATGGTGCCGACGCCATCGACGCGTAGAAGGTTGACGAGAGCGTGGTGCCCAGGGCTGTCACGGCGGTGATAATGACCAACGCGATCAGGCCGGCGATCAGCGCATATTCAATCGCCGTGGCGCCGCCGGAATGCTTCACAAGAGATCGCGCAGCATGGGAATAAGCGGCAAGTCGGCCGCGGGCATGGGAAAATCCTTCATGTCGCGCGGACGGACCCATTTCAGCGCCGCATGATGCCTTGACTGGGGCGTGCCGTCCCAGCGGCGGCAGATGTAGAGCGGCATCAAAAGGTGAAATGCGTCGTAGGTATGCGAAGCAAAGGTGAACGGCGCGAGACAGGCCTCCTTCACCGCGATGCCCAGCTCCTCGGCCAGTTCGCGGATCAGCGCTGCTTCCGGCGTTTCGCCGGCCTCGACCTTGCCGCCCGGAAATTCCCATAGCCCCGCCATGCTTTTGCCTTCGGGACGCTGTGCAATCAGCACGCGGCCGTCGGGATCCACCAATGCCACCGCTACGACAAGCATTATTGATTGCGGCGTGTTCATCTTGGCGTCACAGGGCTAAGCTGGCGTTAAGCGGGATGGTTAGCACGGTTTAACGCTTGTACGAAATTGTCCCAATCGTTCAAACAAGGAGAAAAATCATGACGACTTTTGGAACCGCGAAATGGTCAGGCGGCCTCAAGGACGGTAAGGGCGCCATCACCACCAAGAGCGGGGCGCTGAGCGAATATCCCTATGGCTTCGCCAGCCGCTTTGAAGGCAAGCCCGGCACCAATCCCGAAGAGCTGATCGGGGCGGCCCATGCCGGCTGCTTCACCATGGCCCTGTCGCTGATCCTGGAACAGGCCGGCTTCAAGGCCGACCAGATGGACACCAAGGCCGAGATCACCCTGGAAAAACAGGGCGACGGTTTTGCCATCACCAAGTCGCACCTGACCTTGAAAGCGAAAATCCCCGGCATCGATGCGGCGAAGTTCAAGGAACTGACCGGCATGGCCGAAAAGGGCTGCCCGGTGTCGAAAGTGCTGAAAGCGGAAATCAGCCTGGACGCGGAACTGGTTTAAGCGAATGCCTCGCTTGTCATGGCCCGCAAATGCGGGCCATCCAGATGACGCCGCGCTTGAACTTTCAAGTTCGGCACGAACCCAACTGGATGGCCCACACTCCGGTGGGCCATGACAATTTTCTATTTTGATAGGACGGAGAACTAGGCGAAACGGCCGGCGATGATCTTGCCGGCCGACGCTACCACGGCGTCATCGCCCTTGGCGGCATAGCACACCGCCAGGATCGGCTTACGGTGCGGCGGGGTGATGATTGCCAGATCGGCGACAAAGCCATGGGCGGGATTGCGCCCGGTCTTGTCGCCGACTTTCCAGTCCGGCGGCAGCCCGGCTTTCAAGGTCGTGGCGCCGGTGGTGTTGGCATGCATCCAGCCCAGCAGGCGCGCAAGCGAGGGGTTGGAAAGCGCATCCCCCAGCAGCATGACTTTGAGGTTGCCCAACATGGCCGCCGGGGTGGCGGTGTTGCGGATGGGATCGGGCTGGTTCAGCGCCGGCTCATTGTCGTCCAGCCGTGAGACCTTGTCGCCCAGGCTGCGCCAGAACGCCGTGACACCAGCGGGACCACCTACCGCGTCCAGCAAAAGATTGGCGGCGGTGTTGTCGCTGTAGATGACGGCCGCCTCGCACAAATCCACGACCTTCATGCCGGTGGCCTGGTTTTTTGTGGTGGCAGGCGACACACCCAGAGTCGGCGGCGGGTAATGGATGACCCGGTTCAGCCGTTCCTTGCCCGCATCGGCACGTTGCAGCACCAGCGCCGCCAGCGACAGCTTGAAGCTGCTGCACGGAATGAAACGCTCATCCGCACGGTAATGAATAATCTTTCCGCTGCCGCTGTCCCAGGCTGCCACGCCAATGCGCGCGCCACTGGATTTCTCCAGCGATGCAAACGCATCATCGGCCGCCAAGGCGATACCGGGAAAGAGCAAGGCGCTGCCGCCCAGGGCAGCCCGCCGTGAAAGCGTCATGAGCGATAGGACCCGTTGATGTCGATGTAGCCGTGGGTCAGGTCGCAGGTCCAAACCCGCGCCGCACCCTTGCCCAGCCCGATATCGACGGCGATCTGCACGTCGCGGCCCGACACGGCCTTTGTGGCGGTGGTTTCGTTGTATTTCGCCGCCCGCATGCCTTTTTCGGCCACGACATGGCCGCCAAAGCTGATCTTCAGCTTGTCGCGATCCGCCGCCTCGCCCGATTTGCCCACCGCCATCACGATGCGGCCCCAGTTGGCGTCATTGCCGGCGACCGCCGTTTTCACCAGCGGCGAATTGGCGATGGCCATGCCGATGCGCCTGGCCGCCTTGTCGCTTTCCGCGCCGGTGACATCGATGCACACCAGCTTCTGGGCGCCCTCGCCGTCCTTGACCACCTGCAGCGCCAAATCCATCAGCACCGCATCCAGCGCCTTGCGGAATTCCTTCAACTTGTTGTCCGAAGCCTTGGTATGGCGGCGTGCTTGCCGCCCTTGCCCGTGGCGAACAGCATCAGCGTGTCGCTGGTGGAGGTGTCAGAATCCACGGTGATGGAATTGAAGCTCGGCCCCACGCCAGCGCTCAAACATTCCTGCAGCACGCTGGCCGGAAGATTGGCGTCGGTGAAAACAAAACTCAGCATGGTGGCCATGTCGGGCGCAATCATCCCCGAACCCTTGGCGATGCCGTTGATGGTCACCTTTACGCCATCGATCATGGCCGTAGCCGTCGCGGCCTTGGGATAGGTGTCGGTTGTCATGATGGCGTCGGCGGCGGCGCGCCAGTTGCCGGCCGCGGTTTCCTGGACCAGCGCGGACAGGACCTTGGTGATCTTGTGGGTGGGCAAGGGCTCGCCGATCACGCCGGTGGAGGCCATGAAGACTTCCCTCGGCCGGCAACCAGCCGCGGCGGCGGCTTCGTTGGCGATCTCCAGCACGCCTTCCTGCCCGGCCTTGCCGGTAAAGGCATTGGCATTGCCGCTGTTGACCACCAGCACCCGCGCTTCGCCGCCTTTCAGCTTCTCCCGGCACCAGATCACCGGCGCCGAGCAGGTCTTGGAGGTGGTGAACACCCCGCCACCTGGGTGCCGGGCGCCAGCAGGGCCAGCAGCACGTCGGTACGCTGGGCATAGCGAACTCCGGCGGCCGTGGTCGCCAGCCGGACCCCGGCCAGGGGCGGCAGTTTGGGAAAGCTTTTGGGGGCCAGGGGGGACACCGGATGGGCGGACTTTTTCGTGGTCCCTTTCGCCTGCTGAGTCGGTTTGGATGCCTTGGCCATGTTTCCCCGCGAAAAACCCTGTGAATGGGGGCGGATATTCTTAAAAACCCCCGGTTTGACAAGACAGTAGCGCGTTCTTATGTCTCCCGCGCGGCCGCCATGCGGATTTGGCGGTTTCCGCCCCCCTTTATCCGGCCGGATGTGTAGAGGTTTTCATGCTGGGTTCGCTCGCCAGATCGCTTTTCGGCTCGGCCAATGACCGCAAGGTCAAGCCCCTGATTGCCGCCGTTCCGAAGATCAACGCCCTGGAGCCCCGCTTCCAGGCCATGTCGGACGCCGAGCTGGCCGCCATGACCCCCGCCTTCCGCGAGCGCCTGGCCAAGGGCGAGACCCTGGACGACCTGTTGCCCGAAGCCTTTGCCGTGGTCCGCGAAGCGGCCAAGCGCACCCTGGGTCAGCGTCACTTCGATGTGCAGATGGTCGGCGGCATGGCCCTGCACCAGGGCAACATCGCCGAGATGAAGACCGGCGAAGGCAAGACCCTGGTCGCCACCCTTCCCACCTACCTCAATGCGCTGGCCGGCGAAGGCGTGCATGTGGTGACGGTCAACGACTACCTGGCCAAGCGCGACAGCGAATGGATGGGCCAGATCTATCGCTTCCTGGGGATGACGGTGGGCGTGATCGTCCACGGCCTGGACGACAATGAGCGCAAGACCGCCTATGCCGCCGACATCACCTATGGCACCAACAACGAGTTCGGCTTCGATTACCTGCGCGACAACATGAAGTATTCGCTGGACGCCATGGCCCAGCGCGGACACGCGTTTGCGATCGTGGACGAAGTCGACTCCATCCTGGTCGACGAAGCCCGCACCCCGCTGATCATTTCCGGCCCCACCGAGGATCAGAGCGACACCTACCGCGCCGTCGATGCGGTGATGCATTCGATCACCAAGGAAGACTTCGACCTGGACGAAAAGTCCCGCCAGGTGTCGCTGACCGAAGCCGGCAACGAACATATGACCCAGCTGCTCAAGGCGGCGGGCATCCTGGAAAGCGGCGATCTCTACGACACCGAGAACATCACCGTCGTCCATCACGTGAACCAGGCGCTGAAGGCGCACAAGCTGTTCCACAAGGACAAGGACTATATCGTCAAGAACGGCCAGGTCGTCATCATCGACGAATTCACCGGCCGCATGATGGAAGGCCGCCGCTATTCCGAAGGCCTGCACCAGGCGCTGGAAGCCAAGGAAGGCGTCGAGGTCCTGCCCGAAAACGTGACGCTGGCCTCCATCACCTTCCAGAACTACTTCCGCCTCTATGACAAGCTGGCGGGCATGACCGGCACGGCCATGACCGAAGCCGCCGAGTTCATGGATATCTACAAGCTGGATGTGC
This sequence comes from Alphaproteobacteria bacterium, assembly GCA_046348525.1. Lineage (GTDB taxonomy): Bacteria > Pseudomonadota > Alphaproteobacteria > Micropepsales > Micropepsaceae > Rhizomicrobium. Next base: position 197,757 of record JAXMEA010000001.1, on the reverse strand, counting down.
TGGAAATCCCCACCAACGTGCCGGTGGCGCGCAAGGATTATGACGACGAAGTTTACCGCACCGAGGCCGAGAAGAATGACGCCATCATCAAGCTGGTGATGGAATGCCGCGCCAATGGCCAGCCGGTGCTGGTGGGCACCACCTCGATCGAAAAGTCCGAGGAACTGTCCGCCATCCTCAAGAAGCGCGGCATCCAGCATAACGTGCTGAATGCCCGCTATCACGAACAGGAAGCCTTCATCGTCTCCCAGGCCGGCGTGCCGGGCGCCGTCACCATCGCCACCAACATGGCGGGCCGCGGCACCGACATCCAGCTGGGCGGCAATGCCGAGATGCGCATCAAGGCCGAGCTGGCCGGCATCACCGATCCGGCAGAACTGGCTGCCAAGTCTGACGCCATCCGCGCCGAGGTTGCCGCCAACAAGCAGAAAGCGCTGGCCGCCGGCGGCCTCTACATGATCGGCACCGAGCGGCATGAAAGCCGCCGCATCGACAACCAGCTGCGCGGCCGCTCCGGCCGCCAGGGCGATCCGGGCGCGTCCAAGTTCTTCCTGTCGCTGCAGGATGACCTGATGCGCATTTTCGGGTCCGAGCGCATGGACGCGATCCTCACCAAGCTGGGGCTGGAACAGGGCGAAGCCATCACCCATCCCTGGGTGAACAAGGCGCTGGAAAAGGCGCAGCAGAAGGTCGAAGCCCGCAACTTTGAAATCCGCAAGAACATCCTGAAATATGACGACGTGCTGAACGACCAGCGCCGCGTGATCTTCGAACAGCGCCGCGAGATCATGTCGTCGGAAGACGTGTCCGACCAGATCGCCGATTTCCGCGAGGAAGTGGTGGAAATGCTGGTGGCCCGACACATCCCCGAAAAGGCCTATGCCGAACAGTGGGATGCGGCCGGCCTGCAGGACGAAGTGCGCCGCATCTTCGCCGTGGACCTGCCCGTCGTGGATTGGACCAAGGAAGAAGGCATCGCCGACGAGGAAGTGCGCGAGCGCATCCAGAAGGCGGTGGACGAACGCGCCGCCGCCCGCACCGCCGAATACAGCCCCGAAGTGATGCGCTATGTCGAAAAGGCCATCCTGCTGCAGACCCTGGACCATGACTGGCGCGAGCACATCGTGGACCTGGATCACCTGCGCCAGTATGTCGGCCTGCGCGGCTATGGCCAGCGCGACCCGCTGAACGAGTACAAGGGCGACGCTTTCGAGCTGTTCCAGAACCTGCTGGCCAAGCTGCGCACCGAAGTGGTGCGCCAGCTGATGAATGTCCAGATCCAGACCGGCCCGGTGCCGCCGCTGGAGCAGACGCCCCTGCCCAGCATGTATGCTTCCCACATCAATCCGCTGACCGGCGAGAATGAAGTGGAAGCCGCCGGCGCCCATCCCGAAGACTCAATCGTGGACCCCAACAATCCGTCCACCTGGGGCATGACCCAGCGCAATGCGCCATGTCCGTGCGGCTCCGGAAGGAAATACAAGCACTGCCACGGCGCGTTGACCTGATCCGGCCTTTCGCGCGTTACTGCCCTGAACAAGGGGCGAGTCCGTGCTGACAGAGCATAAATCCGGCGGCAAGTTGGTTTGGGTGGACCTGTATAATCCCACCAATGAGGATATCGGCGAGGCCTGCAGCATCTACGGCCTGGAAATCCCGCCCCGCGACCAGCTGGAAGAAATCGAATTCTCCAGCCGGCTTCAGTATGAGGATGACGTCTTCACCATCTCGGTGCCGGTGACGCCGCACAAGAAGCCCGGCGAAGGCGAGGATGAGACCACACCGCTGGGCTTTGTGTTGGCCAAAGACCTTCTGGTCACCATCCGCTTCACCCACCTGCACACCATGCCCGCCATCATCAAGCGGGTGGAACGCCGTGAGCGCAGCGCGCCCGACATATTCATGGTGATCCTGGAAGCCCTGATCGATTACGGCGCCGACCGGCTGGAGGAACTGCGCGCCGAAGCGCTCAGGATTTCCCAGCGCATCTTCCACAAGGACATGCAGGACTGGCAGAGAAACAAGGTGGCGCGCGTCAACCGCATGCTGCGCGACACGCTGGTGGAAATCGGCGACATGGGCGAGCGGCTGTCCCATATCCGCGACACCTTGTTGGTCCTGCAACGCGCGGTGCCCTTTGTCACCGAACATGGCGATGGCTGGCTGGAGCCCATCGTCAAGTCACGGCTCAAGACGGCCGCTGCCGACGTGCAATCGCTGAATGAGTATGAAGTTCACCTCACCGACAAGATCCAGTTTCTGCTGGATGCCGACCTGGGCTTCATCAACACCGAGCAGAACGACCTGTTCAAGGTCATGACCATCTGGTCGGTGGCGGGCATCCCGCCTGTGCTGCTGGCGGGAATCTGGGGCATGAACTTCCACTTCATGCCGGAACTTTCCTGGCCATGGGGCTATCCCATGGCGCTGGCATCCATCGCGGTCAGCGTGGTGCTTCCCCTTATGTGGTTCAAACACAAGGGCTGGTGGGAGTAGGTATCGGTACATTTTGAGGCATTTTGAGTCCCGATTCGCCACTGCCGCGGGCCTGGACGGCCCTTGGCGTCCGCTACGCGGACGGGCTAATCTGCCGGGCGCGCGGGGGCGTCTAACTGGCGCAAAGTATTTGGAAGGGGTTCCACCATGCGTTTGGCGAAGGTTCTCGCGACAGCGGCGTCTGCCTGCCTCGTTGTTTCCACCACTGTTCCGATGCTGCCGGCCTTCGCACAGTCCGCCAGCCGCAAGATCGACCAGAAACAGGCGGAGATCCCAAGCTGCAGCCACAAGATCGGCACCCTGGCGGTGCGCGAGCCGGATACGCGCTGGTGGAAGGCCTTGGCCCGGAATTGCCCTCGAGGCGCTGCTGAAGGTCTTTGTGATGAAGTCCAGGCGTTTCACCCTGGTGGACCGCGGCAAGGCTTTTGAAATGGCGCAGCAGGAACGCGCCCTGGCCGCCGGCGGCACGCTGCAGGGCGGCGCCAATATCGGCGCCGGCCAGGTCCGCGCCGCCGAGGCTGCGCATCCTGGTGCCCGACATCGCGTCCAAGAACGGCAATTCCGGCGGCACCAATGTCGGTGGTTTGCTGGGCGGCTTCATGGGCGGTTTCGCCGGCGCCATCGTTTCCAACATCAGCGTCTCGTCCAAGACGGCCGACGTGGTCCTGACCGTCACCAATGTGCGCACCAGCGAACAGCAGGCCATCGCTCAGGGCTATGGCTCCAAGACCGATGTCGGTTTTGGCGTGGGCGGCGGCGGCTTTGGCCTGGGCGGCTTCGGCGCGGCGGGCATCAGCAACTACCAGAACACCGCCATCGGCCAGGTCGTGATCCTGGCTTACATCGACGCCTACACCAAGCTGGTCAGCGAGATGGGCGGCCTGTCCGACAATGCCAAGGCCGACGCCCCGGCCCAGGCCGTCACCATGGCCCGGCCCGCCATGCTGCGCGCCAGCGCCGACGAGAAGAAGCGGCGTGCTCAAGCTCCCTGGAAGCCGGCGTGATCCTTTATCCCACTCGGCAACAAGCAAGGCGTGTGGGTGGAAGTGGCCGACGAAGTCGGCAACAAGGGCTGGGTCTCCCAGGTTGCCTAGATAGCAGCAGCACCAGATCATTTTCTGGTTTACCAAAATATGGCTAGCAAGCATGTCTGCTATTGGCACTTAGCGGCTGCTCCTGGCCCAAAGCGGACATCGGCAGAACCATTGTTAGGCCGAGTGTTAGATGGGGCCAGCGCGTATGCTGCCGGCCCCACAAAATTCGCAACCTAGAAGTTGAACCACATGCTGGTGCCGCCGGTTGGCCGGTAATCGTCATAATATCTATGACGCCAATACCAGCGACGCTCTGCTTCCCGGCGTTCGCGCCATTCCTCACGGTCGTGCCAATCCCGACGCCAATCATCGTCATAGCGATCATAATGGGGGCCAGTCCGGTAGCAATCGTCGCCGTCCCAATCGCAAACAACATGGGCAGCCGCCGGGGCGGTCATCACGGCAAGGGAAGTTAGCGAGAGTAATGAAAGGCCAATCGTCAGGCCCGCTCTTTTCAAAATGGTGGTCATCGGTAGCGCTCCACTGTTCGGGCGTTTAGCCCGCTCCAATCTTCCTAAAAGCCATATGAATGGCTCCTGAATGGAGTGGGGCAACAGTGTGGCCGGTCGCCAGGAATGTCCGCGGCGGTTCCTTTCTTAGGTCAATTGCCCTCGGTTACTCGATAGCCTTTCTGATGCGCTGGTTTTTGTAAAAAGGATCGGGACTCACGGCCCGTCTGTGTCGCTCGCTTCTGATCACATCGCGAACCCTGGCAACGGTCATGCCGTAATTGCTTGCCAGATCCTTCATGGATACTCCCGCTTCAAAAGCTTTGAGCAGTGCTTGATCCCTGACTCTTGTAGTAGGTCCTGCCATGTCGCGCCCCCGCGAATGTCAGAATTGACGGTATGGCGTATTTGCACAAGCGCCCTCTCACTCGGTGAGAGGCCTTTGGGGCCTAGCTTTGGGGAGTCGCTTCAACGGATTAAATAATTGCAATGAGGCCGACTAGAAACAGATGCAATGCCGAATCTGGCTTAGCGTCGATCCCTCAAGTCTGGGGATAAGAATATTTCGCAACCCGTATTGTTTCTCTTCGATAGTCAATTGAATTGCCGAGCGAACACCTTCGGCAACATGATCGGAAGGTATTGAATGATTTTCTCGGTGAAATTCAGGAGGGTTTTTCGCCTAAGCTTTGCCTGCCTTATTTGCTTGATAATCGCAACCTGCTTGAGCTTCCGGCCCGCTATCGCCTCTCCCGCAGTTGAAGAGTATGCACAGGAGACCATCGATCATGGCATCTCGCTTCTAAAGGACACATCCCTATCAGGGGGCGCAAGGCAACAGGCACTCCGCTCATTTCTATCCGCCAATTTCAACATAAAGCGGATCGGGCTTTTCGCGCTCGGGGACGCTGCAGCTGCGGCATCTCCCCAGGACATCACCGATTACCTGAGCGCGTTTGAGAAGCTCACGCTCGATACATACGTTTCGATGATCGGTGACTATGGGGGGCAGCAGGTAAAAGTAATTGGCTCCCAGGAACGCGCACCTGGAGATTTCGTCCTGTCGGCACAGGTTACAGATCCCGGTGCAGGTCGCAGCGAAAAACCATTCTTGGTCAGGTTCCGTGTGGTGTCTGAAGGCGGGCGATACTCTGTGGTCGATGCCAGCGTGCAAGGTGTGTGGTTTGAACTGTCCCAGCGAGACAGCGTCCAGGGATTTCTTGGCACAAATGGCGGCAGCATTCCCAAGTTAATTGATCATATGAATCGGCTGGCGGCCCAGATAAGTGCCCGACAATAAAGCGCTCTCAATTGACTTTTCTGTACCTGCTGCGAGGGAATGTCTGCGGGCTTTTCAAGCCGATTGATTCACCGCGTCGCCTAGCGGGGTCAGGTTCTATCGTGAGCGGCGATAAGCTGCGCAACTTCGGCAGCGCGTTTGCGAAACTGTTGGGCAGCCGCAGCGCACCGTTGTGCTGCCACAATACCGTTTTCAATGGATACGTGAGGCCTGCCGCTTTCGTACTCGGCGGCTTGCGATAAAAGCCAGTCAAACTGGTGCCGCAGTCTGCGGACCAAGTCTGCTCTTTCTCGTGCCCTCATAAGCCCCCCGGCATGAAGCAAAAGGCCCGGCAGTCCAGGTGCCGGGCCTCAAGAGCGCTGGACGCAAAGTGGGATTGCTTCCAGCCCCGCGCGGGATGATCCTTTCCAAGTTACTAATGTCAACAAAGAGGAAGCTTTGAGGCTATCCCTAGTGATGAAATTTTGTTCATCACCTTCTGCTCCCACAGGTGGACCGAGATAAATTGCGTTCAATTTCACACGGATAGACCATTTTTCGAGGAATTCCCATGCAATAGCAATGTCGGCGGATCGTTCAAAATCGAACTATCCTAGAAAGCCGCTGGAATTGTTTACGGCGCATGCTTCCAGGCGCACGGGGTTGGGGAATTTCATGCGCAAGACCATTCAGAACATCGCTATTGGCATCACTGTATTTGGAACGGCATTACTATGGAACGAAGCCAGCGCAGGTTCGGCTAATGAAGGCAGGACGACTTCGTCGTTAGCCCACGGGGTCAATTTAACGACCGCGGAAATTCATTCCCTTGCCGGTTCATCGCTGCGTTCTGTTTCCATGGGCTTCTGAAAACCTGCCGCTGCACCTTGGCAAGCTTCACGGCTTCGACTTTGCGATCGAAAGAACTCAGAAAAAAGTTGCGTCAGCGCACCCTTCTGACTGGAGTGGGCGCGTACCTCGACGGCACCACTACATTTGATTGCTCTATTCGAGACCTGTCTCACTCGGGCGGGCGGATTCGCGTTGGGAGAGGCGTCCCAATTCCAGGGACTTTTCATTTGGTCAATGTGCGTGATGGCGTCGCCTATGAAGCGAAGGTCGCATGGCGAAAAGACGGTGATGCGGGCCTTCGCTGGACCCAAGTTATTTCGCTTCAAGATGGGACCACTTCGCTGAATCACTTGCGCAGATACCTTCTAGAAAAAGTTCCCCGCTAATCAGCGGTTTCGGTTTTCTTTTTGGGCATAAAAGCTGACGGGGGTTAAATGCAATTCATTAACCAACAAAATCTATAGGGAATTAATCGCCCAATCCTAGCGTGGGCGCACCCACAGGGAGAACTGCAATGGAAGTTGGAAGTCTGAGTTCGTCGGCAGCGAGTGCTTTATTGTCAAAAGCGCTTCCCCAAGGTGCTGCACCTGCTGATCGTGACGGCGACAACGACCATGGGGCAAAGGAAGTAAAATCCGATACCGCTCATGGCGTAGGTACAGTCGTAGACAAGGACGCATAAAACGTTGTGTTAGCAGCCGAGACCAGGGCAGCTACTACAACGCGATAACTCTGCCATTTTGGTCAGGGTTCAGGGGGCCGGACGAATTTCGTCTGGCCCTTCTGCTTTTTGTGGATTCGTATTGTGCCCTTGCTGTTCGCAATGCTTGGTTTTGGCGCTTAGGCGGGCCGGGCCTTTTCGCGCCTTGTAATTCGGCACAAAGAATGTCCGCTTTTGGCGCTTAGCGGTTGCTCCTGGCCCAAAGCGGACACTGGTGATGTTGTGAAGCTGATCGAAGAATGGGAGGTTGCCCAATTGGTCTGATGGCTGGCCCATGCTAGCCTATTGGCCGACATTGGAGGCTCAAGATATGCAAAAAGTCCTGACCTGTCTTTTCGCCCTTTCCGCTTTCGCCGCATTACCAGCTTATGCTGCAAACGATATGATTTCGGACCAAGCAATACTTGATATGGCTGTCCAGCAGCATGTGATCGTCAGGCCTGCTGAAATAGACGCTCGGATTTCCGAGCTTCGCGCTAAAAACGCTTTGCCGACGCCTCCCGCCGGAACAGAACTTCGCTACTACATCACCATGCAGATCATTAGGGAAAAAGTGCGCCAATAGCGCGCCAGTCCTACAACCCTAGGTCAAACTATACCAGTGCCAAACTTCGACCATTACAGTGGCAGTATTTTAGAGCGCGCCATCGTTCTAAATGGCGACCGAGGGTAAAATCTGCGACTGCAGAGCTAAAAACCTGAAGATAACGACTACTCAGAACGGCCAAAGCTTCCAATATCCCCAATGTCCGCTTTTGGCGCAAAGCGGACATTTGAGAATGTTGGTCTTTCTGTTGGTACGCCGCTCGGCGATAAACCTAAGCTAATACAATTTCCTGGACCAATTGCGGCTATGTGGGTCCTATCTAGCCCACCACATGGTCAGCCGACCACTATCTCTGGAGGGGCCTTCGGCGCTGATGGTTCATATTCCATCGAACGGCCACCGTGATTTGGAACGATCTCTGCCTGCGTCGTGCGCGATGCTTGACCCCGCGGCAATTATTATCAACATATAGGATATAATTGCATAACATGAGACTTAAGCCGCGGGCGAGGGATTGTGATGACGATAAACAAAGGGCGATTCGCTGGCCGGACGGCTGTAATAACCGGAGGGGCATCCGGACTCGGTCTTAAAACAGCAAAGCGGATCGTAGAGGAAGGCGGTCGTATTGCACTTTGGGACCTCAATGAGAAGACTCTCGCCGATGCGGGGAAGGAAGTCGGCGCGTCAGTAATCCAGGCCCTCGACGTTTCCGATCATGCATCGGTCCAACGCGCGTCGCGTCAAGCGATGGATGCCCTTGGCAAAGTGGATATTCTGGTTACGAGCGCCGGCATCACGGGTGCAACAGTGCCGGTGACGGAATTCCCCGTGGAAAGCTGGCTGCAGGTGATCAGCGTTAATCTCACCGGCCTTTTTTATTGCTGCCGAGAAATTGCACCGTTCATGGTTCAAAATGGCTACGGACGCATTATCAATATTGCGTCGGTGGCAGGAAAAGAAGGCAATCCCAACGCCAGTGCATACTCTGCTTCTAAAGCTGGGGTTATCGGCTTTACCAAGTCTCTGGGAAAGGAATTGGCGACGAGCGGCGTCCTGGTGAATTGCATTACGCCTGCGACGTTTGAAAGCGCGATACTGGCGCAACTGCCGAAAAGCCAGATTGATTACATGCGTTCCAAGATACCAATGGGGCGCCTGGGCGAGGCTGAGGAAAATGCGGCGCTGGTCTGCTGGCTGGCGAGCGAGGAATGTTCGTTTTCAACAGCCGCGACTTTCGATATTTCGGGTGGCCGCACGACCTATTAGGTCAGCTGTTCTGGCACCCTCCCTGTTAGCACGTGCAACAAAATCGCCGTCATCGCATTGGTGTCGGGACCGCCAAACACGATGTTGACAAATCGTCTGAAAAAGTGAGATAAAATCTCACATATAGAAATATAAGAGCCAGGGGAGAAAACATGCTCAACCGTCGCACCTCCAATTGTGCCCGCTTCACCCGATCCATCCTTTTGTCCGGTTCCGGAATTGCTTTGCTCATGATGGGTTCAAGTGCCTGGGCGCAGCAGACCGCCGATTCCAGCTCGGTGGAAAGCGTGGTTGTGTCGGGCTCTCGCCTTGTCACCAATGGTGCCGAAGCCCCAACGCCGGTTACGGTTGTTTCAACCGAGCAGCTCCAGCTGGCAGCTCCGCGCAACATCGTTGACGGTTTGCTGCAACTGCCGGCATTCAAGGGTTCGGTCAGCGTCGCGAACCAGAGTACCGGCACGACCGGTAGCAATGGCGCTGACTATCTAAACCTCCGTGGTTTGGGTGTACAGCGTACCTTGGTATTGATGGACGGCCGCCGAATTGTGCCTGCGAGTAGCGCGGGCAGTGTCGACGTTGCGCAAATTCCTGAAGCTCTGGTGCAACGGGTTGATGTGGTGACGGGCGGCGCTTCCGCAGCCTATGGTTCGGACGCTGTATCCGGCGTGGTGAATTTCGTGCTGGACACCAAGTTCGAAGGCCTGAAGGCCAATGCCCAGGCAGGTGTCTCCCAGCTGGGGGATAACGTAAACTACAAGGTCTCGGTAACAGGGGGTATCTCGTTACTGAATGACCGTCTGCACATCGTTGGCAGCTTGTTGGACTATAAGAGCCAGGGTGTCGCATCGGCCGTCGGTCGCGCCTGGACAGACCGGGCTGTGGCATCCATCACCAATCCCAACTTCAACAAGACGCTGCCGGTTTCGCCAACGAACTCGGCTTTAGTTGTAGTAACACAGCCTTACTCATCAGTCGCGGCTTTAGGCGGCCTGATCACCAGCGGCCCACTTGCCGGCACGGCTTTCGATCCAAGTGGGAAGGCTATTGCTTTCAATTACGGCACGCTACGCAGCGCGACTCAAATGTCAGGAGGCGATGGGTACAACCCGAATATCCTGCTGACCCTCCAACCCTCTCAGCATCGTTCGCAGTTCTTCACGCACGCTACGTATGATCTAAACGAAAATGTTTCCGTATATGTACAGCTAGCTGGATCGCAGAACCATGTTCAGTACAACAGCTTGCCGACCTTTGAGTTGAGCTCGACAAACTTTACGATCCTGCGCGACAACGCCTATCTTCCGCAAAGCATCAAGGACTTCCTAGCAACGCCTGCAGGCCTTGGCGTGGCAAGCTTCACGGTCGGCCGTGACAGCCCGGACTTCGACATCCCACATATGGATGCGATCACCAACAGCGGCACTGCCACGATCGGCTTCGACGGCAAAGTGCCCGGCAGCAGCTGGACCTATCATGGCTATGGCCAAATGGGACGCGATTTGGATTCCTACAAGACGAAGAACGACCCAATCTCAGACAATCTTTATCGAGCCTCTGACGCTGTAATCAATCCGGCAAACGGGCAGATTGTCTGCCGCCAAACGCTTTCCAATCCCGCGGCGACCTCGATCAGTAACCCTGTAGGGTGCCAACCGCTGAATATCTTTGGAGTGGGGAATGCATCGCCAGCGGCCTTGAAATATATTACGGGCACCGCAGTACAAACTGTTCGGGTCGCTGAAGACGTAGCTGAACTGAGCGCGCAAGGTGAGTTGTTTGACCTTCCGGCTGGCGCGGTATCGTTGGCGCTGGGCGCCAGCTATCGCCGGGAAGCCTTCAACCAAGTTACCGATGCACAGTCCCAGGAAATTCGCACTGGCGCTGGCATCGGCGCCGCGTTCCCAACGGGCCTGATCAATACGCTGGGCGGTTTTGAACGAACCAACCCGCAGCCCACGCGCGGTAGCTTCAACGTCAAGGAAGCATTCCTCGAAACCGAATTGCCGCTATTAAAAGATCAACCCTGGGCTCGCTCACTGACCTTCAACGCAGCGGGACGCTATGTGGACTACAGCACGTCGGGCGGCGTGGAGCCCTGGAAGCTGGGCCTGGTATATCTTCCTACGGACGGCTTGCGCATTCGCGCATCGCGTTCGACTGACATTCGAGCCGCGAACCTGGGTGAGCTGTATCAGGGGTCCAGTCAGGGCACTTCGACTGTGCAAGACCCCGCAAACGGCAATGTAACGACCAATGTTATTACCGGTGCGATCGGTAACCCCGGCCTTGTACCGGAGAGCGCAAATACTTCTACGGTTGGGGTGGTCGTAACTCCGGACTCACTCTTCAGCGGCTTACTGCCCGGTTTGGAGTTTTCGGTCGACTACTACCAGATCAATATTAGTAAGGCGATCTCTACATTAACGGCGCAGCAAGAGCTGAATTTCTGTGCAAATGGGTCAACCCAGCAGTGCGCGTTCATTACGCGCAATTCAACTGGTACGTTGGCGCGTGTGGCTTTGCCGTTTTTCAATGCTGCTGCACGTCAGACTAAGGGCGTGGATTTCGAAACGTCCTACAGCATTTCGCTTTCCGATATAGATGCAGATTGGGACGGCACGCTAAACTTCCGCGGTCTTGTAAACTATCTGGGTCAATTCACTACCCAGATCCAGGGCGCTACGCCGATACAGTTGGCTGGTGATATAGGTGTAAATTCCACACCGAAATGGAGCGGTGTATTTTCGACAAACTTAAATGTTGGCCGCTGGGGGTGGTACTTGCAGGAGCGCTGGATTGGCGGCGGCAAGTTTGACAATACGAACAACAATGGTTTGGGCGTCTATCCCAATAATGTGGGCGATGTTTTTTACACCGACACCACAGTGACATTTGATGTGATGCCGGAAACGGGCCTTTCCACGTATTTCTCGATCAATAACTTGTTTGACCGCGATCCGCCGGCTACTCCCAGCTTCCTAATTGCTGGCAGCAGCTATAGCAATCGCACGCTTTACGACCTGATCGGCCGGCAATTTACGCTGGGCGTGCGCTTCAAGATGTAATGGGACATTGCGCTTGAAGTGGAGTGCCCGGGCTGCTGCCCCCCTGCAGCCCGGGCATTTGCTTGGCGCGGCAATGCGTCCCGGCTTATAGGACGGGCCCTCCGCGCAGCACTCTTGCCGGACATGCAGGAACCGTTTAATCTCATATTATGAGATTCCGATCGGATAGCATTTCCCATCCCTTTTACTGCCCAACATCAGGTTCAGTCTGACTATGAAACGCCCCGAGCCGAAGGGAAAATCTGCGCCCAAGACGACAGGAAGAAAGGAGAGGAAAAGAAATGGTCTGGCGGGCAGCCAAACTCTTGTCCGCGGTTTGGACGTCGTGGAGGCGGTTGCGTCAGGCGCGACCAACCTGGCAGCGCTGGCCGAAGCCCTTGCTCTGAATCGAAGCACCGTACATCGGCTAGCCGCAACGCTTGTGGAGCATCGATATCTGACGTTTGCGCCGCGCGTGGGTTACGCCTTGGGCCCAAAGCTTGTGGAACTGGGCCATATGGCGCGTGACCAGATGAGTTTTCCACGAGTTGCGCGGGACTTTATCGAGACCCTTGCTGCCAGCACTGGTGATACGGTGCATTTGGGTATCTTGGATGATACGCGGGCGCTTTATCTGGACAAGATTGCCGGCAGCCGCCGGGTGGAAATTCGTTCGCGTATCGGAGATCGCCATCCGCTGCGTTCCACGGGCCTGGGCAAGGCGTTGATCCTCGATCAGCCCGAAGGCCGTTGGCGTGAGTTGTATGAAGCGGAATCTCGCGATGGTAGGCACTATGCAGTGCCGCTCAACGCATGGGTTCAGCGGATGCGTGCATATGCCAAGGCGGACTATGCGCTTGACCTAGAAGAGAATGAAGATCGCATCCGTTGCGTCGCCGCGCCCGTGCGCGATGCCACGGACAAGATTATTGGCGCCATCAGTGTGTCAAGTGCTGCGCAATATATGGACGATAGCCGAATGGAAACATTGGCGGACGAGGTACGTTCCACCGCGCGGGCGATTAGCCGCGCGATGGGTTGGCGGGAAGGCGCAAGCCCGCCGCTGCGCCTGGTCAAGCGCGCGTGAGGCCTAGCGAGTTGGCGTACCGCGCCTTCCAAACAGCAGAGAAACATTAATCCGCTTGTTGAGATAGCCTTCGCGAAAACGGAAATCGCTGGTCTTGTGAAACAGATCGGATTGGAAAATGACGGCGCGGTTGGCGCGATGCGGTATCCGGGTCATCCGGGCGTTTGACCGCTTCAAGAAGTTGCGAGTATAGGCTTCGTCGCCATTGAAGCGGCGCATGTCTTCTCCGGGCGGCACCCCGATATCCCAGATATCCATTCCGCCGCTGTCAGGATCTAGATTTGCATCATCCTGCGTGAGATAGAAATTCACGTTCACGGCCGAGTTGTCGGCATGGGTGTTGGTGCCGGTCGACAGGGTGCTGTCGTATTTGAAGGCCCCCAGATAGTGAAACGGATGCGGCGCCAATATGCCCGCGAAGTTCTGGAGAATTTCTTCGGCAATCTGCGCCAGCAGCGGACAGGAAAACCCGTCCTCCGGCGTCGCGCCGATATAGCCGGCCTCGTAGATGCGGCGCCAGATGGTCGAACCGGTGCAATAGCGGCGTAACTGATCAAGCGCCTCCGCGGTCAGGAAATTATCGATGATGACCATCTGGGGATTGCTGCTCTCCCATTCCTGCATCAGGCTTGCGCGTGCGGGATTAACGGCGCGGCCAGCAAGCCGCTCTCCGCCGGCTAGGTGGAAAAGGCTGGCAACCTCTGGGGCATCCCGAGAGGCGGTGCCGCCAGCTAGAAAGTCACGCTGTTCGCGGTCGTGCTTGCGTTTATGTTCCGGTTCCGGTTTTTCCGGAACATGCCGCTCACCGGTTCCGTAGACCAGGGCGGCGCGGCGCATGTAATGCGCGAAGCCCTCTGCAATCTGTCCATTCTCGGAAAGGATCGAGCCCAGCCTGAAATGGGTTTCGGCATCATCTGGCCTGATCGCAAGTGCCTGACGATATGCGGCTATAGCTGATTCAAAGTCTTCCACGACCGTTAGCGCATAGCCCAGTTCCAGAAGGAGAGCGGCATTACCTGGCTGCTGCGCCACTTGGCTTTGCAGCATGACCGCCGCTTCTTCAAAGCGGTCACTCGCCATGAGCGCTTTGGCGTGCACGTCATCTGCGACAGGCCCCGACAACCCCCGTTGCTTGCCGCGCTCCAGCACCAGGGCGGCTTCTGCCCCGTGGCCGGTTGAGAGCAGGGCGCGAGCATAGGAAATCCAGTATTGGCCAAAAGCAGCATCGGCCCGGAGCGCATTTTGAAAGAACGGTAGGCTCTGCTGAACATTCCCCGTCTGAGCCAACAGCGATCCCAGGTTGTGATTTGCTTCGGCATGGCTTGGATTGGCTTGTAAGAAGGCGCGGTAGAGCAATTCGGATTCAGCAAAGCGTCCGCTTCTGTGCAAATCGATCGCCCGCTGCAGCGGTGTTTCAGCGTTCATGGCTGCGACCTTAGCCCGGCCTCAGGTTGCCGGCTAGAATTGGAGGCGATCCTTGAGCAGTTCCAGCACGGTACGGTCGACGCCGGGGATGGTGGCCAAGTCGGCAATGCCGGTGAACTTCCTTTGTTCGCGCCGCATCACAATTGCCGTGGTGGCTTCGTCACCGGTCTGAAGAGTGGGCCCCAACTCTTCCATGGGCGATGTGTTGACGTTTACAACCGTCAGGTTGCGCTGGAAATAGCGCACTATCTGGTCTACCTGCGCATCGGTTGGATGGGCTCCCTGGCGCGCCATCTGGCCAAAAAGGTCTTCCCAACGGCGAGATGAGCGCGGCGTTCCGAGAAACTGGCTGGAGGAATGGCAGGCCGTGCAGACCTGCTGGACGGCCACCGAATCCGCCGGGTTGTCGTCTAGTATGGATGCAGTCTTGATGGCGGTCAGTTCCTTGGCAGGATCAATGACCGGCCGCGGCGGCAGCTGGGCTGCGGCGGCCCCTATGCCGAAAAGCATGCACATCGCAAAGGAAAAAACGACCGGGCCACCCTTCGGCAGCCGTGGACCGCAAATGCGTGAGCCCATGCTAGTTGCTGGCTTCCTTGGCTTTCTTGGGTGAGGCCGCCATGCGGGCCGCATAGGCCTGAGGATCGCCAATTGCGAACTCGTTCACTTTGCGCACCAGCTTGCCATTCAGATCAAATTCCAGGTCGAGGACCTTTTCGCTGTCCATGTGGCGGCCATACTCATCGCGCAACTGGCCGACGATTTTGTGGGTCTTCACGTCCACCACGTCACCCGAGGCCATGTAAGCCAACTTGCCGTCCAGACCCATGGTGATCCAGCCATTGGGCGCTTCGTATTTAATGGCCTTCTTCATGTCCAGAACCGGCCACTCGCCAGTATTGTCGTAAACCAAGACCTGGTTGTTGATGGCATCCGGAATCCAGATCTCGCTTTCATCGGGCGTCATGGCGATACCATGCATGGGCGCGCCATGGCCATAGAAATGCAGATTGGGATCGGCCCATTTGGCTTTCCACATCTCGGCCGGCGCCTCGATGCGCTTGATAACCTTCCGTGTCTTCACGTCGGCAATTTCGAAGCCAAGCAGATTGTTGAGATTGGCATAAACGCGGGTTGCGTCGTGATTAATGACGAAAACACGAATGTGATCGGAGAAGGTGATGGTACCCGTAGGCTTCATCGTGGCCATGTCGGCTATCGTCATGGTGTTTCCATTGGGGGCGTCGAACACCGTTTTGCCGTCGGGGCTCATGTTCATATTGTGATTGAACATGCTCTGGGGCGTGGGAATGATACCTTTGACTTCGCCAGTGCGTGCATCAATGACGCGATGAAAATTCTTTAGGTCCGAACCGACTTCAAGGGTTAGCCCGTCCGGCGTCACCTGGCCGCGCTCGCAGCAAGTGCCAGGTTCATAGGCATTAGCCCATACAACCTTTTCGGTGAGCAGATTGATGGCGTAGAGATGTCCACGGGTCGACACATACACCATGTTGGTGGCGGGGCTGGCCGCCATACCTGCGATCGACTCCAACGGCAGTGGCGCGGGCTTTTCTTCAAAGGTAATCCGCTTGACGAAGGTATAATCATGTTTGGCGTCGAGCACCACGATGCTTCCGGGTACTGCGGCATAGATCAATTCTTTCGCGCCCAGGGTGAAACCGCGGCCCGGGCCATAGCGGCGGCCGTCAGATTCACCCGCCGTGCGATAAGGATGGTCAATCGTGTTGATCGTCGCGTCTTTTTTGAAGCACTGCAGCGCGCCGTCAAGCACGCCGTTGCAGGGCATCCCGTTGGCATCAAGTTTGGGCTTGCTTTGCGCATCGGCCTGCAAGGTCGCAAACATCGCGAGCGCAGCGCAGGACGCCGCTGCCGCAAGGGCGTTTCGAATTTTCATTGTGCTGTCTCCCTGACGGCTAGACTTGGTGTTCTATAATTGGAATGGTATGCCGTAATATGAGATTTGGCAACGGCGACCCAGTTTCGACCGGCCCGCCATTTCGCATCGGCACCTAATTTTGCAGGTGCGAAGGACATTACGCTTTGGCGTAAGGCTTCAAAAATTGCTCCATCGCATCCCGGATGAAAAGCTTTTGCCTTGGTTCCAGCGCAGTAGCGGCATGCGCCCCGGCGGGCTTGCGCAACACGGTGTCTTCGGAAAAGACGCCACGAGCGACCAGGACATATTCGTTGGATCCCGGTATGGAATTGAAAGCGCTGATGCGGCCGAACAGGTCGAATGCAGCCTTGCGGTTGCCGGCCTGCCAAAGGTCGAAACTGCTTTGATACAGGTCGGCCAATCCGACATAGGGACAGGAGCCGGAGAAGCCCAACTCCATCTCCGCCAGCATAGTGTGACCTCCGTTGCCGGAAAAATCCGCCAACAAACCTCGTGTTCCTTTGAGGATCTGCGGCGCACGCGTCAAGGGATCGCCCGCTTCGTCTTTTACAGCTTGAAGCGTCGGCACCTGCCGTGACAACTCAATGATCAGATCTACGCTGGTGTTGCCGACGGCCTGCATCATGAGGGGAAGGGGTGTCGCGGCGCCGATGGCGCGGTAATAAGCGACAATCTGTGCGTCGGTGGCATTTTCCGGCGGAAGGGAAATAATGCCGTCAGCACCATGGGCCGCCGCGAGCTGGGCGTATCGCACAGACTTTTCGGTGTCGCCGCCCACCGATTGGACGCCGATCACAATCTTGGTCTTGCCGCCCTTTGCCGCCGACAGCAACGCGTGCATGCCGTCTGTCCATTCCTGTTCGGACAGGGTTGCCCAGGCACTCGCATTCTGCGGCCATACTAGGCCGGCCACCTTGCCCCGCCGGCAAAAGGCAACTTGCGCCGCCATCGCGGAAAGGTCCAATGCGCCGTCTGGCTTACAAGGTGTCCAGGCAATGGGATAGATGCCCCGATACCCCTTTATATCGGCGCCGATGGCGGCTCCTGGGAATGCCACAAAACTCGCAACAGCTGTGGCCGAAATCATGAAATTGCGGCGATCGATAGCGGAATCCGATTTCATTATCTGCCTCACGCGGAGCGACTTCACTTTAAACGGAAGGTAAGGATGTTGTTGCCGGATGCCACGGAAACATACTGGCGTCCGTCCAACATGAAGGTCATTGGACATCCGCGCCAGGGCTGGTTGCCGTGGACGGTCCAAAGCGTTGTGCCGCTTTTTGCGTCGACCGCAGCAAAGCCGCCGCCAGTCTCGCCATAAAACACCAAACCTCCGGCGGTGCTCAGCACGCCAGAATAGTTGGCTTCCTGCGGCCCCTGCTGAGGGATTTCCCACACCGTCTTACCGGTCTCGATGTCCAGCGCGCGGAGGTATTTCAGGCCCGGATCATTGGGATCGCGTACGCCTTCATAGCCCTGGCTCTCCTTGGAGGTCTGCCGGTAGATGCTGCAATCCTCCACCGCCATGACATAGAACAGCCTAGTCTGCGGACTGAAGGCGGTCGCGTACCAGTTGGTGGCGCCGCGTACCGAAGGGCAGCCCTTGACACCAGCCGGGGTCACGTCATTGCCAGGTAGCAGCCGCGGCTTGCCGTCGGCGCCATAACCGCTGGCCCAGTTCATCTTGCGCACGAAGGGCTTGGCGGTCAGGAATTCGCCGGTGATGCGGTCCAGCACGAACATGAAGCCGTTGCGGTTGGCCTGCAGCAAGAGCTTGCGCGGGCGACCACGATAGTTGGTATCGACCAGCAGCACCGGCTCAGTCGCATCCCAGTCATGCAGGTCATGCGGCGTGAACTGGTAATACCATTTCAGCTTGCCGGTCTTTACATCCAGCGCGATCACGCAATTGGTGTAGAGGTTCTCGCCGCCGCGCTCGGCCGCATCGGTGGCGGGGAAGGGATTGCCGACCGTCCAGTACAGCGTGCCGGTTTCGCCATCATAGGATCCGGTCAGCCAGGTGGCACCGCCACCGATGCCGATGGCGGTGCCTTTCCAGGTCTCCGAGCCGGGATCGCCGGGCCGCGGCACGGTGCGGAAGCGCCAAGCTTCCTGTCCTGTCGTGGCATGATAGGCAACCAGGAAGCCCAATAGCGGGCTGTCGCCGCCGCTGACACCGGCAATGACCAGGTCGCCTACCACCATGGGCGCCGAACTGGAGCCGAAGGCGCCCTTGGTCTGGGGCATCTTGTTGTCCCATATCAGCCCGCCGGTCAGCCGGTTCAGGCAGATCAGGTGCGCATCGGTGGTGGCGAAGAATACGCGGTCGTCCAGCACCGCAACGCCGCGGTTCATCGCACCAGGATTGCGGCGCCGGCCATCAGCGGTGGGCTCGGTATAAGAAAAGCACCACAACTGGCGGCCCGTCCCGGCGCCCAGGGCGCAGACCTTGTCGGCCGAGGTGACGTACATCACCCCGTCCACCACGATGGGCGTGGTTTCCAGGTTGGGCGCCTCCAGCGAATAGACCCATTCCATCTGCAGCCGGTCGACATTGCCGGTGTTGATCTGGTCCAGCGGGCTGTGACGATTGCCGCCCAGCACGCCGTTATAGGTGGGCCATTCGCCCGGCCTGGGCCTCAGCACCACATCCATGGCTTCGGCGGACACCTTCTCTTCCGTCTTTGGCGCGGGCTTTGCGCCGCCGCCCAGACTGGCAAGATAGGCAATCAGATCCTGGCGTTCCTGCGCACTGCCCTTGAAAGCCGGCATGATGGAATTCTTTTCAGGCACGATCTGGGCATATTGCTTGTCGGTCAGGAAATGGATGCGCCCATCGAGGGTCTGCAATTCCAGGTCATGCTCGGCGCGGCCGCGCGCGAAACCGCGCAAGGAACTGCCATCCCGCATGGTCACATTGACGACACGCCAGCCGTCATCGGGACAGAAGGCCCAGCGCGGGCAGCTTGCCGTGGTGTGGGTGCCCATCTGCGAGGTGGGATTGTCAAGCTCCAATTCCAGTTCGCGCACAGTGGCGCGGCGGCCGATGGCGGACAGGTCGGGCCCGTTCGCCTTGCCCTGGCCCTGGACCATGTGACAGCCGGCGCATTGGCCCTTGCCGAAAAACAGCGTTTCGCCCGTCGCCATATTGCCGGGCGGCTTGGTGTCGAATGCTGACTGGTTAAGGGAGCGCAACCATGTCGCCAGTTGGCGAAGCTCGCTGTCCGGCAGGTTGCTGAAGGCGGGCATCCCGCCTTGGGTGCCGCTTTTGATCAGGTCGCGGATCTGCGCCTCGTCCAGCGCGCGCAGGGTGATGTTGTTGGTCAAGGCCGGTGCCCGGTCGCCGCCGGCGCCGCCTTCGCCATGACAGCCTTCGCAGGTGCTGTCGAAAATCTTCGGGGGAGCTGAAGACTGCGCCGCACAGGGCGAAGCCCAAAGGCTGGCGAGGATTACGGCACCGGCGATGTGCTTCATCATGGGCGGTGGTACCTTCTTTTTTTGCTATGGGCCGTTCAGGCGAGGCTGGGCTGGTTGGCGCGGCGCTTCTTCCAGCGATAAGCCGCAAGCGAATTCTTCCAGAAGACTTTTTCCATGACCTCGCGGCCCTTCGGCCCGAAATAGGCGCGGTCCAGCGCCACAAGCTCGCCGAAGGTGCTCATCGGTTCGCTGTTGGTCCAGTCGCTGGCGAACATCAGCCGGTCGGGGCCGAAGGTTTCGTAGATCTCGTCCAGGCGCGGCTTGTAGAAGGCGAGGTCCTTGGGAATGCGTCCACCTGTCTGCACCCGCCGACCTCGCTCGTCCACGCGCTGGAAGATTTCAGAAAACTTCACATAGATGTGCGGACGCTTGGCGAGCTCTTGCGTGTTCTTCTGCCAGGTGGCGCGCTCGGCGGGATCGTCGGGCACCCGCGCGCCCGGCAGATGATTGATCGCCACCCGAAGCCCTGGGATGCGGTCGGTGATCTGGAGCAACTGGCGCACTTCCTTTGGTCCGCCGCCAAAATCCATGCTCAATCCGGCGTCGGACAGCGCCTTGAGGTCGGACCAGACTTGCGGCTTCTTAAGAAGTTCCTCGACATTGCGGCCCCAAAGGTTGGAGACGCGAATGCCGACATAAAGCGGATTGCGGTTGAGCCGCTCCAGATGCTCGCGGTAGTCGGGATGGCCCAGCAGCAGGTCGCCCACTTCGCCGACCATGATGGGTTCGTTCTTGGAAACGTCCATCACCCAGTAATTGTCTTCAATCCAAGGGCTGCATTCGGTTTCGATCGCGCCCACAACGCCATGGGGCTCGGCGATCTTGGCGTAATCCCCAGGCAGGAAGCGGCGATAGATGCTGGCCGGCTGTTCCTTGTTCGGCCAGGGAATGCCCTGCGGCCGCGTGGGATCATAAATATGCACATGGGTGTCGATGATGGGGATGGCGGATGCCTGGGCTTCGGCGTCGGTCACGCCGGCGCCGGCCACCGCCGCCCCCACAGCCGCCGCCTGGATGAATTCGCGTCGATCCATTTTGCCTCCCCGCGCTCTTATGCCGAGCGTCTTGCTGTCGGTTGAGACTAGTTTGACTGGCCCCCGGGTACAATTCTTCCCTAACGGCCAGGCCACTTTAATTGCCGCTTTTCCGGGCCTACTATTCGCCGGTGGCGGCCTGCCGGGGACAAGGCTGGCGCCCATCGGAGGACGCATGCGCAACAAGGCTGCCATTGCCATGTTTCTGGCCTGCGTCTGTTGCGGCAGCGCGGCAGCCTGGGCCGCCGATGCGGTGGTAGGGCTGCGCCGCCTGTCCGAGCAGGAATACCGCAACTCCATCGCCGATATTTTCGGCAAGGACATCGCCGTCCAGGGCATGTTCGAACCGCAGATCCGGATCAGCGGGCTTGTTGCGACGAGCACCTCGGTCCTGTCGGTGACGCCGGCGGGTTTTGAATCCTTCTCCAAGATGGCCGACAGCATCGCCATCCAAGTCACCGATGAAGCTCATCGGGGTAAGCTGGTGTCCTGCATACCCAAATCGGCCAAGGCGCCCGATGACACCTGCGCCGCCGCCTTCTTTGATCGTTACGGCCTGATGCTGTTCCGACGTCCGCTGACGGATGTAGAGCGCCAGGCACGGGTGAAGCTGGCGCGGGACATGACCAAATCTTCCGGCGATTTTTATGGTGGGTTGCGTTACGGCCTGGCGCAAATGCTGCAGTCGCCGAATTTTCTGTTTCGCAAGGAAAGGGCGAACCAGTCCGGCAAGGGGCTCAGCCTGGAGCCATACAGCCGCGCTACGCGCCTGAGCTACCTGATGTGGGATACCACGCCTGACGCCGAACTGCTGGAGGCGGCGCAGAGCGGTGCGCTGAACACGGCGGCCGGGCTGGATCATCAGGTTGACCGGCTGCTGGCCTCGCCCCGGCTGGAAGCGGGCATGCGCGCCTTCTTCGCCGACATGCTGGAGCTGGACACCTTCGATACCGTGTCCAAGGACTCGCTGATCTATCCCAAATGGAGCGCCGCCATGGCGTCCTCGGCGCGGGAAGAAACATTACGCGGCGCCATCGACCTGGCCCTGCATCAAAATGGCGATGTGCGCGAACTGATGACCACGCGGAAGACCTTCATCAACCGCAGCCTGGCGGCGATCTACGACGTGGATTTCTCGTTTGACGGCGAATGGATGCCATATGAGTTTGCCACGGGCTCGGGCCGCAGCGGCTTGGTCACCCAGGTCAGCATGCTGGCGATGTTCTCGCATCCGGGACAAAGTTCGCCCACCAAGCGCGGCGTGGCACTGATGGACATCTTCCTGTGCGAACCGACGCCGACGCCGCCGGCCAATGTGGATTTTTCCGCCATCAACGACACGTCGGGACCGCTCAAGACGGTGCGCGAACGGCTGATGGCCCATGCCACTACGCCGACCTGCGCCTCCTGTCACACCCACAGCGATCCCATCGGCCTGTCGCTGGAGGGTTTCGACACCATCGGCGGGCGGCGGCTGACGGAAAATGGCCAGCCTATCGATCTGTCGGCCACCCTACAGGGCAAGACTTTCCGCGATGGTCCCGGCCTTGGCCGGTTCCTGCACGACAATCCCAAGTTTCCGGCCTGCATGGCGCGCAAGCTCTATGCCTATGCCAAGGGGGTCGATACCGAGGAGGTTGATGCCGGGACCTTCAAAGCCGCCTATCGGGCCTTTGCCGATTCAGGTTATCATATGCGCACCCTGATCAAGGGGCTGGTCGAAAGTCCGGGATTTTTCGACACGCCCGCCGCCGTGAAGCAAGCGTCCGCTAGCCATTAGTCCGTGCCCAGTTTTTGGGAGAAGCGCCGTGCCGGTTTATCGCAGAACACTCCTTCGAGGCATGTTCCAGGGCAGCGCCGCCATGATGGCGGTGCCTTTCCTGGATTGCTTCCTGGACAGCAAGGGCCAAGCGCTGGCGGCGACGGGCCAGCGCATTCCCACCCGCTTCAGCACATTCTTCTTCGGCCTTGGCCTGACCACATCTCTGTGGGTCCCCAGGAAGACGGGCAAGGATTACGACACGACAGTGCAGTTGAAGCCGCTCGAACCGTTCAAGAAAAAGATGAACGTGTTCAGCGGCATGCGCGTGATGGTGGATGACAATCCCAACTTCCAGCATTGGTCGGGCAATGCGGCCATCGCGACCGGCATTGCGCCGACGAAGATGTCGCAATTCGATTCCAAGACCATCGACCAGACGATTGCCGACTCCATCAGCCGCGGCACGCGCTACAAGTCGGTGGCGGCCGCCGCATCGGGGGATCCCAAGCACTGCTATTCCAGCCTAGGCGGCGCCAACACGCTGCCGGCCGAGCCGTCTCCTTTGTCTCTTTATTCCCGCCTGTTCGGGCCCGGATTCCAGGATCCTTCCAGCGGCGCCTGGAAACCCGATCCACAAGTCATGCTGCAGCAAAGTGTGCTGTCGGCCGTCAGCGACGAGCGCAAAGACTTTGTGCGCGACCTGGGTGCCGGCGACCGGGCCCGGGTGGATCAGTATTTCACCTCGGTGCGCGAAACCGAACAGCAGATGGCGGCGGAACTGCAACGTCCCGATGTCGTCGCCAAGGTGTCCATCCCGCCAGCGCCGGGCGAAATGGCGGTGAACTATGCGCTGCCCAATGTGCGCGTCGTGACGCCTCTGATGGCGCGGCTGGGCGCCCTGGCGCTGGCGACCGACCAGACGCGGGTTTTCAATCTCGCCATTTCCGAGCCGGGATCCAACATCTTCGTGCCGGGCGATCCGTTGGGCTATCACGTTACCACCCATATGGAGGCGATCGATCCGGTGCTTGGCTACCAGCCGCATGTCGCGCAGTACAATGTCTACAGCATGGAGCTGCTGGCCAGTGTCCTGAAGGAGATGGACGCAATACCGGAAGGTGATGGCACCTTGCTGGATCACAGTTTGGTTTTCGCCTACAGCGACCAGAGTTATGCCAAGATACATGCCGTGGACGGCATTCCCATCATGCTGGCGGGCAGCGCCAACGGGCGCATGAAGACGGGATATCACATCGCGGGCGGGGGCAACGCGGTGTCGCGGGTGGGTCTGACAGCGATGAAGGCAATGGGGCTTTCGGTCGACAACTGGGGCAAGGGCTCCATGGAAACCCGCAGCGCCTATACCGATCTGCTGGCCTGATGCTGCGCCTGCCGAAATTTCTCCTGGGGTCCACGATCCTGGCGGCTTGCGTTATGGTGCAGCCTGCGGCGGCGGCCCCTTGGACGCGCGGCTTTGTGGTGCGCGAATACGGCTTTGCCTTCCGCTACGGCGGCCGGGCAGGAATGGCGGAAACCGCGCCGGCTGCCGATTGCGCCCGCGGCAGCGCCACTCATTTCAACGATGAAGCGGAAATGCGCAAGGCGCTGTCGCGGCAGCGTTGGCGCAGCAAGCAGGAGATCGATTACATCATCGCTCCGCCTGGCATCGAGAAAGCGCGATTGCCGACCTATGTCCGCTTTTATGTCTGGGGCCGCGCCGTGTCATATCGCGGTTGGCGCAAGGGCATCGAGACATACGTCAATCCTTTCGCCGCGGAAGATCCCGGCCAGCCCCAGGTGGTGAGCCGGATTGCCGACGGCTTCGATCTGGACGGCAACCGGAACACCGGCGGCTTCACAAGCCCGCAGGGTGCGCGAGGCATCGACAATGCTCTGTACCGGGCTTGGGGCTGTGATGCGCCGTTCCGCAATCCCGCAAGCGGTACCCTAGACCTGCGCGAAAATACCCAGATGCAGGAGGGCCTTTACACCGTGGTGATCCGGATGTCTGGCAACCAGGATCCCTTGAACGACAGCGACGCCACGGTCGAGATCGGCTATTCGCCCGACAAGATCGTGCGCGATGCCCGCGCCAATGTCGCCCCGGATTATTCCTATCGCATCGTCAAGAGCGAGCAATACACCAAATTGAAAGCTAATATCCGGAATGGCGTGGTCGAAACGGAACAGGTAGACCGGCTGCACGTTCCCCGCATCGGCTGGTTTCCCGACCAGATGGGCGATGCTGATTTCCACCGGGGACGGCTTAGCATAACCATTGATGCGGACGGCAGGGCGGCCTCAGGCTTTGTCGGCGGCTATCGCAACTGGCTGGATCTACTGGCCGAGAACACCTTCGCCCAGACCGGCGCGGAGCAGGGAATTCGCGACCATGAGGACGCAGTGGGCCTCTATTATGCGCTCAAGCGCAATGCCGATGGCATGCGCGATCTCAAAACCGGCCGCTATACGGGTATCTCCATGGCATATCGGATCAAGGCGGTGCCGGCGCATGTGGTCGATCCGGCCGAGCCGGCGCAGGTCCGCAGGCTGGGCGCCGACGAATCGCGCAACAGGGGCTTTGAAAGCGTAAAGGCCGCCATGATCCGGGCCGTCACCACCCGGATCGTCCAGGAAGTGCCGCTGGGCACGGGCGAGGCGCAGTTTCCCGCGATGGAAAACACTATCGTGGATTTACCGAGCAAGGAGTTTTTCCTGAAGACCCTCGATGTGCCTGGTCGTCTGGACAGCAACGGCAATGTGGTTGAGCTGGACCGTAAGGCCCAACCAGATCAGCGCGTCGACAACGGGATACCCGCCACAACGCGTGCCCCGACCCAAAGATAGCTGCTAATCTGCACCTGTTGGTATCAGTGTTGGTATTTTCTATGGTGGTTTTGCTAAGAGGCTGATCCAAAGAGAAGAATTATCAGGAGTGGTTCCTGGCGGGCCCACCATTCGTCTCGCTCATGGCGGTCCCGCCAGGTTGTTTTGGTGCGCTTCGTGCGCGGGGCGGGCCCACCACACCACCGTCGCAGCTCGCGAGCGTGCGCTGGTATCCAGACGACCATGTGTAGGTCCGCCGCTTGAGATAAAGCGCCGGCTTGCAAGTCGAAGTCTGCCGTGCCCAGCGGCTTTTTTCCGCTGCTTTGACCGCCAAAAAGTGCGCGCCTGTTGGAAGCGCCATGCGCCAATTGAGCCGGATCAAAGCGGGCTGAGCGTAGCCGCGTTAGGTTTTCCGGGCATGCGGAGTGCGCTCCATGATCAGGCAGATTCTTGTTTCGCTCCCGACTTTTCCCGATCCCGCACCGCCGCGGATGCTTGAAGGCGTGGCCGGCCTGGCCCAGAGCCTGGGCGCCCGGTTGACTGCCCAGATACCGCAACTGAACCAGGATGAAGCCAGCTGGCCGGTGGTCATGGGCACCTTCGCCGCGGACGTTCCGCAAATGATGCGCGAGAGCGTCACCGTGAGCGAGCGCAATGCCCAGGCGCAATCGGAATTGTTGCAGAAGGCATGCGTCAGCGCCGGCGTCATGCTCGATATCCGGCGCAGCGTGACGCCGCTATATCCTTCTGCTGACGCGCTGGTGGATCTGGCAAGGCTGCACGATCTGGTCATTCTGCCGGTGCCGCAGATTGAAGAATTCGACCGCAATTATGTCGCGGCCGCGATCTTTGACAGTGGCCGGCCGACGATGCTGGTGCCGTCCGGGCCGGCGCCAAGCCGTTGGCGCACTCGACACCGTCCTGGTGGCCTGGGATTACAGCCGCGCCGCTGCGGGCGCTGTCCGATGCAATGCCGTTCTGGTCCGGGCCAGGAAGGTTCGTGCTGTCCATCGTGAATGCTGCAACGCAAAGACAAGCACGCTTTCGGACCTGGATATATCTGTCCACCCACAAAATCGACTACACGCTGGAGCAGCGCACGCATGAGGAAGGCGCCATTGCCGAAGGCGCTGAGAGTTGCCGCGCACGAGATTGATGCCGACCGCTGGTGATGGGCGCCTATGGCCATTCACGCTTCCGCGAGTTTATGCTGGGCGGGTACGCGGGATGTTCTGGCCCGGCAGACGCTGCCGGTTCTCTTTCACACTAGCGCGGAGGATATGCCATGCCGAAGACAATTCTGGCTTCTCTGACCGGCTATGGTGCACCGTGCGGTGATGGATACCGCCGTGGCCGCGGCACGAATCGATGGCGCGCATATCACCTGCCTGCATGTTGGCGTGGGTCCCCGTGAGGCCGCTGCCCTGGTCGAAGCCACGACGTCCGATTACCTGATAGACCAGGATGCCGCGAGCCGGCGGCTGGCCGATGAGCAGAACGAACGCCTGGGACGCGCCAAGCTGGCCTATGATGAGGCGTGCCAGCGCCACAATCTTCTGGAAACGGACAAGCCGTGTGACGGCGCCGTTTCGGCTTCCTGGCGCCAGGTTCATTCGTTGCTCAACGAAACGCTGGAAGAAGCGCGCTACCATGATCTTGTTGTCATGGCGCGGGAGGAGGTCCTCTCCGCTGAACGGATCGAGAGCGTCCTGATGCGCTCCGGACGGCCGCTCTTGCTGGCGGCTCGCAAGGCCTTGCCGCAACTGGGACGAAAGGTTGCCATTGCCTGGAAAGTGGGCCCGGAATGCGCACGCGCCATGACCGCGGCGATGCCGATCCTGATCCATGCCGACGAGGTGATCGTCCTGACGGTGTCGAACGATGAGGTGTGCGATGAAACCGATCGCGGTTCCGCTGAAAAGCTTGCCAGCACGCTGCGCTGGCATGGCGTCACCGCCCGTGTCGGAGTCCAGCATGCCGCAAAGGATGAATCACGGGTGTTGAAGGAGATGGTCTATGGCTGTGACGCCGATCTTCTGGTGATGGGCGCCTATGGGCATAGCCGGCTGCGCGAAATCGTCCTGGGTGGCACCACCCGCGATTTCCTCGCCGATTGCGCCATCCCGGTCTTCATGGTCGGGTAGGTGCGCCCGAACGGTCGTCACCGCCGGCATGGAGAGCGGCACCGCATTCGCCGCATCGGCTGGTTGCGGGCGGCTGTCCTGGGGGCCAATGACGGAATCGTTTCCACCGCAAGCCTTTGTGTCGGCGTGGCCCTGGCGGCGGCCTCCAAAAGTGACATTCTGATCGCCGCTGTTGCCGGTCTGGTGGCCGGCGCCATGTCCATGGCAGCCGGCGAGTATGTGTCCGTCGCGTCGCAGGCGGACACCGAACGTGCCGATCTTGCGCGGGAGCGCGAAGAACTGCGCACCGATCCGGCCGGCGAAGAGATGGAACTTGCAGGAATATACGTCAAGCGCGGATTGGACCGGGACTTGGCGAACCGGGTCGCACATGCGCTGATGGCGCACGACGCCCTGTCGGCGCATGCGCGGGACGAGCTTGGCATCTCTGCAGTTCTGGCGGCGCGCCCTGTGCAGGCTGCCATGGCCTCCGCACTTTCCTTTTCGGTCGGCGCCGTGCTGCCTGTTGCGGCAGTCCTGCTGGCACCCGTGCGTCTCATACCGGCTGCGGTCGCCTTGCTCTCCCTGATTTGCCTCGGATTGCTGGGGGCGCTGGGCGCCTGGGCGGGCGGTTCGAACATGCCTAGGGCCGTGGTGCGGGTAACATTCTGGGGTGTGATGGCCATGGCCCTGACGGCGGGAATCGGCCTGGCGATCGGCAAGGCGGTCTGAAGCGGTTTGAGGCAAATCAAGGCTTTGGGACCGGGACCGGCAGATCATCGCAGCCATGAAATCAGGCAGCGGAGCGCACGCAATTTTACCGCTGCAGTGATCTCGCGGGAAGCGAAGGGCGATCATGGCGGTTGAAATTGAACGGCGCTTCCTGGTGAAAGACCCGGTTGCCTCCATCGCGGCAGCGCAGACATCGGTTTCGATCACCCAGGGCTATTTTGGCCGGGCTCTTGGTTTCAGCGTTCGTGTCCGCCTCCAGGTCGACAAAGCAGGACGGCGCAAGGGCCTGCTGACGTTCAAGGGCCGGCGGCACGGCTGTTGCCGTCTGGAGTTCGAGTATCTTCTTGCGCCGGAGCAGGCTGAACAAGCCCTGGCAAGGCTTTCGCCAGAGCAGTTGATCTTGAAGACGCGATATCTGGTGCCCGGCGCAGACAGCCTGGTTTGGGCGGTCGACCGTTTTGCGGGACGCAATTGCGGCCTGGTGCTGGCGGAAGTTGAACTTGAAACGCCTCACCAATGGGTGGAGATGCCGGACTGGCTGGGGCAGGAGATCACATCGGATCACCGCTATGGCAATTCCCGGCTGGCCAGGATACCGGTGGTGGCCCATGCCGTGGCTGCTTGACATGGGCCGCCAGCGCGTCGGGTTCAACGGATGGGCCAGATGCCTGCCGGTGCTTGTGGCGGCCATTACGGCGTCTGGTGCAACCGCTGCGGATGTGCACGTCGAGTCCGGGGATCGCCTGGCGCACAATCTTTGCATCAACTGTCATGTCGTGGATACGCAAAGTCCCGTCCTGCGGACAGACCGCGTTCCGTCCTTTTCCTGGATCGCAAACCAGCCGGGGGAAACATCCACCCGCATTACCGTCTGGCTCAGCACCTCACACGAGCGGATGCCCGACTATACCCTGAGCGACGAACAGATCGAGGATCTGGCGGCCTACATCATGAGCCTGCGGGTTGCGCCCGCCGGCGATCCCGCGCTTCGCAAAACAGGCCGGGACTGACTCACCCGTTCATGTTTCGAAATGCCAACGCGATATTGGCTGCAAGATAGGAAGCGGCCGCCGCGAGCAGTCCGCTGCTGACGGTTATCATCAGGTCGGCATCGCCCGTGTAGGTGAATACCACCGCGAAACAGGCCACGCCCGCTGTCGCAGCGATCACATGCCGGATGGCCAGGTATCTGGACCGCCGGCGTCTTTCCTCCTCCGTCAGCCCATCGGGACGGCTGTGGAATACCCAGATCAGCAGCCCGGCGAACAAAAGCAAGGTGCTGATCGCCACGGCCAGGACGTAAACACCGTTGTTCATGCGCTCCTCCATGCTGGCAGCATTCCATTCGGCAAGGCAGAGGGCGTTGATCCCGATCAAGGCGCCCTCGGGATAGGGAAGGTTGAATAAGGCAAATGGGAGTGTGTCATGGCGCAAAGGTGCTTCAGGACCCTGGTTATCGCACTTCTTTGCATGGCGGGCAGCGCTGTGGCCAAGCCGTTGCCCGTCTCACTGCCGCCCGGCCAGCATCAGAACCCGATGCCTCCGGCAGGAGAGCCTCTGAAAATGGAAATGGCGGAGACGGTGTTTGTCGCCTTCTGCCTGGACCAGATGGAGCGCGGTGACCTGATGCGGGCAGAAGCCGCCTGCACCCGTGCGCTGGATATCAACCCCAACAATGCCGATGCGCGTAAACTGCGCGGCTATGCCTATCTGCAAATGCGACGCTTCGACCGCGCGGCGAGCGATTTTCGCGTGGCCTTGAAATTGAAGCCGAAGGATCACCAGAATCTGGCAGGCTACGGCCAAAGCTTGAACGGCGCGCACAGCTATGCCGCCGCCGCACTGCAATTTCGCAAGGCCCTGGCGCTGGCGCCACGGACGCCGTCCTATCTGACAGGCTTTTGCTGGACCCAGGCGGCGAGCGGACAGCACCTGGACCGTGCGCTTGCGGCCTGTAACCGTTCCCTGGCGCTGGAGCCGAAGTCGCCCGGAACGCTCAACAGCCGCGGGCTTGCGTACCTTCGGCTCAGGCGTTTCGCCCGGGCCATAGACGATTATAGCGCGGCGTTGAGCACACGGCCGGGCCTGGCGCAGGCATCGTTCGGAAGGGGGTTGGCGCGTCTGTTCCTTGGCGAGAATGGCGGGGTGGATGACGTCATGGATGCGCGCCGGCATGATCCGCAGATCGACGACGAATTCATTTCCATGGGCGTTCTGTCGCCGGGCTGCAAGGCCCGGGGCAAGTCCGCCTGTCCGCCTGGCTTTCCATATCCGGCCCCCACCACCCGCGAGCCTTATGTTGTTACGTCCCTGGAGCGCCCGGCACGCTGAAATTCCCGCGTCATTTGATCTGCCGCAAGGCCTGCCGATTCCTGGCGTGGCAGGATTCCAATGCAAGATCGAAGCAAAGTTTCACCACGGCGTTCTGACGGTGTCCGTGCCCACGTCGGGCAGCCAGCGGCTCACACAGAAAGTCGAAGTGAAAGCGGCCTGAAGCCCGCCCCGGCCGCAAAGGCGCCCTGGTTGATCGCCCAACGCTCGCCAGGGCGCTCATGCCGCTTTCCATTATGGAGTCCCGCATGAAGACACCCGCTCGAGCTTTGGCACTCGCCGCCATCCTGACAATGCATGGGTTTTCTGCGGCGGCACAATCGCCGGAGAAGGCTGCAGTCGCCTTGCGGGCGCGCAGCTGTCAGGGCTGCCATGGCGAGAAAGGCGACAGCACGGACCCGAGCGTGCCCCGCCTCAATGGCCAGCAGCTGCGCTATCTGCAGCTGCGGCTGGACAGCTTCCGCTATCCTTTGCGTGAATCCCCGCGCGCCATCCACGCCATGGGCGACATGGCGCCGGAACTGAGCCGTCAGGTCATCGGCCCCCTGGCGAGATTTTACGCCGGCCAGCAGCCGCCCGCGGCGCTGCCGTCCGCAAAGACCCAGGAGGCCGGCATGCGTATCTATCAAAAGGGTGAAAAACAGCTTCCGGCCTGCGCCAGCTGCCATGGTGCAGCGGGCGAAGGTGGCGGCACCACGCCGCGCCTTGCGGGCCAGCATGCACGCTATCTCACGCTTCAGCTTCAGTCCTTTGCCATCGCCGGGCGCATTGCGCCGCCGATGAATTATCATCTCTGGTTTGTCTCGCCCGAGCAGATAAGCGCGCTCGTGGCCTATCTGGCGGGGCCTTCCGCCGCTGCCAAAACTCCAGCGCCACGGCCTTGATTATCTCCAGGCTGTCAGTTTTGGTGGTGATGCTGGCGGCTTTGCCCGCTCTGGCGCAGCCCGATGCCGGTACCGATATTCCCAGGGGCGCGGAAAAGCTGATGCGACTCCCACATCCCAATGGCGGAGACGGACGCGCGGGTCCACGCCATGGCATGTGGTACCACGGCAGGCATGACGGCCGTCTTGGCTGGTGGTGGCGGCAGGGCGGGGCCTGGTTCTTCTACGGTTCTTCGCGGCAACCCTTTCCGGACATCTATGGCGAGGCCGGAATTAGCCCCGGCCACTGGCGCTGGTGCGATAAATACCGCGATTTTTATCCCTTCATACTGCACTGCCCGTCGGGCTGGCGGGAGGTAACGCCGCGATGAAATCAGGAACAGATTCGCTGATGGGGCGGCTCCCGCTCCTTGCCGCACCGCTGATGATGTTCGGTTGCGCCAGCCAGCCTCACACCGACGTGGCCGGTCCGGGATTCCTGTTGGGATTTTGGCATGGGTTGACCGCTATCCTCGCGCTTGCTGGAAGCTTGTTCCTGCCGGTTCGGCCCTACGCCTTTCCCAATTCGGGTTTCTGGTACGACGCGGGCTTTGTGTCCGGCATATCGCTGGTCCTGGTGCTGCTATTCCTGGCCATTCTGCCGCGTATCGGCGGCTTTATCGTGAGCCGCTTCTGATGGCGCTTCCTGTTCCCACCGCGAACCGGGGCGGCAATCTCTTTGAAACTATCCTGAGCGCACTCGTCATCGTTGTCGCCATTGCGTTCGCTGTCTATCTCGTCGAGAAAACCGGCACCGGACATATGGGAAGCTATATGATCCGGGTCAGCTTGGCGGACGCTGCCGGGCTGGATGTCGGTGATGACGTGCGCGTTTCGGGCGCCAGGGTCGGTTCGGTGCAAAGCCTGGACATCGACAAGCCACGGTATGGCGCGATCGCGCGGGTCAGTATTCGCGATGATCTGCCCCTGCCGGCGGATACCGCGGCAAAGGTGACCGGCTCGGCACTGGGTGATGTGTATCTCACATTGGAGCCAGGCGTTTCGGACCGGATGGTCGCGCCCGGCGGCATGATCGGTGCGATATCAAAGCCCAATCCGCGCAAACGGCCGCGCGCGGAGAGCTAGGCCAGTTGAAGGGCCCCCAGGCCGGCCGCGAGCGCGCCTGCCGCGGCCAGGCATAGTAATGTTCCCAGCCGCCAGCCTCCGAAAACCGAACCGAGAAAAGCCTTGGCCAGCCCGTTGGCCGCAGCAGCCACCATTATGGTTTGTGCGGCGATCTCCAGCTTGCCGTTGTCCTGGGCCAGCCGCGCCATGGAAAGGGTGATGGGATCGACATCCAGCAGGCCCGAAAGCCCGCCCAATGCAAACAGGCCGCCTTGCTGCCCGCCTTGCTGCGCCGACACGAACCGCGACAGCAGCATGATGCCGCAAAGCAGTGCGCAAAATCGCAGCATCAGCCAGAATTCAAAGGGGTCGCGCAATTTCAACGTCTGGGGCTGCGTACGCCGGGCCATTTGCCAGGCAGCAAAGCCCCCAATCGCCAATATGCCGGCTGATGCTGCAATGGGCCGCGTCAACGGCGCCAGCAATGCGGGCGAAATGACAACCGCCAGGGCGGTCATGCGCAGAAGCGAGACCACCCATGCCGCCAGAATGGCGGCCAGGACATCTGCGCGAAGCGACGGATTTTGGCGCGCCAGCCGCGCAAAGGTCCAGGTGACGGTGGTGGATGTCGCGATGCCGCCGGCTATGCCTCCGAACAACAGCCCCTTGTGCTGGCCACCCATCCGCACCGCGGCATAGCCGCCGTAACAGGTGATACCGACCAGGACCGTCATCAACCAGATCTGGTAGGGGTTGAGGGCTTGCCAGGGGTCGACGGTGCGATCGGGAAGGACGGGCAGAAGCACCACCGTCATGACCAGCAGCGCCAGCGCCCCACGCAACTCCACCCAGCGCAGGTTCTTGAGGAAGCCGTGAAGCAGGCGCCTTTCTGCCAGCACCACGGCTGTGGCGACCGCGACCGCCGCGGCGACCGTCATATCGCCCGCCGTGGCATAGGCGCCAAGGGCGAAGGTCAGCAGGCCGGCGATGAAGTTCGTCGCCGAAAAATTGCCCGATTGCCGGCTATGCCGCCATTCCAGCGCGCCAAAAGGTAAAGCAAACCCCAAGAAACACAGGCCGATGGCGAAAGGGGAGGCTGCGGCCAAGATACCGCACAAGCCTCCCAGCGTTCCAATCAGGGTGAAGGTGCGTATGCCGGCGACCCTGGCGCCATCGCGGGACTGGCGCTCCTGCCAGCCGCGTTCGATGCCGATCAGCAGCCCGATCGCCACGGCGAGACCGGCGCGTTGCAATTCCACTTCCATCGCCACCGTCAGAACGCGGGGATCAGGCCGTAAAAGGCCAGGATCAGAAACAGCGCAATACCACAGGCGAGGGCGATTATCGCGCAGAAAGCGGCGGCAGGGCTTAACCGGTTGGGCGGGCCCGCGACAGGCGGCAAATCCGGCACCGGATCTAGAAGCGGCGTTTCCATGGTTCTATTTGCCGGAAATGCCCGGCCTCGCCCTTGATCACGGTCAAAGGCATGCCTCTTTGAGGCGAATCAAGGTGACCGTAATCGCCAGGCCTAGGCTGCGAATGCAAAATTGGAGGCAGCCATGACCTACAAGACGATTTTGGTTCACCTGGATGCGAATGGTGACAATGAAGGCGTGTTGGGCGTCGCCGGGCAGCTCGCGGGGATGTTCTCGGCCAAGGTCATCGGCATCGCCGCGGCGCAGCCTGTCCAGGCGCTTTACTCCGAAGGCTTCGTCATGGCGGAAGTCGAAACCGAGGAGCGCCAGGAACTGAACCGTGAACTGGAGGCTTGCCGCGCGCAGTTTCGCGAGGCCATGGCCGGCCGGGTGCCGGTGAGCGAATGGCGCTCCGAGGTCACCCTTGGAAGCCTGGCGGACTATGTTGCCGACAATGCCCGGTGTGCCGATCTGATCATCACCGGCAAGGATATCGGCGCTTCCCTGCTGGATGAAAGCCGCCGGGTCAATATCGGCGATCTGGTGCTGAAAGCCGGCCGGCCGGTGCTGATCGTGCCGCAGGGCGTCACCCGCCTTGCCATGAAGCATGTTTTCATCGGCTGGAAAGACACGCGCGAGGCCCGGCGGGCGGTGGCCGATGCGCTTCCCCTGCTGGAAGCGGCCGGCAATGCCACGGTGCTCGAAATCACCACCGACAAGGGAATGACCGTCGCGAACCATCGGGTGAAAGACGTCGCCACATGGCTGGAGCACCACGGCATCGCAGCGTCGGCACAGGCGATAGAGACATCCAGCCTGCAGTCAGGCTACTTGCACGCCACGCTGCTGGACCGCAAGTGCGACCTGCTGGTGGCCGGCGCCTATGGCCACAGCCGCCTGGGCGAGTGGATGTTCGGCGGAGTGACCTCGGACGTGCTGCTGGACCCCGATTTCTGCGTGCTGGTGAGCCACTGAGCTTGGCGCGGGTGGCTCAGGCGAGTTGCCCGCCAAGCTTCTGAACCTTGCTGATGACTTCCGATGTGTTGGGCGGGGTGATCATCTTGCCGCCAAAGACATGCGTGCGGACGGGCGAGAAACCGGCCAGGCTAAGGATGCCGCTGTTGAAAGCCTTTATTCCGTGCTGGCCGAACATGAGGCGATACAGGATCGGTGGCGCACCCATAGTGACGATGACGCTGGCGGAACGGCCCTTGAGTTGGCCCTTGGGAAATCCGCTCTTGTTCTCGCCCAGAAGGAACTGGCCGCAAGCCAGCTGTTCCATGAATCCCTTCAGCAGGGCGGGCGGGCCACCCAGCCAGAAGGGATAGACAAACATCACATGGTCGGCGGCAAGGAAAGCCTCCTGTGCGCGCAGGATTGTACCGGTTGGACGGGCGGCAAAGGCCACGGCGCTTCTGAGCAGCGTAAAGTCCAGGTCGCCCACATTGATGCACCGGACGCGGCAACCGGCATCTGTCGCTCCCTGCAGGTAGGCGCCCGCCAGTGCGCTGGTCAGCCTGTCCGGTGACGGATCGGGGTTGCCGTTGATTACCAGTACCTGCTTGCCGGTTGTCACGACCCGGCCGGATCCATGCGATCGCTGCGATGGAAGATGCGCGCCGCAAAATTGTGCAGCTCCTGCTCCCCGCAATCATCGGCCGGCTCGACACCGACGATGCGCCGGTCCAGGGCCGGTGCATGGGTGTGGATAAACCGTTTCAATGCGTGCTTGGTGTCCGACGGACCGGCGATGAGGATTTTGCCGGCACCCTTGATGGCGTCGAGCGTCTGCTGCAGGAAGGTGGCGTCATGAGGTTCATGTCCTGGCCCGGGTGTTCCGGCAAGGTGATGAACATTGCCGTGGCCGCGGTCCGGGGCATGGATGACCGTCAAGGGGGACATATCCAGCCTGCGTACCGCGTAAACCCGTGCCACGGTGTGGTCCAGCCAGACCAGACAATGATAGGGTATGTTATCTTGCTTCATGGGTCACCTCGCCCGGCAAGATTGAATGCCAGGAGAACCGCGCGCCTTGCGGCGGATCAAATGCCTGATATTGGCATCGGCTATTCTGGCACAGTACAGGAGCGCGAATGCCCAGAAAAGTCAGCTCATTGAACGCCGGCCGCCGCCATTTTCTTGCCGGGATCGGCTCAAGCCTCTTCGTCGCCCGGCCTGCGCTGGCGAAGACCGACAAGCGCTCGCTTGCGTTCGAGAATATTCATACCGGCGAACGGTTGAAGCTGGATTATTGGGCCGAAGGTCAATATCTGCCGGATGCGATGGCGGAAGTCGACAAGCTGCTGCGGGACTTCCGTACGGGCGAAATTCACCCGATCGATCCCTCTCTGCTGGATCTTCTGTCCGTGCTGCGCGCCCAGCTGGAAACCAGTGCGCCTCTTACCGTCATTTCCGGCTACCGCTCGCCTGTGACCAACGCAATGTTGCGCAGTGAGCACGAACATTCGGGCGTGGCGTCGAAAAGCCTGCACATGCGCGGCATGGCGATCGACATCCGGATCGCCGGAAGGCCCCTGGCGTCGGTACGGGCGGCCGCACTTGCCCAGCGCGGCGGCGGCGTGGGCTATTATCCCCAATCCGACTTTGTCCATGTCGATGTTGGCAGGGTGAGAACCTGGTAGCGTTCTGTGTAGGTACGCCGGCCGCTTCCGCCAGTGCGTGACGCTTCCGCCTTGCGTCAGATCAAGGTCCCGCCAAGGCGGGTCGGGCAGGGTGGCGGCATGCTGAAAGTCGCGCCTTTATCTTTCTGTATCTGGTTCGCGCTTGCCGCGATCGGCCGGGCGGACCAGCCGATCCTGGTCGATGCGGCGCGTTACGCTTGGACGCAGCCCAACATTCAGACCGCCCTGTCGGTCCTGGCGAATGCCGGTGCCGAGGGACTGGACCCGGATCGCTATCGTGTCAGCTTGAGCGGCGACGGTGATCGCGACCGCACCGTCCTGACGGGCGCGGTGCTATCTTACATGCAGGAGCTGTCTTCGGGACGCACCGACCTGAAAGTCGATTCCGACATTGAACTGCCGGCCAGGCCTGATGATGCGCAGGCCATGCTGTATGAGGCGCTCAAGGCAAACCGCCTTGCCCCGATGCTGGCAGGTCTGGCGCCATCGCAGCCGGGATACCTGGCACTGAAGAAGGCCCTGGCAGAAGAGCCCGACCAGGAGCGCCGACTGATATTGATGGCCAACATGGAGCGCTGGCGCTGGCTTCCCCCGCGGCCGGAGGCGGACCGCATTGAGGTCAATGCCGCGGCGGCCGAACTGACCATGTGGCTGGGAGGGAGGGAAGTTCTTTCTTCCCGCGTCATCGTGGGCAAGCCGGATACCCGCACCCCGATCCTGCGCGCGGAAGGCGCTGGCTTGACCATCAATCCGGCCTGGACCGTGCCCCATTCCATCGCCGTGAAGGAGATCTTGCCCAAGCTGAAGCGCAATCGCGCCTGGCTGGCCAAGGAGGACATGGTGCTTCTGGATGGGCCGCCGGATGACCCACACGGTCTGCACATAAATTGGCGCGGGATACCCGCCGGAACATTCCCGTACCGGTTACGCCAGGCGCCGGGCGCAAAGAATCCGCTGGGCGAGATAAAGCTCGAGTTGCCCAACCGGTTCGACGTCTATCTCCATGACACGCCCGGGAAGGCGGCGTTCCGCCGCGTCAATCGCGCCCAGAGCCATGGCTGCATCCGGGTCGAGCAGATACTGCCCCTGGCGACCTTTGCGCTGGCGGCCGGGCCCGATTCCATGGCGGTGATACGCGACGCCATCGGGCAGGGCCAGACCCGCTATCTGCCGCTGACGCGCAAACTGCCGATATATGTCGTGTATTGGACAGCCCGTCCGGGCGTGGACGGCGCAATCGAATATGTACCGGATATTTATGCCCGGGATGCGCGCATGATCGCCGCCATGCATCATCAGCCTGTCCGGATTGCCGCCATCCAGCCGTCTTGCCCCACGGACAACCTCAGCTATCGGTAGGCGCCGTAATCAATCCTGCGTTCGCTGCGCGGACAGCCGCGTCGATGGAATGGCTTGGCGGGTCGCCGCCCGCGCGCGAACCCGCGGCGTGGCGCTGGCGCCCACACAAGTCCCAAAAGGCACGGTCTCGAGCGTTGACGCGCGGCCGGGAAATGGTAACGCTAACTTCCTGGCTCGCAAAGACGAGCGAAGCAGAGAGGTATGGGTCGTGCGGTGCTGCGATTTCGCAAATGCGATGGATGCCGCGCCGGCATGTACCCACAACAGATGACCGGGATCCCATCATGAAAACAGAACATGACGAATTGATCGCGTTGGCGCGTGTTTCGGAAAATGGCACCGGCCCCCGATCGCCAAGCCGCCGTCGCTTCATGGAAGGTGCTGCGGCCATCGGGGCTATCGCAAGCCTGGACGCGGGCGTGTGGGGGCAGGCATCAGCCCAGCCGCGTGGCAGGGGGGCGGACGATTCCCGTCTGGCCGATGGCACGGAGTTCAGCCGCTGGGAGCAGCCGCTGGTATTCTCCAAGACCTATTATGTGGACAACACATCCCCGAGCGCCGATGACAATGGTCCCGGCGACAAGGCGCGGCCGTTCCGCACCATCAACAAGGCGGCGCAAGTGCTCCAGCCCGGTGAGCGGGTGGTCATTGCCGCCGGCACCTATCGCGAATGTGTCCGCCCCGCGCGTGGCGGCGCCGGCCCCACCCAGATGATCAGCTATGAAGCGGCCCCGGGTGCGAAAGTTTTCATCAAGGGCTCCGAAGTTCTCAAGGACGGTTGGCAGAAGGAAACAGTGACGGCTGGTTTCCGTCCGCCGGGAGCGCCCGCCGACCCCGCAAGCGAAGTCACGGTGTGGCGCCATGACCTGACCAGCGCGATGTTTCCCGATGCCTACAATCCTTTTGCGCTGCCCAGCATCATGGGCAGCTGGGGATGGCTGGATACCAAGATCTCGGATATGGGGCCTTATCTCCGCCGCCGCGGCCTGGTTTTTGTCGATGGCAAGCCGCTGGAGCCGATGGAACAGCTTCGCGAACTGGCGATGGCCAAGTTGCCGGACGTTCCGGATTTCACCAAACCGCCCGTGCCGCAGTTGGGCATGCCGCCACGCCGGCGCGGCGGACCGATCATGCAGGAAGTGGGCGGATCGCCCGAGGCACGTTTCTGGGCTGAAACTTCCGGCACGGCCGTCTATGTCCGGCTGGCCTCGGGCACTCCGGCCGATCACCAGATCGAGATTACCACCCGCCAGCATACCTTCGTGCCTGCGCAAAGCGGGGTGAGCTTCATCCGGATAAAGGGCCTGACCTTCCAGCATGCCGGCAATGCCTATCCCTTCCCGCAATATGGCATGGTTTCGCTGTCCGGCGGCGATCACTGGATCATCGAGGACAACACGCTGGAATGGGCCAATGGCGCCGGGCTTGTCATCGGCATGGATGGCAACAGCCGCGGTGCGCGCCAGCCCGGTGCATCGCAAATCATTCGCCGCAACACCATCCGCTATTGCGGCATCGAAGGCATCGGCGGCATGGGCACCACCAACACGCTGGTGGAAGACAATCTGATCGAATGGTGCGGCTGGGCCGACGCCGAGCGTGGCTGGGAAGCTGCCGGCGCGAAATTCCACCGCGCCAAGAACATGCTGTTCCGGCGCAATGTGGTGCGCCACATGCGCCATGCCAATGCCGCCTGGTGGGATGTCGACAACGAAAATTGCCGCATCACCAGGAACATCTTCGCCGATGTCCTGACGGTGGGCGCCGCCGTTCACATGGAGATGAACCCGGGGCATAACGCGATCGACAACAACATCATCTGGGATGTCCGCAACGCCGAACCGGGCACGCCCGGTCAGCGCGGATGTGCGGGGTCGGGTATCTTCGACAATGCCACCGACAATCTCACCATCACGCAAAACCTGATCGGACGCTGCGACAATGCGGGAATCTTCGCCATCATCCGGCAGGATCGCAATATCAAGATCCACGCGAGCGGCAACAATGTCGCCAACAATATTTTCGCGAAATGCAAATCCGCCATCAACTTCCTGAACACCGACAACCAGGCGGACGGGAATGTCTATGTCGACATGCCGCAGCAGTTTCAGGCCCTGTTTGAAGGCCAGCCGGGCCCCGATTACGATCCCCAGGCCTGGACCCATCTCAAATTCTATGACCTTGCGGCCTGGCGCGGGTTGAAGGGCTGGGACAAGAATTCCGTGATTGCCGATGCACAGATCGCGTTCGATCCCAAGACGCTGGAGCTCACCATCTCCAGCCGCAAGCCGCTGCCGCGCATGCCCGTGGTTGGCCAGATGCAAAGCGACATTCTGGGCAAGGTTGGCGGCGCAAGCCGCGTGGCAGGCCCGCTGGCGGACTTGAAAGGCAGGACATTCTGGCAGGTGGATCCCAGGTTGCCGGCATAGCGGGGGCGGACTGGAGATGAAAATGCGCCGCGTTGATCCGCGTGGCATTTGAAGAGTGGCATTGGCGGCGCAGTCAGGAGACACATGAAACCCGCGATTTTTCCCAAATGGCTTCTGGCTGTTCCCTGCGCCCTGCTCTTGTGCGTGCCGGCGGCGTCTGGCCGTTCCGTTGCCTCGTCTGACGAATGGAGTGCGTATGGCCAGGATCCGGGGAATATGCGCTATTCGCCGCTGCGGCAGGTAACACCGGCCAATGTCCAGGCGCTGGCGCCCGCTTGGACCTTTCATATGCGGCCCGCCAGCCTGGACGTTCCGGCAGCCAACCGGCAGGCGGCATCACCGGAGCGGGGGCGGCCGGGCGGCAAATTTATCGGTTCGGAAATGACCCCATTGGTCGTGAACGGGCTGATGATTCTGGCGACGCCCTATCGCCGGGTCGTTGCGCTGGATGCCACGTCGGGCATGCAGGTCTGGGCCTACGACTTCATGGGCGCAGACGCGCCGGCGAGCAGGGGTGTCACCTATTGGCCGGGCCATGGCCGGGAAAAGCCGCGCATCATCGTTGCGACCCGGGGCGGCAATCTGGTTGCGCTCGATGTCGCGACGGGCGAGCGGGTCAGGAATTTCGGCGCCGACGGCATCGCGAATGTGAAGACGCCCGACATGCTCAACGGCTCTCCCAATGCTTTCTATGGTTTTTCCTCTCCGCCGACGGTGGTGGGTGATGTCATTGTGACGGGCGGCCGTGTGCAGGAAGCGCCCGCACAGGGTGCGTCGGGCGATGTTCGTGGCTTTGACGTCCGCACTGGCAAGCATCTGTGGACATTCCACACCATCCCACAGCCCGGTGAGCCCGGACACGACACCTGGGAAGGCGACAGCTGGAAGCGCCGCTCGGGCGTGAATGTCTGGACCACCGTCATCGGCGATGCCGACCGCGGCATCGTTTACCTGCCGATTGCCGCGCCCGCCTTCGACCGGTGGGGGGGCGACCGTCATGGCGAAAACCTGTTCAGCGATTCCATCGTCGCGGTGGAAGCCAGAACCGGAAAACATCTCTGGCACTTCCAGACCGTGCATCACGACATCTGGGACCTGGACCTGCCCAGCGCGACTTTGGTCAGTGTGAAGCAAAACGGCAAAGCTGTTCCCGCAATCGCGGTGATGAACAAGACGTCGATACTTTTCCTTCTAAACCGGGTGACCGGGAAGCCGTTATTTGAAACCAGGGAAGTGCCTGTGCCGGTCGATACCGATGTTCCGGGAGAGAAGCCGTGGCCGACCCAGCCGATGTCGGTGACGCCGCCACTCGCCAAGACCAGCTACGAGCAGGGCGATGTTGCGAACGTTACGCCGGAGCTGAAATCCTTCTGCGAGAAGCTGATCGCGGACAAGCATGTGGTGCCGGCCAAGCCGTTCCAGCCCTTGCGAACCGATTCCGCGGTCGCCAGCTTTCCAGGCAGCCTGGGCGGCGTCGATTGGGGCGGCGCTGCGTTCGACCCGGGACGCGGCATGCTGGTGGTCAACACCAACAATCTCGCGGCCTTGGCCACGCTGATTGCGCGCCCCGATGGCAGTTTCGAGATGAAAGACGGCTATCTCTATTTCTGGAATCCCAAGACGCGCCAGCCTTGCAATGCACCGCCCTGGGGACAGTTCAGCGGCGTGGACGTCAATACCGGCCAGATCAAATGGCAGGTGCCTCTTGGCATCAGCGAGGATCTGCCGGCCGATCAACGCAACACCGGCCGGGTCAATCTGGGCAATCCCATGGTCACGGCCGGCGGACTGGCCTTTATCGGAGCGACCGATGACAGCCGCTTTCGCGCCTTTGAAACGATGACGGGCAAGCTGTTGTGGGACGTGAAGCTGCCGGCAACGGCCTCAACCGGTCCGGTCAGCTATCGCGGCAAGGATGGGCGTCAGTACATAGCAGTTGTGGCCACCGGCGGCAACAATGCCGGTGTGCCGGCCAGCGCGGATGATGTGGTCGCCTTCGCATTGCCCGCCGGGCATTGAAATACGCACTTATTATTTTGAGGGTGCGGCGCCCAGGGAATTCAGCTTGTAGGCCAGCGTGTAGCGTTCCTCGTAACAACCGCGCGCCGGCACATTGCCACGGTGCAGGATCGCGCCGCGCGCGACGACAAGCCGTCCTGGCCGCGGCGTAATTGCGATTTCGCCGTCATCATCGTCATTATAGTAGATGGTCTCGCCGCCCCAGTCGGGTTGCCA
Source organism: Alphaproteobacteria bacterium (assembly GCA_046348525.1). Lineage (GTDB taxonomy): Bacteria > Pseudomonadota > Alphaproteobacteria > Micropepsales > Micropepsaceae > Rhizomicrobium. The sequence continues at coordinate 155,220 of JAXMEA010000001.1, read as the reverse complement.
TTCCAGGTTCGCGTAATAAAGCGCCGTGACATGCTTGTCCTCGATGGCGCAGTCGCGATGAAGATAGTAGCTGTCCCCGAAGATGCTGCAATTGACGTAAGCCCGCTGGTTGGAAAACTGCTCGTCTGGAAACAGGCGCTCAACCGCCTGCCTGAGGCTGAGGAGGAAAGGGTCCGTGGCGATCCGTTCCGCCGGAATATCGGAAACGGCGGCAAGCCCGGGCACACCAGGCCGGCTTTTCTCCTTGCGCACATAGTGCAAGGCGCGCACAAGCGCGCCCACCTGTTTCACCATCATCTCGTCAATGATGTTGTCACAGATGAAAATCTCGCGGCCCGAGATCAACACTTTCCGGATCCTGGTCTCTGCGCTTGGCATCCTGCTCTCATGCACGGTCGATTGCGGCGATAATGTTTCAGGGGCCCGGTCCAATGGCAACGGCCCCCAACGTCCGGCCACGCGCCCCGGGTTGAGACATGTGCCCGTTGTCTGGTGGCATGACATGGCTTACCAAAAGGGCCGCAACATTTGCGGGGCTTGGTCATGCGATGCAGGTTTCTTCTGGTGGGGCTTGTCCTCCTGGCGCAAGGTGCGGTAGCCGAGCCCACGCGGGATGAGGTCATGTCCGGCGCTGCCCGCTGCGCCGGAATCGCGGACAATCGCGTGTGGCTTGATTGTTTCTACGGCTCTGCCCAGCCGATGCGCGAGATTTTGGGCCTTACGCCGGCGCCCTCCGCCCAGACCAGGCTGGTACCGCCCCCTGGCGCAGCTTATTCCGGCGCGGAAACCAGCCGCCGGGCGCCACCGCAAAAATCCCGCGGCTTCATTGCAGATGTGCTGGGCTCGACCAAACCGTTTGCCAGCGACGTGCCGATGGAATCCTACAAGTTCGCCCGGAACGGGACATTCACGGTGGTCCTGAAGAATGGCCAGACGTATCGGCAGAAAGAGTCCGACCTTGTGTTTGCCAAGTGGGACAGGCCTGCCGGGACCTATCTGGTGACGATCATCAGCGACTCGGCCAACTTCGTCCTCAAGGTCAAGGATGAGCCCGGCGTCAGCTATCATGTCCGCCGCATGTGATGAAAAAGTCCGGCAGAAAAAAGCAGGGCGCGCGCCCGTCCCGTCCCCAGAAAGGAAAGGCGGCGCCCGAGGCGGATCCCCCGCCGCCTTACCAGGCAGAGCCGGCCACGGGCGGTGACCGCGCCAAGGTTGTCACCATCACGGACGTCGCCCGGCGTGCCGGCGTGGGGGAAAGCACCGTTTCACGCGTGTTGCGCAACCATGGATCGGTTTCGCTGTCGACGCGCAACAAGATCCTCAAAGCCGCCGACGACCTGAATTACGTTCCCAACCGGATCGCCGGCACGCTGGCGTCGATGTCGTCCAAGCTGATCGGCATCGTGGTCCCCTCGGTCGGCAACACCGTGGTGCCCGAAGTCCTTGCTGGCGTGAACACCGTGCTGGAAGCCGCCGGGTTTCAGCCGGTCATCGGGGTTTCGAACTATGACGCGCTTCGCGAAGAGGCCCTGATCGAGTCGATCCTGAGCTGGCGGCCCGCAGGCATATTGGTGGCAGGGCTGGAGCATACCGATCGCGCACGGGCGATGCTGAAGGGGTGTGGCGTGCGGGTAGTCGAGCTTCTGGATATCGATGGGGAGGGCATCGATATCGTGGTGGGGTCATCGCAACGCATGGCGGGCCGCGCAAGCGCCGAGCATCTTCTGGCGCACAATTACCGGCGCATCGGCTATGTCGGCCACGACATCAGGGGCGACATCCGGGCCGGAAAGAGGCTGGAAGGGTTTCGCGCCGTATTGCGTGAAAATAACCTGAACTTTGTCGACCAGGAGTTTCATCCCAGCATGGCCTCCTCGGTCGAGGCGGGGCGAGTCGGTATGGCGCGATTGCTGAAGCGGCAGTCCGGGCTGGATGCGATCTATTTCTCCAATGACGACCTGGCGTTGGGCGGCTACTTCCACTGCCTGGAGCACGACATATCGGTGCCTCGCGACCTGGCCCTGTTTGGCTACAACGGTCTCGAGATCACCCGGCTGACGCCGCAGCCCCTCTCGACCATTCGCACGCCGCGGATCGCCATGGGCAAGGTGGGCGCCAATCTCCTGCTTTCGGGCGGCCCCCCGACCACAGTTGATGTCGGATTCGAACTGGTGGTGGGCGCGACGACCTGATCGTCCGGGCGCCGGTGCCCGCATTGTCAGGATGTCGTCTGTATACTGGTAGCGCCACCAGCATTTCCAGGGCGGCGATCAAAAATAACATTTTCAGAACAATTGCTTAGACAGACTTCTGCCCAATCAAAGGCAAAATGGTAGCGCTGTCATTTTTTCTTGGCAGCGCTGCCAAATGTCTCTACTACTTGCTGTAATAAAACAATTATTCCCCGGGGGGACACCATGAATACCAGGAACGTGAACAAGTTCGCGCTGATGTGCGCTGCCAGCGTGTTGGCGCTAACGGTCGGCGCCCGCGCCCAGCAACAGGAAAATGTCGAATCGGTGACGGTCACCGGCTCGCGTGTTATTTCCGATATCACCCTGTCGCCCACGCCACTGACGGTGGTGACGACCGAGCAGTTGACGGCGACCACGCCCACCAACATTCCCGATGGTTTGAACAAGCTGCCGGACTTCATCGGTGGCGCCACTCCGCGTACGCAGGGCAATGGCTCGACCAACAATGGCGGCAATACGCTGAACCTGCGCAACCTCGGTCAATCCCGCACACTGGTGCTTCTGGACGGTCAGCGCGTGGCGCCGTCCAACCAGAACGGCACGGTGAACGTGGACGCGCTGCCCCAGATGCTGGTGAGCCGCGTTGACGTGGTGACGGGCGGCGCCTCGGCGGTGTACGGCTCCGACGCCGTGGCCGGCGTGGTCAATTTCGTCCTCGACAAGAATTTCAACGGCTTCAAATACGACTTCAACGCCGGTATCTCCGGTTATGGTGATGCCGCGGAAGAAAAAATCGGCCTTGCCTGGGGCACGGAGCTGTTCGGCGGCCGCGGTCATTATGAGATGGCCGCGCGCGTATTCCAGCAGGACATGGTTCCGATCTCTGCGCGCCCTTACGGCTACCAGAACAACAGCTGGGTCGAGGCTGGCAACGGCACGGCTGCCGCGCCCTTTGTCGATGTGCCCTATGGCCATCTTTTCAATCAGTCCCTGACCGGCACCATCAACTGCGGCACGAACTGCGCGCTGACCGGTTACACGTTCGGATCCGCCGGCCAGCTTATTCCCATGACCCACGGCATCCCGACCACGACGGCTGGCCTGGAGCAGGGCGGCGATGGCGGCTTTGCAAACCCTGTCGATACGACATTCCAGTCCAGGCAGCGCAATGCCGAGTTCTTTAACCGCTTCAGCTACGACCTCACCCCGACCACCAATGCCTATATCCAGGCCAGCTGGTCGGAGTCGGCTGATTACTCCACCTGGACGCCGCTGGCGGTCAGCTCGGCCGGTTCACGGCCCAACAGGTTTTTCACCAACAACCCCTATCTGAGCCAGGATGCCCAAACCCGCCTGACGGCGGCGGCCACCGCAGCGGGCAATTTTGCCAAGGCGCCTGTTCCGTTCTCTCCCAACGCCACACTGGGTCTCCCGCTCGTGACCGGGCCGACGATCGCTCCCAACACGCCGGTCTTTTCGGCTGCCCACTATGTGAACATCGTCGACGGGCAGCATGCGAGCCGCGCACACGACGTCTATGAAACCAAGGGCGTCGACCGCAACCTGAGCGTGACGACGGGTCTGACCGGCAAGTGGGGTAACCTGGACTGGAACGCCTTTTACAGCCACCAGGAAAGCCGGGTGACTGTGAATGATCCCCAGAACACCAACAACGCACGCTACCTGGCGGCGCAGGACGCCGTCATCGCGCCGGCGGGAACCGCGATCAATGGCGTGAATGTCGGCGGCACGATCCAGTGCTGGAGCGCGATCCAGCCGCAATTTGCCGCGCTCTATGCCGGTTGCGTGCCGATCAATGTTTTCGATCCCAACAACGGCATTTCCCAGTCGGCGTTCAACTACATCAAGTCGGATACCTTCTGGTCCCTGACGCAGAAGCTGGACAATGTCGGTGCCGGCATCTCCGGTGGCCTGTTCGGCCTGGGCCTGCCGGCCGGTGAGATTACCGCCTCGCTTTCGGGTGAAATGCGCTGGCGCACCTATGACATGAAGACCAATGCGCTGCCGACAGACTTCGTCAATTGCACCGGTTTGCGCCTGTGCACGGAGAATGGCGGCGCGGCGCCCGCGCTGTGGACCCAGAACGTCAATGCGCCTGTCAGTGCCTCGGATAACGTCTGGGAAATGGCGCTTGAGTTCAACGTGCCGATCCTCAAGGACTTCCCGCTGGCGCAGGATCTGAGCGCCGACGTGGCCGGCCGCTATACCAATTACTCCATCTCCGGCGAAGTCCAGACCTGGAAGATTGGTGTCAACGACAAGATCAATGAGTCGATGCGTGTTCGCGGCACCATGTCCTACGACATTCGCGCGCCCAACCTGAACGACCTGTTCCAGCCGGTGGGCATCTCTTCGACCGGGTTCAACGATCTGTTGACCACGGCCAACAACAGCACCCAGCTGGTCACCAGGGGTACTCCAACCCTTACTCCGGAAATCGCCCATACCTATACGCTGGGCCTGGTGTTGACGCCGGAATTCCTGCCCGGGTTCTCGACCTCGTTGGACTACTACCAGACGCACATGTCCAACGCGATCACCAACATCAGCTATCAAACCCCCTCGGTTCAGCAGCTCTGTATCGCCAGCGCGCCGACCTACACGTCGCCTTATTGCGCGCTCGCCGTCCGGCCGATCGCGGTTGGCCAGCCTGGCTATACGTCAACGGCCAACTATCCGACCCAGGTGCTGAGCTCGCCTCTGAACAGCGCCAAGGTCCAGATGGAAGGCTGGAACTTCGAAGCGGACTACAGCTTCGACTGGTCTGACGTGTGGACCGCCATTCCGGGTTCGATGACCTTGCGCCATCTTGTGACCTACCAGCCGGTGCTGGAGACCCAGAGCATCCCGGGCACCGCCTATACCTGGACCAACCAGCCCAAGACGCGCATGACCACCTTCATCAACTATCAGGTCGGCGATTGGGGCTTCAACATCCAGAACCAGTGGCTGAGCGGCGCGAAGAAAGCCACCGGCTTCCTCAACCAGAACTATGTCACGCCGCGTCTTCACAGCGTGAATGTGATGGACTTTGGGGTGAACCGCCGGTTCGACCTGTGGGGCGGTTCTTCCTCGCTCTATTTCAATGTCCAGAATATCGGCAACACCCGTGCGCCGCTTCGCGGTCAAAACGCTTCGGTGCCGGGGCTGTTCTATCCCGTGATCGGGCCGTACAGCGACATGGGCCGCTACTTCACGATCGGCCTGAAGGGCGATCTGTAAGACACGTTTGCTTTTCCCTGGACCGGCGCCGCTCCCGTGGCGCCGGTCAATTTTTTGGATAAAGCCTCAGCCTGCCGGCACTACGTCAAAGGCAATTGTGGTGCGTGCCGCGGTGTCGTGAAAGGGCACCGTGCCGTGCCACATATAGGATGGAAACAGAACCAGCCGGCCGGGCGCGGGCTGGATGGTCCGGCGAACCGGTTGTTTCAAGCTGGCGTCAAACGGTGGCTCGCCGAACTTGATCCAGCCCTGCCTGGCGGATTGATCTTTCACCGCCTCCGGCACCGAGACGTAATAGCAGGAACTGATCCACCCGTCGGGATGTATGTGGTTGACGTGAAAACCGCTGTCCTTGAGCCGGGAGGACCAGGATCCGGAATAACGAAATCCTTTCTCCCGTCGCGACAACAAAGGGTGGCGGGAATCCCTGTCGAGTTCGGCAATATAACGGCTAACCGCTTCATCGATTCGTTGCTTCAGTTTTGCCACCAGGGGAAGGCCCGCGGGAAACAGGTGGCCCGGTGTCTGTGTGCCGCCGCGCAGGCTTTGGTCGATCAGTTCGCGGCTTTGGGGATGAAGGCGGTCCAGCTCGCCATTCAGCGCAGCGTTGAAGCTTGCCATGTCCGAAAAGCCGTCCGGCGTATCAAGATCGAAGCTTCGCACCAGAGTGTCATAGCGATTTATGGCCTCGTCCCGGCCATCCTCCAGCATGCGCGATGCGATGCTCAAAAGCGCAAGGCAGGAAGGATTGTCGGGTGCGCTTGCCAGGCCCTGTTCGCAAAACCGCGCCGCCTTCTGAGGATCGCCGGCCATAAGGGCGGGTTCGGCGGCGATACTGAACAGGCTCGCATCGTCGCGGTGGCGTGCCAGCAGGCGTTCATACAATGCGACGGCTTCGCCATGGCGTCCCATGCCAGTCAGTGATTGGCCGACGCCAATGGCTGCGAGCCGGTCATCATTGTCACGCGCCTGCAACGCGGCGTAGAGCGCGTGCGCCTCCGCATGGCGCTTTTGCCGGATGAGAAGCGAAGCCTTTCCCAGCAGCAAATCGCGGCTCTTCGGTCCGCGGTCGTAGGACTTTAGGAAATCCGCGCTGCGGCCCAGCTGATAGAGCAGGGCGTTAAAGTCGTGATGCAGGGCAGGATCGGCGGGCGCGCGCGCGATCTCCTTTTCAAATGCCGCCACTGCTTCGTCGAACCGGTTCAGATTCTGGAGCGTTTCGGCGCGGTGGCGCCCCAGGTTCGGCAAAGCCGGATCGAGCTTTTCCGCCATGTCGAGCACGGCCAGTGCTTCGCTGTCCTTGCGCTGGCGGCGAAGAGCCTGGGCCAGCTGCAGATACAATTGGGCTTTGAGCCGCGGCTCGGCCGCCGCGGACAATCCCCTGCGCGATGCTGTTTCGGCCTCTGTGGGGCGTCCGGCATCCACCAAAATCGCAGCCAGAGCCAGGTCGGCATGGGGGTGAACTGGCGCCAGCCGCAGGACCTGGCGAAAGCATTTTTCCGCCTCGTCCAATTTTCCTGTCCGGTGCAGCAGCGCGCCCAACTCGAAAGCCGCCGCGACAAAATCCGGCTTATGCTTCAAAGCCGCGCGAAGGGCGTTTTCAGCTTCTTCGGCCCTGCCCAGGCGCGACAAGGTCAGCCCCAGATTGAAAGCGAAGATTGGCTCGCGCGGTGCAGCCAGCACCGCCTGGTGGAACAGGCCGGCGGCTTCCGCAAGGCGGCCCTGATTCATCCGCAGGGTGCCCGCCAGGTTCAGCAGATCTGGATTGGCCGGGAGCTTGCCGCTGAAGAGGGGCGCCAGCGCAATCTCCGCAGCCATCAGATTGCCGCTCTGCAACGCATTTGTTGCTGTCGCCAGCACGTGTTGAATCGCCGGGAGCGAGGCAGGCATTGTCATCGTCTTACCCTATGACAGCGGACTCCCCTTTCCCAGTTGTTGGTGGCACAGGAAAGGGGCTCAGCGATTTGCTGTCAAAGGATCAGATACAGGCACCAAGAACGCGCGGTCCATCCGCGCGATCGGGATTTACGAGGTGGTGGGGATGCTGGCCGTCACGGCTTGGGCCGGGGCCGAGCGGTTTCCGCCACCAGCGCTGGCGATCGCAAACGTCACAGCCGCAACGCCGATGCCGCCGAATATCAGCCATTCCTTGTTTCCCGACTGTGCGGCGCGCACGCCTGCCGGCTTGCCCGGCGCCAGCGGCTCCGCAAAGGTCGTCCCCGAGATGGTAAGCGCGATAGCGGTAACAATCGCGCCCGTCATAACGTAGGATTTCCGCATAATTCCCCCTCGAAAACTTGTTTTTTTCTGCGTATATAGTGGCTTGGCAGCGCTGCCAAAAACAAGGGCAGAATCTGACAATTTGTCAGAAAGTGCGATTTTCGGCCATTGGAGGGTGGATCATGAAGGGTCCCATAGCGATCCCGTTTATCCACCGGATGGCCATGGCGGCTTCACTCCTATTCACCCTGGCGGGTGGCGCAAACGCGGCGGACAATGCGGTCACGCCGGGTATTCTGGTCACCGAGCGACCCACGCTTCTGTCGCTGGGTTTTGACTGGAAGATCGCCGGCGACGACAACCGCAACGCCAGCGTGGCCGTGACCTACCGCAAGGTGGGGGAGGGCAAATGGCGGGATGGCCTGCCCCTGTTCCGCATGGGCGGGGAGTTTATCGCTGGCCCAAAGCCCCAGTATGGCGGCCTCAACTATTACAACTACACCGTGCCGCCCGCCTTTGCCGGCAGCGTGCTCAATCTGCAGCCGGATACTGCGTATGAAGTGCATCTCGTCCTGCGCGATCCGGACGGCGTGAATGGCGAAGCGGAAAAGACCGTCACGGTGCGCACCCGCAAGCTGCCGGCTCCCGCCAGCGGCGGGCGCGTCTATCATGTCTACCCATTCAGCCATAAGGGTCCGTTGGGGCCCAATGAATTCACCGGCCTTCTGGCCGCCTATTACATGGGTGCCGATGAAAGCGACCACAGCAATGTCTTTGCGACGCGGGTCAGGCCGGGCGACACCATCCTGGTCCATGCCGGGGTCTACAAGGATAACCGCTTCGTCTATGGCGGCTTCGACAAAACCATTGAAAATTACGGCACGTCTTTCGACGGTACTTATTACCTCACCGCCAGCGGCACGCCGGAAAGGCCCATCGTGATCAAGGCCGCGGGTGACGGGGAGGTGGTGTTTGACGGCGACGGCAACGACACGCTGTTCAACCTGCTGGCCGCCAATTACAACTATTTCGACGGCATCAATGTGCGCAACACCAATGTCGCGTTCCTGCTGGGCATCAAGGATATCCTGGGCGCCGATGGCTTCACGCTGGTCAACAGCCGCGCCACCAATGTCGGGCGCGTGGTGCGCGATGACTGGGCCCGGTCCAGGGATTATTACATCGCCAACAACGTCTTCCTGGGCCGGCATGATCCTGAGCGCATCACCAGCTGGATCGGCAAGGATGTGTGGGGCAAATATCCCGGCTTCCCGGCATCCATCACCAGCGAATATGCCGTGAAGGTCTATGGACAGGGCCATGTGGTGGCGCACAATTATATCGCCAATTTCCACGACGCCATCGACCACGCCACCTTCGGCAATCCCAGCGACAAGCCGGGGGAATATGGCGCCTCCGTGGATTTCTACGGCAATGATATGTTCAACATCACCGACAATTGCATCGAGCTGGACGGCGGCGTCCACAATATGCGCGCCTTCGACAACCGCTGCGCCAACACGGCGCATCTGGCCTACAGCACCCAGCCGATCTTCGGCGGGCCGGCTTATATCTATCGGAACATCGCATACAACAATGTCGCCACCGGAGCCCTGAAGCTGCTCGACAATCCGTCGGGCATCCTGGTCTACAACAATACTTTTATCGGCGGCGCCGGATCGCTGGGTCCGGCGTCCAACTTCCACTTCCGCAACAACCTGATCCTGGGTGATGGCGGCAAGCGGCCGATTTTCCAGGTCAAGACGTTCACGCCCTATTCCTCATCCGATTACAACGGCTTTGGACCAAATCCCGTGGCCGGAAATTTCGCATGGGACCAGCCGCCTTTCGATGGCGCCAACGGGAGCAGGCTGCACAAGGGCTATGACACGCTGGCGGATTACCAGAAGGCCAGCGGCCAGGACGCCCATAGCATCACCGTGGGGCTGGATGCCTTCGTCAATGTCAAACCGGTTGATACAACGGATCCGCGCAAGCTTTATCCGCCCGAAAATCTGGACTTCCGCCTCAGACCGCGTTCCGCCGCGATCGACAAGGGCCTGGTGCTGCCCAACATCACCGATGGTTTCAGGGGCCGGGCGCCGGACCTGGGGGCGTATGAGTTCGGAAGTGCGCCGCCGCATTATGGACCGGAAGTCTGGCCCGTCGGCGCCGCGCCTTCGCAGCTCCGGTCGGAGAGCGGTCCACCACATTAAGGCGCGGGGCCGTCCTTTACTTTTTGGAGGCGCGCATATCCAGGAATTCCTGGATGGCGGCGTGGCTCACCGGCAGCTTGTCGATATTGTCCTTCATCCACTGGGTGAAGTCGGCTTCGATTTCCGGCGTCCAGCCGCGGTCGATCTGGCCCGCGGTATATTTCTGCTCCTTCAGGCGCAGGTGCCCGAAAATATCGCGCAGCCGAGTGCGCTCGGATTCCTGCACCACGCGCATCGCCAATTGCGGCGGGATGAAGATCACGCCCCCGTCGCGGCCCAGCACCACGTCGCCCGGCATCACCGCGGCATGGCCGATGCGGGTGGGGCTGTTGATGGCGGTCATGGTGGAGTTGAGCGGCCGGCCTTCATCGCCGATGCGCCCGAAATGATGCGACGGGTCATAGGCGCGATAGAAGGCGATGAAATTGGGCAGCTCGCGCAAACCATTGATGTCGCGCACGGCCCCGTCATAGACGATGCCGTTGCCGGAGCGGGCATAGATGGCGTTGCCGACATTGTCGCCGATGGACGGCCCGTCTACCTTCAGCCCGAAATGATCGCTGACATAGACATCGCGCTGCTGCAGCATGTCCACCGGCCAGGCGTTGGGCCCGCCCTTGCGCCCTTCCACCTTGCCGTCGGCCTCGATCACCTTCTGCAGGTCCAGGCGGCCGGGAATCCAGCTTGAGGTCAGGGCGCGGCCGACCAGGATCTTGTCGGGATAAAGCGTGGCCCAGCCATCCTCATATTGATGCTCATAGCCGGCAAAGCGCAGGGTGGCCCAGGCTTCTTCCAGCGTGACGCTTTTCATGCGGTCCAAAATGGCGTCCGGGACTTTCGGCCGGCCATCGGCGAAACGCTCGCCCTTCCATTCCGGCGTGTCATGGATGACTTCGGCGGGGCTGAGAAAGCCCTCATGCGCCAAAGCCGGTGTTGCAAGTGCGAAGACCATGACGGTCGCGCGAGCCAGGTTTTTCATCGCCATTCCCCATTCATCCCAATGCCGAATAATCTCATCAAAGCACGCCACGGCAAGCAAAATCGTTAGCGCTAACAGACCTGCCATGCTTTAGTTTGCGAAAGGGGAAGGACTGATGGATCGCCGCTCGTTTCTGGGCGCGGCTTTTTATGCCGCGCTGATAGCCGACGCCAAGGCAGCGGGCACCAGCCGCGTGCCCAAGCTGAAGATTCGCGAAGTGCGCGCCATCCGCCTGCGCAATGGCTTCAACAGCCGCTTCGTGCGCGTCTATACCGAGGAGGGGCTGACCGGCACCGGCGAGTGCGTGGACTCCGTCGGAACCGAATACATCATCAACAACAATTTCAACGTGATGCTGAAGGGGCGCGATCCTCTCGATATCCAGGGAATCCTGGCGGACTTCTGGGGCTATCACAAAATCAATCTGGGCGGGCCGCCGTCGGTGATGTTCGTGCATGGCCAGGGCGGGCCGTACCTCACCGCCGTCAGCGGCGTGGAGATGGCGTTGTGGGACCTGGCGGGCAAGGCATTCGGCCTTCCCATCCATCACCTGATGGGCGGCAAGATGCGCGACCGCGTGCCGGTCTATCTGCATGCCGCCAATCCCGCCATCGCGCGCCGGGTGATGGCGGAGACGAAAACCAAAGTGGTGAAAGTCGGGCTGGATTATTCCGATGACAGCTGGTCGATCAGGAAAGGCTATGAGCCGACACGGCCCTACCATCTGCACATGACCAACAATCAGGTGGATGACGTGGTCAATTTCTTCGCCGGTTTCCGCAAGGAACTGGGCAAGGATGTCGAGGTCGGGCTGGAATGCCATGCCCATTACGATACCGAGACCGGCATCCAGATCTGCAACCAGGTCGAACAGTATCGTCCCATGTTCGTGGAAGAGCCGGTCCCCAGCGACAATGTCGAATCCATGCTGCGCATCCGCAACAACACGCGCGTACCGATCGCGGCGGGCGAGAATATCTATACCCGCTACGGCTTCCGCCCCTTCCTGGAAAAGCAGGCGCTGTCGATCGCGCAGCCGGACTTCACCAAGACCGGCGGGCTGATGGAAGGCCTGAAAATTGCCGCCATGGCCGAAACCTATAACGTGCCGCTGGCGCCGCATGGGGTCTGCACGCCGCTGGGGACACTGGGAATCACGCATGTATGTTCGGTGATCCCCAATTTCCTGGTGCAGGAATTCACCCAGTATCAGGAAAAGAATTTCACCGAATTGTGCGAGCCGGTGAAGCTTGACGCCGAAGGCTTCCTGCCAGTCCCCGATGCTCCGGGCATCGGCATCAGCCTGAACGAAGCGGCCGTGAAGGAAAGGCTGGATCCGGAATTCAAGATGCTGTGATCCGGATGACTGCCGCCCCCGGGGCGGCGGTCACAGCCGATTGCGCAAAGGTGCGCAATGGCGGGGCGGGAAAGCGCATATGTCCATTTTGCGGGAGGTTTGCTAAGACAGGCCAAAAGGAGATGGCCCTTGGCCCGCAGGAGCACCCGCCGAAGTGGCAGCGTCGTCACGATCAATGACGTGGCGCGCCATGCCGGCGTTTCCCCCATGACGGTATCGCGGGTGATCAATGCGGGGACCAATGTGCGCGAGGAAACGCGCGCCAAGGTGAACGCATCGATCAAGGCGCTGCGGTTTTCACCCAATATGGCGGCGCGCAATTTGGCCAGCGCCGGCTCCATTCATATCGGGCTGGTCTGTTCCAATCCCAGCGCCGCCTATTTGAGCGAGTTGTTGCTGGGCAGCCTGGGGCAGTCCCACCTCAGCGGCTGCCAACTGGTGATCGAGGAGTGCGAGGGGGCCGGCAAGGAGCGCGATGCGATCCTGAACCTTGTTCGCGGCGGCATTGACGGGGTGATCCTTGCCCCGCCGCTCTGCGATTCCGAGGAAGCACTGACGGCGGTGGTGGAAACTGGCATTCCTGCCGTCCTGGTAGCGTCCGGTCATCCGGCGGCCGGCATTTCCGCGGTCAGTATCAATAACTTCGAGGCAGCGCGAACCATGACCCGGTACCTGCTCGGCCTGGGACATCGCCGCATCGCCTTCATCAATGGTCACCCCAACCAGACGGCCAGCGGCCAGCGCTTTCGCGGCTATATCGAAGGCATGACCGAAGCAGGCTTGTCGATCGGCACCGAACAGGTGGCGCAGGGCTATTTCAAATACCGGTCCGGCCTCGCGGCGGCGGAGACGCTGCTGTCCGGCTACAAGCCCACCGCCATCTTCGCCTCCAATGACGAAATGGCGGCTGCCACCATGGCGGTGGCGCACCGCAAGGGCCTGGATGTGCCCGGTGACCTGGCTGTCGCGGGCTTTGACGATACGCCGTTGGCCACGACGGTTTGGCCCGAACTGACCACGGTGCGCCAACCCATCGCCGACATGGGGAGCGAGGCTGTTCGGATGCTGATCGAACAGATCCGCGGCCACCGCACGGGTGATCGCCCTGCCGTGATGCACAAGGTGGTGAAGTATTCCCTGGTCGAACGGGAATCCTCGGCGCCCCGCGCCGGTGCGCCGCAAGCGCCATCGCGACGCAAAGCGCCGCCCAAGCCCTGAAAGGGCGCTGCTACGGCATCGCAAACTACGACGGTATATTGAACGTTCAGGCGGAAACGGAATGCCGCGCCGCGCCCTTGGCCAGATAGGCATCAAATACGGATGCCAGAAGGCGGGTTGCCGCTTTCTGGGTGGGGGACACCCAGATCAGGCGACCCGACCGGCGAACGGCGCCGCAAGCTTCCAGCGGCGCCAGCAATGGCAAGGCCCAGTCCATGGCATCCGCGGCGCAGCCATGGCCTTCGCAGGTTGAGCCCAAATCGACCATCAGGAAGCACATGATCTGTTCGATAATGTCGCGCCGCAGCCGGTCCTCGGCACTGAGCACGATTCCCTTGGCGATGGGCAAACGGTCCTGCGCCAGGGCGGCGCGGTAATCGGCAACCGTTGTATGGTTTTGTACATAAGCGTGCGGCAGGGCGCCGATGGCGGAGGCACCCAGTCCCAGCAAGGCGGGCGCACTGTCCACGGTATAGCCCTGGAAGTTTCGATGCAGAACGCCCAGCTGCGCCGCTGCGGCCAGTTCGTCATCGGGAAGCGCGAAGTGATCCAGGCCGATGGCGTGATAGCCGTGGCCCGTCAGCCAGCTTTCGGCGAAGTTGGCCATCGCCAGCCTCTCTTCCACGCCGGGTAGCGCGCTTTCGGGGATCAGCCGCTGATGCTTCTTGAAGAACGGAACATGGGCGTACCCAAACAGCGCGATTCGGTCCGCACCCAGATCGCGAACAAGTTCCAGATTTTGCTCCAGCCCATCCCGCGTCTGGTATGGAAGTCCATAGACCAGATCAACATTGATCTTGTTGATGCCGTTGGCCCGCAGCGCTTCCACGGCATGGCGCAGGTCATAGGGGCTCTGCAGCCGGTTGATGGCGCGCTGTACCTTGGGGTCGCAGTCCTGCACGCCAAGGCTGGCGCGGGTTATACCGCAGGCCGCCAGGGTCGCGGCTTGCTGGGGGCCAAACCCGCGAGGGTCGATTTCGATGGCAATCTCTGCGCCGGGCGACACATCGAAGCATTCCCGCAATGTCGCGTCGAGCCGGCGCATATCCGCGTCCGCCAGCATCGTGGGTGAACCGCCGCCATAATGAATATGGCTGACCGGGTGCCTGTCTTTCAGCGCCCCCGCGACCAGCCGGATTTCGCGCATGAGCCATTCCAGGTAATTCTTCACCGGACCGTAGTGGTTCACCACCGTGGTGTGACAGGCACAGAACCAGCACAGCGTGTCGCAGAAGGGAATGTGCAGATACAAGGACAGGGGCGTACCGGGCGCCAGCTCGCCAAGCCAGCCGCGATAGTCCTTTTCGGTAATGCCGGCATGGAAATGCGGCGCCGTGGGATAGCTGGTGTAGCGCGGCACATGGGCGGAATAGATTTGCAGCGGTGTCATGCCGCCTTTTTGCCCCGCGCTGCGCGTTAACGACTTGATCGCGCGCAACTGCGGCAAATTGTGCCGCTTGCGGCAGATCAAATCAGTCACGGCGCGCGAATGCCAAACAGGTTCCGTCATAAGAGGACTGGACCAATGAAAACCCGTTTGTTGGCTGTGATCGCCGCCCTTCTGTGCGCAAGCGCCGCGCATGCCCAGGACGTATCGCCGGATACCGCCGGTCATTTCCAGGTAAGGCTGCGTGGCGCCGGGGTCATACCGGACCCGTCGGCCAGCATCTTCATTTCGGGCGCCAATATTGGTGGCACTACCTCGGTCAGTGATTCCTTTATCCCCGAAGCGGATCTGACCTACTTCATTACCGACCACATCTCGGTCGAGGCCATTGCCGGTATCACCAAGCACACAGTGCGCAATTCGGTCGCAGGCACGGTATCGAGCGTCTGGCTGCTGCCGCCCACCGTCACCGCGCAATATCAGTTCGATCCCACCGGGCCGTTTCGTCCCTATGTGGGCGCGGGCATCAACTATACTTTCTTCTACGATCCGAAAAGCGCGCTGCCCGGGATTGGCTTCAAGAACAGCTTCGGCTGGGCGTTGCAGGCCGGCGCCGACGTGCCGGTGGGCGATGGGCCCTATTTCCTGAACTTCGACGTGAAGAAGATTTTCCTGGGCACCCACATCCGTGCCTCGGGCGGCGCCGTGCAGGCGTCAGCGCGTCTTAACCCGTGGATCATCGGCGCCGGCGTCGGCATGCGGTTCTGATGCTTTGTTGCCTGTTGGCCGCGGGCTTGCTTGTGCCACTGGGCGCGCGGTTTGTGCCGCGCCTGCCCGGCGGCGCCTGCTGTACCATTCCCCGCCTGATGGCGGGGTTGGCCGTGCTGGCCGCCTTTGTCGCGGTGGCGTGCGTGGCCGCCTATCTGTTGCAGCCTGCGCCATTTCACCACATCTGCCGGTTTTTGGCCCGTTCCTGAGGCGCGCTTGATCCGGCTCAAGGCACCAACCCTTTTCCTCCCTCACAAGACGGCAATCTGCAGGAGTTCAAGCGCATGGCCGAAAAAACCTTAACAACCTCCAGCCCCATCGGCGGCTGGATCGCCTGGTGTGCAGGGATGCGCGCCGCGGCGCAGCCTCGCAAGGCAGAGGTTCCGGTCCATGGAAAGTAAGTCATTGGCCGCGCCGTGGCGCCTGGATCACTATTTCGTGCCACTGGTGATCTTTCTGGGGCTTATCGCATCCCTGATCGAGGCGGCGCGCTCCCCCGATCCGTTGATGGTGACCCAGGCCTGGACGTTCGGCGCCTGCATGATGGGCATCGGCGCCTGGTACATGTGGATGTATTCCGGCCGCACGCCGGCCGATGAAAAGCAGCAATATGCGGAAAGCGTGGTCAAGGCTGGCGTGGTGGCCGCCATGTTCTGGGGCGTCGCCGGCATGCTGGTGGGCGTCATCATCGCGCTGCAGCTCTCCTTCCCGCATCTTTTCTATTTTCCCGATCTTGCCTGGACCAATTTCGGCCGCATGCGGCCGCTGCATACCTCCGCCGTGATCTTTGCCTTCGGCGGCAATGTCCTGATCGCCACCTCCTTCTATGTCGTGCAGCGCACCTGCCGCGCGCGGCTGTGGGGTGGTTCGCTCTCCTGGCTGGTGTTCTGGGGCTACAACATCTTCATACTGCTGGCGGGCACCGGCTACCTGATCGGCGTCACCGAGGGCCGCGAATATGCCGAGCCGGAATGGTATGCCGATATCTGGCTGACCATCGTCTGGGTCTGCTACCTGCTGACCTTCCTGGGCACGCTGTGGAAGCGCAAGGAACCGCACATCTATGTGGCCAACTGGTTCTATCTGGCCTTCATTGTCACCATTGCGGTCCTGCACCTGGTCAATAACCTGTCGATGCCGGTCTCCTTCCTGGAGACAAAGAGCTATTCGCTCTTTTCCGGCGTGCAGGATGCGCTGACCCAATGGTGGTACGGCCATAACGCGGTGGGCTTCTTCCTTACCGCCGGCTTCCTGGGGATCATGTACTATTTTATTCCCAAGCGGGCGGAGCGGCCGGTCTATTCCTACCGGCTGTCGATCATCCATTTCTGGAGCCTGATCTTCATCTATATCTGGGCAGGCCCGCATCACCTGCTTTACACCGCGCTGCCCGAATGGGCGCAGACCCTGGGCATGACCTTCTCGATCATCCTGTGGATGCCCAGCTGGGGTGGCATGATCAACGGCCTGATGACGCTGTCCGGCGCCTGGGACAAGCTGCGCACCGATCCGGTTTTGCGCATGCTGGTTGTGTCGGTCGCCTTTTACGGCATGGCGACGTTTGAAGGCCCGGCCATGTCGATCAAGGCCGTCAATGCCCTGTCGCACTACACCAACTGGACCGTGGGCCATGTCCATTCCGGAGCGCTGGGCTGGGTCGGCTATGTCAGCTTCGGCGCGATCTATTGCCTGGTGCCGTGGCTGTGGAAGCGCAAGCTTTATTCCAACGCGCTGGTCGAGTGGCACTTCTGGCTCTCCACCCTGGGCATCGTGCTCTACATCACCTCGATGTGGGTGGCCGGCATCATGCAGGGCCTGATGTGGCGCGCCTATAACGAGTTCGGCTTCCTGGAATATGCCTTCTCGGAAGTCGTGCAGGCCCAGCATCCCTATTACATCATCCGCGCTCTTGGTGGCCTGCTGTATCTGGGCGGCACGCTGGTGATGGTTTTCAACCTCTGGAAAACAGTGAAGGGCGGCGAAGTCATGCCGGCGGCCTCATCAGCGCCCGTGCTTGCCGCGGAGGCAGCGGAATGATTCACACATGGCTTGAAAAGAACTCGATGCTGCTCCTGATCGGCATCATCATCGTGATCGCCATCGGCGGCGCGGTGGAGATTGCGCCGCTGTTCTGGGTCAGCGGAACGGTGGAAAAAGTGTCCGGCATGCGGCCCTACACGCCGCTGGAGCTGGAGGGCCGCAATATCTATGTCCGTGAAGGCTGCTATCTCTGCCACAGCCAGCAGATCCGCACCTTGCGCGATGAGGTGGAGCGTTATGGCCATTACAGCCTGGCGGCCGAGAGCATGTACGACCATCCCTTCCAGTGGGGATCGGAGCGCACCGGTCCGGACCTGGCCCGCGTCGGCGGCAAATATTCCGATGACTGGCACCGCGCGCACATGGCCGATCCGCGCTCGGTGGTGCCTGAATCCATCATGCCGCCATACAAGTTCCTGTTCGACAAGCCGCTGTCCTATCGCGACATCCGCAAGGTGCTGGAAGCCAACCGCACCGTCGGGGTGCCCTATACCGACGACCAGATTGCGCATGCGGCGCAGGACCTGGAAGCCCAGGCCAATCCGGATGCGGATGGTACGGGCGATTTCCAGAAGCGCTATGCCAAGGCGCGTGTCGCCGATTTCGATGGTGACCCCGCGCACATCACCGAAGGCGATGCGCTGATCGCCTATCTGCAGATGCTGGGCACCCTGGTGGACTTCAAGTCCTACCAGGCCAGCGCCGCCGGTCACCGGAGGTAGCCATGGAACGCTGGGCATACGAAGACGTGCTGGCCTTCGCGCAAAGCTGGGGCGCCGTTTATTTCATCCTGATGTTCCTGGTCGCATTCGCCTGGGCCTGGTGGCCGAAGAATCGCCAGCGTTTTCAGCAGGCCGCGCATATTCC
The DNA here is from genome assembly GCA_046348525.1 of Alphaproteobacteria bacterium. Lineage (GTDB taxonomy): Bacteria > Pseudomonadota > Alphaproteobacteria > Micropepsales > Micropepsaceae > Rhizomicrobium. Next base: position 136,730 of record JAXMEA010000001.1, on the reverse strand, counting down.
GCTCAAGGACGACAATTGATGACCAGGAAGGAAATCGACAAGGTTTCGGGCACCGAGACCACCGGCCATGAATGGGATGGCATCCGCGAATTGGATACCCCGTCGCCGCGCTGGTGGCTGGTTGTCTTCGTGGGCACCATCATCTGGGCGGTGGGCTACTGGATCGTGTATCCGGCCTGGCCCGGCATTTCCGGCTATACCGAAGGGGTGTTGCACCACTCGCAGCGCGACGAGGTCACCGCCAATGTCGCGGCGCTGAAGGCCGCACGCGCGGGCCGTGAAAGCGCGCTGACTAACGCATCCCTGTCCGATATCCAGCGAGATCCGGAGTTGCTGCAGTTCGCGATGGCGGAAGGCAAGACCGCCTTTGGCGACAATTGTGCGCCATGCCATGGCCAGGGCGGACAGGGCGCCCATGGCTATCCCAACCTGAACGATGACGTCTGGTTGTGGGGCGGGAAGCTTTCGGACATTCAGCACACCATCACGGTGGGCGTGCGGTCCACCGATCCGCAGACGCGCAAGTCGCAGATGCCGGCCTTCGGCCGCGACGGAATGCTAAAGCCCGAGCAGGTGGACGACCTGACCGAGTATGTCGTGCATCTGTCGCATCGCCCCGCCGATGCAAAGGCCGTCGGCCGCGCCGCCCAGCTTTTTGCCGACAATTGCGCGGCCTGTCATGGCGCGGAAGGCAAGGGAAGCCGCACTTACGGTGCGCCGAACCTCACGGACAATGAGTGGGAATACGGGCCCGAGCGGCAGGATATCCACGACCAGATCTGGAACGGCCATGGCGGGGTGATGCCGACCTGGGGCGGCCGCCTGTCGCCCGAAACCATCAAGGCGCTGGCCATCTACGTCCACAGTCTGGGCGGGGGTGAATAGCGCGGACAGGCATGAGCATGCACACCGTCATATCCCGCGACAAGCGCCCAGTGCTGGCCGCCGATGGTGTCATCCGTTCCGATGCCACCGCCACCAACAGCGCCGCCAACCGCAAGCTTTTTCACGCCCGCGTTCCGATCCACCCCAAGGAAGCAGAAGGCACGTATCGCTCCATCAAGTGGGGAATGATGGCCTTCACCCTCAGCATCTATTACCTGGTGCCCTGGCTGCGCTGGGACCGGGGCGGGACGGCGCCGCACCAGGCGGTGTTGGTGGATCTGGCGCATGAGCGCCTTTATTTCTTCTTCATCGAGATCTGGCCGCAGGAAGTCTATTACATCACCGGGTTGCTGATCCTGGCGGCGGTTTCACTGTTCCTGATCAACGCCCTGTTTGGCCGCCTGTGGTGCGGCTACTCCTGTCCCCAGACGGTTTGGACCGACCTGTTCATCTGGGTTGAAACCAAGATCGAAGGCGATCGCGGCGCGCGCATCCGGCTGGCGGCCGCTCCCTGGACGTTTGGCAAGATCGTCAAGCGCGTCAGCAAGCATGCGGTGTGGCTGGCCTTCGCGGTCGGGACAGGCGGCGCCTGGGTGTTCTATTTCCATGATGCGCCGACGCTGCTGCATCAGCTGGTTACCGGCACCGCCAGCGCGAGCATCTATGCCGCCATTGGGGGCCTGACCTTCACCACCTACAGCCTGGGCGGGCTGATGCGCGAGCAGGTCTGCACCTATATGTGCCCCTGGCCGCGCATCCAGGCGGCGATGACCGACAATGAGGCGCTCAGCGTCACCTATCGCCGCGATCGGGGTGAGCCGCGCGGCCCGCACCGCAAGGGCGAATCCTGGGACCATCGCGGCAGCTGCATCGATTGCAACCAGTGCGTGGCGGTGTGTCCGATGGGCATTGATATCCGCGACGGGGCGCAGCTGGAATGCATCAATTGCGGCCTGTGCATCGATGCCTGCGATGACGTGATGCGCCGCATCGGCCAGCCCACCGGCCTGATCGCGTTCGACACCGAAGCCAATATCAGCCGGCGTCAAAAAGGCGTGCCCGCGCGCTTCCGCTTCCTGCGTCCGCGCACCATCCTTTACGGGGCGGTTCTTGTCCTGGTTTCCGCGATCATGCTGCTGACCCTCAGCTTTCGGCACACGCTGGAGCTGGATGTTCTGCGCGACCGCAATCCTGATTTCGTTACCCTGGCGGATGGCGCCGTGCGCAATGGCTATACCCTGAAGCTGATGAACCGCTCGGACAAGGCCCGCACGCTTCATCTGTCGCTGGCAGGCATCCCCGCGCGCGAGGTCAATGTGATTGGCGAAGGCCGGCTTCACCGCTTCGTGGCGCTGCCCGTCGTTGCCGACAAGGTCCGCACGGTTCGGATTCTGGTCACGGTCGCCAAGCCGGATCTGAAAAACGCGCGCGACATGACTTTTGTACTGGCCGATGCGGAAGGCCGCGAGAGCCGCAGCGCCGCCGCCGTTTTTGTCTCGGGAGAACAGCCATGACGTTCAAGCTGACCGGCAAGGGTGTGGCGCTGATCCTGGTGGGTTTCTTCTCGGTGATCTTTGTCACAAATGCGGTTTTCATCACCGCGGCGATCCGCACCTTCCGGGGCGAGGATGAAGCAAGGCCCTATCTTCAGGGCGTTCAGTATAACCAAACCCTGGCGCGGCGAGCACAGCAGGCCCGCCTGGGCTGGCAAGCCAGCATCGGTGACCAACGCCTTCCATCCGGCATGGTGATCCTGTCGGTCGACGTGGCCCAGCCCGATGGCCGCGCCCCGCAGGGATTGAGCCTTACCGGCGAGCTGCGCCATCCCGCGGACGAGCATCGCGACCGGACGCTGAATTTTTCGCAAACCAGGCCCGGCCATTTCGAGGCGCTGGTCCCGGGCCTGGCGCCCGGCCATTGGGAAATGATGGTGAGCAACCAGCACGAGCAACCCTTCCAGGCGAGCAGGAAGATATGGGTGCCCTAGTGATCGGTACGCACGGATTATCCGGGTCCGTGAGCCTGACGCAATTCGATGTTCTGGTGCGCGGCGCCCGCTGCGCCGCCTGCCTGGGAAAGATCGAGAAAGGAGTCGGGGCCCTGCCGGGTGTCAGCACCGCGCGCCTCAATCTTTCCACCGGAAAGCTGGTTGTGGACGGTACCTCCTTCAGCCATGACGCCGTGCTGCAGCGGGTGAAAGACCTGGGCTATGAGGCGGCGCCTTTCGAAGCGTCCGCCGGCCTGGATGCAGAGGCCCGGGAAGGGCGGCTGCTTTTGCACTGTCTGGTCATTGCCGCGTTCGGCACGGTCTTCACCATGGGGCTGACGGACGCTGTCTGGTACGGCGGCGACATGGATGCCGCCCTGAACCGCGTCTTCTTCTGGCTGGCTGCCGCCGTTTCCATTCCCACCACGCTTTATTCCGGGCAGCCCTTTTTCGTTTCGGCCTGGAAGGTTCTGGCGCGGCGCCACACCAACATGGATGTGCCGATCAGCCTGGCGCTGATCCTGTCCCTTGCGCTCAGCGTCTGGCAGACCTTCGCGGGCGGCCAGCATGTGTATTTCGACGCCGCGGTGATGTTGAGCCTGCTGCTGCTGACTGGCCGCTATCTGGATTTTCTGCTGCGAAACAAGGCGCGGGGTGCGGCGCGTCATCTTCTGGCCATGCAATCCGTTCTGGTGCGCCGGCAGGGCAGGGATGGTGTGCTGGAAAGCGTCGCGGCTGCCGACCTCAATCCCGGCGACCAGCTGCTGCTGGCCACGGGCGAACGCACACCCGTGGATGGGGTCCTGGCGGACCGTGGCACAGAGCTGGACTTGTCGCTTGTCACCGGCGAGAGCATGCCGGTTGCGGCAGCGCCAGGCACCAATGTCAGTGCCGGCAGCATCGTGACTGGGCCGGCTGTCCTGTTGCGGGTCACAGCGCGGGTGGAAAATTCGCTGATCGCGGACCTGGCGCGGCTGCTGGAAGCCGGCAAACAGGACAAAAGCCTGTATGTCAGCCTGGCGGACCGGGCGGCGCGCGCCTATGTGCCCTTTGTCGCCGTTACATCGCTGGTGGTGTTGGCCGGCTGGTTGATGGCCGGCGCCGGTATCCAGATTGCCCTCACCAATGCGGTCACCGTGCTGATCGTCACGTGTCCCTGCGCGCTTGGGCTGGCGGTGCCGGCGGTGCAGGTGGCGGCAACGGGGCGGCTATTCCGCCAGGGACTGTTCATCAAGTCCGGCGATGCGCTCGAGCGGCTGGCACAGGTCGATCACGCCGTGTTCGACAAGACCGGAACGCTCACCTGGGGCAAGCCGGCGCTGGAAAACAGAAGCGCGATCGATCCGGCCACCCTGGAACAGGCAGCGCGGCTCGCCCGCGCCAGCCAGCATCCACTGGCTCGGGCCCTTGCCGAGGCGGCAGGTCCGGGCCCCGTGGCATCGGCGGTGACCGAAGTGGCGGGATCCGGTCTGGAGACAGAGGATGAGGGCCAAGTATCGCGCCTGGGCAATGCCGCTTGGTGCGGAGCGCAGAGTTCGGACGCGGCCAGCCTGTGGTTCCGTGTTGGTGCGGAGGCACCCGTGCAATTTGTATTTCGGGACCAGATACGGCCCGAAAGCCGCCAGATGCTGGCGGACCTGGAATCGCGCGGCATCGTCACCGAGATGCTGACCGGCGATCACGCTGCACCGGCCGCCGCGATCGCGGCCGAAGCCGGCATCACCTTGTGGCAATCCGGCGTGGGGCCGAAGGAGAAAGCCCAGCGGCTTGCCCTTCTCGCCGGGACGGGCCGGCATGTGCTGATGGTGGGCGACGGCATCAATGACGCAGCGGCGATGGCTTTGGCCCATGTCTCCATTGCGCCGGGCACGGCCACGGACATCAGCCAGCGCACCGCCGACATGGTGTTGCGCGGCGCCAGCCTGTCGCCGCTGGTGGAGGCGCTGGACGTGGCCCGCAAGGCCCGGCGGCTGGCGTTGCAGAACTTCGCCTTGGCCGGAATTTACAATCTTGCGGCCGTGCCGCTCGCCGCCCTTGGCCTTGTAACCCCGCTGATGGCTGCTGCGGCCATGGCCAGTTCCTCGCTGCTGGTAACGCTGAACGCACTGCGGCTGGCATGGAGGAACTCATGAGCGGAATGGCGCTGATCATCGCTGCGGCATTCCTTTTCGGGCTGGTCGGTCTGGCCGTGCTTCTGTGGGCCATTGCCAACGGCCAGTATGACGACCTGGAGGGCGCGGCGGCCCGCGTTCTGCTGGATGACCATGCCAAAGCCGATATCCACGAGAAGACATGACCTGATGATGGGAGCCAAGGCAGGCGTCACCAATTGCCCTTGGTCACGGCAGGCCCAAGCAGAAGAGTGCTGGCGAGGCCGCGGACGCTTACCCGGCAAACAGCTCCCATAGTACAAGTTGCGATGTATCAAGGCGCCATTGTTGCGGGCGCCTAGACTGAGCGGCACAAAAGGGGGCCGCAATGCGCTATTTCTTCAACGTGATCCTGTCGTCAGGCTCGGTGAATGATCCTGAGGGGACCATTCTTTTCACGGAAGAGGCCGCGCAAGCTGAAGCGAAGATCGTGGCCTCAGAGCTTCTTTGGAACTTCTCCGAAGAGTTGACGTCGGGAGCCGTCCTGGAAGTCGTGGCTGAAGACGGCAGGCGGGTGATGGCGATGCCGCTGAAATCCCGCCAGGCAGCCGCGCTCTGCGCTTAAGTCCGGGCCGAAAGCTTAGCCCTCACGGGGCTGCCTTCTGTGCAAGCCAATGTGTCAGGATGAGAAACTGGTAAGGCGCTAGTGGGCGGTCTGGGCCGGCGGCTCAGATGCTGCGGGTCGCTCGCCGATCCAACTCAGCATGACGGCCTTGCGCGCGACCACGGGCGCCGGCGCGCGCGGATATCCGATCGTGATGGGAGCAATGACACGCTTGTCGGGCAGGTTGAGAAGGCGGCGGCCATCCTCGGAGGCTAGCCATCCCTGCGCAAAGCCGATCCAGCATGTGCCAAGCCCCAGTTCAACCGCCGCCAGCATGAGGTTTTGGGCCGCCACGGCGCAATCCTCGACGGCCCATGGCCCTTCGGCGGGCGCGGAAATAACGATCAGGGCGGGAGCATTGTAAAGCAGGTGGAATGCCGGATCCGACAGCAGATCGCGGAAGTGATCCGACTGGCGCAGCTGTGGCGTGTTGCTCAAGGCCCAAGCCTTGGCTTCATCCGAAATCCGGTCCAGCAACGCCGCGTCTGTAACGACCGTGAAGTGCCAAGGCTGGCCATTCATGGCGCTGGGCGCCCAGCTGGCAGCGGCGATCACCTGGCGAAGTGTCGCGACCGACACTGGCGCGTTGGTGAAGTCGCGGACCGCACGGCGGCTGCGAATAGCTTGTGAAACTTCCACGGATCGTCAGGCTCTTATTTGCCGCGGCTTTCCATCCAGCTGGCCCAGCCCAGGACCCCGCCGAACAAGGTGAGGGCGCCGATCGCCAAAGCCACAAATGCAATTCCATCCGTTGTCATAATGCGACTCCTTGTTATGACGTCAGGCCGCCAGGGCCTGAAGCGTATTGCGGTTGAGAATGTTGACGTGCCGGGCGCCCGTCAGCGCGATCGTGCCCTCACGTTCGAACTGGGACATGCTGCGCGACACGGTCTCGATGGTGAGGCCCAGATAGTCGGCAATGTCCTGGCGGGACATCGCCAGGTGCAGGGGCGCGCCTTTGGGAATCCGGCTCGCCCAATCCAGCAGGAATCCGGCGACTTTCTCGGCGGCGCCGCGCCGGCCCAAAAGCAGCGAGTGCGCCTGGGCCTGGGACAGGCTCTGCATGGCGTGCTGGAAAAGCTGCTGGCTGACGACCTTGTCTGTCAGTGCCTGTTGTTCGACCGCGCGCCGGCGATAGGCGATCAGGGAACAGCCGGTGATGGCTTCGGCGGACAGCTGGCGTTCCTCGCCCAATTCCAGGCCGAAAATTTCGCCGGCGGTGTGGAAGGACTCGATCTGGCGGCGTCCGTCCTGCAGGAACTTGCAGACCCGCACCACCCCCGAAACCACCTTGAAGAACAGGTCGGTCTCATCGCCCTCGGCGCAGATTTCCTGTCCTTCGGGCACTTCGATCACCGTGCCGGTGGCCCGCAGGGGCTCTTCCGCCTTGGGCAGCAAGGCCGTGCGCGCCATCAGCGCCTCGGCGGGGGAATGTCTTGTTGCCTGCTGCGCACCCATCACGGCCTCCTCATTTTGAGCCAGGCCTTGGTAGCCCCCGGGCGCGGGGCCGGAAATTCGGTTTGTCCCTTAGGGATTCTACGTAGACGCCGAAATCAGCACCTTGAGCGCCTTGCTTTGGGCGGCCTGGGCGAAGGTTTTGTAGGCATCCAGGATGCGGTCCAGGGTGTAACGATGGGTAATCAGCGGCGCCGGATTGAGCTTGCCGCCCGACACAGCCTTCAGTAGCAGGCCCGTGGTACAAGTATCGACCAGGCGCGTGGTAATGGCGATATTGCGATCCCACAGCTTTTCCAGGTGCAGGTCCGCCTTGCGGCCGTGCACCCCGATATTGGCGATGGTCCCACCGGGGGCGACAAGCTCCTGACAAAGCTCGAAGCTTGCGGGCACGCCGACCGCTTCGATCACGGCATCGGCGCCCCTGCCTTCCGTCAATGCCATCACCTGGGCTACCGCGTCCTCGCGGGCGTTGTTGACGGTGTCAGTTGCGCCAAAGCGGCGGGCCACCTCCAGCCGGTTGTCATCCTGGTCGATCAGGATAATGCGCGACGGTGCATAGAATTGCGCCGTGAGCAGGGTGGCCAGCCCGATCGGGCCGGCACCGACAATGGCCACGCTTGCGCCGGGCTGGATTTTTCCATTCAGAACCCCGCATTCAAAGCCGGTCGGCAGGATATCGCTCAGCATCACCAGGGCATCCTCGCTGGCGCCTTCGGGGATGCGGTAGAGGCTGGTATCGGCATGGGGAATGCGGACATATTCGGCCTGGGTGCCGTCAATCGTGTGGCCCAGAATCCAGCCACCATCGACGCAATGCGAATACATGCCGCGGCGGCAGTAATCGCACTTGCCGCATGAGGAAATGCAGGAAATCAGAACATGATCGCCGGGTTTGAACCGGGTGCATCCGGCGCCGGCGCTTTCCACCACGCCCACCCCCTCATGGCCCAGAATGCGGCCGGGCGCGCAGGTGGGTACGTCGCCTTTCAGGATGTGCAGGTCGGTGCCGCAAATGGTGGTGTGGGTGATGCGGACGATGGCGTCTTCGGGGTGATGCAGCACGGGTTTGGGACGGTCTTCCAGGGCCTTGAATCCAGGGCCGCGATACACCAGGGCTTTCATGACAATTCCTCCAAAACCGGGGAAATTCTGATGCCTGGGCGCAAAGGCCGCCTTGATGCGGCTCAACTGCACTGGTGCTCGTGCAGGGCGGCCGGTAAATTCCCACCATGACGGCAGGACCAGAATCCGGGGGACCGCAAACCCTTCATTCCAGGGTGGACACCGAGGCACGGCTTGCGGCGATCATATCCTCGTCGGAGGTCGCCATTCTTTCCAAGACACTGGACGGCGTCGTAACCGACTGGAATATCGGCGCCCAGGCGATTTTCGGCTACACCGCCGAGGAAATGATCGGAAAGCCGGTCACGCTCCTGATCCCGCCGGGCCTGGAGGGCGAGGAGGAGGCGATCCTGGCCCGGATCCGCCGGGACGAGAAGGTCGAGCATTTCGAGACCAGGCGCCGGCGCAAGGACGGCGCCATCATCGATGTCGCCGTGGCGATCACCCCCCTGCACGATGCCTCCGGCCGTCTTGTCGGCGCCTCGAAGGTCGCGCGCGATATCACGCAGGCAAAACAGGCGCATGCCGCGCTGCTGGAGCGTGAGGCGCATCTGCAATCGGTGCTGGACACGGTTCCCGACGCGATGATCGTGATCGACACGCGCGGGATCATGCAGTCCTTCAGTGCGGCCGCTGAAAAGCTTTTTGGATACCGGGCCCAGGAGGTGATCGGGCGGAATGTCAGCATGCTGATGCCCGAACCCTATGCGGTGCAGCACGATTCCTACATGGCGCGATACATGGCCACCGGCGAGCGGCGCATTATCGGCATCGGACGCCTTGTGGTCGGCCTGCGCAAGGACGGTTCCACCTTCCCCATGGAATTGGCCGTGGGCGAGATGCGATCGGGGGACCGCCGGTTTTTCACCGGTTTTGTGCGCGACATCACCGAGCGGCAGCAGACGAGGCAGCGGCTGCAGGACCTGCAGTCCGAACTTATCTTCATGTCGCGTTTCACGGCGCTGGGCGAGATGGCGTCGACCTTGGCCCATGAGCTGAACCAGCCATTGACCGCCATCGCCAGCTACCTGAACGGCGCCCGCCGGCTGGTGGAGCGCGGCCGGCCGGAGGATGGCGAACAGATCCGGCAGGCCCTGGACAGCGCCGCCGGCCAGGCGCTGCGGGCCGGCCAGATCATCAAGCGGTTGCGGGAATTTGTCTCGCGCGGCGAAAGCGAACGCGCGCCGGAGGACCTGCGCAAGCTGATCGAGGAAGCCAGCGCGCTGGCGCTGGTGGGCGCCAAGGAAAGCGGGGTGCGGGTGTCCTTCTCGTTCGATCCGCGCGTCGGCCCCGTGATGGTGGACAAGATCCAGATCCAGCAGGTTGTTCTCAACCTGGTACGCAACGCCGTCGAGGCGATGCAGGAAGGTTCGGACCGGCGGGAGCTGAACATCTCCACATGGGCGATCGACGGACAGATAGCCGAGGTAGCCGTGGCCGACACCGGCCCCGGGATCGCCCCCGAAATTATGGATCGGCTTTTCCAGCCTTTCGTCACCAGCAAGCGCCACGGCATGGGTGTGGGGCTTTCCATCTCGCGCACCATCGTGGAGGCCCATGGCGGCACCTTGACGGCGGCGGCGGCGGAAGGCGGCGGCACGATTTTCCGCATGACCCTGAAGTTCATGGATGAAAGGGAACTGAACTATGCCTGAAGGCGCCCTGGTTCACCTGATCGACGATGACGAGGATGTGCGCCGCGCCCTGGCATTCCTGCTTGGAACGGCAGGTCTGGCAGTCATGGTGCACGAATCGGCGACGGCGTTCTTGGCGGCGTTCCGCGGCGGCTCCCGAGCGGTGATCCTCACGGATGTGCGCATGCCCGGCATGGACGGGCTGGAATTGCTGCGCCGCCTGCGCGCCGCCAAAAGTGAATGTCCGCTCATCATCATGACGGGCCATGCCGATGTGCCGATGGCGGTGGAAGCCATGAAGCTTGGCGCGGTCGATTTTATCGAGAAACCTTTTGCCGATGATGTCCTGCTGGCGGCCATCGAGCGGGCGTTGCAGCAGCGGAATCCGGCTGGAACGAGCGGCGAAAAAGAACTGTCGCGCCGGCTCGAAACGCTGACAGACCGGGAGCGCGAGGTGCTGAAAGGGCTTTTGGCGGGCCATCCCAACAAGACGATTGCCTATGACCTTGGCCTCAGCCCGCGGACGGTTGAGGTCCACCGCGCCAATGTGATGACCAAGACTGGCGCCTCCAGCCTGTCCGAACTGATCCGGATGGCGCTGCAGGCTGGCTTTTCCTGATCAGGCGTCCATGCGCGGCTGGATGTGCGCCACCTGCATTCCGGGATCCACCACGGCGTTCGCGCGGGTGTCGATGTGCAGCCTGCCCTTTGCCGGCGAAAGCAGCTTGTGCAACTGGCCTTCCACCCGCACCAGTGCGAGCACCGAACCGGCATCGACACTCGAGGCGTCCGCGGACACCCAGCGTTCTATGTAACCTTCCGGCAGGGCGCTCAGCGCCCAGAACTCGGCCGGCACCCTGACGGGGATCGGTGTCATGCCGTCACCGGGAGCGGCTTGATTTCCACGATCTTGAAGGGGCGCTGCACGCCGTCTTCTTCCTTGATGCTGACATACAGGCCCTTTTCGATCAGGTGCCGATCGGCCCGGAAGATGGTCTCATTGTCATCGCTGCGGTTCTGGACATAGTCGAACAGCCAGCCGCGGCCGCAGTGGCGCAGGCTGCCGCGTGTCTCTGCCTGCCCGGGCCGGAAGCGGCGCACGGCGCAGCGATCCTTCTGGTTGCGCCATTCCTGCGGATCCAGATGGCCATGGCCGTCCAGCGGCGCGACGAATTCATAGCCGTGGCGGGCATCGCCCTCCGGAACGCCGGCCATGCGGCCAAGTTCAAGTCTGATTTTCATGAGCGACATGATCAATCCTCCCAAAATGCTGGATTACGGCTTTGCGGACATCCTGCATCCGCGCTTTGACGAAAGATTCGCTGGCGCCGGGGGTGACGCTGCCGGCATGGACATGGTCCACGAAGCTGAGCCCGCACAGCTCGGAGAAATAGTCATCAAACAGAGTGCATACCGCGTCCATGGCGCCAGTCTGCTTCAACCACGACACAGGCGCGCCGCTGGAGCTGAAGCTGATCAGTTTGCGGCCCTTTAGGAGCGGGTTGTAGCTGTGGCCGTCCGCGCCGTAGGCGAAACCAAAGCCAAAGACGCGGTCGAGATAGCCCTTCAGGATTGCCGGCGGCGCGTTGAGCCAGAGCGGATAGAAAAGCGCGAAAATATCGCATTCCTGAAGAATCGCCCGCTCCGCCACCACGTCGGGCGCTGGATGGAAGCCGGGACCCGGGATTTCGTGAGCCTTCAGGCAGGGGTCGAAGCCAAACTGGTAGAGGTCGCGAAAAACCAGTTCGAACCCCAGCTCCGCGCACGCATCGGCATAGGTGTGTGCCGCCGCCGCCGTGAAACTGTCCGGCCTGGGATGGGCGATGATAACTGCGTGCTTCATGTTGCCAGTGTACCTGCGCCCGGCGCTTGCGCCTTGCGTCAGATCAAGACCCGGCCAGGCCAGGAGCTGCTCTGCCAGGGCGTCTGACCGGTTGAGGCATCGCAAGGCGCAGGGCCGGGGCTGCCGATAGGCTCACCCCATGCTGCACAATCTCATGGCGGGCTCGGTTCTCGCGTCCCTTACGGTCCTGATCCACATGGCGGGGTTGATCGTCATCGCGGCGGTAACGCCCCAGCTGGCGCGGCGGCTGGGCTTTCACGCCCATGACGTGGGCCGTACCCTGGTCATGACGGCCACCGTGCTGGGCATCCTGGCAATCCTGACCCTGGAAGTCTGGGCCTGGGCAACAGCTTATGACCTTTTGGGCGTCACCCGCACATTTGCTGACGCGCTTTATCTGTCGTCGGCCATGTTTTCCACCATCGGCTATGGCGAGATGACGTTGAATCCCGCCTGGCGGCAGCTGACCGCGCTGGAAGGGATCATTGGATTCCTGATGATTGGCTGGTCAACCGCGTATCTGGTGCGGGCCTCGACACTCCATGGCCCGTTTCGAGGCGACCATTTTTGAGCAGGGAACGGGCATTGATGATGCTGCCCGCGTGCGGCACAGCCGAGCCGCGAATTCGTCTTCGCCCGCTGGAAGCCTGTCAGTCCGCGAGGCGGTCAGGGCCTTCTTTCCTGCGCTTGTGGCGGCATGGCGATGGGGGGATCATCTGCCGGCGGCGCCGGCGCAATGACGCCCTCAGCCGGTACGTCCAAACCGGCGATCCAGGCGATGCCGTTCAGCAGGTACCGCCGATAAGCCGGCACATTGTGCATGTTGTCGTGGAAGTCAGAGCCGCCCCACACAAAGGAGCGCCCGCCATCATCCCGGTTGAAGATCCAGGACACCGGATCGGGGCCGCCGTTGCTTGCGGTCGCCGGCATGGCCTGCATAAGTTCGGTGCGGCGCGGATCGTGGTAGAGGAAATAGCGCGAGAACATCTCGTCGCGATAGGTCCAGGATTGCACGCCATTCAGAATCGAATGGCGAACCGGCAGCGGCGAAACGGTCCATGTATCGACCGGATTGTGTGAAGAATAGGGAAGCCAGTTCCCTCCGAACCAGTTCATCAGGAAACCCTTGCCGACCCAGTTGTCCACCCACATGGTGTAGTGAAAGATCGCCAGGCCAAGCTTGCGCCGCTTGATCACCGCATCCAGGTTTTTCAGCCACTCCGTATGTTCGGCGTCATAGGTGCGCCCGTCGGTATCCTGGTCCTGCGGGAACAGGATACCGGTCTCTCTCCTCAGCCAGGCGCCGTTGCCAAAGATCACCAGGGCATCGGCATCATCCAGTTCGCTTAGGTCCCTGGGCGGTTTGGTGACGATTTTCACCACCGTCTTCACGCCGCGCAGGTTGGTGGCGTGCTCCAGTTGCCAGGCAAGTTCTGTCAGGTCGCGCTCATATTCGTGCCGGCCCGGTGCGCCATGTTCCTTGGGGCCCGCCCAGAAAACGATTTTCTTCACGGGCCCGGCGGCCTCAACCCCGGCTGCCGAACCGATCGCGCCCAGAAGGATCGCCAATACCAGGCTCGCGCGTCCCGCATTTTTCCAGAAGCTGCGCATTGTTCCCTCCGCCTTATTTCTTCTGCACGGCGCACCCAAGGGTATCAACGCGCAGTGCCGGGATAAAGTGCGGCGCTGCAATGTTGCACTGCGTTCAACATTCTGCCGCCGCATTGCGTGATCTGCGGGCATCGCATTAGATGACCCGGCAAAGGGGCAATGTCTCATGACGGCGACAAGGCGGCGGATCCTGCAAGGCGTGGCCGCGGCGGCGGCATTCCCCGCGCCCGGTGAAGCCGCGCCGGATCGCCGGCCTCTCACGCTCTGGTACCGCCAGCCCGCCTCGGTATGGACGCAGGCGCTGCCGCTGGGCAATGGGCGGCTCGGGGCGATGGTTTTTGGCGGGATTGCCGACGACCGTATACAGATCAACGAGTCCAGCCTGTGGGGCGGTGGTCCGCATGATTACAACAATCCGTCAGCGCGCGATCATCTGGATCGCCTGCGCGACCTGATCTTTGCCGGCCGCATCGTTGAAGCCGAAGCCCTTACCGCGGACATGATGGGCAAGCCGGCACTGCTGATGCCTTACCAGCCTTTTTGCGATTTGCACCTCAGCTGTGCGGGCGATGGCGCCAGTGATTATGTCCGCAGCCTGTCGCTGGATGATGCCTGCGCCGTTACCGAATATAGCGCGGGCGGGGTTCGTTACCGCCGCGAAGTGATGATTTCCCATCCCGCGCAGGTCATGGCGGTACGATTGACGGCGGATCGCGGTGGCAAGCAGAATCTCGCCGTCGCACTGACCAGCCCGCAACCGGGCGCGCGGGTAGGAATTGAAAATGGCACCCTGAAGCTGACCGGCCAGATCGCGCCGCGCGAAAATCCTCCAAAGTCCTGGACCGGCTCATGGGACCAGCCTGGAATGGGCTATGCCGGACTGGCACGTGTGCAGACCGAAGGCGGCAGCGTGGTGGCGGAAGGTGGCCGCCTTGTCGTGCACGGTGCCGACGCCGTCACCATTCTTTTCAGCGGTGCGACCAGCTTTCGCAGCTATGAGGATATTGGCGGCGATGCCATCGCCCGGGCACGCAGCGCACTGGCAGCGGCGCAGGCCCGGTCTTACGACACCCTGCGCGCGGCGCATGTGGCCGATCACCAATCCCTGTTCCACCGCGTGTCCTTGGATCTGGGACCACAGCCCGGCATTCCGACCGACCAGCGGATCGCACGGGCAGGAACGGCCTCCGATCCGGCTCTGGCGGCGCTGTATTTCCAGTTTGGCCGCTATCTTCTGATTGCGTCGTCGCGTCCCGGCGGCCAGCCCGCCAACCTGCAAGGCCTGTGGAATGATCAGATGCTGCCGCCCTGGGGCAGCAAATGGACCACCAACATCAATCTGCAGATGAATTACTGGTTGGCGGATGCCGGTGCGCTTTGGGAAACGCAGGTGCCGTTATGGGATTTGATCGCCGATCTGCAAAAGACCGGCGCCCAGACCGCGCGCGTGCATTACGGGGCCGGCGGATGGGTTTTGCACCACAACACCGATCTGTGGCGCGCGACCACGCCGGTGGATGGCGCCTGGGGCCATTGGCCGATGGGCGCGGTGTGGCTGGCCAACCAGATGTGGGATCACTATCGCTTCTCGCGCGATGCTGTTTTTTTGGCGACGCGCGCCTGGCCGGCCATGACGGGTGCCGCGCGGTTCGTCCTGGACACGCTGGTGCCAGCGCCTGCCGGCAGCCGCTTTGCCGGCAAGCTGGTGACCAATCCTTCCATGTCGCCGGAAAACAATTACCTGCTGGACGGCAAGAAAGCGCAGCTGACCTATGCCGCCACGATGGATTTGGAGCTCATCGGGGAATTGTTCGATGCGGTGGCGCAGGGTGCGGACATCCTGGGGCGGGACGCAGCTTTGCGCGATGAAGTTCTTCAGGCCCGCCAGCGGCTGCCTGCGCTTCAGGTCGGCGCGCGGGGCCAGTTGCAGGAATGGATCGAGGACTATCCGGAGGCCGAACCCGAACACCGTCATGTTTCTCATCTTTACGCGGTTTATCCAGGTCACGGGATTACCCCCGGCGCGACACCGGGCCTGGCGACAGCGGCGCGCCGGACGTTGGAGCTGCGGGGCGCTGGCGGCACCGGCTGGGCCAAGGCGTGGAAGATCGCACTCTGGGCACGGCTGCTGGACGGCGACCATGCCCATCGCATGCTGATTGGCCAATTGGCGCAAAGCACCTTGCCCAACATGTTCGACACCCATCCCCCGTTCCAGATCGACGGCAATTTCGGCGCCGCCGCGGCCATCGCGGAAATGCTGCTGCAAAGCGATGACGTCTCGGTTTCGCTGTTGCCGGCCTTGCCGTCCGCCTGGCCCGACGGCGCGGTGCGCGGATTGCGCGCGCGGGGTGGTCTGTCGGTCGACATGGCCTGGCAGGGCGGAAAGTTGACGAAGGCCATTCTCAACGCCAACGCAAATGGTGCTGTGATCGTGAAATGCGGCGGGCGCAGTGCCCGGATGGAGCTTCGCGCCGGGCAGCCATTGCGGTTGGACGCGAACCTGCGCGAAGCTTGACAGAAGCGAGGCCGTGTTATTGGTAACGCGAGTCCACAGGGTGAGCCTGTTCCATGAAAGATAACTCCCCAGGTGCCAGCGGCGCGATCTATCCCAGCCTTGCCGGAAAGCGCGTGGCCATCACCGGCGGCGGCTCCGGCATCGGTGCCGGGCTGGTGGAAGCCTTCGCCCGTCAGGGCGCCGAGGTTGTTTTTGTCGATCTGCTGGAACGTGAAAGCGCTGAGCTGATCGCGCGTTTGACGGATGCGCCGATCAAGCCGGCGTTCCACCGGCTCGATCTCACCGATATTCCTGCGGTCGAAGATTTTTTCCGGGGGCTGGGCGGCATCGATGTGCTGGTCAACAATGCCGGCAATGATGACCGTCATGCCCTGCAGGACGTGACACCGGCCTATTGGGACCAACGCATGGCGGTGAACCTGCGTCACATGCTGTTCGCCGCCAAGGCGGTGGCGCCGGGCATGAAACAGCGCGGCGGCGGCGCCATCATAAATTTTGGATCGATTTCCTGGCACCTGGGCCTGCCGGACCTGGTTCTATACGAAACCGCCAAGGCCGGCATCGAAGGCATGACCCGGGCCCTGGCGCGCGAACTGGGGCCGGACAATATCCGTGTCACCGCGGTGATACCCGGCAATGTGAAAACGCCCCGTCAGATGAAGTGGTACACGCCCGAAGGCGAGGCGGAGATCGTGGACAAGCAGTGCCTGAAGGCCCGCATCACGCCCGACCACGTGGCCTCGCTGGTGCTGTTCCTGGCCTCCGATGACGGGCGCATGTGCACGGGCCATGGCTACTGGATCGATGCGGGATGGGACTGACCGCCGATGTGACGTGTGTCTGGCCGCTGGAGTGCAGCCTGGGCGAAGGTCCGCTGTGGTGGAACGGCGCGCTGTGGTTCACCGACATCAAACAGAAAATGCTGCATCGCTTCGATCCCTCGGGCGAAGCCCGGCGCAGCTGGCCCGCACCGTCCGAAGTGGGATTTCTTGGGCCCCTGGCAAACGGGCATTTCATCGCCGGCACCAAGGCGGGATTGCAGGATTTCGATCCCGCCACTGGCGCCTTTACCCTGACGCAAGTTGTCGAACCCGATCTTCCGGGAAATCGTCTGAACGACGGCGCCGTCGATGCCGACGGGCGGCTATGGTTCGGCAGCATGGACGATGGCGAGGCCCAGCCCAGCGGCAAGCTCTTTTGTCTTGATCGCGGCAAACTGTCGGTGATGGACACGGGCTATGTCATCACCAATGGCCCCGCTTTCAGTCCCGATGGCCGTCTGCTGTATCACACCGACACTTTGGCGCGGCGCATCTATGTCTTCGACCTGGACGAGGCCGGCATGCCGGCGAACAAGCGGCTGTTCGTGGAGATTGAGGAAGGTGCCGGCTATCCGGACGGGCCGGTGGTGGACCAGGATGGTTATGTGTGGACCGGATTGTTTGGCGGCTGGGGCGTGCGGCGCTATTCGCCCCAGGGCCGCCTGGATCACCCGTGGCTTTTCCGGTCGCCAATGTAACCAAGCTGGCCTCGCCGGCACGGACCCGAAGACGGTTTACGCGACCACGGCGCGCAAGGGTTTGATGCGGCTGCCCTGTCTGCGCAGCCGCTGGCGGGCGGGCTCTTCCGCTTCACGGTCGATACCCCTGGCCAGCCCTGCGTTGCCGTGCGGGCCTGATTACTCGCGATACAAAAAGCAGTCGAAGTCGGCATGGGCGCCTGTGCCTGCCATGTCCTGGCAGGCCATGCCGACAAAGGCGCCGGTGAAATTGGCGGTGCCGGGTACCTGCGCCTCATCCGACAGGATGGAAGCGTCGAATATTTCCGGCAGCTTCTGCCACTCGCCCTGGCCGATACGATAGGCAAAGGTCAGCCATTCCTCATCCACTTCCACGCGCAAGCGGATCGGTCCGGGCGGAATCGGAATGGGCGCCGTGAAGGCATCGGCGACCGGCGCATCGGGCAGGGCCGACATCACCCGCAGATGTTTGCCATGCGTCTCGTCATGGCTGACATGGAGATAGTGAAACTTGGTGACGCCATAATAACAGACCAGGCCGGCCGCCTGCTGGAAGTGCGCCGGCTCGAAATCCAGCAATGTCTCGGCGCTGTAGGAATGGGCCTGCTGGCGCCGGGCGACCAGCGCCTGGGTAAACAGGCTGCCGATGGTTTCGCGGCCATACAGGCGCAAATATCCCGGCCGCGCCGTCAGGCTGAAGATGGTGTCGGGATATGGCGTGCGCAGCCACTGGAAATCGATGGGCAGCTCGGGGCTGTCGAATTCGTCACGCGCCCGCGCGATGGGAAAAGGATGCGGCTGAAGGGCAGGGGCGGGCGTGCGCAATTGCGGCACGCCCGGCTCACCTTCGGTATAAAGCCAGCCGTCGCGCCATTGCATTTTCTGGATGGCGGTTTCGCGGCCCAGGGGGCAGCGGCCGCGGTTCTTCAGAGGACGGCCGCACAGATACACCATGTATGTGTCGCCATCCTGCGTCTCCACCAGGTCGGCATGCCCGGTGCGCTGCAACGGCGCGTCAGTGTGCCCTCGGGCGCTGAGGATGGTGGTGTCGGGGTGCAGTTCATAGGGGCCCAGCAGGTTTTTGGACCGCGCCATGGTGACGGCATGATTCCAGAAGGTGCCGCCCTCGGCCGTGATCAGGTAGTAGTATTTCCCGCGCTTGTAGAGATGCGGCGCTTCGGTCAGGCCCAGCGGCGTGCCCTTGAAGATATTGACCCGCTCTCCCACCAGCTTCTTTTCCGCCGGGGAATATTCCTGTGCCACGATTCCGGCAAAGCGGTTCTTGCCGGGGCGATGATCCCACAGCATGTTGACGAACCATTTCCTGCCATCCTCATCATGGAACAGCGAAGGATCGAAGCCGCTGCTGTTCACATGGACCGGATCGGACCAGTCGCCATCGATGGTCTTGGCCGTCACCAGGTAATTGTGGAAATCGCGCAGGGATGCGCCGCCGGCGCCCCCGATCGAGGTGCGGCCATACCGCTTCACATCCGTATAGGCCAAATAGAACTGTTCGCCGTCATGCGACAGGCAGGGCGCCCATATCCCGCAGGAATCGGGATCGCCCATCATATTGAGCTGGCTGGGGCGCCGCAGCGGCCGGGTCAGCAGCCGCCAGTTTACCAAGTCGCGGGAATGATGGATCTGCACCCCTGGAAACCATTCGAAGGTCGAGGTGGCGATGTAATAGTCATCGCCAACGCGCAGGATGGAGGGGTCGGGATTGAACCCCTTGAGGATGGGATTTTCGATATCAGGCACGGGCGGGCTTTCGGATGACGGTCCAGGCGACGATGGCGGCCACGATGTCCAGCACCGCCAGCAGCATAAATACGGGCGTATAGCCTATCTGGTCCACCCTTTGTCCCAGCTCCAGGGTGAAGATCAGGATGCCCAGATTGGCGCAGGTGCCGGCCATGCCCGCCACGGTCCCGACTTCGTTGCGGGGAAACAGGTCGGTGGCCATTGTGATCATGGTGACGGACAGGGTCTGGTGGGCAAAACCGGCCAGGCTGATCAGCGCCACTGCCATCAAAGGATCCTTAACCAGGCCGGTGAAGGCCACGCCGATCATCATCACGGCGCCCAGGGTGAAAGCGCCGCGCCGCGCATCGATCAGGTCCAGTCCGCGCTTTTGCAGGAACAGAACGACACTGGGCCCGAAGATGCAGCCCAGGTCCGCCGCCAGGAAGGGCATCCAGGCATAGAGCGCGATATGCTTGAGATCGAAATGCCGCACCGTGGTCAGGTACAGCGGCACCCAGAAAGACAGCATGCCCCAGGTCGGATCGGTCAGGAAGCGCGGGATGGCGATGCCCCAGAAGTTGCGGCGGCGCAGGATCGACAGGACGGACGGCTTCTTGTCGGCGGCCTGCAGGAATGTTTCCTGTCCGGAGATGATGTAATCGCGTTCCTGGGCTGACAGCTGAGGATGCTGGCGCACCGGACGATAAAACAGCAGCCATAGCGCCACCCAAGCCAGGCTGATCAGGCCGACTATGACAAAGGAGGCCTGCCAGGAATAATTCAGGATCGCCCAGGCGACCAGGGGCGGCGCCAGCATGGAGCCCAGGGACGGTCCGATATTGTAAAGTCCGCCCGCCAGTCCGCGCTCCCTGGCTGGAAACCATTCTGACACCACCTTCAGGCCGCCCGGAGAAAAGGCGCCTTCGGCAAAGCCCAGCAAACCGCGCAGGCCCGCCAGCATATGCCAACTGCCGGCCAGTCCGTGCGCCGCGCAGATGACGGACCACAGGAAGGCGAACAGCGCAAAGCCCGATTTCACGCCCAGCACATCGATCACATAGCCCACGACCGGTTGCAGCATGATGCCGCCCTGGAAGGCCGAGGTGATCCAGCCATATTGCTGGGTGGTGATGTGCAGGTCCGCGATGACGGTGGGGGCTGCGATCGACAAGGTCTGGCGCGACAGGAAATTGACCATCGCCCCGATCATGATCAGGCCGATGGTGAGCCAGCGCAGTCCCAAAAAGCGGCGCATGTTTTAATCCTTCGCCGCTGATGCGGCTTGTCTTATGGCACGATGGTAACGCCGCAGCCCGCAAAGGCAATTGCTGCGCTGGCCGTTCAGGCCTTGATGATCCGCCGCACGTCCCCCTGCGGATCGTCCACCATGCGGACCTTGTCGTCGAAGATCATGGTTTGCATCCGCATGGGATCGGTCGGTGTCCAGCCGATGCCGGGATTGCCGGTGGCGGCAAAATTGGCCCAGGCCGTCGCCATGGTTTTGGCCAGCGCCTGCGCCTGGGGCGTGTTGCCGGTGCCCTGTTCGCAGCGCTTGGTATTGTCAAAGCAGAATGCCAGTTCGGCGGTGTGCCAGGCGCCGCATATGCCATCCAGCTGCGGCGACTGCCAGGTGAACCAGTATTGATAAACCGGTGCGCCGCCCTGGGCATGTTTCAGCCCGATCATGCGCTCCACATTGTTGCGCTGCGCCAGCCCGGCCACGCCATAGGACAAGGTGCGGATCGCTTTTCCGGGATTGGCCGCCTTCATCGCGTCAACCAGCCGGTTTGCCTTGTCCGCGCCATAAGTCTTGGTGAGGTTGGCGCGCCATTCGGTTTCGCTGGGATTGGAGCGAAATCCGTATCCTTCCTCGCTCACCGAACCGATGATCAGGGGAATGTCCTGGAAAATTCGGGCGCCGCATCATGAAAGGGGCGCACCGGCACGACATGGCCGTCCATGGTGGCGGCGCCCATCCGGCGCGGCGCACGGAACTGGGCGGGAAAAATGCGCCCGGCGGCAAGGGGCCATTGACCTTGGTGACGGCGGCCTGACCGGCGGCCCACAGCTTGGACCATTCGACCTGTTGCAGGCCGGCAATGTCCTTGGGACCAAGGCCCAACTCGACCATCAGCTGCCGCGCCAGCGCGCGCGACTGTTCGGCATCGGCGAAATTGCCGCCGCCGCCCGACTGGACACAGGCGGTATGGAACAATCCGCGCGCCGACGGCATCCCCATCAGGCAGGTGACCTTGGAGCCGCCGCCGGACTGGCCATAGATCATCACGCGATTGGGATCGCCGCCGAAGTTGGCGATATTGTCCCGCACCCAGCGCAGCGCGGCGACCAGATCGGTCATGCCGACATTGGCCGATTCCGCATAGGCAGGGCCGCCGATTTCGGACAGGTCCAGGAAGCCCAGCGCGTTCAGCCGGTGATTGACGGACACCTGCACCACATCATGGTGCCGCGCCATTTGCGCGCCTTCATGCGAAGGCAGTTCGTAAGCCGAGCCGAAGGAAAAGCCGCCGCCATGGAAATACACCATGACCGGCTTCTTGCCCGACAGGCTGGAGGTCCAGATGTTCAGCTTGAGCATGTCTTCGCTCTGGTAGCCGTCATCCCAGTCGAACAGGAACGATGTCTCGACCGCCTTGAAGTCGTGCAATGTCTGCGGACAGTTGGCGCCATAGATCAGGGTGTTGCGCTCGCCGTCCCAGGGCGTGGGCGGCTTGGCGGGCAGCCAGCGATTGGCACCGCCGGTATCCTGGCCATAGGGAATACCCTTGAAGGTGAAGACGCCGCCATCCAGATAGCCGCGCACCTTGCCATATTGCGTGTTGGCGATCGCCGAGCGGGGTGTTGTGCAGTTGCCCGGATCCTGGTGCGCGCCGGTCTTGGTGCCATCGGCGGCGTGCGCGGTGGTGGCAAGCGCCGCCCCACCGGCTGTGAGCATCATCGCGCCGCGGCGGCTAAGGCTATTCCTGTTCCCGGACATGCATCCCCCTGTTTTTGGCAATCCTAGTCGGGGCCTCCTACATTTGGAAATATATTGTCGGACATAAGCCGCAGCGTGCAGCGGCCCGAAATTGCTGCATCGCACACTGGCATCGCGCGCGCGCAACATTGCCTTGGGGTGCGGAATCAATAAACTCAGACAAAACAAAAACGCGTGCGGAACCCCCAACATCTCATCGGCGGGCGGGCCGCTGTGAAGGGGGTATCGTGTCCAGGATCCTGTTGGCCGCCGTGTGCCTGTTTGCCGCCATTGCGATGCCCGCGCAGGCGCAGGTCAAGAACAACGTGCCCGATCCGGTTCCCGGCGCGCCGCAAGTGCCGATGGAACGCATCAAGGTGCATGGCGCGGCGCTGGAAGGCAGCCTGGAAGGCGATTCCGCCGACCGCGACGTGCTGGTGTTCCTGCCGCCCAGCTATGCCGCCAATCCGTCGCGGCGTTATCCGGTGGTCTATGCCCTGCATGGCTATTCCATCGGGGCGTTGCAATGGAGCCAGGAAATCCATGTGCCGCAGACCATCGCCGGCGCCTATGGCAAGGGTGCGCGGGAAATGATCGTGGTGCTGCCGGACTCCAAGACCGTGCACAATGGCTCGATGTATTCCTCATCCATCACCACGGGCGATTTCGAGAATTTCATCGCCCGCGATCTGGTGGCCTATATGGACTCCCATTACCGCACCATTGCGCGCCGCGACGCCCGCGGCCTGGTCGGCCATTCCATGGGCGGCTATGGCGCCACCCGCATCGGGATGAAACACGCCGATGTCTTTGGCAGCCTTTACATCATGAGCCCCTGCTGCCTGTCGGCGCGGCCGGCCTTTCCCATGAAGCCGGAAGACCAGGCTGCGCTGGCGGCGGTCAAGACGCCGGAAGATTCCGCCAAGCTCGGCTTTCTGCCGCGCGCCCAGCTGGCATCCGCGGCCGCCTGGTCGCCCAATCCCAAGAAGCCGCCGCTTTATCTCGACTTGCCGGTGGGCGAGGACCAGGATCGCGTGCTGGCCAAATGGGCCGCCAACGCGCCGCTGGCGTTCCTGGATCAATATGCCAGCGGGCTGAAGCGCTACCGCGCCATCGCGCTGGATGTGGGAGATCAGGACGGCCTGAAAACCGATACCGGCAAACTGCATGAGGCGATGGAAAGTTACGGCATCGCCAACAGTCTCGAAATCTATTCCGGAACGCACACCAGCAATGTCGCCTTCCGCTTCCAGGATTTCGTAATGCCCTTCTTCAGCAAAAACCTGTCCTTCGAGCAGTGATCCTGCCGTCACATGCAATGAGGTATTCATGCGCAATCTGATCCTGGGCGGCTTGTTGGCCGCGGGCCTTTTCGTTCCCGCCATGGCGCAGCCTGTCGCGGTACGTGTCAGCATCGACACCGCCAAGCCGGGCGCGCCCATCGACAAGCGCATCTATGGCCAATTTGCCGAGCATCTGGGCCACGGCATCTATGAAGGCATCTGGGTCGGCGAGAACAGCAAGATTCCCAATGTGCGCGGCTATCGCAAGGATGTGCTGGAGGCGTTGAAGGCCATCCATGTGCCGGTGATCCGCTGGCCGGGCGGCTGCTTTGCCGATCTGTATGACTGGCGCGACGGCATTGGCCCGCGCGCCAAGCGGCCCAAGCGCATCAATGTGCATTGGGGCGGCGTGACCGAGGACAACAGCTTTGGCACCCACGAATTCATGGACTTCTCCGAACTGGTGGGCGCCGAGGCCTATGTCTCGCTGAATGTGGGTTCCGGCTCGCCCTACCAGGCGTCCCAGTGGCTGGAATATATGACCACCGATGGCGACAACTCCCTGGCGCAGGAACGGCGCGCCAATGGCCGCGCCAAGCCGTGGAACGTGCCGCTGGTGGGAATCGGCAACGAGACCTGGGGCTGCGGCGGCAACATGCGGCCCGAATATGCCGCCGACATCAACCGCCGCTATGCGACCTTCGCCAACACGCCGGCGGCGATGGGCAGCCTGAAGATCGCCTCGGGCAGCCATGACGACAATTTCGATTTCGCCGAAACCATGATGCGCGACGGCGGCAAGTTCGATGGCCTGTCGGTGCATTACTACACCGTGCCGCGCGTGTTCCGCGACAAGGGCCCCGCGGTCGGCTTTCCGGAAACAGAATGGGTCTCCACCTTGCAGCACGCCCGCCACATCGACGAGATCGTGACGCGGACGGCCGCGATCATGGACAAGTACGACGCGCCCAAGAAGATCGGCCTGTATGTCGACGAATGGGGCACCTGGTACGATCCGGCGCCCGGATCCAATCCCGGCTTCCTGGTGCAGCAGAACACCATGCGCGACGCCGAAGTGGTGGCGCTGTCGCTGAACATCTTCCAGCGTCATTCCGACCGGGTGAAAGGCGCCAACATCGCCCAGATGATCAATGTGCTGCAGGCCATGATCATGACCGACGGTGCGAAAATGGTCCTGACGCCGACCTATCATGTCTTCGATCTCTACCAGGTCTTCATGGGCGCAACGCCCTATGCGGCAACCACCGACGCGCCGGACTATGCCAAGGGCGTGCCGATGATCGATGTCGCGGCAGCCAAGGGGCGCGATGGCAAGACATGGCTGGCGCTGGTCAACACCGATCCGTCCAAGCCGGCGCACCTGGTCACCAACCTGACCGGCAGCGCCCATGGGCGCCTGCTCACCGGTCCGGCCATGGACAGCCATAACAGTTTCGATGCGCCGTCCGCGGTGAAGCCGGTGGCCTATGCGGGTGTCAGTGACGGTGGCAAGCTGGCGTTCGACCTGCCGCCGCGCGCGGTGGCAGTGGTGGCGGTCGACTGACGGTCAGCGCCGCGTTTTCTTGCGCTTGAGCTGGGTGTGGTCTGAAAAGGCCAGGTCGATCAGGGTGATCATCGCGGCGCGGGCGGCGGTGCTGTCGCGCGCCGCGATCGCTTCATAAACCCGCACATGATCGGGAATGGCGTCGCGCTTCAGCCGCTCGGTACGTTCCTTGTACATGGTGCTCCAGGCCACCGCCGCGGTGACGCTGCCGGACAGCGAAATCAGGAAGGGATTGCCGGTGGCCGCCAGCAGCGCGGCGTGAAAGCTGTTGTCCGCCCGGCGGCCTTCCTCGGCGTGCAGAGTCTCCCGCGCCATAATTTCCAGCGCCATGCCCATGCGGTTCAGCTGTTCCAGGCTGCGCCGCTCCGCCGCCAGGGCAGCGGCTTCGGGCTCCATCAGCTTGCGCAGCTCGAACAGGTTGCGCAGAAGTTCTCGTGGCGGTTCCTGGACAAAAATCCAGTTCAGCACGTCCGGGTCCAGCAGGTGCCAGTCGGCGGGATCGGTCACCCGGGTGCCGGCCTTTTGCCGCGACTTGACAAGGCCCTTGGCTGTCAGGACGCGAATGGCCTCGCGATAGGCCGAGCGCGAGACCCTGCGCCGTCCGCTGGCCTCCACTTCGCCGTCCAGGATCGTGCCGGGTTTCAGCCGCCCGCTGACGATCCCAACGCCGAGGTCCGCGGCGATACGGCCCGGAATGCGTTCCAACGAGCGCTTTTTCTCCATGCCCGGTACATAGCACACCGGCTGCGCTGATCTGACCCTGACGGAGAAGGCGCGGCCTTCGCGCGCCCCCGGCTGGCTAAGGACCTGATACTATGGGGCTTTTACCTGCATATAGGTCCGCGCAGCGCCGGCTGGCATCTTGGCGCCGTCCAACGTGAGATCGCCCGATGTTTGAGAAGAATACCGTCAACCGCCGCCGCGTGCTGGGAATGGCCGGCGCGCTCGGATGCGCGGGTATTCCCGCGCGCGCCGCCACGGACAGTATCCGGGTGAATGGCCGCAGCTATCGCAGGCCGCGGCGGCCCACCGTCGTCATCCTGGTCGATGGCTTCGATCCGTCTTACCTGCGCCAGGGCCTGGCGGACGGGATATTGCCCAATCTTGCGAAATTCGCGGCGCAGGGTTTTGCGGCGACCGCGCGCGGCGTGATGCCCAGCTTCACCAATCCGAACAACACCTCCGTCCTGACCGGCACGGTTCCGGCGGTGCACGGGATTTCAGGCAACTATTACCTGGACCGGCGCACGGGCAAGGAAGTGATGATCACCGACGCCAGTGCCCTGCGCTGCGACACGATCCTGGGGGCCGCATCACAGGCCGGGGTCCGCGTCGCCGGCGTCACCGCAAAGGACAAGCTGCGCGAGATCATCGGCTATCGCATGAAGAACGGCATCGTCTTTTCCTCGCAGAAGGCGGGCGAGGCCACTCTGGCCAATGCCGGGATCGCAGATGTCGAGGCCTTTGTCGGCCGCAGGACGCCGGACCAGTACGATCCCGACCTGTCCTATTTCGTGCTGGATGCGGGCGCCAGGCTGCTGGAACTCAAGGCTGCCGATTTGCTTTACTTGTCCTTGTCCGACGTTATCGAGCACAGCTATGCGCCGGGCGAGCCGCAGGCCAATGACTTCATGGCCCAGATTGACCGGCGCATCGGCAGGCTGGTGGCGCTGGGCGCCATTGTCGGCGTCACCGGCGACCATGGCATGAACGACAAATCCCGGCCGGACGGTTCGCCCAATGTGATCTGGCTGGAAGATGAATTGAACGCGCAGTTTGGCGCGGGCGCGGTGCGGGTCATTTGCCCCATCAACGATCCTTTCGTGCGCCATCACGGCGCGTTGGGCTCGTTTGTCCGCGTCTATCTGAAGGGCGATGGCGGACAACTGCGCGCCATGATGGATGCGGTCCGCGCCCTTTCCGGCATCGCGCTGGTATTGTCCGGAGCCGAAGCGGCCAAGCGCTTCGAGACGCCGGTGGAATATGAAGGCGACTTCACCGTGGTTTCGGACCAGGGAACGGTGATCGGCTCGGCCGCGGCCTTGCACGACCTGTCGGGATTGAAGGGGCGCCGGCTGCGTTCCCATGGCGGATTGTCGGAGCAGCATGTGCCCTTCCTGGTTTCCGCTCCATTGAACGCGGCCTATCGGGCCAAGGCCCGCAGGGGCGATATCCGCAACTTCGATCTGTATGATTATGTCCTGAACGGTGTCGACGTCTGACACCAGTGCGGATGCGTTATCCGATATGCCCGGAAAGGCCATCCCATAACAGTTTCAGGGCGGTCACGACCAGCAGCGCGTAACAGATGCGGTACATCTGCTGCTGGTCCAGCTTTGCGTGAAACTTCCAGCCCAGCCAGATGCCGCCGGGAATGGCGGGCAGGCACAGCGCCATCAGCGTCCAGACATGCGGGCCCGGCTTTGCCAGCAGCAGCCATGGCAGCGCCTTGGTTGCGTTGCCGACGGTGAAAAAGGTGCTGGTGGTGCCGGCATAGACTTGCTTGGACAGGCCCAGCGGCAGCAGATACATCGCCAGCGGCGGGCCGCCCGAATGCGCCACCATGGTGGTGACGCCGGCAGTGACACTGGCGGCAATCGCCTTGGGGCGGGAGCGGGGATGGATGGTCACCTTGCCGCCGCGGACGAACCAGATGCCGACGAATGCCAGGGTCACCAGCGCCATGACGATGGCGATGGTGTGTTCATCCAGATGCCGAAACAGCAGATAGCCCAGCGCAATGCCCACCAGCAGACCCGGCAACAGCATGAACAGATCCGGCTTGGACCAGGTCGAAGGCCGCCAATAATACATTGCGGTCCAGTCCGAGACGACGAACAGCGGCGCCAGCAGGCCGCCTGCCGTCACCGGGTCCATCACCAGCGACAGAAGCGGAATGCCGATGATGGCGAACCCGCCGCCAAACGCGCCCCGCATGAAGCTGATCAGGAATACGGCCGCGAACGAGATCAGGATGGTAAGGGCCGTCAATTCCATTCGGCGACCGTAGCGGTTCGCCGGGTCCGGTCAATGTGCTCCGGCATCGCCTGCCGAAGCGGCATAGAGGGTTTTCGTTTCCATCCGCCGGGTTTAAGGGTGTGCCCATCATGCCGCTGTCCGATTTCTCCCTGCCTGACTTGCCCGTCGCGGAAGCGATTCCGCGGCTGGTGGAAGTATTGGCCACCCAGCCCAATGCCGTACTGGCCGCACCGCCAGGCGCGGGCAAGACCACCACCGTGCCGCTGGCGTTGCTGAACGCGCCGTTCATGGCCTCTCTCATGAATGGGGGCCGCATCCTGATGCTGGAGCCGCGGCGGCTGGCGGCGCGCGCCGCCGCCATGCGGATGGCCAGCCTGATCGGCGAGAAGGCGGGGCAGACTGTTGGCTATCGCACGCGGCTGGAAAGCGCGGTGTCTTCTTCCACGCGCATTGAAGTGGTGACCACGGGGCTTTTGGTGCGCCGTTTGCTGGGTGATCCGGGTTTGGAGGGTGTCTCCACGATTATCCTGGATGAAATCCACGAGCGCTCGCTGGAGGTCGACCTGGCGCTGGCGCTGTGCCTGGATGCACAGGCCGTGCTGCGTCCCGATCTGCGGCTGCTGGCCATGTCGGCCACCCTAGACGGGGCGCGCTTGTGCAACCTGATGAACGCACCACTGGTGGAAAGCCAGGGGCGCATGCATCCGGTCGATATCCGCCATGCTGCGCGCGATCTTGCAGATGCGCGCGAACTGCCTGATGCCATGGCGCGCGCGGTGCGCGCCGCACTGGCCGAAGCGCCAGGGGACATACTCGCCTTCCTGCCCGGCATGGGCGAGATCCGCCGCACCGAAGCGGCGTTGGAAGGCATCGATGCGCTGGTGTTGCCGCTGCATGGCGAGCTGCCGCCATCGGCACAGGATTTGGCGCTGCGCCCCGCGCAAAAGCGCCGCGTGGTGCTGTCCACCGCCATCGCCGAAACATCGCTAACCGTGCCGGGCGTGCGCATCGTCATCGATGGCGGTTTTCGGCGCAGCCCCCGCGTCGATACCACAAGCGGCCTGACCCGCCTGATGACCGAGCGTGTCAGCCGCGCCGCCGCCGACCAGCGCGCCGGGCGCGCCGGCCGCGAAGCGCCCGGCATTGCCGTGCGGCTATGGACGGCGGCGCTGCAGCGGGGGCTGCGTCTTCACGACCGCCCGGAAATCCTGGAAGCCGAATTGTCTGGCCTGGTGCTGGACTGCGCCGCCTGGGGGACGGCGCCGGACAAGCTGGCCTTTCCCGACGCACCGCCCGAAGGTGCTGCCGCAGCAGCGCGAACGCTGCTGTCCGAATTGGGCGCGCTGGACGAGGCGGGCGCCATCACGCCGCTGGGCAAGCGCATGAGTGCGCTGGGCGCACATCCGCGCCTGGCCGCCATGATGCTGGCGGCGGAAAATCCGGGGCAAGCGGCGCGCGCCTGCGATATCGCCGCGCTGCTGGAAGCGCGCGATCCAATTCGCGGCACCGAAATTCCTGCCGATATCACCACCCGGCTGGAAGCCATTGCGGACCCGTCTGCCGTTCTGGGTGCGGACCGCGGCACGGTGCATCAGATTCGCCAGGCGGCCCGGCAGTATCGCGCGCGGCTTGGTATCGGCGCCGAGCGCGAAGCGGACGGTGATCCGGCGCCGCTGATCGCCGCGGCCTTTCCCGACCGGCTGGCGCAGCGGCGCAATGAGCCCGGCAGTTTCCGCCTGTCGGGAGGGGGCGGCGCAAAATTGCCTGTGACCGATCCCCTGGCCAAGGCAAGCCTGCTGGCGGTGGCGGCGCTGGAAATGAAGACATCGCCCCTGATCCGCATGGCCGCGCCTCTGGATGCCGCAAACCTGCCCGCTTCACTGGCGTCACATATAAAGGAGACGGTGGAGACCAGCCTGGATCCGGTCTCCGGCAGCGTGCTGGCGCGGCGGCAAAAGCGTCTTGGCAACCTGGTGCTGGAGGAACGCGCCGCCCCGCCGGATGCGGCGGATGCGGCGTCAGCGCTGTTGAACGCGGTACGCAACGATCCAGCACACCTGTCCTGGACGGAAGAAGCGCGCAACCTGCAAGCGCGCGTGAAACTGATGCACGGGATCGAGCCAGAAGTCTGGCCCGCGTCGGACGATGAAAGCCTGGTTGCGGCGCTGGAAGACTGGCTTGGTCCCCACCTGCATGGCCTGACGCGGCTTGGCGATGTCGCATCGATCGATTTGAGCGCGCTGCTGTTGAACCGCCTGGACTGGCCGCTCAGGAACCGCCTGGACAAGGAGTTGCCCAGCCACCTGCCATTGCCCGGGGGACAGGCGCGGGTGGACTACACCCAGCCGGTGCCCATCGCCTCGGCGCGGGCCCAGCATTTCTATGGACTATCGGAAACGCCGAAGCTGGCGGGTGGCCGCGTGCCCCTCAGGCTCGCCTTGTTGTCGCCGGCAGGAAGGCCCATCGCGCTGACGGCCGATATCGCCGGCTTCTGGCGGGGCGCCTGGGCCGATGCGCGGCGCGACATGCGCGGCCGCTATCCCAGGCACAATTGGCCGGAAAATCCGCTGGCGCCGCAGGACCGCTAGCGGCGGCTTCGCTCCGCCTTTGCCGCCATGTCGGCCTGATCCAGGGCGCGGGTCTGATATTCCACGCTCCGGATGATGCACTGTCCCGGGCCTACGGGATCGCGCATCCAGATCTCGTCACCCCTGGCGATGCAGGACAGGGTGCCGACGCCGCGGCTGCGGAACGCCAGGCCGAACTGATATTGCAGGTTGTAGCATTTTCCCATGAAGTTCAGGCGATAGCGCCGGCGCGATGTGTCGGTGACGACCAGCGAGCGGTTTCCCGGCACGATCTGAAAGTCATAGATATTGCGCTGGCGAAGACATGGCGCTTCTCGCATGTCCTGTTCACGGTAGGGCTGGGCAATGGCGGAGACGGTCGTACCAAAAGGACGATGCCAAGGGCGATGGCGCGGAACATTTGCGATTCTCCTGTTGCCCTCCACATGGAATACGCGCGGCGGCCCGGTTCGATCATTGGACGCCGGGAACTTGTGCCGCGTCCGGGCATTGCTCGTGTGTCACAAAAGGATGGCGCCATGCACGCGGCTGTTGCCTATGGGGATTTTCTGAAGGGCCTGATCAGCAATCCGCGCGGGGTGTCCGCGCCGACCCCTTCGGGACCAGTCCTGTCGCGCGCCATTGCGGCGCAGGTCGATACGTCGCGCGAGGGCCTGGTGGTGGAATTGGGGCCGGGAACCGGCGTGGTTACACAGGCGCTGCTGGAACATGGCATCGCGCCCCATCGCCTGATCGCCATCGAACAGACCGCCTGTTTCGCGCAGCTTGTGCGCCGCCGCTTCCCGGCTGTGCGGCTGCACCAGGGCGATGCGCTGAACTTTGAAAAATACCTGCCGCATCACGCCCCGATCAGCGCAATTGTGTCCGGCCTGCCTCTGCTGCAGTTTCCGCTGGAGCTGCGGGTGTCGCTTTTGCGCCGGGCGCTGGCCTGCCAGGGCAAGGGCGGGCGCTTTGTCCAGCTGTCCTATTCCTGGCGTCCTCCCGTGCCGCCTGATCCGGGGATGCGGCTGGACAAGACGGTGGTGTGGCGCAATTTTCCACCGGCGCATGTGTGGACATACCATCGGTCTTGATCCGGGCCACCGGCCTTAATCGATAATTTGGTCAGGCCGAAGGTGGCGATTGCGATGCCATCTTGAGAATTTCCCCATGGTCCACTCGCGCCGCGGTCCGGCAAGCCGCGACACAGGCGCGGCAGGCGCTGACGCAATCTTCCATGCCACCGACATTTTCGCAGTCTTGCGCGCAGGTATCACAGACATCGGCGCACAGCTCGCACAAGCGGCTATGAAACTGGCTCTTGCGCGCCAGTGCGTCAGCGGTGGTGATGCAGAGGGACGCACAATCCAGCATCAGGCGCAGATGCTGCGGCCGTGCATGTTCACCGCCCATTTCAATGCAATGGGTCATGGCAGTCCCCAGGCATGTTCGATGACAGCGCATGAGGTGACGGATGCAGTCTTCGATCTGGGCGCTGTAAGCGGACATGGCGCGAACCTCTCTCAAGGGGAGAGGAACGTTCCAATCATGCCGGCTGTTCCACCGGCGATACTTCATAGGTCCCTGATTATCCTATGTGAATGCGCGTCGACGCAGCTTCCGGCAATTCCTGTTGGAACTCGGGGTCAGCATGTTCATTCGCGCTTTTCGTCTTTTCATTTGCAAAGCCGCTCACATGAGCGTCAGTTTATCCGGTGCTGCACCTGCAGCATGCCCCGGCGGCTGGGTCGGTGTCTTCAAATGAGCCCGTCACATGGCGGGCCGGAGGCCCGCATGACAAGCTATCTCATCCGCAAACTGTCCCAATTCGCACCCTTGCAGCCTGAAGAGCAGGTGGCCTTGTCGGCGCTGCCCACGCGGGTGCGCGAATATCCGCGCGGGGCGATGATCGTGCAGCAGGGCAGCCGGCCCGAAGAAAGCGCGGTGATGCTGGCGGGCATCGCTTTCCGTTACAAGCTGTTGCCCGATGGCGCGCGCCAGATCGTATCGCTGCAGGTGCCGGGCGATTTCGTGGACCTGCACAGTTTCGTGCTCAAGCCCATCGACCATGCCGTGGCGGCAGGCTCGCCGGTGCGGGTCGGGTTTGTCACCCATGCTGCCATAGAAAGCCTTTTGGAAAAGCACCCCCGTCTTTGCCGTCCCCTGATGTGGGACATGGCGCTGGATGCAGCCCTATCGCGCGAATGGCTGGCCACCATGGGCCGCCGTTCGGCTTACGAACAGCTGGCGCATCTGTTCTGCGAACTTTACTTCCGCATGGACGGGGCGGGCGAGGTGGAAAATGGCACCTTCGCACTGGAGCTGACCCAGGCCGAATTGGGTGATGCCTGCGGTCTGTCCACCGTGCATATCAACCGCTCGTTGCAGGCGCTGCGCAAGGACGGCTTGATCGTGCTGGAAAACCATCGCCTGACCATTCCCGACATCGATGCGCTGGTGCGGGTGGCCGGCTTCGATCCGGCTTATCTTCACCTTTTGAAATAGCCAGTCCTGAAATAGTAGTCCTGAAATAGTCAGTCCCGCAGGCGCCGGGCGATCTCTTCAGCGATGGCCGTCCAAAGGCGGCAGGCACTGATGTCACGGTCCCGATAGCGGGCGGCGACCTGACGCGCCTGGTCGGCGGCGTCGGGGCCGAAATTGCGGATCATGCCTTCGGCGGAATACTCAACCAGGTCTTTCATGACGCGGTGTCCAGCCTGCCGGTTGGCGGCTGCACGCGGCGCGCACCCTGCCAGACCTCAACCGTTTGCCCGGGCCAGTCGCGCCCGGCTTGCTCCAGCGCCGCCAGGTCCGTGGCGCACGCAATGTCATGGGCTTTCTGGATGTGGCCATCCTCGCCCACAAGATAGACCCGATAGTTCTGCATGGACGTCGAACAAACCCCGGCAACAGCGGATTTGCCCACACTTCGGGTCGCCGCGAGATATCACAGGTTAACGGAACCTGTTTTTCTTCTATAAATCGAAGCAGGGAGGGTGGGGCGCCTCCTGGCTGGATCATGCCGCCCCGGGCAAGGTTTTCATGCTGGTATCGCGCGGCAACGCTCCCGACAACGCCACCCTGATCGGTTTCACCAACTTAAGGCAGGCCCGCACCAGCCGCCCTTTGGTGATGGAAAAAGGCCGCGGCATTTTCCTGATCGACGAGAATGGCCGCGAATATATCGAAGGCTGTTCCTCCTTCTACAGCGCCGCGCTGGGCTTTTCCGAACCCGAGCTGATCGAGGCGGCGGTGCGCCAGATGCGCCAGTTGCCCGCTTACGCATCCGGCCTGTACCGCACCGTGCCGGCGGCGCTGGCGCTGGGCGAAAAGCTGGCCGCCATGGCGCCGATGAAGGGCGCGCGGGTCGCCTTTGCTTCCACCGGATCGGAAGCCAATGACTTTCTCATCAAGTTCATGCGCTTCCGCAACGCCCATCGCGGCGAGCCGCAGCGCACAAAGATTATCGCGCGCGCCCTGAGTTATCACGGCGCCACGGTGGCGACCGCGCCCCTGGGCGGTTTTCCCGGCACCGCGCGCGCCTTCAACCTGCCGATGCAGGACGTCATCACGGTCAGCCAGCCTGATTATCCGAACAACAAGCAGGACGGCGAAGAAGAAGCCGCCTATGCCGCGCGCCTGCTGGCAGAAATCGAGCAGGCGATCCTGCAGGCGGGGCCCCAAACCGTGGGCGCCATGATCCTGGACCCGGTGTCCTACAGCGCCGGCTGCATCGTGCCGCCGCCCGGCTATCTCAGCGGCCTGCGCGCATTGCTGGAGCGGTACGGCGTGCTGTTGTTCGATGATGAAGTGATCACCGGCTTCTGCCGTACCGGCCACATGTTCGCGGCCGAGACATTTGGCATGCGGCCCAACTGCATGACCATGGCCAAGGCGCTGTCCGGCGCTTACTTCCCCATTTCGGCCATCGTGATGGACGGGGATTTCTATGACGGGTTGGAACGGGGATCGGACGAGGAGGGCACGTTTTCGCACTCCGCGACATATGGCGGCCATCCGGTGGCCGCCGTCGTGGCGCTGCGCATGATCGAAATCATCGAAGAGCGCGACATACTGGGCCATGTGCGCAAGGTGGCGCCGCGCCTGCAGCAATTGATCGGATCGCTGGAGGGCCATCCGATGGTTTTCAACATTCGTGGTGTCGGACTTGGCGGGGCGGTGCAATTGCACAGCCGCGAGGGGGCTCCGGGAGCGCGCGGTCAGGCCATGCAGGATGCGATGATGGCGGAAGGCCTGCTGCTGCGCGTGGTGAAGGACACGATCAACTTCGCCCCGCCGCTGATCATCACCCAGGCGGAAGTGGAGGAGCTGTTCGCCCGCTTCTGCCGCGCCCTGGAAACGGTGCAACGCGCGGAAGGTGCGGCATGAGTATCCTGATCGGTTACACGGACCGCTGGTCGGTACGGGCGGGCGGCAAGATCGCGGTCAAGGTGTCGTCCCCGGGCGGTCCGTACCAGGCTGACCTGGTGCGGATCCGCAGCGCCGATCCCAATCCGGCGGGCCCTGGCATGATCTTCGAAGACGTGCCTTCGGCCTTCGCGGGCACTTATCCGGGGCGCGAGCAGAAGATCCATAATGGCTCATATGGTGTGGTGCCGCTGGAGGGGCTTGTCCTTCCCAGGGCGTGGAGCTTGTCCGTGCGGGTGCAGCCCTGGTTGCTGGATGGGCAGCCGCAGGCGGTGTTGTCCCTGGAGGGCGGCAAGGGGCTTTCGCTGTATGTCGGCGCTGAGGGCGCTGAACTTGTGGTTGGCGGTGCGCGCTGCCGCGTGGCCGGCGCCGATGCTGGAACGGCGCTGTTATCAACTGGATGTGTTCTGCGCGGACGGATCATTGCGGCTGGTGCAGACGGCGCTGACCCATGATTGGGGCGTCAACGGCAACGACGAAGCCAAGCCGCTGGCGCCATCATCGATCCGCCCGTCAGGTTGTTGTTGGCCGCGGCGTCCGGTTGCCGCGATCATTTCAACGGCCGGCTGGAAAATCCTCGGCTTCTGCAGGGTGAAGATATTCTGGCCTGGTGGGATTTCAGCCTCGATATCCCCACCCAAAAGATTTCCGACCGCGGCCCGCACAAGCTGCATGGCGAGCTGGTCAACATGCCCACCCGCGCCATGCGCGGGTCGTCCTGGACCGGCGAGGTGATGAAATGGACCGACGCGCCCCAGCAGTATGGTGCGGTGCATTTCCACGACGATGATCTTTATGACTGCGGCTGGGAGACGGATTTTATCTTCGACGTGCCCGCCGGCCTGCCCAGCGGCGTTTATGGCGTTCGGGTAAGGTGTGGCGGCGAACAGGATGTCATGCCGGTGTTCATCCTGCCGCCGCCCGGCAAGGCCATGGCGAAGGTCGCGATCCTGTTTCCGACCTATACCTACCAGGTCTACGCCAATTTCGAGCGCGACAATTTCGATGACAGCTTCCGCGCCCGTCGCGCCGAATGGGGCGTCTATCCCCATCATCCCGCCGAACACAAAGGGTTTGGCCTTTCCACCTACAACTTCCACCGCGATGGCTCGGGCGTTGGATTTTCCTCGTTGCGCCGTCCGGTGCTGACCTTCCGCGCCGGCCAGATAGCCTATGTCGATCCCAAGGGATCGGGCCTGCGCCATTTTCCCGCCGACATGCATCTGGCCGCC
The DNA here is from genome assembly GCA_046348525.1 of Alphaproteobacteria bacterium. Lineage (GTDB taxonomy): Bacteria > Pseudomonadota > Alphaproteobacteria > Micropepsales > Micropepsaceae > Rhizomicrobium. The sequence goes on along the minus strand of JAXMEA010000001.1, from coordinate 100,620 downwards.
TGGCTGGATGCGATGGGCATCGCCTGGGATGCCATCACCGATCATGACCTGGAACGCGAAGGCGCAGAGCTGTTGTCGCGCTACAAATGCGTGCTCACCGGCACGCATCCGGAATATCAAAGCATCGGTACCTTGAACGCGGTGCGCGATTACATCGGGGGCGGCGGCCGGCTTTGTTACATGGGCGGCAACGGCTTTTACTGGCGCGTGGCGGTTTCCGCCGATGTGCCCGACACGCTGGAATTGCGCCGCACCGAAAGCGGCACCCGCGCCTGGGCGGCAGAGCCGGGGGAATATTTCCATGCCTTCGATGCGGGGTATGGCGGGCTTTGGCGGCGCCAGGACCGTGCGCCACAGAGTCTGGTGGGCGTGGGCTTTACCGCGCAGGGGCGCTTTGAAGGCTCTTATTACCGGCGCATGCCCGACTCCCATGCGCCGGATGCCGCCTGGATCTTTGAAGGCGTCACGGGTGAAATCTTCGGCGGCTTCGGCTTTTCCGGCGGTGGCGCGGCGGGCTTTGAACTGGATCGGGCCGATCCCGTGCTGGGCACGCCCCCCAACGCGCGATTGCTTGCGCGCTCCGAAGGCCATCAGTCGCATTTCGGCGTGACCCTGGAAGATCTTCTGGTGCCGGTGGCCTATGCCTTGCCCGGCAACGCACCCGATCCGCTTATTCGTGCGGACATGGTCTATTTCGAAACTGCCAAAGGCGGCGCGGTGTTTTCCACCGGTTCGATAACTTTCTGCGGCAGCCTGCCCTGGAACAATTTCGACAACGACATCTCGCGGCTGCTGCGCAATGTGGTGACGCGCTTCATGGCTTAGGGCGCCGGATACTTGCGCAGCGCTTTGGGCTTGTCCGCCATGGCGCCCACCAGCCGCTTGTCGCGTGTCACCCAGCTGATCTGCAGGCTGAATCCGGCCGGCGTCTCGGTGTGATAGCTCTGATACGCTGCCTGGTAGATATCGTCATTCACCTTCTTGTTGTCCGGCCCGATATGGGCAGTGGCGGTGTCAGTGGCGGCGTGCAGGCCGCGCGCTTCCAGTGCCCCGCGCACATTCTCGATGTCCCATGGCGCGATGCCATAGGAGATGTGATCGATGGTTGCCGCTTCGGGCGCCGGTTGCTGCGGCAGAAACGGATTGGGGCCGCGGCAGATGACGTCGCCCGCGTCGCCGGCCATCATCTCCACCTGGGTGCCTTCGTCGAAGGCGCCTTCCCAGCCCAGCAGGTTCGAATAGAAAGAGGCGCTGCGCTTGTAGTTGTTGCCGCGGTACGAAAAATGGTCGAACCACACCGTCTTCCAGCCCGTCGGCGTGAAAGGCGGCTTCAGAGGCTTGGCAGCCGCCCGCTTGCGGCGCGCGGCATACAGGCCATGGGCATTGCAGATCTGCAGCGGCCAGCCATCGGGATCTTTAACCCAGAAGCTTTCAAAGGCGCCCATATTATCGGCCACCGGCGTCATACCGCGCGCCTTCAGCGCCGCCTCGATCTTTTTCGCATTCCACTTGTCTATCACCCATCCGAAACTGCGGATTGCGGCGCGCGGGCCGTTCGCGGGAAAGCTGGCTGCCGGTGCTTCGCGAAAAATGCAGTTTCCGATTCCGCCGATGTCCATGATGGCCTGGCTTCCGTCATCGGCGCGCAGGGTCCATCCCAGCAGGGCGGCATAAAAGGCGGCTTCCTTGCGATAGTCCGCCACGTCGATGGTGAAGCTTTCCAGGCCCAGGGTTTTCCAGCCGGTGGGCGCGAAGACGGGCGCTATCGGCTGCAGCGCCTGCGCCATCGGCAGGGGGCATTTGGGCGCCTGGCCAAAGCCGTCACGGCAGCCGCCGCTCTGTGCCCAGGCATGGCTGCTCAGCCCTGCCGCGGTCATGCCGCCCAATATTTTGCGGCGCGATATCGTCTTTATGGTCATTTGTCCCTCCGCCGTGCGTGAAACCATATGCTATAAAGGTTCCGTCAAACAGCGGCGGGGCTGGTCATGAAACGACACACCAAAATCGGTTTTCTGGCATTCGGACTGACGCTTTGCGCGGTTGCCGCCGATGCCCAGCTGGTCACCTCCACCTGCAATGACGGCGCGGCCAATCCGCCAGCCTGCAAGGCGGTGCATGGCGATCGCGCCGATGGCTGGATGGTGCAGGGCCGTTCCGAGGTGATGGGCCGCAACGGCATAATTGCCACCAGCCAGCCGCTGGCGGCTCAGGCGGGCCTGGAGATCATGCGCAAGGGCGGCAATGCGGTGGATGCGGCGGTGGCCGCCGCCGCGGTGCTGAACCTGACCGAGCCGATGAATGTCGGCATGGGCGGCGACCTGTTCGCCATCATTTACACGGCCAAGGATCACAAGCTGCATGTGCTGAACGCCAGCGGAAAGGCAGCCGGCGGCGAGACACTCGCCTTCCTCAATTCCAAGGGTTATCGCGCCGACCCGCAGAACTGGGGGCCAGGTTCGGGAATGCCCCAGCGCGGTATCCTGGCCGCCACGGTGCCGGGCGCGGCCTGGGGCTGGCAGGAAGTGCTGGAAAAATATGGCACCCGCACCTTCAAGGAGGTGCTGGAGCCTGCTGCCACTTATGCCGAACAGGGTGTGCCGCTGGCCGAGCGCGCGGCCTTTGACTGGCGCTTGCCCAATGCCATCGGCCCGGTGCCATCGGATGCCGCCAATTGCTGCACGGCCCTGGATCCGGATTCGGTGAAGGCCTGGTACATCGACGGCAAACAGCCCAATGCCGGGCAGATCTTCCGCAATCCCGATCTGGCCAAGGCCTTTCGCCTGCTGCAGGCGCAGGGACGCGATGCTTTCTATAAGGGCGATATCGCCCGCGCCATTGTCGCCAAGGAAAAGGCGCTGGGCGGCGTCATGACCATGGAAGATCTGGCTGCCTACAAAGGCGAGTGGGTCGAGCCGGTGCTGAGCAACTATAAAGGCTTCACGCTGGCCGAATTGCCGCCGCCCAGCCAGGGCTTTGCCGCCAACGAGATGCTGAGCATCCTCGAGGCTTGTGTGGGCAAGGTTTATCCCGGCCAGACATTGGCGTCGCTGGGGCCGACCGATCCGCGCTATTGGCATTTGCTGGTGGAAGCCAAGAAGCTGGCCTATGCCGACCTGATCGCTGTCAATGCCGATCCCAACTTCACGCCGGGACTGCTGGACAAGGTGAAGATGCTTGTTTCGCCCCAGCATGCGGCGAGCCTGTGCGGCAGGATCGATCCCAGCAAGGCATCGGTGACGCGGCCGGGCCGCGCCGATGGCGCCGGCGATACCATCGTGCTGTCCACCGCCGATCGCTGGGGCAACATGGTGTCCTGGGTGAACAGCAATTTCTCGGGCTTTGGTTCGGGAGTCACCGTGCCCGGTTATGGCTTCTTCCTGCACAATCGCGGCGGTTTGTTCAGCCTCGATCCCAAAAGCCCCAATGCCATCGCTCCGCACAAGCGGCCATTCAACACCCTGGCGGCGGCGTTCCTGATGCATGAACCGTCCGGCCAGCGCATGGCCTTCCAGCTGATGGGCGGCGACATGCAGGCCCAGGGCCACGCCCAGATGGTGGTGAACATGGTGGATCTGGGCGCCAATCTGCAGGCCTCCACCGACATGGCGCGCTTCCGTCATGAACAGGTGCCCAACCTGATCTCCATGGAATCGCAGCTTTACAACCTGGTCGGCGCGAAGCTGGCGGCGATGGGGCACAAGTTGGTGTCGGCGAATGGCGCCATCGTGGGCGGCTTTCAGGCCATCCTGTTCACGCCCGATGCCAAGGAAAAAGCGCCCGATCCGTCCCCTGCGTCACAGCAACCAATCAACGGCATGTACCGGGCCGGCACCGATCACCGCAAGGATGGTCAGGCCTCAGCCTGGTAATTTGCGGCGGATGGCGGGTTCCAGTGCGAACAGCACAAGCGCGCTGAGTGTGCCCCCGCCCGCCAGCACCGCGAAGATCAGCCAGCTGGGCGCGTCCGCCAATGTGCCGCCCAGCCAGCCGGCGCACAGGCTGCCAAAGCCCATTGTGAAAACCCACAGTCCCATCAGGACGCCGGTGACTTCCTTGGGCGCACGCTGGCTGATCTCGGCCAGGCCGATGGGAAAGACGCACAGCTCGGCCAGGGTAATGACAAGGTAGAAGACCACGATCCAGATGGGCGCTACTGGCGCGCCGCCCGATTGCCAGTCCACCACCAGCATCAGGATATAGGACAGCGCCATCAGCGCCGTGCCCGTCAGGATCTTGGTGATGGCGGGCAGGCGGTGGGCGGTAAGGTCGTGCCTGGCCCAGTATTTCGACACGAATGGCCCACCCAGGATAATGATCAGCGGGTTCAGCGACAGGAACCAGGTGGTCGGCACATCGAAGCCCGCTACCGTCTTGGCGACACGGTCGCGCACATACAGGTTCATCACCCCGCCATAGGTCTGCTGGCCGATCATGTAGATGGCGGTGAAGAACACCATGATCAGCACCAGTTTTACGCCCGGATCGCTCCACACCGAGCTTTGCGCGCTGTCCGCTGCTTTCGGCGCTGGTTTGACAAAGGGTGTGAACAGGCCGCGGCTGAACCACAGGAAGGCGAGCAGCCCGATCATCATGCCCACGCCGGCCGACAGGAATCCCCAGGACCAGCCGGTACGCTCGCCCAAGGTGCCTGCGCCATAAGGCGCGCAGAAGGCGCCCAGATTGATGCCCATGTAAAAGAGCATGAAGCCGTTCTTGCGGCGATGGTCATCGGCCGCGAACAGCTGGCCCATCAGCGAGCCGACATTGGACTTGAACATGCCCGCGCCCACGATCATGGCGCCCAACCCGCAGTAGAACAGGGCGAAGGACAGCCCCGCTGCGTGTGCCGCCGACGTGCCCGCCGCGGCCAGCAGGAAGTTGGCCCCGGCAAGCCCCAGGCAACCGACCACCACCGCGCGATATGGCCCGATCAGCCGGTCGGCGATCCACCCGCCCAGCAGCGGGGCCATGAAGATCATGCCGACGGTGACGCCGAACAGTTTCAGGGTGGCGGATTTCTCCATCCCCAGTCCGCCGGTGGATGGATCGGCGGCCATGAACAGGGTCGCCAGGCCGGTGAAGCCATAATAGGAGAAACGCTCCCAGAACTCGGTCGCCGCGATCAGGGTGACGCCCCGGGGCTGGTCGAGAAATTTGGTGCCCTGTCCGCTCATCGCCCGCCCGTTTGCTGCCCCGCAGCAAGCTGACCGGCCTTCCATGTCGCTGGCAAGCATTTATTGTCGTCATCCGGGATAAAGACGGGGACACCGATGCGTTCATGGATCGTTGTGGCGCTGCTTTTGCTGCCGCTGGCGGCGCATGCGGCGCCTTCGCAGACCTTGTCGCTGCCCGGGCTCAGCCAGCCGGTGGAGATCATTCAGGATCGCTGGGGCGTCGCGCACATCTATGCCAGGAACGAGAATGACCTGTTCTTTGCCCAGGGCTACAACGCAGCGCGTGACCGGCTGTTCGAGCTGGAAATGTGGCGGCGCCAGGCCACCGGCACGGTGTCGGAGATTTTGGGTCCCAGTGAGCTGAAGCGCGATATCGGCAATCGCCTGTTCCAGTATCGCGGCGACATGAAGCAGGAACTGAACTGGTATCATCCCCACAGCCAGGCGATCATTGAATCCTTCGCGCGGGGCGTGAACGCCTTCATCGACCAGACCGCGCGTGATCCGTCCCTGCTGACACCGGAATTCAGGATGCTGGGCATCAAGCCCGGCAAGTGGACGCCGGCCATCGTGGTGTCGCGGTTCAACGGGCTGGCCCGCAATCTGGATGATGAGATGAACACCGCGCTGGCGGTGCGCGAAATCGGCGCCGACAAGGTGCGGTCGCTTGCCAGCTACCAGCCGGCCAATCCCAAAATCGAGATCGATCCGGCGATCGATGCCTCGCTGCTGTCCAAGACCATTCTCACCTATTACGACGCCATGCGCGCGCCGCTCCACATGCAGGCGGACCAGGTGCTGCCCGAATATCGCCGCGCAAAAACAGCCTCGGCGGACAAGGCTGCAGAGGTCGCCAGCATCATTCCGACCCAGGCCGAACTGGCGGCCCGCCGCGCCGACTTCGGCAGCAACAACTGGGTGGTCAGCGGGCGGCTGACCGAAAGCGGCATGCCGATGGTGGTCGGCGATCCCCACCGTGTGCAGGAGATTCCGTCCCTGCGCTACTGGGTGCATTTGAACGCGCCCGGCTGGAACGTGATCGGCGCCGGCGAGCCGGCCATTCCCGGCGTCTCCTATGGCCATAACGACACCGCCGCCTGGGGTTACACCATCTATGGCACCGATACCGAAGATCTCTATGTCTATGACATCAACCCGGCCAATCCGCTGCAATACAGGTTCGGCAATGGTTGGGAGACCATGAAGGTGGTCCACGAATCCATCCCCGTGAAAGGCCGGGCGGCGGAAGAGGTCGACTTGAAATTCACCCGCCACGGCCCGGTGTTGTTCGAGGACAAGGTGCATCATAAAGCCTATGCGGCGCGCGCCGCCTGGCTGGAACCGGGCGGCTCGCCCTACCTTGGCACCTTGCGCGTCGATCAGGCGCAGAACTGGACCCAGTTCATGGACGCCATCAGCTATGCCCGCACCCCGGCCCTGAATTTCGTGTGGGGCGAAAAAGGCGGCGACATCGGCTACCACGCCGCCACCATCGCGCCCAGGCGGATGAACTTCAGCGGGCTGGTGCCGGTGCCGGGCGATGGCCGCTATGAATGGGACGGCTTCCTGCCCATCAAGGATCTGCCGCATGTGTTGAATCCCGACAAGGGTTTCTACAACACGTCCAATGAATGGCAGGTGCCGGTGGGTTATCCGCACATGGAGGCGGTCCATTATGTCTGGGCCGATCCGTATCGCGGCCGCAGCGTGGCCGAATCGCTGGGCGGGAACAAAAAATTCTCCGTGGCCGACATGACCAATCTGCAGAATTACAACCTGTCGATCCCGGCGCGCAGTCTGGTGCCGTTGTTGCGCGATATCCCCATCAGCGATGCGGTGGCGAAGAAGGCTGCGGCACGTCTGCTCCACTGGGACTTCATCCTGGACAAGGATTCGGTCGAGGCGGGCGTCTACGAGATGTTCCAGCGCAAGCTGATGGAGAATGTAAAGAACACCATCGTGCCGGCGCCGGCGCGCAGCGTCCTGACACCGCCCATGACCCGCATCGTCTCATCGCTGACCGCGCCAGACGGCAGCTATGGCGCCGATCCGATTGCCGGGCGCAACGCCGTGCTGGTGAAGAGCCTGGAACAGGCCTGTGCCGATCTGACCGCACGGCTGGGCGCTGACATGGAGAAGTGGAATTTGGGCGCCTATCATTATGCCCGCATCATCCATCCCATGGCGGCGGCGCTGCGGCCCGACCTGGCCGAGAAATTCGATGTCGGCCATCTGCCGCGCGGCGGCGATGCCTATACCATCCCGGCCACCGGCGTCACCGACAACCAGACAGCTGGCTCCTCCTTCAAGATCGTGTCGGACACCTATGACTGGGACGGCTCGGTGGGGATCAACAATCCGGGCCAGTCAGGCGACGTCAATGATCCGCACTATCGCGACCTGTACGAGCTGTGGGCGCGGGGCAAATATTTTCCCATCCTGTTCTCGCGGCCCAAGGTCGAGTCGGTGGCGGAAAAAGCCATCCAGCTGACGCCGCAATGAAACGCTGGATGGTCCTGGTCGCGCTGCTGTCATGCAGCCCCGCCTGGGGCGCGCCGACGGATGGCTGGGTGACGCATCCGGATGCGACGTCCATCACCGGCCCGGTGGTACTGCATTTTCGGCACGTTCTGGATGTAAAGAATTTGCCAAAGGTCCTGCCGGTCACGGTCACGGCCGACAATCGTTTTATCCTGTTCGTCAATGGTAAGCGTATCGCCACCGGTCCCTCGACAGGCACGCTGGCGCATTGGCGCACCGAAGGGTTGGACCTGGCGCCTTACCTGAAACCCGGCCGCAAGGTGGTGGCGGCCGCGGTATGGGAGGATGTGCGCCGGGCCACCAACGGCCCGCCGCCTGAGGCTGGTGCTTTGCCGCCGCAGATCGCGCCTATTCATCAGCAAAGCGCCGGCCTTGGTTTTCGCCTGACCGGCGAGGGGCTGGCGACCGGCGACACCGTCTGGCGGGTGAAGATCGATGCCGGTCACAGCGCGGGCAATGGCCGCGCCCAGGTGCCGCGCGGGCGCTATTATGTTGCCAGTGCGCCGGAAACGATCGACGCTTCTAAAGCGGACTGGAACTGGACCGGTGCGAAAGAAGGCGGCGGCTGGGTCGATGCCGTGGCCGCGCCGGACGCGGCCAATCGCACGCTTGTTGCAGATCCCCTGCCGCAGCAAAGTTTCACCCCTGCCGCGCCGGGCGAAACCGTGCGCAGTGATGTGGGCGGCGATTTTCCCAAACATGCACTGACGGTGCCTGCCAACAGTCACGCCAGGATCCTGCTGCGGCGGGATGCCATGATTTCCGGTTATCCCGAACTCACCGTGTCGGGCGGTACGGGCGCCAATATCAAGCTGACCTATGGTGAGGCGCTGTATGACGCCGACATGAAGAAGGTCGACCGCGATTTGGTGGAGAACCGCCAGGCGATCGGCCTGTTCGATACCTTCCTGCCCGACGGGCCGCGCCGCAGCTTCATGCCGCTGTGGTGGCGCACCTGGCGTTACATGGAATTGGATGTGCAGACCGGCGCATCGCCGCTCAAGCTGGAATCCTTGCGCGTCCATGAAACCAGCTACCCATTTCAGCAAGTCGCGCATTTCACCAGCAGTGATCCGCAGCTGAACAGGATCTGGCAGGTGGGCTGGCGTACCGCCCTGATCGATGCCCATGAAACCTACATGGACAGCGCCTATTGGGAGCAGCTGCAATATACCGGCGACACACGGCTGCAAATGCTGATCTCTTACGCCGTGACGGGCGACCCGCGCCTGCCGCGCCAGGCGATCGAGGCTTTTGCCGAATCCGATGTCGAAGGCGGGCTGGAGCAGGGCGCCTACCCCAGCCGCAGCGACAATGTCATCGCCACCTTCTCATTGTTGTGGATCGGGATGCTGGCCGACTGGTCGATGGAACAGCCCGATACCACCACCATCACCCGCAACCTGCCGCGCATGCGCACCATCCTGAAATGGTTCGAGCCCTGGCGCGCAGCGAACGGTCTGCTCAAGAAGAACCCGCAATGGAATTTCATCGACTGGGCGGGTCCCAAGGGCAACAACCGCGACACCTTCCCGGCCTACGGCGCCGATGGCGGCAGTTGCCTGATGACCGTGTCGTGGCTGGGCGCACTGCGCCAGGGCGCGGCGCTGGAAGCTGCGTATGGTGACAAGGTCCAGGCCGCCGCCGACACGGCGCTGGCCGATGCGGCGCGCGATGCCATCCGCGCCCACTGCTGGGACAAGGATCGGGGCCTGTTCGCCGACACCTCGGACATGAAGCCGCTCAGCCAGCACATGAACATATTGGCGGTGTTGTACGACGTGGCGACCGCGGACCAGTCCGCCGCCATTCTGGATCGCATCACTGTGCCCGGTCACGGCATCGATGCCCCGAATGATCTTTATACCTCCACCTATTACTTCGCCTGGTACCTGGTGCGCGCCTTTGAGCATTCGGGCAAGGCGGATCGTTATCTGGCGCTGTTGCAAACCTGGCGCGATCTTTTGGGACTGCACTACACCACCTGGCCGGAGTCACGCGGCGAGACACGATCCGACACCCATGCCTGGAGCGCCCATCCCACCGCCGACCTGCTGGGTATCATGGCGGGCATTCGTCCTGCCGCGCCAGGCTATGCACGGCTGAAAGTGGCGCCGCACCTGGGCGAGCTCACGTCACTGGATGCGGCCGCCGCCACGCCCAGGGGCAAGGTGTCGGTGCGCTATACGGTAAAGGGCGACCAGTTGATCGCCGAGATCGACCGCCCCGCCGATCTGCCGGGCGACTTCGTCTGGAAGGGCGAGGTCCATCCCTTGGCCACGCCACACACGCGCCTGGTCCTGCCGCGCTAGTTGGTGACGAACCTGAACTCCGTCACTTCGTGCAGCGGCTGGCCGGGCGCGACAAGTTTCGACGGGAAGTTCGGGTGGTTGATGGCGTCCAGATAGCCTTCGGTCTCAAGGCTCATGGAATAGAAGGTGCGATAGGTCTTGCCGCCTTTGCCAATTTGCGTCCGTGTCCCGATATTGTCGCTATAAAGTTGCACCGCGGGCTGGGTGGTGGACACATCCATTACAATGCCGGTGCCGGGATCGGCCAGCCGCGCCACCGGCCGCATGGTGCCCGGCTTGCCGTTGATCAACATGCAAATGTCCAGCCCGCCGCGCATGGCAATCTGGTCGAACGGGGAATTCAACACCGTGCCCAGCCGCACGGGTTTGCGGAAGTCGAACGGCGTGCCGTCCACCTTGGCGATCTCGCCCGTGACCAGGTTGTCGGCATCCTGCGGCAGATACCTGTCTGCGAACACCTGCAGGGTCTGGCTGGAGATGTCGCCATTGCCTTCACCCTGCAGCGCGAAATAGGAATGATTGGTCAGGTTGGCGATGGTCGGCCGGTCGGACGTGGCCTTGTAATCGATGCGCAGGGCGCGGTCTCGTGTCAGGGTATAGGTCATCACCGTGGTCATCTCGCCCGGGAAGCCGCCGTCACCATCGGGGCTGACCAGGGTCAGGACCAGGCTGGGTTCTGGCCCGTCTTTCATTTGTGCCTGCCACAGCTTCTTCGAAAAAGCCGCCGTGCCGCCATGGATGACGAACTTGGCGTCGGGGCTGCTCTTCTCCAGCTGATAGGTCTTGCCATCGATGGAAAAGCTGCCGCCCTTGCTGACGCGGCCGACATAGCGGCCGATCACCGCGCCAAATACGCTGCCTTTCTGGTACGAGGCGGCATCGTCAAATCCCAGTTCGACATCGGTCTTGCCGCCCTGTTTGTTGGGTACCATCAAAGTGACGATCATGCCGCCGAAATTGGTGATCTTCGCTTCCAGCCCGTTGGGGCCGGTCAGGGTGAAAAGCTGAATCTTGCGGCCGTCGGCGGTGGTGCCCCAGTCGGCGGCGCTGATGTTGGCGGCGTGCGCGGATGACGCGGCGGTTAGAAAAGCCGCAAAGGCCAAAGCGGATTTGATGCCCTGCATTGTCACGCCCCCCGGATTATTTCATGTTTGCGCCAGCCTAATCGCAATCACGCATGGCGGCCAGCCTCGCTGCAATGCATCATTCCGGGGGACTTTCATGCAGCGCATCATCATCACCGCGGCCACGCTTTGTATCGCGTTGATCGGCGCACAAGCCCAGGTCGGCGGTCAGGGCACACCCTGGCGCGGCGCCGGAGTGCAGCCCTGTTTCAGCACGGTCGATAACAGCGCCAACAAGTGCCCGGTACCGTCCATCCTGCGCGCGGTGCGCGCCGGCCATTTGTTCGACAGCAAGACCGGCGCCATGCTGGCGAACCAGGTTGTGGTGATCGAAGGCGACAAAATTCTGGCGGTCGGCCCGGCCGGCAAGGTCAAGATCCCCGCGGGCGCGGTGGTTACGGACCTGTCTCATGAAACGGTGCTGCCGGGCCTGGTGGACATGCACACCCACATGTTCAACGCCGCCAAGCCGGGCATCTCGCCGGAAACCGAAGCCTTGCTGGCGGTCAAGAATATCCAGGCCGACCTGCATGCCGGCTTCACGGCGGTGCGTGACATGAGCACTCACGGCAATTTCTATCGCGATATCGATATCCGCAACGCCATCAACCGCGGCGACATCGATGGTCCGCGCGCCCAGGTTTCCACCCGCGGCATCGTGTGGGGCGCCCCAAACGCCAAGCCGCTGGAGCCCGGCGAAAGCGCTGTGGTGCATAATGAAGAAGAAGCCCGCGCCGCGGTGCGCGACCAGATCGGCCATGGCGCCGACTGGATCAAGCTGTTTCCTGCGGGGAACTATTCCTTTGGCGCCGACGGCACGCCCGCCTATGTGGTGACCTATCCCTTGCCGGTGCTGCAGGCGCTGATCGATGAAACCCACAAGCTGGGCCACAAGACTGCCTGCCATGTCTTTGGCGGCGAAGGCCAGAAGAACGCGATCATCGCGGGCTGCGACAGCATCGAACATGCCTTCGGCCTGACCCAGGAGCAGGCCGACATGATGGCGGCCAGGCACCTGTCCTATGACCCGACCCTGCAACGCTATACCGAGCCTTACATGGACGATAACGATGCGAAGAATACGGGCGGCAAGTACCGCATGATTCCGATCTTCCAGAATGCGGTGATCCTGGCCTCGCATACGCCGGGCCTGAAGATCACGGTGGGCAGCGGCGTGGATGGCTCGACCTTTCCCCACGGCACCCAGGCGCTGGAAATTGTCGCGCTGGTCAAGCAGACGCATTTCGCGCCGGCGCGCGCCATTCAGTCCGCCACCGTCAACAGCGCCGAAGTGCTGGGCTGGGCCGACCATATTTGCTCGCTGGAAGCGGGCAAGTATGCGGATCTGATCGCCGTGCCGGGCAATCCCCTGGCCGACATTACCGAACTGAGCCGGGTCAATTTTGTGATGAAGGGCGGCAAGGTCGTGCGCGATGACCGCCGGTGAGCACTAAAGTGAGCGAAAATCTTTTTACCCGCTTTGCCGCGCCGGCAGCCCACCAGGACAAGGTCTTCCTGGCGCCGCCGGGACGCGGCGCCATCACTTTTGCCCAGGCGTTCGACCAGGCGGGCCGCTATGCCCATGTCCTGACGGCCCATGGCGCCAAAAAAGGCGACCGCGTCGCGGTGCAGGTGGACAAGAGCGCGGAGAATATCTTCCTGTATCTGGCCTGCCTGCGCGCCGGGCTTGTCTACCTGCCGCTGAACACCGGCTATACCGCAACCGAACTTCGCTATTTTATCGGCAATGCCGAGCCCGCGATCTTTGTTTGTGCGCCGCGCGACCTGGATACGCTGAAGGGCATTTTCGGTGGCACGGTGCTGACTTTGGGCGATGACGGCAAAAGCGGCAGCCTGCTGGAACAGGCTGCGGGCCAGCCGCCCGATTTCGCCGATGCCGTGCTGGGGGCGGACGACCTGGCCAGCATTCTCTATACCTCCGGCACCACCGGGGTTTCCAAGGGCGCCATGCTGACCCATGGCAATCTGTGGTCCAATGCCGAAGCGCTGCGCCAGCTTTGGCGATTCACTCATTACGATGTGTTGCTGCACGCCTTGCCCATCTTCCATATCCATGGGCTGTTCGTGGCGACCAATATCTGCCTTGCGGCGCGCGCATCGATTATCCTCTTGCCCAAGTTCGACATCGAGGAGATTTTCCGCAGCCTTCCCTCCGCCACAGTGATGATGGGGGTGCCGACTTTTTACGTCCGCATGCTGGCGGACCCGCGGCTCACCCCCGAGGCCACCGGGCATATGCGGCTGTTCGTGTCCGGCTCGGCGCCGCTGCTTCCCGAAACCCACCGGGAATGGTCGGCAAAGACGGGCCAGGCAATCCTGGAACGCTATGGCATGACCGAAACCAACATGAACACCTCCAATCCTTATGAAGGCCCGCGCAAGCCGGGCTCGGTGGGTTTTCCCCTGCCGGGGACACAGCTGCGTATTGCCGATGGCGAGGGAAAGCCGTTGCCGCAGGGCGAGATCGGCATGATCGAAGTCCGTGGCCCCAATGTCTTTGCCGGCTACTGGCGCATGCCCGACAAGACCGCCGCGGAATTCCGCAAGGACGGTTTCTTCATCACCGGCGACATGGGGATGATCGATGCAGACGGCTATGTCCATATCGTGGGCCGGGCCAAGGACCTGATCATCTCGGGCGGCTTCAATGTCTACCCCAAGGAAATCGAAAGCCTGATCGACGAGATGCCTGGGGTCAGCGAAAGTGCCGTGATCGGCTTGCCACACAAGGATTTCGGTGAAGGCGTGACGGCAGTGGTGGTGTTGAACAAGGGCGCGAGCCTGACGCAAGCCGACATCCTGGCGGCGCTGAAAGACAAGCTGGCCAAATTCAAGCAGCCCAAGGCGGTGCTGTTCACCGATGCTTTTCCGCGCAACGCCCTGGGCAAGGTGCAGAAGAACCTGCTGCGCGACCAATACAAGGACCTGTACGCCTGATGGACAAGCACCGCGAAGCGTGTGAGCTGCTGTACCGTCATTGGGCGACCGGGACGCAATTGGACGCGTTGCCCGATGCGCTGCGCCCGCAAACACGCGCGGAAGGATATGCGATACAGGCCTGCATAGAGGAATTCAGCCGCCAGCCGCTTTATGGCTGGAAGATCGCCGCCACCAGCGTCAACGGCCAGCGCCATATCGGCGTCGACGGCCCGCTGGCCGGGCGCATCCTGGCCGAACGGGTAATTGAAAATGGCGGCGCCTTTCAGCTGGGCACCAGCCTGATGCGGGTGGCGGAACTGGAATTTGCCTTCCGCATGGGCCGGGATCTGCCGCCGCGCGCCAGCGAATATACCCAAGACGAAGTGCTGGCCGCCGTCGCCACCCTGCATCCGGCGATCGAGCTGCCGGATTCGCGTTTTGCGCATTTTGAAACTGCGGGCCTGGCGCAACTGGTGGCCGACAACGCCTGCGCCCATTTTTTCCTGTTGGGCGCGCCGGCGGACGACAGCTGGCGCAAGCTCGATCTGGCCAGCCATCCGGGCAAGGCGTTTCGCAATGGTGCGCTGGCCGAAGAAGGGGTGGGCGCCAATGTGCTGGGCGATCCGCGTATCGCGCTGACCTGGCTGGCCAATGAACTGTCGCGCCATGGCATGACGTTGAAAGCGGGGCAGGTGGTGACAACCGGCACCTGCGTCAAGCCGGTGGTGATCGCCGTGGGCGACCATATCGAAGGCGACCTGGGCATGCTGGGCCGCGTGGACGTGCGGATCGCCTGAACGGATGCCAGATTATTCCGCGGCCAGCGTCTTGCGTACGGGCAGCGGGCGGGCCACCGGATACAGCTTCTGCCGCAAGGCGGCTGCTATCTCGTTCAGGGCGTCGCGCACTTCCTGCTGACGCTGCGGATCCATGCGCTCGGCGTCGTCGGTGGCGGACAGGGCGGCCACGGCGCGCCCTTCGCGGTCCAGCACCGGCACGGCGATGCAGCGCATGTTCACTTTGTGCTCGCGGTCGTCCATGGCCCAGCCCTGCGCCCGCACCTTCTTCAGTTCGGTGCGCAGGCCCGCCTTGGTGGTGATGGTATGGGGCGTCAGGGCGATCAGTTCGCCATCCAGCACAAAGCTGTCCACTTCCTGGTCGGGCAAGGCCGCCAGCAAGACCTTCCCCAAGCCCGAGCAATAGGCTTCCAGCTGGGCGCCGACGCGCGTGTGAACCGCGAAAGCGCCAGGCACGGTGACCTTGGCGACATAAGTGACCATGCCATGCTCCAGCACACCCAGATGCACGGTCATCTGGAAGCGCCTTGCCATCTCGCTCATCAGGGCCTGGCTGGCATCGCGCAACAATTCGTTGATGGTGACGTTGTGCGACAGCGACAACAGCAACAGTCCGGGGCGATAGCGTCCGCGCGGTCCACGCATCAGCGCGCCGATTTCTTCCAGCGTCTGGATCAGGCGATAGCCCGACGCTTCGGGCAGGCCCGCGCGGCGGCTGAGCTCGCTGCTGGTCACCCATTCCTCGGGATCGTGAAAGGCTTTCAGGATGGCGAAGGCCTTCATCATCGAATGATTTTTTGGAGTCGCCACCGCCCGTCTCTCCGATAGGCGTACCGCGAATGGTACCGCCCGCGTTTTCCCCTTTGCCGCTTGCCACGGTCTTAGCCACGGACGGTACGGGGGAATAATCGTCCGGCAGCCAGTATAAATACAAAATGACAACTCGTCATCTCTCAAAGAGTGAGATTATGCCCTTTGCGCTACCTGGCGGCTGCCAGTACCCAAGGCGGAAAAAAGGGGTGGGATGATGATCAGACCAGCTGTGGCGGCGCTTCTTCTGGGCCTGGCGCCGGCGGCGGCGCTGGAGGAATGGCCGACCTATGGCCATGACTATGGCGACAGCCGCTATTCGCCCCTGGCCCAGATCACGCCGGCCAATGTCGCCAGCCTGAAGCCGGCCTGGACCTATCACATGCGCCCGCCGGGGCGCGAAGCCCGGGGCTTTGCGTCCTCCGAAAACACGCCGCTGGTGGTGGGCGGGATGATGTTTGTCTCCACGCCCTATGGCCGGGTGGTGGCGCTGGATGCGGAAAGCGGAAAACAGCTTTGGGCCTATGAAGTGCCCGCCGGCGACCAGCCGGCGACGCGCGGCGTGTCGTATTGGCCCGGCCCGAAACCTGAGATCGTGTTCGGCACCCGCGGCGGATTGCTGATCGCGCTGGATGCCGCAAGCGGCGCGCCGGTGAAAGGCTTCGGCAAGGACGGCATCGTCAACCTGCACAGCGTTGCGGTGATGCAGGGCTATCCGCAAGCGGCGCTGGGCGTCACCAGCGCGCCGGTTATCTACAAGGATCTCGTCATCACCGGTTCGCGCAACCAGGAGACGCCGCAGAAGGGCGCGTCAGGACAAGTGCGCGCCTTCGACGTGCGCACCGGGCGTGAGGTCTGGCACTTTAACGGCGTGCCCCAGCCGGGGGAGAAATTCCACGAGACGTGGGAGGGCGACAGCTGGAAGGACCGCTCCGGCGTCAATGTCTGGGTGGGTCTGACCCTGGATGCCAAACGCGGCATCGCTTATCTGCCGTTCGGGGCGCCGACCTTCGACCAGTCGGGCAATGACAGAAAAGGCCCGTCCCTGTTCGCCAATTCGCTGGTGGCAGTGAACGCCGCCACGGGCAAGTATCTGTGGCACTTCCAGGCGGTGCATCACGACCTGTGGGATTATGATTTGCCCCTGACCACGCTGGTGGAGGTGAAAAAAGGCGGCAAGACCATCCCCGCCATCGCGGTGATGAGCAAGGCCAGCCTGCTTTTCCTGCTGGACCGCGTCACCGGCAAGCCGATTTATGACATCCATGAAATGCCGGTGCCCACCGACACCGATATGGAAGGCGAGAAAGTCTCACCCACCCAGCCTGCCTCCATTACTCCGCCACTGGGCCGCACATCCTTCAAGATGTCGGAACTGGCCAATCTGACGCCGCAACAGACAGAAGGTTGCAGGAAGCTGATTGAAGAGAAGAAGGTGATTGAGGCCGGCTACTTCCAGCCGCCGCGCGTGGATCATGCGGTGGCGCGGTTTCCCGGCAACTGGGGCGGCATCGACTGGAGCCATGCCGCCTTCGACAAGAGAAGCGGGCTCTACATCGTCAATGCCAGCGAGATCGGCTCGCAGCAGATGATGATCAAAAAAACCGACGGCAGCTATGACATGAAGTATGGCTATCAATGGTTCTGGGACAAGGTCACCCATATGCCCTGCCAGGTCCCGCCCTGGGGCAATCTTTACGCCATCGACGTGAACACCGGCGCCATTGCATGGAAAAGCGTGCTCGGCGTGACCGATGGGCTGGCCAATCCCAATACGGGCCGTCCCAATGTCGGCGGGCCCATCGCCACCGGCGGCGGGCTGGTGTTCATCGGCTCCACCGACGACAAGCGGCTGCGGGCCTTTGACACCAGAACCGGAAAGGAATTGTGGACCTTCAAGCTGCCCGCCTCGCTGTATGGCACGCCGCTGACCTATCAGGGGCGCAGTGGCAAACAGTATGTCGCGGCCGTCACCACCGGCGGTTTCTGGGGTGAATTGGCGGGGTCGGACGCGGTGACGGCTTTCGCCTTGCCATAGGCCGGATTGCCTGCAAATCTCTGGGAAAAGGGCGTTTTCCGGGGAGCAACATGCAATCGAAACTGCGTATTGGCGTGATGGCCGCTGCCTTGCTTGGCGGCACGTACTTGGTGGGGGCCCAGGCTGCCACCGACTGGCAGAATTACGGCGGTGACCGCGGCGCCCAGCGCTACTCGCCGCTCACCCAGATCACCCCGGCCAATGTCTCCAAGCTGAAAGTGGCCTGGACCTATCACATGAAGCCGGCCGATGCGGCGCGCGTGGCCACGTCCCAGACCACGCCGCTGGTGGTGGGCAACATCATGTATCTGGGTTCGCCCTATGGCCGCATCGTGGCGCTGGACGCCACCACCGGCAAGGAATTGTGGGTCTACAAGATGCCGGGCAACACGCGGCCGGCGCCGCGCGGCATGGCCTATTGGCCGGGTGAGGGCGATTACGCGCCCGAACTGATCTTCGGCACCAACGACGGCAAGATGATGGCCATCGACGTGAAGACCGGCAAGCCGGCCGAGCGTTTCGGTGATCACGGGGTGGTCAACTTGAAGACCCCGGACATCATGCGCGGCTATGACAAGAATTACGCGCTCACCTCGCCGCCGGGCATCTACAAGAACCTGGTGATGACGGGCGGTTCGGGCCCCGAAGAATCGCGCAGTATCTCGGGCGACGAGCGTGCCTGGGACGTGCGTACCGGCAAGCTGGTCTGGACCTTCCATGGCGTGCCCCATGACGGGGAATTTGGCGCCGACACCTGGGCGCCAGGCAGCCGCAAGGACCGCGCCGGCACCAACATCTGGAACATGATCACGGTGGACGACAAGCGCGGCATCGCCTTTTTGCCCTTCACCGGGCCGGGGCCGGACCGCTGGGGCGGCGACCGCCATGGCATGAACCTGTTCGGCAATGCGCTGGTGGCGGTCGACGCCAACACCGGCAAGCGGCTGTGGCACTTCCAGCTGTTGCATCACGAAGTGTGGGACTGGGACCAGCCCACCCCGCCGATGCTTTTCGATGTGAAGCGCAACGGCAAGACCATTCCGGCGGTCGCTGCGATGAACAAGTCGGGCTACCTGTTCATCCTCGATCGGCTCACCGGCAAGCCCCTGTACGACGTCAAGGAAGTGCCGGTGCCCAAGAGCAATGTCGAGGACGAAGAGACCTGGCCGACCCAGCCGATCCCGGTGACGCCGCCGCCGCTCGCCAAGCAAAGCTTCACCGCCGCCACCGATGTGACCAACATCACGCCGGAGCTGGAAAGCTTCTGCAAGAAGCTGATCAAGGACAAGAAAATCCATGACAGCGTTCCCTTCTCGCCCATTACCAGCGATTCTCAGATCGCGCGTTTCCCAGGTTCCGGCGGCGGTCCGGAATGGGGCGGCGGCGCCTTCGATCCCAAGCTGGGCTATTTCATCGTCAACACCCAGGAGCTGGGTTCGATCGAACAACTGGAAAAAAAGAAGGACGGCTATTGGGCATCCGCCAATATTCCCGACAGCTTCTTCGACCAGGAAATTCCCGGCCATGGCTATTATCCCTGCCACAATCCGCCCTGGGGCGATCTGTGGGCGGTGAACGTCAACACCGGCAAGGTCGCCTGGCGTGTCAATCTGGGCGTCAGCGACATCCTGCCCGAAGGCAAGCGCGATACGGGCCGTCCCAACCTGGGTGCGCCGCTGACCACCGCGTCGGGTCTGATCTTCATCGGGGCCACCGACGACAGCCGCTTCCGCGCCTTCGAGACCAAGACCGGCAAGGAAATCTGGACCTACAAGATGGATGCGTCCGCCCATGCTTCGCCCATCACCTTCCAGGGTAGTGACGGCAAGCAGTATGTCGCCGTGGTGGCGACCGGCGGCTCTTTCGTGCACAGCCCGGCGGTTGGCGACAGCCTGATCGTGTTCGCGCTGCCGTAGAGCGATATCCAGGAAAAGAAAAGGGCGCCGGTTGAAAGACCGGCGCCCTTTGTTTTTGACAAAGATTTCAGCGGCCGCCGGCGTCGCGGGTGCGCGGGTCCAGCGTCTGAGCAGAGTACAAATGCGCCGCCTCGGTCCTGCCGGTGGCCAGGGCGAAATCCTTCATGGCGTTGATCTTGCCGACCTTGGCATAGCGGCGCATCAGGATGTCGATCTCCTTGTGGGAGGCGACCTGCTGCGCCATGTAGCGATGGTCGAAATTCTCGGCTTTCGCGCCCCGCAAGTCATCCAGCATGACCCTGCGGCGTGCATCCACTGCCGTAGGCAGGGTGGCGTTGACGTTGTTGTAGCGGATGGTCTTCTTCAGCCTGGCCAGGGCGGCGCTGTGGGCTTCCACCATGCGGCGGGCGAAGGCGCGCACACTGGGCGAGTGCGAGCGCTGGACGGCAAGTTTGCCGGCAGCGGCGACATACATGTCGTTGATCGCGGCGGCGTTGACGAAAGCCGGGGTCGAGCGCACCAGTTCGGCCGACAGCTGGCCCACCACACCGGCGGTGGAATCCTTGACCGCGCTGAACGGCTCGAAGCGGGTGCCGAAACGGGGACGGTCCTGCGCGACGGCCGTGCCGGTCAGCAGCAGCAATGCGGCGACGCCCGCCAATCTGGCTTTCACGATAGCCTCCCCAACAGCCCGGCGGGACCTTACCAGCGGGGCTTTTGGAAGGGAATATCCGCAACCGGGCGTTAGGCGTGAGCCGGACCGCCCTACCTAAAAGTTCCCTGAACTCAGGACGTCGCGGTCAGCTTCTGTCCCGGCCTCATCGTGAAGGCCAGCGCCATGCCAACCAGCATCAGCACAATGCTGCCCAGGAAGGGCAGCTGCCAGTTGCCGGTCTGGTCGATCAGCCAGCCGCCCACCACCGGCGAGACGATCGCCGCGAAGGCCGAGCCGGTGTTCATGATGCCGCTGGCGGTGCCGGAATGGTCGGGCGCGATGTCCATTGGCACCGCCCACATCGGGCCGATGGTCATTTCGGCGAAGAAGAAGCCGGCGGACAGGCACAGCGCCGACACGGTCAGATCGCTGGAGAACATCATGGGCAGCAGCGACAGGCATGTCAGGCCCATGCAGATCGAGACCATCAGGCTGCGCGCGCGGTTCAGATTGCCGGTACTGGCATAGAGCTTGTCGGTGACGATCCCGCCCAATGTGTCGCCGATCACCCCGGCGAGGAACACGCCCGATGAGAACAGCGCCATGCTTTTCAGGTCCTGGCCCTGGTGCTGGAAATATTGCGGGATCCAGCTCAGGAACAGCCACAGGGTCCAGCCGTAACAGAAGTAAACGATGGTGACTGGCGCCATGCGCCTGATCAGGGGACCCCACGGCACGGCCATGCCCCTGGGCTTGGGCGGCGGCAGCATGGCGACTTCTTCCACCGTCATGCCCGGATGATCCTTGGGGTTTTCGCGGAAGACGAAGAACCAGATGATCACCCAGGCGAAGCTGACGGCGGCACAGGCAAAAAAGGAGGCGCGCCAGCCATAAAGGGTCATCACCGCCACGATCAGCCCGGGCGCCAGCGCATTGCCCAGCCGGGCCGCCGAATGGGTGATGCCTTGGGCAAAGCCGCGATCCTTGGCCGCCACCCAACGCGACATGGCGGCGGTGGCGGCAGGAAAGGTGGCGCCTTCGCCCAAACCCAGCAACACGCGCGCCACCAGCAGCGACACCAGCCCGCCGGCGAGGCCCGTGAGTACCGTGGCCGCGGCCCAGATCAGGCTGCATACCAGCAAGGTGCGTCGGGTGCCGAAGGTGTCGCTGACCCAGCCGCCGATGATCTGGAAGACGAGATAGGGGTAGGCGAAAGCCGAGAACACCAGGCCGATTTGGGTCTTGGAAAGATCGAATTCCTTGCCGAAGCCCAGCGCGCCCGCCGAAGCAGTGCTGACATTGACCCGGTCGATATAGGTGATCAGGTACATCAGGCACAGCATCGCCAGCACGATGCCGGTGGGGCGAAACAGCTTCATGTTCATTCCCTCCGCGCCTTTTGCGGCGCTTTTGTCATTATGGCGTCGCGCCTATGACATTTTATGCGGTCCTGCTTATGCAGGATGCCCGGCGAAATACTCCATGGCGCTTTCCACACCGCGCCCGGCCAGGTTCACGCCCGCCAGCTTCAGGCCCATCTCGCATCCGGCCAGGGTGGCCAGCAGGGTCAGGTCGTTGCTGTTGCCCAGATGGCCGATGCGGAAGGTGCGGCCCTTGATCTTTCCCAGCCCTGCGCCCAGTGACAGGTCGAAACGTTCCAGGATGGTCTTGCGCAACTTGTCGGCATCAATTCCCTTGGGAACGATGATGCTGGTCAGGATGGGCGAGTGCAGATCCGCATCTGCGCACTGCACCGGCAAGCCCCAGGCCTCGACTGCGCCGCGCACGCCGGCCGACCAGCGCTTGTGGCGGGCAAAGATATTGTCCAGTCCTTCGGCTTCGATCATCGCCAGCGCTTCATGCAGGCCGTAAAGCAGGTTGGTGGCGGGCGTATAGGGGAAATAGCCCGTCTTGTTCATTTCGATGATTTCGTCCCAGGCCCAATAGGATTTGGGCAGCTTGGCCGTCTTTGATTTTTCGATGGCGCGCGGCGACAGGGCGTTAAAGCCAAGGCCGGGCGGCAGCATCAGGCCTTTCTGCGAACCACTGATGGTGACGTCCACGCCCCATTCGTCATGGCGATAATCGGCGCTGGCCAGCCCCGAGATGCTGTCCACCACCAGCAGCGCCGGATGCCCCACGGCATCAATGGCCTTGCGCACCGCCAGGATATCGGAGGTGACACCGGTGGAAGTTTCGTTATGCACCACGCACACCGCCTGGATGCGATGTTCCTTGTCGGCGGCCAGACGTTCCTGAATCAGCGCGGCCTGCACGCCATGGCGCCAGCCCGGCGCTTCGGGAAGGTCCGCGTCGGTGCCCTTCCATTCCAGGATTTCGGGGACCAGGCCCAGCCGCCCGGCCAGCCGCGACCACAGATGCGCGAACTGCCCCGTCTCGTACATCACGATGTGATCGCCGGGGCTGAACAGGTTGACCAGCGCCGCTTCCCAGGCGCCCGTGCCGGACGAGGGGTAGATCATCACCGGATGCTGGGTCTTGAAGATCTTCTTGATGCCTTGGGTGACCTTCAATCCCAGCGCGCCGAATTCGGGCCCGCGATGGTCGATGGTGGGCAGGCTGAGCGCGCGCAGGATGCGGTCGGGCACGGGGCTGGGGCCGGGGATCTGGAGAAAATGATTGCCGACGGGATGGAAATCGAGTGTGAGCATCGGAGCCTGCGAATTTTGTGTTCTTTGGCCAAAATGCTAGGATTTACAGGACCAAATTGCAAACAGGCAGGCAAACCTGCCGTGCCCATAAGGCCCGATTTCCGTGTTGAACAAATCCGTTTCCAACGACACCACACAGGCGCTTTCGCGCCGCCTGGAAGCGGAAACCGAAGGCGAAGTGTTGTTCGATGACGGTGCGCGGGGTCGGTATGCCACCGACGCGTCGATTTACCAGGTCATGCCGGTGGGCGTGTTCGTGCCGCGCAATGACCGAGATGTGGCCACGGCCATCGACATCGCCCGCGACCTGAAAGTGCCCATCGTGCCGCGCGGCGCGGGGACCAGCCAGTGCGGCCAGACGGTGGGCGCGGGCCTTGTCATCGACAACAGCAAGTATCGCCGCGCCATTTTGGACGTGGACATTGAGAACCGCACGGTGCGGGTTCAGCCCGGTCTGGTGCTGGATCATCTCAATGCGGCGCTGAAGAAGCATGGCTTGTGGCATCCGGTGGATGTCTCCACCAGCGCCCAGGCGACCTTGGGCGGCATGGCCGGCAACAACAGCTGCGGCTCGCGTTCCATCGCCTACGGCAACATGGTGCACAATGTGCTGGGCGCCACTGCGTGGCTGTCGGACAGCAGCGAAGTGAAGTTCGGCCCGGTTGATGGGCTGAGCGGGCGCGGTGCACAAATCGCCGATTTCGTGCGCAAGCTGGCGGCGGAAAACAAGGACGAGATTGAAGCCAACTGGCCCAAGGTGCTGCGGCGGGTAGCTGGCTACAACCTCGATATCTTCAACAACCAGAACGAGCGCCCGTACACCAGTGATCGCAGTGTGAACCTGGCGCAGCTGCTGGTGGGGTCGGAAGGCACCCTGGCGTTCACCAAGGATTTGACCCTCAAGCTTGTGCCGCTGCCCAGCAACAAGGTGCTGGGGGTGGTGAACTTCACCAGTTTCCACACGGCCATGGACACCGCCCAGCACATCGTCAAGTTGGGCCCAAGCGCGGTCGAGCTGGTGGACCGCATCATGATCGAACTGGCGCTGTCCAATCCAGCCTTCCGCCCCACCATGGAAACAGCGCTGATCGGCAAGCCCGAAGCGATCTTGCTGGTGGAATTTGTGAAGCAAGCCGGCGCTGGTCCAGAAAGTAAAAGATTTGGTGGCGCTGATGGGCGATCTGGGCCTGCCCGGCGGTAGGTCGAGATGGTGGACGACGCGCCGCAGAAGAACCTGTGGGAGGTTCGCAAGGCCGGCCTCAATATCATGATGAGCCTGAAGGGCGACGGAAAGCCAGTCAGTTTCATCGAGGATTGCGCCGTGCCGCTGGTGCATCTGGCCGAATATACCACGGCGCTGACCGACGTGTTTGAACGCCATGGCACGCACGGCACCTGGTATGCCCATGCGTCGGTCGGCACCTTGCATGTGCGCCCCATCCTGGACATGCGGCGCGGCGGGGCAGCAAAGATGCGCAGCATTGCCGAGGAAGCCAGCGCGCTGGTGCGCAACAAGCGGGCGCTTTCAGCGGCGAACATGGCGACGGGCTGTGTCGCGGTGAATGGGTGGAATGGCAGTTCGGGCCCAGGATCAACGAGGCGTTCCGCGCCATCAAGAACCACCTGGACCCGATCGGGCTGTTCAGTCCCAACCGCATTATCGATCCGCCAAAGATGGATGACGGAAGCCTGTTCCGCTTTCCGCCGCCCGGCAGCGAAAAGCCTTACACGGTGCAGCCGCTGGTCACCGCTTTGGACTGGTCGGACTGGGACGTGCAGAACGATCCGGTCACCGAACAGACCTCGGCGCCCGGCAGCGGCGGCGATGCGGCGCACGGTTTCGCCAAGGCGGCGGAGATGTGCAACAACAACGGCTATTGCCGCAAGTTCGATGCCGGCACCATGTGCCCCAGCTACCGCGTCACCCGTGACGAACAGCACGCCACGCGCGGCCGCGCCAATACGTTGCGTTTGGCTCTGTCAGGCCAGTTGGGCGAAGACGCGCTGACCAGTCCACAATTGCACGAAACCTTGGACCTGTGCGTCTCCTGCAAGGGCTGCAAGCGCGAATGTCCCACCGGGGTGGACATGGCCAAGATGAAGGTGGAGTTTCTGTCCCACTACAAGGCGCGGCATGGCTTCACGCTGAAAGACAGGCTGGTGGCCTCTTTGCCCGATTATGCCGATGCGGTGAGCCGCATTGCCGGGCTGGCCAATCTGCTGGGTCGCATTCCACTGGCCGCCTGGATCAGTGAAAAGCTGACCGGCTTTTCGGCGCGCCGGCCCTTGCCGCGCTGGCGCGCAGATACCTTCTGGGCGGTGCATGATGGATCGCTGTTCTCCAGCCGCGCGCAGGCGATTGCCGCCGCGCCCAGGGCCGCGGCCCTGTTCGTGGACACGTTCAACGGTACATTCGAATCCGAGAATGCCCTTGCCGCGGCGCGTGTGCTGAAGAAGGCCGGTTACACCCTGTATCTGGTCGCCAAGGATAATGGCCAGCATTGCTGCGGCCGCACGTTCTTGTCGGCAGGCATGGTGGACAAGGCCAAGGCAAAGCTGGCGGCGCTGCTGGACGATTTGCTGCCGCTGGCAAGGGCCGGTGTCGCCATTGTCGGGCTGGAACCGTCCTGCCTGCTCACATTGCGCGACGAAGCCCTGTCGATGGGCTTTGGCGACAAGGCCAGGCTGGTGGCCAAACATGCGTTGCTGATCGAGGAATTCCTGGCGCGCGAGGCCAAGGCCGGCCGGTTCGCGCCGGTGCTAAAACCTGCGCCCGCGCCCATCCTGCTGCATGGCCATTGCCACCAGAAAGCCTTTGGCGCGGTGCCGCCCATCCTGGAGGTGCTGAAGCTGATTCCCGGCGCCAGGCCCGAGCTGATCGAAACCTCCTGCTGTGGCATGGCCGGCAGTTTCGGTTATGACCATTACGATGTCTCGATGCAGATGGCCGAGCTGAGCCTGTTGCCGGCGATCCGCAAAAATCCCGATGCCATCATCGTGGCCGACGGCACCAGCTGCCGCCACCAGATTGCCCATGGCGCGGGGCGCAAGGCTCGCCATGTCGCGCTGCTGCTGGACGAACTGTCCTAGAAGTTCAGGACCAGCCGGTTGCCGCCGGCGCGGGGCTCATAGACGGTCCTGCAAAGCCCCATCACCATGATGATGCCGGCCCGGCCCTCCGGCCGTTGGTCCAGCGCAAGTGCTTCATCGTCCGGCGATTTCCAGTGGGTGGGATCGAACGGCGGCGCGTCATCTTCATAGATGATGGCGAATGGGTGCCCGATCAGGCGCAGCCGGACGGGCTTTTCGCACGCGCCGCCATAGCCGTACTTGATGGTGTTGGAGAAAAGTTCCTCGACCACAATCAGTGCCCGTGATACCAAGGCGCGGTCGATATTCCATCTGTTGCAGGCCTGTTCGATCGCGCCCAGCGCGGCATGCAGGCCGTCCATCGTTGCGGCATATTCCAGTTCAGCGGACTCGGGGGGGTTATCCATGAACTTCAGAACAGTGACATTGAGTCTTGTCATGGCGCTGGCCTGCGCCGGCGCGGCTTGCGCGGACGGGGCCATCGGACAGGTCAAGACCGCCAAGGGCGGCAACGTCTTTGTTCAGCACGCGGCTGATCCCAAGCAGAATGAACTGAAAGTCGGTGCTCATGTTTCGCAGTCCGACGTCATCATCACGGGTCCGGGCTCTTCGGTCGGCATCACATTCACGGACAACAGCATGATGTCCCTGGGGCCCAACAGCAAGCTGGTGCTAAAGCAGTATAGCTTCAATCCGACCACCCGGGAGGGAGAGTTTAATTCCTTCCTCGCCAAGGGCACCCTGGCAGCCAAGTCCGGCCAGATGGTGGTGCAAAAGCCCGAAGCCATGAAAATCCAGACACCCACCGCCCAGCTGGGCGTGAAAGGCACCGAGTTTGTCGTGCATGTGGACGGAGAGGGCTGATGTCCGCCCGCGCCGTTGCGATTCTGGGCGCCGGCCTGCTCTTGGCCGGATGCGCCTCCAGGGACCTGGTCGTAATACTGCCGCCCGAGCCGGGGCATCAGGTCGGCGGCGTCGTGGTGCATCCCAACAAGGGCCCGGATGTGCTGCTGGACAAGGCCTATGCCTCCGACCACCCGGGTGACAGCCATGTGGGGATGGAAACCGCGGAAAGCGTCGACAAGCAGTTTCACGATGTGATCGAAGCGCGGCCGATCCCGCCCAAAACCTATAACCCGCTTTACTTCAAGAGCGACAGCTTTACCGAATTGAGCCCGGAGTCCGATGCCTATCTTAGGCAGATCCTCACGGAATTTTCCGCGCGCGTCGCCGCCAAGCAGGCCGTGGAGATCGTGGTCACCGGCCACGCGGACAAGACATCGACGCCTTCACACAAACTTGAGCTCTCGCAACAGCGCGCGGACGCCATCAAGGCCCGGATCAAGGGCCAAGGCGTGGACGAAAGCGCCATCCAGACCGTCGCACGCGGGCAGCTTGATGCCACGGGCCCTGACGGCCAGCCGTTCGACAAGGATCGTTATGTCGAGATCACCGTCCGCTAGGCCCCTGCCAGCGCACCGCGAGGATCGTCAGGTCGTCTGACGGTTCGGCGCCCGCCACGAATTCATTCGCCGCATGATGCAAGGCCCTGGCTGCTGCCGCCGCGCCCGTATTGGCGTGCAGCTTGTCCAGCACCGCCTGGGCGCGGGCTCGGCCCATCACCTCGCGTTGCGCCGTCATCGCCTCGGTGATGCCGTCGGTGATGACGCACAGCATGTCGCCGGGCTGAAGCTGGAAGCGCTCTTCGGGATAGTCGAAATCTTCCACGATGCACAAGGGCGGTCCGCCCTTTGCTTCCAGCGAATGCGGCGCTTGGCCAGGACGCAACAGGAAGGGGGCATCATGCCCGGCGTTGCAGAAGCGCAGCTCGCCCGTCTCCAGGTTCAAAATGCCCGCGAACTGGGTGATGAAAAGGGTTTCGGTATTGTCGCGGCTGATTTCGCGGTTGGCGCGGTTGATGATCTGGCCGATATGGTTTTCTTCGCGCAGGGCGCAGCTTTTGCAGAGCGATTTGCCCAGCGCCATGAACAAGGCTGCGGGCATGCCCTTGCCGCTGACATCCCCCACCGCGAAATACAGATGGTCATCATCTATCTTGAAGAAGTCGAAGAAATCCCCGCCGATCTGCCGTGCCGGAATCATCAACGCATCCAGGTCGAAACGCGCATCGCCGGCCACGCTGGCGGGCTTGGGCAGGATGCCTTCCTGGATGCGGTGGGCGGCTTCCAGCTCGCCCGCGGTCTTGGCGGCGGCCAGCCGCAAGCTGCGGCGTTGCCGGTCCACTTGCGCGAAGCCCGCAACCAGCAGCGCCGCCAGAGTCAGGACCAGCCCGATCGCCGGTGTCGCGACGTCGAACAAAATGAATGCCCGCGACCACAGGCCCAGTCCCGTCGCGGCAAGAATGAACAGGATGGCAACCATGGCCGGGATTTCCCACCGCG
This sequence comes from Alphaproteobacteria bacterium, assembly GCA_046348525.1. Taxonomy (GTDB): domain Bacteria; phylum Pseudomonadota; class Alphaproteobacteria; order Micropepsales; family Micropepsaceae; genus Rhizomicrobium. The sequence goes on along the minus strand of JAXMEA010000001.1, from coordinate 72,149 downwards.
CTGGCAACAGGGGCAGGGCCAGGATCACCAGCAAGCCCAGCAACAAGGTCAATAACGGCTCCGCCCATCCGGTCCAGGCCGGCCGTTGCACCACATCGCCATCGGCCAGGTTTTCCAGCAGCTGCGCCTGGATCTCCACGCCGGGCATTTGTCCCAGCGGGGTCATGCGCTGGTCCTGCAATCCGACGCCTGTCAAACCGACAAGCACCATCTGGCCTTCAAAGGCGGACGCCGGCACCTTGCCGGCCAGCACATCGGCCGCCGAAAGAAACCGGCTTTCGTCATGGGTGGAGAAATGCACCCAGATGCTGCCATCGCGCTGGGTGGGGATGGCGAACTTTCCGACCTTGATGCCTTCCACCCCGCCGCGCGAGAACAGCATCTCGATGGGACGGCCATTTGCGATGCGTATCATCTCCAGGCTCAGCGCCGGCGCCGGTATCCCATTCACCAGCGAAACCAGCGGCAGCCGCCGGAATATCGCGTCGCTCTGAAAGTCGGTGGCCAAAAGGCCATGGCCGGATGCGGCGCGGTCCAGTTCGGGAATGCTGCGGATGGTGCTGTCAAAGGACGGCAGCAATCCTGCCGGTATCGCAGGCATGCCGTCCGCATCAAGCGATGTCAGGCCGTGCAGCTGAAAGGGTGCAAAGCCGCCGGCGTCGGGGCGGGTCCTTCCATGAATCCCCATGACCCCGATCGCCACAGGCTGGTCCTGGAGCGTCCCGGCCAGGACCGCATCGTGGCGGGGCAATTTCGTCAGCGCGGTTATCAGGCCTGCATCCAGCCCCCTGGCCTGGCGCGCCCATTGTTCGGGAGAATTGGAATCGGGCTCGCCCCACACAATGTCCACGCCCAGCGCCGCCGGCCTGGCTTTCAGGATGCGCGATATCAGCTCCGCCTGGATGTGGCGGGGCCAGGGCCATTCCCCCAGCTTTACCTGGCTGGCCTGATCAATGGCGACCACCTGCACGCGGTGGAACGCGCCGCGCTGGATTACGCGCTGATAGGTGTCGAACAGGGCAAAGCGTGGTGTGTCGAACAGTTGCGGCGCCGCCACTTGCAGCACCAGGAACGGCACCAGCACCGCCCATGCCGCTTGGCGGCCCCAGCCGGTCAGGGAAAGCCGGCCCAGCCCCTTAAACGTCAAGGACCAGCCCATCATAAGCGATGGCGACGTCCAGCTTCTTGTCGGTACGGGTGATTTCCTCGAACCTTATGGTCTCGCGGAAGACCCCTTCCAGGCGCGCATCGTCATAGACCGGCTCGTGATGGAACAGGACCAGCTTTTTGGCGCCCGCCATCTGGCACAGCTCCACGCCCATCACATTGCTGGAATGGCCCCAGTCTTCCTTCATCGAAACCGAGTCGGCCAGCGAATACATGGCGTCGAACACCACCAGGTCGGCATCCCTGAAGAAATTGGCGGCCCGCTGCATCTCGGCCTTGTCTTCAGGCTTGTGCTCGGAATCGGTGGTGTAGATGACGGTCTTGCCGTCCTTCTCGATGCGGTAGCCATAGGAATCGTTGCCGTGCATCTGCGGCGTGCCCGTCACCCTGGCGCCGGCGATGTCGTATGGCTTGTCGATCTCCATCTTCACGAATTCGATTTTCGCCGCCAGGGCGGTGAACTCGACCGGGAAGCAGGGCTCATGGTTCTGGCCGCGGATCGCCTGTTCCAGCTTGTCGTGGCAGCTGTAGAGGATGACCCGGTTGCCCGGGATGAAACAGGGGATGAAGAAGGGAAATCCCATGATGTGGTCCCAGTGCACATGCGACACCAGAATGTGATAGGTCTGCGGCGCCTTGGGGCCATGCTTGGCGATGGCGGCCAGCGAAAATTCGCGCACGCCGGAGCCAAGGTCGCACAAAAGATAATCGGGCCCGCCCACATCCACCTGCACGCAGGAGGAATTGCCGCCAAAGGTGCCTGATTCCGCGAAACTCAGTTCCTGTTCGCAAAAGGCTTCCGCCTTCTCCGGCGTGTCCAGGTTCTTGCCCGCGGCCTTGACCAGGGCGTTGACCAGTTTCTTGCGCACCGCCTTGGCGCCCAGCGGCGTGGGCAACGAGCCGCGCGTTCCCCAGAAGGTGACTTTCATTTCGCCTGGCCTGCCTGCGCGGCGGCGACGGTGTCGAACACCGCGAACACCCGGTTGAACTTGGTAATGGTAAAGACTTCCGCCACCAGGGGCTGCAGCGCGGCGACGGCGAAATTCTTGTTCGCCGCCTTGGCCGCCTTGTGCACGATCATCAGGGCGCGCAGGCCCGCGCTGCTGACATAATCCACGCCGGACATGTCCAGGATCAGGCTGGACCCGGCCCTGCCCAGGCTGGCGGACAGCGCCGCCTGGAAACCATCGGAATTGGACAGGTCGATCTTGCCCGCAGCGGCGGCCACCAGCGCGTCGCCCGCGCTTGTCTCTTTCAAATCCATGATGCCCCAGACGCCCAGCAATGAAGCTTTATCGAATGGGCAAGCGTAAGCTGCTTGGATGCTGCGGGGCAAGGGCGCGATGTGGTCCCGCGCTGGCAAAAAACCTAGTATTGTCAGCCAGTTAAACGGATCACCAGTTCGTCAGCGATCCGTCTTCCAGCCGGTTCACCGGCAGATAGGCTCTGCTGTAGGGGTACCTGGCCGCGAGCTTCTCGTCGATCTCGACTCCCAGGCCTGGGCCTTCGCCCGGATGCAGCGCGCCATCCTTGAAGCTGTAGGTGCGCCGGAAGACTTCATCGGTAACTTCGGCATGGTGCATCCATTCCTGGATGCCGAAGTTGGGGATGGCGACATCGAAGTGCAGCGCCGCCGACATGCAGACCGGCGACAGGTCGGTGGCGCCGTGAAAGCCGGTGCGCACATTGTACATGTCGGCCAGGCTGGCAATGCGGCGCACATGGGTGATACCGCCGGCATGCACGATGGTGGCGCGGATGTAATCGATCAGCTGTTCTTCGATCAGCTGCTTGCAGTCCCAGATCGAGTTGAACACTTCACCCACCGCCAGCGGCGTGACCGTGTGCTGGCGGATCAGGCGGAAGTTGGCCTGGTTCTCCGCCGTCACCGCATCCTCCAGCCAGAACAGCCGATATGGTTCCAACTCCTTGCCCAAACGGCCCGCTTCGATCGGTGTCAGGCGGTGATGCACGTCATGCAAAAGATGCACATCCCAGCCCAGCACGTCGCGCGCCTTTTTGAACAGTTCGGGCACCGAGCGCAGATATTTCTCGCTGGACCAGGAATATTCGCTCGGTATGTCGCTGTCGGCCGGATCGTAGGGCTTGCCCGCCTTGCCGACGCCATAAGTCGCTTTCAGTCCCGGCACGCCGGCCTGCAACCGCACCGCCTTGTAACCTTGTGCGATATATTTCTGCGCTTCTTCCAGGGCGGCTTCGATGGTGGCGCCGTTGGCATGGGTATAGACCATGGCGCCGCCACGGCTCTTGCCGCCCAGCAATTGATATAGGGGCAATCCCGCAACCTTGGCCTTGATGTCCCACAGCGCCATGTCCACCGCGGCAATGGCCGCCATGGTCACCGGCCCGCGCCGCCAATAGGCGCCGCGATAAAAATATTGCCAGGTGTCTTCGATCTGGTGGGCATCGCGTCCGATCAGGCAGGGAACCAGGTGATCGGTGAGATAGCTCGCCACTGCCAGTTCGCGCCCGCTGAGGGTGGCATCGCCCAGGCCCGTCACCCCGTCGGAGGTTTCGATCTTCAGGGTGACAAAATTACGTCCCGGACAGGTTACGATGACCTTGGCGGACACAATCTTCAGCACGGCAATTCCTCCCGGTGGGACGTACGCTTTGGCCCGTTCTACCGGGTTTGCGCCCCCTGCGAAACGCCGCAGCGTCGTGGGCTTTACGCCCCTCGCGTCCTGTCTATTATCCCCGCCAAAATACAGGGAAACGGCCATGCGTATCAGGACCTTTGCCATTGCTTCTGCTGCATTTGCTCTCTCGGCGGCAGTGGGATTTTCAGCCACCAAACCGGCCGCGAAAAAGGGTCCGATAACCACGCAGCTGAACCGTCCCTGGCCCGCCAAGGTTCAGACCAAGCAGCCCAAATTTCCCCCGGCGCTGTCGCCGGCGCAGGAAGCCAAGACTTTTCACATGGCGCCGGGCTTCCAGCTCCAGCTGGTGGCGTCCGAGCCGCTGGTGATCGACCCCATCCTTGCGGAGTTTGACGGTGACGGCCGTCTTTGGGTGGTCGAGATGCAGGGCTACGCCGTGGGCCAGAAGATGGTCAACATGGAAGAGCCGGTCGGCGATGTGGCGATCCTGGAAGATACCGATGGCGACGGCGTCTTCGACAAGCGCACGGTGTTCCAGGACAAGCTGGTGCTGCCGCGCGCGCTGAAGATCCTGGATCACGGCTGCGCCCTGATCGGCGAGCCGCCGAACCTGGTGAAATCCTGCGACACCAATGGCGATCTGAAAGCCGACACCAAGGAAGTCATCAAGGACGGCTTTGGCCGCGTCGGTAACATCGAACATGCCGCCAATGCGCTTTATTGGAGCATGGACAACACCATCAATATCGCCGAGCACAATTACAATGTGCTGCCCAAGGACGGCGGCAAGTTCGAGGTGGTGCCAAACCTGGTGCGCGGCCAGTGGGGCGTGACCCAGAATGACGGCGGCATTGTGTTCCGCAACTTCAACACCGATCCCTTGTTCGCCGATTATGTTCCCGCCCAGTATTATGTGCGCAATCCCAACCTGACCCGCACCGCCGGCCTGTATGAAAATCTCGTCGATCAGTCCAAGTCGGCGGTGTGGCCGGTGCGGCCCACGCTGGGTGTCAATCGCGGCTATCGCCCCGAAGTGCCGCGCCCCGATGGCTCAGCCTATTACTATCAGGGTGTCTCCTCGCCCATGATCTATCGCGGCAATGCGCTGCCCAAGGAATTCTATGGCCAGGCGGTGGTGGTCGACAGCCCCACCAACCTGGTGCATCTGCTGAAACTGACCGAAGGCGCCGACGGCAATCTTGTCGGCAGCGACTATTATTCCAAGGGTGAATTCCTGGCTTCGACGGACGAGCGCTTCCGTCCCACCTGGCTGGTGCCCAGCCCCGATGGCAGCTTCCTGATCGTGGATATGTATCGGGGTGTTAGCCAAGACGAACCGATCCAGAGCGATTACCTGAAGAACTATATTCAGGTGCACAGGCTGTGGGACGGCATTCACAAGGGTCGCATCTGGCGGGTGATCCATACCGGCATGGTCAAAGATGCCGCGCCCAAGCCGCGCATGATCGAAGAAACGCCGGCCCAGCTGGTGGCGCATTTGTCCGATCCGGGCGGCTGGTGGCGCGATACCGCCCAGCAATTGCTGGTCCAGCGTAACGACAAGTCCGTGGTGCCCGCCTTGAAGCAGCTGGCAGCCAGCGCGCCGGACTGGAAGACCCGCGCCCAGGCGATCTGGACCCTGTCGGGCATGGGCTCGCTGGATGCGGGCGTCGTGGCCAAAGCGCTGACGGATTCCAGCGCCTATGTGCGCCTGGCCGGTGTGCGCGGCGCCGAACCTTTCCTGGCCAAGGGCGACGCCGACATGAAGGCAGCGGTGCTGAAACTGTCCGACGATTCCAGCTGGACGGTGCGCCGGCAGCTGGCCGCATCGCTTGGCGCGCTGCCGCGCGAAAGCCGCGCGATGCCGGTGGTGGCGTTGATGAAGAAGTATCCCGCTGACGCCGCTACGGTGGATGCGGGCATCAGCGGCCTCAAGGGGTTGGAAGCCGAAGCGCTGGGCGAAATTTTGGCCAGCAATGACGCCGCTGCCGACACGGTGGAAATGCTGGCGGGCGCCGCCGCCAAGAGCCGCGATGTGGCGCAGGTGCAGAAGCTGATCGCCGCCGCCACCGATGCGTCCAAGCCCGCCAAGTTGCGGCTGGCGATGCTGAACGGCGCCGCCACCGGTTTTGCCGGCATTGACGCGCGGCCCCCTGCGGAGGGTGCCGGTGGCCGCGCCGGCGGGATGGAAGGCATCTTCGTGCGGCCCAAGCCGGCGGTGAAAGTGTTCGCGCTGCCCGCCGAACCGGTGTCGCTGTCGGCGCTGGCCAAGGAAAGCGGCGAGATGGGCGCCGCCGCCAAGGTGGTGTTGGACGATCTGACCTGGCCGGGCAAGCCGGTGCCGCCGGCGCCCAAGAACACACGCACGCCGGAGGAAGAAGCCTTGTTCAAGGCGGGCAAGGAGGTTTACGCCACCAATTGTGCCGGCTGCCACCAGGACAATGGCCTGGGTGCGCCGCATGTCGCCGCCGCGCTGGCCGGTTCCAAGCTGGTGACCGGGCGCCCGGATCAGCCGATCCGCATCCTCCTGAACGGCAAGGAAGGTTCGATCGGTGAAATGCCGCCGCTGGGCCAGTCGTTGAGCAATGACCAGCTGGCGCAGGTGCTGACCTATATCCGCGGCGCCTTCGGCAACACGGCTTCGCCCATCCGCCCGGTGCTGGTGAAGGAATATCGCCAGTCCTATGCCTTCCGTAAAAAGCCCTGGACGGAGCAGGAACTGCTGCCTCCGGTCCGTTGATGCAGGCACTGACTGTCACCGGCCTGTCGCGCCTTCATGGCGCCGTTCAGGCCGTTGATGGCGTCAGTTTTCAGATCTCGCCGGGCGAGATATTCGGTCTTTTGGGACCGAACGGCGCGGGCAAGACCACCACCATCGAATGCCTGCTGGGGCTGGTGCGGCCTGACAGCGGCAAGGTTTCGGTTTGCGGCATCGATGCGTCGGCCCAGCCGCAAGCGGCACGTTCCCGAACCGGCGCGGTGCTGCAGGCCACCGGCCTGCCCGACAAGATCACGCCGCGCGAGGCGCTGGAGGTGTTCGGCACTTTTTACCCGGCGCGAACAAGCACCGATACGCTGCTGGACCGTTTCGGCCTGCGCGAAAAACAAGCTGCGGCCTATGACACGCTATCCGGCGGCCAGAAACAGCGGCTTGCGCTGGCGCTGGCCTTTGTGGGCAATCCGCAACTGCTGGTGCTGGACGAACCCACCACCGGGTTGGACGTGCAGATGCGGCGGGAGCTGCATGGCCATATCCGCGGCAGTAAAGCGGCGGGATGCGCGGTGCTGCTGGCCACCCATGACATGGAAGAAGCGCAGTCCCTGTGTGACCGCATCGCGGTGATCGCGGGTGGCAGGATCGTGGCATCGGGCGCGCCAGCCGAATTGATTGGCGCCGGCAGCCTGGAAGAATTGATCCTGAAGCTGGGTTCGCGATGACCGCGCTGCTGTCCCTGACCCTGCTCAGCCTGAAGCTGAACCTGCGCAACCGGATGGCCATGATCTATGGCTACCTGTTTCCGCTGATCTTCCTGGTGGCGTTCTGGGCGATCTATCGCAATGAGCCGGTGCCGCTGGCGCTGCATCTGGGCCAGTTCCTCACCATCACCATTTTGGGCAGCGCGTGCCTGGGCTTGCCCACCACCATCGTCAGCGAGCGAGAGCGCGGCGTGTGGCGGCGCTATCGCCTGTTGCCCGCGCCCGGCTGGGTTTTCCTGGCCAGCGCGCTTCTTTCGCGGGTGGTTCTGCTGGTCACGGCGGCGCTGCTGCAACTGTCGCTGGCGTTCGTGTTGGGTATGCCGGCGCCGGCGCATCCGGGCGGCTTGGCTGTGGCCTTCGCGGCTTGCGCCTTCGCCTTTTTGGGTTTCGGCCTGGTCATCGCCATGCTGGTCGACAATGTGCCGGCGGTACAGGCGCTGGGGCAATGCATCTTCCTGCCCATGCTGATCCTGGGCGGCGTGGCGGTACAGCTGGAAAGCCTGCCGGCCTGGGCGCAGCATATCTCGCTGTTCGCGCCGGGCCGCTATTCGGTCGAGGCATTGCAGCTTTCCGCCACCGGCGCCGGGCTTTCCGGCGCCGGCTTTGATTTTCTGGCGCTGCTGCTGATCGGTGTGGCGGGCGCCATCGCGGCGGGTGGCATGTTCCGCTGGGATCGGGCGTTCGCGCCACGCCGCGGTTGGCTCCTGCTGGCGGTTGGCATGTGGGTGGCGGTGGGCGTGGGTGCCGAGCTGCGCGGCCGCACCGCGGTCAGCACGGTGCGCGACGCACGCGAAGTGGGCGCCCCCCGTGATTATGCCGCTCCACGCAAAGCGCACGCCGCGCCCGTGTCCTGGCAGGGCGTGACCCAGGCCGATATCGATGGGATCGATTTCAAGCGCCTGCCGCCCGACGAAGGCATTATTTCGCCGGTCTCGCGCGGGGACGAGACACCAGATCCGGTGTTGATACCTTCACTGGATCGCATTCGGGATGCGCTGCCGGGTTGGGGGCCCGGCAATGTCAGCGATCCCATGCAACGGACGCGCAACCTTCTGGCGGTCGCGGCCGTGCCGGACATTCTGCAAATGGAGCAGATGGAACGCTTCGTGCCGCGGCTGGTGTTCGCGCGGCTGCAAACCGTGATCCCGCCGCGCGATCTGCCGAAAATCCTGTACTGGATTGCGTTGCACCCAAATGACGGCGATGACGCCGCCATGCATCAGCTGGGCGCACTGGGCCTGCCCGATGTCAGCGGTCCCACCAAACCGGTGCGGGGGCGGGTGATGCTGTATGCCTTCAAGCTGCTGGGGCGTCTAGCGGGGCCGCTGCCGAATAACTAAAGAGAGGCGCTGATGCCGCCGCGCACGACAGCGCCCGGCGTGGGGAAGCCCACCACATCCTCATATCGTTGGTCGAACATGTTATCGACCCCCAGCTTCAACGCCAGGTTTGGCAGCAGCTTGTAAGACACCGCCAGGTCGGCGCGCTGATGGCCGGGCAGGCGAACATCGCCCGTCGGCACGGCATTGTCGGTCATGCCGCCGGTATGATTGAGGTCGAAGCTGACATTCCAGTCGGGATCGGGCCGCCAGTTGATGGTGACACCGGCCAGCCAGTCGGGCACATCGCGAAGCGCCGTGTTGGTCAGGATGTTGCGGGCATTTGTGTAGGAGATGCGCGGCGTGGCGCTCAAGGTGCCCCAATGCAGCTCCAGCGACGTCTCGATGCCGCGCACATGCACCTTGGACAGGTTGACCAGCCTGGGCACCGCGCCGGGACGGAAGTCGATCAGGTTGCGGTAATTGGTGGCATAGACTTCCACCTTCCAGCGTCCCCAATCACCAATGCGCTGCGTAACGCCGCCTTCAAAATTCTCGGCATCTTCCGGCTTCAATGTGGGATCGCCGACGATCGGGTTGCCCAGCGCATAGAAGCTGGGAAGCTTGTAGGCTTGGCCCCAAAGCAGCTGAATCTGCGTACCGGTTTCGGCCAGCGCGTAATCGGCGCGCAGTTGCGGGCTGAAATGATGGGTGCCACCGGTGTCATCATAGCGTCCGCTGGCCGACAGGCTGAAGGCCGGGGCGATCTGGTATCGCGCTTCGGCAAAGCCCGCCCACAATGTGCGGTCCAGCGCAAAGCTGGTGGGCAATCTGGCGGGGCCGAACTGCAGGAAACCGGTATCGGTTCCGATGTCCTTTTGCATGTCCACGCCCAGCGCGGCTTCCAAGCCCGGCAGTGGCGTCAACCGGTTGGTCCAGGTCACTTCATGGCGGGTGAAATGCGCTTTGTCGCCATTGGCGGGAATGCCTGACGGTGTCTGGGCGCTGGGCGCCACGCCGGGCGACACTGCATCGGAGAAGCGGTCATAAAAGCCGTAATCCAGCGCCATGTTCCACCAGCCGGTAATGCCGCGCCTGGCGTGCGCGCCCAGTACGCCTTCCTGAATGTCGCGATGATCCAGCGTGCGCAATGCCGACAGGCGCGGGCCGCCGCTGGAATCGGGGAAGGATGTGGCGGTGCTGTCGCTATAGCGGCCGGTCAGGTTGATGGCGGTGCCGGCAATTTCCGGTAGCGATAGTGCGCCATCCAGCGCGGTGCTTTTCAGATTGCTGCCTTCGACAGGCATGCCGCTGTCGGTATAGGAAAGTCCGATATTGCCGGTCGCCGAACCGATGGGTCCTCCGACATGCCCTGCGGCGCGGACATATCCGAAGCTGCCACCCTCGGCCTGCAATCCGGCATCCAGCACATCGCCACCCCGGCGCGAAATGATGTTGATCACCCCACCCACCGCGTCCGATCCGTAAACGGCCGAAGCGGGTCCGCGCACGAACTCGATCCGCTCGATGTCGTTCAGGTCCAGGGTGGAAAAGTCGTACGAGCCGCCGCGGGTGTTGGTGGGATCATTGGCCTTCACCCCATCCAGCAGCACCAGGGTGAAGTTGGGCTTGGCGCCCCGGGTGAAGACCGACACCACGCTGCCGCGCCCACCCGATTGCTGCACGAACACGCCGGGCAGGTCGCGCAGCAAATCCACCGCGCTGGCGGACCCTCGTGCCGCGATGGCGGTGGCGTCGATCACCGAGACATTGCTGCTCGCGTCCTGCATCGGCAGGCGCGTGGCGGTGACAATGACATTTTCGGATTGGGCGAGGGCGGGCCCCAAATCAGATAAAAGGCACAGCGCGGCGATGCCCGCGCCTGTCAAAAATTTCATCACGCAACACGCCGTTTGAAAGCGGCCGGACGCTAACCGCGCCTAACCTTCAACGCAAACGGCTTTATTGGGGCAAGGCGAAGACATAGACCATGTTGCCACCGCTGGGCTGGTCCAGGTCGGGCCGCACCTGGATGGGGCCGTTATTGAAGCCGCCGCCCGCCGCAACCGCGATATACTGCCGCCCGCCCACTTTGTAGGTGACGGTGGCGCCGAACACCTGGCTGCCCAGCCGCGTCTGCCACAACACGGTGCCATCCTTCTGGTCGAAGGCGCGCAGGTAGCGGTCCATGGAACCGTTGAACAACACGCCGCCGGCCGTGGCCAGCACCGGCGAGTAATTCGAACCCGGCGTTTCCCAGCTCCACAGGGTGTGGCCGGTCTCGACCGAGATGGCGTCCAGCCGCCCGATATTCTTGGCCCCGTCGGCCAGCACCTGCGGCCCGATGGTGTTGTACTGGTCTTTCGGTTTGGACGGGATGTTGTCCACTCGCACGCGGTAATCGGCGCACAGATTCTGCAGCTGCACATACAGCACATTGTTCTGCGGGCTATAGGCCGAGAAGGGCCAGTCGCGCCCGCCCGCATGGGTGGGGCACTGGTGATAGGTCTTCTTGTAATCGGTGATGAACATTTCCGGGTTGGGCGTGACCTTGCCCTTGTTGTCGATGCTGGTGACCAGGTTCTGGAACACGGTCGACTTGGCCCACAGGAAGTCGCCCTTGGCGGCGTCGAAGCTCCACATGATCGAGGTCTTGCACGGCACGCCGGTCAGGGTGCGGCGGCTGGCGGTGGCCGCCTTGCGGCCGATAGCCATCATGCCCTTGGCTTTTGGATCGGGCGCCACTTTCGTCGTGATGGGCAGCATCTCGAAGGTGCATTCCTGGTCGGCATTGTCCTGGGGAATGACCTGATGCTTCCACACGATCTTGCCGGTCTTCGGCTCGACGGCGAAACGGGTGTTGGTGCCTGCAAGAGTGGCAACACCCTTGACGCCGCGCTGGGTGTCGGAGGAGGGACCGACGCCGCTGGAGCCGTAATAGACCAGATTCAGTTCGGGATCATAAGTGATTGGCCCCCACACGCCTGTCATCCAGCGCTTGTCGAACGGCATGCCGCCCCAGGTTTCGTCACCCGGTTCGCCCGGCTTGGGGATCAGCGTGTTGCGCCACAATTCCTTGCCGGTCACCGCATCGTTGCCGGTGACATAGCAGCCCTGCGCCGCTTCCTGGCAGCTGGCGCCTGCGATCACCACGCCATCGACCACGATCGGGCCGGTGGTATTGGTGATGTACAGGTCGCCACCGCGATTGACCTCCCACAGTTCCTTGCCGGTCTTGGCGTCCAGTGCCATCAGGAAATTGTCGCGCGTGATGGTGTAGAGCTTGTCGTCCCACAAAAAGACGCTGCGCTTGCGCTGGCCCCAGAAATTATTGTGCATCGCCTCCTGCGACGGCAGGTTGCGGCGGTATTGCCACAGCAGGTCGCCGGTGGCGGCGTCGATGGCCTGGATCACGTCGTTCGGATTGCCCAGGAACATCACGCCTTTGTAGACGATCGGTGTCGCCTCATTGATGCCCGGCTCCATGGTGCGCGACCACACCAGCTGCAGGCCTTTCACATTGGCCGTGTTGATCTGGTCGAGGGCGGAAAAGCCATAACCCTCGTAATTGCCCCGCATCATCAGCCAGTCATTGGGATCGGGCTTCTTCAGCACCGCGGGGGTGACGGGGGCGAATTCCTTCAGGGGGTGGGGCGCGATGGTGACGCCCCGGATCGGCTCGGGAGCCTGCGCGGAGGCCACGCAAGCGGAGGTCAGCAACAACGCAAATGCCAGCTTCTTGATGGACATGCTCTTCCCCCGTGGGCGCTTTTGGGGCGCCGTTTTGGGGAATGATACCGTTTTTTGAAGAGCGCGCTACTCGCCCCGGCGGCGGATCACCAGGTTGCGGATTTCGGTCATGTCTTCCATGGCAAAGCGCACGCCTTCGCGGCCTAATCCCGAGTCTTTCACTCCACCATAGGGCATGTTGTCCACCCGGTAGGAAGGAACATCCCCGATCACCACGCCCCCCACATCCAGCTTGTCCCAGGCCTTCATCGCCTTGAACAGGTCCTTGGTGAAGATGCCGGCCTGCAAGCCGAACTTGGAGTCATTGACCTGGTCCAGCACCGCGTCGAAGTCGCTGAATTTGGATAGGGTGGCAACAGGGCCGAACGCTTCCTCGCAGTTCAGCTTTGTGGATTTGCCCACCCCTTCCAGCAAGGTGGCCTGCAGCATGGCGCCTTCGCGCTTGCCGCCGCACAGGATCGTGGCGCCACCGGCGGCCGCTTCCTTGATCCAGTTTTCCAGCCGCTCGGCCTCCTTCACGTCGATCATGGGGCCGATGAAGGTCTTTTCGTCGCGCGGATCGCCGCACACCAGCGCGCCGGCGCGCTCCACCAGCTTATTCTTCAGGGTGTCGTAGATGGACTCATGGATGAAGATGCGCTGGACGCCGATGCAGGACTGGCCGGATTGATAGAAGGCGCCGAAGGTGATGCGTTCCACCGCATCGTCCAGGTCGGCATCGGCATCCACCACCACCGCGGCATTGCCGCCCAGTTCCAGCACCACCTTCTTTTTGCCGGCCTTGGCCTTCAGCGCCCAGCCCACGTCGGGTGAACCGGTGAAGGACAACAGCTTCAGCCGTTCGTCGGTGGTGAACAGGTCGCTGCCATGCCTTGTGGCGGGCAGGATCGAGAAAGCGCCCTTCGGCAGATTGGTCTCGGCCAGGATCTCGCCGATGATGATGGCGCCCAGCGGCGTCCGGCTGGCGGGTTTCATCACAAACGGGCAACCAACCGCCAGGGCCGGCGCGATCTTGTGCGCCGCCAGGTTCAGCGGGAAGTTGAAGGGCGAGACAAAGGAGCAGGGACCGATCGGCACCCGCTTCCAGATGCCCAGATAGCCCTTGGCGCGCGGGGCGATGTCCAGCGGTTGGACCTCGCCCAAGATGCGCACCGACTCTTCGGCGGCAATGCGGAACGTGTCGATCAAACGGCTGACTTCGCCGCGACTATCCTTGATCGGCTTTCCCGCCTCGATGCAAAGGGCATAGGCCAGTTCCTCGGAACGTTCCTTGAAGCGGGCGACACAATGGTTCAGCACGTCCTGCCGTTCATAGGCGGGCATGCGTGCCATCGGCTCAGCCGCTTCGACGCAAGCGGCGATGCCTGCGTCGATCGCTGCCGCGTCGGCCATCGCCACGCGGGTCGCCACTTTCCCCGTATACTTGTCGGTGACTTCCAAATCCCGGTTGGGGGACTTGGCCTCATTCGCCAGATAATAGGGATAGGAAGCTTTCAAGGATGACATTGGATTACCCTCAAACGGCGGCGCTGAGTTTGCGGATTTCCTTGTTCAGGATCCGGTCATTGTCCGAATAGTCGATCGGGCAATCCACCAGATGCACGCCGGGGGTATCCAGGCACGACTTCAGCAATTCGGGAAGCTGCTTGGCGCTGGTGACACGGTGGCCCTTGGCGCCGTAGCTTTCGGCATACTTCACAAAGTCCGGATTGTTGTAGGTCAGGCCCCAGTCCTTGAAGCCCATGTTGGCCTGCTTCCAGCGGATCATGCCGTAGCTGTTGTCGTTCAGGATCAAGACGGTGATGTTCAGCTTCAGGCGGACGGCGGTTTCCATCTCCTGGCTGTTCATCATGAAGCCGCCATCGCCGCAGATCGCCATCACCTTGCGGTCCGGATAGACCATGGCCGACGCCATCGCCGACGGCAGGCCTGCGCCCATCGTGGCCAGCGCGTTGTCCAGCAGCACCGTGTTGGGCATGTGGGCGCGGTAATTGCGCGCGAACCAGATCTTGTACACGCCGTTATCGAGACAGATGATGCCGTTGGACGGCATCACGCCGCGGATCTGTTCCACCAGATAGGGCGGATAGATCGGGCAGCGCTGGTCGCCGGTCATGGTCGCGGTATGGGCCACTTCGGCTTCGCGCGCCTTCAGCATCTTGCCGAAATCCCAGTGCGGCTGGGCCATGATGTGTTCCTTGATCTGCCAGATGGCGTTGGCGATGTCGCCAATCACCTCGATCTGGGGGAAGTAGACCGGGTCCACTTCCGCCGAACGGAACGAGATATGAATCACTTCGGCGCCGCCCTGCTTCATGAAGAAGGGCGGCTTTTCGATCACGTCATGGCCGATATTGACGATGACGTCGGCCGCGGCCACGGCGGCATGGACGAAATCGCCGGACGACAAAGCGGCGCAGCCCACGAATTTGGGATTGCGCTCGTCGATCACGCCCTTGCCCAGCTGGGTGGTGACAAAGGGAATGCCGGTCTTTTCCACCAGCTGGGTCAGCATGCGGCTGGTCTGGGTGCGGTTTGCGCCCGCGCCGATCACCAGCAGCGGCGACTTGGCGCGTTCGATGCGGGCCACGGCGGCGCGGATGGATTTTTCATCGGCCGAGGGGCGGCGGATATGCGGCGCCTTCAGCGGCTTGGAATCGGTATCCTCATCGGCAATGTCCTCGGGAAATTCGATATGCACCGCGCCGGGCTTTTCTTCCTGCGCCAGGCGGAAGGCTTCGCGCACGCGCGACGGGATGTTGTCGGCGGATGCCATCTGGTGGGTGAACTTGGTGAGCGGGCGCATCATGTCGACCACGTCCAAAATCTGGAAGCGGCCCTGCTTGGAACTCTTGATGGGCTTTTGGCCGGTGATCATCATCATCGGCATGCCGCCCAGCTGGGCATAGGCGCCGGCAGTGACCAGGTTGGTGGCGCCCGGTCCCAAGGTCGCCAGGCTGACGCCGGCCTTGCCGGTATGGCGGCCATAGGTGGCAGCCATGAAACCGGCGCCCTGTTCGTGGCGGGTCAGGATCAGCTTGATTTTGGTGGAACGCGACAGGCTGTCCAGGAAATCGAGATTTTCCTCGCCCGGAACACCGAAGACATATTCGACGCCTTCCTCTTCCAGACATTGAATGAACAGATCGGATGCCTTGGTCATTGGGTCCTCGTTGGGAAAGGCGTTGAAAAGGAAAGCGGCAGGCCGGATGTCCGGCCTGCCGTATCAATTGATCAGACGACGCCGTAGGCCAGCATGGCGTCGGCGACTTTCTTGAACCCGGCGATGTTGGCGCCGCGGACATAATCGACATGGCCGTCCTTTTCCTTGCCATATTCCAGGCAGCGGGAATGGATGCCCTGCATGATGTCCTTGAGCAGCTGCTGGAGTTCTTCTTCCTTCCAGGAGCGGCGGCCGGAGTTCTGGGCCATCTCAAGACCCGACACGGCGACGCCGCCGGCGTTGGCGGCCTTGCCCGGCGCGTACAGGATGCGGGCCTTCTTGAAGACCGCGATGCCATCCAGGTCGGTCGGCATGTTGGCGCCTTCCGACACCGCGATGCAGCCATTCTTGACCAGGGTCTCGGCATCGGCGCCGTTCAGTTCGTTCTGGGTGGCGCAGGGCAGGGCGACGTCACACTTGACGCCCCACGGCCTGGCGCCGCCGCCGGTGAAGGTGGCGCCCTTGAACTCCTTCACATATTCGGACATTCGGCCACGGCGCTTGGTCTTCAGGTCCTTCACCCAGTTGATCTTCTCCTGGGTGATGCTGTCCGGATCGTGGATGAAGCCTTCGGAGTCCGACAGGGTCAGCACCTTGCCGCCCAACTGCACGATCTTTTCGGCGGCATGGGTGGCGACATTGCCCGAACCGGAAATCACGGCGGTCTTGCCGGCCACGCTGTTGCCCTTGGCTTCCAGCATGTTCTGCAGGAAGTAGACGGCACCATAGCCGGTGGCTTCGGTGCGGATCAGGCTGCCGCCATATTCCAGGCCCTTGCCGGTGAGCACGCCGGTGAACTCGTTGGTGATGCGCTTGTACTGACCGAACATGTAGCCGATCTCGCGCGCGCCCACGCCGATGTCGCCGGCCGGCACGTCAATGTCGGCGCCGACATGGCGGTACAGCTCGGTCATGAAGCTCTGGCAGAAGCGCATCACTTCGTGATCCGACTTGCCCTTGGGATTGAAGTTGGAACCGCCCTTGCCGCCGCCCATGGGCAGGCCCGTCAGGCTGTTCTTGAAGGTCTGCTCGAACGCCAGAAATTTCAGCACACTCTCGGTAACCGAGGGGTGGAAGCGGATACCGCCTTTATAGGGGCCGATGGCGTTGTTGTTCTGCACGCGCCAGCCGCGCTGCACGCGGATGTTACCCTTGTCGTCTTCCCAGCAGACGCGGAACGAAATTACCCGGTCCGGTTCGGCGATGCGGCGCAGAATCTGGTACTCGTGATAGGCGGGCTTGCCCTGGATGAAATCGAAGATGTCGTGCGCGGCTTCATGCACGGCCTGCACGAATTCCGGCTGGCCGGGATTGCGGCGCTCCACGCCCTTGATGAAGCCGTCCATATCGACATGTTCTTTGGTCATTGGTCTTTCCTCGCTTGTGGTGTTGGAAAATCAATCAGGCATGCCGGCCGCGCATGAGCGCGTGCAAACTGTCCATCTGCATTGCTGCAATGAAATGGAATTCTGCAGGTTGGAGATAGCCGGCAATCGTCCCGGGCATGCGACAGGAAAAACTGCGTCATGAAATGCGCGCCCCGGTGTCGGGTTTCCCGCACCGATGGCGCACAGACCCCGTACTTCCGAGGAGCTCCCCAAAACCCCAAAGAAGTAAATCCCGCGGCTTTCACAGAGTCAACGAATGGGCCACAAATGGGCCCGCTAGTGCTTGATTTTCAAGCGTTTTGACGTCGCCGCGCTGTCAAAGACCTGTCATGGAAACGGGTCTTTGCCGCGTCCCATCCGTAACACTTTCTGCTATAGGTCAGGGCAGTTTTCGCGAGGTCCTGTTGGCCGAGACATCGAACATCCTGCGCGTCGCCGCTATCGGCCACCGTGTCATCTCGTTCAACACGCATGCGGCGGTGGCGCGCTCGGTCCATCACCTTTTGGCAGCCATCGGGCGCGGCGCGGCGCGGCCCGAAGGTCTTGAACTTGCGGTCATATCTCCTTTGGCCCAGGGCGCCGATCAGCTGATCGCTGCCGCCGGCCTGGAGGAGGGCTACCGTCTCCAGGCGGTGCTGCCGGCAGCGCAAGCCGACTACGAAAAGACCTTCAATCTGGGGGATTTCGACGCGGAGATCGCCGCCTTCCGGGCGCTCCTGGACAAGGCGCGCCAGGGCCTGGGGGCGGAGGAATTGCCGGGTGACCTGAGCCATGAGGACAGCCGCAATCGCGCTTATCTGGCGTGCGCCGACACGGTGATCCGGCGGGCCGATATTGTGCTGGCCATCCTGTCGGCCGACCGCTGGGAGTCCCAGACCGGCCAGAGCGCGCGCGACGCCGTGGCGCTGGGCACCCCACTGGTGGTGATCGATCCGGCCTTGCCGGGCCAGCCTTTGCTTCACCGCAAGGACGGCATCGTGCCGGCCACCGACGAAGCCATCGCCGCAACGATGACGGCGCTGCTCGACAAGCGCTTTCCCAACGACATCGCCCGCGCCAAGGCGGCGCTGGCGGCCGGCGATTTCCTCACCGCGGTGGACCTTCTGCGCCATGCGCCCGACGATCCGGATCTCAAGCGCCGCATCGAGCGCGATTATCTTCTGGTGCTGGCGCTGGCGCGCGCCGGCGCGGCGAGGCTGGGCCTGGAAAATTTCCATCAGCGCCTGTCGCGTGCGCCGCTGGAGTTGCTGCCGGCTGACACCGCCCGTGACATCGCCGCGCTGGAAGCGCGCTGCCTGAAGGACATTGCGCTGGAAGCCCATGCCGACGTGCGCCGCGCCGCGCTGATCGAAGCGGCCGATGCCTATGAAACCGTTTATCGCCGCCATGGCGGCTATTATCCGCTGATCAATGCCGCCACGCTTTTCCTTTTGGCGGGCGATCAGGCAACGGCGGAAAACCTGGCGCGCCAGACGCTCAGGGAAGTAGCGGATTCAAAGGATTATTGGGGACTTGCGACCAAGGCCGAAGCGCTGCTGGTGCTGGGTAAAAGCGACGAAGCCGGACCGGTTTTGAAGGCGGCCAGTGCGCTTGGAGTCTCCGCTTCCGCCATGGCTTCCACCAAGAAGCAGCTGCTGGCGGTGTGCGCGGCCCGCGGCTCGGCGGCGTGCCTGCTGGATGATTTGAAAGTGCCATCGGTTGTCTATTACTGCGGTCACCGCAACCTGGATGACGCCGATGCTGCAAGACTGCAGATCGCCGGCCAGATGGCGCGGCTCAATGCCGGCTTCGCTTACGGCTCGCTATGCAGCGGCGGAGACATCCTGATGGCGGAAGCGGCGCTGGCGGCAGGCATCGAGCTGCATGTCGTGCTGCCCTATCGCGCCGACGAATTTGTCAGGAGTTCAGTGGCGCCCGGATGGGAAGACCGTTTCGCCGCGTGCATGAACAAGGCGCGCACCGTGTCCTATGTCATCGACAATGACGTCCTGCAGCACGACTGCGTGAAGGCGTTGTGCAGCAGCCATGCCATGGGCATGGCGCGCCGCCATGCCGACGCCCTGGCCACCACTGTCTGCCAGCTGGCGATCTGGAACGGCCAGCCGGCCAAAGCGGTCGCCACCGCAGCGGCGGAAGTGGCCAAATGGTCCGGCCTGGGCCTGGCCAGTGTCATTATCCCGCCTTCGGGCGAGGCCTACCGGCTGACACAGGCGCCGTCCCCGCCGCCCGATCACATCAGCCCAGATGTGGTGCCGCGCGCCTTTTTGTTCGCCGACGTGCGCGGATTTTCCAAGCTGCCGGAACGGCATATGGAGCTTTTCGTCCAGACCTACATGGCTGGCCTCGCCCAGGCGATCGAGCCGTTTGGGGGCGATATCGACTACCGCGCCACGGCCGGGGACGGGATTTTCCTGGTTTTCCGCACGCCTGCGCTGGCGGCGGCTTGCGCCATCGCCATGCAGGAACGCTCGGAATCCTTTGATCTGGACCATCATGGCATCGACGTGCACCTGCAGCTGCGGATTGCGGTCCATTACGGTCCTTGCCACCCCATTCACGATCCGATCCTGAAGAAAGATTCTTTTGCGGGGCGCGAGATTATCCGCGCGGCCCGTATCGAACCTGTCACACCGCCCGGCGAAATCTATGTCACCGAACAACTGGCCAGCGCGCTGTTCCTGGCGGGGGCCAAGGACTGGCGCTGCGACTATGTCGGCATTCAGCCCACGGCCAAGGGGTTCGGCAATTTCCGCATGTATTCGATCAAGCCGCACGGCTGAAGCGGTGAGCGGTTTGCCGCATTATGACAAATTGTCATCTGGGTTCCCTCGCTTTCAAAACAGGGCCAAAACTGCTACGAAACCAAGGCTTTTGGCGGGAAAACCGCCGGCGCTGGGCAGGGGGTTTTTGTGGCGGGCTTTTCAAGGGGTCAGTGTGCGCGCGCCTTTGGCTTGACGCTGCTGCTGACGCTTTTTTCCACGCCGCTTTTTGCCGCCAGCCAGCCTGGTACCCATGAAGGCGTCGCCTCCTGCGGCGGCTCCACATGTCACGGCCGCCTGGCGCCCACCGGCAAGACGGTCCGGCAGAACGAACTCATCACCTGGCAGGACACGACGTCGGCCGCCGGCTCGCACAGCCAGGCCTGGGCCGTGCTGACGCGCAGCCGCGCGCAAGGCATCGCCCAGCGCCTGGGCCTGGGCCGCGCCGAAAGCGCCAAGGAGTGCCTGGGTTGTCATGCCGAGCCCGCGGCGATGCGCGGCTCCAAATTCCAGATCTCCGATGGCGTGGGCTGCGAGTCCTGTCACGGCGCTTCGGGCGGCTGGCTGACCAGCCACTATGCGGTGAACGCCAGCCATGCCGAGAACGTCAAGAACGGCATGACGGCGCTGGAAGATCCGCGCACCCGCGCCGGGCTTTGCCTGGATTGCCACTTCGGCAGCAACAAGCCGGGCCAGTTCGTCACCCACAAGATGATGGCGGCCGGTCATCCGCGCGTGTCGTTCGAACTGGATCTCTACAGCGCGCTGCAGCGCCATTATGATTTCGACGCCGACTATGTGAAGCGCAAGCCGCTTTCCAGCGGCATCAAGTTCTGGGCGGTGGGCCAGGCGCTGGCGGTCGAACGGCAGCTGTCCCTGTATGCCGATGGCGTGCACACTTACGAGGGCGCCTTCCCGGAATTCTATTTCTTCGATTGTCAGAGCTGCCACCGCCGCATTTCGGACGAGCCCAATGCGGCACTGACCGCTGAAGCCAATCCGGCGCGCCCGCTGTTTCCCGGCGCGCCGCCCTTCAATGATGAAAACATGATCATGCTGTCGGCCATCGCCAAGGTGGCGGCGCCCGGCGAAGGCGCCAGCTTCGATGCGGCGGCGCGCGCATTCCACACCGCCATGGCGCAAAGCCGCGACACCGCCGGCGCCGCGGCGCAGTTGGCATCGTCGGCACGCAACCTGGCCGCCGCCATGGCGGCCCATGCCTTCAATCGCAATGAGACCTTCGCGGCGCTGGACGCGGTGCTGAACGGAGCGGCGTCCCGCTACACCGATTACGAAGGCGGCGCCCAGGCGGTGATGGCTGCCGACACGCTGCTCAATTCGCTGGTGGCCCAGGGCCAGGTGGACCGCAAGTCCGCCGAAGGCATCCGGCCGCAGATCAACAAGCTTTACGCCGAGGTGCGCGATACCAATGACTGGCACCCGGCGGAATTTCGCGACGCGATCCGGCAATTGGCCGGCGCGGTGGGGAGACTGAAATGATTTCGCGTACGCGTTCGTTGCTGAGCATCATGATGAGCGGGATGCTGGTTCTCAGCGCCTGCGGCAAGAATGATGGCAGCGCCAGCTCCAACACCAGCGCGTCCAATTCCACCCCGTCGCCTGCGGCCGCCACGACCAACACGACCGGCAGCACGGCCGCGGTTACTGCCACCACGGCCGCCCCGACAATTCCGGCCAGCGTCTTCAACGTGCCAGACAGCCAGGCCCTCACGGTCGGTGACGTGCAGAAGATCATCTCGCGCGCGGTGGCTGAAGCCACTGCCCAGGGCAAGCCCGCTGTGATCGCGGTGGTCGACAGGGTCGGCAATGTGCTGGCGGTCTATACGATGGCCGGCGCGCCGGCGAACGCCACCCTGCGCGCCGCGCCCAACCCCGCCAACAACACCGACCTGGAAGGCGTGTCGGTGCCCGCCGCGGCCGGCGCCATCGCCAAGGCCGTGACCGGGGCGTACCTGTCCAGCGGCGGCAATGCTTTCTCGACCCGCACTGCCAGCGAAATCGTGCAGCAATTCTTTCCGCCCACCGCCGCCATCACCCCGGGGCTGGAAGGCGGCCCGCTGTTCGGCGTGCAGTTCAGCCAGCTTCCCTGTTCGGATCTTTCGGGCCGCTTCAATCCCGCCGGCGGTCCGGGCGCTTTCATCGGTCCCAAGCGTTCGCCGCTGGGCCTGTCGGCGGACCCCGGCGGCTTTCCGCTTTACAAGGCTGGCGTACTGGTCGGCGGCGTTGGCGTGATGGCCGATGGCGATTACGGCTTCGACACCGACGTTTCCAATGTCGACAATGACGCCGAGGAAAACATCGCCCTGGCCGCGACCACCGATTATTCGGCGCCCTCCAGCATCACCGCAGACCGGGTTTCGCTGGACGGCACGTTGCTGCGCTACAGCGACGCCACCACCTCGACCCTGAAATCCAGCCCCGCTTCGGCGCCGGCCTTCTCGACCTCCGCCGCCGTGGGCACCCTGACCGCCGTCACCGGCTATTTTGGCGGCACCATCATTGACGGCCAGGCCTATGGCACCGAAGCCTCGGGCATCCGCAAGGCCACCAGCGCCGAGTTCAACAACCTGGACGCCTTCGTGCTGACCAATGGCGCGGGCAACAACCGCTATCCCGCCATCGCCGGCAGCGACGCCGCCGATGTCGGCACCGCGCTCAGCGCCGCCGAAACAAGCGCGATCCTGGAGGAAGCCTTCAAGATCATGAGCCGCGCCCGCGCCGCCATCCGCCAGCCCCTGGACAGCCGCGCCCAGGTCTCGGTCTCGGTGGTCGATACGCGCGGCAAGATCCTGGGCATTGTGCGCGCGCCCGACGCGCCGATCTTCGGCATTGACGTGTCGCTGCAGAAGGCCCGCACCGCGGCCTTCTTCTCCAGCAGCAGGGCTGCCTCGGAGCTGAACGGCGATCCCAGCAGCGATGTGCGCACCTTCATTCCGGCGGCCCGCACGTTCCTGAACGATGCCAACGCCTTTACCGGCGCCACTGCCTTTTCCTCGCGCGCCATCGGCAACCTGTCGCGGCCCTTCTTCCCGGATGGCCAGTTCAACAATCCCAACGGGCCCTTCTCGCGCCCCATCGCCAAATGGAGCCCGCTGTCCACCGGCCTGCAGTCGGCGTTGGTGCTGACCAATCTGGTGCAGCATGTCACTTTCGTTAAGGGCGCATCGGCCACCGACACGCCGGCCCGCTGCACCTTCATTCCCGATTTCGGCGCCGGCACCAACCAGCTGCAGAATGGCATCCAGATCTTCTCCGGCGGCGTGCCAATCTATCGCGGCACGACCCTGGTGGGCGCGGTCGGCACCTCGGGCGACGGCATCGACCAGGACGACATGATCAGCTTCCTGGGCCTGTACAATGGCGGCCAGCGCGTTTCGGGCATCGGCGAGGCATCCAACTTCATCCGCTCCGACAATGTGGTGATCCAGATCAACGGCAACTCGGTGCGGCTGCGCTACGTCAACTGCCCGTTCGCGCCCTTCCTCGATACCACCGACCAGAATGTGTGCCAGGGCAAGTGATGAGAAAACTCCGCACGATCCTCCTGACGAGCTCCCTGGCATCCACGCTGCTGGCGGCGCTGCCCGCTTTGGCGCAGGAACAGCTCAAGCTCGAAGTCGCCAGGCCCGATCCGGCCGCTCCTGCCGCGCAGCAGGTCGCTGTCGCCGCGCCCACCGATCAGGGCACGCCGAACGCCCGCGCCGCCGAAAGGCTGCGGACGCCGCCAGCGCTGGTCTACGACTGGGTCCGCAAACAGGTGCACTTGGCCCAGAACGATCAGGTGCCCGCGACGCAGGAATCCACCGACGGCCGCGCCATTCCCGGCCGCCTGCGCAATTACGAAAGGCCGGTGCTGCAGGACAATCCAGGCGCCGTGGTGGCGCCGCCGCCAGAAGCCTTCCCGTCGGAAAGCTGGATCCCGGTGCCCGACCGCTGGCGTATCGTCGACGCTCTCGGCGTGGGCGGCCAGTGGTGGGATCCCTACAATCAAAACGTCATCAAGGGCGATCGCCCCATCCTGGGCACCGATGACTGGTTCCTGGATTTGACCGGCGTGTCCGACAGCGTGGCGGAGCTGCGCTCCTTCCCCACGCCCGTCAGCATCCAGACCAGCCAGCGGCCGGGCAGCCTGGATGTGTTCGGCCAGGCGGACAGCAGCCTCTACACCCAGACCTTCATCGCCGGCGCCGATATCTACAAGGGCTCTACGGCCTTCAAGCCGCCGGAAATCGAATTCCGCTTCGCGGTGGCCATGAACGTCAACTACGCCATGGTGTCGGAGCGCCGCGTGCTGTCGGTCGATCCGGGCCAGCCCACCCACCGCCTGGACGGGCTGGTAGGGCTGCAGGAAGCCTTTTTGGACTACCACATCCGCAATGTGGACGACCGCTACGACTTCGACTCCATCCGGGTCGGCATCCAGCCCTTCACCTCGGACTTCCGCGGTTTCCTGTTCCAGGACAACCAGTTGGGCGTGCGCCTGTTCGGCGATCGGGACAACAACCGCTACCAGTACAATCTGGGCTTCTTCGCGCGGTTGGAAAAAGACACCAATTCGGGCCTGAACGACATCACCCAGATGGTCCGGAACGACTATGTCGCCGTAGCCTATGTGTATGCGCAGGATTTGCCGGTGCCCGGATTCACGTCCGAGCTGACGGCCGTCTACAACATGAATCGCGAAGCCAACCAGATTCACACCGACTTCAACGGCTTCCCGGCGCGGCCGGCGCTGCTGGGTGATATCCGTGGCCGCGACTATGACGCGGTGTATGTGGGATATTCCGGTGACGGCCATTGGGGCGACATCAACCTGACCCTGACCGGCTATGGCGTGTTCGGCGAGGACCGCAACAACTTCTTCACCGGCCGGCCCGCGGATATCTCCGGCTATTTCCTGGCGGCGGAGCCGTCCATGGATTTCGACTGGATCCGGGTTCGCCTGTCGGCCCTGTATGCCTCGGGTGACGACAATCCCTATGACGATCATGAAGGCGGCTTCGATGCCATCTTCGAGAATCCGCAATTCGCCGGTTCGGACACCAGCTATTACATCCGCCAGTCGATCCCGTTCGCCGGCGGCGGCCGCGCCATCTTTCTGAACAGCCGCAACGGCATCCTGAACGATCTGCGTTCAAGCAAGGAAGAAGGCCAGTCCAACTTCAACAACCCCGGCACCATCCTGTTGGGCGGCGGTGTGGACTTCGATATCCTGCCGGAGCTGCGGGCGGCGGTGAACGTCAATCACCTGTGGTTCAGCGATACGACCCTGGTGTCGGCGCTGCGCCAGGAAAACACCATCTCGCAGGACCTTGGCTGGGATACCTCGCTGGCGCTGACCTATCGCCCCTTCCAGACCCAGAACATCGTGCTGCGGGCATCGGGCGCGGTGCTGTCGCCGGGACCGGGTTTTGGTGACCTGTTCACCAATTCCAGCCATGACGGCCAGTATTATTCGATGCTGTTCAACGTAATTCTGACCTTCTAAGGACCCATGGCGCCCGGCTGGCACAAGAAGGCAGTGTTGCTGGCGGTCATGGCCCTGCTGGCAGGCGCCGCCACGACCCGGCTGCTGGCCGGCGATGAAGATGTGGCGGTCGAGCGCCATTACGCCAAGACGCCCGATGCGCCGCGCGGCCAAAGCCAGGCCGAAGCCGACGCCAAGAGCGAAGGCTGCATTTCCTGCCACACCAAGTCCGACGCGCCGTCCATGCATGACAACCAGGCGGTGCTGCTGGGCTGCGCCGACTGTCATGGCGGTGACGCCACAGTCAAGGCGGCGGCCAGCCTGGGCAAAAGCGATCCGCAATATGCGGCGCTGCGCGACCGCGCGCATGTGCTGCCGCGCTATCCCGAAAACTGGAAATATCCCAGCTCCGCCAACCCCCAACAAAGCTACACGTTGCTCAACCGCGAAGCGCCGGAATATGTGCGTTTCGTCAATCCGTCCGACTACCGGGTGGCGCGCGAATCTTGCGGCGCCTGCCACATGGACCAGATCACGGCGACGGAACGCTCGCTGATGTCCACCGGCGCCATGTTCTATGAGGGCGCTTCTTATAACAACGGTATCGTCCCGCTAAAGGGCGGCTACGACAATGTCTATGGCGATGCGCTCAAGGGCATCGGCATTGGCGAGGTCTATACCCGCGAGGGCGAGGCGGCCAAGATCGTCTCGCCCGGAGCGCCACCCGGCACCATCACCGAAGAGCAGAAGAAGCGTGGCGCCCTGACGGCGCTGATCCCGCTGCCGACCTGGCAGGTGGTCCCGCCCGCTGACATCTTCCGCGTCTTTGAACGCGGCGGCCGCAATGGCGGCGAGCTTTTCCCCGAAATTGGCCTTCCCGATCCGACCGGCTCCATCCAGAAACTGGAGGAGCCGGGCCGTCCCGACCTCAAGCAATCGGCCCGCGGCCCCGGCACCGGCCTTCGCGTCGCGATTCCCGTGCTGAACATCCACAAGACCCGACTGCCTGATCCCTGGATGTGGTTCATGGGCACCAATGATCAGCCGGGCGATTATCGCCAGTCGGGCTGCGCCGGTTGCCATGTCGTCTATGCCAACAGCCGCGAGCCGCGCGAAAGCTCGGTCTATGCCCAGTTCGGCCGCGACGGCAAAAGCCAGACAGCGGATCCCACCATCAACAAGGGCGAGTCAGGCCATCCCCTGAAGCACCAGTTCACCCGCGCCATCCCGACGGCCCAGTGCATGAACTGCCACATGCATCAGCCCAACATGTTCCTGAACACCTATCTTGGCTACACCATGTGGGATTACGAGGCCGACGCCCCGTCGATGTGGCCCAAGGAGCAGAAATATCCGACCTCGGAAGAAATGCGCAAAGTCCTGGACCGCAATCCCGAGGGGGCCGCGCCGCGCGGCAAGTGGGCCGATGTCAATTTCACGCGCAACGTCTATGACCTCAACAAGGACCTGAAGGACACCCAGTTCGCCGATTATCATGGCCATGGCTGGAATTTCCGCGCCATCTTCAAGCGCGACCGCGAGGGCAACCTGCTGGACAAGGACGGCAAGGTGGTGGCCAACGACGATCCGGAAAAGTGGCGCAAGAAGGGCGTTGGCAAGTTCGCGCCCATCGGCGTCAATCCCGGCAAGGCCGTGCACATGATGGATATCCATGCCGAGAAGGGCATGCAGTGTTCGGACTGCCATTTCGCCCAGGATAGCCACGGTAACGGTCTGATCATTGGCGAAGTGGCCAATGCCGTGGAAATCGGCTGCAAGGATTGCCACGGCACGGTGTCGGAATTCCCGACCCTAAAGACATCGGGCCCCGCTGCGCCGCCGGGCGGCACCGACCTGCGCCAGTTGCGCAACCAGGATGGCAGCCGCCGCTTTGAATGGACCGAGGAAGGCGGTCGCCGTGTCCTGTACCAGACCTCGTCGCTGGACCCGAACCTCAAGTGGAAAGTGTCGCTGGTCAAGGACACGGTCGATCCCACCAGCCCCAACTACAATGAGAAGGAAGCGCGCGCCAAGCTGATGGCCCGCACGAGCGACAACGGCAAGCAGATGGCCTGGGGCCCGGGCGTGAACCCGAAGAATCTCGCGCACAAGGACAGCGAGATGGCCTGCTTTACCTGCCATACTTCCTGGACGACCAGTTGCGGCGGTTGCCACCTGCCGATCGAGGCCAATTGGAAGACGGATTCGCACAGATATAAGGGTGAGACCGCGCGCAACTACGCCACCTACAATCCGCAGGTGGCGCGCGATGACATGTTCCAGCTGGGCATCCATTCCACGGTGAAGGGCAACGAGATCGCGCCGGTGCGCTCAAGTTCGGCGCTGGTACTTTCCTCCACCAACATCAACCGTGATCGCATCTATGTGCAGCAGCCGCCCATCGCGGCCTCGGGGTTCTCCAGCCAGGCTTTCGCGCCGCATTTCCCGCACACGGTACGCACCACCGAGACCAAGACCTGCAGCGACTGCCATATCTCGGCCGTCAATGACAACAACGCGATCATGGCGCAGCTGCTGTTGCTGGGCACCAACTTCGTCAACTTTGTCGGCTTGAATGCCTGGACTGGTCTCGAAGGCGGCATCGAGGCGGTGCGCGTCACCGAGTGGAACGAGCCCCAGGCGGTGTTCGGCTCCTATCTGCAGAAATATGCCTATCCCGACTATTACAAGGAGCATGTCGAGCGGAACAACCGCGAGCTGGTGAACTGGCGCCGCGGCGATCTGTTCGGCAAGGGTGACACCAATGTCGAAGACATCTTCAACGTCACCCATTCCACGCCGGACGCGGTGCGCTGCCTGCAGCTGCGCGGCGAGTATCTCTATATCGCCCAGGGCTCCGGCGGCTTCCAGGTGATGGACGTGGCCAGCGTGGCCAACAAAGACGTTTCGCAGAAGGTGATCACCGCGCCATTTTCGCCGCTCGGCCAGCGCATCCGGGTGCCATCGAAGAACGCCACCTGCATGGCGCTGCCGACCGGCCAGTCCATCGCGCCCGAGCGCAACACGCCAGCAATACGCAAGTATAACCAGGAACAGGCCTTCCACCCGATCTACAACTACGCCTTCATCACCGATGCGGAAGAAGGCCTGATCCTGGTGGATGTGAATACCTTCAACGACCGCGAGCCGCGCAACAACAATCTGCGCCGCGCCCTAACCTGGAATCCGGACGGCGTGCTGAACGGCGCCCGCCATATCACCATGGCCGGCTATTATGCCTATATTGCCACGCCCGCCGGCCTTGTGGTGGTCAACCTGAACGATCCCATGAAGCCGCGTGTGGCGGCCCAGGTGGCGCTGCCGGACATGCGCGCCTCGGCGGTGCAGTTCCGCTATCTCTTCGTCACCGATGCCCGCGGCCTGGAAGTGCTGGACATCACCCGGATGGACAAGCCCATGCCTATCAGCGGCGCCCGCGTGGCGCTGGAGGACGCCCGCCGGGTCTATGTCGCGCGTACCTATGCCTATGTCGCCGCCGGCAAGGACGGCCTGGTGATCGTGGACGTGAAGAACCCCGAAAAGCCCAAGACCTACTGGCGCAAGCCGTTTGAAAATGCCGACAGCCAGGATGTGATCGTGGGTTCGACCAACGCCTCGCTGTTCGCTTACGTCGCCGATGGCAAGAACGGGCTCAAGGTGCTGCAGCTTACCAGCCCGGAAAGCCAGCCCAACTTCTATGGCTTTTCCCCGCCGCCCAAGCCCGAAGTGATCGCCTGGGCGAAAACGCCGACGCCCGCGCTGGCCCTGTCCAAGGGCCTGGACCGCGACCGCGCCGTGGACGAGACCGGCGGCCAGATCGCCATCTTCGGGCGGCTGGGCTCGCGTCCCTTCCACCGCGATGAAATGGAAAAGTTCTTCGTGGACTGGAAGGGCCAGCAATACCGGGTCAGCGATGAACCGGTGAAGGCCGATTTCCTGGGATTGCCGGATGCGCCCAAGGCCCCGGTGCAGGCCGATCAGAACGGCAAGTCCGCGCCGCCGCGCCGCGATGCCATCGCCAGGCCGAAGAAGATGGCGCGCAACTAGACTTTTTTTGAATCAGGCAAAGCGCGGCCATCAGGCCCGCTTGGCTTCATCCTTGATGAAGGGAACTTCGTAGGTCACGGCCGCCGGGAAGTCGCCGGCCGGGCAGGCATGCATGACCAGTTCGCCCTTGTCCCACACCAGCAGCATGAAGCCGGGGGCGCGTTCGGTAAGCAGCTCGCGGTGATCGGGCACGCGCAGATCGATGGGGCTGAGGTCCAGCGCCAGCTGGATGGAGGTCGCGGTGGACACCTGCACCAGGTGGCCAGCGAATGTGCCGCTGAAGGCGCGGTGCATATGGCCGCAGATGATGCCCTTAATCTGGCTCTGTCCGCGAATGACCTTGGCCAGACGCAGCTTCCAGGGCGCATCAGCGGCTTCGTCCATCCAGACGATGCCGCTGGCGATGGGGGGGTGATGCAGCGCCAGCAGGGTCGGGGTATCGGGCGCCTCCGCCAGGGTGCGTTCCAGCCATTGGGCGCGCTTCTCGCAGAAGCCGCCATGTTCCTTGCCTTCCAGCGAGTCACACATGACCACGCGCAGGTCCCCCAGCGTGAAGGCATACTGAACGAAGCCGTTCTCGTCCGTGGGCGTATGGGGGAAGGCGGCGCGGAAGGCGGGACGAGAATCGTGGTTGCCGATGCCGTAATAGATCGGGATCTCGCAGCTGGCCAAAATCTGCTTCAGCTCGTCATATTCGTCGGCCTGGCCCAGATCGACCAGGTCGCCGGTGGCCAGGATGGCGGCGGGACGGGGCTTCATCGCATAGATCGATTTCAGCACTGTCTTCAGGCGGGAGGCATTGCGCTCCCGGTCCTTCGGCTGACTGCCGTTGGTGATGTGCAGGTC
Organism: Alphaproteobacteria bacterium; assembly: GCA_046348525.1. GTDB lineage: Bacteria > Pseudomonadota > Alphaproteobacteria > Micropepsales > Micropepsaceae > Rhizomicrobium. The sequence continues at coordinate 42,064 of JAXMEA010000001.1, read as the reverse complement.
GGTGATCTGCGCAATCGTCAGCACTTATAGAGGGTTCCTCTGGCCGTCACTTCCCTAACCCATTGAAATGACAATAAATCATAACCCCGGCCGCAAGGGGAGCAAGGACAATACGCAGGATCAGTGTGTCCGGATCAAGGCGTTTTCCGCCAGTTCCCGCCGGCGGGGGGAGGCCGGCATGCCCGGATTGTGGAAGCCATGGCATTCGGCGCAATCGGCCCCGGCTGGCGTGGTCACTTCCGCCTTGGTCTTGCCGTGGCAGCTATTGCAGTCCGCGATCCTGGGCAACAGCACGTCCGAGGCCAGCTTGGAGCTTTCCGCCTTGTGGCAGGACTTGCAGGTCTGGGCCCCCGTCGCGTCTTTATGGTGTTCGGGCACATTATGATTGAAGCCGCCCCAGGGCAGGTAGCGACTGGTGATCTTCACCGGCTGGATCGTGTATTCCAGCGAACCGGCCGGCGGCTTGAAGAAGGTGTGGCAGGTGGTGCAGGTGCCGCCGCGCTCGAAGGCGGCCTGCACGCTGCTGGCGACATAGTCGGGGGCGCGGCTGGCGCGGGGCGCCGCACCGCGCAAGCCGGGCCGGCCAATGAACAGTTCGGGCCCGGCCGAAAAGTTGGGCTGATTGGCATAATACAGCTTCAGCTGCGCCACGACCTCCTTGGGATAGCCATGCTTCAGCTGCTGGTCGACGCCGTTCTTGCGCGCAAAGGTGAGCGAGTGGCAGGCGCCGCAGTCGCGCTTCATCTCCACCGGCACAAAGCCGCCATCGGGCGCGGCGCGATGGCAATTGTCGCAGGTGAGCGGGCTGCCATAACCGGCCGTCTTGCCCAGCTCCTTCGCCTGGCGCGCCACCCCGCCAGTGGCGAGAAGGTGCACGTCGTGGCCGAAGATCAGGCCGTCATTCTCTTTCATGCCCGGGGCGATGTCGCTGCGAACGAGCACCGGCTTGCCGCCCTTGAAGCCGGTGGTGACCAGGGCGCGGAAGTCCGGATGCGTGCCCCAGTCGGGCGTATCGCGCAGGGTGGTGGGCTTGCCGTCTTCCGCCAGCCGCGCCGCCATGCCGGTGTGGCAGTCCTTGCAGTCGTTGCGCTTGATCTGGTCGGGGGTAACCGCCGCGTGTTCTTGGGCGGGATCAGCGCCTTTGCCGTTGCCGACATGTTCGGTATGGCAGCTCGCGCAACGGTTGCTGGGATGGGAGAAGGTGTTGGCCACCCAGGTGTTGATACGCCGCGCGAAATTGGGATCGGGCGGCGAAGCGGCCATCAGCCGGTCGCGCGGCGCGTGATCGCCGGCCGGGTCGGGCGGGAAGGGACTGCCAAGGCCGCGCGTGCGGGCTTCGACATGGGCGGCTTCCAGCTTGGCCAGTCCCGCCTGGTGGCAGGAAAGACAGGCGCTATCCTTTACCGACACGAAAGCCTGCTGGTGGCAGGCCTCGCAATTCTTCTCCAGAAAATGATGCCCGGGAGAAAGAGGTCCGCTGGACCATTGACCCTGCGCGGCGCCTGCAATGGTGCGGTTCTGGTTGCCCAGCAGGTACACGCCGATGGGGAAGGCCAGGCATGCCAGCAGGATGAAGATGCCGGTGATCCAGGCAAGCCGGCGCTGGCTGAACAGCGCGTATTTCAGCGAGAAGGCCCGCTTCTGGTCCTCGGCGGCATGGGCGGCGGCGATACTTTCCCGTGCTGTCAGCAGCGCCTGGATATCGCCGTTTTCGCCCGCCGAAAGGGTCAGGACATGGCTGCCGAAGCCCAGCACCGGCGTATCGGCCAATGACAGGCTGGCGCTGTGCACGAACTTGCCGTTGGCTTCGAATTTTTCGTCACCCAGCGCTTCCACAACCACGCGGCCGGCGCCCGCGGGCTTCAGCACCGCATGGCGCAGGCTGACGGCCAAGTCGGTCAACTGGATGTCGCAATCGCTGCCGCGGCCGACCACCGGTTCGGCCGAGGCGAGCGGCTTTTCGCGCACGATATCGGGGGCGCCGACACGCTTGCTGATCTGGCGCAGGATGAACCTCATCGCGTCACCAGAAGAAGAAGACGCTGACGATGTGCGCGATCAGCGCGGCGATCAGCGCAAGCGTGGCGGGAATATGGATGAACAGCCACACTTCCAGCAGGCTGCGCAGGCGGATATGGCGCCGCGCCTTGGCCAGGGTGGCGTTCTTTTCTTCCAGCAGGCTCAGCACCTGGTCCAGCGCCGCGGCCTTGGCAGGATCCTTGATGCCGGTGCGGGCCGCCAGAAGCACGCGCTGGGCATTGGCCGTGGCGCAGCCGCCGTGGCTGTTGGTCAGACGCTGCCAGAAATTGCCGCCGATGCGCGTGTATCGCACAGCGCGGATCACCAGCGCCGCCTGTTCGCGGTCCAGGGGGCGCGCCACGTCCATCAGGCGGCCATCCAGGGTATGGATCTTCTCCAGCATCTGCTTCTGGGTGGTTTCGCCGCGATTGTCCGACAGCTTGGGCGGGATCTTCGCATAGACGGTGATGCCGAAAATGCCCGACAGGATCACCAGCATCATCAGCGCATAGGCCAATGTGTGGATGTTCCAGGAAAATTGCAGGCCGCTGTGCAGGGTGGCGATGAAAATCAGTGACAGGCCCAGATAGACATGCGCCGACACCCAGGCCTTCAGCGACCAGGCATCATCGGTCATGACGCGCTTGCGCACGCCCAGGAGCGCCAGCCACACGATCAGCCCGGCGCCGATGGTGCCGCTGATATAGCCGAACCAGGTCGAACCGGTATGGCGCAGATGGAAGTTGGCGTAGGTCAGGGTGGCGATAAAGCCCGCGACGATCACCAGCGACAGCAGCACAGCGATCTTCAGCCAGCGGAAATGGGCATGGCGCAGGAAGCTTTCATGCGACACGACCGTTCGTGCTCTTTGCCGCGCCTGCGCCACGATCTACCGCCCGCCTGACTTGACGACGTCAAGAAACTGTTCCGGCGACACGCGGATGGCGGCGCCGGTGGGGCAGGCGCGCACGCAGGCCGGTCCGCCTGATTTTCCCGCGCACATGTCGCACTTGATGGCGACCTTGGGCTTCTTGGGATCGTAATGTTTCTTCAGCCAGTCCTTGTCGGGCTCGCCCGGCCCGGGGCCCATGCCGAACAACATCCATTGCAAAAGGCCCGGCTTCTTGGGCGGCACCGAATCCATGCGGATCACGCCATAGGGGCAGTTGCGCTGGCAGTTGCCGCAGCCGATACAGGCGTCCGAAATGAAGACCTCGCCGTCGGCGCCGCGCCGGATGGCATTGGGCGGGCAGTCGGTCATGCAATGCGGCTGCTCGCAGTGGCGGCACGATGTCGGCACATGCAGGTGGGCATAGGTCTTGCCGGCCTCGCGGTTCAGCCGCGACAAGCCGTCATGGCTGTCGGCGCAGGCCTTCTCGCAATTGTCGCAGCCGATGCACAGCGTCTCGTCGATCAACAGCGCGTCGGTGGCTTCGCCAATGCCCTGCTTGACCAGGAATTCGGCGACTTCCGAATACATGTCCACGACGCCGGAAAATTTCTTCTTCTTCTCCTCGATGAAATTGTTGATCTCCTGGCGCACTTTCATGTCGGCCTGGAGCTTCTGCTTCAACGCCGGCTTGCGCTCCAGCAGTTCGCGGAACAAACGGCCATCCAGTCGAACCACCTGGCTGCGCACGGTGGCGCGCACCGTGGCGGTACGCTTGCCGCGGTCCACCAGGGCCATTTCGCCGAAATAGGAACCGGCGGGAATATAGGACAGGAATACCTGCTTGCCGCCGATTGATTTTTCCACCGTCATGGAGCCGGAGCGCACGATGAAGATGTCGTAGATGCCCGCTTCGCGCAGCGCCTGCGCCTCGGGCTGCAGCGCGTCCAGCTTTTCCTTCTCGGCGGCTTTTTCGCCCGCCACGCGGGCGGCGAAAGCTTCCTGGGTTTCGCCCTTGGCTGGTTCCTTGTCGATGCGCGCGCGCGGCTGGCGGGCCAGGAATTCGTCGCCCGCATCCTGGCCTTCCTTGATCACGCTCTGGCCGGGGCGGATTTCCTCGACCTTGGCGGTCTTCAGGATTTCGGCAATGTCGGCCGCCTGCAGGCCCGATCCGAAGATCTGCAACAGATGGCGTTCGGTGGTGATGCGGTTGACGGTTTTCTTGGCTTCCTCGTTCGAGCCCATCAGCTTGAGCGCCGCGGTGCGGGGAATTTCGACGACGATGCAATCCTTGCCGGCGCGGATGGTGGCGCCGCGGCGGCGGCCCGAGATCAGGCCGACTTCCCCGAAAATCGACCCTTGTCCGATGGGGATGGTGATGGAGGGATCCTGCGGATTGATCTCGACCTTCACGGTGCCGGACGCGATGCCGAACAGCGACGATCCGATGGCGTTGCGCTCGAAGATTACGTCATTCTCGGCATAGACCTTGACGGCGCAGTCCAGCAGGAATTCGCGCATCTGCAGCGGCGACAGGCCTTTCAAAATCTCGACATTGGCGCGCAGGAATTCGATCCAGTCGGCAACGCTCTTCTGGACGGGAACGTCCTTGAGCTTGGCCTCCAGCAAGGGCTCGTCGGCGGGCTTCAGTCCGGTGTTGCCGGCAATGAACTCCACCACGTCATAGCCCTGGTTCATGCAGTGCTTGATCAGGGGGTAGCCGGCCAGCGCGCCGATGGCATAGACGCCGGGCACGGTGGTTTCGAACTGGGGCGACAACTGGGGAAAGGCGTCGCGGGCGGCGCTGGTGAACTGGATGCCGCCCTTCAATTTGGGTTTGCCGCGTTCGTCCAGATCGTTGGGGTCGGGCGTGGCGCCGACCGATTCCACGAAACCGCGCGGCGCCGCCGAGCCCATGCGCGCGATGACGCGGTTGCAGGGCAGGCGGCTTTCGCCTTCGGGCGTTTCGATGGTGATCCAGCCTTCCTCGATTTTGGCGGGGCTGGCTTCCGACAGGATGGCGACGCGGCCGTTCTTCTGCGCCTCCATCAGCAAATCGACATTGGCCTGCTTGGCCTTGGAGAAATCCTTGGAGCGGTTGACGATGGTGACGGTGTTGTTCTGTTCGGGGTCTTCGGCCAGGCCCCGGGCATTCTCGATGCCGGCATCACCGCCGCCGATGACGAAGATGTGTTCGTCGAAATATTCGCGCGGATCGTCCAGCTGGTACTGGACATGGGGCAGCTTGGCACCCTCGCAGCGCATCAGGTTCGGATTTCCTTGCGTGCCGATGGCCATGATGATGGTTTCGGCCTTGACCACATCGCCATTGGTCAGGGTGATGGTGAAATCGCCCTTCGCCCCGCTGACGGATTTGACCTCGGCCTTGTAGCGGACATTGGCCTTGTTGGCGGCAGTCTGCTGGTTCCAGTTGTCCAGAATATATTCGCGCTTGCCGGCGTCGAAAGTGCAGTCGGAGCGAAGCGTGAGGCTGACCGGGGTCGCCATCACATGCTTGCCTTTTTGATACCGGTAGATGGTGTCGGAGAGGTGGTCGGTCTTCTCCAGAAGCACATGGCTCATGCCGCGGGCAGCGGCGCGGTTGGCCGCGCTCATACCCGCCGGCCCAGAGCCAATAATGGCGATCTGAAAAGCTTCCGACACGACTATCCCCGCCCCATCCAAAGCCGCCGAAAAGGCCCGGATTATTTAATTATTTCACAGCCCTGCGGGGTACGCTAGGGTCGCCGGACAGGGTGTGACGGACAATCATCAGGATGGCGGCGGAAATCGGACAATTGGCGCTGGTGCTGGCGTTCGTGCTGGCCGCCGTGCAGGCCGTCGCGCCCTTCTGGGGGGCAGCCCGGCGGGACGCCGCCCTGATGGGGCTGGGCCGGGCCACCGCTTTGCTGCAACTGCTTTTTGTCGGGGTGGCCTTCACCGCCCTGGCGGTGGGATTTGTGACCAAGGACTTTTCCATCGCCCTGGTCGCCCAGCACAGCAACGCCGCCCAGCCGGCCGTTTATCGTTTGGCCGCCACCTGGGGCAGCCATGAAGGTTCGATGATCCTGTGGGTGCTGATCCTGGCGCTGCAGGGTGGGGCAGTGGCGCTGTTCGGCGGCCGCCTGCGCGAGACGCTGCAGGCCCGGGTGCTGGGAATCCAGGGCATTATCGGCGTGGCGTTCCTGGGCTTTTCGCTGTTCACGTCCAATCCGTTCTTGCGGCTATTTCCAGCGCCCAGCGACGGGACCGAGCTGAACCCGCTGCTGCAAGACCCCGGTTTGGTCTTCCACCCACCCATGCTCTACCTGGGCTATGTCGGATTTTCCTCGGCCTTTTCCTTTGCGATGGCCGGGCTGATCGAGGGCCATGTCGATGCCGGCTGGGCGCGCTGGATCCGCCCCTTCGTGCTGGCGTCATGGATCTGTCTTACCGCCGGCATCACCATGGGCAGCATCTGGGCTTATTACACCTTGGGCTGGGGCGGCTGGTGGTTCTGGGACCCGGTGGAAAATGCCTCGCTGATGCCCTGGCTGATGGGCACGGCGCTGCTGCATTCCTCCATCGCGCTGGAGCGGCGCGGCGCCCTGATCAGCTGGACCATCCTGCTGGCAATTTTGACATTCTCGCTGTCGCTGATCGGCACATTTTTGGTGCGTTCGGGCGTGCTGACCAGCGTGCACGCTTTCGCGGTCGATCCGCGCCGCGGCATCTACATCCTGGGCATCATCGCGCTGGCCACCGGCACGGCGCTGGGCCTGTTTGCCTGGCGGGCGCCCGCCATGCGCACCGGCGCGCTGTTTCAGCCGCTGTCGCGCGAAGGCGGGCTGGCGGTCAACAACCTGTTCCTGATGGCGGCCACCGCCACAGTATTTCTTGGCACCTTCTACCCGGTGTTCGTGGAGATCATGGGCGGTCATTCCATCTCGGTGGGGCGGCCCTATTACGAGTTGACCTTTGTTCCTGTGGTCGTTCCCCTGCTGATCCTTGTGAGCTTCGGGCCGATGCTGAACTGGAAGCGCAATGACAGCCGCGAAGTGCTGATGCGCCTGCGCTGGCCGCTGGTCCTGGCGGGATTGGCGCTGGTGCTGGGTGTGCTGGCGTTCGGCATCGGACAGGTTCTGGCGGCGGCCGGCCTGACCTTGGGCGTGTTCCTGATCGCCGGAGCCATCGCGATCCCCGCGCGCTATTGGAAAATCAGTTCCAGTTTGGGCAGTGATTTTGGGCGTTTCCTGCGCGCCACGCCGCTGGCGGTGTGGGGCATGACGGCCGCGCATATGGGACTTGGCGTGACCGCCATCGGCGTCACCGCCGTCACGGCTTGGGAGTCGAACAAAATCCTGGAAATGAAAGTCGGCCAGAGCGTCGATCTGGCGGGCGCGCAATATACGCTCAATTCCATCGGCAATGTGGTGGGCCCGTATTACCAGGCTGAGCAGGCGCGCTTCACCGTCACCAACCATGCCGGCTCGCGCACTCTTATCTCGGAACGGCGGCTGTTCCCGGCCAGCCAGACCACCACGACACAGGCGGGCATCGGCACGGGCTTTCTGGGCAACACCTATGTCTCCATCGGCGAGCAGGGCGCAAACGGCCTGGTGGTGCGCATCTGGGATCATCCGCTGGTCGACTGGATCTGGGGCGGCGGCTTCCTGATGGTGCTGGGTGGGGCGCTGTCGCTTAGCGACCGGCGCTTCCGCGTCGGCGCGGCGCGCACTGTGGCCCGCACGGCCGCGGTCAAGGCCAGCGCATGAAACGGCTTCTGTTCCTGCTGCCGGTGGCGGCGTTTTTTGCCGTGGTCGCGGCCTTTGTTCTGGGCCTGCGGCACGATCCGTCGCACATCACCTCGACCCTGATAAACAAGCCTTTGCCGCAATTTTCGCTGCCGGCGGTGCGCGACAATCAAGGCCTGGCTAGCGCCGATTTCCGCGGCGAGCCGATGCTGCTGAACGTATTTGCCTCATGGTGCGTCGCCTGCCGGCTGGAACACAGCCTGTTGCTGCAGCTGAAGGATCAGGGCGTCACCATCCAGGGGCTGGACTGGAAGGACGAAGCCACCGACGGCGCGCGTTACCTGGCGGACAATGGCGATCCCTATATCAAGGCCGGCAATGACAAGAGCGGTCGCATCGGCATCGACCTGGGTGTGGCGGGGGTGCCGGAAACCTTCGTGGTCGATCGCAAAGGCCGTGTCCGCTACAAGATCATTGGCCCGATCGAAGTCAGCGACTGGGAAAATACCATCAAGCCGCTGTTGCAGCACCTGCGTTCAGAAACATGAAGTGGCGGCTGGCACTGGCGTTTGCGTTGCTGGCGTTACCCGCATTCGCGGTACAGCCCAATGAGCAGCTGGCCGATCCCAAGCTGGAAGCCCGAGCCCGCGCCCTCAGCGCCGGCTTGCGGTGCGTCGTCTGCCAGAACCAGACCATCGACGATTCCGATGCCGAGCTGGCGCATGACTTGCGCGTGCTGCTGCGCCAGCGCCTGCAAGCCGGCGATACCGACCAGCAGGCGGTGGCGTTCTTGGTCAATCGCTATGGCGCTTACATCCTGCTGAAACCGCCGTTCGAGACTGAAACCCTGCTGCTGTGGCTGGGGCCGCTGCTGGCATTGCTGGCGGGTGCGGTGGGCGTGGGCTTTTACCTGCGGCGGCGTTGCAACGACGATCCCGCGACATTCACCCCCGAAGAACAGGCGCGGCTGGCCAAGCTGCTGAAGGACGACACTGCATGATCCTGTGGATTGCACTGACCCTCATGATCGCGCTGGCGGCGGCAGGGCTGACTATTCCCCTGGTGCGCCGCTATGAGACGCGCCCCCAGGCCAAAACCATCGACATCCTAAAGGGGCAGCTCAGCGAAGTGGATGGCCAGGTTGCGGCCAAGCTGATTGAACCGGCCGAAGCCGAAGCACTGCGGTCCGAAATCAAGCGCCGCATTTTGGTGGAAGACCGCGATGCCGGAACGCCGGCGCGCCCCTTGCCGCAAACCGCGTTGCCCTGGGTGGCGTTGGGGCTGGTGGCCATCGTGACGCTGTGCGCCACCGCGCTCTACGCCATGATGGGGCATCCCGAGTTGCAGTCAGGCACAGCGGCCACGGTCGCCAGCGCGCCGGACGCGCAAAACACCGACTCCAAAAGTCATCCCAACGGCGAAGTGGCGAGCATGATCGCCAGCCTGGAAGCCAAGTTGCAACAAAATCCCGGCGACGCCCAGGGTTGGCAGATGCTGGGCTGGTCCTATATGCGCACGGGGCGTCCCGCCGATGCGGCGAAGGCTTATGCCAAGGCGGTGGCGATCGATCCCGCCAATGTCGAGTATCTGTCCGCCCAGGGCGAGGCGATGGTGCAATCCGAAGGCAAGGTATCGGACGAAGCGGCCGGGATATTTCAGCGCGCGCTGAAGGGCGATCCGGCCGATCCGCGCGCGCGCTATTTCCTGGCCATCCACCGCGACCAGGGCGGCGACCATAAGGGTGCGATGGACGATTTTGTGGCGCTGCTGAAATCGGCGCCGCCGGATGCGCCTTGGGCGTCGCAGGTCCGCACTTATGTGGAAGACCTGGCTAAGGAGCAGCATATCGATCTGACCGGCAAGCTGCCGCCGGTTGCCGCCGCGCCCGCACCGGGACCGAGCAGCGCGCAAGTCGCCGCCGCCGGCCAAATGAGCGATGCCGACCGCCAGGCCATGATCCATTCCATGGTCGACAAGCTGGCGGGCGAATTGAAAGCCAATCCGAAAGACACCGGCGGCTGGGTGCGCCTGATGCGCGCGCGCATGGTGCTGGGCGAAAGCCAGCAGGCGGCACAGGATTACAAGAGCGCGCACGCAGCGTTCAACGGCGATGCCGCGGCACAGGCGGCGTTGCAGGAAGCTGCCAAGTCTCTGGGCGTACCTGGCGCCTAACTAATCAACTCACCATCGGCGGCCTTGAGCCGCCCATCCAGAGTCACAAGCAAAGAACGGTGACGTTGCACTGGATGGCCGGGTCAAGCCCGGCCATGGCTAGAATTATATATCAATCGTTCGCGGCAGGCGGCATCGAACCCGACAGGAACTGGATGTCCGAGACGCGGCGTTTTCCGTTCGCCCGGTCCAGCTGCACGATCACGTCAATCACCTGGCGGACATAGGTCTGGATGCGGCTCCAACCCAGGTCCAGCCCGCTGGTCATGGCCAGCAGCGCGATCTGGTCAATCGCGCCTTCCGGGCTATCGGCATGGACGGTGGTGATGGAGCCGGGATGGCCGCTGTTGACGGCACGCAGGAAGGCAAAGGCCTCCTTGCCGCGCAATTCGCCCAACAAGATCCGGTCGGGCCGCATGCGAAGTGAGGCGCGCAGCAGGTCATCGGCATCCACCTGCGCCTCGCCCTGGTCGCCGCGCACCGCGATCAGGCCCACGGCATTGGGACGGTCCAGCCGGACTTCCGGCGCATCCTCGATCACCAGCAGGCGTTCGTTGGTGTCGATCTCGCGCACCAGCGCGTTCAGCAAGGTGGTCTTGCCGGTGGAGGTGCCGCCGCTGATCACGATGGTCTTCTTGGCCCGCACCGCTTCCTTCAGAGCCGGTTTTGTCGCCAGCCTTCAGCATCGCGGCCAGTTCGTCGTCACGCGCGGAACGGCGTGCGCCGGGCGCGGTATCGGCAAACAGGCCTGTCTGTGCCAGGTCGTCCACCGACAGGTCGTTGATGACATGCTTGCGGATGGCAATTGCCATGCCATCGCGGGTGGCGGGCGGCGCCACGATCTGGACACGGCCGCCATCGGGCAAGGTGGCGGACAATAACGGCTGCTCGCGATTGACGCCCTGGTGCGTGGCGGCCGCGATCTGGCGCGCCAGCCGGGACAGCACCACATCGGTGACTTGCGGCGCGGCGATGCGGGTCAGCATGCCGCTGGTCGTCTCGATCCACACTTCGCCCGGCCGGTTGATCAAAAGGTCGGTGACGTCGTCGCGCGTCAACCAAGGGGCCAGCGCCGAAAGATAGGTGTCGAGATACACCCCAGCGGTCATTTGGACGTACCTGCGAAGTCGAGGTCGCGGGTGACGAACACCTGCAACGGCGTGCCCTGGGCCACCTTGATGGTGACGGGGATGTCGATGTTCTTCTGCAGGGCGATACTGGCGACTTGGCTGGCTTGTTGCTGCGAGCCGATGATGATGGCGGTGTTGTTGTCGCGTTCGGTCAGGGCGTTCAGTCCCGCGCCCATCACCGACAGCAGGATGGCGCTGCCGAAACGCTGGAAGAAATGGGTGTCGGTTTCGCCTTCCAGGCCGCCGCGGCCCAACTGGTCGGTGCCGGGCGAGCCGATATCGATGGACACGCCGTCCGGGGTCAGCACCCGCGACCACACCACAAAGGCGCGGGTCTGGCTCAGCGCCACGCCGCTGCGATACTGGCCCACAAGCTTTGAGCCGCGCGGGATCAGGACGGTGGTGCCGTCAAAGCCGCGCACATCGCGGCTGACCACGGCGCGCACAAAGCCGGGCAGGTCGGAATTGATCGCGGTTTCCAGCACGGCCGGGATGATGGTGCCTTGCGGCGCGGTGTGGGACAGATCGCGCAGCCGCGAGGAGCGCGCCACATCGACATTCGAGCCCGACACCTTGGCGGAGAAACGTTCGTCCGGCGACAGCTTGTCGTCAGCAGTGGAATTGGCGGCGGCAGGGCCGCCGGCCTGTGCCACCGTTGTCGCGGCGCCAACGGCGGACGCCTGGCTGAAATCCACGATCATGGTGGGCGTGTTGGGCGCAGGCGCGGGCATGGCTTGCGCCACCGGCTGCGGCGCTGCCACAGGCTGCACCACGATCGGGGCGGGCGCCGGTGCTTGTGCAACGACGATCGACGCAGGCTTGGGCGCAGGCGGTGCCTCGGCCACCGGCTGCACCTGACGCGCCTGGCGCGCGCTGGACAGCGACATGAAGACCACCGCGCCCAGGACACAGGCGCCGACCACGGCCAGGCCCATGCCCCAGTTGGAACCGGAGCGAACCAGGCCGGGGTGCAAACCGGTGCCGCGTTCAAACACGGGACTGCGGGCAAGATCGGGCGGAATATTGCTCATAGGCAGATCCAGCATTTTTGCGCGCGGCGGCGCGGGCTTTGCGGGCCCGGTCCGGGCGCGTGGAAACCGTCATTGTAAACGCGGGTGACGTCACTGCCCTGGCGCAGCACAAAGCCGCGCGAGACCTGGTCGGCGACGATATAGCCCGAGCGCATATAGGTGTTCACCACTTGCTCGTTCTTGCCTTCGTCCATCGAGAAGATGGCGGGATAGGAATCGCCGTCGCGGAATTCGAAATAGGTCGCCTTGCCGTCATCGAACACCCGCGACGGCACGATCTTGGGCGAGCCGTCATAGCTGTAGGCGGCATTGACCACCTTGGGCAGCGGCGGCGGCTCGGGCGCTGTGGGCTTGGGGCTTACGCTGGCGACGGCCACTTCCGGATACTGGAACCGCAAAGTGTAGACGATGCTCTTGTCGCCGGCCGGCGCGTGCGGGCGCACGCTGAGCTCGAACGAATAGCGGCGATAATTGGTCACCACCGTCATGTTGGTGGTGGGTACGTCGCTGAGCGGCTTCACGAACAGCAGGTTCGCGGCGCGGTTGGGGGTGATCTGCCAGCCGGCGGCGTCGCCCACCGCGACATTCTCGATATGCTCGTCGGAGGCGAACTCGACAAAGGTCTGGTAGCCCATGGTGGCGTGCAGCTCCACCACCTGGGCAGGATCGTAATCCACGACATAGATGCGCGGATCGCCGGAGCCGGGGCGCGGGATCAGCGCGCCCTGCGACGGCGTGGTGGCGATGAAAAAGGTCGCCGCGATGAGGGCTGAGAGCGTCTTTCTCATCCCCGCCTCGCTTCGCGTCGCACTTCGGGGCGGCGGTACATGTCGCCGATGCGGCCCGGTGCGGCGGCAACCACCGGTCCGCGCGCGGCGATCGCGGCGCTGGCGGTGGACGCGGCGCGGCTGGCATAGGCGGCGGGAGCATCGCTGCCACGGCCCAACTGTTCGGCCAGTCGGGCGGGGCGGGAGATCATGTCCAGTGGATTGGCGGCCGCGGTGGCGGTTGCGGTGACGGTGGCGGCTTGGACGGGGCGGATTGCGGCGGGCAGGCGGAAGCCGCGCGCGATCACGATGGCGGCGAACAAAGCGGCGAACTGGCTGGCGCAGAACACCAGGACAATGATGGCGGCGGTGATGCCGGTGCGGGCGTCCGCGATGCCGTTTGCCCCGATATCCGACAGGCTTTCCATCCAGGGCTCCACGGCATGCAGCATCAGGATGGTCAGGCTCCAGGCGCTGACCAGGCCAAAGGCGCAGGCGCCCAATGCCCGCACCCAGCCCACAAAGAATCCGCGCGTCTGGAAGAACAGGAACAAGGCGATGAACAGCGGCCCGGTGGCGGTCAAAAGGCCAATGGCGATGGTGATGACCGCGATCAGTCCGGCGCTGGCCACGAACAGCGCGTTGGACGCCAGGGTCATGGCCTGGGAGGCGGCGGCATAGTCGGCCTGGGCCTTGTCGGGCACGCTCTTGGGCGGATGGGCGAAGGCGGTGGCGGTTTCCGAAAGCTGGTCATAGGCGGCCTGCAGGCCGGCGACCGGATCGGACGCCATCGCGGTGTTCCGCATAGGAGCGCTGATGACGCTGGCGATTTCCAGCGGCGCGCGTTCGGCGACATCGAACACCAAAGTCTGGAACAGGCTCCAACTGGTGACCAACGCCAGCACGGCGCCGATCTTCAGCGCGATGGTGGGCCCATCGGCCAGCCGCGCGCCATTGCCGAACAACAGGCGATAGCCGATCACCGCGACATAGATGGTCAGCGCCACGGTCAGCGCCGTCTGGAACGGCGAGCCGGCGGCGGTGAGAGATTCATAGCCCAGGCGGGCAAAGCTCTTGGTGTTGCAGTTTACCGCCGTCAGCACGTCGCGCACGACGCCCATGTCCGTGGTGGCGCCGCACACGCTCATGCCACGCCCCGGATGCCGCTGCGGCTGTTCATGAAGGCATCCAGCCAGGATTGCGGATCGTCGCCCAGCTTCTCACGCAGGGCGTCCAGTTGCCGCACACTGGTTTCGGTGCCGGCCAGTACTTTCAGCTCGCCGGTCAGACCCGACAGGTCCAGCCGCGCCACCACGCTGTGGTCCGCCTGCTTGATCAGGAAGCAGCGCGAGGTGTCGGGCAGGCTGCGCACCAGCTCGAATTCATGCTCGGACAGGCCGAAGCCGCCGATGTAATCGGATGCCCGCGCCTTGGGATTGGGGAAGAATATCTGGGTCGCGGATTGTTCGATGATGGCGGGGCCGACGCGGCTTTCTAGCGCGTCATCGGCATTCTGGGTGCAGAAGCCGACCAGCCCGTTGCGCTTGCGGATGGTTTTTTCCCAATCCTTGATCTTGCCGACAAAGACATCGTCATCCAGCGCCTTCCACCCTTCATCGACCACGATGATGGCGGGGGTGCCATCCAGCCGCTGCTCGATGCGGTGGAACAGATACATCATGGCGGGGGTGCGGGTGGTGGGCGAATTGAGCAGCCGGGTCATGTCGAAACCCAGGATGCGCGAAGTCACATCCAGCGCATCGTCCTCATTGTCGAACAGCCAGGCATGTTCGCCCCCGTCGCACCAGGCGCCCAGACGGGCCGCCAGGTCGCCGGCGCTGGGGCGGCGGGTGCCGCGGAACAGCTCGCGCAGGTAACGCAGCCGGCGATGGCTGGGAGCCTGCGCATAATTGGCGTCGATGGCATCGGCGATGATGGCGCGGTCTTCGGACGTCAGCGGCGCGCCATAGGACGACAGCAGCCGCGACAGCCATTCGGTCAGGAAGGCGCGGTTCTCGCCGGTGTCGGGGCAGCGCCAGCGGATTGAAGCCGGTGGGCTGGCCGGGCGAGATAACGTCATAGCGTCCGCCGATGGCGCGGATAAAACCTTCAGCGCCACGGTCCTTGTCGAAATAGGCGATACGCGGCTGCATCCGTTCGGCCTGCGCCAGCAGGAAGGCAAGCAACGCGGTCTTGCCGCTGCCCGACGGCCCGATGATGGTGAAAGTTGCCGAGGTCCCCGGAATGGAAATTGAAATGATAGGGGCCGAAGGATGTGGTCTCCAGCACCGTGATCGGCTGGCCCCAATGATTGTCGCTGGCCTGGCCGGTGGGATGGTTGTGGAAACTGGCCAGGCTGGCGAAGTTGGCCGTGGACAGCATCGCCTTGCGCGCGATCAGGCCGAAATTGCCGGGGAACTGGGCCCAGAAGGCCGGCTCCAGATTCATTTCCTCGCGCACCGCGATGGCGCCCGTCTCAGCCAGAGCCGCCTGGATGTCGGCGGTGGCCTGGTCCAAGGCTTCAAAGGTCGGGGTGCGCGCCAGGATCGACAGGTGATGCTCGCCATAGGCGGCGCGGCCGGCCGCGACATCGTCCTTGGCAGCGGCCAATTCGCTGCGCAGGGAAATGGCATCATGATCGGCGGCCCGCAGCCGGCGCAGCGCCTGGGTCATGCGCGACAGCGCGGTCTGCTGTTCGACAAAGGCGAAGCTTTCGGTCAGCACCATCTCGAACGGCAGGCGCAGCACACCGTCCAGCATGCCGGGCACAGAGCGCAGCGGATAATCCTTCAGCGAAATCATGGCGCCGAAGCTTTCGCGTTCATTGCCGTTGGCACTGAATTCCATGGCGTCGAAGCCGAAGGAAAGGCGGCGGGTGGCAAGCGTCTGGCCCATGTCGCCGGTCGGCGCCAGCACGCGCCGCGCCACGCCGTTGGTCAGCAGCGACAGGAATTCGGCGGGTTCGGAGCACAGGCCGGTGGGGCCTTGTAGAGCGACAGGGTGCGCGGGCCGTACGGCGCGAGCGTCGCCAGGAAGCGTTTCGCGGGTGGCGTGCAGCTGGTGCAATTCGCGCTCCAGCAGCGCCTTGTCCTCGCCCGGCTTCTTCAAAAGTTTTTTCGATGAAGCCGGCGCCGCCCCGCAGCGGCCGGCGCACCAGGGTCAGGAAAATCTCGTTCACATAGAGCTGGCGGCGCGAAAGCCGCGCTCGCCAGGCATCGTCCAGCCGGCGGCAAAAGGCGTTGTCGGGCGCGCTGTCGATTTCGGTATTCACCTTGCGGCGCACGACATGGTGATAGATGGCCAGCCGCGACGAGGCCGCGCCGCGCAGCAAGGTCTCGCGCATCGCCTTGCGGTAGTTCAGTTCGTCGTCGGAAGACGTCTCGAACGGAAAGCCGCGCAGGTGGATGGTCTGGACCAGCAAGCCATCGCGCGTCTGGATGGTGACTTCATCCAGATGGCCCAGATAGGGCAGGCGGTCGCCCACCGCCGCCTCGTTGGGGGCCAGCGTCTTGGCGGCGCGGTTGCGGAAGAATTGCATCATCATGGGCGATACGAATTCATTTTCCAGAACCAGTGGTTCTTGACGCGCGGGCAATGGCGCAGCTTGACGCCCCAGATGTCGAAGAAGCGCGCATCGCGCAGGCAGCCCAGATAGCCGATCACATGCAGCACACCGGCGACCGCGAAGGCCCAGAAAGACCGGGTCAGCAGGAATATTTCCAACGTCACGATGAGATTGAAGACCGCATAGCCATAGGTCACGCCGCCCATCATCTGGGGCCGCGTCAGGGCGCTGAACACCGGATCGGAGGTCAGCCGCGCCATTTCAGTGCAGGCCCCCCGCCAGTGAGCGGATGCCCGACACGATGGCAACGGCACCGAAGATGATAAAGCAGCCGATCACGACGGTCAGGCCGCGGCGCCATTCGATGCGCCCCGTAAGCATCATGAAACCAACCACGGCGACGGCGATCACGGCGGCGGCGGTGGCGACATTGCCCAGCAAGGTGCCCTGCACCCATTCCAGCGCCGCCACCAGCGGAGAGGAACCGGCGGGGTCCTGGGTCACAACCTGCGCCTGGGCGGGCACGATCAACGCGGCAGCGATGGCCGCACCAACAAGACGCTTCATGGATTCACTCCCTGATCTGCCAGCCGGTCCAGAACGGCGGCGACATAGGCTTGTGTTTCGGGATAGGGCGGCACGCCGTGATAGCGCTCTACCGCTTCGGGTCCGGCGTTGTACGCCGCCAGCGTCTTGACGATGTCGCCATCGAAGCGGTCCAGCAGACGCGCCAGATAGGCCGCGCCGCCATCGACATTCGACGCCATGTCATCGGCATTGACGCGCAGGTTGGCGGCCGTGGCCGGCATCAGCTGCATCACCCCGCGCGCGCCCTTGGGCGAAACGGCGGCCTGGTTCATACGCGATTCCTGCCAGGCCACGGCGCCGATCAGTTCCTGGGCCAGGGCATGGCGGGCGGCGCTGATGTTGATGGCGGAAACCACTGGGCTGGCGGTTTTGGGTTGGGCGGGGATCAGAGGACGCACGCCCTCGATGGAGGCAGTGACCGCACCTTTATATGTGGCGGTCGATCCGTCGGGGCGGATGTCCATTACCTGGGCCAGGCTTGGGGCGCAGAAAGCCGCCAGCAGCCCCCCAGAGAGGCTGACGCCCAACAAAGCCCTAAAGCTTTGTTTTTGTTGAACAAAGCAACGCAAAACCCACCCATTCCCCGTCTTTGAAAGGAACGATACGCCAGCCCCAAGGGCTTTTCCACCGAAGGAGCCATTCATCTGGTTCGACCGACCACCCGCTGTTCCAGATTTGACAAAAAGTCAGAGTCGGAATTTGCAGAGACGGTGCCGATCCAGCCTGTGAGATTGCGAACGGGGAAGTCCTAACCCTAATGTTCAGCGTCTGCTTCGATTAGAACAGGCTGGGTAGGGGCGCCTGATTTCAAGGGCGAGGGGATTTCGTGGGAATTGCAAACGTCTTTCACCGGACGAAATTTTCGTCGCAGGTGCGCCGCTCCGTCCTGGGGACGGTCAGCACAATCCCGCTTCTGGCCATGGGCATTTTTCCGGCTGCCGCCCAACCCGTCGGCGGCTCTGTGGTGGCCGGCCAGGCGCAAGTCTCAAGCTTCGGTGCTACGACCGTTATCAATCAATCCACCAGCCAAGCCATCATCAACTGGCAGGACTTTTCCGTCGGCGCGGGTTCGGCGGTTCAGTTCAATCAGCCGAGCGCAGCGTCTATCACCTTGAACCGCGTCACCGGCACGAACGCCTCCAAAATCGAAGGCGCAGTGCGCGCCAACGGTCAGGTCTGGCTGCTAAATCCCAACGGCGTGTTGTTTGGCAATAATGCGCGCGTCGATGTCGGCGGTCTTCTGGCAACCACCTCGGATCTGGCCAACCAGGATTTCCTGGAAGGGCGCTACAATTTCGCCGGTGGCAAGAACGGCATCATCAACAAGGGCGCGATCAACGCGTCCAGCGGCGGCTCGGTGGTGCTGTCGGCGCCCACGGTCATCAACAGCGGGTTGATCCGCGCCAATGCCGGCCATGTCGTTCTGGGCGGCACTGATACGTTCACGGTGGATTTTCACGGCGACCGTCTTCTGTCCTATGCGGTCGGCGCCAATTCCAAAGGCGGCAGCGTCACAAACACCGGCACCATATCTGCGCCGGGCGGCACCATCATCCTGACGGCCAAGGCCGCCCAGGGCGTGCAGGATGCGGTGGTCAACAATACCGGCATGATCGAAGCCACCTCGGTGCGCGAGGAAAATGGCGAGATCATACTGGAAGCCGATGGCGGCAGTGTTGCTAGCTCGGGCACGCTTGATGCGTCAGGCAAAGCGGCGGGCCAGACCGGCGGCACCATCAAGGTGCTGGGCAAGGACGTGGTTCTGACCGATGGCGCAAGCATTGACGTTTCCGGCAGCGCCGGCGGCGGCACGGTGATGATCGGCGGCAACTTCCAGGGCCGTGGCAGCGAACAGCACGCCCAGACCACGCTGGTCGGCAAGGCCAGCATCAAGGCCAATGCCATTGACGGCGGCAATGGCGGCAAGGTTGCGGTGTGGTCCGATGGCGATACCGGCTTTGCCGGCGCAATCGAGGCGCGCGGCGGCGCATCGGGCGGCAATGGCGGCCAGGTGGAAACCTCCGGCCATAACCTGCAGGTGCTGGACGGGGCCACCGTCACCACCCTGGCGCCCATGGGCAAGAGCGGCAACTGGCTGCTGGATCCCAAATTCATCATCATCGACAGTTCTGGCGGCGCCACCTACCCAGGCAATGTCTCGACCTTTAATTCTGATTTCAGCGGCACCTACACAATCAGCCCCACCACTATCGACGCGGCGCTGGCGGGTGGCAACGTCACGCTGCAGGCCAACACCGATATCACGGTGACGTCGGCTGCGATTTTCAGTGCCGCCACCAACAATACGCTGGAGCTGGACGCAGGCCGCTCTATCATTCTCAGCGCCAATCTCAGCTACGCCGCCGGCAAGATCATCATGTCGGCCAATGACCAGAACGCCAACCTGTCCTGGCGAGATACAGGTCTGGCGACGATCAGCACGGGCGGCAACACCATTACGGCGTCACAGCTGGATCTGATCCTTAGCTCCAACGGGGCAGACGGCAGCAGCATCGGCACCGCCGCCAGTCCCGTGCTGGCGGGCAATGGCACCAACATCTATGTAAAAACCCTCAACGCCAACGTCTGGCTCCAGAGCAATTCCACCACGTCCTCCGCACTGGTAATCGGCAACAGCAGTCACACCAACGGCTTTGAGGTGGGGACGGGAACAGTCAACATCACGGCATCCAGCATCACGCAAAGCGCGCCGGTCATCGCGAGTGTGCTGAACGCAACTGCCGGCGGAACCAGCGGCGCCCTGACGCTGACATCCAGTAACGCGGTCGGCACGCTCAACCTGACCGCCAATGGCGCCATCAACTACTACAATTCCGGAAATCTCACGATTAACGGCGTCAAGGGCAATTCCGGCGCCAATGCCGGCAATGCCGTAATCCAGGCAACAGGCACGAT
Source organism: Alphaproteobacteria bacterium (assembly GCA_046348525.1). Lineage (GTDB taxonomy): Bacteria > Pseudomonadota > Alphaproteobacteria > Micropepsales > Micropepsaceae > Rhizomicrobium. Next base: position 22,254 of record JAXMEA010000001.1, on the reverse strand, counting down.
CACGCTTGCCAATGCGAGCTCGGGAACCACTGTCGCTGCCAGCGGCACGGTCGTGCTGCATGCCGGCGGCTCCATCACACAGGGCACCGGCACCTCGATCGGTGCGCAGACCGTCTCGCTGATATCTGATGCAGGAACGCTGGGCACGTCCACAGCGCCTCTATCAATCAATGCTGCCGGGCTGGCCGCGCGCACTTTCGGCAAGGATCAGTTTCTTAAGGTCGGCAGCTTTAATAGCGGCACAAGCTTGAGCTTCAGCAACGTCACGAGCAGCGCAAGCGGTTTACTGGCTTCGACCAGCAATCCCGGCATCAATGCGGGCAGCGGCGGCAATGTGCAGTTGGCGGCGGATTCCACGATGTCGGTAAACTCCGTCACCAATACCCAATCGCCTGCGCAGACGTTCAGTGTCACCGCATCCAACTTCCAGGTGTCGGCAGCGTCTATCAACATTACCGGGGCCAGCGTCGGATCGCTTTCGGCGACTACCAGCGGCAATGTCGTTTTCAGCAACAGCCAGGCGCTGACGATCAACAACATCAACGGCGGCAACGGCCTTACATCATCGGGTTCGGCGACGCTTTCCGCATCCGGCAATATCGGCCAGGGTCAGTCTCAAGCCGGCCGCATCGCCGTGACGGGGAACTTTACCGCCACCGCCGCCAATCCGGTCACTGCTGCCAATTTGAATATCGTGCTTCCCAATACGCTTAACGCGATCAACGGCACCGTCAGTCTGGCTGCGGTCGGCAATATCTTCTTCACAAACTCGGTCAACACCATACTGGGCCGGGCCGCCGTCAACAGTGTCGGCAGTGCTCCCAGCCAGAACATTGATATTCAGATTGTTGGCGCAGGGCGAACGCTGACCCTCACTGGCAGCGGCGCCATTATCAACGGCAACAATATCAATTTGCGCGCCAACGGCGATATTCTCGGCACCACCGCCAGCCAGATCGTGGGCGGCAACCTGGCGATCGCCAGCGACGCCGGATCGGTCGGTTCTTCGTCCGCCCCCATCGTGGTGCGCAGTATCGGCACCTTGGCGGTTCGCGCGGCACAGGACATAACTATCAATGGCGCCGGGACGTTTGCGAACGGCGTTCTTGTTCCCAGTTCCCTAAACATCGGAACAGTCTTCAACCAGAGCCCGGCCGGCGGTTCGGTCACCGGCATCACGGCCGGGGGCAATATCGGGCTGTTCCTGGGGCCGTTCGACGTTTTCGGATCCGCTGGGATCAAGGGAAAAACCCTGGCGATTTCTGGCAACAGCATCCAGCTGGAAAATGTCGAGGTTGGTTCGCTGACAGCGCGCAGCGTGGCGGGCATCATCGATATTGGCGCGTCGGGAAATATCTTCATCAACAATACCCTGGCTAACGGGTTTGCCGGCGTTCAGACCGCGGGAACCGTGTCCCTTAACAGCGACACCGGCACCGTAACCCAGGCCTCCGGCACTGCTGGGGCGATCCTGGCGGCGAATTTTTCGGTGTTTGGCCAGACCGGCGTAACCCTGGACAATTCCTCTAACGCCATTTCTGGTCTGATCCGCATGGGTAGCCTCGGAAACGCTCTTCTGGTGAACTCGGTGGCTACGCGTCTGGAGCTCGGCGCTGCCGCTGGCACGTTCACGGTTGTTTCGGGCGGTGACCTTGTGCTGGCAGCCGGTCCCATCATTGGCTCGCTTATCACCAGCAGTAGCCTGGATGTAAGCGGTGTTGATCTTGCCACTGCGCTGAGCCTGGCCCGATCGGACGGAATTATTGTTTCGCTGAAATCAGGTGGGGATGGCGTCGTGCTGTCCACGCCCGGCCGGTTCATCAACAATTTCGGCGCCAGCGCCATCTCCCAGCCCAACGGGGCGCGGTTCCTGATCTATTCGGCGGATCCCGCGACCGACTTCTTCAACGGGCTGAAAACGCTTGGTCCCGGCGTATTCGGGGCCAGTTATCCTGCGCCGGTCACGGCAAGCGGAAACCGCTACATCTTCTCGGTGGCCAGTTCCAACAACAACAATTACCAGCAGGTCACCACCGCCGTGCTGCCCGAACTTGTAGCCTTCATCGAAAATCTGCAGGCGCCGCGACGGGCTCTCGCCCAGTTTCTGCAGCGCCTTTTGGATGATCCCGGGCCGCCCCCGGCTGCTGTCCGGCTGCTGCTGAATTTTCCGCCTCCACCGCCTGCGCCACCGCCGCGCAATGCGCCGCTCGCCGATCTGGCTGGCCCCGATGGCGGCAATGGCGAGCCGCCATCTTCCTCCGACCAGGCCACTGCCTATGTCGCGTCCAGCCTCGAAGGTGGTCCGCCGCCTGTCGTCGGCGGCAGTGGCGGCGGCACCGGAAGCACCACCATCATTCCGCGCTATCTGACGTCGCAGCCCCCCGTTCCGTCCGGCACCCTGAGCGATCCCAGTGTGCTGCCGGGCTTCGGCAATTTTTCGCTTTGGCAATAGACCTGAGCCGCATTTGAAGAGTGAGTGCATTGAAAAAGACTGAGAACAACTGGCAGCTCCACGCCGTGCGCCGCGCAGCTTTGCTGGGCGCCGCGATGTTGACGGCCATGCCGCTGGCGGCTGCGGCGCAAGTCACCATTCCCGGTTCCGCCCTGCCGGGCGCGGTGCAGCCGGGCCGCGGCGACCGTCCTGCGCCAACTCCGCCCAGCCAGCCGGATTTCGATTTCAGCATCGATGCCCCGTCGCGTTCTGCGATTGGCCGCGCCGTGGACACGGTGACCTTCACGCTGAAAGACCTGAAGATCACCGGCGCCAAGACCCTGCCGGAAGAAAGCTTCCGTCCGCTTTACGCCAAGTTGATTGGCCAGACCGTGAAGCTGAACGACATTCTGGATGTCGCTGACGGCATCGAAAAGGTCTACCGCGACAAGGGCTATATCCTGGTGCGCGCCTATGTGCCGCCGCAACGGGTGCGCGACGGCGTCTTCACTATCAATATCGTCGAAGGCAAGATCGCCCATGTCACGGTCCAGGGTGGCACGCCCGCGACCCAGGACCAGATCCGCTCTTATGTCGCCCCCGCCATGGACCGCGCGCCGCTGCCGCTGGCCAGCATGGAACGCAGCCTGCTGCTGTCCAATGACCTTCCCGGCACCCAGGCCACCGGCGTGCTCAAGCCCAGCGAGGATATTCCCGGCGCCTCTGATCTTGTCGTGAATGTGGACCAGCCGCGCGTCACCGGCGGCATCGGCGCGGACAATCGCGGCTCGCGCTATTCGGGCCTGTGGACGTTAAATGCCGATGCCGAGATCAATTCGATCTTCGACGGCGCCGACCAGCTGTCGGGCGTCTTCACCACCTCGCCTGACGCCAGTGAACAGGTGGCCGGACAGGCGCGCTATCGCCGCGCCATCGGCCCGGACGGGGTGATCGGCACCATCGCCGGTACCATCACACGTGGCCAGCCTGGCTCGACCCTGTCGGCATTCGGCGTGGTCACCGACAGCTGGGCGGTCGGTCCGCGCCTGACCTGGCCGATGATCCGCACCCGCGAAGAATCTTTGCAAATCGAGGGTGGCATCACTTTCCAGGAAGCCAATATCGAAGTCCTGTCCAGCCGCATCGCCCATGATGTGTGGCGGGTAGCCGATATCAACGCCACATATTTGAAGAGCAACTGGCTTGGCGGTTCCTGGCTGGCCACCGTCGGCGTCGCCCAGGGCATTCCGGGTCTGGGTTCTTCTGCCAACCTGTCGGCAGACCTGTCGCGCATGGGCGGGTATCTGGACTTTACCAAGTTCACCGGCCTGGTTCGCTATGTCGGCATCCTGCCCAAGGGATTCTCGTTCGTCGTGACGGGGCAGGGGCAATTCTCCTCCGCCCCGCTGATCAACGGTGAACTGATTTCCTTTGGCGGCGTGGGCATCGGGCGCGGCTATGACCCCGGCGCCATCACCGGCGACCATGGTTTGGGCGGTTCGGGCGAATTGCGTTACGACGCGCCCTGGGCCAACGAATATGTGCTGAACGTCCAGCCCTATGTGTATGTCGATGGCGGCCAGACCTGGTATATCCAGCGCGGCGCGGCGACCGATCCCAGCCTGCTGGACCAGAATATCGTCTCGGTCGGCGGCGGTGTCCGCCTGGCCTTGCCCTACAATGCCTCGCTGGGCCTGGAAGGCTCGCACACCCTGCACGCGGTGACCGGCAGCGACGTGGGCAAGGAAGCGACCAAATTCTTTGTCACCGCCGGCATCCGGTTCTGAGGCTAGCCATGCGAACCATTCCGCTCTCTCTTCTGGCCGGTGCGTTCCTTGTGGGCCTGGCATCGATGCCGGCCAATGCCGCGCCCGGCGATCTGGGCAACAACATGGCCGGCGAAGCCTGTCGCCTGGAAGGCAGCGACATCATCTGCGCCGGCAAGGTGACGACGGGCGGCATTCACCGCGTTGCGCTGGGTGGCGGCCTGAGTGGCACGGACGCGCAGCGCCGGTCCGCCGTGGCGGGCGCCATTCGCGGCTTGCCCACCGACGGCACCGCCGCGGGCCTGCGCTGTGATGGCGGCAAGACCATCGATGCCGCCACATTTCTTTTCTCCTGCACCTCGGGTGGGGGCGATGCGCCGCACATTGTGCTGGCCGCGGTGACGCCGTCTGGACTGGTTCTGGCCGACGGCCTGCCGGGCATGGTTGATGTGCTCGCCGCCGCCATCACGGCCAACTCGGGTGCGCCGGTATCGGGCGCAGCGAGCGCCAACGCCGCCGTCAAGTCCGGTTTTTCGGCGCGCGTGCTGAACGCCAATGCCAACGACTATGGGGGATATCTGCAGCTGCGCGCCGCGGGCAGCCGCGCCAGCGCTGGCGGCAATTATCCCGCCGCCGAACAGGCCTATCGCGATGCGCTGGATATCGAGACCCGACTGTTCGGCGCCGATTCAGCCGCCGTCGGCGCCACCTTGCTGGAACTGGCATTGCAGGTGTCCAACCAGCAGCGCTTCGACGAAGCAGCGGCACTGTTCCGCCGCGCCACGCCCATCGTGGAAGCCGCGCCCAGCCCGGAAATTCGCGCACGTCTTGCCTCCTATCGCGGCCTGGATGCCGCCAACCAGCGTCATTATGAGGAAGCCCTGACCTTCTCGCGCCAGGATGTGCTGGCGCGCCAGCGCGCGGTGGATGCGGTGAGGAATGGCGGGCTGGACCTGAACGGCAATCCGCCGGTGGTCTCTACCCTTCTGGACGGCGAGCTGGCGCATGCCCTGCGCGTGCTGGCGGCGCTGGAACTGCGCATGGGCAATACCGCGGGTGCCCAGGCCGCCGCCGAAAAGGCGCTTTACATCATCACCGCCCATCCCGACCTGCCGCTGGCCTGGCGCGCCGACATCGTCTCGCTGATGGGTGAGATCAACGCCAAGCAGGGCCGCGTGGTGCAGGCCGAACGCAACTACACCGATGCGCTGGCGATGGACCGCAAGCTTTTCGGCGAAGGCGGCCCCACCATCCAGGCGCTGCTGCAGCTGGGCCGTTTCTACAGCGAAGAGCAGATTTATCCTTCGTCCATCTCGTCCTATCGCGAAGCCTTCGCGCTGCTCGCCAAGAATCCGCTGGCGCGCAGCCAGATCGCGCCGGACCAGATCATTCCCTTCCTGGCGGCCGCCAATGCCTCGCTGGGTGGTTCCGAAAGGGCCCGCCTGGAATCCGAGATGTTCACCGCCGCCCAGATGACCGACGCCGGCGTCACGGGCCAGACCATTGCGCGCATGGCCGCCCAGCGCGCCGCCGAAACACCGGCGCTGGCGGCGCAGGTGCGCGCCACCGATGATGCCATCCGCGCCCGCGATGAAGCCCGCATGGCGCTGGCGGCCGAACGCGCCAAGACCAACGACCAGCGCGACGCCAAGCGCGAAGCCCTTTTGTCGGCAAATCTTGCCTCCGCTACCTCCAGGGCCGATGCCGCGTCCGCCAAGCTGCACACGGACTTCCCTGCCTATGCCACCCTGGCCGATCCGGCGGAAGTCAGCCTGGATGCGATGAAGCGCGCGCTGCGCCCGCGCGAGGCCTTTGCCGGTTTTGTCATCGGAGTGCGTGCATCCTATGTGCTGCTGGTGACCAATGACGGATTGACCGTCAGGCCGCTGACCACCAACGCCGATGATCTGGCCGCCGATATCGCCGATTTGCGCAACGCCTTCGTGCCCAAGCTGGGCAAGCTGCCGGAGTTCAGCCTGGCCAATGCCGCGGCGCTTTATAATGAGACTTTGGGCCCGGTTTCGGCGCAGCTGGCAAATGTCGATCACCTGGTGGTGGCGGCCAGCGGCGACTTGGCCAGCCTGCCTTTCTCGCTGCTGGTGACTTCGGCGCCGGCCAATCCGCGTGATTACACAGGCGCCGCCTGGCTGATCCGCAAGACTGCCATTTCCTCCACGCCTTCGGCCCGCGCCTTCATCGCGCTGCGCGGCGCGCCCAAGGCGTCCCAGCCCAAGCCGTTCCTGGGTATTGGCAATCCCACCTTCCAGGGCGGCGGCGCCAACCAGGCGCTGGCGCTGAATGCGCTGGCCGCCACCTGCCAGGCCGGCGGTCCCGCCGACCCAGCGCTGCTGCGCGCGCTCCAGCCTTTGCCGGAAACCGCCGCGGAAGTTCAGGCGGTTGGCCGCGACCTGGGCGCTGCGCCCGACGACATCCTGATGGGCGCGGGCGCCACCGAACCGGCCCTGCGCGCCAAGGCGCTGGACCAATATGCGGTACTGTACTTCGCCACCCATGGCATGCTGCCGGGCGAACTGCACTGCTCGGCCCAGCCCGGGCTGGTGCTGTCGCCGCCGGCTACCGCCAACGCCACCAATGCCGATGGCCTTTTGACCGCCAGCGAGATCGCCAGTCTGAAGATCAACGCCAACCTGGTGGTTCTTTCGGCGTGCAACACTGGCGCGGGCGGCGGCAAGAGCTTTGGCGGCGGCGCGCTGCAGGGCCTGGCCGATGCCTTCTTCAATGCCGGCGCCCATGCCGTGCTGGCCAGCCATTGGGAAGTGCCGTCCGCCGCCACAATGGCGCTGATGACCGGCACCTTCTCCAACATGGCGGCGGACCCCAAACACGACGCGGCCGAGGCCCTGCGCCAGGCGCAGCTGGCATTGATCGCCAAGGGCGACACCGCGCACCCGTTTGAATGGGCCGCCTTCACCCTGATCGGCGACGGGGCCTGATGCGTACAAGAAACGAAAAGCCACTGGAGGCATTGATGAAATCAACTGCTCTCGCCCTGGTGAGTTGCTGCCTGCTGAGCCAGGCCGCCGGCGCCGCCACCCTGGTGGTGGCCGAGGCCCGCGGCATCGCGCTGAAGCCCGGCGCCACCCTGGATTCGACCAAGCCCCTGGCCTTGAAACAGGGCCAGCATGTGACATTGATTTCCGAAACCGGATCGACCCTGAAGCTGGACGGTCCTTACAACCAGCCGCCCGTGGCCGCCGGCGGCAGCGCCGGGGTGGGGTTGAACCAGACCCTGGCCGCGCTGGTCACCCAGCGCCAGGCGCGCGCCGGCGAATTCGGTGTCACCCGCGGCACCGTGCTGGCGGACCTGCCCGAACCCTGGGTGCTGGACGCCACCCACAGCGGCAATGTCTGTGTGATGGAAAATGGCACGCCGGTGTTCTGGCGTCCCGATGCCAAGGCCCCCGTTGCCATCAGTGTGGCGCCGGTGGACCGCAGCTGGAATGCCAAGGCGCAATGGCCGGCCGGTTCCGACCGCATCCGCGTCACCACCGATGTACCCATGCGTGCTGGCGAAACTTATGTCGTTAATTTCAACGGCAATGAGTCGGCGGTGACGATGGTGCAGGTGCCGTCCACCCTGACCAACACCGAAATGCGCGCCGGCTGGATGGCCAACCGCCGCTGCGAGCAACAGGCCCAGGCGCTGCTGAAGACCGCAAGCCCGTGATGGCATTCCTGGCGGGGCTCAGCGCGGAACGGCGCAAGGCCTTGCGCTCGGCCGCGATCCTTCTGGCCGTGTCGCTGCTCAGCGCGCTGGTCTCGCTGCTGCTGGTGGACAATTTCTCGGTGCTCAGCCGCGTCAACCAGTTCGTGCAGGACTGGGAAATCGCCGGCACCTTCTCGCGCCAGGAAGCCAAGGATCCCGACATCGTGGTGGTGGCGGTGGACGAAGCCACCCTGACCCAGTTTCCTTATCGATCTCCGCTGGACCGCGCCTTTCTCAGCAAGCTGATCCAGTCCATCGCCGCCAAGGGCCCTGCCGCCATCGGCGTCGACTATCTGCTCGACCAGCCCACCGAGCAGGACAAGGACGTGGCGCTGGCCAAAACCCTGCGTGAAACCAAAGTGCCGCTGCTGGTCAGCTATGTCGCCGACAAGAATGCGGTGACGCCTGAGCAGAAGGCATTCCAGGACACCATGGTGCCGCTGAATCTGCGCGCGATGGCCGACCAGCCCACCGACCAGTTCGGCACGGCGCGCGAGGTTTATCCCGGCGCGGTCGTGGACGGGCACTATATTCCGGGCCTTGCCCGCGCCATGGCGGAAAAGCTGGGCGTGAAAACGCCTGCCCAGCAGGTGCCAATCATCTGGCACGGCATCGCCGAAATGAATCCGGATACCCACAAGCCCGAATTCTTCAAGCAATATTCCGCAGCAACGGCCGGCTTTCTGCCGCCCGACTGGTTCCGCGGCAAGGCGGTGCTGATCGGTTCAGACGTCACCCTGGTGGACCGTCACCGCACACCCTTCTCGGTATTCTTTTCCGGCGATGCGGGCGAGTTGCCCGGCATTGTGATCCAGGCCCATGCCCTGTCGCAGTTCCTGCATCACAAGCCCTCGCCAGTGGCTGGTTGGGGCGTGAATTTCGCCGTGACCCTGGCGCTGGCCTTGCTGGGCGCCGCCCTGGCGGTGGTCAGCGCTTCCTTGTGGCTGCGCGCGATCGGAGTGCTGCTGCTGATCCCGGCATTTTGGGCGGGCGGGGTGGCGCTGTATCACTATGCCAACATTATGGTGGGCCTGTTGTCGCCGGCGCTGGCCATGACGGCGTCCTTCTTCAGCATGGAAGCCTTGAGCGGCCGCGAGGCGCGCCAGCAGAAGGCATTTATCCAGGGGGCCTTCTCGCGCTACGTGTCGCCCGCCATCGTGGAGCGCATGGTTGCGGACCCTTCCAGCATGAATTTGGAAGGCGAGCGGCGGGAAATGACCTTCCTGTTCTCCGACATCGCCGACTTCACCACCATGTCCGAACAGATCGACGCCATCCAGTTGGCGCATGTGCTGAACAGTTACCTGGACGGCATGACCAACCTGGTCATGAAGCATGGCGGCATGGTCGACAAGTTCATCGGCGATGCGGTGTTCGCCATCTTCAATGCCCCGCTGGATCTGGCCGATCACCAGTCCAGGGCGGTGCGGTGCATGCTGGAGATGGACACTTTCAGCCAGGAATACCGCAAGAAGCAGCATGCCGAAGGCGTGCCGCTGGGTGTGACCCGCATTGGCGTGCACACCGGCATTGCGGTGGTCGGCAATTTCGGCAGCCATGCCCGTTTCACCTATACCGCCTCGGGCGATGCGGTAAACACGGCGGCGCGGCTGGAAGGCATTAACAAGTATTTCGGCACGCGACTGTGCGTCAGCGGTGTTACGAAGGAAGCGTGCCAGGGCATCGCCTTCCGTCCCATCGTCTCGGCGATCGTCAAGGGCAAAACCCAGGCACTGGATTTGTGGGAGCCGCTGCATGAGGGCGGCCCAGCGCAAAGCTTCCTGGACAGCTACATGGCCGCTTATGACAGCATGACCGCTGGCGATGGTTCGCTGTTCGAGGCCCTGAGCCAGAGCACGGGCGACGATTATCTGGTCAAGCTGCATGTCGGGCGCCTGAAAAAGGGCGAAACCGGCACCGAGTTGAAGATGACCGATAAATAGTCGGCTCGAAACGTCGAGGGAACTCCCGCCAAATCGGGGCGTTCCTCGTCCATGTTGCCCGACCATGACCCGCGCAAAAGCGCCCGCGCCGCCGGCCTTCGCTATATCAGTGATGAAAAGGTGCCCGGCATTACCCGCCACGGCGCGCCGGGCCGCTTTCATTACAAGCGGCCGGATGGCCGCCTGGTGCGCGATACACCGACCCTGAAGCGTATCAAGGCGCTGGTAATCCCGCCGGCCTGGAAGAATGTGTGGATCGCCCCGTATGCCAACGCCCATCTGATGGCCACCGGCCGGGACGCACGGGGACGCAAGCAGTATCGCTACCATCCCGGCTTCGCAGCAGTGCGCGATGCGGACAAGTTCGCCCATCTGACGCGCTTTGCCGCCAGCCTTCCGGCCATCCGTCACCAGTTGAAGCACGATCTGGCCAGGCCGGGCCTGCCGCGCGAGAAAATCCTGGCCACCATCGTCACCCTGCTGGAAGAAACCCTGATCCGCATCGGCAACGAGGATTATGCGCGGACCAACAACAGTTTCGGGCTGACCACGTTGCGCAACCGCCACGTCAAGGTGAAGGGCGACGAACTGCGTTTCCTGTTCAAGGGCAAGAGCGGCAAGCAATGGAGCCTGTCGTTCCGCGATCGCCGGGTGGCGCGGGTCATCCGCTCCTGCCAGGAACTGCCGGGCCAGCACCTGTTCGAATATCTGGGCGAGGATGGGGCGGTGCATGCGGTGTCGTCGACCGACGTCAACAATTACCTGCGCGGCATCGCCGGCACAGATATTTCGGCCAAGGATTTCCGCACCTGGGCCGGCACGGTGAAAGCCGCCATGGCGCTGCGCGAGGTGAGCCAGGAGGGGTTAAAGAGCGGCAAGAAGGCGGTGCGCACCGTGGTCACCGCGGTGGCCGAGGAACTGGGCAACACCGTCGCGGTCTGCCGCAAATGCTACATCCATCCCCGCATCATCGCCGCCTTCGAAGCCGGGGCGCTCCGCCTGCGCGTGCCGGTACGCGGGAGGGGCGGGCTTTCCGCCGCGGAAAGTGCGGTGCTGGCGTATTTGCGCCGTCCGGCGCCGCGCCAGGCCGCGTGAATCGGCATTCCTGTCTCAAAATGTTTGAAACGACGCGGCCGGCGGATAATCGGGCCCGCGGATCATAATCTGTACACGGACTATATCGGCCTTTTTTGCACTTTATCCCTGTGCAGACCGCTCAAAAGACAGGCAGGCGAGGGGTGCGCAAACTGTGTTGCGCTGCAAAATGAGCAAGGAACGACAGATTGACTGCCCAAAAAATGTGATCCTGCTTATAGGCGTGGCAGTTCTATGCCCCCAAACCTTAATGGCAAAGATAATTACGAAAATCCACTTTACTAGAAATTTCTGTAGTCTAAGCGTGACATGAAAGACATAAAATATCAAAAGCGCATAATTTTGATGCATAATTGCCACGTCGTTGTTCGGTCATAAACATCCCTGAAAGAATCCGATTTACGCACTTACAGGGATGGACCTACGGTCATCGCAATATCTTGCACTGCACAAAAATATAATTCGTCAGAGGGAAACAAGCAGGAAGGAACCAAGCCAACTTCGCGCAAGCGAAACATCCGGGGGTTCCCTAATGCCGTATCGTACCAAGACCAAGTCGTCCCTGTTCGTGGGCGCTTCCATTCTCGCATTGGCCACCTTGGCCGCCCCCGCGCTCGCGCAGCAGGTTGCGCAAGGCGAAACTGAATCGGTGATCGTCACCGGTACCCGCGTCACCGGCATGACCGCCGCCGACAGCGCTGCTCCCATTACTGTTATCGGCTCCGACGCCCTCTCCAAGGTCGGCCAGCCCAACCTGATCCAGGCTTTGGCCCAGATCACCCCGTCTTTCCAGGCTGAATCGCTGGGCGGCGACACCGGCGCCCTGACGCTTTCGGCGCGCCTGCGCGGCCTGTCGCCCAATGACACGCTGGTCCTGGTCAACGGCAAGCGCCGTCACTCCACCGGCAACCTGCACGTGCTGGGCGGCCAGTATCAGGGCGCGGCCACCTCTGACCTCGACCTGATCCCGGTCCAGGCAATCGACCATGTCGAAGTGCTGCAGGAAGGCGCCGCGGCGCAGTACGGCACCGACGCCATCGCCGGCGTGGTGAACATCATCCTCAAGCACAATAATTCGGGCGGCATTGTCAGCGCCACTGGCGGCCAGTATTTCGAGCAGGGCGGCGATACCTACGACTTTAACGGAAACGTCGGCTTCGACCTGGGCGGCAAGGGCTTCCTGAGCATCACCGGCGAAAAGCGCTATCGCGGCTTCTCCCAGCGGGGCGGCCAGGACATCCGCCTGGTCGATGCCGCCGGCGTCACCCGCGCCACGCCCTATAACCAGGCTCTGGTCAATGACTATCCGCGCGCCAACCACATTGTCGGCGATCCGGAATCCATGCTGACCACCGTGGCGGTCAACTTCGAATACGACCTGGAACCCAACCTGACCCTGTATGCCAATGGCACCTATGGCGAACGCCAGGCCAAGGCCTATGAGAATGTCCGCCTGCCGTCGCAGGTGATCGCGGCGCCGGGCTCCAACCAGCCTTTCAACGCCGTCTCCAACCCGCAGGGCTTTGTCGGCCTGACCGCGGCCCGCACGCCGCAGACGTCCGGTTCGGCCGGTACCTTCACCACCCCGGGCGAACTGATCTTCGCGCCTGCCGGCTTCAATCCGCAGGAAGGCCTGAAGGAAGACGATTACGGCTACACCGTCGGCCTGAAGGGCGAGATTGCCGGCTACCACTGGGATATCTCGGGCACCTACGGCAAGGACCGCGACAAGATCTATACTTACAATTCCGCCAACCGCTCGCTGTTCATCGACACCCACACCACGCCCAAGGATTTCTATGACGGCCAGTTCACCGCCAGCGAACTGACCTTCAACCTGGACATCACCAAGAATTATGATGTGGGCCTGGCCACGCCTCTGACCGTCGCCATCGGCGGTGAAGGCCGCGAGAACACCTTCGGCATCGCCCAGGGCGATTTCGCCTCCACCTACAAGGAAGGCGGCCAGTCCTATCCGGGCTTCCAGGCGTCTGACGCCGGCACCCACAGCCGCAAGAACTATGCGGCCTATTTTGACCTGGCCGTCTCCCCGATCACCGACCTGCAGGTCGACGTGGCCGGCCGCTTCGAGCACTACACCGACTTCGGTGATGCGCAGGTGGGCAAGATCACCGCCCGTTATGACATCACGCCGGAATTCGCGGTGCGCGGCACCATCTCGACCGGCTTCCGCGCCCCGACCATCCAGGAAGAGTTCTACTCGGCCACCAACGTCTCGCCGACCTCGGCGATCGTGCAGTTGCCGCCCAACTCGCCTGCCGCCGCGCTCCTGGGCGTGCGGCCGCTGCAGCCGGAAGCCTCGACCAACTACAGCGCGGGCATCGTCGCCCATCCGCTGGACAACATGTCCATCACCCTGGACGCCTATTCGATCAGCCTGCGCAACCGCATCGTCGGCACCGGCACGCTGTTCGGTTCGGGCGGCGCCAACAACGCCCCGATCGTCACCACCGCCATCCTGGCGCACGGCAATGCGCTGGATCCGACCGTGACCCAGACCGGCGTGGCGGTGTTCGTCAACGGCATCAGCACCCTGACCCAGGGTATCGACTTGTCGATCAATTACCTGACCGACTTCGGCGATCTGGGTTCGATCAACTGGACCCTGGCCGGCAACTACAACGACACCTCGATCAGCAAAGTTATCCCGACCCCGCCGTTGCTGGCGCCGCAAACCCTGTTCAGCCAGACCGCGACCTCCACGCTCACCCGCGGCGCGCCGAAGGAAAAGATCGGCCTCAGCGCGCTGTGGACCCTGGACGAATGGTCGATCAACCTGCGCGAGACGCTGTATGGCCCGACCTCGGTGTTCAACAGCCCGAACGGCGGCCAGTACTTCCTGAACGAAGTGCACACCACCGGCATTACCGACCTGGAGATCGACTATCACTGGCTGCAGTCCTGGACGATCGCCTTCGGCGCCAACAACCTGACCGACGAGCGTCCTGACAGCCGCCTGTTGATCAGCCCGACCCAGATGGCCGACAGCTCGAACGTGGTTGGCGCGCCGCTCGGCATCTCGCCCTACGGCATCAATGGCGGCTTCTACTACACTCGCATCAGCTTCAACTTCTAACGGGCAATGGCGCCCGCGGCGAAGTCGCGGGCGCCGCCACTTCAACACAAAGAGGAGACTGTTTTAGCCGAAAGCCGGGAGAGGAATGAACCGGAGGGACCAGATCCACATCGCTCAGGCGAGATTCAAAGGGTTCCCCCATGATTGCTGACAAGACGTTTTCCAAGATCAAGTCCGCGCTGTTAATCGGCGCATCCGTGACCGCCATGGCCGTTTTGGCCGCGCCCGCACTGGCGCAGCAGGTCGCCCAATCCGATACCGAGTCGGTGATCGTCACCGGTACCCGCGTCACCGGCATGACCGCCGCCGACAGCGCCGCGCCCATCACCGTGATCGGCTCCGACGCTCTCTCCAAGGTCGGCCAGCCCAACCTGATCCAGGCACTGGCCCAGATCGCCCCGTCCTTTTCCGCAGAGGCACTGGGTGGCGACACCGGCGCCCTGACCCTTTCGGCCCGCCTGCGCGGCCTCTCGCCCAACGACACGCTGGTGCTGGTCAACGGCAAGCGCCGCCACTCCACCGGCAACCTGCACGTCCTCAGCGGACAGTATCAGGGCGCGGCGACCGCCGACCTGGACCTGATCCCGGTGGCGGCCATTGACCATGTCGAAGTGCTGCAGGAAGGCGCCGCGGCGCAGTACGGCACCGACGCCATCGCGGGCGTGGTCAACATCATTCTGAAGAAGAACAGTTCGGGCGGCTTCGTCAGCGCCACCGGCGGCCAGTATTTCGAGCAGGGTGGCGACACCTATGACTTCTCGGGCAATGTCGGCTTTGACCTGGGTGGCAAAGGCTTCCTGAACATTTCCGCCGAAAAGCGTTATCGCGGATTCTCCCAGCGCGGCGCCCAGGATATCCGCCTGGTCGGCGCGGACGGCAAGACCCGGCCGACGCCCTACAACCAGGCGCTGGTCGCAGACTATCCGCGCGCCAACCATATCGTTGGCGACCCCGAATCCATGCTGACCACGGTCGTGGCGAATTTCGAATATGACCTCGAGCCGGGCCTGACCTTGTACGGCAACGCTTCTTATGGCGAACGCAACGCCAAGGCTTATGAAAATGTCCGCCTGCCCACCCGCATCACCGCTGCGGCCGGTTCCAACCTGCCGTTCAACGCTGTTACCAACCCGGCCGGCTATATCGGCCTCACGGCGGCGCGCACGCCCAATCTTTCCGGCTCGTCCGGCGCGTTCAATTCGGCCGGCGAACTGATTCCCTTCCCCAATGGCTTCAATCCGCAGGAAGCCCTTCGCGAAGATGATTACGGCTACAGTCTGGGCCTGAAGGGCGTCGTGTTCGGCTGGAACTTCGATATCTCGGGCACCTACGGCAAGGACCGCGACAAGATCTATACCCTGCAGTCCGCCAACGGCTCGCTGTTCCTGGATACCCACACCACGCCGCGGGACTTCTATGACGGCAGCTTCACCGCTACCGAAGCCACCTTCAACCTGGACTTGACCAAGACCTTCAATGTCGGGCTGGCCTCGCCCCTGACGGTCGCGCTGGGCGGTGAAGGCCGCGAGAACACCTTCGGCATCACCCAGGGTGACTTCGCATCCACCTACAAGGAAGGCGGCTCGTCCTATCCGGGCTTCGTGGCCAGCGACTCCGGCTTCCACAGCCGCAAGAATTACGCGGCCTATATCGATTTTGCCGTGTCGCCGATCACCGATCTGACGGTGGACCTGGCCGGCCGCTTCGAGCATTACACCGACTTCGGCGATGCCCAGGTCGGCAAGATCACCGCACGTTACGACTTTACCCCGGAATTTGCGGTCCGCGGCACCATCTCGACCGGCTTCCGCGCCCCGACCATCCAGGAAGAGTTCTATTCGGCCACCAATGTCGGCCCGACCACGGCCTTCGTGCAGTTGCCGCCCAACTCGCCGGCAGCGAGGATTTTGGGGGTTTCGCCGCTGCAGCCGGAAGCGTCAACCAGCTACAGCGTCGGCATCGTCGCCCATCCGTTCGACAATTTCAGCCTGACGGTGGACGCCTATTCGATCAGCCTGCGCAACCGCATCGTGGGTACCGGCTCGCTCTATGGTTCGGGCGGCACGCCGATCTCGCCGACCGTGCCCCTGGCGATCGCCGCCCATGGCAACGTGCTGGACCCGACAGTGACCTTCACCGGCGTGACCTTGCTGCTTAACGGCATCAGCACCCTGACCCAGGGCGTCGACATTTCGGCCAATTACCTGACCGACTTCGGCGATTATGGTTCGATCAACTGGACCCTGGCCGGCAACTACAACGACACGTCGATCAGCAAGATCATCCCCACGCCGCCGGCGCTGGGTCCGGGCGTGTCGCTGTTCGACCAGACGGCCCGCACCTACCTGACGCGCGCCAATCCCAAGGAGAAGATAGGCCTTTCCGCTCTCTGGACCCTGGACCCCTGGACCATCAACTTGCGTGAGACCTTCTATGGTCCCACCTCGGTCGACCTGACGCCGGACGGTTCGGTCTATTACAACAACAAGGTCAAGAGCACGGCGATCACCGACCTGGAGATCGACTACAACTGGCTGCAATCCTGGACCGTGGCCTTCGGCGCCAACAACCTGCTGGACCAGCGTCCCGCCGGCATCGGCGTGGTGCCGGGCGATCCGACCACCTTGCAGGACGGCTCCAACATCGTCGGCGCGCCGTTGGGCATCTCGCCTTACGGCATCAATGGCGGCTTCTACTATACGCGCCTGACTTACAAGTTCTGAAGGCAGGCCTGAGGGGGCATCTCGTTTGTTCCCCTGGACGGACGAGGCGAGGGAAAAGGCGGGGTGTGCAAGACCCGCCTTTTCTTTTGCCCAAACAAAAAAGGCGGGCCGCGAGGCCCGCCTTTTTGCTGTCCGGAAAAGGACGACTACTTCTTCTTCGTCGAAACCTTCTTGGCGGCAACGAATTCGATTTCCAGCAGGGCGCCGGGCAGCACCAGGGCATTGGTGCGGAAGGCGGCACGGGCCGGCTTGTTGGGCTGGGCGGCGGTGCCGAACTCGGTCGCCCAGACCTTGTTCATGGCCATGAAGTCGGCGGTCGGGTCCAGGAACACATGCGCGGCGACCACATCGCCAAAGCCCACGCCCATCTTGTCCATGGTCGCCTTCAGGTTATCCAGCACCGAGCGGGTCTGCTGGGTGATGTCGCCATAGTTGGCCGGGGTGCCCGGCGAGGCGGGCGTGACCGGCGAAGGCAGGGCGCCCGAGATATAGAAGGTTGTGTAGCCCGGCGGCACGCTGACGCCGGCGGCGATGGGCGACATGGCGTTGGGGCCATAGACGCGCTCGATCTCGGCGGCCGAGGCCTTGAATCCGGAGGTCAGCAGGACAGCACCCGCTACAGCGGCCAAGGCCAGGGTTTTCGTGCGGCTTTTCATTTTTGCTCCTTTGGGTGGGATGAAGGCAGACGGCAGGCGGCGCCCACACGCCCTGCCGCTTAACCATTGCAATCAGCGGGCCGGAATTGGCGGCGCGAAAAAGGCCGGATTTGCCGGAAAAGCCTTTGAAATTGGCGCTTTGCTGGGCGGACCGGGTGGCAGGGTGGCGGTTTTTTGGGCGTGAGGAGCGGTGCGCGAAGCGCATGAGCAGGTCCTGTGGACCTGCGAAAGCGACGAACGCCGCGAGCTTGAGCGAGCGGCGGCGCAGGAAGCACGCCGTTTTGGGCGTTAGGGGCGCGTGCTAGAAACAGGCATGTTCACCCACCGCCTGGCCGTACCGGCCGACATGCCCGCGCTCCAGCAACTGATGACGGCGGCGATTCGCCAGCTGCTGCCGCAGTTCCTGACGCCAGAAAAGGTCGAGGCGTCTTTCGCGGTGATGGGCGTCGACAGCCAGCTCATCGCGGACGGCACCTATTTCATTCTGGAGGAGGATGGCGTGCTGGCGGGCTGTGGCGGCTGGAGCAGGCGCGCCACCCTGTTCGGCGGCAATCACACCGCGGGCCGTGATGCGCGGCTGCTGGATCCGGCGACCGAGCCCGCGCGCGTGCGCGCCATGTACACCGCGCCGGATTTCGTGCGCCGCGGCGTGGGCAAAAAGATCATCGCCCTGTGCGAAGCGGCCGCCAAGGCCGAAGGCTTCAGCCGCACCGAACTGGGCGCCACCGCGGGCGGCGAGCCACTGTATCGGGCCTGCGGTTATGAAGAGATCGAGCGCATGGACGTGCCCACGCCCAGCGGCGTGACGGTGCCGATTACCAGAATGGGAAAACAGCTTCGATAAAGAGAGCGGACCATTAGGCGTGCTGTGGGAATGTCCGCTTTGCGCCAAAAGCGGTCATTCGCCCCAGATTGCTCTCAAGCCCCCGCGTTTTGATCTTCCCTCGCTTTCGGAGGTAAGAAGCCGTTCCGCTGAACAATGGAGGGATGCTTGGATCGGCGAACCGCAATTGGTCTTGGGCTGGCAGGCACATTGGTTTCCCATGTGGCGCACGCCCAAACTGAACCGGGCTACCGTCCCGGTGATTCCCGGGAATTTGTGGCATTGTGGCCGGCTGAGCCGCCGGGCGGCGAAGGGATCAGGCTTCAGTTGAAAGTTGTCGAAGACGTGCTGCCCGATGGTTTTCACTTTCGTGCAGTAAGCCAAATCCAAACGCCGGGCTATTTTGTGTACCGCCCAGCACGGCCCACTGGTCTGGGCCTTCTGGTGATTCCGGGCGGCGGCTATGCCGTTGAAGGCGCCGATCGGGGTGGACTTGAAGTTGCGCAGTATTTCGCATCGCTGGGTATTACATGTTTCGTGCTGCGTTACCGCTTGCCGAGCGAAGGCTGGAAAAACCGAGAGATCGTGGCCCTACAGGATGCGCAGCGCGCCATGCGGTTGATCCGCGCTGGCGAGTACGGGATACAAAGATTGGCCGTCATCGGATTTTCTGCCGGTGGCCACGTGTCTGCCGCGCTCGCGATCCGGCACGCCATGAATACCTATAATCCCGTCAGCTCGGCGGATCAGATGGCTGCAAGGCCCGACATAGCTGCGCATATGTATCCAGTCATAACGATGGGAACGGGCGCGCATCGGGGCTCACGCGACAAACTTTTAGGCGAAAATCCGTCACCAGAAGCCGTGTCTGAACATTCCCTGGAACTGCATGTCATGCCGGATGCATCACCATCATGGGTTTGCCTAGCCGCGGATGACGACGTGGTGCCGGCCCTTCCCAATGGCATGGCACTCTTTTTTGCGATGCAGGCGGCCAAGGTCTCCTCTGAATTGCACGCTTTTGAATCTGGCGGACATGCCTTTGGAGTGAAAGGCACCCCCGGCAAGCCCAATGCCGCCTGGCCCAGTTTGTTCTTGGCTTGGGCCGCTTCTCATAATTTTAAGGGCTGAACGTAGATCAACGCAGAATGTCCGCTTTACCGCAAAAGCGGTCATTCGTTCCCATCCAACTAACCTTCTGCTTTGCGCCACAAGCAGTTATCAAAACAAATCGGTAAAAAGCCTCAATGTTGCGCTGCAAAAACTGTTACTAGGTGGAATTCAACCTTTGGCATCTAAACTGACCATTAGTCATGCTATTTTGTCCTCATACCCTCGGGGGAGGATGTCCATGACTCTTCGAAAGCGTCTGATGGCTTGTTCAGCCGCTGCGGCCCTTACCGGCATAGCCCTGCCTGCCGAGGCAGCGCCTTGGAGCCGCGGCTTTGTGGTAGGCGCCTATGAGTATGCCTTCCGCTATGGAGGCCGGGCAGATTTCAGCCGCAAGGGAGAGATCGAGCCAGGTGTAGACTGCCCGCATGGCAGCACCCGCCATTTTGCCAATCCCAGTCAGACCAAGATCGCGGTGGCGCGACAGAAGTGGCGCTCACAGCAAGAAATCGACTGGATTTCGGAGCCGCCGGGACTGGATCAAGTGAGGTCACCTCAGGGTGCATATTTCAGCATTTGGAACCGTGCAGTCGCGTATCGCGGCTACAAGCGTGGTATTGAAACTTACGTCAATCCCTGGGCCGCTGACGATCCCGGCCAGCCACAGGTGACCGGGCGCATCGCCGACGGCTTCAACCTGGATGGCAAGATTAAGGCGAATGATTTCGTCAGCCCCGACGGGGAACGGGGAATCGACAACAACTTGTACCGGGCCTGGGGCTGCGATGCGCCTTGGCGCGGCAATGGCAACGCCACATTGGACCTGCGCGCCAACGACAAGATGCAGGACGGCCTCTATACAATGGTCATCCGCATCTCGGGCAACCAAGACCCGATGAACGACGACAATGCCACCTTGGAAATCGGTTTTTCGCCCGACAAGATCGTCAAAGATGCGCGCAACGGAATAGCGGTAGACTATTCCTATCGAATCCTGCAATCGGCCCAGTACACCAAGCTGAAAGCAACCATCCGCAATGGCGTGGTGGAAACCGAGCAGGTCGATCACCTGCACACACCCCGCATCGCCTGGTTTTATGATCAGACCGGCGATACCAATTTCAGCAAAGGCAAGATTAAGCTGAACATCGCGCCCGACGGCATGAGCGGCACCGGCTTGATCGGCGGTTATCGCAACTGGCGCGATCTTTATGCCGAGAACACCTTTGCTCAGGATGGTGGACAGCAAGGTATCCGCGAACATGAAGACCATGTCGGTCTGTATTTTGCCTTAAGACGCAATGCCGATGGCATGTACAACGAACAGACTGGCAAATATGACGGAATTTCGAGCGTCTATCGTATCAAATTCTCGTCCGCCTTTGTGGTGAACCCCGACAAGCCAATAGATGTTCCGATATTGGCGGGAGAAGTATGGCGAAAGGAGGCTTTTGAAGCGATCAAGGCCAATACCATACGGGGCGCCGAGACTCGTATCCCGCAGGGCGTTCCGCCGGGCACTACGGAAGCCTCCTTTCCTGGAATGGAGCGGCGTACCGAAGGCCTACCCAGCCGGGATTTCTTTGTTAAAACTCTTGATCGTCCGCATTATCCCCCGGGTACGGCCAGGAATTTCGGCGGCCAACTGATCGACGATGACGGTGATCCGGTTGACGAGAACGGCCAAAAGCTCGAAGGCCACGGAACGCCCCTGGTGCCGTCCAAGCCAAAGCCGCAAGTCAGAAATCAACCATCCACCACTCTGGCTTTCGCTCAAAAGCCGTAACCCAAAAATCCTCATGGCTAGACCACTCAGCTTGTCCGAAAAGGCGACCTAACGAAGTAGGTGAGAATCGAATTGGGCGCCCGACGGGCACAATTCGCTTGACGGGCACAATTAATGTCCGCTTTGGGCCAATAGCGGCCGTTCGGACAGCTCAAATAAAAAAGGCAACCACTGGTGGCCGCCTTTTCTTTTTCCGGGCGCTTTGCTCTATCGCATCAGCTTCACGTCTTCCGGCTTGACCTTGTCCCTGTACTTGTTGCCGAAGTGGGTGCGGATGTAGTTCACCACATTTGCGACCTGCTGGTCGGTGAAGAACGGGCCCAGGACCGGCATGGCCTTCTGGCCTTTCACGATCACGCCGACGGGATAACCGGCGGTCTCCAGGTTCTCGTTCTTGACCAGTGACGGATACATGCCGGCGCCGACCGCGCCCTTGCCGTCGGGCATGTGGCAGCCCTGGCAGACACCCTTGTAGATGGCCTCACCATCCTGTTGCGGAAAGGGGCCGCCACCGAAGCCGCCCAGGCCGCGGCGCGGCGGCGGGGGCGGTGTCGGCGCGGCGGTGTCCGCGATTGCGGGAAGGGCGGTGGCCAGCAGCAGCGTGGCGGCGATGGCGGTGCGGAATTTCATGGTCCTGTTCTCCCTTACGCGCCCATGACGCGTTTGTGCAGGCGGGTGATCGCATCGATGGACGAGGTCACCGCGCCTTCCTGCCAGGCGGGAATGCGCGAAGCATGTTCGCCCGCCAGCACGATGCGTCCGTCCAAGGCACACAGATTGTCGTAATGAATGGTGCGGGCGGGTTCCGTCCATGCGCCGGCGCAACCCAAGGTCCAGGGCACTCGGTGCCAGGCCACGGCTACGCCGCAATCGAACTCTTCCTTGTATTGCGGATGGACCTTGGAGCCATATTCCAGCGCGTCCTGGATGCGCTCTTCCGGCGGCTTGGCGGCGGCCAGGAACGCCGCCTGGCCGAAGGTATAGGCCCCCAGCACCACGCCCTGGCCCTTGGAAAAATAGTCCCACATCGGATAGCTGATCGTGCCGTTGGGCTGGTTGGTATAGCTGATGCCGCCATAGATATGGTCGTCCTGTTC